>CAWDPO010000015.1:0-200376 GCA_963804165.1 uncultured delta proteobacterium
ACCGTCTGGGAAAGCTATTGGACTAAGGGGCAATACGGGAATCATAGGGTCATGACACTTTGATGGACCCGGAGCGTACCAACTTGCAACGCTAGCGCTCCACGTCTGAGCTCAATGCGGGTCTTTGCCCGAGTGGCTATTCTGGCCCCGCTTCAAATTGCACCTTGATCAACTGCTGCAGGATCGCCATCAGCGCCGCGCTCGTCATGCCGAACATCAGTACCCCATTCGCAGCCTCGAGGGGACCCATCAGCTTCCATCGCGCGCTCATCACCACGTCACCGTAACCCAACGAGGTGAAGTTCACCGCTGAATGGTAGACCGCCTCATACAACTCGCTGAACTCCCCCAGGAAGATGAACAAAGCTCCCCAGATCATGATCTGGATAAAGTTGCCCAGCATCATGACGATCATCACGATCAGGAGCGGGCGGACTTGCGCGAACAGTCCGCTACCGGGTGGCATCCGGCCTGATTCCCGCATGTAGAACCGGACGCTCCAGAAAGTGAAGGCTGCCTGCAACGCCAGACATACCAGCATGGTCGGCAGCCCAATCATCAGGTTCATCAGCATTGTGCTGCTCCCTTGTTCAGGTGCGCTTGAAGACCAGCGCTCTGGATCTCGAGGCACGCCAGCGCTCAAGCGCCCACACCGTTGCCCATGCGTAGAGCGCCACCCCGACAAACAGAGTGACGCGAACGGCGGAAGCGGCGTAGACATCCTTGCCGATGGCAGTGTCCTCGATGGCGGGCCCCAGCAAGATCAGCATGGTGACCAGGGCATTGCCCAGAACGATGGTGCAAAAGACGTGGCTTTGACTCCAAATAGCCTGGCGCCGGCCCATAGCGCTGCAGCCACCATCCATAACATCAGCATCCATAAGTTCGGCCGCAGCGTAAGGCCGAACCAGACCAGTGCCGCCATCCATGCACCCATCAGGGTGGACCCCACCAACTCGCGTCCGGCCGACTGCGCGCTGGTGGAGCCGGCCTGCTGGCCCAGTGTCACCGTTTTGATGATGGCCGCCAGATAGAAGGCCGGGTTGGTCAGCGCCAGGACGAAGACGGGCATGACGACCAGCGTGGCCTGCATGGCCGCCCAGCTTGCCGTTTCCGGACTGACGGCGGCGGGCGCCGCTGCGACTTGGCTGGCGCGGAGCATCCGGAAAAAAAGCGTGTGAGACGCCACTGACCAGAACTCCGGTGCCGAGCCCCACACCAACGGCCACGGGCTGAGCCGGTGACCAAGGCCTGATCGGCGACACCGGCCACAGGAATAAACGTAATGGCAATCACCAGAAAGATCGTCAACGGATTTGCACTGCGCGCGCCAGCGAAGAACACTGCGTAGAGCAATGCGCCTGTCAGCAAGACGCCGGTGGCGGCGTAGTTTTCCAGGATCGGGACCATCAGCACGCCCGCCACCAACAATGCAGCGATGACCATGGCCATCACCGCGCCCTTCAGGAACGGGATCGGCGGTCCTGGTTTGCAGAGCAACAACACAGTCAACACGCAGACCACGAATGGCGCCGGCAGCGCCAGTCCGTAGGCGATCAGCGCGGACAGGCCCAGGCCTACGCCCAACCGCAGTACCGCTTTGTCGGCCCGGTCCATCTGCCGCAATCAATAGAGATACGAAACGTAGCTCATCAAACTGATGAAGACCCCGGCAAGCCAGTTCATCACGGGGTGGTCTCCTGTGTAGATCAGCACGTCGGCCTGGCCCCCTATTCGCACCCCACGCAGTCGCTCGCGTTCGGACGGGTCGAACTCCACGGCCACCGGGAAGCGCTGTGCCTGCCGCAGCCAGTCGCGGCTGTTCTCGACCGCAGGCAGGGTGCCGGGTTGAGGTTGCTTTTCGGGACCGACGCCGGTACCTACGCTGCGTACGCGCCCCTTCAACACTTCGCCCGGCATCACGTCGAGCATGATCGCCACCTTGTCGCCGGGTTTGACGTTGCCGAGGTTGTTCTCGGTCATGTCCGCGCTGATCCAGAGATCGTGCATGGCGATCAGAGTCATCGCCGGCGCGCCGGCCTGCGCAAATTGCCCGACGTCGGTGCGCAGGTCGGTGACCGAACCGCGGGCGGGAGCGACCACTTCGAGTACGTTTGAGATCCAGCTCGGCCTTCTCGATCGCCGCGCGTGCACTCAACAGTTGCGCGTTCTTTTCACCGCTTTCACCCGCTGTTTCCTGGGCCTTGCGCAGATCCGCCCCGGCTTTCTTCTCCTGACTGTGGGCCGTGATCCGGTTGGCCTGTGCACTCTGGACGCGGCGGACAGAGAGCGCGCCTGGATCTTCGGCATGGATCTCTTCCAGTCGCGTCGCATCCTGCTGTGCGTAGACATGATTTGCCACAGCCGCCTGCAGTGACGCCTTGGCCGCTTCCACCGCCGCCGTCGAGGCATTCACCGAAAGACGCACCGACTCGTAGTCTGAACGGCTGCGTTCAAGCGCGATCCGGTACTGGGTCGGATCGATATCGAACAGGCGCTGCCCGGGCTGCACCTCATCGTTGTTCTTGACGTGCACCTTCAGCACGGTGCCCGATACCTCGGCCGCCACCGGCACGACGAAGGCCTGAATCCTGGCCTGCGAGGTATACGGGGTCAGGCGATCCGAAACGAAATACCAGGCCAGGCTCGCGACGATCAGTATCAGCACGATGATCGCGCCCAGCCGGCTTCCCTTGCCAGGCGCGGACGGCGGCGATTTCTCTCCTATCGGAGCCGGGGATTCGTCCGGCTTGGACGGCGGCGACGTTGTCTCATCGGGGCCGGGGTCTCGTCCGGCTTCGCGGATTCTTGACTCATGGTCTTGCCGTTCCGGGACGGCTTTGTGGAGCATCAGCGCCGGGCGCCGGTAGCGGGGTCGTCCAGTATGCCTTTCCAGTTACTGCGTTGGCCCATGGTTTCCCGCGTCGCATCGTCCAGCACGGGCCGTGTTCGGCCCTGCTCCCAGCCGCCACCCATGGCCTTGTAAAGAGCAATCAGGTTCTGTGTCAGGTTGCCACGGTTGGTGACCAGAAGTTCCTGTTGGCTGAACAGCGTTCGCTGAGAGTCTAGCACGCGCTCGAAGTCGGTCAGCCCTTCACGGTACTGCAGGGCGGCAATGTCCAGCGAGCGCTGCGCGGCCTTCACGGCGTCTGCGAGCAGCGCGATCTGCTCTCCGGTTTTGACGAAGCCAACCGCCGCGTCGTCGACCTCGCGGGCCGCCCGCAACACCGCGTCCTGATACTGTTCATACAACTGCTGGAATCGGGCGTCCTGGACCAGTACGGAGTTGGTGAGTCGGCCATAGTCGAACACGTTCCAGACCAGGCTCGGGCCGAAGCGCCCAGCTCAGCACCCGCGGCGCCCCACTCAAAGTCGTGGCGGACAGTCCAACAGATCCCAACAGCGATATCGATGGATAGAGGTCCGCCACGCTCACGCCGATCAGGGCGGATTGAGCGGCCAACTGCATTTCTGTCGCCCTGATGTCCGGGCGGCGGCGCAGCAAATCGGCCGGCATGTCGACGATGACGTCCAGTTCAGCCTGCGGGATCACGTCTTTGCCTGCAGCCATTTCAGGTAATGGGCCCGGAGCTCTGGCGAGCAATGTGCTCAGTGCATTTTCTGTCTGGCGTTGTACGCCCTCCAGCTGAGGTATGGTGGACAGCGTGCCAAGATACAAGGCCTTCGCCTGTTGCACATCCAATTCGGACTCGGTGCCACCCTTGAATAGCCGCTCGGTAATCTCCAAGCTGCGCTTTTGTAAGGCTGCATTTTCGCGAGCGATCACCAGCCTCGCTTCCACGGTACGGATCGAACAGTAGAAGCTGGCCACTTGGGCGGCCATCAGCACCTGCAGGTCATCGTACTGGGCGATGCTGGCAAAATAGCCGGCATCCGCGGCCTCGATGCTGCGCCTGAACTTGCCCCAAAAATCGATTTCCCAGCCGATACCCAGCCCGGCGCTGAAAGACAGCGCGCTGATGTCCTTTCCTTTCGACCTTTCCTCTCCCGCCCAGAGCGCATCGCCAGTGGCCTGCTGCACCTGCGGGTAGAGCAAGCTGCCGGCGACCCCGAGTTGAGCGCGCGCTTCCATGATCCGCATGCCGGCGGTCCGCACATTGGGATTCACGCGCTGCGCCTCGGCGACGAGGTGGTCGAGCACGGGATCGTTGAAGCTGCGCCACCACTCCTGAACTAGCCCGCTGCGCAGACCTCGCGTCGCAGCGTCCAGCGACTCGAGTGAACCGCCGGTCCAATCGGCCAGCCAGGAGGGCACTTGGGGTCGCTTGAAGTCAGGTCCAACCATAGTGCAGCCGCTGAGAAATGCAGCCGCTGCCAGCCCCACCGCCCGCGTTCGCAATCTATTTGCAGACATGCCCCGCACGCCACTCAACTCGCAGCCTGCGATTTGCGCTCCGTCGGTACCTTGTCAGGATTGGTAGCGACCCACCGCATGAAGATCTGATAACCCAGGGCCAGCAACGTTGCGCCGACGAACATCCCCAGGACGCCCTGGGTTGCCAAGCCGCCCAACGCGCCCAGCAGAATGACGACCATCGGCGCATCGACACCTCGACCCAGCAGCAGCGGTTTCAGCACGTTGTCGAGCATGCCGGCAACTACCAGCAGCACGGTGTAAATAACGGCCGCCGCGGTACCGTAGTCCCCACTCAGCCCAGATGTAGACGATGACCGGTACAGTGACCAGCAGGGCCGGCACCTGCGCGATTCCCAGTATCAGCACTATCAATGCGAGCACGCCTGCAAATGGAACGCCGGCGATCATCATACAAGCCCACGACGATCGCCTGGATGAACGCCACGCCGAGGACACCTAACGCCACCGCGCGGATGGTCGCCGTGGACAGCTGTGCAAATTCTTCGCCCTGCCCTGTGCCGACGATGCGATCGAAAATGGACACGGTGCTTCTGGCGCCCGACTGGCCGAAGGCCATAATGATTCCGGCAATGATGAAGGAGACCAGAAACAGCAACAGCGCGCCGCCGATGCTGGCAACAATCCCCAACACGTTTTTCGCTACGTCGCCGAGCTTCGGCTGCAGGCTCTGAACGACTGCCGGCAAATCCGAATGAGCCTGCGACCAAAGCCCATGGATCCTCTTGCCGACGATCGGCCACTCGGCAACCCCCGGCGAGGGTGCGGGAATCTGCAGGGTGTTGTCGCGCACACGGCCGATAAAGTCTTGAACTGAATCGCCTAGCTCGAACATCAGCACGGCAGTAGGAATTCCGATCAGCGCGATACCGCCGAGCACCAACGTTGTGGCCGCAAGCCCCTGTTTCTCTCCCATTCTGTGCGCCAGCTTTTGATGCGCCGGATAAAGCGTCACTGCCAGGATCAGCGCCCACACCATCAGAGCGAGAAACGGCGAAAAGATCTGGTAGCATAACACCGCCATAGCGAAGACCAACCCGGCCCGGATGAGGACATCTAGCAGTCTTCCGGCTAGACGCTTCTCGATATCCAGATCAGGCGTGGAGGGTGCATTCATTGGATCGGCTCCTTCTTCTGCGTTAGTCATTACCCAACGAATGCCGGTGCAGGACCCTATTTCACCGCCTGCGCTTGGGACTTCCACGTCCGTTCGAGCTTAGGTTGGGGCCGCTGACGTAGCGCGGACGATCGACCTTTGCGCGATGTTGAAACAATGCGCGCATCTTGTCCTAAGAGTCGCCGCGAGGACGAAGGTGCCGTCCAGCGTCGCGCGCTTACCGCGTTCTCGCGAAAGCTCAGTCAGCCAAACGCGGGTATTGATTTGGTAGAGCGAAAGGTAGGCTGATGATCGCATGATTGGTAATCCTCGAAGCGTTGCTGCCTCGTCCAGACCCTATCGGCGAAGAACAAATAGATAACATCGTCGGACGCCTTCATTGCAATGGTTACAGCCTCGCTTTGCGGACAAAATACATATACGCGCCGACGTTCACGAAATTAATCACTATCCCGATCATGTTCCAGGCACCACCGGCCGCGAAACAATCAACAAGCCGTAGTAGACCCAGGCGATTTGAAAGACGCCCCTGATGCCCGCCATCCTCGGGTTATCCCCCGCTTGACTGCCGCTTGAGCATTGCCAGTAAGTCGGGGACGCCGGCAAAGGTCGTTAGATCTTGCCACAAGGCCAAGAATTTCAGACCGGTGAAAGCTGGGAATGAGCAGACTCGACGTGTCGCGTATAACCAGGTCCTCACAGCCATAAAGTGTAAGAACGCTCAGCACGAGAAGATTGAGCGTCATTCTGTTGGAGCAATTCGATATCAGATCGGACTCTATAGCGGCTATTAATTACCTTGTGCTCCCAGGCCTTGTCTGGAGATGAGCTTGCAGATGGATTCGAACGATCTGGAATAGGGCAGGATTTCACGCAGAGCGCATTGCCCCTGCTTCCTTCTCGTCCGTCTTTTCTCCGGTCACCTGCTCCCGCACAAGCCGGGCGAACACGTGCCCGCGTTCGGTCTCAAGCACGGTCTTAGCATCGAGACGGCCAAATAAATCTAGCAGGGGCGCGACCAAACCGGTCCATCCCGTCTGGTGGCTCGCGCCCAGCCCGCGCCGTTGTCGCCGTGAAAGTACTCGTAAAACAGCAATAATCGCGCCAGTGCGGGTCGTCCTGGAACTTCGTTGATCCCGCCGTAACACCGGCCGTTGGCCGTTGTGTCGCGCAGGAAGATGCTGGTCAGGCGGTTGACGATCTCCTCAGCCACCTCGATACAGCGTCATCTGGTTACCGGATCCGGTCGGGCATTCGACCGTGAATTCGTCGCCGTAATAGGTGTACAGTTCAGCAACGCCCGAACGATCAGGCTGTTGACCGGCATCCAGATCGGTCCTCGCCAGTTGGAGTTGCCGCCGAACATGCCCGGTGTTCGATTCGGCAGGCTGGTAATCGACTCTGTACTCCTGGCCGTCGACTTGAACAGAATGGATGGTCCAGGTGATAGCGCGAGAGCGAGCGAATGCCGTAGGGGCTAAGAAACTCGTTCTCGTCGAGCATCACGCCAGCACGCGCGCAGCTTCGTCTCGTCCAGGATAGCGAGGACGTCGACGGTCATTGACGCCAAGCTTCCTCGGGTCGGCGCATATTGCCGTCAGTTCGGGACGGCGCTTCATGAACCAGCGCAATCAGCTCGCTCAAGCCGGGATCGCTCGCAGCATCGTCGCCTCGAAGACGGTCGAGGCGCACAGCGGCAGCAGCCCCACCAGTCGAGCGCACCTTCAAGCGGATAGCCTGGCCGTCGGGCAGGCGCAGCACGTCGTAGAAAAAGCCGTCCTCCTCGTCCCACATCTCGTCGTCGCTCGCCAACGTGATCCATCGCATAGGCGATCCACAGGAAATGCTCGAAGAACTTGAACGCGATGTCTTCATACGACGGATCGTGTTCAGCGCCAGTTCGAGCGCGATCTGCAGCATGTTCTGGCAGTAAAACGCCATCCAGGCGGTGCCGTCAGCCTGCTCCAGATAGCCGCCGGTCGGCAGCGGCGCGCTGCGGTCGAAGACGCCGATATTGTCCAGTCCCAGGAAGCCACCTGCGAAGACGTTGCGCCCGTCAGGATCTTTGCGATTGACCCACCAGGTGAAGTTCAGCAGCAGCTTCTGAAACACCGTTCCAGAAACTGAGGTCGCGCGTCCCGAGTCGCTCGCTCTATCTTCAGTAGACGAAGAGCGTGGCCCAGGCGTGCACCGGCGGATTGACGTCGCCGAAATTCCATTCATAGGCGGGAATCTGGCCGTTGGGATGCATGTACCGCTCGCGCAGCATCAGCTAGAGTTGCTCCTTGGCAAAGTCGAGATCGACCAGCGCAAGCGCAATCGTGTGAAAAGCCAGATCCCACGCCGCATACCACGGATACTCCCACTTGTCGGGCATCGAGATCATGTCGGCGTTGAACATGTGGAGCCACTGGCCGTTGCGCGACCCTGCCTTGCGCGCTGACGTCGAGCGGATCGCGCCATGCTCCTTGCAGCCACGGTCGACATCGTAGTAGTAGAACTGCTTGCGTCCACAGCATGCCCGCCAACGCCTGGCGCATGCACCAGCGCTGATCTTCGTTCAGCGAGGTCGGCGTGATGCGGTCGTAAAACTCGTCCGCTTCGGCGACGGCGTGCTTGAAATGTCGTCGTCGAAGTCCTTGCCGAACGCGCTAGCCTGTGCTGGGCTGGCTCGACAAGCCGAAGCCGGACAACTGTCTGACTCACCTGCCGGCACATCCAGGACGTAATGCGCCGCGGCTTTCGTCCCGTCTTGCGCCGGGTTCACCGCATCCTGCTGTCCAGAGACGACGTAATTGTTGAAACGCGTCTTTGACGTACGGCGACACGTTCGGCATGCCCCAAAGCCGTGCGGCATTCGTCTCGTTCTCGGTGAACAGCAGCTCGGCGCACCTTCGCATGCCAACGAGTAGTCACCCAGCTCGGGATGCGACGCCTGGATCGTGCCCGTCGCGCCGTCCGCGCAACCGGCTTGCGGCTCGATCTTCGCTCCCACGACCAGGTATTGCGGAACCACAGCGTCGGCAAGCACGTGCAAGCGGCGCTGCTTCCGGCCCGCGATTGTGAACCGTGATCTGGATCAGGATGTCTTCGGGCGTCTGCCTTGGCGTACTCGACGAACACGTCGAAGTAGCGGTCGTCGTCGAACATGCCGGTGTCGATCAGCTCGTATTCCAGCTCGTTGCGGCCGCGCTGCGGTTCGTCTCGACGAGGTCGTCGTAGGGAAACTCCGCCTGCGGATACTTGTAGAGATACTTCATGTACGAATGGGTCGGCGTGCTGTCGAGGTAAAAGTAGTATTCCTTGACGTCCTCGCCGTGGTTGCCTTCGCTGTTGGTCAGCCCAAACAGCCGCTCCTTGAGGATCGGGTCCTGCCCGTTCCACAGCGCCAGCGCGAAGCACAGCCGCTGCTTGTCGTCGGAGATGCCGCCAGCCCGTCTTCGCCCCAGCGATACGCCGCGAGCGCGCCTGGTCATGGGTGAAGTAATTCCAGGCATCGCCATCGTCGCTGTAATCCTCGCGCACCGTTCCCCACTGCCGCTCCTCAAGTACGGTCCCCACTTCTTCCACGGAACTTGCGCCTCGCGCGCCTCGTTCAAGCGCTTTTGCTCAGTGACATCGACGATGGGGTTTTTCACGGGTTGCCTCGATTCGGCCCGACGACATCCGTCCGGCAGTGTTTGCGCATCGGTCGAGGGCAATGATTCAGACCAGCCCTCTCTTGGCGCTCGATAATCTTCCTAATCTAAACTATTTTTCTAGCGCACCGTCGAAACCAGGTATATTGGACCTTAGTCCAATGTACGAACTGGCCGCATCCGCTGTAGTCGAACCGATTCCGACGAATCGTGATAACCTAAATTTGTCGGCGAGACACCGGTTGCGCCGAGAAATACCAGTGCGTCTGCTCGTTGGTTCATTGTGCTGCCTCCGTCCGGCTAATCGATATATGTGTGGCGCCCGTAGAGGCTTACCAAACGAGCCACCATCACCGCTAGAAAAAGCTGTCCGCCAACGCCCTCGACGATCGCCAAGCCGCGTGCCAGTCTGCGCGCGGTACGATATCGCCATAGCCCACTGTCGCTAATGTGACAAAACTGAAACAGAACGCGCTCATGCGCGAGAAACCACCCGTGAAAACGAAGGACCCAGGCCAGCTCTGTTCCAGGATCCAATATAACGGCCGAAGAAAATTCCCGCGAGAAAATAGGCGCTGAGCGCCGCATAGAGATGCTCGCCGTCGACCGATGCTGCGCGCAGGCGAAGCGCAGCGCGCCGGATGCCGCGAACAACCCAATCACCGTCCAGATTCCCAGAGTCATTGCCGAGAGCGCCGGATACTCGAGCCAGGCGATGGCTGACCTGGCCAGCCACACCAAAATCATCAGGCCGAGCAGCACGCCCCGACCTCTGCCGGCGCTGACCGGCAGCACCGCGGCGAGCAAGTTGGCGGCGAGTAACGACTCGATCAGAACTCCGGGAAGCTCCAGGGCGGCGAAAACGGGAGCGGCCACGATCGTCGACATCAGCGTGTAGAAAAGAATGGCGTAACGACGGCGCAAATAAGCGCGCCCCCGCTCGCCGAGGCCAATCGTTTCGACAACGGCGCTATCGCTCATCGCGGCGCCGCCTCCGGCATGAAGTAAAATAAGAATGCCATAATGAGGTACACCGTGATGAGTTGCACGCCCTTATACCAGTTCGATCGCCCGTCCCCCGAAACCATCGCGCCGATCAAAACAGCGAATAACAGCGAGCCAAGCTCGGCCCTGCCGAAGGCAAGCTCAAGCGGCTGGGGGGCCAGCGCATAACTCATCAACACCAGTGCAGGGGCGACAAACAACGCGATTTGGATACAACTGCCGAGGGCGATGCCCACGGTTAGATCCAGCTTATTTTTTCGCGCCATGGCGATCGCCGATCCACTCTCAGCGGCGCCACCGACGATGGCCAGAAAGACGATGCCAATGAAGGTCTGCGACATGCCCAACGCTTTGCCAGTCCCTTCAGCCGCCCCAACCAGGATCTCACTCATCCATGCCGCCAACACCGAGGCGACGAGCAGGCTGCCGACCGCTCTGGGCATTCCCCAATGCTCGCCCTCGCTATGATGTTCTTCTTGACCGCCTGCAGCCGCGAAAAATTCCGGGTGAGTCTTGAGCATGAACAGGAGGTACAACCCATAGGTGATCAAGAGGACGAACGCCATGCCCAAATTTAGAAGTTGCTCTTGGCGCATCGTCGCCACCGACGAAAAGAAGCGGCTGAATGAGCTCGGCACTACCAGGCTGATGACTGCGATGAGCATCATAGAGCTGTAGACCCGCGTTGCAGCGGAGTTGTATTCCTGATTACGGTAGCGTAGTCCGCCGAGAAGGAAGGCGACTCCCTGAGCCAGCAGGAGATTCGCCAGTATCGCGCCGATGAGCGAAGCCCGCACCATGTCGAACAGTCCGGCTTTTAGGGCAACCGTCGCGATAATCAACTCGGGGGCGTTGCCGAAGGTCGCGTTAAGCAGTCCGCCGACGGCATCGCCCGTCCGTGACGCGATATGCTCGGTAGCCTTAACGATGAGCGAAGCAATTGGAATAATGGCCACACACGCGGCAAAAAAAATCCAAGTGTGGGCCTGCGGCGCCACGTGCTCAAGAATGATGACGACCGGGACGAAGATGAGAAGCCAGTTGATCATTGCAAGTTTCCTTGAATTGCGTCGACCAACTTAGATCGACGGCCGCTTTACTCTCAATTAACATAGCGATCTTTAGCGGACCCGGCCTGCACGCGGAATGCTGCCGCCAATTGCGGATCCTCGCGAACAGACTCATCGACCGCCGAGCTCCTGCCATCCATGGAGGAGATCATCGACCAGTTTCGAGGCTTCCCTGCGATACCGTTTCTCGAGTCTGGCCGTCGCCCCGAGTAGTCGCTTCCGGTCGTAGTCGCTCAGCTGCACCGTCCGGTCCTGAAGCCGGCCCGCGCCAGCTGCACGCCGGAATCGTACGCGATGGCAAAGAGATCTCGGACGGATTGGAGCTCCGTCAAACTAACTTGACGGTAGGAAGGATCCAGGCTGCGCATCCACCAGTCCTCTAACCGCTGCCCCCGGACCGCGACGTCAGGGACGACTATTTCGGGTCCAGCCGCCAGTATATTGTACTTGAGCCGACCGAGCCGTTTGCTTCCATCTATGATGCGGAGCGTGGGTTGAACCGCCGGTATCTTGAGGCATCGCAGGCCACTGAGATCCTCGATCTTTTTTAACTCGAGGATCTCATCGTCGGCTGGCTGCTCGGACGGGCCCTGCACGCGCACCATAATTTTCGGGCTGGCGCCGCTACCGATGCCGCTTTGCACCGAGCCAGCTCGAACGACGCGAAAGTAGTCCGGCGCAAGATCTGACCGCTCGCGCAGCACGACCCGCGCGAAGGCGTCGATTGCCGCGACCACAGCTTTCATTGCAGGATCGGGCAAGGGTTGCATCTTGCTCTCAGCCCACACAAGAAGCTTCGAGCGTGTAGCTGGCGTCTGACTGCGTAACCGATGCACGATATCAGGCGGCGCAGGCAGATAATCGGGCTCAGTAAGACCGCGCTTATAGCCATCGACAAAGCGATCGAACAGTTTTTCCCGATCGTTTTTCCAGGAACGTTGACGAGCGACAAGATCGATGGAGCCCAGGAACCGCACGATATCGATGACCGCTGGACCTCGAGAGGAGTCGTCGAAGTCGTCGAGTCCCCATGCATCGCGGGTCATTGCGAACTGTTCGACATGCGCGTCGCCGTGCAACCGAACAATTGGCAGCTCTTCAAGATCCCTGCCGAACACCTCGCAGACCCGCGCGATCCAAGGGCGGTTAACGAAGCGAAAATAATTGTAAGGGTCAGCTTTGAGTCGCGCGATCAACTCGGGCGCCGCGCGTTGGAGAGATTCCGGCTCTGCTCGGAGCGGTTCCGAGCCGTGTGCTGCTCCCATATGACGACACGACGATCAGCAAACACACAGGTGAAGTGGCGGAGTATGCATGCCTTGGTTTCCCTTTTTGTCTGCCGGTGCGCGGCTTTCGTTCATTGGCGGGACGCTCGCTGACCGCCCGGGCTTCGATCGTGACTTCATAGAAGCAGAGCGCACAACGCGGTTATGACCAGGATGCCGGCAAGGTTCAGCCAGAAACCCGCTTTCATCATCTGCGGCATGCGCACCAGCCCGGTTCCGAAGACAATCGCATTGGGCGGCGTCCCCACCGGCATCATGTACGCACTGCTCGCGCCCAACGTGCACGCGATAACCAGGGCATAAGGATCGATTCCGAGTTGTGGGGCCATCGCAGCAAGCACCGGAAGCATGGTCGCCACCTGCGCGGTGTTGGAGGTGAGCTCGGAAAGGAACACGGTCATCGTCGTAATAGCAAGCAGGAGTACAACGGGCTGCAAACCGGCAAAGCCTCGACTCGCGTTGCCGATGAAACCCGAGACGCCGTTCGCTTCAATCGCAGCTGCGAGCGTGAGGCCGCCGCCGAACAACATCAGCACACCCAGGGGAGTTTCACAGCCGTGCGCCAGTCCATGGCGCGGATGCAATTGGCGCGATCCACCGGAATCAGAAACAGCGCCATCGCTGCCAGCATGGCGATGCCGGTGTCGGAGAGCCCCGCCAGCGGCTTCACGCCGGCGATGACGATCGGTTTGAGCAATGGGCTGCAGGTCCAGAGAAAGGCGGTCACGGAAAACACGGCCAATACCACCTTCTCGCCGCGGGTGAGTGGTCCCAGCTTGCGGTACTGTTCGTCGAAATGCTTGCGGCCACCCGGAATTTCGCCGATGTCAGAACGAAACAGCACTTGAGTAATCAGCAACCAGGCGATCGGCAGGAAGATCAGCGTGAACGGCCCGCCGATCAAAATCCAGTCGAAGAAGGTCACCTCCTTCTGAAACGTTTGCTGCATGTAACGCACGGCGATGCCGTTAGGCGGAGAGCCGATAATCGTCGCAATTCCGCCGATCGATGCGGCATAGGCAATAGATAGCAGCAAACCCGTGGCGAAGTTGCGCTCGGGAATGCGATCCTGGGGTATGCCTGCCGATTCCTTGAGACCGATGCCGGTGCGGCTCCGCAAGACCAGGTCGATGACGCTCAATCCGATCGGCACCATCATGGCTGCGCACGCTGTGTTCGACACCCACATACTCAGGAAAGCGGTGACCGCCATGAAGCCGCCGACGATCGCGCCCGGGCGGGCGCCGACCAGCTTCAAGAGTGAAAAAAGCGATGCGCTGGTCGAGCCCCCAGCGCTCGATCGCAAGACCGATGATGAAGCCGCCCATGAAGAGAAAAATCACATCCGCCGCATCGGCTGGGAGAACTTTGCTGAGAGACGCAATGCCGAACAGCGGGAAGATCGCGATGGGCAGGAGCGCGGTAACCTCGATATCGACCGCCTCGGTGACCCACCACGTGGCCATCCAAACCATCATGCCCAGTGTGGCGCGGCCGGGAGAATTCGATCCACTCGCCAGCGCCGCCCGTGTAATGAAGCGGCAGCAGATGGTAACAGAGCAGCCCCAACACTGGGCCGCCAAAGAGGCCGAAGCGTTTGATCTGCGCGACTCATTCAGTGACTCCCGGTGCCGTCGCAATCACGTTTTGGTGTTGATAAGGGTGGGATGTTGGTTCCGCTCGGTCGGACTCGAACCCTAATGCTCGTTTTGGTCCTGATCCTTCCAAACGTGCTCCTGCTTTGCAGGTTTCGCCCCGGCGATGCCCGGACTGGTCATTTCGAAAAGGGGGGGGACTCGAGAATGGCGTTGAGCTGCTCGCTGGTAAGCAGCTTATCGCGCAGGATTAGCTCGCGGACAGGTTTGCCGGTGGCAATCGCCTCGCCCGCGATACGCGCCGCGGTCTCGTAGCCGACATGCGGGTTGATCGCGGTGATCACACCGACGCTGCCGTCAACATAGGCGCTCATGCGTTCGGTATTGGCGGTAAGTCCTTCCACCAGATATTCGCGAAGAAGACCGCGAAGACATTGGTCATGATGCTGATCGACTGGAGCAGGTTAAAAGAACAGCACCGGCTCCATAACGTTGAGCTCGAACTGGCCGGCCTCCGAAGATAGACAAATCGTATTGTCATTGCCGATCACCTGGAACGCCACTTGATTCACCACCTCTGCCATCACCGGGTTCACTTTTCCCGGCATGATGCTCGATCCCGGCTGGCGCGGCGGCAGGTTCAGCTCGCCGAGCCCGCAGCGCGGCCCCGACGCCATCAGCCGCAGATCGTTGGCGATCTTGGAGAGGTTCATCATGCAAACCTTGAGAGCCGCCGAAATCTCGGTGTAGCCGTCGGTGTTCTGAGTCGCGTCGACCAGATCCTCGGCGCGCTTGATCGGCAAGCCAATGAACTCGGCGAGGTATTTTGCCCCGAACTCGATATAGGCGGGATCGGCGTTCAGCCCGGTGCCGACCGCGGTCGCGCCCATGTTCACTTCGAGCAGCTGCAGTCCGACGCCTCGGATGCGTTCGATATCGCGACCAATGACGCGACGGTACGCGCCGAACTCCTGACCGAGGCGAATCGGCACCGCGTCCTGGAGATGCGTCGGCCCATCTTGATCATTCCGCTGAACTCTTTCTCCTTTGCGGCAAAGGCTTCGTGCAGGCGCCGCAGCTCCTCCATTAGCTTCCTGCCGAGGAGCAGTGGCGATGCGAACCCCGGTTGGAAAGGAGTCGTTGGTGGACTGGGCCATGTTGACGTGGCTGTTCGGGCTGATCACCTCGTATCGGCCTTTCGGATGCCCGAGCAGCTCGAGGGCGCGGTTGGCGATCACCTCGTTGGCGTTCATGTTGATGGACGTTCCGGCGCCGCCCTGGAGCGGATCGACGATGAACTGGTCCGTCGAGCTTACCGGCGATGACATCGTCGGCAGCGCGAGCAATCGCGTCGGCGATCTTGGACTCGATGTGACCGGTATCGCGGTTGGCGAGCGCCGCCGCTTTTTTCACGATGCCCAATGGCGCGGAACGCGCCGGATGATCGGTAGCCGGTAATGGGAAAGTTCTCCGCGCCGCGCAGCGTCTGGACGCCGTAATAGGCGTCCGCCGGAACCTCGCGGTCGCCGAGGAAATCGTGCTCGATGCGAAAATCGTTCGAAGCCATAGCCTTATCTCCTTCTGTGGTTCCGCCGGCTCACCGTATCGCCGGCATCCACGGCACGCCGTGGCCAGAAACACGGCGCAGAAGATCACGCCAACAACGCGGGCCGCTTTCTCGACCACAATTATGTCTCTTTCACTTGAAGATTCCAGTTTTCCGGCCAGGTCGCGGTTCACGAGACCTTGCAGCGCCACGCGCAGGTCCGGCCGCGTGTCCATGAACCGGCGCAGGCTTGGAAGCGACCAGCACATGTAGCGTGCGGGCTCGGTGAAGGTTACTTCCACCGGTGAGGGTTCGCCGGTGAGCGCCAGCGCAGTGCCGATGAGGTGCCCCGGTGCCAGGGCCCCGATACATCGACCCTGCTTGTGACGTCTGCCTTCCGGTGATCGGAATGCTCACGGACGACACCGGCTCCCCTTCGGTTATGACTCTCTCACCGGCCTCGGCATTCTTCCATTCCCCCACGAGCGACAGTGAAATGAACTCGCGGGGACGAAGCGAACGGAATCCCAAATCATAGAGCTTTTGCTCGTCCTGGGAGAGCACTACCGGACGTCGCTCCAGGTAGATACGCGCGATCTGGTAGAGATTGATGGCCGTGAATACGACTGCCCAGAGAACCGGTGGCCAGAGCACAGTACCCTGAAGGAGGAAGTACGGGATGTTGGTAAGCGCGGCGGCAACCGCAAACCAGCGCAGCCACAAAATCCCGCACCGAATACGATACAACCATCAGGATGTTCGAGAAATGCACCAAATAATTTATAGCGTGCATATTTATCTAGTCTTCTCTCTCAACCGGTGAAGAAAAAACACGATCCAGTTTTCCTTCGAGCAGGTTATCCTGGATCATGCGCAGCCACAGCTTCCGCGCGATCTCGTCAAGAGCGACGGTCTGCTCCGAAGTAAGTAGCTTGGTCGCCACGGTGACTTCCCCAGCTGACTCCCAAAGAATCTTCCCCGTCTGTGTGTCCCAGAGCTGCAGCCACAGCCTGAGGTAGTGACCCGACTCTGAATAAAGTTCCAGCCATAAATCGAAAGCCGATCAATTATGACTTGATTGAACTCCGCGAGCCCTGGTAGCAGCACGTAGCGGGAGGAGAGTGCCGATCCGATCCGTTGTAGCGGTTCGCTCTCCAGAATGCCGCCTCGACCAAAGCCCGCGATCAGCGCGCCGTACTCCGCGGCCAGGCCCTGTTGATTGAGTACGTTCACTGTCTCATGAGCCGCAATTCCGCGGATGGGAGGGGACGTTTCCGAGAGCGCCGCGTTAAGGGCGTGAGACAGAGGCGGGTTGAAGCCCTGGAGACCGGCCGGGGTGACAAGGCCAAGTGTTGCCACCGGTTCGTGCGCCAGTTCGGCGACATTGAAAGACTGTGACCTCGGAGTAGACGTGGTGTGTGTATCCGACAAATATAAAGGTGTGCAACCAATAATGAGCGCTGCCGCCAAAGGCGGGATTATTTCGCGAAATCTCCTCGTGAGCTGAATTTGAATCATCCTGGTATCTCAAAATTCGCGGTTTACCGTATGAACAGCATCCAAGGAACGCCGATGGCCAGAAATACGGCGAAGAAGATCACGCCGAAAATCGCGCCGAGGCGCCAGTAGTCGGCGGCCGGCAGATACCCACTGCCGTAGTACACCGGGCTTGGCCCGCTCGCGTAAGGGGTGATGAATACCCATGATGCCGAGCTGCAAGCAGAGACCGAGAGCGAGCGTATGCATGTTGACTCCGGGAATCGTCGACGCGACCGCGAGCAGCACCGGAATCATTGCGGTAACGTGGGCGGTGACGCTGGCAAACAAATAGTGGCCAAAAAAGTTGATCAGCAGCAACATCGCAACCGCGATGGCCGGCGGAGTGTCGGTCAGTTGACTGGCGACGGTCTCCGCAAACCACTTCACGAATCCCACGCGAGTGAGGCCGTCGGCGAGCGCGATCAAGGTCGCGAACCACGCCAACGTGTTCCAAGCCGCGGAATTTTTGATGATGTCATCCCAGGTCACCACGCTGGTCAGCAGCATCAATGAGATAATGATGAGCGCAGCGGTGGTGGCGTTCACTTCATCCCCGCGAAAAATCCACATCACCAGAGCGATCAGGACCAGAACTGCCAGGATAATCTCCCGCTTTGTGAACCCGCCCATTTTCTCCAGCTCCTGGGCCGCCCAGCTCTGGACCTCCGTTCCCTCCTTCACCTGGGGCGGATAGATCCAGTAGACCAGCAGCGGCAACACCGCGAGCAGAAGGATGCCGACGGGAGCGAAGTATTTAAACCAGTCGATCCAGGCGATCTCGATCTGCGCGGTCTTTCGCACCAGCTCGACGGCGAGCAGGTTGGGGGCCAGCGCGGTGAGAAACATCGAGCTGGTGATGCAGGTCGCCGCGATCGCCACCCACATAAGATAGGAGCCCATACGCCGCATGGACGGGTCGTCGGGTTTCGAATCATAGAGGGGCGGCAAATTTTTGATTACCGGGTAGATCGTCCCGCCGCTGCGCGCGGTGCTGGAAGGAGTGAACGGCGCCAGAATCGATCGGCAATCACCACCGCGTAGCCGAGAGTCAGGGTCTTTCGCCCCATCGCCTTTACCAGCACCAGCGCGATGCGCCGGCCGAGACCGGTCTTTTCATAACCGAGAGCAAACATGAACGCGCCGAAGATCAGCCAAACCGTGCTATTCGAGAAGCCCGAAAGCGCCCAGCTCAAGGAGGCGTTAAGCGCGTTAAAACCGGGCTTGGCGAGTTGCTCCGGCGAGTAGAGGACGTACTCGGATAGTCGCGCGACCAAAGTCACGGCGATCAAGCCGATTGCGCCACCGGGCAAAGGTTCGAACATCAGACCGACGATGACGCCGGCAAAAATGGCGAAGTAGTACCACGCATACTGTGGCAGCCCCGCCGGCGCAGGGATGAGCGCAACAATGAGCGCCACAACAATCGGGGCGAAATGTTTCCAGCCGATTTTTTTAGAGCTCTCTTTTTTGGCACTTACGGCGGGCGTTACCGTCCCGGTTTCTACCTTACTCATATGAGCCTCCTTTTCCGCCGCTGCGGGTTGTTACAACCCGCTTTCCCGGCTATTTCAATCCAACCGAAACCATTTTACGTCTGAGAAACGCGATCTGCGTCGCCAGCGGCAGCTCCTTCGGACAGACGTCGTGACAGGCAATAAGCGACATGCAGCCGAAAACACCGTCGTCATCACCGATCAACTCGAAATAATCGTCATCGTTGCGCCGGTCGCGCGGATCGAGACGGAAGCGCGCGATTTTGTTGAGTCCCACTGCGCCGACGAAATCCTCGCGCATGCGCGCCGTGCCGCAGGCGGCGACGCAACAGCTGCACTCGATGCAGCGATCGAGCTCGTAGATTTTTTCGGCAAGCTCCGGCTCCATCTTCTCTTCGAACCTGCGCAGATCGACCTCCGGCTGCTTCATATGCAACCAGGTCTCTAGATCGCTCGCTCATGCCGCGCATCCACTTGCCGGTGTTGACCGAGAGATCGGCGATCAGCTCGAAAACCGGCAGCGGCGCCAACGAGATCTCAGTACCCAAGTCTTTCGTCAACATGCGGCAGGCGAGGGTCGGACTGCCGTTAATCAACATGCCGCAGCTGCCGCAGATGCCGGCGCGGCAGACGAAGTCGAACTCCAGTGATGGATCTTGTTTCTCGCGAATCTCCATGAGCGCGATGAACAGCGTCATGCCTTCGGCTTCTTCGATCTCGTACGTCTGCATGCGCGGCACGCTTCCCGGCTCCTGCGGATTGAAGCGCAGAACGCTGATCTTCAGCTTGCGGGGCACGGCTTTATTTTCCATTTTCAACTCTCCTTCAATTAAACCTAGGTTCAATCGCGCTTCGCGCTTCGTTCAACCGGCGCTGCAGCGCCTCCGTTCAATCGCTTCGCTCCGTTCAAGCCGGTCACCCTACGCACCCACTGCGAGACCAGGCTCACATTCCCGGAGTGATCATTTCTTCGGGCTTGATCCACTTGTCGAAGTCCTCCGCTTTCACCAACCCAAGCGCCAGCGCGGCTTCTTTGAGGGTCGTGCCGTCGGCGTGAGCCTTTTTGGCGATCTTGGCCGCGTTGTCGTAACCGATGTGCGGGTTGAGCGCGGTCACCAGCATCAAGCTTTTCTTCATCAGCTCGTCGATGCGGGCGGCGTTGGGCTGGAGACCTGCGATACAGTGCTCGGTGAAGCCCTCCACGCCTTTGGCCAAGAGCTTGGCGGAGTGAATGAAGTTGTGGATCATCAGCGGTTTGAAGACATTAAGCTCGAAGTTGCCGCTGGCTCCGCCGATGTTGACAGCCACGTCGTTGCCCAAGACCTGGGCGCAGATCATGGTGAGTGCCTCGCTCTGCGTGGGGTTGACCTTGCCCGGCATGATCGAGCTGCCGGGCTCGTTCTCCGGAATGCTGATTTCCCCCAGGCCCGCCCGAGGACCCAGGCGAGCCAGCGCACGTCGTTGGCAATCTTCATCAGGGAGCACGCCAACGTTTTGAGCGCCCCATGGGCGAAAACCAGCGCGTCGTGGCCGGCCAGAGCTTCGAATTTGTTCGGAGCGCTGACAAAGGGTTGGTTGGTCAGCGATGCGATCTTTGCCGCCCCTTTGGTGGCGAACTCGGGATGTGTGTTGAGGCCGGTTCCAACCGCCGTGCCGCCGAGAGCCAGCTCGTACAGTTGGGGCAGAGTCGCGGCGATGCGCTGTAATCCGTGGTCCACCATCTGCGCCCAACCCGAAATCTCTTGACCCAGGCTGAGCGGCGTGGCGTCCATGAGGTGAGTGCGGCCGATCTTGATTACGTTGGCGTGAGCGCTCGCCTTGTTTTCAAGAGTTTTCTTCAAATCCTTCAATGCTTCGACCAGCCGGCCCAACACCTCCACTGCAGCGATATGCATGGCGGTGGGAAAGGTGTCGTTGGAGCTCTGCGCTTTGTTGACGTCGTCATTGGGATGGATGGGTTTTTTGCTCCCCATCACGCCGCCGGAAATTTCGATGGCCCGGTTGCTGATCACCTCGTTGACGTTCATGTTGGTCTGGGTACCCGAACCGGTCTGCCAAATCACCAGCGGAAAATGTTCGTCGAGCTTGCCCGCAATGACCTCGTCGGCGACCTGAATGATCAGATCGCCTTTTTCCTTAGGCAAAAGTTCCAGCTCGACATTGGCCATCGCGGCGGCCTTTTTGAGGATGCCGAAAGCCTTGATGAGCTCTCTCGGCATCGTGTCGCGTCCCGCCCCCGCCTGAAAATATTTGAGAGACCGCTGTGTCTGCGCGCCCCAGTAACGGTCCGATGGGACCGCAATATCGCCCATAGTATCTTTCTCGATCCGAGTCTCAGCCATGGCGGATACTCCTTTCGTGTCCCGCTACAATACCGCAAAAAAGGGGGACTCGAGCCGATTCAAGGTGATCCGTCTCGATTGCGCATTGCGAAACGTTAGTTCAACGCTGAACGCTCTCGCATTCACTCGGGTCCGAAATTTTATCCTGCTCGCACGTCGCGAGGCTCTCCACGGTCCGCAATCGTTTCGCCAAGCCGTTCATTCTTGCCGCGCAGGGTCTTCGGCAACAGATGCTCGTAGGGCATCAGCTTCGCCTGTACCGTAAAGCGATCCGCGCCATCTCGCGATTGCTTGAGCGCATCGACCTCCGCCATGCGTCTGGCCGTGTCGGCATGATCGATGTGGTCCTTGGCGCCGTAGCCGCGCCAGCCCGGCGGCAATTCCATTTTCATGACATCAATTTTTTCGTAGGCGAGCGACGGCAGGGTGTCGCTTTCCGACTTCCAAGTCGCCAAGGTGCGGTTCAGCCACTCGGCGTCGTTGCGGCGCGGGAAGTCCTCGCGGAAGTGAGCGCCGCGGCTTTCGGTTCGCTGGAGCGCGCCATAGGCGACGCACAGCGCCATCTTGAGCATTTTCTGCACCCGATAGGCCGTCACCAGCTCAGGATTGGCGCCCCGCGCCTTATAGCGCAGGCCAATGTTGCGGCTGCGCAATAAGAGTTGCTGTAACTCGTGCACCGCCTCCTCCAACACTGGGCCGCGACGAAAAATGCCGACTTTATTCGTCATGAGCGTCTGCATCTCGCCCATGATCGTCGCGGCGTTTTCCGTGCCGCGGCCGTCGATCAATACGTCGATCTTGGCTTGCTCCCGGCGCAGCGCTTCCTCGATCACGCCGGTAGGAATATTCCCGGCCTTGTCCCTCTCGCAGAAGTCGGCGATAAACTCGCCGACGATCATGCCGGCTGCCACTGTCTCGGCCACCGAGTTACCGCCCAACCGGTTGAAGCCATGCATGTCCCAGCACGCCGCTTCGCCGGCCGAGAATAATCCCTTCAAGGTCGGACTTTCGCCGGTATAATTCGTGCGCACGCCGCCCATGGTGTAGTGCTGTGCCGGCCGCACCGGCACCCAGTCTTTCACCGGATCGACGCCAAGAAAGTAATGACAGATCTCGTAAACCTCACGCAGGTTGTGCTTAATGTGGTGCTCGCCCAATAGCGTGATATCCAGCCACAGATGGTCGCCGAATCGCGACTTGACGCCTTTGCCCTTGGCGATGTGCTCTTCCATGCGCCGTGAAACCACGTCGCGGGAGGCGAGCTCCTTTTTCTCCGGCTCATAGTCGGGCATGAAACGGTGGCCGTCGACGTCTTTCAGCAAGCCGCCGTCACCGCGCGCGCCCTCGGTCAGAAGAATGCCTGCCGGAAAGGCAGGCGTCGGATGGAACTGTACCGCCTCCATGTTCCCCAGGGTGGCAACACCGGTCTCCAGCGCGATGGCGGTCGGAATACCTTCGGAGATCACCGCATTCGTCGTCACGCGGTAGAGCCGCCCTGCACCGCCCCCGGTTATCGCGGTGGCTTTCGAGACGTAGGCTACCAACTCGCCGGTGACCAAGTTGCGAACTATGGTGCCATAACAACGAGCACCGTCATGGATCAAGGCGATCGCTTCGGCGCGCTCGTGCACCGGGATCTGATGAGCGATCGCTTGGTCACTCATCGTAAACAGCATCGCGTGCCCCGTGCCGTCCGAGACATAACAAGTTCGCCACTTGTTGGTGCCGCCGAAGGCGCGCTGAGCGATCAATCCATGGGCTTCATCGCGCTCGGTGATCGTGACTTTCTGACCGTTGATGATCACGTCGCGGTCGCCTCTGGTGACGCGGCTCCATGGTAAACCCCAAGCCGCCAGCTCGCGCACCGCTTTGGGCGCGGTGTCGACGAACATGCGCACGACTTCCTGGTCGGCGCCCCAGTCGCTGCCGCGCACCGTGTCTTCGAAGTGCACGTCTTCGTTGTCGCCCTCGCCCTTGATGACGTTGCCGAGGCTCGCCTGCATACCGCCTTGTGCCGCGGCGGAATGCGAGCGCTTCGGCGGCACGAGAGACAGAATGATCACGTCATGACCGCGCCTTTTGGCGCCGATGCCGATGCGCAAACCTGCGAGACCGCCGCCGATGACCAAAACGTCGGTATAGATTATCTTCATGGCTTAACTTCTTTCGTCAGAATCATTTCAAGAATTTTTCTGCCAAGCACAGGAAAAAAATTCAAAATCCGAATATCGAAATCCGAAACAAAGGCAGACAAAATTTTCAAAACCGGCAAATCCAAATTACCGAATCCGAATGCCTCTCGTTTAGAATTTTCCGTATTTTGATCATTTGAGATTGTTTCGGATTTCGGGTTTCGTGCTTCGAATTTTGGCCCCGTTAGCGTTGCTGGACCGGCGCGGCGTGGGATGGCACATAGCGCTCGCCGAGCCGGTCGCGGCGCTCGTGGCCGAGCTTCATGTATGCGGCCAAGGTGAGCAGCCCGAGCGTGAGAAAGAAAATCGTGATCGCCCACTTGAGCCGCTTGAGCATCTATGCGCGTCCGATTCGGATCTTTGCCTTCGAACCAGCCCCACTTTACCGCCAAGCCGATACAGGCCGACTCCACCGTGCAGCTCGACGGCAAACAACAAGACGAGATACAGCGGCCACCAGCGGCCGCTCCACACGCGCTCCGCCGATTCGTAAGGGCCGATGTCGCCGGGATGCATGAGCATCTGGTAGAGATGAACCGAAGCCAGAAAGAAGAGCGCGAAGCCGGTCCACGCCTGCACCCACCAAAGCGTGGTGTCTTCATGGCGCAGCATTTGGCGGTGGCTGGCGAAACCTTTGTATTCTTGAAAGTTCGCAGGAAATTTTCGCATGGCGAGCAAGCCATGGAGCACGAACAGGAACGAAACCACGGCGACGACTGCAGCCACGATACCGGGATAGGCTTTGCCGAAAATAAACTGTCCCTCGAACATCTTGGTCACCCACCACATGGCATCGTTGCTGATCAGAATCGTCGATACGAAAGCCATATGGCCCCACATGAAGAGGCCCAAGAACAATCCGCTCGCGCTCTGGGCAAAATCCAAACGCGCCGGCCAGTGACTCTTTCGCGCTTTGAGGTCGAGACCGGTTCCGGCAATGACATCGACTTGGTCATTCATGGCTCTTCCTCCATCTCTATGCCGCTCGGTTCAGTATTGGACGTGGTAGCCCGGGTGAGTTTTCTTAAACGCGTATCAGGAAGCCGCTGGGGCGCATATTGGACCTTAGTCCAACATGGCGCGACCACCCAGGGCAGAAAGCCGCGGTGAAGATCGCGAAGAAAAGAGTCGAAAGATGGTGCACAGTCGCGGTAATCGGCCGACTGCGAGGGGGTTTTGGCACGAGTCCAGTAAGTAAGAAACTATGAGCTAGTCACGGAGATCTCCGCGTGACGATCCACATGAGAGTGACGATATTCAAGCCTTTTTCTCCAAGGGCTTTGATCATAGCCGGATTTCCTTTGCCGTCGGCGCCGTGGCACCCCGCGCAATTTTTGTCATACACTACCTTACCCGCGGGGGCATCGGCGGCCACAACCCATGAAACCGGGCCATCCGAACAAGAAAACGATGCTGCTAATCGCTAATGTACACGCTATGTTCATTGCTTTTCTCCTCATTTGAAATTCGTTCTTTTACGTCCTCGAAACATTGTTTCAGCCGTCGCGTTCGGCCGGTTCATGGGGTCAACGATGGCCGTGAGGTAAACGATAATGCCCAAACCGATGAGAGTTCCGCCGACCCCGATGAAAAGCATGAAACTCAGGGGGCTGGACCAGTACAACGTCACGGCTTCCACCAGCAGCCCGGCAATCAGCAGGTAAGCGGCGATCTTGAGCCTTCGTTGCAATCGATAGGTAATCTCGGCCATCATCACGGTCCTTTCCACAGCTTCATCGTGTCCACCTGCGGAACGTCATGGATCTTGTTATGACAGGTCAGACATGACATGTCATTGGCGCCCAGCTGCTCCCGCATTTCTTTGTGAGGCGAGGTTTCTTCAAACGATCTCGCGCCGTCGTGGCAGTGCAGGCATTCACGATTGTTGTAAGGCTCATAAAGAGCGAGCTTTTCCGGGACCGTCCCGAAGTAGTAGACGTAGAGATGCTTGAGGCCGCCGAGCTTGGCGTGTAAGCCGCCAAACATCGCGTAGTTAGTGTGACAGGTATAACAAGCTTCACTTCGCGAAATGAGATTGTTTTGGAAGTGGAAGGCGGGAAGATAGGTTGGATCGTCAATGCGCAGACTTTTTCCGTAGGCCTCCATCGGATGGCAGGATAGACAGAAGCTGGTGGATGTGGCCTCTTTGAGATGAACCGCCGAGCCCAATGCTAGCGCGGTGATCGGCAAAATAAATAGGGCGATAAAGGCTAGAATCTTGCCGCCGGTGACCGCGGTAAGCGACGGCCGAACGATCAGCAGACCGATAAGAACAACGCTCAGAATAATGAGAATCGTAACGGCGTGGTCTGCCAATGGCTTATCCTCGAACGTTGTTCCGTGCGGGCGATGCAGAGTTCCTAGGTCGCGTTGGGCAGCAGAGCTAAGGCTAGTTCAAACATACCCGATACGATGCCTATATATCGCGTCATAAACACTGCGTTCGAAACAGTCAACGTTTAGCATCAGCCAATCGGCATTTCTAGCGATTGTTATCAGCAAGTGGTGTATGGCGCGTTCGCTCTCAACATTGCGCTATTAGCCTATCGGAGAAATTGCATCTGGCGATTGAAGCGTCGTACAGTTCAATCCTGCGGAAGTTTGCGATGGTCTGGCCGAAATAGGCCGCCGATCGTTAGGTAAATAAGCTGCCGTGCCGGTCGGCTTTTTAACGAAAAACTCTACGTTGACAATCCAGGTGGCTGATGGATATTCCACGCAATTTGAACTTTTATTGTCCAAGGTGTCGCGAGATAAGCCGACCAGTAATTGTCGCTCTCTACGGCGGCTCACTTAATAGTTAGGCGGCAACCCGATGTCTACCGGGTTAGAAATCCAAGCTCAAATTGACGCGGAGAATGTCAAAGGCCTCTTGTTGATTAATGGCGGCGCAGCGGTTGCTTTGTTGGCGGCCCTTCCCCATGTCGTTGACAAACCCGGCTTTGAATCGCTGACTCGTTCAATTCTCTGGAGCCTTTTAGTGTTTCAAATTGGGCTTGTATTATCAGTAGTACACAACCGACTTCGTCGTATCTGCTCCCTGGAGTACGAACGACACAATTATAGGCCACCGCCTTGTGAACGGTTTGGATTACGATTGCGCGAGCCCTGCGTTTGCCACGCCAGTATTCTCTGTATGTGGCTAGCTCTTATAGCCTTTGTTGGTGGTGGCGTAACCGTATTCTGGGGTGGTCTGAAGTCCTTGGACGAACGAGCAGCGATAGTTAGGGCCACGAAGGCGGCGACACTGCAGGTTCCGAAAATAGAGCCTAACACCACTGCGGAGAGGGACCCCGCGAAGCGACGCGCCACTCCGTGAACATTAAACAGTATCGATGACTGAAGTATGACAAGAAGTCGATTGCTACGATTGATCGTGTTTGTCCCACTTTCCTTTTGGGGTCTAGACACAAACGCTCGCGCAGACACAGCATGGCTGCTTTGGCACCACACCTACACGACCAGGGCACCCAAAGAAGTTAAGGCAGCAGACTACGAGCGATGGGTGATACAGAACGATTGGGTGATTCTGAACGCCGTTGAAACTCGGGGCGAGTGTCTTTCTTCGCTGCGTGAGGAATTTTCTAGAAAACGCGAGTCGATGATTGCCGATGATCCGGGAGGAAAAGTAAACCAGAACCTTTTAGCCGTTGGGGTTAGCGCTTCGCTTTGGAGTGGGCGAAATATCAAGTTTGGACAACCGAGTACAGAGATGCATCTCGGCCAGGAACATCATTTTTGGTGTCTACCAACGGGCGTTGATCCTAGAACTACTCGGATAAACTTAATGCCGCAACGGTAAAAAACCATGCTCGGCGCGGCGCATGGTGCACTCGTCGCTCGGTAGCCATGCTGTTACCCGAGCATCGGTCAGACGCCGCGCAACACATTAGGTTCGTGGGACTTATGCAAAGATTGACTAAAGCGCCTAACATTCGGCTTGAAACAGATCTTCGGACCCGCTCGCTTCGCTCGCTAGCCTCGTCCGTTCAGCCTTTGCGTTAGCCCGCTTCAGGAGCACTAATGCGACCCCTTCGGTATTCCATCAACGTCACATTGGACGGGTGCTGCGATCATCGTGCAATCGTCGCGGACGAAGAGTTGCATCGTCACGCGGCCGAGAACCTCAACCGGGCCGATGCCCTCCTTTTGGCCGGGTGACCTATGAAATGATGGAGGCAGCGTGTCGCCGCCGGCGCGGACGGGAGAGATGCCCGATTGGAGCCCCTGGATGGAACCATTCGCTCGGACGATCGACGCGAAGAAGAAGTACGTCGTGTCGAGAACCCTTGACCGGGTCGATTGGAACGCAGAGCTCTTGCGCGGGGATCTGGGGAAGGCCGTTCAGCAGCTCAAGCGGGTATCGGGTAAGGGACTGTTCGTGGGAGGCGTGAAGCTCCCTCTTGCGTTGGCGGAGCTGGGGTTGATCGACGAGTACGAGTTCGTGGTGCACCCCAGGCTAGCAGGCCATGGGCCGACGTTGTTCGCAGGCCTATCGAAGTATGTCGACTTGAAGCTTGTGAGTTGGCTGGAGTTCGGCTCGGGCGCGGTGGCGATGCGGTATGAGCCGAGAAGGTAGCCTTCCCATGACGAGGACGCGGCCTAACAGGTCGATCGACCCGGACGACCAGCGGGGTTACGCGGCTTCGCCGCTTCACTCACCACCGGTCGCCGGTCATCTCCGACGTTAGGCCGCCTGAGGCAAAACAGGTGGCGATGACTCATACGACTGTTTACCCGCCATTCTTACGTAGTACACTGAGGGCGGCCGATTCAACCTCGCAAGAGGATAAAACCAATGAATCCCCTTCCACAGGCAGATTCCGAATTGGAACAGCGAGCGTCGTCCTCTCTGCTGGATGTGTTGATTCGCGCCAGTTTGATTGGCGTGCTGGCGGTGCTGTGCTACCAAGTCTTTTCGCCATTTCTGACGCTGATGGTCTGGTCAATCATCTTGGCGGTCACGTTGTATCCGTTGCACCAATGGCTCGCCCACAAGGTTGGCGGGAAGCAATGGCTCGCCTCGACTATTCTGGTGATCGTCGGCCTTTTGTTGATCATCACTCCGATGGCGTTGCTGATGAATTCGTTTGCCGACTCCGTTCGTCATTTTATCGGCGCTGTGCAACAAAACACGCTGGCAATACCCGCCCCGCGAGAGGGCGTTGAAAAATGGCCCCTAGTTGGCAAGCAGATCCACGATGTCTGGTCGAAAGCTCATACCGACCTGCCCGGATTCGTGCGGAGCATGCAACCGAAGATCGGCGACTTGGCCCAGAAAGCAGTTGCTATGGTCGCAAGCATTGGCAGCGGCCTGTTGCTGTTTCTAGTCTCATTCCTCGTCGCCAGCATCCTGATGGCATACGGTGAATCAGGCGCGCGCGGCAGCCGGGCGATTTTCGTTCGTGTCGCTGGCGCGGCGAGAGGCGAGGCCCTCGCCAAACTCTCCACGGCAACCATCCGCGCCGTCGCGCTAGGCGTCATCGGCGTCGCCTTCATTCAGGCAATCCTCATCGGGTTGGCGCTGCTGCTCGCCGGCGTACCGGCGGCGGGCGTGTTGTCGGCCATCGCGCTCGTAATGGGTATTGCCCAAGTGCCAGCCCTAATCGTCACGGTTCCAGCCATCATTTACATCTGGTCGAGTGGTGATTACCGCACCGCGGCGGCGATCACACATACCATCATCCTGCTGCTGACCGGCATGGCTGACAACGTTTTGAAACCGCTGATGCTGGGTCGCGGCGTCGACGCACCCATGCCGGTGATCCTGCTCGGCGCATTGGGCGGTATGGCGAGCGGCGGAATTTTAGGAATGTTTGTCGGCGCGACGTTGTTGGCGCTTGGGTATCAAATCTTCATGGGTTGGATCGCCACCAGTCCAAACTCGGATCCGGCAGTGTCACAAAACGAAGAGACTGGACCGGGCAATATTGGCCCAAAAACTTAAAGCCGTGTCCGATGTTCGGACAGTTCGGTTAGCGGCTTGACAACTCATTCAACCGGAGCCCGCGATAGCTCTCTTTTCATGATTGCTCTTTGCCATAAACTTGGATGTTGCTCGCGCGGGCCCGGTTAATTCGGTCGTTAAGCCGACAGATGCAAACTGCCGCAATCCGGAAAGCCACAGTTGATGATGCTTCCGGGATTGCATCAGTTCACGTGCGCTCATGGCAGGTCGCTTATCGAGGGTACATGCCCGATGACTTTCTCGACGGCCTTGACGTGGAAAAACGAACAAATATGTGGCGTGAATTGACCCAGGATCCGGACAAGATCATTTTCATCGGTGAATATACCGAAGACAACATAGTGGGGTTCTCTGCGCTCGGCTCTTCACGCGACCCAGATGCTAATCCGAGCACGGCAGAGGTTAGCGCAATTTATGTTCATCCGGAGAAATGGGGAAAAGGAATTGGTCGCGCATTGCTCTCCGCGTCACTCGGCGAAGTTCGAAAGCGCGGATTTGACCAACTTACTTTGTGGGTATTAGAAGCAAACCAACGAGCACGCACTTTTTACGAATCGTTTGGATTTATCCAGGATGGTGCCGTAAAGGATGACGACCATTGGAAAAACTTTACGATACGTGAGATTCGTTACCGGCTTAATCTGCGAGCGACCTAACAATAGGCTTGAAACGGATCTTCGAACCTGCTCGCTTCGCTCGCTGGTCTCGTCCGTTCAGCCTTGATCGTTAGCGCGAGGAGAGAGATATGGCCGAAATCAGCATCGAGGGACGGCGCGTCTCCTACTTCGAGTGCGGATCGGGCGCACCCGTTGTCTTGCTGCATGCTGGCGCGGGCTCCGGAAAGCAATGGCTGAAGACCGCCCGGCTACTTGAGGCGCGGTTTCAAGTGATCGTACCTGATCTCTGGGGGTTCGGAGGTACCGAGAAGTGGTCCGGAGAACACGAGCTGACACACGATGACCAGGCGCTCCTTGTTGTTGGTGTTATTGAGCATCTCTGCAAGGAACCGGTCCACATTGTCGGACACTCCTACGGAGGCGCGACGGCCGTACGGGTCATACTCCAGAAAAGGGAGCTCGTGCGGACCGCGGTTCTCATCGAGCCAATCTTGACACCCTTGCTCGCGCTTGCGGGCGAAGAGAACCACTTTCGCGAGTACTTCGACATGGCCCAGGGATTCTTGGGAGATGTCGCCGCTGGAAAGTTGGACGAGGGATGGCGAGGCTTCCTTGACTATCGCAACGGCCCGGGCACTTGGGAAGCATTGTCCGAAGCGCCGAGGGAGCGCTTTCGGGAGGCCACAGAGAGCACCGTAGCTGCCTTTCGATCGAACCTAAATAATCCCACTTCGATTAAAGACCTTGAGCAGCTATCGCTTCCGACGCTCGTGATGTGTGGCGAGAAAACGACTGTTCCGGACCGACGACTGACAGAGATTCTTCGAGACTATATTCCGCAGTGCCGATATGAAATCATTCCAGGCGCAGAGCACATGTCACCGCTCAGTCACCCTGCATTCATCGCTGAGGCCGTCGAGCGTCACATCAATGTTGGGACCGTTCAGCCGTAAAGGGGAGCCCCGAGTTCTTGGCTAACAAGGGCATAGAGCCGACCGCAGGAGCGTGCGGCTGAAGCCGGGCGTTAGACCCGCGATCCAGGAACCGCCAAGATAACCAAAGTTAAGCGCCCCCGATGTCTCACTCTCGTCTTGCTTTGATAGTGGTGGCTCTTCTGGGCTTTGTCCAGTGCGCTTTGAGCGGTCCGCAGGACGCAACCGCTCGGGATCAACAACCGGCTCGTCTGCAGGCCGAATTTGATCGTTTGGCGGAAACTGTAGGCGGCACTGTAGGCGTCGGCGTCCTGCACATCGAAACTGACCGAGAGATCTATCTCAATCGTACCGTGCGGTTTCCAATGGGCAGCATCTTCAAGATTCCGCTTGCAGTTCAACTCCTGGCGCTTGTGGACCAGGGGGCGGTTGCCCTGGACAAGACCATCGTCCTTCAACCGAGCGACCTTCGTCCGGGTAGCAGCAAGCTGGCGAAGGCTTTTGGCGAGCCTCGGAACATATCCCTTCGCCAGCTTCTCGAGACGATGCTTATTGACAGCGACAACAGCGCGACTGACATCCTATGGAAAGAAGCCGGAGGGTCTGAGGCTGTCATGGCCCGCCTTGCAGCGCTTGCAATCCAGGGAATGTCGGTAAACCGCCCAACGGCCCTGCTGCTGGCCGCCGCTGCAGGACTGGGGCCACTTCCGCCGGGCACTGAATTGACCCCAGCGCGATTTCAGGAACTCGTCCGGAAAGTCCCGCGGACGAAGCGAACCGCCGAAATGGCCGAGTTCTTCAAGGACGACCGTGACACGGCAACACCGGAAGCCTTGGTTGTTTTTCTCTCGAAGATTTGGCGTCAAGAAGCACTAAGCCCCACCCAGACCGCGCTCCTGATCGACATCATGAATCGATGCGATACCGGCAAGGGACGGCTCAGAGGGAGGTTGCCACTGTGGACAAAGGTAGCCCACAAGACAGGCACGCTACGTCCCAGCGTTACGAATGACGCCGGAATCATTTCGCTACCAGGCGGCACGGGACACGTCGCCGTTGCAGTGCTGATCAAGGAGTCTGCAAAGGACCTCGCAACCCAGGAGCGCGCGATTGCTGAAATTGCGCGGGCGATCTACGACCATTTCGTAAGCGGTCCGGGGCGCGCCAACTGAATGCCACACTACAATCGTAAGCTGCAGTCTAACTTCAGGTAGTGCGGACGGGCGGCAGCGTTCGTGCATCATGGCGCACCGTGCTCGTCTGCCGCACACCACGACGTTAAAATACCCATCACCGACACTTTTCTCAGCGACGGTTGCGGTCTCGGACGTTTAAGCTGCTCTGAAATGCGCCGCCAATGAGAAACAAGAATTCTCAATTAGTTTTTTGTTCTGCTACGAACCGACGATCCTTATTTCTTAGCAAGTCAATGAACCCTTCCTGAAGCTGCCATCGGCCGTTTTTTGTCTCCGTTCTCTTATGTCCCTCTACGTACCACTATGGTGTAAGAGCAATTTTTCTTTTCTCGAAGGCGCGAGTCATCCGGACGAATTGGTGGACGAAGCCCATCGGCTTGGACTGCCGGCGATTGCGCTGACCGACCGAGACGGCGTTTACGGCGTCGTGCGCGCGCATGTGAAGGCGCGTGACCTGGGCATGAAGCTCATCATCGGCTCCGAGGTCACGGTGGAAAATAATTCCACGATCGTGCTGCTGGCGCAGGACCGCGGCGGCTATGCAAATCTCTGTAGGCTCATTACCAAAGGACGACTGCGTTCGGAGAAAGGCGAGAGTGCAGTCGGTTGGGATGAAATTTGCGCACATGCAGCGGGATTGGTTGCGTTGTGGAGCGGTCAGGACACGAATCTGGATTCCCGCTTTCGCGGGAATGACGGAAAAAAAAGCGAAAGCGGACGGGCCAACATCGCTGCCGGTTCGGATCAAGTCGTCGGCGATTTGCACGACGCTTTCGCTGATCGGCTTTATGGCCTGATGGCGCGGCACCGGCGCGAGGAAGAAATCAATCAGGAAGTGCGTTTGCGCGCACGGGCGGCGCGATTTGACATTCCGTTAGTCGCAGCCAACGAGGTGCTCTATCACAGCGCTGCGCGCCGCCGTTTGCAGGATGTGCTGACGGCGATTCGCCACGGCATCCCGGTCGCGTCTTGCGGCACGAAATTAAAGCCAAATGCCGAATATGGATTAAAGCCGCCTTACGCTTTTGGGCGTCTTTTCGGCGACGAACCCGCGGCGATCGATCGGACACTGGAAATTGCCGAGCGCTGTAATTTCTCTCTCAACGAAATTCGCTATCGTTATCCGTCGGAGCAGTTGCCGGACGGCACGACATCGGCCGGGTGGCTAAGGCGGCAGACATTGAACGGCGCGCGGCGGCGCTATGGCGAGCGGATTCCGAATGACGTTGCAACGCAGATCGACAAAGAGCTGGAGATCATCGAGGCGCTCGATTATCCCGGTTATTTCCTCACCATGTGGGAGATTGTCGAGTTCTGTCGCGCCCACGATATTCTCTGCCAAGGCCGCGGCTCGGCAGCGAACTCCGCCGTCTGTTATTGCTTGGGCGTAACCGCTGTTGATCCGGTGCGCATGAAATTGCTGTTCGAGCGCTTTATCTCCAAAGAACGCGCCGAGCCGCCGGACATCGATCTCGATATCGAACATGACCGGCGCGAAGAAGTGATCCAGCACGTCTATCAAAAATACGGCCGCGACCGCGCCGCGATGGTCGCCAACGTGGTGCGCTACCGCTCGCGCTCGGCATTGCGCGACGTCGGCAAGGCTTTAGGACTTTCCGAAACCGCTCTCGATCGAGTGGCGAAGTTTCTTTCTTCCTACGAGAACGTGCGGCCCGAAGTGCTCGCACAGATGGGCATCGATCCGACCGACGGCTTGCACGAGCATTTGCTTCAGATCTCCAATGAGATTTTAGATTTTCCACGCCACTTGTCGATTCACCCTGGCGGCTTTCTGCTCGGCCACGAGCCGGTGCACGACATGGTGCCGATCGAGAATGCGACCATGCCGGAGCGTACGGTGATTCAGTGGGACAAGCTCGACGTCGAGGATCTGGGACTGTTCAAAGTCGATTTGCTTGGTCTTGGCGGCCTTACGCAGCTCGATCTCTGCTTCAAGCTTTTGCGCGAGCATCGCGGCGTCGAGCTGTCGATGGCGACGATTCCCGCGGACGATAAACTGACGTTCGACATGATCTGCATGAGCGACACCGTGGGCGTGTTTCAAATCGAAAGCCGCGCGCAGATGGCGATGTTGCCACGGCTGAAGCCACGAAATTTTTACGACCTCGTGATCGAGATCAGTATCGTTCGACCCGGGCCGATCACCGGCGGCATGGTGCACCCATATCTGCGCCGGCGCCAAAACAAGGAAGTGGCGAAATCTCCCCATCCGTTATTGGACACTGTGTTGGAGAAAACCCTCGGGGTGCCGCTGTTCCAAGAACAAGTGATGCGGCTCGCGATGGTGGTGGCGGATTATACGCCGGGTGAAGCCGACCAATTGCGCCGCGACATGGCGGCGTGGCATCGCACCGGACGGATGGAGCGCCATCGCGAGCGGCTGATCACGCGCATGCAATCGAAAGGCATCGCCGTCGAATTCGCCGAGCGCGTGTTTGAGCAGATTCGTGGTTTCGGCGAGTACGGTTTTCCCGAAAGTCACGCAGCGAGCTTTGCGCTGATTGCTTACGCTACAGCTTGGCTCAAATGCCACTATCCGGCGGAGTTCGCCTGTGCGTTGCTCAACGCTCAGCCCATGGGATTTTACATGCCGGCGACGATTGTCGAGGACGCCAAACGCCACGACGTTGCCGTTCGGTCTCTCGACGCGCAAATCAGCGAGTGGGATTGCACTCTGGAGCCGTGCGCTGAAAGTAGCGGCGGTTTCGCCGTGCGCATGGGGCTCAGATATGTGAAGGGACTCGGCGAAGGAGAATGGGACAGAATCGTCGAAGCACGCGGCGTTGCGGCGTACGCATCACTACGGGATTTTGCCCGATGCACCGGGTTGGATGAAGGCTCTCTTACCGCGTTGGCGGAGGCGGGGGCGTTCGATAGCTTTGGCATCGACCGGCGCACGGCGCTCTGGGATGTGCGGCGCTGGCACGTGCGCAGAAAGATTCTTTGTCATTGCCGGCGCGCGAGCGCCAACCGGAGTTCGCGCCTTTGACCGACTTCGAAGAAGTCGGCTGGGATTATCGCCGCACCTCGCACAGCGCGCGGCGCCATCCGCTCGAACCGATGCGCGCCGAGTTTGATTCGCCAAGGTCTTCCGGATGCGCGCACGGTCGCGGCGATGAAAAACGGTGAGAAGATTCGCTACGCCGGTTTGGTGATTTGCCGGCAACGGCCCGGAACCGCGGGCGGTGTGGTGTTTATGACGCTCGAAGATGAAACCGGTTTCGTAAACGTCGGTGATTTGGGAAAGCGTATTTCAACGCTATGCGGTGTTGGCGAAGACCGTGAGCTTTCTCGGCATCACCGGCAAGCTGCAAGTCGAAGACGGAGTCGTGCATCTGGTGGCGGAAGAATTATGGGAGCCGCGAGTGGAGCTAAAACCGGCGAGCACGCGCAGCCGGGATTTTCATTAGAAAGGGAAATTTCACCACAGAGGCGCAGGACATGAGAAAAAATACCCGGCGGCTCAGGGGCGTAGTATATATAGGAGCATACTGAAGTTCAGAGCAAGAGCCGGACTCTTATAATAGAAGTCAGACGTGAAGCGGAGCGGACGAGGAGAAAAGAGAGTGGGGATTGAACAAGGGAGATTGGCGGGGTGTGAAGCGGCGGTTTTGAGTGAAGCTGAAGGGGAAGGCAGGCCGAAGTCTGAAGCCAGGTTTAGCAAGCCGCGCAACGAAGTGATCGACCGCGAGCAGCTGTGTTGGCGGCGGGTGGATGTAGAGCGGCTGATCGGGGAAGAGCATGCGGCGCGAGCGATCTGGGAATTTGTTGGGCGGCTGGATATGAGCGGGTACCGAGAAGAGGTTCGAGCGGTGGAGGGCAAAGCGGGACGGCCCGGGTGGGAGCCGCGGTTACTGATCAGCCTGTGGGTGTATGCGTACAGTCAAGGAGTCGGATCAGCGCGAGCGATCGAAGAGTTATGTGAATGGGAGCCGGCCTACCAGTGGCTGACGGGATCAAGAGTGGTCAATGCCCATACGCTATCGGACTTTCGCGTCAAGCACGACAAGGCGCTCCAAGGATTGTTCGTCCAGATCCTGGGGCTGTTGAGTGCCGATGGACTGATCACGCTGGAACGGGTGATGCAGGACGGGACCAAGATTCGAGCGAAGGCGGCCCAGGATAGTTTTCGGAGAAAAGAGCGAGTCGAACAAGCGCTCAAAGAAGCCAAGGAGCAAGTCGCCGCGCTCCAAGCGCAGAGCGAAGAGGAAACCAGCCGGCGCATGGCCACGGCACGCCAGCGAGCGGCCCGCGAACGCCAGGAGCGGTTGGAGCAGGTGCTTAAGGAATTTGAGCAACTGGAGAAAGAAGGCAAGGACAAAGAGCACAGACGAGTCAGCACGAGTGATCCTGAGGCGCGAGTGATGAAGCAACCTGACGGTGGCTTTGCGCCGAGCTACAACGTGCAGATCGACACCGATGCGAAGAACTGTGTGGTGGTGGCGGTGGGAGTGGTGCAAGCGGGCAATGACTTCGAGCAATTGGAGCCTGGGATTGACCGAGTGCAACGGAACCAAGGCGAGACCCCTAAAGAGGTGGTCACCGACGGAGGATTTGTCAGCCGAGATACGATCGTGGCGATGAAGCGGCAGGCCATAGAGTACATCGCCCCCTGTGTCGATGAGGCGGGCAAGGGACAGAGTTCCTATGACAGCCGCGGCGTGAGCGCCGAGTATCAAAGTTCCCAGTTTATCTACGATGCCCAGAGCAATAGTGATCGCTGTCCGCAGGGAAAGATACTCTCGTACGAGGGCAAAGAAGAGCGCCACCTGCAGCTGAGCTAGCGGTATCGAGCGCAGAGATCGGACTGCGAGGGATGTCCGATGAAGAGCCAATGTTGTCCTGGGAATCGAGTGACGGGGCGATCGGTGCATCGCAGCGAAGAGTTGGCCGAAGTGGCTGAGTTTCGCCACAAGATGCAGAGCGAAAGAGCGCGCGAGATCTACAAAACCAGAGCGCAGGTGGCCGAGACGCCCAATCTGTGGATCAAGGCGAAGTTTGGGCTACGCCAGTTCAGCGTGCGCGGGTTAGTCAAGGTGGGGATGGAGGCGTTGTGGGCTTGTCTAACTTATAACATCCGCATCTGGATTCGTCTGTGCTGGAGACAAGTGGCAACGGTACCCGCGTCCTGAAAAGGGAGAAGCAGCTCGTGTAGAGGGGAAAATCGCGAGTTGGGGCGGCTAATGAGCCCAACAGCGTGTCCGAATCGGCTCAACCACTGAGCACGGATGGTTTTTCTGCAACTGAGAAAACCGCCGACATGCGAGAACGACTCACGTCGCCAAGTTTCGATTTTTTCTCACGACCGCAGAGAACGCAGAGAGAAAATCCTCTCGGGAAACTCCGTATTACTTAGTTGAAAATTTGCGCGACCTACGCAAATGATCTGGAAGCTCAAAGCACTCGGAGTCGGAAATTCCTCCCGCCAAGGCGCAAAGTCGCCAAGTTTAGAGGGGAAGATGAAAACTCTTACGAATGGCGGACTTTGCGTCTTTGCGCGAGATAATCCGATTGGGTTGCGGCTCTGCCGCGCTGGGTCTCCGCGGTGAATATTTAGGTTTTGGTTAGGCCACCGCTTTGGTTTCGGCTTTTTCTACTCGGGCTTTGAGCCGCGGATAAAAGCGCAGAGGGTTGTCCCAGAAGATTTTCCGCTTCAGCTCGTCGCTGACGTCCTTTCGATTGATCAGATTCGGGATGTCGCGGCTGAAGTCGCGTTGATCGCGCTCGTGCGGATAGTCGGACGCCCAGATGAGTGCGTTCTCATTCGCCACCTGTGCCGCCAGAGGCAGCGCCGATTCTTCGACTTCGACGGCGAAAAAGATGTTCCCTTTCTTGACGTATTCGCTTGGCTTGAGCTTGCAGCGCGGCGAGTAGTGGCCCTTGCGCTCTTGCTCTTCGTCCATGCGATCCATCATGTAGGGCACCCAACCGACGCCGCATTCGATGCAGCCGAATTTGAAGTTTGGAAATAGTTCAAACACGCCCTCGAACATGAGCGCGGTGAATTGGCGAATCTGGGCGAAAGGATGTTCCAACGTGTGGCCGATGGTGAAATTGTTCACCATGTCGAGACCGAGCGCCGGCATGCTCAGTCCGCCGTGGGTCGAAACCGGCACGTCGAGCTTCTGCGCCTCTTCCCAAAGCGGATAAAACTCAGGACCGCTGTAAAGTCTTCCGGCCGGAGCGACTGCGGGCAACACGGCGCCGACCATGCCCAATTCATTCACCGCGCGACGCAGCTCTTTCACTGCTTCAGAAATATCCTGGATCGGCAGAAGCGCGACGCCGACCAGACGCGGGCTGACTTTCATGAACTTGTGACAGAGCCAGTCGTTGTAGGTGCGCGCCATGCAGATCGCCCAGTCTTTGTCCTGGATTGCGCCGTGGGTCAAACCTTGCGTCGGATACAGAACGGTCAGTTCAATCTTGTTGATGTCGAGAAAGTTCAACCAATCCTTCGCATGCGGGCCGGTACCACCGCCCGCCCAACCGCCCGGCTTGCGTAGCGAACGTAGGAAACCGTCCATCGTGAGTCCGGGCCAAAACGAGTAGCTTTGGTGCCATTCGAGATCCTTGTACGGCGGGCCGATGAATTCGCGCAGCTCGCTGTCGAGTTCCATCACATGTCCGTCGGCATCGATGATGCGATAATCAGCCATCTTCTTGTGCTCCTTCCAGGAATTCTTTGCCGCCAGAGGCAGCGCATCGCGACGATTACGTTCCGAATCATAGGTGGACCTCGATCTACTGTCAACGAATCTCCTCATTTCGTTGACAGTCCTTTAGCGCGGTGTTAAGTGACCGCATAAAAAGCGACGCATGGGGGAGGTAAGGACGATGCGCTTCAAAGATAGCTCCGTGGTCATCACCGGTGGGGGCGGGAAGATCGCAAAAGCATACGCGGTCGCCTTCGCCAAAGAAGGCGCCAAGGTCGCGCTGCCTGACATTGCCAGCGCCGATCACGTGGTGAAAGTCATCCGAGACATGGGCGGGACCGCCATCAGCATGGCTTGCGACGTTTCGGATGAGAAAAGCGTGAAAGGGATGGTGGAAGAAACGGTGAAGCATTTTGGCACCGTCGACATTCTCATCAACAACGCGGCCTATTTTATGACCGTCTGGAAAGGGCCGTTTTGGGAAATGACCGTGGAGGAGTTCGACAAAGCGATGGCGGTCAACGTGCGCGGCTCGTGGTTGTGCGCAAAGGCCGTCGTTCCCCACATGCAAGAGCAGAAAAAGGGAAAGATCATAAACATTTCATCCAACGTCGCTCTCACTGGCAATCCCAACTACATTCACTACGTCACTTCAAAGGGAGCGATCATCTCTATGACCCGCGCCATGGCGCGCGAGTTGGGAGACTGGAATATTTGTGTCAACACAGTGAGCCCAGGATTCGTGGTCACCGAGGGCCGCCATGTCGATCCCGAGTATGAAAAAATTCGCGCCCAGCAACGCAGTTTAAAACGTTCTCAGGTCGAAAATGATCTGGTCGGGACGGTCTTATATCTCTCCTCTGCAGAGAGTGATTTCATGACCGGACAACTCCTGAACGTGGACGGTGGGTATCACTTCGTCGGATGAGAATTTAAATCATTTTTCAACGGTAGAAGCCTCGGGTCCGTTTAATTCTCAGGCCAGGGCGGACTAAAACTGCAGTTTTTTGACCGCAGTTTAGTTTGTCAGTTGTTTGGCCGCGGATTAGAATACGGCGTATGGTCGATCAAGATCGCTCAGAACACCGCCCACAATTCCCGGTATCTTTTCTCAACTACGCCCCGGTGCCACTAACATTCGGCACCAGTGGGTTGCGCGGCCTGGTCAAAGACATCACCGACCTCGAAGCTTACATCAACGTCAAAGGGACGCTACGTTACTTGTTGGCCATCGGCGATATTCGGGCCAAAAGCACTGTGGTCATCGCCGGCGACCTCCGCCCGAGCACCGACCGGATCATGCGCGCGTCAATTCAAGCTATTATCGACCTGGGATTACTAGTCGAGAACGCCGGCAAGATTCCTACGCCTGCGTTGGTTGCGCGAGCTATTTCCAATGGACACGCCGGTGTGATGGTGACCGGTAGTCATATTCCCTTCGATCGTAACGGCATAAAAATCAATAAGAGCGCTGGCGAGGTGCTGAAATCTGATGAGGCCGGTATCATCGCCGAGGTGGAACGGATTCGAGCTGAAGAGTATGGCCGCAACGCGGAAACGTCGATGTTCGACGCCTCCGGCATGCGCAAACACGCGCCCGAATTACCGACGCTCGATCACGCCGCCGAGGATGCTTATGTGACTCGCTACTTGAATTGCTTCCCCCACGGCGGTCTTTCCGGCATGCGGGTGCTCGTTTATCAGCATTCCGCCGTGGGGCGCGACATCTTGGCGCGGATCCTCCGTGAGCTCGGCGCTGAAGTCGTGACCGTCGGGAGGAGCGATACATTCATTCCCATCGATACCGAAAATATCACCGACGAGCAGCTCGACCGTTTGCAGGAATTCGTCAATGCCGTCGAGGCGGATGGCGGCGCGGCACATGCCATCGTGTCCACCGACGGCGACTCGGACCGGCCGCTGGTGACCGCGGTGTTGCCTACGGGCAGCGCTATGCCAAACGGCAAGCGCGTGCGCTTTTTGCCTGGCGATTTACTCGGCGTCGTGGTTGCCGAGTATCTGCGCGCGGATGCGGCGGCGGTTCCGATCAGCGCCAACGACGCCGTCGAGCGCCGCTTGCGCGAACGGAATATCTTGCTTGAAAAGACCAAAATCGGTTCGCCGTACGTGATCGCCGCGCTCGACGAGTTGCGTGGCTCTGGAAAATTCCAACGAGTCGTCGGCTGGGAAGCGAACGGCGGTTTTTTGACCGGCAGCGATATCATAGTAGGGGAATCCAGGCTGGCGGCGCTGCCGACGCGCGATGCGATATTGCCGATCTTGGCGAATTTGTTCGCGGCCGCGCAGCAGGGGATCAGCTTATCCGCTCTATGGGATCGTTTGCCCACGCGTTTAGGACGGGCTGGATTGATCGATAATTTTCCCGTAAGCGCGAGCCAAGCCATTCTTGCCCACCTGATTTCGTCCGGGGACACCATCATCGAAGTGGAGTTCGATGACGCAGGCGGAATTATCGATCGCACGCGCGCGGGTGGGAGCTCCGTCCGACTGACGGGCCGAGTTGCCCAAGAGTGGCAACAATGCAAAGTGATTTTACAGAGTTTTTTTACCAGCTCGCAGGGATTCGACGAGATCGTGCGTATCAACGTTCTCGACGGCGTGCGCATATATTTTCGTAATGGCGACGTCGCGCACGTCCGGCCATCGGGCAACGCGCCTCAGCTGCGAATTTATGCCAATGCCGATTCACAAGCGCGCGCCGACGAAATCGTCAACCTAGCGGTGTGCGAACCTGACGGAATTTTGCGTCAGATGGAACGAGCGTTCACGAAAAATACGGCGTAATTTCCTTGGTGGCGCGCCATCTTCTCGTGACGAAAGTTTCGAGGATGGGCGGCAATCCCCGTCAATATCCGCGTTGCCAGTCGATCACGTTTTCCAGCGGTTGGCCTTCCAGATAGCGCGCCAAGTTGTCGCAGAATAAATTTCACGCCTTGATGCTCGGAGACGTCTGTAACCGCGGAAACATGGGGCGTGATGACGACGCGCTTATCGTCCCACAGGAGCGCATCGGGGGCGCGATCAAATTCACCGTCATAGACGTCAAGTGCCGACGCCGCGAAGTTTGCCCTCAGCCAGAGCGACGCAGAGCCTTTTCGTCGATGATCTCGCCGCGAGAAATGTTGACTAAAACAGTTCCTGGTTTCATCGCTATGAAAGCCTTTTGTCCGATAAGGTGCTTCGTCTCCTTTGTCCACGGACAACAAACGGCAACGAATTCACTCTCGCCCAGCAGTTCATACAATGCGTCGGCGCATTCCAGGCGCGTAAAGGCGTAGAGGTATGCGGCGCCCGGTGCGATGCTCCGCCGTGTGCCGACGACACGCATCCCGGCCGCCGCGCAGAGCTTCGCGACTTCCTGGCCGATCCCTCCCGCGCCGACAACGCAGACAGTCTTGTCGCGAATGATTATCGGATCGTAAGTGTGATGATCGAAACTGTGCCGCCGTTGATCGCGGTAACTCAAGTGAAAGCCGCGAGAAAAATGGAGAAAGCTCGCCAATACATACTCGGCCATGGGGCGCCTATTGGTAAGCCCCCGTGAAGTGGTCACGATAACATCGGAACCCCAGAGATCGGTATCCAGAAAATTGCTCGCTCCCGCGGGAGTTTCGTGGACCCATTTCAAGAGTGGTGCGCGGGCGCGTATATCCTTTAATGGCGGCCAGCCGATCAGCACGACCTCGGCGCAAGCCAGCGCATGGTTGCGCTGATCGAGACTTGTCGGAGGATACTTCCGATTACCGAGATACCGATCAATGGTCCATTGCGGCCAAGTAGCGCGCAGCTCGGCATCAAACCATCCCCTGGCATCGACGACTTTGACTCGTGCATTGACGTCGGCAATTCGGTCGAGCACCTCGTTCGGCACTTGCGGGATTACCAACACTTTGACGCTCTCCATAGGGCACGTTATCTAGAGGCGGATTCGAGAGACACAATAGAGATTTTCTGGTACAAATTCAGAGCGGTGGAACGCCGACACTGTATATTCACTCCCTTGCCTCAGGGATAAACTAAATCAAGCCCAGTTTCCTACCACGGTAGCAACGGAAAGATCCGGGGCATGCACCAGCAACTCTGAGTTCGTCTCTCGCGTAATGATTTCCGCGACCGACCGCGATCGACTGCATCTCCGAATGCCTACTGACCCGATGACGGTTCGAGTCGGACAGTGGCGGTACCCGAATCTACCATGTCCAGTGCTTTTGCCGCCGCCTGCGATAGATCGATGATGCGATTTTCGACGAAAGGGCCACGATCAGTAATCTCTACTTCCACAGACTTTCCATTGGCGAGATTAGTAACCTTGATCTTGCTACCGAAGGGTAGGCTTGCATGTGCGGCGGTAAGCCTGGCTTGATCATAAATTGTTCCGCTGGCCGTCTGTTTCCCTTGATGTTGCGCGCCATACCAGGAAGCTTGCCCGGTTTGTGGCAATTTCTCTGGTACGGCGGGAGGTTTCTTAGCCGTGGGTTGAGCGGGTGCAGGTCGGCCCGGTGTTTCGACCGGCGCGGCAATATCCGGCGGACGTTGAAGCAATGCGCAGCCCTGAGAAAGCAGCAGACCTAAACAGCTCGCTAATAGACACGAGCGCTTCTCGGAAAAACCGCTGGCAACGAATCTGAGTAGCGACAAAGAGAAACCATTCGCCATCTGCACCTCGTATGGCATTTCGCCTATGTTAACAAGGCAAGCCGCCGTGGTCTACCGTCTGAATTTGAGTTTCAACAACGGGACAAGTCAAGCCTGATTGTCGTTTTGTAAGTGCGGCTGAAAATGCTGATGGGTTGGGGGGAATAACCAAAGAACGATTTGAGGTGTCGGGAGTCTTTTTCAGTTTCGAACCAACAGGTTCACTTTGATGGCTTACGAAGTTTTGAAATGTTAAATCTAAATCACTCTTACAACGTCCGAAGCTGGGGGCTACCTTTTAGGCGGAACTAAAAAGATTTGCTGGATGTTTTTCTGAGTGGAATGTCTGCCTGTCATCGGGCAGGACACGCCATTATTGGCAAGGTCTGCGAGGTTTTTCGGAACGGGTTTCCCTTTGTACAGCGCGCCGATGCTTTGTTTGTCGACGGGGCCATCTTCCAATGCAACGGAAATCCCCAGCTCATGGATTCCCCCACATTTGTTGCAAGTAACGAGGACCTCGTACAGGGTTTGTGAACTCTTCGCAATAAGGGGGTCTGCTGCCAGTATCGTTCGGTGTGGGTGCATTAAGTGCGTCCGACGTTAGTTATGCCGGCTCCGTTGTTTGGAAGAGAAAAACGAACAAGTCTTCGATCGACAATAGAGTCGGTTTCTGTTGGTGGGGAGCCTGCCCTGAGTGAAGTCGAAGAGATCCACTATTGGTTAAAGCCATTTACCTGTTACAGCCTTACTAGTTCAACTTGTTTTCACCGGGTTCAAGCGCGCTGTCAATTCGTGCCTCTGCGGCAGTTTTGCTTTCCCCCATGACTTCCGAGATCTCGCATATCAGGAGCTTTCTCGCGCGATACAGCGTCTCCCGCTCGCGCGCTGCCAGGGTCTTGGTGCTGCTTAGCTGCGTCAGCGACTCGACCATGTGGGCCAGTTCGAATACGGTTCCCGAGCTGAATAGTTTCAAATTGTCCAGCTCGCGCTGGCGCCAGTTTTTGGCTGTTCCAGGAACTTTAGTTATTGCGACGCGGGCCTTGAGATGGCGTAACAGCTTAGGAATCTCAGAGCGGGTCAGCAACGCCCGCATACGTAGATCGTCGGATTTATCGACCGGCACAAACAACTCGGCCCTACTATCGTCCAAGAGGGCTAATCGGTAATAGCTCGCCGCCCTTCCACAAACCATTTTCTGAACGACCGCACCAATAAGACAGGGACCGCGACCCGGATAAACAACTTTCTCGCCAACTGTCAGAGTCATTCGAATCTCCATTTCTGCTGGATTTTGGGTAAAACTCGTCGTCCAGTGCTTACGCGGCATCGGAGAGCGTGTCAGATACTGAGGTAAACAGGAGAAAGTAACTACGATCTTCGGTGTAGAGGAACTCTACCACGTCTGTCTGGAATAAGATATAGCTTGCAAGGTCCGAGTTTACACCGCTATATCCTGGGTCGCGTCGCTCTTTCGGCGTAATCTCGGCGGCGCACCGCTAGCCGATTTGACTACGCCGCCGTTTCCCACTTATCGACGTCGACTTCCCAACCTTTGGTTTGCGATAGATCCAATGCGTTCCCTTCGATGTCGCGGAAGCGGAATTCGGCGTACGGTCGGGTCGAGGGGCGGGGCGTGATTTTTAACACGCTGCTCAACTCGGCTATCGTCGCCTGCATCGTGTTCGTTAAGAAACCAATGTGATTGATGCCGAACTTGGCTTCGTGGCCCTCGATGCGATTGTAGAAGGGATGAATGGCGAGATTGGTTTTACCGTCAGCGCAGAAGCGGTTGCCGCGGCCTTGCTGGCGGCGCAGATAGCTCGACGGGATTTCGCGCAAGCCGAAAACCTGGGTGTAGAAGAGCAGCATGGTCTCCGGATCGAGAGCGTTGTAGGCGATATGGCGCACGCGTGGAAACTGCTTCTCTCTGCTCGCCGGCACTCCGAAACTTGTCGTCGATACCGTGACCGGGCGGCATTCCGGGTCATGTAGGCGGATCTCGCCATGCTGGAGGTCGTTGGGTTCCTGGATGATCACGCCGCGCGGGTTCAATTTCAAAAAACGGCCTTTCACCTCTTCGAGATCGTCGACTTGCAAGCCGATATGATGCAACCCGATGTCCATGTGTATCTCACCGAGTGCCGGACGCTTTCTAAAAAACGTCAGGTTATAGAAACCGTCGGTGATCGTGATATCCCCTTCGTCAGAGCGGCCAAGCTCTTCAGTACCGAGGAAACGGTGATAGAAATTGACTAGCTTCGCCGGATCCTCAGCGAGATAGGCGACGTAACGAAGGGCGGACATGGGAATCTCCTTGTAAGTTGAGCTTCGAAGCAATTGGAGTGGTGGAGTATTGGAGTGATGGGTAGGGCGAATCCGAGTTACCCAATACTCCAGTATTCCAACACTCCATCACCCCAATTCTCAGTCTCTGATATTCTGCGTAAACCACTCCAGCGGCAGCGGGTGACCGAGTCCCTTGGCTTTTGCCAAGTTATACGCCGTTCCGCCGACTGCAGCGAATTGCAGTCCTTGAGTTCCTTGGTTGTTGAGAAAAGTAATCTGTTGATCGTTGGCTCTGCCGACCCAACGGCCCGCGATAATGTCCGGTACAGTGCCTATGTTCGGGTTGTCGATCTCATGATGCGGGGACGCGGGGATTTTCTTCTTCTCGTCCGCATTGCCTGCGATGAAGCCAAACATGCCGTCGCTGCCGGTGACGACTTCGGGAGCGCTGCGATCGGCGAAGAGAGTGGAGGTACCGAGGCGCGCTCTTACATCGGCGCGCGCCAGCACGTCGGCGCCGGCTTCGTTGTTGCGCACGTTGTTGACGTGCATGCCGGGTTCGAGCCACTCCGCTTTGATCACGGGAACCAACGAGTCGGTCGTCAGCGACACGATGTCGGCGCCTTTGAGGGCTTTTTCGGGCGAGTCCAGCGCCGTGACTTCGATGTCTAATTTTTCTGTCATCTCGGCTGCAAAGGCTTCGCGATTCTTTTTGGTCGGACTGAAGACGCGCATGGCTTCGATGGGCCGGACATGTTTGATCGCTTCCGCGTAGGTGCGCGCCATGCCGCCGGAGCCGATCATTGCGAGGACCGTGGAATTCTTCCGCGCCAGATACTTCGTGCCTATGCCGGCGCAGGCGCCGACGCGCATGTGCTGCAGGTAACCGTCGTTCATCAGCGCGAGGGGTTCGGCGTTGCGCGTGCTCAGCAGGAAAATTAAGCCGCAATAACGGCCGCGCTCCATGCAGAACTTGTCCTCGACCATGAAGCCGTCCTGATTTTCCCAGGCGAGCATGTCGGATTTCATGCGGATGGCGAAGACGCCGAGCTTGCGCGAAGCGCCTTCCATCGTCCCCCAGCGATAGTAATGCGGTTCCTCGGGCACATAAAAATCGATACGCGGGCGGTAGCCGGCGCGCTGATCGTTCAAGTCACGGTAGGCCTCTTCCATGGCGTCGATGCAAGTTTTCATGTCGAGAACCTGCTCGATCTGTTCGTTGGTCAGAAAAATCATCGCCGACTGCTCCTCCGTCTGCGTTGATCGCAAACGTCTTAGCGAGTTTCACCTTTGAGATGCATATAGCCCGTCACTGATTCCCTGTAAACCCTGACATGGAGTCGAAGGGGTACCTAACAACCGATGCTCGCACACGCACAAGCATGGCGCGAGAAGATTGGCGGAAACTTTTTTGAAAAGTGACGCCCTTTTCTTTGATTGTTTGGGAACAATTCTATAAATTGTGTAGCTAAAGACGTTTTTCTCTAGTTGGCGTTCACTGCGCGCATGAGCAACCAATCCATCAAGATGAAGCTTCGAGACTCTGCGCGGCGTTGTCTGTACGTCGGCGTGCTCGCTGCTGTAGCGCTTTTATGCGCGCCGTTTGTGAATTCGTCGCGGCGGGAGCCAGAGTTAACGCCGCCGGCGGTGGAACCCCCTAAATCTCAATCGCGCGTTGGTGTGACGCTGCGCCGCGGCGACACCCTAGTTTCGGTTCTCAAGCGTTTCGGCATCGAGCCGCCGTCGGCGCATGCGATGATCGAGAAGGTTCGGCCTTTCGTCAATCCCAGAAGAATTCGCCCGGGCGACAACGTCCATGTCGTGCTCAATGCCCGAGATCGAACCGTCGAAGCCATGGAGGTCGTCGTCGATGAGGATTTGATTCGCGTCAAAGCGACCGAGGGCGGTTGGTTAGCCGAGCGCCACGAAATCCCGTTCGTCCGGGAACGCCGTCTGGTCCGAGGTACGATAAAGGGAAGTCTTTATGAGAGCGGCACGGATGCCGGGCTTTCGCCGCAACAAATTTTAGATTTGGCGAAGATCTTTGAATACGACATCGATTTCTTTTCTGATTTTCACCCCGGGGACAATTTCACCGTGATCGTTGAATATATCCGTTACGCCGATGGGCGGCGCGGCGCCGGACGGATCGTCTCGGCTGAGTTGGCTGCGGAAAACGATATTTTCGACGCCTTTTATTATGTCGGCAAGGATGGCAACGGGGATTATTACAATAGCAAGGGCGAAGCTTTGCGCCGTTCGTTTTTGCGCGCTCCATTGAGCTATCTGCGGATTTCCTCGCCGTTTAATCGCAATCGACTTCATCCGATTTTCCGGACGCTGCGCCCGCATCTTGCCATCGACTACGCCGCGCCTGTGGGCAGCCCAGTCGTGGCGATCGGGCGTGGTGAGGTCGCGTTTGCGGGATGGCGCAATGGCTACGGCAACGTCATTGATATTCGCCACGCGGGGAATTATATGTCGCGTTATGCACACTTCTCGCGTTTCGCGGCGAAGCTTCGCCGCGGGCAGTCGGTAAATGCCGGAGACGTGATCGGCTATGTTGGGCAAACCGGACACGCTACCGGACCGCATTTGCATTTTGAGTTTCTCCGCGGCGGCACAAAGATTAACTTTCTCGATCTTCGCATTTCAAAGACGCAACAATTGGCGGGAGTCGATCTGCAACGTTTCAATCGCCTGCGCGATCAGCAGCTGGCACTGCTGCACAACAACAACGATAGCGTCGTCGGCAACGCGCAAAAGGGTCTCTAATCTCTCGAATGCCACTCGTGTCGTGGAATTAGCGGAGTGACTTCCTCCCGGTTCCGTCATTCCCGCATGTTTCTAGCGGGAATCCATCTTCCGATTAAGAGTCCTCGCGCAGTCGTCTGGATGCACCGCTTGCGCCGGCACGACGAACTCTCACTTAAGGGATCAACCATCTCCGAGACAGACGTTAATCCGCCGCGCTGTCACTCGCCGATGCAACTGCCAGGCATAGTGCGGCGCTTTACAATCCATACAACGCCTTGGCGTTGTGTGAGAGTATTTTTTCTTTGACGGTGGCGTCGATGCCTTCCATGCGTTGGAATTCGTTCAATGCGGTCACGGCGCTGGATGGGTCGGTGTGGCCGTAGTCGGTACCGATCACCAGGCGATCTTCGCCGGCGCAGCTCACAATATAGGGCACATCGTCGTTGACTTGGCAGGTAACGAAAATATTGTAAGCCTCGAAGACGTTCTCCGGGAAAGATCGATTAGCGACCCGGTAACGAATTTTTGCCTCGCGATAGATCCATGGCACCCACTGCGCCGAGGCTTCTATAAAGCCCCAGCGGAGTTTCGGGAACGTGTCGTGCAGTTCGCTCATGATGACGTCGAAGCAGGCGGTTACGGTCGGCACGCGGAATTGCGCGAAGCGGCCGGCGGGAGCTAAGCGATAAAGGTCCGCGTTTTCCGGGTTGCCGTTGGCGATGTGCACGGCGATCGACAGGTCGAGATCGCTGGCGATTTCATAGAGCGGATAAAAATAGGGGTCCGATAGATGGCGCTCGCCTTCGAGAGGCCGCATGCACACCGCGGCAGCGCCGTTTTCCTTGGCGAATTTTATTTCCTCGATCGCTGCATCGATGTTCATCGCAGGCATGACGCAGGAATAAAATAATCGCCCATGACTTTTCTTCGAGATATCGGCCAGCCAGCGATTCCAACTGCGGCACAAAGCGACCTCGGCGTCGGGCCGAGTGGTGATGCGCTCGATCCAAAACGTGTTGTGCAGCACCTGAATGTCGATGCCCAGTTCATCCATATGCTTCAGACGCAGATCGACATCGTCCAGCTCGCGCGCGGCTTGCGGCGTTTCGAAGTTTCGCCCGGTGCGCTGGGCGAAGTCGCGAAGTTCTTGTTCAGATAAAGTTAAGAAACGAAAGCCAGCGATCTTGTCGTCGATGACCCAGTACTGCCGGGTCGGATCTTCGGGAGTGGAATAGAGCTTGGGGCGAAATTTACGCTCTGACGCGTCGAGATAATCCCAAGTGCGCTCGGTTTCAATGACGTGGGCGTCGGCATCGATGATTGGAATTGAATGGTTCATGGCGATTCTCCCTTCGGGCCGCAGGTCTCTGGCGCTACCCGAAGGTATTGCGGTGATGAGGCGCTGTCAAGATTGAATTGCGCGCGGCAGGTCCTCGTGGTGCGATAATTTTCGCTTGACTCTAATTTCGCGCCATTGGCATATAACCAACCAGTCGCAGCTATTTCTCGTGAGCGTGCGTTGTTGCGCTGAATTCTCGTCGCGTGGAGGGCCATGGTCATGAAAAGCGCTTACGGTCTAATGATTCCTGAACCCGATCCCACGCTCCCGCGGGTCGGGCCGGGCACGCCGTGCGGCGAGCTGATGCGTCGCTACTGGCAGCCGGTGTGCCTATCAGCGGATCTCACAGACTTGCCGAAAGCGGTGCGCATTCTCGGCGAAGACTTGATCGCCTTTCGCGACGGCGAGGGCAGGGCGGGACTCTTATTTCCGCTGTGCAGCCATCGCGCTACGTCGCTCAAGTACGGCCGCGTCGAACAGCACGGGCTTCGCTGCTGCTATCACGGCTGGCTTTATGATGTCGAAGGCAACGTCTTGGAGATGCCGCTGGAGCCAGCCCGTAATCCTTATTTAAAACAGATCCATCATCCCTGTTACCCTGTGCGCGAGTTCGCCGGCTTGGTGTTCGGCTACCTGGGGCCGCTCGACAAGGTGCCGGAATTTCCCGTTTATGATATCTGGCAGACGGCAGGCGGCACGCTCAAGGCGCGCATGGGACCGCGGGTCGGCGGACCGGTGAACTGCAATTGGCTCCAGGCCGAAGAAAATCTTATGGACGCGCTGCACACCTTCTGGCTGCATACCCGACACAGCGGCGCGCAGTTCCCTTCGCAAGTCTACGGCGTCGACCCCGACGCCCTGGAGTATGAAGAGACTGAAATGGGCATGCGCTTCGTGCTCACACGGAAATTGGAAAACGGCAAGCGGTGGGAGCTCATCTGGGAGATGATCATGCCGCTCAACGTTCACTTGGTCTATACCGATGAGCCCAACACCGAACGGGTGCGCTCGGTGAGCTACTGTGTGCCAGTGGACGATACCCATCAACTCGGCGCGAGCATTCGCTGGCTGCCCGACGGCGAGCCCGAAACGCTTTCCGGCCGTGAGCAGCTTGCGCCCGGCGGGCGCAAGAACACGAGCTACGAATACACCCAGCGCCATCCGGACGATAAGGAAGCGGTGGAAGGGCAGGGCCCGATCGCGCTACACGGCTTGGAACATCTGGTCACGTCCGACAAGGGCGTGGTGATGTTCAGAAGGATTCTGAGAAAAGCCATCCAGGCAGTCGCGCAGGGTGACGACCCGAAGGGAATTTTTCGCGACCCGGTTAGAGCGTCATTCGTTGCCACAAGCGCCGGCAGCGTCGTTAGGGATTAGGCACTTCCCCCGCACAAGGTCGCTCTCGGCGGGTTAGCGCCGACTTGCTGTCTTGCGTGAAACCGGTTTGTCGATCGCTTCGCCCCAGCGGGTGAGGAACGTGAGCAAGAACTCACTTTGTTGAGCCGGTTCGACCGCTAGCGGCGCCAGTGACATCGCGACGGTAAGGGCGATGTGGTAGCCGATCGAGCGCGATACGAGCGCCCGGTGATATGCAGGGTGGGCGCGATTGACCCAGACCGTCGATTCAACGAGGCGCCCGAGATCCGTACCGTCGGCGCGATCCTCGAATTGAATATCCAGTCCATAATGGGCGGGGCGGCGAACAGCGGATTTGCCCGGCAACTGCAGCTCCTGCGTCTTATCGGTTACGTTCCCCGCCGGTTCGTTCACGCTTGGGTTTCCGCCTTCTCGGTCTGCCGCGCTTGGGGTGATTTCTTCGGTTCGCGGTTCGTCCGTTTCTGTTTGGGCGCTTACAGACGCGGCAACGAAGCTCCGCGCATCGCCGTTACTCTCTCGCGCTGCCAGCGGCAATCGCTTTTGTCCGCCGGCCCGCCGTTCCACCAGACTCGCTAGCAGCGGAAAATCCATGGCCAAATCTTCAAGCAGATGCGCAAGATCGCGCTGCAATGGGCGTAGCTCGCGCGGCGGCGCTTGTTCGTCTGCAGGCGGCGCATCGCCCCATTCGGCGAGCTGTTTAGCGACCGCTTGCTGAATCGCTTTGCGAAACGCCAGATAAGTCGCGCCGCGCGCGCCGGTGCGGATGAAATCGCCCTTGTTCAACGTCAAGCATGCCGCCAGTTCCGGCACCTCGATCAAGCCGCCGATCCGTTCCGGCGCGCTCGGCGTCATACCCAGCCAATCCCAGCCGCGCCGGATCACCTTGCCGAACGTGCTGATGGCGAGACCGCGTTGATCATCAAGCAGGGCATCTTCTTCGCGAAAGAGGTAACCCAACGCCGACGGTTTACGCCGGCGCAGCAGACGGATTTCCACCGGCGCCTGCAACGGTGCGAGGGAACGCTGTTTTTCCAGGCGCCGGCCGTTGACGTCGATGGCGATGCTTTTGGGATAGTGCGCCGAGAGAAATTCATCGAAAGCGGAATCGAGCAAAGGCTGGAAGTGACGTCTGAGAGTGCCTTCAAGAAATCCGGCGTCGAGCAATGGCGACAACGGGTTGCGAAGCTTGAGCCGCACTGCGGTGCCGCGTTCGCCGATCAGTCCCGGAGCAGGCACCCATTTCCATGGCGCGCGATGGCGGGACGCCATGTGCCATGACGATGCCACGTGATTTTTACCACGCCGGGTTTCGGTCAGGACTTCCTCGCAAATGAGCAATCCGAGCTTGATGCCGACCCCGGCGAAGCCGATGCCTTGGCCGCGAATCTTATTGCTTGACGCGATGTCATGGAATCGCGCCAGATCGCGCCGCTGCATGCCCGAGCCGTTGTCGACGACCATCAGTGTGCTTTGCGCCGGATCTGACTGGAAAGAGATCAGCGACGCGCCGGAGTCGAGCGCGTTGGCCATGATCTCGGTAAGAATGGTTTCTTCAAGGGAGCCGGGATAAGCATCCCGCAGATCTTCGAGGAGATGCAGCAGGTCTACACGAGTTTCACCCATCGATCGTCGCTCTCTTCACCCTTGATATGAATGTATCAGGGCAGCGTCGGATGCAAGCGTCGCCCGTCCGGGAACACGTTACTGGCTCGCGTTCAACTCGCCGTACAAACGAATAATCATCCGCTGATTCCGATCCGGCCGGCAAGCCACTGGCCGGCGACCATCGCGGCGACGAACAGCACAATCTCAAGTGACCCCGAAGCTAAACCTGCCAAGGCTGGGCCAGGGCACAGACCGCCCAGTCCCCAGCCAATACCGAAGATAGCGGCGCCAAGGACTAGCGGCAGGTCGAGTTGCGTTTTTACCGGCAAGGCGAATTTTTGTCCGAGAAGTGAGAAAGGCCGGCCCGAAATGAGCGGAAACATTGTCACCGTAACCGCCAGCGCGCCCGCCATGACCAGCACCAGCGTGGCGTCCCAGCGGCCGGTCACGTCGAGGAAGCCGATGACGCGGGCCGGATTGATCATTTCGGAAATGCTCAGACCCAAGCCAAAGAGCATCCCGACCGCGAAGCTGCTCAGAACGAAGATCATCAGAACAACTGCTTCATCAGGTATACGGTAATGATTCCGCAAAGCATGAAAGTGATCGTGGCGACAAACGAGCGCGGCGAGCGGCGGGCTAAGCCGCAGACACCATGCCCGGATGTACAGCCTGAACCGAGTCTGGTGCCGAACCCGACGAGTAGTCCGGCAGCCACCAAAGTCGGGCCGTGGGTGTGGAGTCGCTGCGGTAATCCGCCATGGATGAGCGAATAAAGTGCAGCGCCCGCGGCCAATCCCAAAACGAAAGCGAGGCGCCAAAGACGCTCGCCAGAATTATTTGAGCTAACTACGCCGCCCAATATCCCGGAAACACCGGCGATGCGACCATTTAACGCGAAAAGCAGGACGGCGGCCAAGCCGATCAAAAGCCCGCCGATTAAGCCGCCGGTGACATTGGGTTCAGCCATATCGCCTGAGCTTCCGACTCGCTACTCCTTGGCCTTCGCTTTGGCCTTGGCCTCGTCGATGATCGGCTGGAGTTTTTTCTTGAGCCCGGGATTGAGCTGAAAGGCTTTTTGGAAATCGCCGTCAGCCTCCTTGTCCTTGCCCTGATAGACTCGGATGATGCCGCGATAGACGTAGGCGTCGGCATTCTTCGGCTGCATGCTGATTACTTCGCTAAAGTCGCGCGCGGCGTAATCGTACTTATCGATTCGCAGATAGGCGAGGCCGCGATTGAACGGCGCCTCTGGATCTTTGGGATTGATCCGCATCGCTTCGCTGTAAGTCTTCGATAGCGTCCTCGAATTTGCTGAGCTTCATTTTTGCTAAGCCGCGATTGTAGAAAGCTTCGGTGGATTTGGGATTCGAGCGAATCACTTCATCAAAGTCGCGTATCGCCTCGTCATATTTGTTCGCATCGGCGTAGGCGATGCCGCGGTTGTAATAGGCGTCGGTGAGTTTAGGGTCGCGGCTGAGGGCGGCATCGTAGTCGCTAATCGCCTCTTCTTTCTTATTCAGCGCCAGATAGCTATTGCCTCGGTTGTAGTAGTTTTGCGCGTCCTTGGGCTCGATGCGTATCGCCTCGCTGAAATCCTTTGCCGCGCTGTCATAGCGTTTGGCGTCGAAATGGATGCTGCCGCGGTTGGTAAACTGCGCGCGTCGTCCGGATTGAGCTTGATCGCCGCGCTGTAGTCATTGAGCGCGGCCGTTTTCCTGTTTGAGTCGCCGATAAGCATTGCCGCGATTATAGAAAGCCTCGGCGTCTTTCGGATTGAGCCGGATCGCCTGGCCGTAGTCTTTGACCGCTTGCTGATTTTCGCCGAGGTCGTAGTACGCGTTGCCGCGGTTGAAATAAGCTTCGGCAAGTTTCGGATGGGATTTTATGACTTTGTCATACTCGGTAATCGCTTCTTTGAGCTTGCCCGATTCGTGCAGCTCCAGGGCTGCTTTGAGCGGATCTTCGGCCTGAGCGGACCAAACCCGCGCCGCCGTAGCAAATCGCGAACGCGACGATCATCGCAAGTCTCGCTCCCATGGGTTCCAGTTTCCTCATCGTTTGCCGGGGTCATCAGCGGCTCGAGTTTATTCTTGAGGGCAGGATCGAGCTCGAGCGCTTTTTGAAAATCTTTCTGCGCGTCGTCGCTCTTGCCTTGACGCGCCCTGATCACGCCGCGGTTGGCATAGATTTTCGCGTTTTTGCCGTCGAGCTTGATCGCTTCATCGTAATCTTTAACCGCGTCGTCATACTTGCCGAGCACCGAGTAGGCATTGGCGCGATTGTTATAGGTCTCGGCGTTTTTCGGCGTCGAGCTTGATCGCCTCGTGAATAGTCTTGAACCGCCAGCTCGTTCTTACCGAGACGGCGATAGGCGAGAGCCGCGGCCGTAGTAAATATCGGCGTCTTTAGGATCCAATTTCTGCGCCTGATTAAAATCTTGAATCGCGTTGTCGAATTGTTTCAGACGCAATATGGGCGAGGCCGCGCTGGCGATAAGCTCTCGGCGCTTTGGCATCGTTCTTGATGACCTCGTCGTAATCTTTGATCGCGCGGTCGTAGTGATTCTGGCTAAATGGGCGTTGCCTCGGTTGAAATAAGCGTCGGTCAGTTTTGGATTGAGCTTCAACGCTTCATCGTAGTCTTTAATCGCGCTATCGATCTGGCCGAGCTTGAAATACGCCAAGCCGCGGTTGTTGTACGCTTCGTCCGACTTGGGCGCGGCTTTGAGGGCGCGGTTAAACGCCACGACGGCGTCTTTAAATTTCGCCGCCTTGTAAAGCTTCACGCCATCATTGAAGGCATTTTGTGCCTCGCCGGCGAGCAACCCCGGCGGGCAGCAGCAGTAATAGAACGAAGCAACTCGCCGCCGCGCGATTTATTGTTCTCATAGCTTAAAATTCTTTAACGTATGCCTACGCCAATGTCCAATTGCTTGGACGGCGCACAGCGCCGCTGGACAAAAATCGCAAAAAAGAATAATGATGAAAGAAATCAGGGTCGTAACTACAGGAGGATAAGCTATGAGCACAGCCGCTGCGGTCAAGCGAACCGCGGAACAAGTACTGGGAAAAGATAAGATCATTTCGTCGGATTCCCATATCATGGAGCCGCCAGATCTATGGGAAGCCAACCTGACGCCAAGCCTCAAAACCAAATTTCCGAAATTTCCGCCACGAAGCTCGGCCGGTGAAAAACCGGGCGGACACGATCCGAAGGCGCGCCTGGATGAGATGGCGGTCGACGGCGTCAGCGCCGAGGTGTTGTATGCGACTCACGGCCTGCGACTTTATGCGTTGGAAGACGCCGATCTGCAAGAAGCCTGTTTTCAGATCGCTAACGATTGGATGATCGATTACTGCCAATCCTCACCGGGGCGGCTGTTCGGTATCCCGATGATCTCGATGTATAACATCCCGAACGCTATTAAAGAGCTCGAGCGCTGCAAGAAGCAGGGCATGATCGGCTGCATGATCTGGCAGGTACCGCCCGAGCATTTGCCGTTTACCAGCGACTATTACAATCCATTCTGGGAAGCGCCTCGGAGCTCGACATGCCGGTCAATGTGCATATCTTGACCGGGTTCAACTATAGCCGCTTCGAGCGCAAGGGTTTGGATACGTATCGGATGACCGTAAATCAGAAGCTCACCGATGCGGCGAATACCTTATTTGATTTCGTCTTCGGCGGCGCGTTGGCAAAATACCCAAAACTGAAACTCGTCTACGTCGAAAATGAAGTCGGTTGGATACCGTTCTATTGCCACGAGTGGGATAAATATTTCGTGCGCCACAGCCCTAAGGCGCCGTTGGCGTATATGAAAAGGCTGCCGAGCGAGTACGTGCAAGATCAGGTTTTCGCGACTTTCTTCAGCGATCCGTGTGGCGGGCGCATGATGGATTGGTTCGGCGAAAATAATTTCATGTGGTCGAGCGACTATCCGCACGCAGCGTCGACGTGGCCCCATTCGCGCCAAGTCATCGCCGACGAGCTCGGCCATCTGCCGAAACCGGTCATCGACAAAGTCGTACGAAGCAACGTGATCGATCTCTATCACCTAAAGGTTGACGGCGTTAACAACTAAATCAAAAACCACCTTGAAAGGAGTTCCTATGAACGCAGCAAGAAAGTTAGAAGCCACGGAGAAACCGAAGACGCAAAAGTTTTCGCTACGCACCCCATACATGAAGCAGGGCCGGATCACCCAGTTGGTCGCGGAAACCGAAAACATGTGGATTCATACCAAGATCAACTACGAGGGCGGCGAGAACGAGATTCACTGTCATCTCGATGAAGACCATTCGTTCATCGTGCTCGAAGGCCAAATGAGCGTCTTCGATGAAAACGGCAACGAGATCAAGGTCGAAAAACATCAGGGCGTCATGATTCCCAAAGGCGCCTATTATCGTTATCTCAATACCGGCAGCGAAAATTTAGTCGTGATCCGCGTCGGCGCGGGGGTTAAAGGTCAGAAGCAGGGCGGGGAAGAAATGCGCGTTCGTCCGGATGGCAAACCGTTGATCGCTTCCTCTGAGGAAAACAAGACCGTGCCGCCGATCGAAGATACGCGATTTTTTGCCGACTCGGCGGGCTAGGCGTCGAGCGATCAATCAACTCATAGGGTTCGATGCACCGGCCACTGATCTTTTCAGTGGCCGGTGTCGTTTTGAGGAGGCGAATATGGCGCAAGAGATCAGAGAGATGCCCGAGGAAATGGATCCGGGGTTGTGGCGCGGCTTCAAGTCACCCAGTTCCGCGTGGCAAGGCAGCGTCGCAGCGATTTTCGTGACACCGGAATCCTCCGGCGACATGGTTTCGCTGCCCGCCGTGCGCGCCTTTGCCGACCGCGGCCTGGAAGGAGATCGTTTTTTGCGTGAATCTTGGGATGCCGTCAATCGGCCAGACAAAGCTGTCACGCTAATCGAAGCCGAAGTCCTGGAACTGGCCGCTCGAGGAGCTTGGAATGGCATCGATCGCGGCCAAGACGCGCCGCAATATCGTCACCCGCGGCGTGCCGCTGCTCGAATTATTGCACCGGGAATTTACTATCGGCGGAGTGCGGATGCGCGGCATTCGTTTGTTCGAACCCTGCGGCCATCTAGTCAAAGTCTCCGAGCTGCCGGGTATTTTCAAGGCGCTGAACCATCGGAGCGGCCTGAAGGCGGCGATTCTCACCGACGGCGAGATCCATGTCGGCGATTCGTTGACGCTCGTTGAACCTCAAGCAGCGGTTGTCTCCGCCTAATGTGCGGTCGTTGCTTGCCTCTCGATTTCACCTGAGTTAGTTTCCAGCGTGGCCGTACCCGCGGCCATCGGTCCAATAAATTTACGGAGACTCTATGGAATTCGGACTCCATTTGCCCGCGTCCACGGCAAGGGTCAAGGCGGAGGATCTCATCCGCTTCGCCCAGCGAGCCGAGACTCTGGGATTTTACTGCATCACCGTCGCGGACCACGTCATCGTTCCGCGCGACATCTCGGTACCGTATCCCTATACCACCGACGGTAAATATCCCGGCACGGGATACCACCTGGAAACACTAATGACCATGGGGTTTCTCGCCGGCGCGACGCAGCGCATTCGCTTTATCACCAGTGTCATGATCCTGCCGTACCGCAATCCCGTTGTTACGGCGAAGATGCTCGCGAGCCTCGACGTATTGTCTGGCGGGCGCGTGATCGTCGGCGCGGGCGTCGGCTGGATGAAGGAAGAATTCGAGACGCTGCGCACCGAGCCGTTCGCGGAGCGCGGCAAAGTTACTGACGAGTATATCGCCGCGTTTCGAGAGCTGTGGACCAGCGACAATCCGAGTTATAGCGGCAAATATTGCAACTTCTCCAACATCGTCTTTCTGCCCAAACCTGTGCAGAAAACGATCCCGATCTGGATCGGCGGTCACAGTAAACAAGCGATCCGCCGCGCCGCGCGCCTGGGCGACGGCTGGCATCCCATTGGCGGCGTGCCGACGATTCCTCTGGAGCCAGAGGACGTCGCCGCAGATCTGTCGATGCTGAGAGACTACGCCGAAAAAGCCGGGCGCGATCCTAAAACAATCCGTGTCGCTTTGAAGGGCTCGCTCTTCGACCGTGAAAAACAAATTACGCCGGGAAAACGACGGCGCTTTATCGGCAGCGCCGAAGAGATCGCGTCGGACATCCGCGACTATCGCGCTGTAGGTGTCGACACGATGATCTTCGACGTGCGCAGGCCGAGTGTCGCGGAAACATTGGAGAGGATGGAGTGGATGGCCAAGGACGTGTTTCCAAAAGTGTAGTGCGATTTTTCTAAAGGTCGCTGAATATCTCATGGTTTCCGATTTAAGTATCGGCCGTTGCCAAGAAGCTGCGGAATAATGTCATCCTGAGGCAACGCCAAAGGATCTCGCCTTGGCGACTTACGCTTCGGACGAGATTCTTCACTATGTCGCGCGACCGCCCTTCGGCTTGAGGCCAAGAGAACGTTCGTCATGCCGACCCTTCGACGGGCTGCTGCTATGTGGATGTCAAGTCAATAACTCGCAAAGGCTCTTAAATTCTCCTATGACTTTTTCTCCCTACCCACCCAAGAGAGACTCGCTGCTATACGTGGCACGGCACTGGGCCGTCACACTGACTTGCGATGCGCCCTCTTTGGCACTAAGCCCCGGGATCTCTGTCTCAAGGGTCGAACCTTCAGGAGTCTTGTTCTCCTGGTACTGGCCGTCGTCGAGTCGTTCCCTGGGGCACAGTCTCCTCTTGGGTCAAAGGAGCCGATTGAACTTTTTCTCTCACTTCGTAAGGTCTTTGTTGCATCAACACCACCGCGGCCCGCACACACAGTTTATGGGCCACCGCCACAATGGCCACTCGAGGACCGAGATGACGCGGATGTTTTTTCGCCACGGTGCGGAAGAACTCTCTCAACTCGCCGTCCTGGCGGATCGCCGACCAAGAGGCTTGAATGAGTTTGCTGCGCAGTCTTGGATCTCCGCTGTGAGTAATCGAGCCGCGAGTGGTTCTCTCTCCGGTGGAGCTCTCGGTGGGTACCAACCCCACAAAGGCCGGCAGCTCACGAATGTTATTGATCTGGCGCCAGTCCCCGATACGGGCCATCATCTGGCTGGCCACGATCCAGCCGATCCCAGGAAGCGTTTTCAGATACTCGATACACCGAGACAGTTCCGGGTCGTTGTGGCAAAAGCGGCGAATCTCACGGGTGACCTTAAGGACTTGCTTCTCCCCAAACTCCAGATTGTCCAGCAACTGATCGAGCTTAAAGCGCACCACCGAAGAGCAGGGAAGCTTTCTCAGCTTGGCTTTGACCAAAAACGACCACTGGCTGCCGGCCGGAGCCGGGGGAAACTCCAGCCCTTCCATCAGCAACAGCGATTTGATGCGTTGCTTCATCGCCACCACCTCGCTGACCAGAGCGTCGCGCAGTTGAGTCAAGTGACGCAGCTCTCGATACAAGGTTGTGGGCACATGAATGCTCTTGAGCTGTCCGGCGCGCAGATTCTCTGCCAATCCCACGCTGTCGAGCCGATTGGTCTTCACTCGCTGTCCTGGCGCTTTGGGGATCATCGATGGAGAGGCGATCAAGCAAGGGTACCGTTGAGCGACCAACCCGTCATACAGTCCATAGCCCGTCGGTCCCGCCTCATAGGCAAAGGCTACTTTCTTATCGCCATAGTGCTTACGAACATGGTTTACAAGATACTCGACATTGTACGGCATGCGCATCGACTTCACAGATCCCTGATGATCGGTAAAGGTCACCGAAATGCTTTTCTTGTCCACATCGAGTCCGCCAAACACATCGTAATCGCGAGGGATGAAAGTTTCGATTCCCATCGTAGTGCCTCCCTGGTCCAACGGCCGATAAGTTTCGGCCACTGTACTATCACGGAGCACTCGCGGTACAGCTCGACATCCCTCATACAAGTCTCAGGGTTAATTCCAACCGGCATCCAGGTTCGTTTTCAGTTCGAGTTCGAAACCCACCCGGCTTCGACAAGGCCAAAAAGAAAAGACCCGTCAGGACTGCTCCGCGCGCTAATTTCCCTCAAGTCGCAAGAGAGCCTATAGCCCCGCCTTGGGCTGGGGAATATCCGCCGGCCAGTTCTCGATGTAAACCGGCTCCGGCGGAAAGCCGAGGACATTGAGATAGAGATACTCCCGCCATGCGGGAAATCTCCGCACGTTTTCCACCGGCACGTTGAAATATTTCCGCAGAAACTCGCGGCGCGGCGGATCGAAGACCGTGCGCGGGCGGCTGTTGAGCGCTTGCCTTTCGATCTCGCCGATACGCCGGCGAATCGGCGCCTCGCCCCAGATCTCGATCTGCTCCCACACGTAGTCGTGGAGTTTCTGCAAAATGGCGTCGTGATGGCTCCGCTCTTCGGCATGCACCACGCGTTCTTCGAAATCGAGCAGCTTCGGTGTTGTTATCTGGATGCTCTGGATGCTCGCTGCGGTGACGTGGCCGTAGGGCCACAAGTTGCCGGAAAAAATGTAGCTCAAAAAATCGCGCTTCATGATCTGGTGGTGCTCGACGCGCGGTGTCAGACCGTATTGCCGCTCAAACTCAGGGTCGGGTTTGGAGTGATCGCGGCTTGGGTCGATGGCATTGGCTTGGCGGATGTACCCCCAGCCGTGGCCGGCCTCGGTGCCGGCATGTTCGGCGAGAAAATAACGCCATTCGCAGTCCATTTCGAAGTGCGCCATGGCGTAACACGCCGTGCCGACCGTGACTTCGAGCTCGTCGCGGCCGCGGTGCGCCAGCCAGCGGGCCAAACGTTCGCGCTCCTCGTCGTCCTTAGGCGGCCGCTTGATATTGTCGCGACTTTTGCGCAGTGCCTCGATCTCCGCGCCGATCGGATTGTCCTCACTGTACGTGATTTTTTTCCCGACTCCCCTGATATCTTCTGCCATGACGACCTCCGAAAAATTATCCTTATTTCGTCGAATAGAGCGACCTGACAAATCCTTCCTTTTCAATGCGCTCGAGCAAACTCATATCCAACACGCCGAACGGGTTGCGACTGGACGGCGCAGTTGAAAGCTTGACTACCGTCTCGATCGCTTCCTTGGGAACCGTCGGTACACGCTCGTATGCCGCGACCGCACGCTGATAGACTTCTTCGAGAGTTTCCGGATCGGTGAGCCGCATGTTTCGGCTCAATGCTTTCTTTGCCATATCGGGATTGGTCAACGCAAGTTTGATCCCGTGAAGTATCCCTTTGAGAAATCGCTCCAACGGCGCCGATGATTTTTCCAACGCGGCTCTGGTGGTGACGACCGAAGTGAAGGGGCACGGGATCCGCGCCGTGGCCAGATCCAAGACCATGCGCATGCCGGTTTTTTTAGCTTCGATGGTATCGGCCGGTGACAAAAGCGCGGCGTCGACAACACCCGTGAACAGGGACTGGGAGACGAGCCCCAAACGGCCGAACGCCACCAGTTTCACGTCCCTCAGTGGATCGAAGCCCGCTCGTGTGAGTAAAATCTGGTTGGCTAAATTGAGCGACGTCCCCGGTGGAGTGTTTGCAATCAGCTTTCCTTTGAGATCCTTGAGCTGAGAAATCTCCGGCTTCGCCCAAAGTTGAAAGGGCACGATGTTTACGAGCCCGCTGATGATCCGAACGTCCACGCCTTTCAGATAGGCGCTCAGCGCTTGGCCGCCGCCCACGATGGCGACCTGCAAGCTGCCCGAATCGAGGGCACGTATCATGGTCGTGCCCGCCGATTGGGTCAATTCGACGTTCACACCGTAAAGGTCGAACAACTTCTGATCGACGGCCAAGTAGCCCGCCAACTGAGTTGAGCTCGCTCCAGAAAATCCCAGCCGGAGAGATTCCGCTGCCCAAACGATCACGCAGTTATGAGCGAGCGTGAACGCTGCGAGAGCAAGGACCACGGTTGACTTGGCGAAGAAACAGAAAATATTTTTCGACAGCATTGAAGAGTCTGGCCGCGTGTAGGTATTTGGCCTCTAAAGATCAGGTCCGAAATTCCTTCTAACACTCAACTGCCGGAAATCGCAACCAAAAGAAGTCTGCTTTCTCTCCCCGTTTGCACTGTAGATATTGGATCGGACTACGGATCGTGGAAACACAGATGAGCTGCCGGGTTTTATCAACTGAGCGCGATAGCCGCAACGAATAGTCGACGGTGCAAACCGACGAATTCCGACTATTCGGATTGACCTTTCGTACACACGCCCGAGCGAATGATGTATTATCCGCGGCGGGTTATGCGAACACTCCTTGTTTTAGCAATTATCATCGCACTCGTCCTTGGCTTTGGTTACTATCACGCCGCCACTCACGGCTGGCTATACATCGACTTAGTCGACACTTCACAAAAGTCTCATTCCGCCAATCTTCGCGACGCCGAAATTCGCTTGCTCGATGGTCAAGGCAGGTTCCTCGCCAACGCCAAGTCTGATCACAAATACGGCGTGGTTCGGCTCATCCATCCCGAGGCCGGAGATTGTTCAGTCGAAGAGCGCAACGCGTCGTCGTCATCATCGGCGCGCGATCAGTGGCAGAAGTGTTTTGAAGCCTTATCGACTTGGTTGATCGGCTGGGTACGTCAGGTTCGCATTGCCGACGTAAAGTTCGCGGGCTGCGATCTCAAACGAGTACCGGTAGATCTAAACGAAAGCCGTGAAGATTGGTGGCTTTGGTGGGTGCCGCTGCCGCATATCGGCGGTAAGCCGTTTACTTATTTCCGCGTGCCGATCAGAGTCGACGGCGCGAATTGTTCGCCGCTCGATAAACATCTCGCCTCATTGTATCCCCGTTACGATCGTTCCATTTGTATCTTCTTCGAGGCCTTCGGCGCAATGCGTCCATCGAGGCCGTCAATGGCCGCCGTTTGACTCTGGTCACAGGGATCCTACGAGGGAAACGTCCATCCCGCCCGGACGCTAAAACGTAATCTTTGAAACTGTGAAACGGTATTTCGTCAGGCCCGTCTCTGATTACCGGTTATCCTCACCGTATAAATTTGGGGCAGGCGCGCAAAATTTGCCTATACAAAAATGAACGCCTGGCAATAAAAGGAGTTTCAATAAAAGTCACATTTGCTTCTCTGAAGGTGATGAATTTCCTAGTCTCGCCAAGGAACTCCTTAAATACCTCCCCGTTGTGAGCAAAGCATGCCACGCTTCGACCGGCACCGGTAATGCAATACCGTTCGTACGTGGCCTGCAAACAAAAGATACTCATCGTCGAAGACAATTCCGACTGCCGAGAACTGCTCGCTCTCGTTCTCAGACGATCGGGCTACGAGGTTGCTGAAGCGGCAACGGGGCTCGCGGCCGTAGAACAAGCATATGCAACCCAGCCTGATTTAATTCTTATGGATCTGGGCTTACCGGGAATTACCGGCGATGAAGCGACGGCGCGTCTTAAAGCAGATCCGTCCACTAGAGACATTCCCGTGATTGTTAACACCGCCTTCAACAAGGGGACACTTGTGGATCGCGCTATCGCCGTTGGTGCCGCGGAAATATTGCACAAGCCTATCAGTTTCGAAGCTCTTCATGCGGTCGTGCGTCGATATTTATTATCGGACGATATGCCCAATACGTCGCATAGTCGTGCGAATCGCCAAGTTCTTCGATCGTCCGACCAAACAGTTCTATCTGCCCAGAAGTAAGCCTCAATTTAATCCTGAGAATTTGAGGATCCGAATCCTCGTCCCTGGCAATGCTGTGGCGGGAACGTGCTCGTTATTAGTGGGAAATCTATTAACGCAAGTTGCGGCGAATTGACGGAAGCGAATTGGTGTTGCTCAAGACCCAGTTTTCTGACGTTGCTTTAGCGCTTCGATCTTTGTCATATTTTCTTTGCCCACCATGATGCTGTTAAAAATTGATGGTGCAGTCGGAGACTGAAACACGACACATCCGCAGCCACACCCGTTAGGTACGTGAGATTTTTCGCCATGCTTACACTTTTGACACTTTTCCATACTGTTCCCTTGTTATCTGCGTGACGCTCGACAACCGTCGGCGATAGCGTCAGCCGGACTTGCGTAGCATTTCTCCGGCTTCGACTTTTCGTAAAACCGGCCGCCCGGGGCGTGGAAGATGCAACGTTCGCCACTAGCGGTTGTAAAATTGCCTTTGATCACGTGACTCGCCGGGCAATGAAACGGATCGATTGGAGCCAAGCTGCCCCGTTGTTGCGCAATCGCTTGCGAGAATGCCGCTTCACTGGACCAGTACCGACTCAATCCCGCCGCAGCCACATAAAAAATGAGACAGACCAAAAACCATTTCATCGGACCCCCGCCTTTCTCGCACGTTTGTCACTGTGCTATTAGCGAAAGGCATGCCGTCCACGATATTCCCTTTAATACACCAAAGTGCGGTAAATTCTGTTTTGGAAGTACAAACGCCTGTCACGATCCGACAGATGGTTGTGCGGTGACGTAATCTAGCCGGTTAGGGTAGGGCGACGCAGCAGCAAATCTTATATGCCGTGTAGTCGGTAAAAGGCGGCCAAGGATAGACGCTCATTTGCTATTTGCACTCGTCCACCTCGCGTGCGCAAACATCCGCAAGTGTAGCAAAGGCCAGTTTCCTAATGCTTACAGCGTGCGTGGAGAGAGATCGCTGCCGCAGTGTTTGCATTCAAACGTGGTGTGCCTGATTCGTTTGGAGCATTGCGGACAGACCTTTGTCGAGCCAATCCAATAGATCGCTGCGCCAACTGCCATCAAAGTGACGCCAGGCATCGTCCTGCCGCCTGACGCTCCAAGCATCGACCCTACCACCCATCCAACGACGGTGATCATCACGCCGAGACAAAAAATTAAACGACCAAAGAGTTTGACAAGAACGCTCATTCTAGCAGTTTCCCCATTCTATCGCCGCCACCACCGTGCGAGTACCAATCGACCGATGATCGTGAGGAGATAAGTAGCGGTGAACCGAAACGCCGACTGTTGCCCCGGCCGAATGGTTTAAACATGCCAGCCATTAGTGAATGAATCTCAAGACCCTCAAAGGGACACTTTTTTATTAATTCAGCTTGTCGATCAACGTTGACGGAGCAAAGTCACCGCCGTCATTTCGCTTTCATGTTCTTGTCCATATTTCGATCATTAGTCTTGTGCTGCGCTGCCATCCCCCTAGTCATTTTGGAAAACCGGCGATATAGTCAGCGCGGATCTTTATCAGGGAAGAGTCAAAGCTCTGGATTTACCCACGGCCTTTAAAAGAAAGACTTAACCCTCCAAGCTTTGTTTGGCGTATGGATTTCGAGGAGACCCTCTGATGAAAACTCACGTCGCCATCAATCTGCCATTTCTGCTTTCACTCATTTTTCTGACAGCGGACTTGCACGCCGACTGGAACAGCGACTGGAAGCAAACCGTCGCAGCGGCTAAGAAAGAGGGGCGGTTGAATCTCTACGTCGGCCGGTACGGACAAGCGGCGCTGCTCGACGAATTCAAAAAGGACTACCCGGAGATCAAGATCGTCTCGGTCAACGGCACCGGCGATCAGCTCGCCACCCGGATCGCCGCGGAGGTGCGCGCCGGGAAAACCATCGCCGACATTTACAGCGGCGGGCCCAACTCGAGCTATAGCTTGCTTTACCGCGGCAAGATTCTCGACTCGATCAAGTCCGCGTTTATACTTCCCGAAGTGCTCGACGAGTCCAAATGGTACGGCGGCAGGCATATCTTCACGGACAGCGAGAACCAATTCATCTTTGTCTACATTGCGCTGCCCGGCACCCGCGGCCTATCTTACAATTCCAACCTCGTCAACGCGAAAGAGTTTAAATCTTACTGGGACCTGACCAATCCAAAATGGAAAGGGAAAATCACCTCGCAGCGGCCCACCGAGACCGGGCTCAGCGTCAACTTGCAGTTCTATTACTACCAGCCCGAGCTCGGACCGGAGTTTGTCAAGCGCGCCTTCGGCGCGATGGAAGTCACGTTCGGCGATCGGCGCACGATCACCGACTGGCTGGCGGTGGGGAAGTTCGCCATCTGTCACGGCTGCCGCCAGATTGAGAAGGCCTCTGGTCAAGGATTGCCGGTGGAGGATTTTGAAACCGGGGATTGGAAAGAAGGGCAACCGCTGAGCACCGGCGGCGGTTCGATCAGCCTGATCAAAGGCGCGCCCCATTCCAACGCCGCGCGGGTGTTCATCAACTGGTTTCTCTCGCGCAAAGGACAGACTGCCATGCAAAAATCCAATGATCTTTACGGCGAGCTGCCGCCGAACTCTCGCAGAACAGACATTCCCAAGGACATGCTTCCCGCAGAAAACCGATTGGTCGAAGGAAGAAAGTATTTAGACGTAGCTCGCCATGAGTTTGCCGACATGACTCCCGTGCTCAACCTGGCGAAGGAAATTGTCAAAGCTCTGGAGCAGAAATGATACTGGAGAATTGAAGAGGTCCCGAGAAAGCTCGTGAGGAATAAAAATCCCATTGATGAAACCAGCGGGGCACTATTGAATCTCGCGATAATCCGACCCGAGCGACGGCACAATCGCTTAAAGCTTTGAGCAAGTTTAAGAATCAAGCGTCCTGACCCTCCAATGGCTTCTGTGCTGGACAATTAAAGTTATATGTATCTCGCAAAGGCGAGCTCATGAAAACCCTTTACAAATATTTGCAATATGTCACGGTTGTGACGCTTCTTCTCATCGTCATTATTGCAGTTATTCATTTTCCCTATAGCGTCGACACTTCCCTCACTCAGCAGGAAATAGAGGCTGCGCGAAAATTCTACACAGAGGCATATCAGAAGCCGGTAATCAAAAACCAAGCAGAATCCGAATATGAGACAGAATATCTTCGAGTAGCTCAGACCGGAGCAGAAAAGTACCGCATTAAAGAACGGGTGAGTGCGTTTGTTAAGCAGTTTAATCTAAGCGATCGGCCTGTCCTCGAAATTGGTTCAGGCCGAGGCTATTTACAGGACGTGGCGCAAAACTATACCGGTTTGGATATCTCTCCAAACGTGGCACGTTTTTACCATAAGAGATTTGTTCTGGGTTCGGCCACGGCGTTGCCATTTCCAGATGACAGCTTTGACGGGGTTTGGTCGATCTGGGTGTTCGAGCATGTACCTAATCCCGAGCAGGCGTTCCGCGAGGCTCGGCGGGTTACACGTGACAATGGACTACTTTTCCTCGTTCCGGCGTGGAATTGCGCGCCGTGGGCTGCCGAAGGGTACAATGTGAGACCCTATTCCGATTTCAACTTGCCGGGGAAAATCATCAAAGCGAGTATTCCCCTACGATCCTCCACTTTCTTTATGACAATAACCCTGGTGCTAAATCGTATTGTCCGCAAGGTTTCAGCTCAATTCGGACCAACGAGATTACGATATCGCCGGTTGACTCCGAATTATCAAAAATATTGGGAAGCGGACAGCGACGCAGTTAATTCGCTCGATCGTTATGAAGCGATGTTGTGGTTCGTGAGCCGAGGTGATGAATGCTTGAACTGCAAGAGATCTGCGATAATTTCTCGTTGGGGACCGCTCATCATTCGCGTTCATAAACCGGCGGGCTAGCACAGCGTCCTAGGAGTATTACAAGCGCGGCAGATAACATCCTTGACTCGAGTTTGCGAGAAAGCATCCCGACGCCTTTGGCCGGATTAACCTCACTTCCGATAGGTCGGCTGCTGGGGTCGAATCTTTTACTTTGGGATCCTGCCCCTGCGCGGTAGCTTGGCCGTTCTCATCCCAGCGCACTTTGATCTGCCCGCTTGCGATCTGTAGTCCCGGCGCTTCTACCACCTGTTGACGTACCATCAACCCCGCATCTTAGCCTCACCCATCCTCTCAAAACGAAATTATCCTCACTCTATCAGACGCTTGCACTCTTCCGATCGCGTGAATCGCTGTTTCTCGGGTTATAGAAATCTGACCCAGTCGGTTGTCGAAGGAGAGTTAGTAAAGATACGCAACTCTGACAGAAGTACGCGTGTTAAAGTGTGCGTGGGGATAGATCGCTGCCGCAGTGTTTGCATTCGAGCGCAGCGTGTTTGACACGTTTGGAGCATTGCGGACAGACCTTTGTCGAGCCAATCCAATAGATCGCTGCGCCAACTACCATCAAAGTGACACCAGGCATCGTCGTGCCGCCCGACGCTCCTCCAAGCATCGACCCTACCACGCATCCGACGACGGTGATCATCACGCCGAGACAAAAGATTAGACGACCGAAGAGTTTCGCAAGAAAAGGCATTTTAACCGTTCAAATCTACAGCTTCTTCCTTCCGAGGCAAGACCCTTGGGATGAGACACGGATAGGTAAGAAATCCCGATGAACACGGCAATCAGCAGTGCCAGATTTTGATCAAGTCAGCAAAATAGTCGAGTCGTAGAAGACCCTTCTGCGCTTGTTTGCTCGTCGCTAGTTTCGACTAACGATGGAAATGTTAAGTTTGGCGCCCCGGGACCAGAATAAGTGGGTTGAGCATTCCAACATCACTGTTTATCGTCAAGATGTGCTACAACCCGCACACAGAGAACGACTAATAGAATTGAACACAATTTCTAAAACCGTCCAAATTTCACCGACTGGTATTGCATGCGTCGAGGATAGTATCCGCTCTTCGTATAGATCAACGGATGAAGTTGTGCGACGGCTATCGATCCCCTTTTCCAATATCAATCCAAAACGTCGAACCTCATTCGGCAGAACTAGTTCTCCCACACCGGTTTGACGGCGGTGTCGAGCCACTTTCGCGCGTCCTCGATATAAGACTTATTCGCAACCACGATGGGTTTTGTGTTGGGGCCCCAGCCATTTTCGATGGAAGTTTTGGATTTGAATCCCTTCCGGGAACTTGCTCTACCAACCGCGTCGATCGCCGCTTGCCCTTCGGGCGAGGTCAGCCATTCGGCAAATAGCTTGGCGGCCGTCGGATGGGGCGCTTTGGCATAGATCGCCGCCTGCTGGGGCGAGACCACCGGCGGAGCGCCTCTGGCGAAATCGAGAGGACTGCCGATTTCCTTTTCGCGCACGACGTCGTGGAAGAGCGCCGGCATCGCGATGGAGTATTCGCCGGCGACGGCAAGGCGAATCATCGCGCTCGTGCTTTTGTGAATCGAAACATTCAAAGCCTTGAGCCTCTTGATGAAATTGGCCCAGCGCGCGTCGTCCTTCCACTCATCTTTGAAGGCGGCCAGCATGGAGCTTAGCGGGCCCGCTCGCAAGGGATCGTCCAGCGCCACTATCCCTTTGTACTTTGGATTCGTCACGTCCTCCCAGCTCTTCGGCGCCTCTTCCTGTTTCAGTTTCCTGGTGTTGTAAGCGAGCGCTTGAATCTGCAGGCTGACCACTGGTGCGATAGCATCGTGCACGATCAAGGAATTGGCCTGCACGGTGGTGTAACCTTGCGACGCGCCGGCGTTATGAAGAACCAGCGGCGCTTCGGTAAGAATCACATCGACGCTCGCCTGATTTCCCTGGTATTCAGTCAAGGTCCGGGTCGTCACTTCCGATCTCGTCGCCTGCCAGTAGGAAGTGTTGATGCCGGGAAAGCGTTTGCTAAAGGCTTCCGTTAGCGAGCGAATGTGATCGACATCCCAAACGGTGTAGACGACCAGCGCCCCTTCCTGTTTGGCCTTGGGATAGAACTCTTTCGCCAGTTTTTCGAAGCGGGGATCGGTTTCGGGTCGCGGCTGGGCAATCGCAAACTTGTTGGTCAACGCGAGGACGAAAATCACGGGGAGGAAAGACGAGAATAATAGTTTCTTCGCCATGCCAGACTCCTTTTTCTTCTGTTCGAGTGAAACAACCTGAACAGTTCAAACGGCTCAGAACCTTTCACGGCCCCAAACCGTCGCCGTTTGGTTTCGCCAAAGCGCAACCTAGTCGACTCTCAGTCTTTTAGTCAAGAAGTAACCAGTGATGCTAGGAAATGGAGCGACCCGCTGGAACTGGACAGGAAGGGAGGTGAATTTAGAACGCCGATCGTAGGGAAACGAGGAGGGAAGATGAGAGAGCGGCGGAGATTTTCCTTGGCTTCAGAAAGATCGGTGGTTTCATGCCTTTCACGAGTGACTTCTATGTTTGCCGCGTGTACCGGCAAAAAAAACCGACTTGCAACTGGAGCCGATCCTTAGTCTATGAAAAAAAGTCCAGTATGGCTTCGTTCCGATGGCGCCGTCCGCAGTCAGCGAAACAGCCGATCGCAATCAAACCAATGGGGCGCCGAGTTACCTTAGACGGGGCACTCATGTCGGGAGTCTTTGTCAGCTACCGGCGGGACGACAGTCTGACCGATGCCAGAAACCAGAAATTGCACCAGCTTGACTGACAAGAAGTCTCGTCAGCGAGTTCAGACTTTGACAAGTCAACAAAGATAGTGGAGTTGTAGATACCTGACTTGATATAGTTGAGGTGGTCGCACGTCGGCACAGGTCGTGGAACCGGGCGAAAGGCTGAAACCGACGTAAAGGAGATAAAATGCGCGAGATCCTGACGGATATCTTTACTTGGCCGTGGTTTTCGGAACCGCACGGATACAATTTTAACGGGCACTTTATTCGTTACGCTGGTGGTAATCTCTGCGTCGATCCGGTGGAGCCCAGTGACGAGGATCTGGCGGAGCTGGCGCGGCAAGGCGTCGCTCGCATTCTCATCACCAATCGCAATCACTCGCGGGCGGCGAACAAGATTCGTGCCCGCACGGGCGCGCGGACGGCGATCCATCCAGCCGATGCGCCCCACGCTCGCAAAGAGGGCGCGGAGCTGGATGACGAACTAAACCCAGGCGACAAGGTCGGTCCGTTCGTGGTGATCGACTCGCCGGGAAAATCGCTGGGAGAAGTTGTCCTTCACTGGCCGGAACGAAAAATTCTGCTCGTCGGGGACGCTGTGGTGGGCGATCCGCCTGGGAAGTGCAAGCTGTTGCCGGATAAGGTAGTGGACGATCCACCGCGATTTCGCGACAGCGCGCGAGAACTGCTTGCCCTCGACTTCGATATTTTATTGGTCGGCGACGGCGTGCCGATTCTCCAAGGGGCGAGGGAGCGGCTGCGGGAATTAGTCAATACGTTTTAGCATCCATAAAGGTTTCAATCGTTCCAGCCGTTCCAAGAGCTTCGTCACTGTCTTGGAACTGAACAACCCTCGGCTGCGAAGGGTTCTGCGTCTAGACGGAAAGTCCAGTGCTACTCGCGTCATTCCGACGGAAGCCGAAATGCAGTCGGTTTTGCGCTTGAACTCAAAACGAACCTGAATGCCGGCAGGAGTTTGGCGTGAGATCCGTCGAAGGGCCGGCAGTGACGAACATTCACTCGCCTGAAAGCGAGGGATTCCAGCATCCCCGACAGAGACATTAAGCCCGCCGTGATTTACGTGGAATTGACCGGATTCCGCTATTTCTGCGGCTTGGCCGGTTTGGCGACGGGTTTCCGGGGATCTTCGGCATCGGGCAAGCAGAGATAGGTCATCGAGCTGTTGTTGCTGGTAAACGTCACGCTGTTACCCTCGAACTTGGCGTCTTTGAATTGGCGCCACATGTCGAGCTTATCCTTCACACTGGCGTGGCATTTGTCTTGAGTCCCAAATCCCGGCGCCGGGGCCCAGGTATCGGACGTCGGCGTTTGAGTTCTGGTCCACAAGGTCCAGGCAAGTAAGAGGCTTAAGCAACAGGCTTTCTTCATGAGATGAGTTTCCCCTTTTTGCGTTAGACGCTCGGCGCGCTAAAGTCTTCGTGCCCGTGAACTCCAGTCGATTCGTCATCGACTCGTTACCATCATTGGCGCCCGCAGCTCAAGTCCTTTTCTGTCAGATCGGCTCTTACGAGCGCGAGATTGGTCCCTTGACACATAGCTCCGATGGGGCGTACACGAAGGACAAAGACCAAAAAGCCGGGAGGTAACGCAAATGGCGATAAATTTTGAAGTCATCGATGCCGACGGCCATATCACGGAAGAGGACGCGCAGCTCAAAAAATACATGCCGAAGGCGTACGTTAAACGCGCCGCGACGCTGACGCCGCGAGATAGTTGGGACCGTTCGTTCAGCGGCAAATTGGGCACGCGGGCGGGGGACGCCAAGAGCTGGCTCGATGCGATGGACAAGGGCAGCGTATCCACCGCGGTGCTCTATCCGACCAACGGCCTGAGCGTCGGTTGGATCCGCGAGCCGGACGTAGCGGTGCAGTACTGCCAGGCGTGGAATGATTTCTGTTCGGAAGAGTTTCAAAAAGTCAGCCCGCGCCTCAAATGCGTCGCGTTGGTGCCGTTTCAGGATGTGCCCGAGGCTGTCAAAGAGCTGCGCCGGGCGGTTACAGGAACTAAAACTTGTCGGCTTGATGCTGCCGGCAGTCGGCCTGCGCTTGCCGCTGGGCCACGAGAGCTTCTGGCCGATCTATGAAGAGGCGGAAAAACTCGGCTGCATGGTCGGCGTCCACGCTACCGTGCGCGGGCCGCATTATTTCGCCGGCGATATGTTCGACCAGTTCATCGAAGTGCACACCTTGTCGCATTCCTTCGCCCAGATGATGCAATGCTGCAGCTTCATGTTTCGCGGCGTCTTCGACCGATTTCCCAAGTTGCGCGTGGCTTTCATGGAAGCGGGCTGCAGTTGGGCGCCGTATTGGTTCGGCCGCATGAACGAGGAGTGGGAAAAACGCGGTGAAGTCGAGGCGCCCATGTGCAAAAGGAAGCCGACCGATTATTTGAAAGATGGGCGGATCTATTTTCCACGCCGAAGACTATGAGCCGATGATCGGCGCGACGACGGAGGTGTTGACCCATAAGGTGATCTATTATGCTTCCGATTACCCGCACTGGGACACGGAGTTTCCGGAAAATATCGCGCATCTCGAGCAGGCGCGAAGATCTGAACGACGAAGCCAAGAAATGGCTGTTCGCCGAGACCGCGAAGAAACTCTATAACCTGCAATGAGGGATTATGCCAGCAAAACGCAAAGTCTGTTTTACCGGGCCGATGCGTGTCAACGTCGCCGAGCAGACTCTGCGCCACGCGGGTTGCGAGCTGGTGCTGGGAAAGCCGCAGGACGATTTTCGCAAGTTTCGCTATGAGCGCAAGGATTTAGTTAATCTGGTCGGCGATGCCCAATTGTCTTTCCATCTGGACGCGATGTTATCAGTGCGGAAATTTTGGACTCCTGTCCGGATCTCCAAGCCGTCGTGAAATCGAGCATCGGCATCGAGACCGTCGACGTCGATGCCGCGACCGACTTGGGGATTCTTTGCTGCAACAGCCCGACGCCGGAGAATTACATGGGCGTGGCCGAGGCGACCATGGGTTTGATGGTGGCGCTGTTCAAGCGGTTGAAGCTCAACGAAAGCACATGCGCACCGGCGGCTGGAAAGAACTGCATAACCGCGGCACGCTCATGCTGGGCAAAACGGTCGGCATCATCGGCGTCGGCCGCATCGGCCAGAACGTCGCCAAACGGCTGGGCGCGTGGGGCATGAAAGTGCTTGGCTACGATCCTTATGTCAAGCCGGAGACCGTCGCCGCCACTCGGCGTGAAGATGGTGTCGCTGGAAGAGTTGCTGCAGCAGTCCGATCTCGTCACGCTACACGTCGTCTTGACGCGGGAGACCCGCGGCATGATCGGCATGCGCGAGTTCAAGCTGATGAAGCCGACAGCGTTTATCGTCAATACCTCACGCGGGCCGGCGATCAAGGAAGCCGATTTAGTGCAAGCTTTGAATGAAAAAATCATCACCGGCGCGGCGTTGGATGTATTTGACGAAGAGCCGCTGCCCATGAGCGATTCGCTTCGCCAAGTCGATCCGCTGCGCCTGATCCTGACGCCGCATAATATCGGCGCCAATCCCGGCTCGGCGGAGGCAGGCCAGAGGATGGCGGCGCAGAGCATGCTGGCGATCCTCGACGGCAAAATCCCGATACCGTGGTCAATCCTCTGGCGATTCCGCGCTGGAAAGAGCGCTTTTCGACGTAGGGCTTACACCCCTCTTTATGCTCTTGATGGTCGCGGCGCGACACAAATTATTCACCCTCGTGTTCGTGGGCGTGTTCGTGATCGTGGCGAACGGCACGGGCGCTCGACGAGATTCATTCGGCGCCGACGTTGCGCTGCGCGTCGGCTATCCGCAGCCAAGCGGGGCGATGCTGCCGCTCTGGCTAGTCAGTGAAGCCAAGCTCGATCGAAAATACGGCGTGCCGGTGCAGAATATTTTTATTTCCGGCGCCGCGCGGATGAATCAATCGATGGTCGCCGGCGATATCGATCTCGCCAGCATCGGCGGCGCCGTGGTGAATACCGTCTTGGCCGGCGGTGACTTGGTCGCCATCGCCGTGGGCGTGCCGACCTACGGTTTTTCTCTTTACGCCCGACCCGAGGTGAAGGACATCGCCAGCCTGCACGGCAAAGTCGTCGGCATCATGAGCAAGGGTGCTTCCTCGGAGCACGCCGTCATCGCGCTGCTGCAGCGTCACAACCTGCAACCCGGCAAGGACGTGAAGTTTATCTATCTCGGCGGCGTGCGCGAAGTGCTGGCGGCCATCGAGCGCGGCATCGTTTCCGCCGGCGTATTGTCGTCGCCGACGACTCTGGCGGCTCGTCGCCTGGGTCAAAAAGAATTGGTGAACATCGCATCGCTCAATTTGCCCTACATGCACAGCGGCGTGGCAACCCGGCGCGTCTTTACGCGCGCCAGCAACCGGAAGCCGTGAAGGCTTATCTGCGGGCCTATATCGCCGCGATCAAGATCGCCAATGAAGATGCCGAGACCAGCAAGCGCGCGCTGAGCCGCTATCTCGTGACCAGCGACAGCGCGATTCTGGACGAAGCTTATCAAACTTTTCGGGGAATTTTTCCGCGCGTGCCTTACGTCACCGAGGAGTACATCAAGTCGGTCATCGCTGTTGTCGGACAATCCCAAGGCGGCCGGCGCCAACCCCAAGGATTTTTTTGACAGCCGATTTTTGAAAGAGATCGAAGACAGCGGCTTTGTCCAGGATCTTTATGGCCGGCGTTAGCTTCTTCTCGGATCGCTACAGCGCCGAGGTTCGCATAATTCCGAATTCGTTTTGGTGTTGTCGGATGGTTGGCAATCGCAGCGCATGTTTTGCCATTCGGTTTTTGCCTGCCGCGCCCAACGCACGGCTAACCGCGTCGGCTATCCGCAGCCGAGTGGCGCGATGCTGCCGATCTGGGTCATGGCTGAGGCCAAGCTCGACCAGAAATACGGCGTCGAGCTGCAAAATATTTATATTTCCGGCGGCGCGCGGCTGACTCAAACGGTCGTCTCCGGCGACATCGATATCGCCGCCACCGGCGGCGCAGTGGTCAACGCGGTGTTGAGCGGCGCCGAACTTGTTTACATCGCGTCCGGCGTGCCGACTTATGGTTTTTCTTTGTATGCCCGTGCCGATGTGAAGGATGTGCCGTCGCTTAAAGGCAAAGTCGTCGGTCTGATGACCAAGGGCGCTTCGACGGATCATGGCATGACGGCGCTGTTACGCCAGTACAACTTCGTTCCGGTCAGGATGTCAAAGTTTTATATCTCGGTGGCGTGCGCGAGGGGTTGGCGGCGCTGGACCGCGGCATCGTCGCGGCGACGACGATTTCGGCGCCGACGACACTCATGGCGCGGCGGCTGGGCTACAAGGAGTTGGTGAATTTCGCGACTCTGAAAATTCCCTACATGCAGCTGGGCATGGTCGTCGCGCCGGTCGTTACTGCGCCAACAGCCGGAGCGGATGAAAGCTTTTCTCAAAGCGTATGTCGCGGCGATCAAAGTGGTCAACGAAGATGCGACACCAGCAAGCGGGCGCTGGCGAAATATCTGGCGACGAACGATGGCGCGATCATCGAGGAGGCCTACCAGGCCTATCGCGGCATCTATCCGAAAGTACCCTATACCACCGAGGAGCAGATCGTTCGATCCTGGCGGTCGCCGATCACCCGAAGGCCGCCGCCGCCGACCCCAAAGAGTTCTTTGACAACCGCTTCATTAAAGAGTTAGAAGATACAGGATTCATCAAGGAACTTTACGGTCAACGCTAATCGAGAAAGCAAGGCCAATGAGCAAGGCGAACCGCTCTGCGACGTCGATTTCATTGGCGCTGTTGATCGTCGTGGCCACTCACATGTACAGGCGCGGCGGCGCCGGACAAGCTCGTCGGTATCCATTCCGCCCGCGTCATGTCGCAATCCTTTCCCTGGATGGCGCAGGAAGCGGGCTTGTTCAAGAAATACAATCTCGATTTCAATTTGGTGTTTATTTCCTCGTCGGGCATCGTTACCGCCGCATTGCTCGGCGGCGATGCCGAGATGACCATCACCGGCGGCATCGGCAACGTCGCGGCTTATGTCAGAGGCTCGACGGACATCGTTTTCACCGGCGGCATCAAAAACATCATGACGCAAACCCTGGTGGCCGGCGGCAATATCAAAAGGCCGGAAGATCTGAAGGGCAAGCGGATCGGCGTCAGCCGGATCGGCGGCAACTCGCATTATTTTACGATCCAGGCGCTGCGCCGCTTCGGCATGGAGCCCAACCGCGACTACAGTTTTCTCCAAACCGGCGGCGATCCCGAAACCTTCGCGGCGTTGATGAGCGGGCTCGCTTGAAGTGGCCAACTTGACGCCGCCGACCGATGCCCAAGCGATTGCCAAGGGCTATCATTATGTAATTTACGGTCCGGATTTAAAGATTCCTTACGTCGGCAACGGCGTTTGTCACCAAGCGCTCGGTGATGGCCAAGCGGCCGCAATGGTCGCCAATTTCATGCGCGCCATGGCGGAGACTTCCAAGATGGTGCACACCGACCGCGAGTTTGTTTACAAAGTGCTGGGCAAATATCTTCGCGTTACCGACCGCAGCCGTCCTCGATTCGGCTTACAACGCCGAGATCAAAGCGCTGGAACCGCGCTTGGTGATCAAGCTCGAATCCTTGCAAGCGATTCTCGACGAGCTGGCGCCCACCGAGCCGGCCAAGATGTCAACCGCAGGAAATGATCGATAACCGTTATCTGGATGAATGAAAAGAGCGGCTTCATGGATCAGCTGTGGAGCAGGAAGTGATGGGCTGTTAACCACGAGTGAATCCAGACCGATGAGCGGGCGAAGAACTGGAACCGATGCGGTTAAATGATATGGAAAAGAGTGGATTTTTCGATCAACTATGGGCTAAAAGATAAGATAAAGAGGAGGAGCTATGGAACAATCAATTGTCTCGTCGGATTCTCACGTGATCGAAGTGCCGGATCTTTGGGAAAAGGGTATGCCGCGTCGCTTCAAGGAGCGCGCGCCAAAGACGTTCTTCGACGAAAAGCGCGACGCCTGGATGTTCGGTTCGCCGGAAGTGCAGATTCAAGCCGTCGGCGGGTTGTTCATGGCCGGCCAGCAGCCCGAGAATCTAGAGAAGTTTCGCAAGGCGGGCTTCGCCGTGGCGCGCCCCGGCGGCTGGGATCCGATCGAACGCCAGGCCGACATGGTCACCGACGGCGTTGCGGCTGAAGTGCTCTATCCGAGCTTGGGCTCGGCTTGTTCTGCGTCGAGGATGCCGCACTGCAAGAAGGCCTGTTTCGAACTTACAACGACTGGATCATCGATTACTGCCAAAAAGTTCCGGATCGTTTGTTCGGCATCGCGCTGATCTCCATGTACAACGTCGATCACGCCATCGCCGAGATGGAACGCTGCAAGAAAGCAGGGGCATCGTCGGCACGATGATCTGGCAGGTGCCGCATCCGAAGTTTGCCGTTCACCTCGGATCATTATGAGCGCTTCTGGGCGGCGTCGCAGGATCTCGACTTGCCGGTGCATCTGCACATCTTGACCGGTTTCGGCGACAGCATGCACCGCCAGACCAGCCACGGCATCAAACGCTACCGCATCGGCGTGCAACAGACCCGCGAAATCGAAAACGCGCTGTTCGAAATGATTTTTCCCGGTGTGCTCGAACGTTATCCCAAGACTGAAGATCGTCTCGGTGGAAAACGAAGATGGGCTGGATGCCGTTCTGGTTGGGCAAGTGCGACAAAGGCTTACAAACGCCATCGCCACTCGGAAAAAGTCCAGATGAGCAAGTTGCCGAGCGAGTATTTCGCCGAGCAGATTTACGCGACTTTTTTTAACGACCTGGTCGGCGGCAAGATGTTCTCCTGGTGGGGCGTGGACAACTGCATGTGGTCCAACGATTATCCGCATCAGAATTCCACTTGGCCGAACTCCCGCGCGGTCATCGAGCGCGATATGGCCGCAACTGTCCGCTGCGGACCGCGAGAAATTGCTCAATACCAACGTGCGCAAGCTATACAAATTGAACGCGCCGGCTTCGTTGCCGAAGGCGGCGTAAGATCGCGCAGCCGACTTCAGTGACCATTTCATCGAGGAACGTTTATGGAATTACGTGATGCCATAAAAGTTTTGGATTCCGACGCCCATGCGCGCGATCTCGACAACGATATCAAACCCTATCTGCCCGAGCCCTATCGCAATCAAAAAGCGTCCTTAATTCCCGAGCGAGCATTACGATCGCAATCTCGGCGGCACATTCGGCCGAGCCGCCGCGAAGGTCGAAGAGCGGTTGGCGGCGATGGACACCCAGCAGATCGACACCGCGGTGATGTTTCCCACCAGCGGTTTGGGCATCGGCCGGGTGCGCGAGCCGCAATTTCAAGCCGCGCTTTGCCGGGCCTACAACGATTTCATCTCGGACTACTGCAAGGCGTCGCCGCGCTTGAAAGCGGTGGCGAATCTGCCGGTGAACGATCCGGCCGAATGCGCCAAGGAGCTCAATCGCGCCGTCACCAAGCTGGGTTTATGCGGCGGCATGCTGGTGGCGCAGGCGCACCGCAAGAATCTCGGCAGCGCGGAATTCTATCCGCTCTACGAAGAGGCGCAGCGGTTGAACACGCCGGTGACCATTCATGCCTTCGGCGGCGACGAGCCGGGCAGCGAAATTTTCGATCAGTTTATTTGCCTGCATACCTGCGGCCATCCGTTTCCGGTGCTGCGCCAACTGACGGCGATGGTGTTCGGCGGCATTCCGGAGATGTTTCCCAAAGCTGAAGTCGGCTATCTCGAAGTCGGCTGCGGCTGGCTGCCCTATTGGGCCGAGCGCATGGACGAAGAGTGGGAGAAGCGCGGCAAGGTCGAAGCGCCGCTGTGCAAAAAGAAACCGAGCGAATATTTGTTCAGTGAGAACAGCTACTACGGCTGCGAGCCGGAAGAGAAGATGATCAGCTACGTCGCCAATGAGATCGGCTCCAAGACGCTGATGTACGCGTCGGATTATCCGCACTGGGACATGAGCTGGCCGGAGTCCGGCAGCATTCTGTGGGCGCGGGAAGACATTTCCCTCGACGCGAAAAAGGATATCCTGCTCAACAACGCCAAGCGATTTTACAATTTGTCATAGTCGCGCTTGGGCAACAGCTTAAGCTCTGTCATCCTGAGCGAAGCGAAGGATCTAGCACGCATCGGATGGAACGCGGATTAGATTCTTCGTCGCTTTCAGCTCCTCAGAATGACAAACGAGGGAGCCAGGGCATTTTCGCATATGATTTTAACTGCATAAGAAAGAGGAGTTGAAAATGATTCAAACCAAAGGATTGACCGGAGCGCAGTCGATGCTGCGCGTGCTCGCAAAGATGGGCGTAGAGAAAATTTTCGCATCGCCGGGATCGGAATGGTCGCCGCTGTGGGAAGCGTTGGCGGAGCCGGGCGTCGAAGGCATGCCGCAATATTAAAGCACGCGCCATGAAGAGATCGCCGTCGGCATGGCGAGCGGTTATGCCAAGTCGACGGGCAAGCTGCCGGCGGTAATGATTCACACCACGGTGGGTTCGCTGCATGCGACCATGGGGATGCGCGCCGCGATGCACGAGCAGGTGCCGATGGTGGTCTTTGGCGGCGAGTCGATCGGCTTTGGCGAAGACGAAGGGCCGGATCCAGGGGCTCAGTGGCTGGGCCATCTCTCTAATATGGGCGGTCCGGCAAAGCTGGTCGATCAAACGGTCAAATGGAGCTTCGGCGTCAACACCAAGGCGATTTTGCCGGCGACCATGCAGCGCGCTTGCCGCCTGGCGATGGCGGACGCGCAAAGGGCCGACGTTCGTGTCGATGCCGATGGAATATCTGTTCGACAACATGACCAAGGATGTGCCGTGGGATCTCGGATTCGCGCCCGGGCGACCGCCGATCCGAAAGGCATCGAAGAGCTCGCGAATTTGCTCGCCGGCGCGAAGAATCCGGTGATCGTCACCGAGGATGCCGGCCGCACGGAGAAATCGGTGAATTGCCTGGTCGAGATCGCCGAGCTGCTGGGCTGTGCGGTCGTCGAGACCCGCAGCACGGGTGCGCTCAACATTCCGCGCACCCATGCGCTGCACAGCGGCTACGATCCGCGCAAGGCCTTAGCGGGCGCGGACGTGATTTTTCTCTTGCGGTCATCGCGCCGTGGCATCCGGCTTCGATCACGCCTTCGCAGGGCGCGACGGTCGCGATTCTCGATGAGAATCCGCTGCGCCTCGATATGCCGTACTACGGCTATCAGGCGGATCTCTGCCTGACCGGCGAGATCGAGTGGTCGCTGGAGCATCTGCTCGCGGCGTTAAAGAAGAAAGTTTCGGCGGGAGATTCGTCGCGCAAGCAGCGCGCGGAAGAAATCGGCAAGAAAAACAACGCGCAGAGAAAAGCGTGGCGCGATGAGGCGATCGCGCTCGCCAGTCAGAAGCCGATGGACACCCGCTGGGTGGCCCACGAGATGAGCCAGGTTTTGCCAAGCGACGCGATGGTGGTCGAAGAGACCATCACGCATCGTCTGGCGGTGCATCGCTACCTCGACAAGGTCACGCCAGGATCGTTTTTTGCCGGTTGCATCGGCGGTCTGGGCACCGGCCTTTCGACCGCGTTGGGAGTGAAATCGGCCAATCCGAAACGGCCGGTGATCTGCCTGATCGGCGACGGCTCGTTTAACTACGATCCGGTCCCCGCCGTGTACGGCGCGGCCCAGGAGCATAACCTGCCGTTCCTGACGATCATGTTTAACAACCAGGGTTATCTGTCGCAGAAATCAGGTATTCCGAGATATTATCCGGAGGTTGGGCGGTCAAGTCCAAGAATTTTTCCGGGCTACACATCGCGCCGTGCCCGGAATACTCGCAGATGATCAAAGCCTTTGACGGCTACGGCGAGAAAGTCGAAGAGCCGGGTGAAGTGCGCAAAGCGATCGAGCGCGGCCTGCGCGCGGTGGCCGGCGGACAGTCGGCGCTGCTCGATATCCGGCTGAAACCGGTCGAGGAGATCGTCGAGCGGGGAGAAGGGTAGTTGGTCAAGAAAATTTGATTCGTAAGGCGACCGTGCCGGGCTATGTTCGATGTCAGAGTCGGACATCGCCCTTGTTGTTTCAAGTTAGGAATCTAGATCGCTATGTAAAAGTTATCCTTCTTTGACAACAACCCCACGTCATTCGATAGCATAGTGCCGGGCACTTGAGAGCAACCCATGAATAAGACGTTTCACGATCAGTTGATCGCGACGCGCGACAAAAATCACAGCAAGAACCATCCGTTTTTCGATCTCTGGGCAGCCGGTAAGCTCACCAAGGAGCAGACGGCTTTTTATTGCACGCAGCACTTTCATTATGTCGGCGAATATCTGAATTGGCTGGCCTATGAGGCGTCGCAGATTCCTCAGCGCGACGTAAGGCATTACCTGTTCGAAAATCTTGGCGACGAGGAGAACCCCGACGACCGCCACTTGGACATGTTGAAAGACTACGTCGCGGCGAGCGGCGTCGATCGCGATAGTGTCGAAACTTCGATCTTTTGCCGGGCACGGATCAGTTGCAGAACTGGGGATGGCGGATGGTCTATCACAAACCCTGGCAGGCCGCGCTGGCGGGCATGTTCATCGGTTTGGAGTCCCAGTTCCTGGATATTTGTAAAAAGATCGTGCCGGCGTTGCACAAACACTATGGCTACAAACCGCGCGCCCGCGAGATCCGTTTTTTCGAAGAACATATTTATGCCGATGAAATTCATGGCTCCAAAGGATTCGCGATCGTCGAGAAATATTGCGACTACGGCGGAGCTGCAGGCGCTCGCCATAAAGCAGATCGAAGAAGCGACGGTCCGGCGCTGGCGTTACATGAACAACATTTACTGGTATGCGTTGCACGGCAAGGTCGACGACACGCCGGCGTTGCCGCGTAGCTTTTTCTACGACTGAATGTGTTCGCCCTTCGGAGAGGGAAGAGTGAGGGCGCACGATAGACAGGTTTCCCTCACTGTGCAAGAAAATCAAAAAAGGACGTCATCATGAGTATTCGCATTGACGGTGGCGTAGTCGTGGGCTGGTCCGGCACGGGCCATGAGATATTCCTAACGGTTCGGTCTTGATCGACGGCAACAGGATTAAGTCAGTCGGCACCGATAAGTCACCAGCCGCCGACCGCGTCATCGACGCAGCGGGAAAGATCGTTTGCCCCGGTTTTATCAATCTGCATGTGCACTCGCAGCTCAATGTCGGCGATTATCTGCTGACCGATGTCACCAAGAAAGATTATCTTGCCGCCAACTGGTTTGTCTTCGGCGCGCCGTTGAAAGAAAAAGTCGAACCACCAGCGCCGCCGGCGGTGGCGATGGGACGGAAGTATGCGCTTTACAGCGCGCTGCAGAAACGGCGCGACGACCGTCCTCGATCCCGGCGGCGGCCCGGGCGCGCTCGATGATTATGTCGCCATCGTCGGACAAACCGGCGGGCGGGTATTTTTCAGCCCGCCGTTTCGCAGCCACGATATTTTCACCGACGCCGAGGGGCGGCACTACTATGAAGAGACGGCCCGACAAAGGACGGCCCGGATTGAAAGTGGCCGTCGACTTCATCAAGAAATTCCACGGCGCTCACAACGGCCGTCTGCAAGGCATTTTAAATCCGGCGCAGGCGGAAACCTGCGAGCCGTCGCTGTTGAAAGAAATCGGTGGCCGCGGCGAAAGAGTTGGACGTGCCGCTTCATATTCACGCCGGCGGCAACTTTCGCGAGTTCCTGGAGATTCTAAACAAGTATCGTAAACCGGTGGCCGAGTATCTCGCCGACGTCGGCATCCTCGGGCCGCGCACGACGCTCGGCCATATGGCGATCACCGGCGGCCACTCGCGGGTCGATTATCCGCTCGGCGACGAAATGAAGATTCTCGCCGAGACCGGCGCCACCGTCGGCCACTGCCCGCATAAGTGCGCCAAGATGGCTTTTGCCATGGAATCATTTGACCGGTATCTGGAAGCCGGCGTGCGAATTGGCTTGGGCACGGATACTTATCCCCTCGATATCGTCTCGGAGATGCGCTACGCGTCGTTGATCTCGCGCCTCGTCGACAGAAAAGCTTCGGGCGCGCGCGCTGCGGATGTCTTTAACGCCGCGACCATCGGGGGCGCGAATGCGCTCGGCCGCGCCGATTTGGGTCGGCTCGCTGGCGGGGCAAAGGCTGACGTCGTGATTATCAATCTGCGCACCACTCGTTATGGTCCCGTGCGCGACCCGATCAATGCGCTGGTCGAGTACGGCAGCGGTGTCGACGTCGAAACGGTGATCGTCGACGGTGAGGTGGTGGTCGAGAACGGCCGCTCCACGCGGATCAACGACGACGAGTTATTCACGCAGGCGCAAACCGGCGCTAATCGCGCCTGGGATGGTTGGTCGGCGCGCGATTGGAACGGCCGAAGCGTCGACCAAATCATCCCGCCGGCGTTTCCGACGAGGAAGATCTGATCCGCAAGTGCGATTGTTGCTTGCCTCATGCCAGTTCAACGACAGTTTGATACGAATCCAAATACCGATGCTCTCACCTCGAGAGACTGTGTCGCAATGTCATCCTGAGGCGATAGCCGAAGGATCCTGTCTGTCTATGTAAAGGACCACGATGCGAGATTCTTCGCTGACGCGCAGAATGACATCGAAGCGGCTTTTGCGGTTGCGACACAGCCTCCGATGGAGGAGAGTTAGAGTTAGGGGTGATAGTTTCGCACCAAGGCATCACCCCCATCTTCATCTTGCCACGTCGAGGGGGAAGAAAGTCTAACCTCGCTCAACGGCGGAACAAAAGGCGTTCCGCTTCTTGCTGCAAAGTCTTGCAATTATTTCTGCGCAGAAAGTGAGTTCACTTTCCTTCCGGTCCAAATATTTTCGCAATTCAATTGACCCACCGTGAATTTTCCTGCTATCAGAGTCAAACTTTCAATTCAGATAGTTAAGTTACTTGACTGGAAAGGTATATAATGCGTTACGGATTTCTCATCGATCAGAATCGTTGCATCGGCTGCCACGCCTGCACGGTGGCCTGCAAAGAAGAGCACAACATGGCGCTGGGCGTAAATCGGACCTGGGTCAAGTACATCGAGAAAGGCCGTCTATCCCGACACACGGCGCCATTTCGCCGTGCTGCGCTGCAATCACTGCGACGACGCTCCGTGTATCGAGATTTGCCCGACGGTCGCGCTTTTTCGCCGGCCTGATGGCATCGTCGATTTCGACAACGAACGCTGCATCGGTTGCAAATCCTGCATGCAGGCCTGTCCTTACGATGCCCTCTACATCGATCCCGACCGCAACACCGCCGCCAAATGTAACTTCGATGCCTCCCGCGTCGAGATGGGATACAAGCCAGCCTGCGAAGTAGTCTGTCCGACGCAGGCGATTCTTTCCGGCGATCTCGACGATGCGAACAGTCTATCAGCAAGCGATCGCGAGGAAAAAGTCAGCGTGCGCAAAGCCGGAGAAGGGGACCAAGCCAAAATTGTTCTATGTCGGCGTCGACGGCGACCTGTTGAACCCGACGATGATGGAGCCGCAGGCGAGCGCACTTCTGGTCGGACAAATCGCCCGGCGAAGATCTCTATGCTTTAAAAAGCGCCGTTCAGAGCGCGCGATTCCCGGCGCGGCGCGCGAAGTTTACGACGTGCCGCACGCGACACCGTGGGGAAAGAAGATCGCATCCTATCTGTGGACCAAGTCGATCTCCGCGGGCGTGCTGCTTTTGTCGGCTTTGTTTTTAAATATGGGATTTGAGCAGGACGCCGTGCTGCTCAATGTGATCAGCCCGGCGCTGTCGCTGCTGTTTCTCGCCGCGACCATGATTCTTTTGGTTTTGGATCTAAAAAAGCCCGGCCGGTTTTTCTTTCTGCTCACCAAGCCGAATTTGGATTCTTGGCTGGTGTTGGGCGGTTACGTCCTGATGATTTTCGGCTTCTTGTTGAGCGGTCTGGCTATTCCAGATTTACACGCGGGCATGGAGTATCGCCTTGGGTTATTTGGCCCGCGGCACCTTCGCCGATTGCGTCTGCCGGCTATTCGGCCTTTCTTTTCGCCCAGGCGCGCGGCCGCGATTTTTGGCAAAGCCCGATGTTATTTTGGCATCTGCTCGTCAAGGCCGTGCTCGCGGGCGCAGCGATGCTGATCTTGATCGGCTCATTGGAATTGTCACGCCATATCAATTTGTAAGTCCGCAGCTGTTCGCTTGGCTGGTCAATATTTTGGTGATCTGCGCTGCTCGCTAGCGTGGCGATGATTTTCGGCGAGCTGTTCATGAAGCATGGCGCGGAGGATGCCGTGCGAGCCGGCGACCTCTTGCTGAGCGGCCCGTTGAGCAAATCGTTTTGGCTTTTCGCCGTCGGGCTTGGAATTGTGTTGCCCGTAGGAATTATCCTTCGTGCCCATCGGCTCGCTGATTCCCTTGTATATGGTCGCACGCCGGCCTGGCGCCTTTTCGGCTTATGGATTTACGAGCATCTCTGGATCAGAGCCAGGTCAGGCATTGCCGCTTAGCTGATAAGGAATTAAGCAATTGAGTCGATAACAGATCCGCCACTCCATCCCGATGCGTTGCGCTTGGAAGCCGCGAGTGGCGGTTTGGCAAGTTATCCGCCCGTGGAAAAATGGGACGACTGGGTCGAGTACGACACCGCCCAGTGGCCGCGTAAAGTGGAAAAACATTGCCGGATTATTCCGACCATTTGTTTTAATTGCGAAGCGGCCTGCGGCCTGTTGGCTTTTGTCGAAAAGGACACCCATCGCATTCGGCGCTTCGAAGGCAATCCGGAACATCCCGGAAGCCGCGGTCGAAATTGCGCCAAAGGACCGGCGACACTCAATCAGGTTAACGATCCCGAGCGAATTCGTTATCCGCTGAAACGCGTCGGCAAACGCGGTGAAGGGAAGTGGGAACGGATCACTTGGGACGAAGTGCTCGACGACATCGCTGCACGCGTACGCCAAGCGCTCCAGGAAGAACGGCGCAATGAGATCATGTATCACGTCGGCCGCCCGGGCCATGAGCTGCTTTATCACCAGCGGATTCTTCATTCTTGGGGCATCGACGGTCACAATAGCCACACCAACGTTTGTTCCGCCGGGGCGCGCGCCGGTTATGCGTTTTGGTCGGGAATCGACCGGCCTTCTCCGGACCACGCCAACGCCCGCTTCATTTTACTGCTGAGCTCCCACCTTGAAGCGGGGCACTATTTCAATCCACACGCGCAGCGGATCATCGAAGCGAAAAACGGCGGCACCAAGATCTGCGTGATCGACACGCGATTGTCGAATACCGCATCGAAAGCCGATTACTGGATTTCGTCGTGGCCGGGCAGTGAGGCGGCGATCCTCCTGGCGATGTGCAATATCATTTTGCAGGAAGATCTTATTGGACCGCCAGTTCGTGCGCCAGTGGGTTAACTGGGAGGATTATCTGCGCGAGGAGCACGCCGACAAACCGCAGACGTTCCAAAGCTTCATCGCCGTTTTAAAGGAAACCTATGCCCAATACACGCCGGAGTTCGCCGCCAAAGAAGCCGGTATCGACGCCAAGGTCATCGTCGAAGTCGCGCATGAAGTCGCCAAAGCTGGCTCCGCTTTCTCGTCCCACGTCTGGCGCAACACGGCTGCGGGAAATCTCGGCGGCTGGCAAGTAGCGCGCGCGCTGCAATTTCTCGTCGTGCTGGTCGGCGCCGTGGGCACGCCCGGCGGCACGGCGCCCAACGCCGCGAATAAATACATTCCGGCGCCGCCGCTGATGCCGCCGCCGGCGAAAGTTTGGAATGAGCTGTTGATTCCGCCGGAATATCCGCTGGCGTTTTTCGAGATGAGTTTTTTACTGCCGCATTTGATCAAAGAAGGTCGCGGCAAGCTGGCGATGTATTTCACGCGGGTTTACAACCCGGTGTGGACCAATCCTGACGGTATGAGCTGGATCGAGATGCTTTCCGACGAAAGTAAAGTGGAGCGCCATGCTTGTCTCACGCCGACATGGAGCGAGACCGCGTGGTTCGCCGATTACGTGCTGCCGATGGGTCACGCTTCGGAACGCCACGATCTGATGAGCCAGGAAACCCAAGCGGCGCGCTGGATCGGCTTTCGGCAGCCGATTCTGCGCGTTGCATTGGAAAAAGAAGGCAAGAAATTCAATACGACATATGAGGCGCACGAAGCGGCCGGTATCGGACAGGTTTGGGAAGAAGATGAGTTTTGGATTGAACTCTCGTGGCGGGTCGACCCGGACGGTTCGCTGGGCATTCGCAAATATTTCGAGTCGCCTTACGAGCCGGGCAAGAAGATGACTGTCGACGATTACTATCGCTGGATCTTTGAGAACAGCGTGCCCGGTCTGCCGGAAGCCGCGGCGAAGGAGGGTTTGAAGCCGCTCGCGTACATGCGCAAGTACGGCGCGTTCTTGGTCGAAGATAATGTTTATAAGGTCCACGAAACCGGCATTAAGTCGAGCGAGCTGCACGATGCCGAGACCGATCCGAGCAGCAATCTAATCCTGAAAAATGGCAGCGCGATCGGCGTCGAGGTGGATGGCAAAGCCTGCGTCGGCTTTCCCACGCCGTCGCGCAAACTGGAATTCTTTTCGAAAACGTTGAAGGATTGGAAATGGCCGGAGCACGCGATTCCCGGTTACATCAAGAGCCACGTGCATCCGGAGAATATCGATCTCAACGCCGGCGAAATGTTATTACTTCCCACTTTTCGCTTGCCGACTTTGATTCACACGAGATCCGGCAACGCCAAGTGGTTGTACGAAATTTCTAACCGCAACCCACTTTGGATCAATTCGAAAGACGCGCAAAACCTCGACGTTAAAACCGGCGACCTTCTCAAGGTCCATACGGAAATCGGTTATTTTATCGACAAGGTGTGGGTGACTGAAGGGATCAAACCCGGCGTCGTTGCCTGCTCACACCATATCGGCCGCTGGCGCTTGGCCGAAGATCAGGGAGGGGAGAGGTGGTCGACGGCGTTGGTCGATTTGAAACAATTGGGCGAGGGCAAATGGATGATGCGGCATGTGCACGGCATCAAACCGTTTAAAAGCGATGATCCCGACTCGGAGAGAATTTTCTGGCAAGACGGCGGCGTGCATCAAAATCTGACTTTCCCCGTGCAACCCGACTTCATCAGCGGACAACACTGCTGGCATCAGAAAGTGCACGTGACCAAACCAGGGCCGGATGAGAGATACGGCGACATATTTGTCGATACCAACAAGTCGCACGAAGTTTATAAAAAGTGGCTCTTGAAAACCCGTCCGGCGCCGGGACCAGACAACTTGCGGCGACCGCTGTGGCTGCCAAGATCGTATAAGCCCGCGGCGGAAGCGTATTATTTGAAAAAGGTCTAAAATTCGCGGCGGTCGCGTTTTATTCGAGGTGGAAGGTCAGCCTTGCAATGTTCGAGTCGGACTTTCACTGATACTTCAACTTACATGTCCAGCGGCAGCCGATTTTTACGACAATAAGTCTCGATGGTTTCGAGAAAACGCTGCCCGATATCAGCGAGTTTGCGTTCACCGACGCCGCGGATGCCGAGAAGCGCGCTCGGCGATCCCGGCCTGACTCGCGCCATGTCGCGCAGTGTGGCGTCGTTGAACAAGACGTACGCCGGCACGTGGCGCTCGTCCGCAAGTTGGCGACGTAGATTACGCAAGATTTCGAACAAACCCGAGTCGACACTTTCCCAGGATTTTTCGTCGAACCGAGTCTTTTTGACTTTGGTTTTCGGCTGCAGCAAGCGCACAGTGCGATTGCCCCGTAAGACTTCGCGCGAGGCGTCGTTCAGGCACAAGACGGGACGCTCATCGGTTGTGCGCTCCAGTAAGCCGTCGTCGATGAGCTGATAGATTATGTTGGTGAGAGCCGGCCTGGCCGTGTCCTTCATCAAGCCGTAGGTGCTGAGCGCTTCGTGACCCCAGCGGCGAATTCGTTCGGTATGCGCTCCCACCAGAACGTCGACGATGTGCTCGGCGCCGAAGCGCTCCCCGGCGCGGGCAACGCAGGAGAGAATCTTTTGCGCGGTGACCGTGGCATCCGCCAAGCCTTCGACCTCGTTCAGACATACGTCGCAGGCCTCGCAATTTGGTTTGCTGTATGCCTGTCCGAAATATTCCGTCAGTTTGCGGTGGCGGCAATGCACACCGCTGCATATTCTGCGCATGTGCTCGAGGAGTTCGCGCGACGCGGTGATAACCTCAGCTGAAGCGTCGGCTTCCGCGGCGCTCTTTTCGATCAGCGATTCCCAGCGCAGAACGTCGGCGGCGGAATACAGCAGCACGCATTCGGCTTCCAACCCGTCGCGCCCGGCGCGGCCGGTTTCCTGTTGATAGTGTTCGATGGACTTCGGCATGGCGGCATGAATCACGCAGCGCACGTCGCTGCGGTCAATGCCCATGCCGAAGGCGACCGTCGCCGCCACGACGTCGAGCGCTTCCGATGCGAAATCATCCTGTGTTCGCCTTCTTTCATCAGCGTCCATGCCGGCGTGATAAAAAGCAGCGCGCAGCCCGTCAGCCTGAAGGAACGACGCCATGGATTCCGTGTCCTTGCGGCTGATGCAGTAGACAATGGCGGCCTGGCGGCGATGGCGTTGCAGAATTTCACGCACTTGCGCGCGCGCGTCGATACGGGGAACGATGCGATAGACAAGATTGGGCCGATCGAAAGTTCCGACCAGCACCGCCGGCTTGTTCAATTTCAATTGCTGGGCGATATCGGCGCGCACGCGCTCCGTCGCCGTAGCTGTGTAGGCATGGATGCTGGCTTTGGGAAAGCGGCTCTTGATCTCTGCCAGGCGCCGATACTCGGGGCGGAAATCGTGCCCCCAGTGGCTGATGCAATGGGCTTCGTCAATGGCGAAGGCGCGTACTTGCACGTGCTCGATCAGCTGCAAGAAACGGGGCGCAAGCAGCCGCTCCGGCGCCACGAACAGCAGTCGATAGCGCCCGGCAAGGAACTGCTCTTCGGTCTCACGCAGGACGTACTCCGGGGGGCCGCTATATAGCGCTGCCGCCGGATAGCCGCATTCGCGCAGGCCATCGACCTGGTCCTTCATCAAAGAGATCAGCGGCGACACGACAATGTCAGTCCGATGTGCCAGTTCCGGCGGCACTTGATAGCACAGCGATTTGCCGCCGCCCGTCGGTAAAACGACGAGCGAGTCCCGTTGTTCCAATCCTGCGTTAATGGCCTGCTCTTGCAGAGGCCGGAGCTCGGAATACCCCCAATAACGGCGGACGGTGGTGAGGATGTCGCTGATCGAAAAATCGTTCGATGCGGTCATTGAGTTGTGATTGCGATGGAAATATCGATATGCCTAGCTAAGATACATAAATCGAGCACTAAGATATTACTTCAACCAAGCTGAATGGCTTCGCTGTGTCGATGGCGGCGATGACGTCATTGATTTGCCCTTCGATCAACGGCCAACTGGTAGTGGCCAAGACCACGACCGTCAAGCGGTAGTTCGCAAGATTTTGCTGGTGTTTAAGGTTTTGGTCCGTTGTTACGAATATCTCAAACGCCTCTTGCTCGGCAGCACGCAACAAGTCGCCGTTCTGCAATGTGCTCCAACCCTTCTCAAAGACGGTCGCGACGGAATGATGTGGGAGGTAACGGCGCAGAGGAACCGGGGTTCCCTGATCAAAGAGAACCCGCATCGTTCTCAGGATCCGTCAATTTGGAGGCTGCGCTGGGCGTGCTCGAGAACCACTTCGACTTGTTCTCGAGATACACCGGGAAACCATGCGAGAAAGTCATCTATGCGCGCACCACTTTCGAGATTCTCGAACAGCGCCGTCACCGGCACTCGCGTGCCGCGAAATGTCCATACGCCGCTTACTCTGCTCGGATCGCGTTCGACCGCCGAACATGTAGACCAGTCCAACATCGCTACAAGGCTAACGTGGAACCGAGAAGTCGGCAAGTCATGATCTAGATTCCCTCTCCCATACCTCGCTGCGTGCCTTGGATCGGCGTGCGGTTCCATTCGAGGGCTTCCTGGATTTTGCGGGGCAGGGGAGGCTTGCGCGAGGTCATGAAGTGGACGAATTCCTCTTTGCTGGCGATCAGCATGCGCGCATTATTTTGTTTCTCGTCGCCGAGGTTCGACACGGCTTCACGGTAGTCATGGCCCGGATACACGCGGATTTGATCGCCGAGTGCTTTGAGTTTTGCCAGGCTCTCGTATTGCGACTCGGCGTTGCCGCCCGGCAGATCGGTTCGGCCGCAGCCGCCGATCAAAAGAGTATCGCCGGTAAAAATTCGATCTTTGGAAAGCAGGCACATGGCGTCCTGCGTATGGCCGGGAGTGTAGATGACCTTGAGAGATTGCTGGCCGAATTGGATCTCATCTCCGTCGTCGACGCGCAGATCAATATACGGCGCGTCCGTCGCCCGGTGCATAATGACCTTTGTGCCGTAGCGCTCGCGCATGATTTTGCATGCCGAATTATGGTCGGCGTGCGTGTGGGTATCGATAGCGTAAAGCAATTTCGCTTTAAGGAAATCCGCCAATCCGACGTAATCATCGGCTTTGTCGATCTCAGGGTCGATGACGACGCAGATTTTCTCCTTTGCGCATCCCAAAAGATAGGACAAGCAACCGGCTGAACGAATCTGCTCGAAAAAAATTTCTTCACCGGCCATAATTACGCATTCCGAATTCGCCCCCTTTAAACCTTCGCCACTGTGCCTTTTTCAGGGGAGTAGCGGTAGCGCTCGATCTTCTCCAAGTCATAACTCAGAAAACGAAACACAACTCCAGGACCTTCGACGGCGCTGGTCGAATGAATGTCGCCCGGCAGATAGGGCATCACGACGCCGGGCGTTAGACGATCGAGTCTTTCTTTTTCCAAGGTGGCGATGCCGGGCTGCGAGCCGTCGTCGGTGCGTCTATATTTGGTAATCTCGGTCACGCCCTTGAAAGATCCGTAGACAACCCAACAGGGGCCGTGATCATGCGGCCTGTTGCCGTGGCCCTGTTTATGGATATGTCCCATTTGGATAAATCCCAGTTCCGGGTCGCGGTACAATTCCCGCGACGGTTTGCCGTCGTGAATCAGCTCGGCCATCCACGGATCGTCCGGGCTTGTCGATGCAAAGAGCTTTTCCATCAACGCCGCCACTCTGAACGGCAACTGGGGGTCTTTGCCGTCGCCCCAAGCAGCGCGAACTTCGCCGATGTAGCGATCCAAGGAATTTTCCGCTTTGCGTTCCTGCACGGCCATGTTTCACCTCCGTCCGTATGGCGATTTTTACCATGTTACGCGCGCGCGCGTCCAGCGCGATCAGAAAATAGCCATTGCATTGACAGAGTGAGGCGGGCTCTGTTACCTGTTGTAAAACTTTCGAAGAGATCGAGAGGAGTCATGGCAATCGAACCGCAGGAACTGCGCCGCGTGATGGGTCACTTCGCGACCGGAGTCACGGTGATCACCACCAAAGATCAAGGCGGCAACCCGAACGGCCTCACCGCCAACGCTTTTATGTCCCTTTCGCTAAATCCGCCGCTGGTGGTGATCAGCGTGGACAAAGGCGCAACCTGTTACGCCTGCTTTGAATTGCAAAATGGCTTTACGGTCAATTTTCTGAGCGAAGATCAAGAGGAGATTTCGCGGCGCTTTGCCACTAAAGGGGCGGACAAATTTGCGGATTTGAAATGGCACCCCGGCAGCAATGGCGCCGCGATCATCGACGGTGTCATGGGTTACGTGGAGTGCACCATTACCGAGTGCCACGATGGTGGCGATCACACTATCGTCGTCGGTGAGATCGTCAACGCCGGCGCTACGGGTGAACGCCCTCTGCTTTTCTTTAAGGGAAAATATCAGCGTCTGCCAGGGTAAGATAAACCCGTTTCGCGTTCCGTGTTTCGAGTTTCGGGTTAGGGAAAGCCCAAGGTGTGAATTCCGAAACTCAAACGCGAACCCTAAACCGACTAAGCTCCCAGCGCCATCGCCGTGATGCACGGCAGTCCTTCGATGATCGTGCGTGTTTCGCCGGATGAGGTCACGGTAACCACTTCGCCATCCGCGGTGGCGGCAAGGACGCCGTCGCCGTCCGGCGCGGCGCATACATCCATGACGCCGCCGGACATTTTTTCAGTAAGCAGTTCCCAGTTGGCGCCGTCGGTGGATTTGAAGATCGCGGTCTTCGCCCGTCCCGCGCGCGTCCACGTCCGTGGACGATCTCGCGTGATCCCTAGATAAATTGTCCCGTGATCATCTTCTGCGAGCGCGTTGCCGTACGTGCGCCCGCCTGGAGGCGTGACTTTTTGCCAATGATTGCCGCGATCGGTGCTGCGCGAAACACCCTCACCGCAGGCCGTGACGACCAGGCCGGGGGTTTTCTTCGACGGTAAAATCTGGTGAATGTCCGGATCGGTCAAGCCATCGTTGGCAGCCTGCCAGCTTTGACCGTCATCGTCGCTCACGAGAATTCCCGCGACTTCGATGCCGGCAAAGAGGCGCCCGCCGTTGGTTTTCTCCTTGGTGAGCACTCGGGTGCGCGCGGGAAAATCCGGGTTCGGCGGAAACGTCCCGCCGGCCGCTCCCTGTCGCACGCCTTTGAGCTCCTGCCAGCCGCTGCCGTCAACGGTGCAATATAATGCCGCCGGCATGGTACCGACTAAAAGCTTCCCGGGCAAAGCGAGCATCGATGACATCGTCAAGCACGGCACATTGGGATTGGCGCGAAACCAATCCTTGCCGCCGTCGTTGGTGACAAACATGCCGGAGTGCTCCGTGCCTATATAAACGTGGTTCGGCTCGTCGGGATCGACTTGGATACAGGACATTTGCCAGAAGGTGAGCGCCCGATCGACCTGGCCCCAGTCCGCGCCGCGACGTTCGAATCGATACCACCCGGAATGGGTGGCGAGATGGAGAGCTTCCTTGGGTTTTTCGTTGATGCTCATGGCGGCACCTCCTCGGGTTTTCGCTCGATCGCGTAAAAAGATACGTCGACCGGGATCGTCGATGCAAGTCAAATTCGCCTTTTTATGCCGACCTGTCCCAAAGGTCTTCGAACTGTTTTACCGACCCCGGAGCGAAGCCGGCATAATGATTGTTGAAAACGCCCCCTTGTTGACGATCTTTTTAAGCTCGGCAATCCAAATATTCATCTCCGGGGTTTTGTTTTCGATCAGCTTATCCCATCTCTTAGTTTTCGCTTCGATGTCCTTACGATCGCCGACAAATCAAACTCATTAGCGTTCTTCACCACAGTCCGACACAACGGTCAATAGTCGAGGGGGTTCGGTCTCAATTCGATAGCGCTGCGTCGTAGCGCGTCGCCCAAGAGCATGGCGACCAACTCATGAAAAACTGAAAACCCATCTGAAGGCCGGTTTCATTGACAATCCGGGGTGGGCAGTTTACTTTAATGAAAACAGCATTGTTTTCATTTTCTCAGAGGACCGCTAATGGAGACGTTCGACAGCAAAACGGCGAGCCGGATCGTTGGTGTTAGCCTGCGCCAACTACAATACTGGGACGAGCAGAATTTTCTCCGTCCCTCGGTAAAGTCAGCTGAAGGGCGAGGAACCAAACGTCTTTACTCATTCAACGATCTCATTTGCCTCAAGGTCGTAAAGGATCTTACGCGCCACGGTTTCAACCTGCAAAAAATCCGCCGTTGCGTTAAGCCGCTGAAGGAAAACTCGGCGCAAACCGAGCGTCCGGCGGTGTCGCTAAAGTATTTGACGGACGGTGAAGATCTGTTTGTCATTACCAGCGATCGACAAAAGATTCTCGCTGCCATGGAGCACCAGTTCGTGCTGTCTTTGGGGATCGGTAATTTGGTGCGTGAATTGGGCCGTGAAGCCCGCCGCGCGGCGCTGACTCGTAAGTCTGGAAAGAAAACTCCGCAACTTGAGGAACGGAACACCGGATCTGCGTAGGCGATTATAGGCGATTATGGAAGCCGGCAAAGTAACCCCGATGATGCGGCAGTATCTGCAGATCAAGGATCGCTATCGCGATGCGATCCTGTTCTTTCGTCTCGGCGATTTTTACGAGATGTTCTTCGAAGATGCTCGTACCGCGTCGAAGATCCTCGATATCGCGCTGACGGCCCGCCACAAGACCGAAGACGGTTCGGTTCCCTTGTGCGGTGTGCCTTATCATGCGGCCGATCCGTATATTCAAAAATTGCTCGAGGCGGGTCACAAAGTGGCAGTTTGCGAGCAGATGGAAGATCCCGCGAGCGCGAAGGGCATCGTCAAACGGGAAGTGGTGCGGGTGATTACCCCCGGGACGATCACCGCCGCAGAAGCGCTCGATGCTCGAGGCAATAATTTCTTGGCTGCAATATGCCATGGCCAAAGCGGCTTCGGATTGGCTTTCAGCGATGTCACCACTGGCGAATTTCGCTTTACAGAGGTCGCCGACGAAGTGGCGCTCTTGGACGAGCTCGGCCGCATCCATCCGAGCGAGCTTTTGATCGCGAACCGCGACGGCCGCCTGCGCGAGCGGCTCTACAAGGAATATCCGCTCATTCATTTCACTTCGGTGGGTGACGAGCTGTTCAGCGACACGGCGAGTAGGCGAGTGGCAGCGAAGAGCGCCGCCGGCACGCAAGAGTTAGTCGACGGTCTGGGTGCCGCATCGGCAATCTTGGGCTACCTGGAGGCGAACGCGGCTGAGTCGCTGAAGCTGATCGGCGACCTAGAACCGTACCGGGTGTCCAACTACCTCGTATTGGATGAGACGACACGGTCGAATCTCGAGCTCATCACCAATTATCAAGGTGATCGGCACGGCTCCTTGCTGACCATCCTCGATTGCACGTTGACTTCGATTGGCGCGCGCCGACTGCGCCGTTGGCTATTGTATCCCTTGCTTGATCCGAAGGAGATCGGCGCGCGTTATGATGGCGTGCAAGAGCTGGTTGACGGCTTCTCCTTTCGTCAAGAATTGAAAGCCGGATTGGCGAAGATTCAAGATCTCGAAAGGCTGGCGGGTAGAGTTGTCTCCGGCAGCGCTCTACCCAAGGATCTGGTCGCCATCAAGGAAACGTTGCGTGCGGTAAATGAGATTCAAACGCAGCTCGCGGGCGTCCGGGCGGCACTTCTAGCGCGCATTCGCGGCGATTTGGCCAACCTTCCGGAGGTTGTCGATCTAATCGATCGCGCCATTGTCGATGATCCGCCGTTTTCGCTCAAAGACGGCGGCTTTATACGCACCGGGTTCAACGCCGAGTTGGATGAGATTCGCGCTATTCGCACGCATGCGAAGGAGTGGATCCGGCAATTTGAAGCCGGTGAGCGGCGGCGCACCGGCATAAATTCGCTCAAGGTGCGTTACAACCGCGTGTTCGGCTATTACCTCGAAGTGACTAATTCGCATCTGAAGTCGGTGCCGACAGATTATTTGCGCAAGCAAACGTTGGCCAATGGCGAGCGCTACATCACGCCGGAGCTCAAAGAGTACGAAGCTAAAGTGCTCAACTCGGAAAGCCTGATGGAGAAACTCGAGGGCGCTATCCTAACGCGGGTGCGCGAACAAATCGCAGCCCACTATCCGGCATTGAAGAACGTCAGCGACGCATTGGCGGACTTGGATGTGTTGGTTTCTCTAGCGGAAGTCGCTGAGGCGCGCCATCTCGTCCGGCCCGAAATCGACGCCGGAGCGTGCTTATCGATTCGCGAAGGGCGCCATCCAGTCGTCGAAGCCGCTGTCGGCCGCGGCGCGTTTGTCCCCAATGACTGTTTGATCGATCCCGAGTCTCAACAGATCATCCTTCTCACCGGACCGAATATGGCCGGTAAATCGACGTATATGCGCCAGGTGGCGCTGATCGTGATCCTCGCGCAGATGGGCAGCTTCGTACCTTGCGCCGAGGCGCGCATCGGCATCGTCGATCGGATCTTTACGCGCATCGGCGCCAACGACTCGCTGGCGCGCGGCGAATCCACTTTCATGGTGGAGATGAAGGAGACCGCGAATATTCTGCGCCATGCAACCGCCCGGAGCTTGATCCTGCTCGACGAAGTGGGCCGCGGCACCAGTACTTTCGACGGTATTTCGATCGCGTGGGCCGTCGCCGAATCACTGCACGACGTCGAGTGTAGGCCCCGGACGCTTTTTGCCACGCACTATCACGAGCTCACCGATTTGGCGCAGTCGAAGGAGCGGCTCAAAAACTATAACTTCGCCGTCAAGGAATGGCGCGGTGAAATTATTTTTTTGCGCAATCTAGTCGAGGGAGCGGCGAGCCACAGCTACGGGATTCATGTGGCGCGCCTGGCCGGGATGCCAGCGAATATTATCGCCCGCGCCAAAGAGATCCTCGCTCGACTTGAAGGCAGTCATGACCGCAAGGTGGACGATTTCGAGTTGGGCGGCCGAACCGCCAGCGGCGCGCCGACGCAAATGGGTCTATTCAATTCCGCTGACGATGTTTTGCGCGACCGCTTGAGTCGTTTGGAGCTGTCCAGCATGACACCCATCGACGCGATGAACGTGCTTTATCAGTTGACCGAAGAGGCAAAAAAATGATGTGTCCGAAGGCGGGTGCTCTGATGAAACAAAGAATGATTTATCATTTAGCTGGTTTGGGTCTGCTCGCGATGGCGACGTCGTCGCCGCTCATATTCCCAGTTTTGGCGCAGAATCAGAAGACGGGCCCGATGACAGAGCAGGGTGAAGCTGGAACTTCGACGATCCAGGCAAGACCGAACGACATGGAGCCGGTTGCAAACGGCGATCCTTCCAAGAGCGTAGAAGAAGAGAAACCAAGCCCCGGACCGTCTTCCGACAAGGTCCAAGTGACGGCCCTGCGTTTTTTATCCTGGAACGGTTACACGCGGATCATGCTGGATCTGTCGCGGGAAACGCAATATCAAGTGCGCCGTCTAAAGGAGGATCCGGCGAAGGGAATGCCACCGCGAATTTATATCGACATCCTTGGCGCGCGGTTGGCGCTCACGTCCAAGGAACCGGTGCCGGTCGACGATGGACTTCTGCGTCAAGTCCGTCTGGGCCAGTACAGCGGCGACATCGTGCGTGTGGTGCTGGATATGAATAGCGTTCGCGATCACAATGCTTTCCTTCTCGCCGACCCTGATCGCCTGGTGATCGACGTTTACGGATCGAAGGCTCAAGAGCGCATAGCGGTCAGGGAATTGTCTGCGACATCAGCATCGAGCGGACGCAAAGTTACGGCGAAAGTAAGCAATCCGAGCGCTCCGCCACAGGCGAGTTCTGGCCTGAGAAAGATCGTATTGGATCCGGGTCACGGCGGCAAAGATCCGGGCGCGGTGGGTCCGGGCGGGATAACGGAAAAAGACATCGCGCTCGCCGTCGCTAAAAAGTTAGCCGCGAAGCTGAAGAACGAAATGGGCATTCAGGTGGTCTTGACGCGCAAAGACGACCGCTTTATTGCGCTGGAAGATCGAACGGACCTGGCGAATAAAGAAAACGCTGACCTGTTTATCTCGCTGCACGTGAACGCCAGCCCGAACGTCGAGGCCAAAGGCATCGAGACCTATTATCTCGACAATACGACTGACGAAGCCGCGATCCGGCTGGCCGCCCGGGAGAACGCCACTTCACGCAAGAATATCTCTGATTTACAATTCATCTTGAGCGACATGACCCAAAATGTGAAGCTCGAGGACTCGATCACCTTGGCCCACCGCATACAAAATTCACTGGTGAGCGGGATGGCTAAAGTCATGGGCGACGTTAGAGACTTGGGCGTGAAGAAAGCGCTCTTTTACGTTCTTGTCGGCGCGCGCATGCCGAGCGTCTTGGTGGAGATGTTCTTTATCACCAACCGCAGCGAAGGCCGCGCCATGAGCCAGGGTAGCTATCAAGACGCCATGGTCGAGGCGCTTTTTGAAGGCATTCAAAAATTTAGTCAATCCAACCTGATCGCCAAGACGCTTTAGGGACACCTTATCCATGGATGCGGTTGCCATCTCGCTTGCGCTGCTCGAAGAAGTACAGGCCGATCATCACCTCAAACGGGTGACACGCCAATACGTCGACCATGGCCGGCGAATGCTATTTGACAGACACCGCGCGGGTGCGGCTGGGTTGGAGGTCGTCTCGGCCTGGTCCACTGTGATGGATCACTTGATTCGGCATTTGTTCGCAGCCATCAGTGCGGAATACAAAAATCAGTTTCCCGCGCCGAACCGGCGTTTTGCTCTTGTCGCCCAGGGAGGCTACGGGCGCGGCGAGCTCAACCCCCAATCGGACATCGATCTGTTGTTTCTGTACGGCTGGAAAGTTTCACCGTTTGTCGAAACCGTCACCGAAAAGTTGCTTTATACGCTATGGGACGCGGCGCTGCAGGTAGGCCATGCCACCCGGAGCATCAGCGAATGCGTGAGGTTGGCGGCGAGTGACATGAAAGTACGTACGTCACTTCTGGATGCGCGATTTCTCTGCGGGGACTATGCGCTCTACGAAGACTTTGAAAAGAGGGTGGAGTCGCGCCTCGTTACAAAAGGGGTGAAACGGTTCATTCGCGAGAAGCTCGAAGAGAACCGCGCGCGCCACGAACAGTTCGGCGGTTCGGTTTATCTGCTTGAGCCCGAAGTCAAAGAAGGAGAGGGAGGGCTTAGAGATATTCAGACGGCGCGGTGGATTGCGCGCGCTAAGCTCCGAGTCAAGGATTTGGACGCGCTCGCGCTCAGCGGCGTCGTCAGCGCGACGGATATCGCGCACGTGAAAGAGTCCCAGGATTTTTTGCTGCGGGTGCGCAACGAGCTGCACTTCTCGACCGGCAAACACCAGGACCAGTTGACCTTTGAACATCAAGAAAAGGTGAGTTCGGCGTTGGGTTTCGAAGGCGAGGGCACATTGCGCGGGGTGGAGGTGTTTATGCGCAGCTATTATCTCCACGCAGCCCAGATCAACCGACTTTCCGAGCTTATCGTGCACCGCGTCACCGATTGCGACAAGCCGCGCTTCGGCGCTGCATACGTATTTGGCCGCACGCTACGCGAAGGGATTCGCCTCTCGAAAGGCCACCTGACGGTCACCAAGCCCGAGGTTCTCAGAACCAGTCCGGAAAACCTCATCCGCGTCTTCGACGACGCGCAGAAATACAACTGTCGACTCACCCATGAAACCCGCGAACTATTGCGCCAGAATTTAGACTTGATCGACGATGATTTTCGCCGCTCGGCGGAGGCCAACGCGCCGTTCTTTAGTATCCTTAAATGGAAGGAATCGGTTTACGAAACGTTACTGGAAATGCACCGCGCCGGCGTGTTGAGTGCGTTTATTCCGGAATTCGGCCGGCTTCTTTGCATGGTGCTGCACGACGCCTATCATATTTACACCGTCGATCAACATTCCCTGCGTCTGATCAAAGAGATCGAACAGCTCAAAGCCGGCGACTACGCCGAAACCTCGCCGTTGCTGACGCAGTTGGCGCGCGAAGCCGAAGAGATCGAGCTACTCTATCTCGGCCTGATGTTCCATGACATCGGCAAAGGCTTCGGCGGCGGCCATTCGGAAATCGGTGCGCGCATGGTGCGGACGATCGCGCGGCGCATGCGCTTGAACGCCGACGCGGGTGCCTTGGTTGAGTTTCTCGTGCGCCACCACCTGCTGATGACCCACACGGCCTTTCGCCGCGATTTGGAGGATGAGAAAACAATTTTTGACTTCACTAAAGTCATGGGCAGCGTGGGCAATCTGAAAATGCTTTACTTGCTCACGTTTGCCGATGTCAAAGCCGTGGGCCCCGAAGTTTGGAATCCTTGGAAAGCGTCGCTGTTGGGTGAGCTCTATGTAAAAGCATTGCATCTCCTGGAGGAAGCGGAAAAGGGTGAAGTCCACCGCGAGGACGTCCGCGGCGCGTTGCGCCGCGTTCAGACGAGAGTGCGGCGCCAGTTATTGAAGGAGTATGAAGAAGACAAGGTTGATGAGTTTTTGGCAGTCATGCCGGAACGATATTTTCTATCGACGCCCGAGGAGGACATCCCCGAACATTTTAAGTTGATGGACCGCTTCCGCGGCAAGAGGGCGGAATTGTCGGTCGAGCATTTTTCGGAGCGCGACTGCACTGCGGTCGTCATTTGCTGCCAGGACCGTCCGGGTTTGTTCGCGTCCATCACGGGCGTTTTTTCTGCGCTCAATTTCGATATTCTTAACGCGAGGATTTTTACGGCCAGTGATGGGCGGATTCTTGACGTGTTTCGAATTTCCCATCACGGACGCGCTGAGATCGTCACGGCGGAACAAAAGTGGTTAAAATTTCGCGCTGTGTTGGACGGCGTGTTGGACGGCAAAATCGATATTGCTCGCTTGGTGGGATCGTTCAAGCCTTCGCTGTTATTTCAGAAACGGACCCCGAAGGTACCGACGGCAATCAATATCGACAATGACGCGTCCGATGATTTTACGATCGTCGAGGTGTTCACGGAGGATCGCATCGGCGTTCTGTTTACGATTACCTACAGCTTACACCAGCTCGGATTGTCGATTCATGTGGCGAAAATCTCGACCAACGTGGATCAAGTGGCCGATGTATTCTACGTGACCGATGAAGCCGGCGGGAAGATTGCCGATCCCGAACAGGTCTCGATCATCCGTAAATCCCTGCATCAGAATTTGACGCCGCAAAATGAAACCAGCGAAAGACTTGCTGAGCCCCTCCATTGACCGCTTCCTCGCGATGGTGACCGTGGAAAAGGGCCTCGCCAGGAATACGGTCGAGGCTTACGGGCGCGATCTAGCCAAGCTGCTGGACTACCTCGACTCGGCAAAAATATCGTGTTGGACTGATGTCGATTCGACCCGGATTCGCGCTTTTCTGGGCTCTCTTCGCGCCGCGGGCCTGAGTCCGCGAAGCATCGCCCGCCATGCGGTGACCGTGAGGCGGTTGTTCGCCTTTCTCGAAAGCGAAGGGCTGGCCAAAGAAAATTCCATGCCGCACGTTTTGTCGCCGACGACGTCGAGAAAGCTACCGCACACATTATCCGGCGATGATGTTCGCAAATTGCTGGCCCAGCCGGATTCATCGGAGGTTCTGGGCGCCCGTGACCAGGCGATGTTGGAACTGCTGTATGCCACAGGCTTGCGTGTGTCGGAACTCGTCGCAATCGAGACCCGGCAGATCAATTTCCAAGGGGATTACGTTACTGTTAGAGGAAAGGGCGCTAAAGTCAGGGCCGTGCCGTTCGGCAGATGGGCGCGGGAAAAACTGACGATGTATGTCAAGGACGTAAGGCCAAGACTTTTGAAGGGAAAAGTCAGCGCTTTTGTCTTTACGAACCGTTCGGGCAAACGTCTAAGCAGGCAAGGATTTTGGAAACTGATCCGCCGATACGCGCTCATGGCCGGGATCGACAAGCCGGTAACACCGCATACGATGCGTCATTCGTTCGCAACGCACCTACTCGAGGGCGGTGCGGATCTGCGATCGGTGCAATCGATGTTGGGGCATGCAGATATCTCAACGACGCAAATCTATACCCATGTCGACGGCGCGCGTCTTAAAAAGGTGCATCGAGAGCATCATCCGCGAGAACGAGGAACTATAAAAAAACAAGCGTAAGATGGAGGACTGGAGCGAGGGAGTAGGGGTGATCCCCCTGTGGTCGCCCCTAACGAGGGCACGCACAGGGGCGTGCCCCTACATTTATCCATTCCGTTTTCGCCTTGTCTTTTCTCCAACCTTGCCGTATTCATATCAAAGTAGCTCTCCCGCAGGACGCTTTTGGAAGATACAATCCGTCAAATCGCAATTTGGGCGCTGCCTGTCTTAGTGGCGGTCGTCTTTCACGAAGTTGCCCATGGGTGGGTGGCAAATTTGCTCGGCGATCCGACCGCCGCCCGGCTTGGCCGGCTGACGCTCAACCCCATCGCGCATATCGATCTATTCGGCACAATCCTGGTGCCCTTGATGCTGATCGTCGCAAACGCACCGTTCGTATTCGGCTACGCTAAACCGGTGCCGGTAAATTTTAATAATTTGCGCCATCCCAAACGCGATATGATCTGGGTGGCGGCGGCCGGGCCCGCGATGAATCTCGTTTTGGCATTCGTTTGTACGCTTATCTGGAAGTCGCTCGCGCCCATGGTGACTGGGCACGCGGACCAGTCGGGATCGTCCGGCGCGGCCGGTTACCTCGGCGCCGTCGTTTTGATGGCTCAGAGCGGGATTTTGATCAACATCGTCCTGGCAGTTTTCAATGCATTTCCGCTGCCTCCGCTCGACGGCGGCCGCGTAATGGTTGGCTTGTTGCCGCATCCGCTGTCGGTGAAATTGGCGAGAGTAGAGCCATTTGGATTCATCATCCTGATCGTACTCCTGATGACCCGTACTTTGGACTATATCATCGATCCGCCCACCGAGTTCTTGTTGAAGCTTTACTTAGGAGCATTTTAGTTTAGCCAAGTCATGGAAACGATCGTTAGCGGCATGCGCCCGACGGGGCGGCTTCACTTGGGGCATTTGCATGGCGCGCTCAAGAATTGGTTGAGGCTTCAAGAGCAGTATCAATGTTATTTCTTCGTCGCCGACTGGCATGCGCTGACGACCGATTACGCGACCCCGCAGGGCATTCAGCAGAGCACGATAGAAATGGTCATGGATTGGCTGAGCATTGGGCTCGATCCAGCGAAAGCAGTTTTGTTTCGTCAATCGCGCGTCAAGGAGCATGCCGAGCTCCATCTGCTGTATTCGATGATCACACCGGTGCCGTGGCTCGAACGCAATCCGACGTATAAAGAACAGATCAAAGAGGTCGTGGGCAAGGATCTCTCCACCTACGGATTTCTCGGCTATCCGGTCTTACAAGCCGCCGATATTACGATTTACAAAGCGAACAAAGTTCCGGTGGGCGTGGACCAGGCGCCGCATGTCGAGTTGACGCGCGAGATCGTCCGCCGCTTCAATCAGATTTATCAGCCGATTTTCCCGGAGCCGGAAGTATTATTGACGGAAACGCAAAAAATGCCCGGCTTGGACGGCCGCAAGATGAGCAAGAGTTACGGCAATGCAGTGTTTCTCTCGGATACGCCGACGGAGATCGATCAGAAGTTGAGCCGTATGATGACGGATCCGGCGCGGGTAAGACGAAGCGATCCGGGTGAGCCGGAAAAATGTCCGGCGTTTCAACTGCACAAGGTCTACTGTACACCTCAGGAAATCGATGAGGTTTCGCAAGGCTGCCGGACCGCCGGCATCGGCTGCCTGGATTGCAAGAAAATCATGATCAAGCACGTCATCGATGAGCTCGCGCCGTTTCGCGAAAAGCGCGCGTATTATCAGGATAAGCCGGGTGAAGTTGAGGCTGTTTTGGCGGCGGGAAATCAGACGGCACAGAAAGCCGCCGCGGCGACGATGGACGAAGTGAGAGGAACCTTAGGGCTGTGAGCACTCACGTTCAGTTGGAAATTTTCGAGGGGCCGTTGGATCTCTTGCTCCATCTGATCAAGAAGAACGAAGTCAACATCACCGACATTCCGATCGCGACGATCACCGAGCAGTATTTGGCGACGCTCGATCTCATGCAGACTCTCAGTCTCGACGTCGCCGGCGAGTTCCTTGTCATGGCGGCGACGCTGATTCACATCAAGTCGCGCATGTTGTTACCTGCGGGGGACGACGAAGCCGATGAAGACGAGGGTGTCGATCCGCGCGACGAGCTCGTGCGGCGATTATTGGAGTACCAGCGCTATAAAGACGCGGCCACGGAACTGGAACAGCGCGAGATCCTCACTCGCGACGTGTTTGTTCGTGCCGCGCCTTCGGTGGAGGAAACCGGCCCGCGTGGATTTCGTGAGGTATCGATTTTTGAATTGCTCGGCGCCTTGAAGCGGGTCATCGAACGATTGCCGAAAGACGTCTTCCACGAAGTGACCCTGGACAAAATAACCGTGCGCGAAAAGATGACGCTGCTGCTCGATAAATTGCGCAGCCAGAGTCAAATCCTATTTGAAGCGCTCTTCGACGACGTGAAAACTCGCATGGAAGTCGTGGTGACGTTTCTCGCCATGCTGGAGCTGGTCAAAGTGCGGGCGGTGCGAATTGTGCAAGAAGAAATGGCCGGACCGATTATGATCGAGGCCGCGGCGGGCATGGATGAAGCGGCCGAGCGCGTGGTGCTGGACGAAACCGAGGAAAAACAAGATGGAGCGTGATGAAATAAAATCCGTCCTGGAGAGTCTTCTGTTTGTCGCGGACGGGCCGCAGTCAATTCAGCGTCTCGCCGAGGTGCTCGATCAAGTCGACCGAGAAACCATTGAGATACTGCTTAGGGAATTACAGAATGACTCCAAAGCGCAGAACCGCGGGATTCGTTTGGTGGAGGTCGCCGGTGGATATCAGTTGCGTACGCCGAAATCGAATTCGGAGGCGGTCAAAAAATTTCTCGGCGGGCGGCCCGCCCGGATGGGTAAAGCGACGCTCGAAACCCTGGCGATCATCGCCTATCGCCAGCCGATCACTAAGGCCGAAATCGAAGCCATCCGCGGCGTTGACGTCGACGGCGTGATCACTACCTTATTGGAACGTAATTTGATCCGCGCGGTGGCGCGTAAAGATGTTCCGGGCCGGCCTTTTCTCTACGGCACGACGCCCGAGTTCCTACAGCTTTTTAATATGAAGGATCTCTCTCAATTGCCCACCCTCAAAGAGATGGATGAAATCTCGCTGCCAGAAATTCCCGGCGACACGATTGCCATCGACCAGCTCGAAGAAAGCTGATGGCGCTGAGCTATGGAACGGCTACAGAAGATTCTCGCCCGGGCGGGCTTGGCGTCCCGGCGCGAGGCAGAACGTTGGATTGTCGAAGGGCGCATCACGGTCAATGGCAGCGTTGTCCGCAAACTGGGCTCCCAGGCAGATCCGGCGAAAGACAGCATTAAAGTCGATGGCAAACGCATCAGACCGGCAGCGTCGCCGCTCTACTATGCGTTGCACAAACCGCCCGGCGTTATCACCACGCTGAACGATCCCGAACACCGTCCCGATCTCACTCCATACCTGGCGCGCCTCGGCGAAAAAAAGCGGGTTTTTCCCGTCGGCCGCCTCGATTACAACACGACCGGACTCTTGCTCCTAACCAACGACGGAGACTTGGCGCTACGGCTTGCCCATCCGCGCTATGGCGTCAAGAAACTTTATCGCGCAAAGTTAAGCGCCTGTCCAAGCGAAGATGATCTTGCCCGATTGCGCAAAGGGATTCGCCTGGAGGACGGTATGAGCGCACCAGCGCGAGCGCGAATCGTCGATAAGCTCAAAAAAAACGCTTGGGTAGAGATCGAAGTTCAAGAAGGACGCAAGCGCGAAGTGCGCCGCATGTTCGAGGCGTTGGGATTCTTTGTCGAGAAACTGATACGCATTCGGATCGGTTCGGTTTCGCTCGGTCCCTTGCCACAAGGAGAACTGCGGCCGCTAAGCCAGATTGAAGTCAAATCGCTCAAGCGGGACGTCGGCCTCCAGCGCTCTTGAGTTCGATTGTCACCTGGTTGTTCACTAAAAACGAAAAGGGCGGTTTTTTGAACCGCCCTTTTTATTCTTCGAAAAAACATTTCTCGGCTTAATGCCGCAAGCTGCAGAACTCTTCGTAATCGATTAGCTCCTTGATCGTCGGGTGATCGCCGCACATCGGGCAATTGGGATCGCGGCGCAGATTAAGAGTGTTGATCTCCATCGTCAGCGTGTTGAAGCAGAGCAAGCGGCCGATGAGATGATCGCCTTTACCCAGGATCAGCTTGATTGCTTCCAATGCTTCGATGACACCGATCAGCCCCGGCAGGACGCCCAAGCACGCCCGCTTCGGCGCAGCTCGGCGCTAGCTCCGCCGGCGGCGGTTCCGGATAAAGACAACGATAGCAAGGACCTTTTCCCGGGTAGAAAACCGACGCCTGGCCTTCAAACTGAAAGATGCTGCCGTGCACATTGGGCTTCCCTGTGAGCACGCAAGCGTCGTTCACTAGATAACGCGTCGGGAAGTTGTCGCAGCCGTCGACCACAAAGTCGTAGTCTTTGATGATCTCCATGATGTTTTCTGACGTCAGCTTGGCTTGATAGGGGATCACTCTAACGTCTGGATTCAACGCCTCGAGGGTTTTCTTGGCCGACTCGACCTTGGGCATGCCCACACGATCGTTGGCGTGCAGAATTTGCCTCTGTAAGTTGGAAACATCGACCACGTCATTGTCGATGATTCCTATCGTGCCTACTCCGGCGGCAGCCAAATAATAAGCCGACGGCGAACCGAGACCACCCGCGCCCACCATAAGGACTTTCGCTTGCAGCAGTTTGGCCTGGCCCTCTTCGCCGACTTCAGGCAAGGAGAAAATGGCGGCTGTATCGGATCAATTGGTCCGGCGTGTATTGAAAATCCTGAACCCACTTGAAGCCGCCGTTCTTCCAGGCCGCATAGCCGCCGGCCATCGATGAAACGTTCTGGTAACCCATTTCCTTCATGACCTTGGCTGCGAGTAGCGAGCGCACGCCACCGGCGCAGTATGCAATGATCGGGGAATTTTTGTCGGGAACGGTGCTTTCTACTTTGATTTCAAGAAAACCTCGAGGCAGCGGCAGGGCTCCTTCCAGATGCCCCTGCCGCCATTCATCGCTTTCTCTAACATCAAGTAAGACAGGTGATTTCCCGTTATTTTTAAGTAACTCGTTTACTTGTTGGGCGCTGACTTCCGGCACTTCCTTGCGTGCCTCGGCCATTATTTCTTGAAAGTTTTTGGCCATAGTTCCTCCGAGATGGACCTTATGAGTCCAAGTTATGCACCGGCCCGATGAATGTCAAGACGAGTGCCCGATATCCGTGAATGAGCGATGTCCAGCGGCGATGCGCAGCGCGGCAACCGTACGCCCATCTGGAGCCCCTGGTATGTTTGTAAACAACGTGATCAATTTACCGTCGCATCCCGGATTTCACAGGTGATCTCGCCGTCTTTTGTCTCTGAGTGAGATCCGAATTCAAGGGCTGATTGTCTTGAGATTAGCTGGAAACTTTTGTCCACGTCAAGCTACCGTCGACAGTCCACCCTTATTTCTGCCGGACGAAGCCGCGCGATTCCAACTGCCTTGCGCAACCTTCGACCGCACCGGCAAGCACCGAAGGGTCGCTCCGCGCCAGCTGATCGCTCGCATTGCAAGCGAGTGTCTGGTTGGTTTCCGGATTGTACATTTTAATCGACAGCGGCCCTGTCGCTGAACTACAGCCGTGCAGAAATATTTCGATCGCTGCAGATAAACAGAAGAATAAGGCGGCTTGGCACGAGCCTCTGCGCGGGTGCGGCCGGCGGTCCGAGCTCATCGTTCTTGAAGGCAATTGCCGAGATAAATAAATCATCGTTGATTGACCCCACTTTGTGATTGATGGTAACAAATAGTGGAGTCTTCGACAAAGCAAATCGCATTGGACTGGCGTTGTGCGCCCCCGTAGCTCAGGTGGATAGAGCGCAGGATTCCTAAAAGTGCTCACCCGTTCAACTGAGTTCCTTTCCGTTCATATCAGCTAGAAAAATCAAGGTTTAAGTGAGTGCTGATTCAAGTCAGTTGACTTGTCTCAGGCACAGCCTTGGCACAACTCACGGTGATTTTTCATGGCTGCTTTTCCAACACTCCAACAGACCGAATCGAGATGGCGCATAAAGAGGTTCGTAGAGAGAAGCCAGCGACCGGCATACTCGGCGCTCAGCGGCAAATCTTTTTCGAAGGCGAGGCTGAGTATCAAGAGCATTTGCGTTTCGGGCGCTGGCCGCGGACCGCGCCGAACTGGACGAAGTGACGCGGCGCGCCTTTCGTGAAGGTATGGCGGTAATCAAGAAAATCGATTTACCCGGAACCCGTATATCCGTGCCGAATAAAAGTTTGCCTTAGCTAGAAAAGCCAAGGCGCCCAGAGGCAAAGACCCCGGAGCGCCTTTGATCTTGTGCAACCGCGCCGACCAGAGCGCGATCAATGGAAAGGAGCAGGACGAATGCAACATCAACCGAAACCCCGTCCCACGTCAACAATCGCGAAATCTGCGGCCATCACCGAGCAGCTTCAATCGAGGCTTCTTGGTAATGGCCGTTTTTTTTGCGGCCATTCGCTCATGGAAAGAGCCCCCGGAGGATACCCGACTGATGGGACTGCGACGCGGAGCACCGCGCAGTGTTCGTGGAGTCGATGCGAACCAGAACCCGTGAGTGTGATTGTGAATTGGCTGATGCGAAGCGTTTTGATGGCTGAATTTTTTAATTCCCGTGGTGTCTCGGCGTAAGCCGGGGTCACCGTCCAAAGGGCGCCGGTCGAAACGAGATTCCGGCTGCTAACTTTCCAAGTTTTCCACCCATAGGAAACCTCTGGAGGGAACGAAACAAGGACGGTGGTTGGGGCCGGTGGGTGAGGTGGAGCCAGCCAGGAGCGAGCGCGGGGGGGTGGGGCAGAGGGTACCCGTTTATCCAGAATTCAGAAAATGGGGGACTTCTCCAGTGGAAAAAAAAGTTGAAGCCGAGATCATGTCGAAGCAAACCCTGCGCGGTGGGTGGACTCGTGGGCAGTTGGCCGAATGGGGAATTTGCTGGCCGCCACCGTCGCGATGGAAGGAATTGATGATCAAACACAACACGCTCGATTACGTGGAAGCGATGCATCGAGAACTCGATGCGGAATGCGACAACGCCAGGGACAACGACCGATGGCAAAAATAGTGATCAATAAAGTCCAAGAAGTTTTTGGCGGTGGCAGGGTCTGCGTCGAGGACAAGCCGTTATTTTGCCCGCACTGCGATAGAGATCTGTTGAAGGAATATCGTCGCCTATACGACACAGCACCGGTAAGCGAACTGATCGCGCTCATAAAAAAACGCACGACAAGAATCGTAGAGCGGAAATGGCCGGATGGCCGGCGCGAGTGGCAATGTCACGGCTGCGGGCGATTAAGACAAATCTTGATACGGTATCAAAGGAAGGGAAGCGAAAATGAAAAACGAGCCGATAGAGAAGTTGAAGTCATGGCGTGACGTTTACAAAGTCCACCCAGCGGCGAGAACGGCAAGCCCGCTGCACTGGATCGGATTGAAGATGCTTTTGTTGTTTAACGCGGCGTAGCGGTAATGGCCGTTTAGTTGGCCGCCGAAATGATCCAAAGCAGCATAAGAATGCCAAATCCAGCTATTAGCAACAGGGAAATATCGAAATTATCTTTCATAAAATATCCCTCTGAGCCTGTGAAAACGCAACGTTTATGCCAGAAGACTTTCGGTGACAAATGAAGATAACCTGCGCTACCGCGGGTAAACTTCGGGAAAGAAACTTGTTGAGTGAACCGGCAAAAATGAGCGATCCGGCAAAAAACCCGTTTGATTTACTGCTCGATCAAATCCGCAAAGTGGTGCGTGAGGAGCTCGCGGCGGGAAACGGAAACGGTCATGGAAAACTGCTTACGGCGGAAGAGCTCGCGAAAGCTCTACAGGTTAATAAAGCGACTATTTACGAATGGGTGAAGGCGGGAACGATTCCTTACTATCAATCGGGACGTTTCATTCGATTCAATTTGCATGAGGTATTGGAGAGCCAAAGAAACAAACCGGAGAATCCCTCTTGACGTGCTATAGACATTTTGCATATAGTCGGTTTGCATGTCAGCACGTGACTTTAAGAAGATGCGCTTAGCAAAAGGTTACAGCCAATCGCAGTTGGCCCGCGAGCTCGACGTGGCGGTTATGACCGTCTCTCGTTGGGAGCGTGGAGCAGTGCCAATCCCGCGCATGGCCGAGCTTGCGCTATCCGCATTGAAGCGAAAACCGAAAGGGAAGGGGGATTAAATCATGGCGGCTGTTTACAGGGTGGGTAAGAAGTGGCGGGCGGATTGGATCGATAATGAGGGCGTTAGGCATCGCCAACGATTCGAGACTAAAGGAGCGGCCGACGAACATCTTGATAGCATCAAGGCGAAGCTTCGGAACGGCACCTATGTTGCGCCGCAAAAGGTCTGGCTCTTTGGCGCCTTGGCCGATTCGTGGATAGCCAACCGGATTGAGCAGTCACGCACACCCGGCGCCGGCTATCGTCCCTCGAGCCTCGCACAGTGGCAAAGCCACGTCGCTCACATGAAGGTTTGCTTTGAGAACGAAAGGTAAACGCGCTCGATGCTAAGGCAATCGAACGAGCTATTGCAGTGTTTCAGTTGCCAAAAGAGCAGGGCGGCCGCGGACTGTCGCCGCGAACCGTCGCCAAAGTGCTCACCACCATGAGCCGGGTTTTTAGGTTCGGGATACGTAACCGTTGCGGCATTGAAGCGGATCCGACAAAACTAATCGAGCGGGTCAAGGAAAGTTCGGGCGAGCAGAACGAAACCGGCGAGGCTCTTTACAGCGGACTTCATGAAGTCACGGAAAAAGAGGTTTTGACTCCGCAGGAAACGAAGCAGGTTGTACTTGCAGCGAAGCCCGGGCTTTACCGGACTATCATTCAGACGGCAATCTATACCGGCGCTAGAATCAGCGAACTACTTGCCCTCAGGTGGGCGGACGTGGATCTTGACCGCGGAATGGTCGCAATCCGGCGCACAGTGTCGACGGCGCGGGTAAAAGGGGAGACGGCAGGGGAGAGGCACCGCTGGTTTAATCGCTGCGGGTTAATTCCCCGCAGCTTGCTGCGATATAGTGGCTCGTATGAGCCGATATATCCATAAGAGTCATAATGTTTCAGTACTGCTGTATCACATTGTTTGTCCGGCTAAGTACCGCAGAGTGGTTTTTACACCACCGGTGGACCAAAAGGTCAAAGAGACCTGTCTGGAGATCAGCAAACGGTACGAGATGGCGTTTATTGAGATAGGGACAGACGAAGACCACGTGCACTTTTTGGTGCAGTCGGTGCCAGTGTACAGTCCGAAGAAGATCGTGCAGATCATCAAGAGCATCACCGCCCGAGAAATCTTTAGGCTGTGCCCGGAAGTGAAGAAGAAGCTGTGGGGAGGAGAGTTTTGGAGTGACGGGTATTTCATGAGCACGGTAGGGCAGCATGGCAATGAACAGAGCATTAAAAAGTACATTGAGGGTCAAGGTTCACAGTACACGCAGCTGCACCGCCAACAACTCAGTCTTTTCTGATACCCCGCAGCTTGCTGCGGGGTAGTTCATTCCCAAGACAAAGAAGGGGACCAGGGAAATTCCGGTCGCGGGTGAACCGATAACCGCACTCCGGCGTGGAAAGAGAAATGCCCAAAGAGCCGGCTGGATCTAGTGTTCTGCAACGAATTCGGCGAACCGTGCGACCGGACCGGAATCGGGCGTTACGGCTTGGCGCCGGCGCTCGAACAAGCAAATATCGAAAAGGCAGTCACCATGCATGGACTCAGGCATAGCTACGCGAGTATGTTGATTCTGCTCAAGCGGCCCATCACGGAGATTTCGGAATACTTGGGCCATGCGGATGTTTCAATCACGATGAGAGTCTACGCGCACTTCCTGAAGCAGAAGAAACAGGATGCGATGAGCGATTTGGAAAGGTTGATTCAGAACGGTTAGATTAAATGCCACAGCCGCTGATGGTGGGAAACCGTGTCGGGACCGGTCCAAATATTCTGTTGAAGCGAGCCGAGCTTGCGGCAGAAATCGGAAATATATGCGTAAACTGGAACCTGATCGAGAATACATTGATGCACCTGTATGCTCTAGTAATGGGAGATTACCAGCCTAAGTTGTCGGCGGACGTTATAGCGCAACTCGAACGCGAGGCCGGGACAAAATTGTATTTTCTCCCGTCGACGCACCCGGTAGGTCTCCAGATCTTTGAGGCATTAAATGCGTTTAATCCGAGACTTCAGTTTTTGGAAAAACTGCTCGTCTGGAGGGTTTCAAAGGAAAGGGTCAAATATTTCAGGGAAACCATCATGCCGCGTCTAAGAAAGCGCTTCGCCGAGAGGAGTCTCATAGCTCACGGACGCTGGGGTATCTGCGACAAGTACCCAGACGAGCTTATACTCATGGCTACCTTTGGGACAAGCATGAGATATAAGAAGCGTGATCCAAGATGTGTCGAAACGGATCGTAGCTGATTATCAAATTCTTACTAAGTATAGCCAGGAACTTTATCAAAGCCGCATGCCCGCCCAGTCCGACGAAAAGTGTTAGGCACGCTAAGGCACAGTTTGACACGGGAGGAAAAAAATAGTTTGGTAACTAGCTGATATTACGCGCGCCCCCGTAGCTCAGGTGGATAGAGCGCAGGATTCCTAATCCTGAGGCCACGCGTTCGAATCGCGTCGGGGGCATTTTTCGGTCAACATGGCGTAGCGAAGAGTATTACGCAGGGAGTAGGCGAGATGGCACTGTCGAGCAAAGATTTCGTTTTCGAGATACAGCGCATGGTGCGCGCTAAACACTCCAAGGATCACCCCATTATTGGCATGATCGAAGAGGGCAAGCTCGACCGCGCGCAGCTCAAGGGCTTCGTCGGCCAATTCTATCTGTTTTTCCCCAAGCCGTTTCCGAAGCCAATCGCGGCGATGTTGAGCCGCTGCCCGGACGATCCGGAGATGGAAAAAATGTGGATCGAGAACGTCGTCGAAGAAGGGACGGGCGAGATCACGGGAACGGATAGCCACAAGGGACTGTTTATTCGGTTTGCCAAAGGCTGCGGATACAGCAAGGAAGAACTGGATCGCGTCGAACCGCTGCCGGAGACGGAGGCATTTCTCGACTGGCGCGAGCTATTGATGTATCAGCGAAGCTGGTTGGAGCTTTACGCCTGCCAAGGGTTTTGTCTCGAAGGCACCGCCGGCGAGCGCATGACGCGCATCGTCAACGGTCTAACGAAACATTACGGATTTGACCGGGAGTCGGACGATATTCGTTACTGGACGCTGCACATGGGGGTCGACGAAGAGCATATGAAGGTCGGTCCCTTCGCGGTGGAACGTTACGCCGTGAGCGAGCCCCAACAAGCGACGGTGCGCGCTTCGGTACAAAAAACCCTCGACCAGTTTTGGCTTGCTTTTGACGGCATCAAACGCGCCTTTGTCGACAAGGATCCAGTTTATGCCCGCTGGCGCAACGGCAAGTAACCAAGGAGTCAAAGTATGGAAATGGTCGATCTATCGCGGCTGATTTACGACGGCATGCCGAAAATTCCCATCTTGCCGGAAGTTCACGTACAAAAGTTTTTGAGTCTGGAAAAAGGCCATCCATTAAACGTCACCGAATTGTCGCTGCCGTGTCACGCCGGCACTCACGTCGACGCGCCCATTCACATCGTGCCCAATGGAAAGTCCATCGAACAGCTGCCGCTCGATGCGTTCGTGGGGCCGGGCGCGGTGATCGGCGTTAAAAAAAACGGCGGTGAAGAAGTGACGGCAAAAGATCTTGAAACGTCCGGCGTGCCGGTAAACCGCGGTGATATTCTGATGCTCTACACCGGCTGGGACGAGAAATTCGACGGCCCGGAGTACAATCTACATCCATATTTATCCGTCGATGCCGCCGAATGGATGGTGCGAAAGGGCATCAAGTTGTTCGGCATCGACTGCATCACGGTGGATTTGCCGACACCGCTTCGACCGAAAGGATTCGATTTTCCAGTGCACAAAACGTTGCTCGGCAATGAAGTCTTGATCGCCGAGAACGTCGCCAATCTTGGCAGCATCGTCGGCAAGCGCACGCGCATCATGGCGTTGCCGTTGCGCGTGAAGGGCAGCGATGCCGGCCACGCGCGCATCATTGCGGAGATCTTGAACTGATCCCATGGCGCTCACGAAGCCGATCAAAGGAATCATCGGTGCTTGTCTGACCCCGTTCGATGAGAACGACCGGGTAAATTACAAAGCCCTCGAGAAAGAAATCGATTTCATCGTTGCCGATTGCGATGCGATTACGATCGCCGCCGTGGAAGCCGCGGAGTACACCATGCTCTCGCGCGACGAGCGTAAAGAAGTCCTAAAAGTCGCCACGGAGATGGTGAACAGACGAGTGCCTGTGATTCTCGGCTGCTCGAGCCCGTCGCCCAAAGAGGTGTTAGAATTGGCGGAGTATTCGGCAAAAGTGGGCGGCGATCTGGTTCAGGTGTTGATGCCGCTACGGCCGTGGGGTGGCCAGCCGACCATCGCCGAGTTGATGGAATTTTATACTCAAGTCGCTTCGGCGAGCCCATTGCCGGTGACTTGTTACCATAACCCCGGGCCCGGCGCGGACCCACCGCAAGACGCTTTCGTTAAGATCAGCGAGATCGACAACATCCGCTATTTCAAGGAGAGCTCAAGAGACATCACGAAAATCTCGCGGTTGATCGAACAGATAGATCTTGCGGGACGCGGTCATTATTTCACCACGATGCAGCCGCTTCTGGTTACGTTGATGCTCGGCGGTTCGGGCGCGACGATGCCGCCGCCGGGAACACGCATCGGTTCGCAGATTGTAAAAGCATTCAGGGCAGGGGATTTAGACAGGGCGCGCTTCTGGGCGCGTTGCTACGCGCTGTTTCCCGGCAAGTGGGCAGCCTATGGCCTGCCGCCGGTGATGAAGTCGGCGATGAAGCATTTCGGCGTCGACATCGGCAATCCTTGCCGGCCCTACGCGCCGGTGAGCCCGCGCGACCACGCGCAGATCGGTCAATTTCTGCGACAAGTGGGTTTGATCGGTGAAGCGGGACCGACGCCTCAAGCCTTGCTCGATGCCCAGGATACACTCCGGCAGGAAGATACCTTTCTGCGTTAGCGAATCAGAATCGGAGAGTTGCAGAATCACCTGCGCACCCACAGCGCGCGACGGCGTAGTGATTTATGGAATGGATCAAAGATCTGTCGGATAGATTGGTCATCTGGTTATTGCGAGCGTCTTCGGGATTCGGCAAAGAGCTGACAGCGGATGGCAAACGAGAACAGGAGCTCTGGCGCGAACAGCGGCTGCGCAATTTGCGCGGTTTGACCTTGCGCGCGCGGCAAGGCTTCGAACGCAAAGATTAGCCTCACCTCGCGTAAAGTTTTCATGCAATTCTCAATCGGGCGCAAGAAAATCGTCATTCTCGGCGGCGGCTGCGGCGGCGTCGTCGCGGCGACCCACCTGGGCCGCAAGCTCGGCCGGGACCACGATGTGATTCTTATCGACCGGCGCGCCGAGCATCTTTTCATGCCGGCATTTCTTTTTATCATGCTCGGTGAACGCCAGCCGCGCGATATCACCAGGAGCTTAGCATCGTTGGAGAAGCGCAACGTAAAAGTCATTCAGTCGGAAGTACTCGGCATCGATCCTGTTCGCCAGGAAGTTTCGTTTGAGAAAGAAAAAATCAATTACGATTATCTGATCGTTTCTCTGGGTCTGCAAACGAGGCCTGATTTAGTTCCAGGTTTCGCCGAATCATCGCAGCACCCTTGGGAAATGGAATCTGCAGTGCGATTGCGTGACACGCTCGCGTCCTTTCGCGGCGGCAGAGTCGTCGTTGGGGTTCCGCTCGGGCCGTACCGCTGCCCGCCGGCGCCGTATGAAGCGCAATGGATGCTCGACGGGTATTTCCGGCAAAGAGGCATTCGCGAGCGGGTCGAGATCGAATACTTCACGCGCGAAGCCGAACCCACCGGCGAGGCTCACGATCCGGTGGTTTGGATGGACGCCGAAAGCAAACGGCGCGGCATCAAGCAAAACTACGAGTTCGTGGTTCGCTCCATCGATCCGGAACGAAGATTGGTCCAAGGCTTGTACAATTACAAAATACCTTACGACCTGCTGGTCATGGTGCCGCCGCACCGGCCGGCGCAGGTGTTGCTCGACAGCGGCCTAGCCGACACTGAAACCGGTATTAGAGTGGATTACGACACGTTGGAAACCAAATGGGAAAACGTCTTCGCCATCGGCGACTGTGCCGACATGCCTGCGTCCAAAGCCGGCGGTGTGGCGCACCAGGAGGCCGACGTTCTGGCGCATAACTTGGCCGTTCAGATCACCGGCAAAGGTCGGCCGGTGGATCTCTGGCTGCACACGATATGACTGCTGGCGTTCGGCGCTGGACGCGCCGCCGCGAATCGAACGACTTATCCCACCGGCTGGCCGCCATTCGGCGTCACGGACCCAAAAACCTGGGGTCCGTCAAGAATGATCTATTGGGCGAAAATCGGTTTCGAGAAATGGTGGCTCTGGCGTTACTTCTGATCTTGGACTCTCATTGAAAACTAGAATCTCAATGCTCTCGGTTCGCACGCTAATTCTTGCTGTGCAGCGGAGGGGAGAAGGCGATGTTCGGTCTTTGCCTTAGGACGGGTGGATCGAAAATCACCTTGGATATAAAGTTTACATAATATCTCTTATCAGACGTTCTCGATACTAATAAAATTGCTCTATTTTGCCGGTGCCGGCACCGAACTCCTCGCTTCCAATTCCGCCACTTTTACAGCCAACGGTGAGCCGGGGTTCTCCTTCACATAATCCTTGTAAGCTTGCACCGCTGTCTTCGTGTCACCCAGCTGCTCGGCGCAGCGCGCCTTGCCGAGCACAGCACGGGACTGTAACGCGCCGACGATTTTTTCCGCCTCGGCAAAGTGTTCGATGGCCGCTTTACACTGTTTCAACTGTTCTTCGGTCTCCGCTCGCGTGACGAGCGCTATCTGCCGATACAGGCTGTCGGGTTTGGTGGCGACCACGGAGCGCTCGGCTGCGTTGAGCGCCTTGTCAAGTTGATTCGTCGCCAAATAACTGTTGGCGAGATAAATATGCGCTAGCACTGAATAGCGGGACCATCGGAAGGTTTGGGTTTTTTCGAAGCCGGCAATCGCGTCGCTATATTTTTGATTCTGGTACAATGACAATGCTCGGGTGAATTCGCGTGACGCCGAGACGTTCTGGGATTCCTTAAATGACTGCCAAGCCCACAATGCCAAGGCTAATATAATGATAGCAGCCGTTGCCGCGAGGACGGCCGTTTTGTGCCCGCCGAGGTACTCCAAAGCGGAGTCGGAGCCGACCTGAAACCAGTCGGGTTGACGCAATTGTTTTCTGCTGATGCGTCTGCTTGCAGTTGCCATGAGTCTATTGACGTGCGGCAGACAGAGTAAAACTACACTTCTGCTTGGGTATGACGGGCAGTGTAATTTGCCAGAGAACGATAAGTCTACTGCTTATACTTAAAATCGTCCGGCCCCATTTTTTCTAAAATTTCCGCCCATTTTTCCTTGGAGACGTTGGAGACGTTTTCAACTCCGCGCTCGTTGGCGTCCTCGTTTTGCTGTAGCATGCTCGAGGCCTCGAGCACGGCCTTAGCGACATAGATCGGGCTTTTCGTGCGTAGTGCCAACGCGATCGCATCGCTTGGACGCGAATCGATCATCACCTCGCGGCCAGCCAATTTAAGATTGACGGCGGCGTAGTAGGTATTTTCCTTGAGCTCGGTGATCTCCACGCTTTCGACGGAGCAACCGACTTCCCCAAGAATCGATTTGAGTAGATCGTGGGTCATCGGGCGCGCCATCTTGATCCCTTCGATTTCAGTGGCCATGGCGGTGGCTTCTAAAAGACCGATCCAGATCGGCAGATTGAGCTTGTTTTCGGTATCCTTAAGGATAACGATGGGCGTCTTGGTGACCGGGTCCAGCGTCAAGCCGCCGACTGCCATTTGGATGGTATCTTCTCTTTTCATCATGCCATGTCCCCTTTTAATAACTGGGAGTTCAAATAAGGTGTATCCGAGAAAGCGTCGCCAATCAACGAGTTCGCCGTCGCGCCGGTAATTCTCACCGGTAACATTCTACCGACGAAATTCTCCGGTCCGATCACGTTGACGATTCGATTGCCGCGCGTGCGGCCCATCACTTGCCCGTTCCTCAATTTCGACCGCCCGTCGACCAATATTTCCTCCAGCTTGCCGATCCGTTGGCGATTCTTTACCAGTGATGTTTGCCGTTGCAGCGCTTGCACGGTCTGTAGACGGTGACTCTTTATTTCACTGGGAATGTCATCGTCGTAAAGTTTTCCTGATACCGTTTGCGGCCGTGGCGAATAACAGAACGAATAAATTTCATCATACTGCACTTGCTTCAGCAATTCTAGGGTTTGTTGGAATTCCGCGTCGCTTTCGCCGGGAAATCCAACGATGATGTCGGTGCTGAGCGCGACGTCGGAGCGGCGCTCACGCAGGCGCTCGATGCGGCTTAAATATTCGTCGCGCGTATAACCGCGCCGCATGCGCGCCAGGACGCTGTCGGCGCCTGACTGGACGGGTAAATGCAGATGCTCGCAAAGATGGTCAAGCGTGGCGAACGCCTCGATCAGTTCCGGCGAGAGATCCTGCGGATGGGAAGTCGTAAAACGAATCCTGCGCAGGCCGTCGATCGCATCGATACGAGCTAAAAGTTGTGCAAAGCTCAACTCGCCCTGTGTGAGCTTGCCGTACGAGTTAACATTTTGTCCCAATAGCATCACTTCGATGAAGCCCTTGGCGACTAACGATTCGACTTCAGCGATAATCTTGGCGCTCGGCCGGCTGAGTTCACGGCCGCGCACATGGGGCACGATGCAAAAGCTGCAAACCTTGTTGCATCCTTGCATGATGGTCACGAAGGCTTTGACGCCGTGCACTTCCGTTTGCCCGTCGGTGTCCTCCATATACGCCGGATCGCGGTAGAACGCGATTTCCACCGGCCGTGCCTGCGATTCCTGGACTTGCTCGACCATTTGCGGAAGCTTATGAATATTATGCGTGCCAAACACCAAATCGAGGTGCGGCACCCGTTTCAGCAGATTCGCGCCCTCTTGCTGCGCGACGCAGCCGCCGACGCCGATAATCACGCCGTCGCGATTGTTCTTGTATTCCTTCCAGCTGCCGAGCGCGCTGTAAACTTTTTGTTCCGCTTTATCCCGTACGCTGCAGGTGTTGAGCAAAATCAGGTCAGCCGCGTCGATCCGCTCGGTTTGGTCATAGCCGTGGCGCGCCATGACTTGTACGATTCGTTCCGAATCATACTGATTCATCTGACAGCCATAGGTTTGGATAAAGACCGTCTTATTCATGGGGCAATCAAATCGACGATTTTATAAAGCTGAGTAATGCTCCGGCACTCTTCGGCGACGTGACAATGGGGCGCGTAGCGCGGCATTTCACTGTCGCCGATGCCCCAGGTCATGCGGCTTTCGGGATTCAACCAGATCAGTTGCTTGGCTTTCTGCTGGATCTCGCGCAGCACCCAATCGTTGGGACGATTGTAGTTATTGCGCCCGTCACCGATGATCAGCACCGTCGTCTTGCTATTTACCGCCGAGAAAAAGTTCTTGTAGAACTGTTCGAAGGCGCGGCCAAAATTAGAGTGGGAAAAAACGTCGATGACGTCGCCTTTCAGGGCCGCTTCGACCGCCGCCTGAATATCATTTTCTTCGAACAACTTCGTGACCTCGCCGATCTCCGCGACGAACACGAAACTGCGCACCTTGGAATAGAGATCCTGCACCGAGTAGACAAACTGCAGCATGAAACGCGACGCGTTGAGCACCGAATCAGAAATGTCGCATAGGACCATCACCTGCGGTTTGGTTTTCTTGCGCCGGTCGAGCCGGATATGAAACGGCACGCCGCCGTACTGCAGATTCGAGCGCAGCGTTTTTTTGACGTCGAAGCGGCCGCGTGCAGCCTTCTTGCGCCGCACCGACAAGCGATTTTTCAGCCGCTGTGCCAGACGGGCGACTGCGTCGTTCATGCGCCGGATATCGTCTTCGGTGTAGAACGCGAAGCTCTTGTCGGCCAGCGAACTGCGCTGGGAAAAGTCCCTCGGTTCTACGCCTTTTTTGCGCTGCTCCTGCTGGATAACTTCCCGCAACAGCCGGTTCAAGTCGCGCATGCGCTCGTCGAGGTAGCGCAAAACATTTGGCAAATCCTCGCCGTTTTCGCCGAGCATTTGCAGCATGCCCTTGAAGCGCTCGATCTCGCTTTGCACCCGGTCGAGCTGCAAGCGCGCCGCCATTCGGGTATAAGGCGTAAAACGAAAACTATCCGGCGTACCTTGCTCCATTTCCTGCTGGATTGCGTCTCGAAGCAACCGTTCGAGCTCGCCGCGATTGTTGTTCAGTAATGCGCGCGTCAGCTCGGAAAGATCCCCTTCCATTTCCTTGAGCAAGCGCTGGATCTGTTCGAGCATCTGTTGAAACTGTTCGGGCGATAACCCGAGTTCCTCCATAATGCGCCGGTCGATCGTATCGAGTGCTTGACCGATGCCCAAGAAAAAATAATCGAACAGCTCTTCGAAGGGCTTGACGTCGCTGACGCGTTTGACCAGCGTGGTGCGCAACGTGTGGCGAAAAAGCAATGGATCTTCGATGCCGATCAACTCGAGAGCACGAAACGCGTCCATGTTTTCGGACGGTGACACGTGGATGCCGTTGCGTCGCAATACACCGGCAAATTCGATAAGACGCTCTTCCATGCGAAACCAGCCGGTTAGTGCAGATGATCTTTGTCGCTGCCGGCGACTCCGGGACGTTGCGCCTGCTTTTCGGCGAGGTAAGCTTTCAACTCCTGATGCGCCTTGCGGATGTCGGCCTCGTATTTCATCAACGTGGAAAGAGTCTCTTCTACCAGGTCATGGTCGAGCTCTTTGATATTGAGCAAAGTCAACGCACGCACCCAGTCGAGGGTTTCGCTGATGCTCGGAGTTTTCTTCAAATCCAATTTTCGCAGACGGTGCAGCAGCCGTACAACTTCATCGGCGAGCTGATTGCCGACATCGGGTACTTTGAGCTTGATAATTTCCATTTCGCGCTGAGAATCGGGGAAATCTATATAAAGGTGCAGACAGCGCCTCTTGAGAGCGTCCGACATTTCACGGCTGTTGTTACTGGTTAATATGACCAGTGGAACCTGCTTTGCCTTGAGGGTGCCGATCTCCGGGACTGAAATTTGAAAATCGCTCAAGATCTCCAGGAGAAACGCTTCAAACTCCGCGTCGGATTTATCAACCTCATCAATCAGCAACACGCAGCGTTTTTCCGAGAGCAAGGCCCGTAGCAACGGGCGCGGCAACAAAAATCGATCGGAAAAAAACACGCCGTCCTGATTGGCGACGCAATCGACCGCTTCCTGCAGCGTCTGCGAACCTTGCAAAATGTCGCCGATCTTTTCCTTGAGAATCTGCGTGTAGAGAAGCTGCTTGGCGTATTCCCACTCGTAAAGCGCCTTGGCTTCGTCGAGGCCTTCGTAGCACTGCAAGCGTATGAGCTCCATGCCGAGCGTCTCGGCTAGCACTTTACCCAGCTCCGTCTTGCCCACTCCAGCCGGCCCTTCGACCAGTATCGGTTTTTGCAAAGTCGTGCCGAGGTAAACGACGGTCGCAACATTCTTGTTGCAGATATATTTTTGCGTGCCGAAACCCGCGATGACATCATTGACGGATTGAAACATGGCGTCCCTTTCCAATTTTTTCAAGCTAACACAAAGCCTCATTGACGACAATCAAGCGGCACGTTTGCAGATACGCGACCATTCTGCAAAGCTTGGTCGCGTGTGTACTCTGGCATTGTATTTTCGCATGTTTGAGGATTATCCACTGGTGGTCGCCGCCAACCGGGACGAACAATATGACCGGCCGTCGTTGCCGCCGACCTTGTTGGCGACGACGCCAAAGATTATTGCGGGAAAAGATCTTCGCGCTGGCGGCACTTGGCTGGGTGTCAACGAAACGGGCTTGGTGACGGGTATTCTTAACCGCCATTTCGATGGGCAGAATTCCGTTGCCGCGGGCGCCCGCTCCCGCGGCTTGCTCTGTATGGACCTACTCGAGCGCTCGTCGGTCGTCGGGGCGAATGAATTAATTCAAACTGATCGATTCCGTTACAATCCGTTTACCCTGCTTTTCGCGGACAGAACCGATGCTTTCGTTGCCTACAATGACGAGCAAAGAATTATCACCCAGAAACTCGATCGAGGGCTTCACGTGTTCAGCAGCGCTGGCGCTTTTGATTTGCATTCGGCAAAGGCAGAGCGCGCCTACGCGCTTTTCGGGCGGCCGGAAATCCGCACGAGTGTTGCGCGCGGCGATTTGAGCGACTCAGTCGCCGCGCTGCAAGCGGTGCTGGCCGATCATTCGCTTGCGCCAGGCTCGGACAATCCAGGCGACGCCATCTGTGTTCATCGCGACGGCTCGGGAACGGTCTCGTCGAACATTCTGATCTATTCCCAATCGCAGTCTCGTTTTGAGAGTTTCTTCTGCGCCGGTCCGCCTTGTCGCAACCGTTTCGGCGACGCCATGACTCTTACCGTCCGGTGAGCAATCAAACGAAAGTAAAACAAGCGGCGACCGTAATCCTGCTGCGACGGGCGGCGCCGAAAGGGTTCGAAGTATTCCTTACTCGGCGTCCCGACACGATGCCGTTTCTTGGCGGCATGTATTGTTACCCCGGCGGCGCCGTGATCAAGGAAGATTATGGCTCTCGAGTGATCGAACGGTCTTGGGGAGTGACCGGTGATCAAGCGCGTAAGCGTATCGGGGCGCACTTCAGTCCACAAAAGGCCCTCGGGTTTTGGATTGCCGGGATTCGCGAACTGTTCGAAGAGGTCGGAGTATTACTGGCCGTCGATCCCTCCGGCGCGCGCGTTCTGATGAGTCGAACGCGAGCAAAGCGACTGGCGCAAAATCGCCACGCGCTGCTCAACAAATCGCTGAGTTTCGTTGCACTGCTCGAAAACGAAGATCTATGCTGCGATCTATCGAGCCTGGCATACTTGTCTCATTGGCAGACGCCGGCGCACACTTCACTGCGTTTTGACACGCGATTCTTTCTGGTCGCGTTGCCCGAAGACCAAACTCCAATGTCGACTTCCTACGAGGTTGCCCACAGTCTCTGGCTTACTCCCGACCGTGCGATCCAGCTCTTTGAGCGTGGCGAGTTGCCGTTGATATTTCCAACTTTCGCGACCCTCCGAATGTTGGCAGATTTCGAAACTCTGGAGAGCGTGTTCAAAGATTTTGACGGTCGTTGAATCGGGCCGAATTCGGCGGACGCTGCCGCGTCAATGATTTCGGGAGTGATACTGAGGGATCGTCCCTTCGAACGCGCACGCATGTTAGTTTGCTCGTAAAGTCATTTGCCGACATAATTCCGCTCGCTTCGAGCGTTGTCATTGAATTGGCACGGCTAGTCGGTTAATTTGAAAGCTCTCACGCGGGTTGTCGCCCCTTGGGATTTTCCTGTTGCGCTACATTCAACTGCTAGAACGAACGACGTGATTCACTCTTTGCGCGGACGCTTGTCCGATCTCTACTACGGCTGGCGCATGATCGCAGTCGGCGCGACGCTGCGGATTTTGGGCGGCGGACTCTACTTTTACGGCTTCTCGGTTTTCTTTCTTCCGTTAAGTCAGGATCTTAATCTCAGCCGCGCGTCGACATCTCTCGTGTTTTCTTTGGCGCGCGCTCAGGGCGCATTCGAAGGTCCCATTGCCGGTTATTTCATGGATCGTCACGGTCCGCGGCCTCTCATGATTATGGCGCTCGTGATGACCGGCGTCGGCCACATGCTGCTCTCGGGCGTCACCAGTTACGTCATGCTGCTCATCGTTTACATGGGCGTGGTGTCGCTTTCCTTTCATGCCGGCTTCATGGATGCGCCGATGTTAATCGCCAACACTTGGTTTATTCGCAAGCGAACCATGGCGATGGCATTGGTGAGTGGCTCGATCGGTATCGGTGGGTTTATTTTTACGCCGATATTGTCGGCGGCGGTTCACGCGTATGGTTGGCGCCAAACGGCTTTCGGTTGCGGCATCGCATTTATCGTCATCGGCATGCCGTTGGCCCTTCTGGTTCGCCGCTCGCCGGAAAGCATCGGCTTGCTTCCCGATGGCGACCAGATCAGCGGCGCCAACACGGCTCGTTCCGGAGGAGTACAAGCGAACGAAGAGGTGAATTTTACAGTCGCGCAGGCGCTGCGCACATCGTCATTTTGGTTCATCACCAGCGCGACCGCCATACGCGTCATTATTCTCAGCGCGATCAATGTGCACTATGTCGCGCTCATGGTCTGGAAAGGTGTCAGCGAGCAGCGCGCGGCGTTTTTCCTGGCCGCGCAGGCGTTCATGTCCGTAGCTGCACATCTCTTGTTCGGCTGGATTGGCGATCGACTGAACAAGCCCCGGCTCATGGCGGCGTGTATGCTGCTTGCGATGATTTCCATGTTCGTCCTCGCGCGCGTGCATACGGAATACGCGATTTTGATTTTCATCGCGCTATTCAGCGTGGTGGAGTCGACTTTTCCCGTCAACTGGTCGACCGTCGGAGAATATTTCGGGCGGAAAAATTTTGCCAAGATCCGCGGTTCGATGGGATTCGTATCGACCTGGGGCAGCGTTATCGGCCCGGTTATTGCCGGCATGATTTACGACCGAACCCAGAGCTATGAAATCGTGATTTGGTCCTCGGCGGTTTTACTGCTGTTGGCAAGCGTGCTCTACGCGTCAGTCAAAAAGCCGTTACCGCCCGTCCATTGACCGAGCGCTGTATTTTGGCTTTTACACTTTCCACGAGTCACAATAGCGCACCGCGACAACTTGATCATAAGCGACTGCCCCCGAAAGATGTCCCACGGATAGCGCGAAGCGGTTCATTTTAATAATCGCATCTTCAGTGATTACAGGATTGTAGAACTCGGTGTCGCGGGCGACGACGTTCGAAATCAGTTCCGCCGCGTCTTGGGGAAATTTCCGCCTGCCGACTTCGCGTGCCAATGACGGATCCGCGCGCAGCGCTTTCTGCGCCTTGACGATCGCTCGCACTGCTGCGGCGACGGCTTCCGGTTCCTCAGCGATAAATCTATCGGTCGTCGCCATTCCGGCGAAAGTGAAGAAGCGCACTTCGTCGGGATCGTCGCCGCGGCGCACGTCAATCAGAATTTTGCCGACTCCGCGACTGACCGCAGTCTCTGCGCCCATGGCGTTGGCCCAGAATCCGTCTATCTTCCCTGCCTCCAATGCCCGCGCGGCGAACACGCCGAAAGAAACATTGCGCGACTTAGCGCCGGACAGTTCGACCATGTGCAAGTCGCGAGCGGGATCGATGCCTGCGCCGCTGAGCATTCTTTTGAGCGCCAGGTCCGGTCCTTGCGCCGCAGTCAGACGAAGACCGCGAAGCGCATTGAGATCTCCGCGCTTCGCCGGCAAATCGGCTCTCACCGTCACGAGCCACGGTGTTCCTTGCGACAGCGCCACGACGATCTTGACGCCCTGCCAATCCGGAAATTCCGTCAAGACATCGTGCACCGAGCCGGCGATCATCGCGTCGGCGTTGCCGTCACGCAGCGCCTTAGTCGCTCCTAACATTGCGGCCAGCTCGATGCGCGCGTCCAATCCTTCTGCTTTGAAGTAGCCCAACTCATCCGCGGCGAGAGCGGGGAAACACGTGTTGCTGACCAAATCGACGGCTGCGATCCGAAATTGCACGAAAACCTCACGATCGAAATTTAGAAAGCGACTATGCGTGATTCAAAGAGTTTGTTCAAACTCGATTGGGTCAAGCACTAGTTGGAATGTCTTGTTCGTGCTATAGGCGAGATCATCAAAAAAGGAGTCGACCCATGGCAACAACCAGCTCGGTGCAAATTGGCATTCTCTCGCCCGCAACCCCCAATCGCCCGCACTTCAAGTCGCTCGATGGTATATTGCCGGCCGGCGTGTCAATCGCGCATGAAGGTCTCGGTTTGCTCGGCGAATCCTATCAAGATCTTGCCGGCAAGGAAGACGTGATCATCAGTCGCGCGCGCGACCTCGTCGAAAAACATAAAGTGTTTGGTCTGATGCTCACGGGCGGTTTCGTCACGCTATTCAATCCCGGTATAGAAGCGAAGGTCGCCAACGCTATAGGTTTACCCGTCGTCAGCGCAATTTCATCGGCTGTCGCCGCTCTATCGGCGTTCGAAGCCAAATCCGTACTGCTCATGACTCCTTTCGATCGCGCGTCGAATGAAGGCATCAAAACCCATGTCGATAGACTCGGCTTCACGCTTTATCTCGGCCCCTCGTTCGACAACCGTATACCCGGCACGTCTTTGAACCTGAGTCAGGATCAGCTTTTTGGTCTGGTCGAAGAAACATTCCGCAAAATTCCGGCACAAGCAATCTACTTTCAGGGCGCAACCATGGACCCGCTGCCGATCATTCAACGTATAGAGGATCGCCTTGGTGTGCCGGTCGTTACCAGTAACACTGCTATGATATGGAATCTGTTGTCGAAGCTCGGCTTGAAATATTCGGTCAAAAACCATGGACGGCTGTTAGCTGAGTGGCCATCGATCCGATGATGCTTGGTTCATTAAAGGAACCGAATCTGACCCGCTTGAACTACCGGTCAACTTGCCGCGGCGAAGGTTATTTGCTCCCCAATGACGATTTCAATTCCAACGCTTGCCAGCGCTCGTAGGATTCCTCGAGTTCGCGCTTCACGGCTTCCAGCCGCTCCATTGATGCAGTTATCTCGTCCCTCGATTTTCGATAAAAGGCGCTGTCATTCAGCCGAGCGTGCAGTTCGGCTTGCTCGGTTTCCAGTACTTCGATCTTGCCCGGTAACGCTTCCAGATCACGCTGTTCCTTGTAGCTTAGTTTGCGCGAAGTCTCGGCACGCTTCGGCGTCGTAGAACCGGTAATTGATGATGTGTTTGGTCCGGCCCGCTGCAGATTGGGAACTTCGGGGATCGAGCGTTGATAGCGCTCCCAGTCCTGGTAGCCACCGGCGTATTCACTGAATCTTCCGTCTCCTTCGAACACCAATGTGCTGGTGACGACGTTATCAAGAAAAGTTCGGTCATGGCTGACGAGCAGCAATGTGCCTTCGTAATCGGCCAGAAGGTCTTCCAGCAACTCCAAAGTGTCGACATCCAAATCGTTGGTCGGCTCGTCGAGCACCATCATATTGGCTGACTGAGTGAAGATCTTGGCGAGCAGTAATCGGTTGCGCTCGCCGCCGGACAACGCTTTGACCGGCGAGTCGATTCGCTGCGGCGGGAAAAGAAAGTCCTTCAAATAGCCGATCACATGACGCGAATGTCCCCTGACCGTGACGTAATCGGAGTCGCTTATGTTCTCGCGCACTGTCTTTTCGCCATCGAGCAAGCGCCGGTGCTGGTCAAAATACGCCAGCTGCAGTCGGGTGCCCAAAACGACTTCGCCGCTACTGGGTTTAAGTTCCCCCAGTATCAATTTAAGCAGGGTGCTTTTGCCGGAGCCGTTGGGGCCGATGATGCCGACACGCTCGCCGCGTAAGATACGCGTCGAAAAATCTCTGACAATCACGTTATCGTCATAGCCGAAATTCACGCGCCTCACGTCGACCACCAATTTGCCGGATAGCGCGCCGGCATCAAGGCTGAATCGCGCTTTGCCTTGCGCCTCCAGGCGATCGGCCTTTTCTCGCCGCAGCGTTTGCAGCGCCCTTACGCGACCTTCATTGCGCGTGCGCCGCGCCTTGATTCCTTGGCGTATCCAAGATTCTTCCTCGGCGAGTTTCTTGTCGACCTTTGCCAAAGCACGTTCCTCGATATCGAGCAGCTCGTCCTTCTTTTGCAGATAACTATCGAAGTTACCGGGAAAGGACGTCAAGCGGCCGCGATCCAATTCAACGATGCGTGTCGCCAATCGGCGCACGAAAGTACGATCGTGGGTGATGAACATCACGCCGCCGTTGTAGTTAAGGAGATATTTCTCCAGCCAAGTGATGGCGTTGATGTCGAGGTGGTTGGTCGGTTCGTCGAGCAACAAAAGGTCCGGCTCGCTCACCAGCGCGCGCGCCAACATCACTTGCCGGCGGGTGCCACCGGAGCAATCAGCCAGGCGTTTATCTTCGGGTAAATTCAGGCGGGTTAAAACTGTTTCAACCTTCTGATTGATATTCCAGCCGTTAAGCGTTTCGATGCGCGCTTGGAGCTTGGCCAGCTCGAGCAGCGACTCGCGCTGCTCCAGGCCATGGCGATGCGTAAGGTTGTGAAATTCCGTGAGCAAAGCCCCAAGCTCGCCGAGCCCGGAAGCAACGACTTCAAAGATGCTCTGCTCGGTATCCGGCGGCACTTCCTGTTCGAGATGGCCGACGCGCAGCGTCGCCATGCGCCGGACCTGCCCTTCGTCCGGCACGGCCATTCCGGTGACAACACGAAATAGCGTCGTCTTTCCGGTGCCATTTCGCCCGACGAGACAGACCCGTTCACCCGAAGCGATCTGCAAATCAACGTGGGCAAGTAAGGGCACATGGCCGTACGCAATGGAGAGATTTTCGAGGCGCAGCAAAGGCATATGGATGCATTTCTACTCGATCAACTGACTGCACTCGACGGTCATGGGAGCGAAGAAAGTCGAGACTAAGGTGCCCTTATTTCATCAGAGCGATAGCGAGTGCGAGGACGGCAATTGTTCCGGTAGCGATCAGGGCGAAGATCACGATTTGTAGCCGCTTTTGCGCTTTTTCCAGCAGGGCATGAATAATATTCATTTGCACGTCGATGGTGTTATTGAGGGTTGACTGAACTTCCATGGCATTTTCAATCGCGTCGAGGCGAGCTTCCGCGCCGTTTGGACGCGATTCGGTGATTCGCTTTCGCAGGTAACTGACCGCCGCCGCACTTTCTAACACGAGCGGTCCGAGTTTTTGGATAAGTTCTCTCATCGCCATGAATTAGCACCGTCCCATAACATCGATATCATACCTGACTTTAAGACAGCGACAAAGCCCAGTGCATCGGAGTTTTTTGGCTGTTGGACGAAATGCGCCGCTGCAACAAAAAGTTTAGCGGTGGATGAAGGGTCTGGGTTTTATTATAGGAACCGACGGTCTCTGATCCGCACGAGCCCCGTAGATGCACGCTCCGGATCGTTCATCTTATTTGAACCAGACGAGGCTGAGAAATTTTCAGATTTCGCCGGAGGATCGAAGAGCAGATCTAGGATTTCCGAGATCTCCCGCTATTCCCTGCTATGGACGGATGAATAGCGATGACCGTGCGTGGTCGCCCAGCCTTGAGGGCCCAGTCAGCCGGTTTGCTTGCCTAGCTGCTGCATTGGCCGGTCCGGGAGCTCGGCAACCGTGAGGTCCACATGAATCTCTCGTTGATCTCTTTGAACCGTCAGTCGAACTTGCTTCGATATCGGTGTACGCGCGATCCATATCGGCAGATCAAGAGCGTCAGTCACCGTCTTACCGTCAAATTCCGTTATGACGTCGCCGAGCTTTATGCCGCTGTGGTCGGCCGGTCCGCCCTTTATAATGCCGGCGACGAGGGCGCCGCTCGGTTTTTGAAGACCCAACGTATCTGCCAGTGCCGACGTCATTTCCTGGATCGACAAGCCCGCCCAGCCACGAGTTACTTTTCCCTGGCTCTGGAGCTGTGGCAGGATTTCCTTCACTGAATTAATCGGCGTCGCGAAGCTGATGCCGATACTGCCGCCGGTGTCACTGACGATGGCCTTGTTCAGCCCGACGACTTGTCCGTTAAGATTGATCAAGGGACCGCCGGAGCTTCCTGGATTGAGAGGCGCGTCGGTTTGAATGAGACGATCGTACGCTTCACCAATGTGCCGTCCCTTTCCGCTCACGATTCCCGAGCTCACACTGTTGTCCAAACCGAACGGATTTCCGACGGCCATGACCCATTCGCCTACTTCAAGACGGTCCGAGTCGCCGAGTCCAATGGTTGGCAAACTCTCTTGTACCGCAATTTTTAACACTGCAACATCCGTCGGCGTATCCTTTCCCAGGATCTTGGCCTCGAATTCTCGCTTGTCTCCAAGCTTGACGAAAATCCTCTTGGCGCCTTCAACGACATGTGCGTTGGTCAAAATAATTCCATCCGAGCCGATGATAAATCCCGAACCTTGTTGGCGTCGTGGCGCTGGCGCTGCGCGAGGTGGTACGCCAAAAAATTTATCCAGCATTTCATCAGCGGGATCATTCTCCTGTGATTGCGCGCCCGGGGGCACAAGGACGGATGGTGCCACCGATGCCGACACGTTGACGACAGCGGGCTGCAGCTGCCGCGCCAGCGTTACGAAGTCCGGCCCTCTTTGGGGGGCTGTGCTGGCCATCCGGTCTCTTATGCTCTGGCCGCAGCCAAGCCCGGTCAAAACGATGAGAAGGCAGAATAACAGACGCGATATCGTATTACGCATACGAAACCATCCTCCATGCAAACCTTAGCGATCACCAGAGTTCAAACAAATTACACGGCGTGACGCACCGCGATAAAAAACGCCGTTCGTCGCGAGACACAAACGATCCCTAGCGTATCCTTGCCTTGATGAAAGTAGCGCGCAAGCTCTATGCCAAAAATACGCTTTCAAAGTTTCGCCCTAGGAGTGCGATTATTTAGACATTTCGAGATTGTGCACGACGGATGTGCAGGATTTTTCCTGGTTATATGCAGGAATTAACTGAAACATGTTCGTGGTCTTAGGTTGCGGGTTTGGCCATGAAGTGGCGAGCCGGGTAAGATCGATTCAATACATCTCGATCGAAACACCGTAAAAACTGATTCAGATTCTCCCGGTGAAACCTTTCGAGCATTGGTTCGTCAAAACAGATAGAAAGGGAAATTTATGAAGACAGGAAAACAAATTATTGCCGGCATTGCGATGCTTGGAGGAATATTGACTTTCACGACAGCCGCGTCAGCAGACTGGGGCCACCGCGGACGTGAGCTAGGACACGATCGGCGAGAGCTTTCTGCGGCCAGGCGAGAACTAGGCCGTGATTTACGCCGTGGTGCGGGGCCGGCTGAGATCGCACGTGACCGGGCTGCTATTGCCCGCGAACGAAGGGAAATTTGGCAGGACAGGCGTGACTGGCGTAATGATCGGTGGGGATACCGCGATAATTACCGATATCGCGACTGGGGCTGGCGTGATGATGACCACGGTCACCGTCCCGGCTGGTGGCATTGGGGATGGTAGGATCACCGTTAGTTAGGGCTGATCGAATGACAGCCTCACTCTAGGCTGACTTAATTAACAAGAATTGCCCGTCACTAAAAGTCACTCAGTCCGCCATGTGCATCCTTCGAACAATCCCGTGCCGCCCCCGAGATGGGCGGCACGGGAACTTATCACAGTGATCGATCCGGGGGACTTCGGGTCTTCCTAGGCAGCAGCTCTCGATTGAAGGGCATGACCGGGGACGGGCCACGAATGGAAATCGTTTTCTTCGCTTCGCCTCTTGCCTTTTGCCGGCGATGAGCTCACACTATCGCTAGGTGGACAATTTTCCCGCGTCGCTCACCTAAGACCAGACAAACGAGTCATTGATAAATTAGCTCTTCGCGCCTGCAAAACAGGTCCACCGAGAGAGGAGTTAATTACCATGTGGAGCCGGTCTTACCGTAATCACGCCATCATGGCGTTTCCCAGTTACGATACGGTGACGAATTCATGGGCACCGCAGGCCGATATCAGTTGGCCGACCGGATCTGTCCGAGAGTCGGAATTCGTCCGATTTCCGATACGCGTCATGAGCGAAAGTGAGGCGGTTTCATGCGCTTTGAGCCGAGGTAAGTCATGGATTGATCGACGTCTCAAGCATGTCGATATCGCCCGACACAACGACCAGGGTCGCCTTTTACAACGAGTCGTAACCCTACGAAATAATTTTGCCGAAACTAATACAAACCAACCCTCGCAATTTCATGTGACCGATCGCGGTAGCTCGGCAAACGCCTTAACGTTTGATCAATTCAAATCGGCAATTGTCAGGCCTGGCCTGAAGCTGAGTGAAGAGGCCCTGCGTAAAAGCTATGCCGCGCTAATGAGATTGCGCAAGAAGGGTCATTGTTCTTGGGCCGAAATCAAAGCAAAACTGAAGCACTCTCAGGAGTGTCTGACACCCATCGATACGTCCGCTAGAGGTGCCAATAGTGCTCGGCTGCCGCTCACTCAGCGAGACTGGCGGCGCATTGGCTAAATTGCGGCTGGAGGATTGAACACACTCTTGGGTAAGTCGCGGGCGATACTTAACCCCTGAGAGCAGGTAGAACCTCGTTACCGAGCAGATCGATTTGCTTCTGCCAATCCGCGTACCGTAGTCTCAAATCATACACAATGTGATCGGCGCCGGACATTTCGTAGGCTTGCGTTTCACGAACGATGTCCGTAGGAGTTCCAGCGAGCAAAATGCCACGAGCGTTCTCTTCAGGGGAAGAGCTTGCGGACGGCGAGTTTACCCATCTTGTAAAACGTTGAGACTCATCAATTAAGGTTTGCATGTTGATCCCTCGGAGCGACGTTTCCCGACTCTCGCCAATCGATGTAAGCGGCATGATCGCGGTTTTGAGCATCGGTTTACCCGCACTTCGGCACAAATCGCGCAGATAGTCGACGCGCCTTGCGAAGGTCGCCAAAGGAATCCGCGCCGGCATCCAGCCGACACCCAAGTCAACTGCGCGGCGGCAAGCTGCCGCGCTACCGCCGCCGATCCAAATCGGGATGTCGTCGGCGGGCGTGGGTTTGAGGGCGACGTTTTCGAAGCTAAAGTCATCGCTACTGTAAATTACCTTTTCTCCCGCCCAGAGTCGTCGGCAGATTTCAATGTTGGCCTTCACGAGCTCCACCCGGCCCGCCAGTGCGGTCGGTCGGCCCACTGCGGCAAATTCATGAGCGAAGCCACCCAAGCCGATGCCAAGAATTACACGACCTTGGGCAATCACGCTCAAGCTGGCGATCAACTGCGCGAGATGAATCGGATGGCGGTGACAGATTGTCATCGCCGTGCCCAGAGCAATTTTTTGAGTCACTGACGAGACCGCGGACAGTAACAGCAAGCCCTCGATATGAGTGTTATTGTTGCCCTCAATCTCATGGGGTTTGAACACGAGATGATCCCGTACCCACACAGAGTCGAAGCCATAGGCCTCGGCTTGTCGAGAACCCTCAAGGCACTTTTCTCCCGAGGCATGCTCGCAAAAATGGGGTAACAACAAACCGAATTTAAGTTGAGTGGCCATTAAGAGTTTTTGACCGACGTTCCGTGCAGGTTCGAGACGGATAAGATTTTACAGGGGCGATTGGTCTCTTCACTAAGGCAAGGATCCATTGACGGACGCTCGCTGGACTACCGCAAATGCTAGAATTCCAAGGTGTATTCCTTTCCCGCGTCGCCTTTACAGCGCCCCAGTCCGTGCCCCGTGTAGGAAGAACCGATTAGGAAACATTGCATGGTTGTTCGTTTGTCGCCGCGCAGGCTCGCCATCCAATAAAAGAGCGGCCCCATGACGACATGCGTCGTTTTGCCCGACGCGATGTTGTAGTTTTCGCCGTAGGCGACATCCGCCAGGGTACTTGAGGTCCCGAGCATTCCGGCAAAAGCGTTGCCGAACTCGGATACGTCCGGGCCGTCGGCATCGATCGTTCCGCCGCCGAAGGTCTTTTGGTAACTCTCAAAAAAGAATTCTCGCGGCACGGGCTTGAATGAGCCGACCAACATCTCGCCCGCTGATCCAGCGACCTGAATCAAACCGCTGCCTTCGCGCGCTTGCCGCCATTTTCCATCTAATCTTTCGCCGTCAAGGGAGTGCATGGAGAGACGATTGACGCAGGAATTGAGACTTATCAGAGCAAAGATTGAGGCGATTAGGTGATAAATACAACGTGTCATCGTTGTCTGATTAGCCGATGAAAACCAAATGTTATAGCAACGCACGACAATGTCGTCTGCCCGACCGCGTCGATCGCTGAACTTCTACGGGATTTCGACAAATTGATTAAATCCACCTGCAAGAAACAACGTTCAACTCGATGCTCCATGATGTGGAATTAGCGGCGGCGCGCGCGCCGGAACCGCGAGCGAACCGTTAGCTCGCGCACTTTCTCGACGCTGAGAACTTCACGGACGCGCTGGCCGTCCGCCATCTCATATTCGACGCAAATCGCATCGCCGGTCCACGAAATGGTGAAGGCGTGAGGCTCCACTCGGTCCAGATGCTTGCCCAGAGTCCGCAATAACTGCGAGACGCGCGATGTTCCTGTGGTCTGTGTCGATAAACGCTTTCGCCGTCTTTTTCGGCCTTGCGCGTCGAGCCATGAAACATAGGTCACATCATATTTGAGAGAACCATCAGATTGGAGTGCGCGGACGTGTCTACGAGTAGAGGCTGGTGCCTCCCAAACTTTTTCTGACAGACTTTGTTTTACGTTCAAGTCGGAAATATCCGGAAGTGAATCACTGCGCACGACGTAGCTTCGTCCGTTTTTCTCCATGACGAAGGCGATCACGCCCAGGGCTTCGAGGGACTGTCCGATCGCTCTTAGTGATTTCGCGTGGGACATTGTCAGTGTTAGTGTTAGAGTTGCGTGATCGTTTGCCGAGAGCCGGCCATTATAATATTTACTTTTACGACTTTTGCTTCCATCGTCGGTGCATCCACACCCATTGCTCGGGTGCCGAGCGAATGATTGATTCCAAACGGGCCGTCAGCATGGCGGTAAGCGCCAAGACATCGCTTTCCGTGTTGCCGGTCCGCGCGTAATGGATTCGCTCGATGGTGATTTTGTGGCGCTTGGCGCGACGGTGGTGCCAGCAAAATAGTATTGGTGCTTCTGTCCGCAGCGCCAGGGCGGCGGGAATGGTCGGTGTAAAAGCAGGACGTCCAAAAAATGGCACATAATCGCCCGCGGTCTGAGTGTCTTGATCGATTAGGAATGCCATCAACCGATTGCTGCGCAAGACTCGCAGGATCGCCTTGCCGGTATTATCTCCCCGCCAAACAATTTCGAGCCCGCGTTGGGTCCGCCACTTGTGCAACCATGCCGTTATGCGGGGATCATAGAATGGCTTGGCAATGGTGGCGATCGGATAGCCCGCGGATGCGATCGCTTGCCCGAGAATTTCCCAGTTTCCGATATGGCCGGAGATGATCACGCCTCCCCTCCCCTCGGCGAGAACTTCATCGAGCACCCGCCGCGCATCAGGGTCCAATTCCGGAACCTCATGACGCAAACGAGACAGCTCCCAAATCGATTCGGCGAAGTGAACAAACATTCTGCGGATGATTTTGGGCGCGTCGAGGTGTGGCATCGTGGAGTGAATCTGAGCTTGAGCGCGCCGCGCATCGCGGCGAAACACATAAGGCGCCACACAGCCGACGAGGCGCAGAACACCGCGAATCGGGAAGCGCTCGGCTGCCGACCACCCGCTTCGCATTAAGTAGTAAAGGAACGAGTTTTTTAGGCGCTGGCGCCATCGCCAGCGTGCTGGCACTGCCGCCGCTTGAGAGTCTTTCATGAGATTTCTAAAGTAGTGTGCATTCCTGAATACGCTGGCCAGCCTGCTTTCTCATGGCCAGCGCAGGATCGTCAGTGTGAAGCCGTCACAACGATGTGGATATCAGAATAAGCTGAAGCGCCCATGCGAGCAATATAACATACCTATCCCTGGGTTTCACTTCTTTAGCCGACGCTGAGCGTCTATATTTGGTCAAATTTGGGATTTCAAGAAAATAAAACCCGCGTTGCGCCAGGCGTCGCAGCTGGCTACGCATGGCTGATTACTGCACCAAGTTTCTGATCCGAACATTTGGCCGATCCGAACTAGTTTTAGTTTGCCTAGGGGGCGATTTTGCGCTAGTAAAATCTGCCTATGGCATCACGGGATGAGTTTTCAAAAGCTCTGCGGGTCATCGGTCAGATTCTCGAGACACAAGGAATCGATTTGTTTGATTTGAAGTGTTCCGGGGAGCAATTCTATCTTCAGTGTGGGGATCCTGTGCCGCCGCATTTGAGCCTCGTCGAGATCCGTTATTCCACGGACCAAATCAACGCTCTCGACCAAGCAGCGCGACGTAACCGCCAGCGGTCCATTCCCTTCGTGAACTTCGACGGGCTGCCGGAAATCTTGCGTGCCATCGGACGCCGGTTTGATGTTTCCAACGGCCGGTTACTCAGCGTTAGCAATTCTGAATCGTCCACACCTTTCGAATCGATCAAGATCGAATATCAAATCCGCGGCGGAATACGGCACTCCGAAGAGTTTTTTACCGGCACCTTGCGTGAGCAAGCCATGCGTATGTATAAAGAGCGCTCACGACGGGTGGATGGGGCGGTCTTGGAATAAACGAATCAAGCGAGCGATCGGGTCGAATCGGCGTGGCAAACTAACTCGCCAGCGCGCAGGTCTTTAGAGCCTCTCGGTCTACTTGCGGCGCTTGCATCCGCACAAAGAACCCACATTTTCAATCTAGGTATTTCCACTGGCTGAATGTGGCGGCCTGGCCGTAAGGGGCGCCGCGGTCGTCGATTAAGTTCCACACGCTTGCCTGCTCGATCAGAAAATGCCGGCCGGTTTTAGAAATTCGCACCCCGCGGTAATTGTCGATATACCCTTGTCGGCTCACAGTCGCGAGCAAACAAGCCCGCTCTTGTTGGTGCGTCGGTTCAGCGGTAAGGCGCGACGGAAATGTCGTTAATTCGTTCCAATTGAGCTCGAAAAGATCCAACCCCGCCTGGTTCGCGTAGTTGAGCAGCGGGTCGGACCCGGTATCGTGCGATAACACGACGAACGGCGAATAATATAACTTGCGTGCTTGTTCGGCGGACGGCAAATCCGGTTGAACCAGATTTTTGCCCGTCCAATGGCGGTAGCTCTCGAGCAATCGAGTAACATGGTCTTTAAGGTATTGGTTTACTTCTCCCGGCTCGTTCCAGCTTGTCGTCACAGTTTCTCCACATTAAAGCCATAGGGCAGTTACTCACGGCGAACCAAACAGCTCCGATTTTTGTCCCGCTGGTCTTGAATGCATTCTCCCCGGGATTCCCGCCTAGTGCCTCGCGGATAGAATTGACGCTTTGTTCGCTTTGGCGAGGCGCTCCGACTATGGGTTCAGACTGAGCAGTTTACGTTGCGATTCGTCCGCTGGCGCCGGCCACACACCATTTTCCTTATAAAACTGTATGGCCGCCGCATGGTATGGAATTGTCGCATCGCTATCGACGGCCCGCTGCCGGGTCCAATCCTTGAAGCTCGGGTGCAGCGGAGGAAGCTTGTCCATGTTGCCCCAAATATTTTTGAGGACCATGTGAATCACCCGGTCGACGGCTCCCTTGTGGCTGGTTAAATAGATGTCATACGCGTTGACGCAAGTGTCTTCGACGATGGCCGTCGCTTGGCCGCGCTTAAGCCATTGCGGATAGTAGCCGGGCACGGCGGCGCGCAAACGCTTTTCGCCTTGCGCCGAGCAATCGAGTGAAAGATGGCGCACCCCGATGGCCGCGTCTGCTTCCTTCACCTTGGCGGAGTCGATGGCGTGCAAACCCACGTCGGCGCGCCCTTGCACCAGCGCGTCGACTCCTTCGTTCGCGCCCGGTACTGGAACGATCTTGACGTCTTCCCATTTCATTCCGGCGCCGGCCAAAAAACCGAAAAGGTTGTACCAATTCGCGAGCTGCGCCGGATATTCCCCGGTCAGTCTTTTGCCGCGGATATCGTGAATCGTCTTCATCGTCGAATCCCTGCGCACGAGCAGCGCCGTCATCAGAACCGACCCTCGCATGACCAGGCGCACGTTCGGCGTGTGTTGAAACGGGTTGCGACCGCCGATCTTCAGTCGCTCCGGCCCCTGATAGGAAAGCGCCATGTCGACGGCATTGTTAATGCCGAAATCGATCTCACCCGTATTCAGGAGAGGCAGGAAAGTGCTCGTTCCTGAATAAGGTTGCACGACCAACTGAAATGGCGCGCCATCGCCGGCATACTTTGCGAGGCCGCTTGCCAGTGCGTAAAAGACCGTCCCCGGCGGATTGGATCCGATCGTGAGCGAGCGCGGCAGCGATTGCGCGTTGACCGTAACCGAGGCGATGAACGCGAAACCGGATAATAGCGAACCTATGCGCAAACACTGCCGTTGCTTGAGTCGCATAGAGACCGTTCTGCCCATGGGTGTTTTTAGTCCGCGTTGAAATCACCTGCGGCGTTTTTCTAACGCGCCGTGCTCAGTCGGTACTTACTAACCCTCCCAACCGTACAGTCGTTTAGCGTTGTCACCGAGAAACTTTTGTTTCGACTCTGCCGTCACATCCTTGCGGTCGCGAATCGTCGAGACGACGTACGGGAACATGCCGTCCCAGTGCGGATAGTCGGACGCGAAGATAATCTTGTCATCGCCGATGCGCTCCATGACGTACGCGACAGTGCTCTCCTCGGGCTCGGCGGCGAAGAACCAGTTACCATTGGCAATGTAGTCACTCGGCTTTGCCTTGAGCAAAGGCGCTTCAGATTGTCGTTTCTCCCATTCCTCGTCCATCCGATCCATCCAGTAAGGTACCCAGCCACAGCCGCACTCGAGAAACGCGATGCGCAACTTGGGAAACCTTTCCGGCACGCCGCCGTAAATGAGCGCAGCGCAGTCGATCAAGGTCTCGAACGGGCGGGCGATGGTGTGAGCAAACAAAAAAGTATCGAAGCGAATTTCACCGACAGGACCTTGGCGGGAATTGTGAACCAAGAGCGGTGCGTTGAGTCTTTCGAGTTCTTCGTAGATAGGCCAAAAAGTCGGCGTGCCGAGATGATCTTTGAGGCCGAATGACGCGATTGCGATACCCGCCAGGCCGAGTTTGGTGACAGCGCGGTTGATCTCCGCGACGGCAGCCGGTACGTCCTGGAACGGCGCCAGGCCGATGCCTTTTAAGCGCGGGCTTTCTTTGCAAAGATTAGCGATCCAGTCGTTGTACCCGCGACAAAAGGCGGCGGCATAGTCCTTCTCCGGACTTTGCGTGATGCCGAACGCGCTGGTGGGAAATAGTACGGAGATGTCGATTCCTTCGCGATCCATATCGCGTAGCCGCGTCGGTACGTCGTGAATGTCCATGCTGAGTTTTCCGTACATGCTGCTATCCCATTTATCCTTGGCGACGAACGGTCCTCGTCGTCGGCAATACGGTTCCTCCATAAATTTGCGAATCTCCGCGTCGCGATCCTGGACATGCCCATCGGCATCGATGACCTTGGCATTCTCCATAATTGTTCCTTCCTCTGGTTGCCAATTCGCCCATTTAGATTTCAGAGTGGCTTGAGTGCGCGGGCGGCAACTCGTTTCCGATTACCACAGGGTGATCAATATGGTCAATTGGATTTCACTGTTCGTTTGCCGCCACTGACGCGAATATCGGGCCAGGGCAAAGATTTATTGAATTTGACGGCCAGCGTTGCGATCAGTTATTGGTGCACACACCATTCGGTAAGTCTCTAGGAGGTACGCGATGATCAACAATCGATGGCTCCTCGCTTTCTGGGTTGCAGCTTGCTTCAGCCCACTGGCTTCCGCTGACGCCGCCGAGGTGCCGTCCTTACGAAAAATCCGCGTAGCGATCACCTCGATATCCGGCTCTATGGCTCCGCCATGGGCAGCCCACGAGGCGGGTATTTTCAAAAGACACGGCTTGCAAGTGGAAGTGATCGCCACGCCAAGCGGCGTACAGGGCATGAACGCGCTCATCGCGGGAGAAATCGCCTTCGTACAAATTTCCGGCGGCACGACGACAGGCGCGGCGGTGGGCGGCGCCGACGTAAAGATCATCGCGACGACGATCGGCACACTCGTGCTCAATTTAGTCGTGCGTCCGGAGATCGAGAAGGCCGAGCAGTTGCGCGGCAAAAACATCGGTATCAGCCGCTACGGCACTTCGCTGCATACGGGCGCGCGATTGGCCGCGAAACATTTCGGCATGGAGCCCGGAAAAGACGTGCACATCGTCGAGATCGGCGCCGGAGAATGGATCGTCAGCGCTCTGCAGGGAGGCAGAGTGCAAGCGGCTGTGTTCGGATATCCGGCAACCAGCCGAGCGACACAACTAGGCAATCGCGTGCTGCTACATATGCCGAGTCTCAATATCCCCTACGCCTCGACCGGTGTTTCGACCCGCGGAGAGATCATCCGCAATGATCCGGATCTGGTGCGCCGCTACTTGTCGGCTCAGGTTGAGGCGATTGCGCTGATGAAGAAAGACCGTGCGTTTGCCATGAAGGTGCTGTCCAAGTACCTGCGCATCAATGATGCGAACTTGCTCGCGGAGTCTTATGATATACCGATCGCAAAATATATGATGAAGACTCCGCTGCCGACTGCGGATGCAGTGCGTGCGGTTTTAGAAGAACTCGAGGAAAGAAACCCCAAGGCTAAAGATCTCGACCCAAACAGATTCTTCGACGACCGCTTCGTGCGCCAATTGCAGGCGGGCGATTTTATCGAATCGCTGTACCGTTAGAAGATCGAAGATGCGACGAAGCGCCTCGTCTACAGGAAATCGTTCGTGTCACAGTTCCTTCGCCGCGTTGGTGCCAGCAATAAAGCCCTGGGTCGTGCATCGTCCCAGTCCATGCTGGTTGAAGCCTCCCGCTGATTCACCGGCGCAGTACAGGCCGCGAATCGTCTGGCCGTTCATGTCCATCACCTGACACTTGCCATTGATTCTTAAGCCCGAGCGCGTGTCGTGTACGTTCGGCGTCGCCCACGCCGCATAGAATGGCGGGGTCTGTATCTTGTGTTTCGGCGCCGGTTTGCCGAAATCACTATCCTTGCCGGCATCGACGAACGAGTTGTACCGGTCTACCACGGCCTGCAAGATCGCGCCGTTCATCGGCTTTGCCTGATACTCGTTCTTAATTGCGGCGGCGAGATCTGAAAGCGTGTTCGCGCTGAAGAAATAACCGTCTGGATCGACGTACGGCGGCGTCACCTTCCAGCCTTCCCGTTTGACCGCGTCAGCGTCGAAGATCGCCCAGATCGGACCAGCGGAATAATCCGGCGGTTCGGAATACTCGTTCATCGCTACCGCGGCGTTGAAGAAATTATACTTGTTGGGATGGTAGTCGATTTTCTCGTTATTGCGATAATCGTTGGGCGTGTAGGGATTGAAATCGTTGTACACATTGCCATGCGGGTAATCGCCCTTGGTTTCGTCGTAGAATCGTTTCCCGACTTGGTTGACAAGAATCAAATCGTGCCAGTCTTTTACGCTGAGTCCGGTGGAGCGCACGAGCGGGAAGATCGGACACTCCAGCTCCCAAGTCATGTAATTCCACTTCGTGGCGAGCACCCGTTGAGTTCGGATATTGTCGCCGTTTTCCAGTGTCTGGTTCACCAGCCCCCAAAGCGAAGCGCCGATCGCCATCGCTGCCAGCTCGCCGCTGGCATCCTGATAGCTGTAGGGCTCACCGGCGACGGTCAGAACCGCGGTCAATCGCGGATCGAACATGCGGCGAAAATTCAAGTTGCTCGTCATGCCGCCGGTGGCGACGATGACGGCTTTGTTCGCGCGGATTCGCATCGTCGGTTTGGTGCTGTCGATGTTGCCGTCCGAACGAAAGCTTTTTAGCGGGGTCGATTGCCCGGGCATGATTCGCGGTGTGTACTCAGCCGTGATGCCGATCACACGTCCGCTGTTCTGCCTTTCGCGGTGAAAGCTTATCATTTTGTAGTTCAATAAAAACTTAACGCCTTTGGCGCGAGCGCTGTTTTCCAACGGTCGAATCACGCCGGTTCCCGCCCGGTTATTCGGACTTTCATAACCCGGACCTTTGGTCCAAAACGCATGATTTTCGCGCGGCGCGGAGTTGCCTAAATTATGCCCCCCTTGATTGTCCGGCGCGACTTCTTTGAACTTGACGCCGTTTTCAAGCAGAAACTCATAGGTCAACGCGCAATGATCGGCAAACGCGCGCATCACCGCGCGGTCGTTGTAACGGTAATCCGGCCAGCCGTTGGGCTGCACGATCGTCCAGTCAGTGAGGTCCGAGAAAACCGTGTCGGGCGTATCCTGAATACCGTACTTCTTCTGCGCGCTCGTGCCGCCGCCAAGGGGCACGTTGCCGCCGCTGATAATCGCGTGGCCGCCGATATCGTAATTGGCCTCGACAACGATCACGGACGCGCCAGCGTCCGCGGCCTTAATCGCCGCCGGTAACCCGGCGGCTCCCGACCCGATAATGACGACGTCGGTCTCAAGATCCCAGCTCTGATCTGTTGCTGCTTGCGCCATCGCTTTGTCCTCCGCGGAAAATTTACTTAAATCTGCAATCGATTACATCCGTGGAGAAAAAAATGCAAGCTATGAAGGAACACAACGACATGAACGTTCAGATTCTCTTAACGAAAATACGCATTGGTGTGTGTGATCCGCCGATGTCTATACCGAGGAGAAACGTCGATGGCACGTTGGCGTGAGATCTATGAAGTGACACCCGCACGGAACAGCGGAAATTTTTATTGGGGAGATGCGCGTGCGCTGTCGGATTTTACGTGATGGTCCCCATGACGCTCAATGCCTTTGAGATGCGCCGCCTCCTGGGGCAGAAAATGCCAGTCCAGCGCTCGTCAACCTACGACTTCTTGAATTCTTCCGGTTTTGCCTCCGGATGCTTGCCGATCTGTTCGCCTTTCGGTAGATGCTCATACTTTTGTGTCACCCGACTATCCATTGCAGCGTATTTTCGCGCCCAGTCTTCGTCGCTCATCGCTAGAAACTCCTCCACGTAGAATTCCTTGATAGCTTTTTGTCTGAACGTCGCTCGCTCTTCAAGCAGCGCTCATGTCCGGCCGACATCATGTTATGATTGTGCTTCATATAGCAAACGGACAAATCCTCGGACGATCTCAGCTCAGGGCTTGCAGCGTGAGGCGATGGAAGGCCAAATGATCGGTTTTGAAAACGCTGGCGGTAGTTTCGAGAGGAATTTTGGCAGACAGTTCAGAAAAGCAAGAGGGATCGAAAGCGCGGCTTGGGAGCTAAACTGGTGGCTCAATCAGCCTTCAAAGGAATCTTCTCAGGGTTGTCTGGTTCGCTGAGATGCTCGGTCGGCTGGGTCCCAACCAATGGTCTGCGACGCTGTTCGTGTTCCCTTGCTTTGAGAGCATTGAGGCGTTCGCGGAACCAAGTTTTCTCGGGCCATTGCCAGTTTTGATCAAGACTAGGATAACTATTCGATTGTTTCATGGCGATTCTCTTGAGAAATCGAGGAGCAAGCTTCATACCATCCGTAAGCAGTTAATTTATTGGCACTTTGCCCAGGCTTAAAATTATTTGTTTGAACAAAAATTGTCCCTAGCGGCCAGAAATCGTTATCTGATGGGCAGTTACGTGGCGCGGGATTGATTGCTAAAACCCCATGCCTTGGCGAGTTTTTGTTGATTCCGCTTGAGTCAAACCTGGGTCGTGACGTATACGAATATCAGGGTCGAGGAGCGCTGCTATGACACATTTGACGATGTTTCGTCTGACAAGCATGACACTCGCTGGCGGGATAGGGATGATTCTCTTGGCCTCGTCCCCAGGATTTCCGCAGACCGCTGGCACGACGGTCAGAGGCAAAGTCACTTCATTTAAAGGCCAAGAATTGATCGTGAGCAGCGCTAGCGGAGACGTGAAAGCGGTCTTAACGGACAAGACCGTAATTCGCGCAGAGGTGCCGATTAAACTTTCGGAGATCGGCTCGGGGATGTATCTCGGGACTACGGCGACCAAGCAATCTGACGGGACGTTTCTTGCCTCGGAAGTCCATGTTTTCTCGGAGGATCAGCGCGGTACCGGGGAGGGGCATCGTCCCCTAGGCTCGGCGCTACAGAGCGGCGCGACGATGACCAACGCCAATGTCGAACACGTCGAAGATGTCGCGATAAAGGATATCAAAGGAAGGCAAATTACTCTCAAGTACAAAGGCGGCGAGGTCAAGGTTCAGGTCCCGCCGGATATCCCGCTCGTCAAACGCGTGATCAGCGACCGAAACTCACTGAAAAGCGGCGTCGAAGTCTCACTTCAAGGAACCCAAGATTCCGCCGGAGCGCTATCAGCGACCCAGATCACCGTGAGGGCGGCGGGGAAATGAATCTTTAGACTGTAAGCACTCGCGTTTTAACCCTAGTTCGCTTCAGTCTCGATCAGGCAAACAGACGCCAGTTCTATTACGATTTGTCAGCATACAGCTTAACGTCGTCCAGCCGAACGGTAATTCCCCGCTGAGCGAAATAGTCGGCAATTGGTTTCAAAGACATGCCCACAGCGGCGAAATAGTCACCGCTGATCGATTCGACAAGCCTGCTCCCCTGCCCTTGGATCGAGTACGCACCGGCTTTGTCGTGGGACTCATCGCAGCAAAGATAACGCTCAATTTCAATTTCGGTATAAGGGCGCATTGTGACGGACACCTTCTCCACCGTCCGCATCCCAGGTCCGCCAAAGCCGTCAAGGATCGCCAGGCTGGTGTAAATCTCGTGCGTCTTGCCGGCCAGCGCGCGCAATATCCGCGCGGCATCGTCGCGGTCGACGGGTTTGCCGATTTTCTCGCCGTCGAGCGAAATCATCGTATCACCCCCGATCACAAGGCTATGGGGATTTTTACTGCTTACCGAGCGCGCCTTCCCGACGGCGAATGCGAGAACTTCCTCTTCGATCGATAAATGACGGGAAACCCGTTCGTCGAATTCGGGCGCGATCACTTCAAACGGCACGCCGAGCGAGGCTAAAATCTCGCGTCGCCGCGGCGAAGTGGAAGCAAGAATCAAGCGCATGGAATGATCGAATCAGGGAGCGACGAGACTTTCCGGTAAACCGGCTTCAGGATCGGCGGCTGACGACCGGCGCGCGCTTGTACCGGGAAATGCGCAAGACATAAATTCTGTTAAACAGGCGCGCACCTCTGCGGCGCTATTTGCCCGAGTCATCCGTGCGCGCATCTCCGCCGCGCCGCGAAAATTACGGCAGTACCATGTCAAGTGCTTACGCATAGCCATGAAGCGCGAGCGCCCGCAGAGTCGTTCAAAATGCTCGCTGTGCTCGGCGATCACGGCAAATCTTTCGTCAAGGCTGATGAGCGGATCGGTACAAAGTAATTCGCGGCCAGCGCTGAGTGCTTCCTTGACGGCATGCTTATTTCGAAAGAGCCACGGATTGCCCTGCGCGCCACGGCCGATCAGCACGCCATCGACCCCCGTATCACGAACGCGCCGAAAAGCATCGCGCAAGTCCTGTACGTCACCGTTGCCAAGAATCAGCGTGCCCGATCCTTTGGCGATTTCGACAGCGCAAGCAATCGCGTGCCAATTCGCTTCGCCTTTGTACCCTTGCTCTAACGTGCGGCCGTGGAGGGAGATTGCCGCCGGCTCCTCTTGCAAGAGCGTCTTCAGCCAATCTTCTATCACGATCCGGTCATAGCCGAGTCGGGTTTTTACGGAGACCGGAATAAGCCGCCGTTCCAACGGTGTTGTCCAGCCGCTTCGCTGTCGATTCACCTGTCTAACTTGTTCGATCACCTCGCCACAAAAATCGAGGTTTCCCAGGGTCTGGCCACCGTGCCAGTCTCTGATCCCTCGGTGCGCAGCTCGGATAATTTCACGGGCCAGATCCGGCGCGCGTATAAGCGCCGCGCCACAGCCGCTGGCGGCAACTTTCTTTGCCGGACAGCCCATATTGATATCCAAGCCGTCGAATCCAAGCTCACAGACGACGTGCGCAACTTTATAAAAAAGCTCCGGTGTCCTGCCGTAAATCTGCGCGACCACCGGCCGCTCGACTTCAGAATAGGTAAAATCCTTGAGCAAGGTATGTGGCGAGTAGAACGCCGATTGGATATTGACGAACTCAGTCAGGGTCACATCCGGCGCGCCGTGGTTGGCCGTGATGAAACGGAACGACGCGTCCGTAATGCCGTCCATTGGGGAGAGCCCGATGATCGGCTTAATTATGTTCCGCCAAAAATTCATGCCCTTAATTCACATTATCATCGCCGCATTCTCCTCTCAAACCAGCGGCCAGTGGAGTCCGCGGATCGACAACCTCATATCCTCGGATCGTCAATCGCGCCGTTTGAGAATCTCTTCCAGCTTCTTGCGGTCTTCTTCGAGGATCTTCTCTCGCGGCCGCTTGGTCGGCGCGGATTCGCTCCGATTCGATTTAGCGGCCGGCTTGAGCTGTTCATTGGCCGGCGTGAACGAGGCAGCGATTTCGCGCCAGTAGAACCAAATGGCAAACGCTATCAACCAAACAACGAGCGGAACGAACGTATAGAGAAGAAGCGTCTTGAGCCAGCTCCGCTTCTTGCGCTTTCGGGTAGCCACTTTCAGCGCGGATCAACTGAACGTGGAACTTTAGTAATTGGGCTTGTGCTCAAAATAATGGGTCGCATTGATAACGCGAATGGTTTTGGTCTTGGAGCGCATCACCACGGACTGAGTGGTCGCCCCGCCCGAGAAAAAGTGCACGCCGCGCAGGTAATCGCCATCCGTGACTCCCGTCGCCGCGAACATGACATCCCCGGCAGCCAGCTCCTCGATCTGGAATTTTTTCTTGATGTCCTTGACGCCCATCTTTTTGGCCCGCTCGATCTCTTCATCGTTGCGCGGCGCCAAACGGCCCTGAAACGCGCCGCCGACGCAGCGCAGGGCGGCCGCGGCCAGCACGCCTTCCGGGGCGCCGCCAATCCCCATCAGCAGATCGATGCCGGTTTCCGGCTTCGTCGTCGCTATCGCAGCCGAAACGTCGCCGTCGCCGATCAAGCGAATGCGTGCGCCGGCTTTGCGCACTTCCGCGATGAGCGCTTCGTGGCGCGGGCGCGATAAAATGATCACCGTTAAATCTTCGACCTTGCAACGCTTCGCTTCCGCCAGGGCGTGCAGGTTTTCCGTCGGTGATTTATCGAGGTCGATCACCCCGTTACCGACCGGACCGGCGGCGATCTTGGCCATGTACGTATCCGGGCAATGCAGCAAATTACCGCCGTCTGCCATGGCGATGACCGCGAGTGCATTCGGCGCTCCCGTCGCGCAAATCGTCGTGCCTTCAAGCGGATCGAGCGCGATATCGACCTTCGGACCACCGGAACCGACTTTCTCGCCGATGTAGAGCATCGGCGCTTCGTCGCGCTCGCCTTCGCCGATCACCACCGTGCCGTCGATCGACAGCGCATCGAACGCCTTACGCATGGCGTCGACGGCCGCCTGGTCCGCGGCTTTTTCGTTGCCGCGACCGGTCCAGTGTGCGCAGTTCAATGCCGCTGCTTCAGTTACTCGAATAGCCTCCAGAGCTAAATTTCGGTCCATGTCGGCCTCCCTTCAATCAGCGCTTCCATTAATCGATAGGCTTTCCTGGCTACAATACCGGTTTTTAGCGCGTCAATCTCGTTGTAGCCGAGATTGCCATTTTCTTGCGGCGCGTCGGCGGAAAACAAAACAAACGGCACCGGATCGGCGACGTGGGTCTTGAGCGCGATGGCAGTCGGATGATCCGGCATCAATAGAATTCGATAATCTTTGCGGTGCGCCATTCCCTTCAATACCGTGCCGACGACTTTTTCATCGAAATCTTCCAGCGCTTGAATCTTTTTTTCCACGTCACCCATGTGGCCGGCTTCGTCGGTGGCCTCGACGTGGATGAACACGAAGTCGTTTTTTTCGAGCGAGCGCACGCCGTATTCACCTTTGCCGACGTAATTGGTGTCGAGAAAACCGGTAATGCCCGGCACATCGATTCGCTCCAGCCCGGCATAAACACCGAGCCCGTGGATAATATCGACGGCCGAGATGACGCCGCCTTTGATGCCGAAGCGTTTGGTCAAGGGTGGTAGCTGCGGCGCTCTCCCCTGCCCCCAGAGCCAAATCGTCGTCGCCTGGCGCTGTCCGGCTGCTTGACGTTTTAGATTCACCGGATGATTTGCCACTACTGGCTGCGAAGCTCGCATGAGTTGCAGCAAGCGTTCCGCACCGTCGCCTTTCGGCATATACGAGGCAATTTTTTGCTCGGTGATGTCGTGCGGCGGTGTGGTGGTCATCTGCTCTTTGCCGTCACGCCAGACCATCAAGTGGCGGTAACTCACACCGGGGAAAAATTCGATGCCGTCGCCGCCGAGCTCGCGTCCGAGGTCGCGGATGATCACAGCGGCTTCTTCGGTCGAAATATGGCCGGAGGTGAAATCCTCCATGAAAGTTTCATCGCCGTCGCCGCCCAGCGTCACGAGATTACAGCGAAATGCGATATCCTTCGGCCCCAAAGCCACCCCCATGCTTGCCGCTTCGAGTGGCGAGCGCCCGGTGTGATAAATCGCCGGGTCGTAACCCATGATGCTCATGTTACCGACGTCACTGCCCGGAGGAAAACCTTCTGGGATCACATGAGCAATGCCATATACGCCGTGCCGCGCAAGCCAGTCCATGTTCGGCGTGCGCGCCGCTTGCAGCGGTGTTCGCCCGCCCAAAACCTCGAGCGGATAGTCGGCCATGCCGTCGCCTTGCAGAATAATGTACTTCACGCTTGCTCCCAATGCGAAAAGTTCCGGGTTTCAGGTTCAAAGTTCAACGTTGAACTCGGAACCTTGAACGTTGAACCGCGCGACAGCGCCGCCGCGCTATTTCCCGCCCCAAATCGGAAACCAAACCGGATCAATTACGATATAATCTCGATTTCGGATGGAATCCAGAGCCCTGCGCATTTGCCGCAAAGTGGTGCGCTCCAAGGTCATAACGAAGGGTAGCATGCCCTGATATTTTTGCTTGAGCTTAGCGCTCTGCTTCAAGCTCTGTATCTCTTCCTCGACGTGCCGAAGCTGCCAAATTTCTGAAATGTTCACACCGATACGGCCGAAAGTCCGGCCGATATCGCCGACTATCCCGGCACGATCTTTGACCACGAAGCGCACGTAAAACGGCACGTCGATGTCGTTTTCGGCTTGAAGCTTGAGCATCCGCGGTGGAATGAGGCTAGGCACACCGCTAAATTTGCGTTCGCTGCGCGCCAGCTCGCACACATCGCCGAGCACCGCCACGGCCGTCGGACCACCGCCCGCGCCCGGCCCGACGAGAACATAATCGCAGTCGCGCTCGCCGCGCCCGCCGCTGCTGCTCTTCCCCGCGAAACAGATCGCGTTGGTCGCACCGTCGACGCTCGCCAGAAAATTTTCTCTTGCCACCAACGCCGGCGAGACAAAAACTTGCACCACTTGGCCTTTGCGCCGAGCCACCGCGAGCTGCTTAATTGTGCTGCCACCGATGCGTGCGGCATAGCGAAAATCCACAGCTTGAATACCTTCTATGCCCTTGCGCCAGATCCTGCCGGGTTGGATCTGCAGACCAAAGGCAACCAAACTCAAGAGCAGCAGTTTGGCCTCGGCATCGCTGCCGTTCACATCCGACGCCGGATTCGTTTCCGCGTAGCCCTTTTCCTGGGCTTCTTTTAGCGCCTCGGCGTACGGTTTGCCGCTCTTTTCCATCTGCGAAAGGATGTAGTTACAGGTGCCGTTGACGATGCCGAAGATCGATTCCGGTTCTTCGATCGCGAAGCTCTCGCTGAGCGAGCGAATCACCGGGATGCCGCCGCCGACGCAGGCTTCGAAGCGCAGCTGCTGTCCGGACTTTTTCGCCGCCGACCAAATTTCCTTGCCGTAGCGCGCCAGAACCGCTTTGTCGGAAGTGACGACGGATTTTCCGTTGCGAAAAGCGCGCAGGATATAGTCGCGAAACTGCGGCAGCTGCCGAGCGGACTGAAAGCCCAAGGCCTCGATCACGATATCCACGCCGGGATGATCGAGCACTTCTTCGGGGCGGCTTGTGAACAGCGGCCGGCGCTTGCTGTACCATTTTTTCCCCTTGGGATTGCGTGTGTAGATCTTGCGGAGCTCAAGGCCGATTTCTTTGCCTAGCGCACCGCTGAGGTCGCGAAAAAGAATATCCTGGATCGCTTCGCCGACCACGCCCGAACCGAGCAGGCCGACGCCGACTTTTCGTCGTGTGTTCACTGATGCCATTGTAAGTCTTCTGAAGTATTCGAGAGCTTATTGAAACGCCGGCTAGTCGAGAAGTTCGCCGAGCGCGCGCTTGATCTTTCGAACGGCTTGTTTCGTCCGATGCTCATTTTCGATCAGCGCGAAGCGCACATGCTCGTCGCCGTATTGGCCGAAGCCGATGCCCGGCGACACCGCCACCTGGGCTTCCTGGAGCAAATATTTGGAAAACTCCACCGAACCCATTTTTCGCGCCGGCTCGGGGATCTTCGCCCACACGAACATGGTTCCCTTGGGTTTGGGAATGTACCAGCCGGCGCGCTCGAGACCATCGATCAAGGAGTCGCGGCGTTTCTGATACATCAAGCGAATGTCTTCGACGCAATCCTGTGATCCGTTCAAGGCTTGAATCGCAGCGATTTGAATCGGCTGGAAGATCCCGTAGTCAAGATAGCTCTTGATCCGCGCCAGCGCATGGACGACGTCTTTGTTGCCGACGCAAAAGCCGACGCGCCAGCCCGGCATGTTGTAGCTTTTCGATAGCGAAAAGAATTCTACGCCGACCTCTTTGGCCCCCGGCACCTGAAGAAAGCTCGGCGCTTCATAACCGTCAAAGGTGATATCCGCGTAAGCGAGATCGTGAACCACGATGAAGCCATGCTCCTGGGCGGCCTTCACGACGCGCTCGAAAAAATCGAGTTCGACGACTTCCGTGGTCGGATTATGCGGAAAACTGATGATCAGCATTTTTGGCTTGGGCCAGGTCTGGCGAATCGCCTCTTCCAGGTGGGCGAAGAACGTTTCACTCGTCGTCAACGGAATGCAGCGCAGATCGCCGCCGGCTAAAACCACGGCGTACTGATGAATCGGGTAAGTCGGGCTCGGGCAAAGTACCACGTCGCCAGGGTCGATGGTCGCCCACGCAAGATGGGAGATGCCCTCTTTAGCGCCGATGGTGACGATCGCTTCGGCGTCCGGATCGAGGCTCACTTGGTAGCGTCGCTGATACCAGTCGCATATCGCCACCCGCAGTTTGTAGATGCCGCGTGACACCGAATAGCGGTGATTCTGCGGCTTGCTCGCGGCTTCGACGAGCTTAGCGACGACGTGCGGCGGGGTTGGCAAATCAGGGTTGCCCATGCCGAAGTCGACAATATCTTCACCACGATGACGCGCCGCCATTTTCATGCCATCGATGATGCTAAAAACGTAGGGCGGCAGCCGCTTAATCCGTTGAAATTCCACGCGTGGTTACCTGATCCCTTCTAAGCAAATAATTCTTTCATTTTATAAAGCATCGTCGTAGCCGGCGCAACTAAAACGTTTCTCGCGTGATGGTTCCACTTACCTACACCGACGCGGCGTTGTAGGGGCCGACCTGCGTGTTGGCGCTATCGGTCAGGCAACGGAATCGGGTCGCTCCTACGCAACGACCGGCGTTGATGACGCCGAAAATTGCGCTGTGTTCATCCGACCAAGCCCAACTGCAATGTCATTCCCCAGCGGTGCCGAAGGATTTGCTTCATGCCTGCCGAAGCTTTGCTTTTCAGCTCTGGGTCCTTGTCCAGCCAGGCAAGAGCCTCCTTGCGCGCCTCGGCGAGCAAGCGCGTATCGCGCGCCAAATTGGCGAAGCGAAAGTCAACGAGCCCGGATTGCCGCGCGCCAAGCATTTCCCCAGGACCGCGCAGGCGCAGATCGGCTTCAGCGATCTTAAAGCCGTCGCGCTCATTTTCCATTACGCGAAGACGTTCGGCAGCCAGGGCGCTGCCTGTGCCGCGATTGACCAATAGGCAGTGACCCGACGCGGAACCCCGTCCGACGCGGCCGCGCAGCTGGTGCAATTGCGCCAGTCCGAAGCGCTCGGCGTGCTCGACCACCATGACCGTGGCGTTGGGAATATCGATGCCGACTTCGATCACGGTCGTCGCGACCAGAAGTCCGAGCTTGCCGTCGCGAAACGAGCGCATGATTTGCTCGCGCTCTTCGGTCTTTAAGCGGCCGTGGACCAGGCCGATGCCGTAGTCTTTGAACAGCGTCTGGCGCATTTTCTCCGCCATCTGAGTGGCGTCGCGCACTTGTTGAAGCTGTTCCGAGGCCTCTACCAGAGGCAATACGACAAATGCCTGATGGCCGCGTTTTAATTCGTCAAGCACGGTGGCGTAGACTTGCCGGCGCTCGCGCTCGGTGAAAACTTTGGTTTGCACCGGCGTTCGTCCCGGCGGCATTTCGTCGACGAACGAAACTTCCATATCGCCGTAAAGCACCATCGCCAAGCTGCGCGGGATCGGCGTCGCGCTCATCATCAGCATATGCGGTTGACGGCTCGACGGCGACGCGGTTTCCGAGCCGTCGATCAGGCGCTGGAGCGAGAGGCGCTGCATGACGCCGAAGCGATGTTGTTCGTCGATCACACCCAAGCCCATGCGCGGCGCGCGCACTTCTTCTTGGATCAAGGCGTGGGTGCCGACAACGAAAGAAATCTCGCCGCGCGAGATCCGTCCAAGCAGCAATCGTTTCTCTTTTACCGGCGTCGCCGCGGTCAGCAGCGCTGCCGAGACGCCCAGAGTATCGGCAAACTTTTTCAAGTTGCGGAAATGCTGCTCGGCCAAGATTTCCGTGGGCGCCATCCAGAGCGCTTGATAGCCGTTGTCGATCGCCTGCAGTGACGCCAACCAAGCGACCATGGTTTTTCCCGAACCCACGTCGCCTTGGACGAGGCGCTGCATCGGTTGATCGCCGCTCATGTCTTCGCTTATTTCCTTTAGAACGCGTTGCTGTGCGGCGGTGAGTTTGAACGGCAAGCGCTCGCGCATGCGAGCGCCGAGCGGCGCGCTTGGAGCCATAAAGCGAATCCCCGCGCTCTTGGCGCGGGATCGCTTACGCAGACCCAGTCCGAGTTGAAGATAGAATAGCTCGTCAAAGATGACCGTTCGGTGTGCCGGTGAAGCAAATTCGTTGAACGCGCGGATATCGATTTCAAGCGGCGTCTCGTGCAATTGCGCGAGCGCATCAGCGACCGTCATCAAACGGTGACGTTGAACGATTTCCTCGGGCAGACGGTATGAAAAATAGCGGCCGTATTCGCACAACGCCTGGGCCATCCACCGACGCATCAGAGACAACGGCAGGCCCGTTGGTCGAACGTACATCGGCAGGATGCGTTGCAGCTGTTGCTCTTCTATTGTTTCGATGACTTCGAAATCCGGATGAACAATGCGCAGCCGCCCCGGCATTCCTGGTTCGACTTTGCCGTGGACTAAAAGCGTCTGGCCGTTGGTGAGGCCATTGGCCAGGTATCCCGGCGCGCGATACCAGATCAAATCGACGCTGCCGGTGTCATCCTGCAGCGCCCCGAGAAGCAGTTGACTACGGCGGCGCGGGTTATATTTCTTTTGCAAAGCGAGCAAACGGCCGACAAAGCTCGACTCCTCGCCCGGCGTCGCGCTGGCGATTTTCCTAATCTGGCGCCGATCTTCATAGCGAAACGGCAAGTGATAGAGCAGATCTTCGATGGTCGTCAGTCCGAAGGATTCGAGCTGGCTCGCGCGCTTCGGACCGACGCCTTTGAGACTTTGAATCGGCGTGCCGAAGGCGCGCAGGCAAGCTCGAACGCCAATGGGCGACGGATGAGTGGCGGAATCTGCGCCGGACGGCTTCATGACGCCCGCTACGGCAAGACCGGCGCCTCGTAGTCTTGTAAGGCTTTGACTTCGAAGTCGCACTGCAACAAGAATTCGATTCCATCGGCGGCGGCATCGGCTCCCGCCATCGTCGTAAAGTACGGCACCTGGTAATCTAAAGCGCAGCGCCGGATCGCGTAGGAATCCGCCTGGGAGCGGCTATCCTCGGGAGTGTTGATCACTATTGCGATCTCGCCGCTTTTGATCTGGTCGCCGATATGCGGGCTGCCGTCCTGTATCTTGTTGACGACCTCAGTGGGAATTTGCCGCTCTTCGAAACAGAGCGCCGTGCCACGTGTTGCAACGATTTGAAAACCGATGCGGTACAGTTTCCGCGCGACAAAAGTCGCCATCACCTTGTCGTCGTCGCGTACGCTGATAAACACTTTCCCGCTCCGCGGCAAGCGCATGCCGCTGCCGAGTTGCGCTTTGGCGAATGCGATGCCGAAATAATCGTCGATCCCCATGACCTCGCCGGTGGATTTCATTTCCGGACCCAGCAGTGTATCGACGCCGGGGAATTTATTGAAAGGAAACACCGCCTCTTTGACAGACACATGCTTCGGCACAATCTCTTTGGTTAAACCCAGATCCTTAAGTTTCTTTCCGACCATGATGCGCGCGGCGATTTTCGCGAGAGGTACCCCGATGGCTTTGCTGACGAACGGCACCGTGCGCGACGCCCGCGGATTCACTTCCAGCACGAAAACATTATCTCCCTGGACCGCAAACTGAGCGTTCATCAAACCCCGAACATTGAGCGCGATGGCGATCGCGACAGTGTGCCGGCGAATTTCATCTTGAATATCCGGGTGGATCGACTTCGGCGGCAGACTGCAGGCGCTATCTCCCGAGTGAACCCCAGCCCGCTCGATATGTTCCATGATCCCGCCGATGATCACCTGCTCGCCGTCGCCCAGCGCGTCGACATCGACTTCGATCGCGTCGTCGAGGAATTTGTCGATCAGCACCGGGTGCTCCGGCGACGCTGACACGGCGCGCGTCATATATTCTCTTAGCGCGTCGCCGTCGTAGACGATTTGCATCGCACGCCCGCCGAGCACGTAGGAGGGCCGCACTAAAACCGGGTAACCCAACCCCTCGGCGATCTTGAACGCTTCGGCGTAGGAACGCGCGATACCGTTTTCTGGCTGTTTGATATCCAGTTTTTTAATTAATTGGGAAAAACGCTCACGGTCCTCCGCAAGATCGATACTGTCCGGCGACGTGCCGATGATCGGCACGCCGGCGCGTTCCAAGGGCAGCGCCAGCTTGAGCGGGGTCTGGCCGCCGAATTGGACGATGACTCCGTCCGGCTTTTCGCGGTCGACGATATTCATCACCTCTTCCATGGTCAGGGGCTCAAAATAGAGTTTATCCGAGGTATCGTAATCGGTGCTCACGGTTTCAGGATTACAATTCACCATGATGGTCTCGTAACCCTCTTCCCTGAGCGCAAAGGCGGCATGCACGCAGCAGTAGTCGAATTCGATGCCTTGGCCGATGCGATTCGGGCCGCCGCCCAAGATCATGATCTTCTTGCGTGACGTCGGGTTCGATTCATCCTCGCCTTCATAGGTTGAATAGAGATAGGGAGTAAAAGCCTGAAATTCCGCGCCGCAGGTATCGACGGAATTGAACACCGCCTCAACGCCCTTGGCTTTCCTGGTGTTTCGAACTTCAGCTTCGCTCGCACCGATGAGAGTGGCGATACGCGCGTCGGCAAATCCCCATTGCTTCCACTGCCGCAATAATCTCGCATCTAATTGAGTCAGCGACCCTGTGGCGCGAGCGATGTCATTTTCGGTCGCGATGATCTCGCAAATCTTTTCGAGAAACCAGGGATCGATGGCGGAGAGCTGAAAAATCTCGTCCGTGGTCATACCGACCCGGTAAGCGTCACCCAAGTACCAAAGACGCTGCGCGTTGGGCTGCTTTAGTTTTTCACGCACGATCGCGAGCGACTCCGATCGGGCCGCTTCGGCCAAGTCGACTTTTGGTTCGAAGCCAAAGGAGCCGGTTTCCAACGAGCGCATCGCCTTTTGCAGCGATTCTTTGAACGTTCGTCCGATGGCCATCGCTTCGCCCACGGACTTCATTTGCGGCGTCAACAGGTCTCTGGCTTGAGGAAATTTCTCGAAGGTAAAGCGCGGAACCTTGACGACGACGTAATCGATGGTCGGCTCGAAACAAGCGGGTGTTTCGCGCGTAATGTCGTTGCGAATCTCGTCGAGGGTGTAACCGACCGCGAGCTTCGCCGCGATCTTGGCGATGGGAAAGCCCGTCGCTTTGCTCGCCAGCGCGGAGCTGCGCGAGACACGCGGATTCATTTCGATGACCACCATGCGACCGTTTTCGGGGTTCACGGCAAATTGAATGTTCGAACCGCCGGTGTCGACGCCGATCTCACGAATCACCCTTAGCGCGGCGTCGCGCATGATTTGATACTCTTTATCGGTCAGGGTTTGCGCCGGCGCGACGGTGATCGAGTCGCCGGTATGGATGCCCATGGGATCGAAGTTTTCGATCGAGCAGATGATCACCACGTTGTCTTTATGGTCGCGCATCACTTCGAGCTCGAACTCTTTCCAGCCGAGCACCGACTCTTCGATCAACACTTCGTGCACCGGCGAAATACTTAAACCCGCCTGAACGACTTCTTTAAAATCGTCTGCTCCATAGGCAAAGTTCCCACCGCTGCCGCCGAGCGTGCGCGACGCGCGGATGATTACCGGAAAGTTCAAGCGCTTTTGAATGCGCATGGCGTCGCGCATGCTGCGCGCGTAGCCGCTGCGCGGCAGATCGAGGCCGATGCGTCGCATGGCTTCTTTGAACAGATCGCGGTCTTCGGCTTTTTTGATCGAATCGATCTTGGCGCCGATCATCTCGACGCCGTAGCGCTCGAGAATTCCTTTCTCGGCGAGATCGATGGCGAGATTGAGCGCCGTTTGACCGCCCAGGGTCGGGAGAATCGCGTCGGGCTTTTCCTTGGCGATGATCTTTTCGACGATGTCGGTTGTAATTGGCTCGATGTACGTGCGCGCGGCAAATCCAGGATCGGTCATGATTGTCGCTGGATTAGAGTTGACGAGAATGACCCTGTAGCCTTCTTCTTTGAGAGCTTTCAAGGCTTGCGTGCCGGAATAGTCGAACTCGCAGGCTTGGCCGATAATGATCGGTCCAGCACCGATCAGCAGAATCGATTCGATATCCGTTCGTTTCGGCATGGGTGTTACTTGCCTCGATGCTTTGCCATCATGTCGGTAAATCGCTTGAACAAATAATTAGCGTCATGCGGCCCAGGCGAAGACTCGGGATGATATTGCACGGAAAAGATCGGCAACTCGCGATGCACCAGGCCTTCGACGGTGTTGTCGTTCAAGTTCAGGTGCGTTACCTCCGCCGCCCCTTTGAGTGAATCCGCGTCGACGGCAAAACCGTGGTTTTGCGCAGTGATCTCGACTTTGCGCGTGGTCAGATCCATCACCGGCTGGTTGCCGCCGTGATGCCCGAACTTGAGCTTGTAAGTTGTGCCGCCGAGGGCGAGTCCCATGATCTGATGGCCGAGGCAAATGCCGAATACCGGCTTCTTGCCGATCAACTTCTGCACGTTTTCCTTGGCATAAGGCACGGCGTCGGGATCACCCGGGCCATTGGAAAGAAAAATGCCGTCCGGATTCAGCGCCAACACATCTTCAGCCGGAGCCGCCGCAGGCACGACTCTGACCCGACAGCCGGCCTCGGTGAGATTGCGCAGAATGTTGTATTTGATGCCGTAGTCGTAGGCGACTACGAAATACGCCGGCGAGTCAAACGTTCCTTTCCGTCTGCGCGTCGAAGCAGTACTCGAAACGTCGCGCTGCTTATAGCCATCGTCAAGTCGCCACATCCCCTGATCCCAGTCATACGCTTCGTCGCAGGTCACCTCGCGGACAAGATCGACGCCGACCAAACCCGGCGCAGCTTTGGCTTTTGCGGCGAGGTCATCGGCGTTGCCGGTCAATGTCGAAATAATACCTTCTTGGGAACCATGATCGCGCAGGTGGCGCACCAGCGAGCGGGTGTCGATGCCGTGGATGCCGACGATACCATGCGCTTTCATGTACTCATGCAGCGGCTGGGCCGCGCGCCAATTACTCGGCTGCGGCGTATAATCTTTGACGATAAAACCGTTCATAAAAGGGCGGCGCGACTCGACATCCTCGGAATTGACCCCGACGTTGCCGATCTCCGGGTAGGTCATGGCGACAAGTTGACCTTGGTAGGAGGGGTCGGTGAGGATTTCCTGATAGCCGGTCATGCTGGTGTTAAAAACCACTTCGCCGGACGCCTCGCCTTCGGCGCCAAATGCAACCCCTTCGAAGAATCGTCCATCCGCCAGAGCTAAAAACGCCTTCATAAAACTACTTCGTAGCAGTCATCACCGCGTCACCCGATGGCTGGAATCCTTCTTCGCTCGGATTGATAATCGAATACATCACGACCTGATCGCGTTCCTCCTGGTCAAGCTCGCGCAGTTTGACGCGCACCCGATCTTTTTCCGAGCTGGGTATATTTTTGCCGACGTAATTGGGGCGCACCGGCACCTCGCGATGGCCGCGGTCAATCAAGACGGCCAAGCGCACCGACTGCGGCCTGCCGGAGCGAAAAATAATGCTCAGCGCGCTCTTGACGGTTCTACCGGTGAAGATGACGTCATCGACGAGAATGACTTCGCGGTCTTTTAAATTCAGCGGTCCAGCGTCGGGATCGCCCGGCGGGATCCGTCGCAGTTCTTCGCCGCCGCTATAAATCTCAATCTCGCCGACCTCCGGCTTGCGCCCGCGTTGCTTCTCGATCTCCGTTGTCAGGCGTTGCGCCAAGTATGAACCGACGCTGCGCACGCCCAATATCAGCAAGCGATCCGGATTGCGGCAGTCGCGCAAAATTTGCCCGCTCATTTCCACAATGGCATTTTTGATCTCCGGTTCGGCCATCAAGACGCGCTGGGGGCCGCTCTTGAAGGGCTCGTAGCCCAACTCTTCCGCTTCTTTGATCGAGTCGAAGATGGCGAGCTCGCCATTATTCAACCATTGGTTGAGGTTCGCCGCGATTGCGTTCTCGTAGGAACAGTACCGTTTGGATTTTGTGTTACCGACGAATTGCACCTTGGAACGGTGATCGCAATACGCGCAACCGAGAATCAGCGTGCCGGATTCGCCGGCTGTGAAAAGTTCGAAGCGCTTGCCGGTGGACAGCGGTTCCTTCAATGTGACGCAATTTGGATTGTGACAGTGTGGGCCGATCGCTTCGCGGCTTTTGTAGGGGATCGCGTTGCTTTTCGAGGCAGGCCGCTTTTCTTCTCTGTGGTCGAATAGAAACTTGAGCAGCGCCATGCGCACCGGTACGCCGTAAGCGGCTTGCTTGAAATAAATACCGCGACGGTCTTGATCGACTTCGGGCGACAGCTCGTCAACCCGCGGCAGCGGATGCATCACCACAGTGTCCTGAAACCGCTGCTCGCGGAGAAAATCCGCGCCGATCATCGGATAATTGCTGTCGTTGGCGCCTTCCTTCATGCGCTCTTTTTGTTTTCGGGTCATATAAAAGGCATCATAGCGCAATCCGGTAGCCATCGTGTTCAGGCGCGCTTGAATGATTTGGTCGACCTGCGTAAAAAGCGCCAATTGATGCGGCTGTTTGGGCGTCAGATAAAGCGCATCAGTTTCGGTCACTACCGCGCTAAGATCATCGGCGGCGACCGGCGCAAGACCGTAGCCGTATTCCTGTTCTAAACGTTCGATCACATACTGCGGCAACTCCATCCCGTTCGCCGCCAGGGTCACCACATTGGCGCCGAATCGCGCGAGCGCGAACACCAGCGAATGGATCGTGCGGCCATTTTTCAAATCACCGCACACGACCACGGTAAGTCCCTTGAGCGCGCCTTTTTCTTGGCGCAGCGTGTACAGATCGCACAAGGTCTGGGTCGGATGCTCGTGGCCGCCGTCGCCGGCGTTGACCACCGGTACGTCGGCATGCTCCGCCATCGCCTGCACCGCGCCATCCCAATTGTGGCGCACGACCAATACGTCGGCGTAGCTCGAAACGACCTTGGCGGTATCTGCAACCGTTTCGCCTTTCGCGGTTGATGATGCTTTCATATCAGAACAGCTGATCACCGAACCGCCCAACCTTTGCATAGCCGACTCGAACGATAACCGAGTTCGCGTGCTCGGCTCATAGAAAAGCGTAGCCATGATCTGCCCGCTCGCAGCCTTGGTGGCACGCAGTTGATCCGCGCCATCCGCCAACGAAAAGATCTCTTCGATCTCTTCATTGGTCAGGTCCGCTATCGAAATCAAGTTACGCATCACTTCAGATGCCCAGCTTAGAGAGCACTTTTTCCTTGCCAATTGGCGAGAGTTACCTGATCGATTCCATCCGACTCCTCAAGCAATACATTAACCCTTTGGCCGTCACCGGCGCCGACGTTCTTGCCGACGATGTCGGCACGGATCGGCAGCTCGCGGGAACCGCGATCGATCAAGACGGCAACGAGAATCCGTTTGGGCTGGCCGAGCCGCTCCACAGCCTCCATGGCCGCCCGAATCGTGCGCCCGCGGAAAATCACGTCATCGACCAGGACGACGGTTTTGTCGTCTACAGCTGCTTGAATTTCGAAAGCGCCGACGGGCGGCAACCCTTGCCCTTGAGCTCGATCATCCCGGTATGGCGTCACGTCGATGACAGCGACCGGCGGGGAAAAATTGCTGATCTCGTCGATCCTTCGCGCTAGGCGCCGTGCCAAATGCACGCCCCGTGAGCGAATGCCGATCAGGACCAATTCTCCGGGCTTCGCGCTTTTCTCGATAATCTCGTGCGCCATCCGGCCGACGGTCCTGCCGAGATCGGCCTGTTCCAGGAGTATTTGTGTTGCGTCGGCCATAAAAAAACCCTCCCGGGTTACCGAGAGGGTTTTGGAGCAAGCGTAAATTGCTGGATTAATTCTGTCATGGCGCCTTTTCCGACCTCGCAGGATCGAATTAAAAGGTTGCTATGCAATTAGTAGCGCGCACGTATGTTAAAGTCAATAAAGTTGATGTCAAATCTTCAGCTCGATAATTTTTACCCGCACCTTTTGTCCGTGTATGGTCAGCTGGCTCACCGCCACCGGCAACTTGAAGCGGCGCGGTCCCGCGCTCCCTGGATTAACAAAAATAATACCATCGCGAGAAGCCACGCCGGGCTTGTGCGAGTGACCGCTGATCACGGTGTGAAAGCCTTTCGCCCCAGGATCAATATCCAGATCGTTGACGTTGTGGATGATGTATAAGCGAGCGCCGTTTATTCGCAGATTTAAAATGTCCGGTATTTTTTTTGCCCACGCCTCCCGGTCATTGTTACCTCGAATCGCGAGCACCGGCGCGATCGAGCCAAGCAAGGTAAGGACTTCGGGCTTGCCGATGTCGCCGGCGTGGATGATTAATTCCGAATCCTTCAGTGCCGCCAGCGCCTCGGGACGAAGCAAGCCGTGGGTGTCGGAAATCACGCCGATTCGACCTGATTTCAACGTCATATGCTTTTGTCGCGTGGTGAACATCGTTTTTGATTTAGCTTGATTCGCGCCGCCGCGCAATTCTATAGTGACAGTCGCGGATGGAGGTCCTATGTTTCCACACTTAAAAGGGTTCAATCTCAAAAAATGGATCGATGAAAACCGCGGCGACTGGGGCCAGCGCCGGGTCATTTGGCAGGACTCGGACTTCATCGCGTTTGTCACCCGCGGCCCCAACCGGCGCAAGGATTTTCATATTAATCCGGGCGACGAGATCTTCTATCAGCTCGAAGGCGACCTTAATCTTCACTATATCAAAGACAACAAGCGCGAGTTGGCGACGCTCCAAGCCGGCGATATTTTTCTGCTGCCCAAGAACACGCCGCATTCGCCGCGGCGCGCCGATGGATCGTGGACTTACGTCGTGGAACGCCAGCGCGGCAAAGAGGAAATCGACAGGTTTATCTGGCCCTGCGAAAAATGCGGCAATAATCTTTATGAGACTGAAGTTCGTTTCGACGATCCTGGCGACGCAGTCAGCCGCGCCACAAACTCGCTCAAGTCAAATCCCGCGTTGGTCACATGCAAGCAGTGCGGCGAAGTCTTGGATGTTTAGCTTCGATAGTCGCTATTGAGTCGCCATGTCGAAAGCTCAAGTGATTCTTCCGAATAGTTAAAGCTGTAGATGAAGCTAGGATTTGGCCTGCATGGCTCGCCAGACCTTCGGCGGCGTGAGGGGCAGCTCTTGAATGCGCACGCCAACGGCGCGCGATACTGCGTTGGCAACCGCGGAAGCAACGGGCAGCAAACCGCCTTCGCCGATACCCTTCGAGCCGAACGGACCGGGGCCGTTGCCATTCTCAATTAAGATTGTGTCGAGCGTGTCTGGGACATCGGTGAATCTCGGCACGCTATAGTCGACAAGATTACCGTTCAGCAGTTGGCCATCTTCGTAGATCATTTCTTCCATCAGCGTGTGGCCGATGCCGAACATCACCGCGCCCTCGTCCTGGCCGATACACTGCTCGGGATTAATCGCTTTGCCGGTATCGCAGGCGGAAACATATTTGAGCAGATGAATTACGCCCGTGTCAGGGTCGACCTCGATTTCGACGCCGCCCCAACCGACTTCCCAGAAGGTCGTGGTCGAACCTAGGACCGCCTTGGCACTACGCTTGTCTTTATAGAGACCTTTGCCGATAATTTCTCCGGCCTTGCTGCCAAAGAAATCGACGATCACTTTACTGAATGAAATTGTCGGACGTTCACCGACGACGACATGACCGTTATGCAATCTCATGTTGCCGACCTTCTGCTTGAGTACCGTTGCGGCGCATTGCAGCAGTTGTTTTTTGGCGTCCTGTGCCGCGCGCATAACCGCCGTACCCATCACCACCATCGAGCTGCTGGCGCTGGTGGAAATATCGTAGGGTGTCACGTCGGTGTCGAGCTGCGCCACACCGATCTGATCCATGGGCACGGAAAGTTCTTCGGACACGACTTGGCTCAGAGCAGTACGCGGCCCTTGTCCCATTTCAACCGTGCCCGTAAGTAGCATGACACTGCCGTCCGATGACATTTTCACCGTGGCGCCAGCGACTTTGTAGGTGCCGCCGGCATCTTTGATGCAGCAGCTGAGGCCTTTGGCGCGATTGGGCTTCGTGCTTTTTTCTTGCCAGTTGATCGCGTCGGCAACTTTCATCAGTCCCTCTTTGAGATCGCAATCAACAGGCGTATCGCCGACCGTGTAGACGTCGCCTTTCTTGAGCAGATTTTTGATGCGAAATTCCAAGGGATCGAGACCGAGCCGCTCGGCGATCATATCCATCTGCGATTCATACGCCCAAGTGACTTGCAGCGCGCCGAAGCCGCGAAACGCCCCGGCGGGCACAGTGTTGGTATAAACGCCGTAGGCTTCGACGTTGGCGTACGGAATTTTATACGGACCCAAAGAACGATAGGCAGCTTTTTGAGTTACCCGAGGGCCGGCGTCCGCGTAGGCACCGGTATCCATGCAGACCTGGCAATCACGTGCGATCAGTTTGCCATCTTTGGTTACGCCGGTTTTCACCGTGACCCGCGCCGGATGGCGCGTGACCGTCTTGAAGCTTTCATTGACCGAGAACTGAAGCTTTACCGGCCGCCGGGTCATCCAAGAGAGCGCCGCCGATATCGGCTCAGCCTTGACGTAGAGTTTGCCGCCGTAGCCGCCGCCGACGTACGGCACGATGACGCGAATGCGACTGAGCGGCAGCCGAAAGATCCCCGAGAGATGGTCGCGCAAGGTAAACGGATCCTGGCAAGATGCCCACACCGTCAGTTTCTCGCCGTCGTAATAGGCGACGTTATTGTGCGCTTCGAGAGAATAATGCTGCACTTTTTGAAAACGGAAAGTGTCTTCGAAAATATGCTCCGCCTTGGCAAAACCCTTCGCAACTTCTTTGCGGCCGAAAGTTAAATAATAGCAGACGTTGGTGCCGTTGAATCTTTCCGGCGCGCCGTAAACCGAGCCGCGCAACTCGGCGCGGGCAACTCCAGCTTCGTGCACCAGAGCAGCGCCCGGCGCCGTGGCGTCTTCGATATTCGTGACTTTCGAAAGTTCTTCGTACTCGACTTCGATCAGCTCCAGCGCCTGCTCCGCCGTCGCCGGATCGTCGGCCAACACCGCCGCCACGGGGTCGCCGACGTAGCGGACTTTGTCGACGGCAACGATCGATTGATCTTTGTAGGTTGCGCCGTATTTGTAATTGAATCCCTGAATATCATCGCGCGTCAGGGTCGCGATGACCCCAGGAAACTCCTTGGCCTTCGATGCGTCGACTCTGGCCAGCTTTGCATGCGCGACCGGGCTTCTGAGTATGCGCGCGTGTGCCATGCCCGGAAGTTGGATATCGCTCGTATAGATCGCTTTACCGGTGACTTTCTCAACACCATCGACTCTGTGCGCGCTCGTACCGACGACAGAATAAGCTTGTTTCGTTTTCATGATCGAACTGAGAAAAAGAAGAGGGCCACGGCGACCTTTCACCGTGGCCCATGCCTAAAGCTACTTGCGGATTTTCGGGCTGTCTTTTTCCGGAAAGTATAGATCGCAAAACGGGCAATGAAAGTTCATTCCCGATCCCAGCATATGGGGATTCACGACGAAGATTTTCTTACAGTTTGGACATGTAATTTCGACCGCCTGACCCATGATTCCTCCTCAATAATGTATATCGACTCGATGCCGCAACCGCCTATGCCCAATAGGTCGTCCGGTCCATCGGAATATGTTGCAACACTTCGCCCGGCACGTACTCTTCCAGTTTAATGCGCGCCATCGCTTCATCCGGGCACTTGGACACCGGCGAGAACGGCCGATCCAACGGCTTGGTCGCGTCGACTATCATGCCCGATGTTTTGATCTCGTCGACCAAAGACGGATCCAAAAAGTTGCCGCGGAAAAGCGGCTGCAGGATCGACACCTGGCGGTGCGGCTGGACCCGCGTCGCAAATGCCCAAAGAATATCGGTCGGATTGAACACATCGATATCGTCGTCGAACACGAAGACATTTTTTGTATGATCGAAGGTCAGCGCAGCAGCGGCGGCGCGCCCGGGATCGCCTTCGGACATTTTTTTCATAGAGATAAAAACATTGTAGTGCGCGTGGCGTCCTTGCTTACAAACTGCCGTCACACCCGGCACTGCCTCGCGGCAGCGGCGCAGATAGGCGCCTTCGCGCGGCAGATCCATCCACGGCTTGTCGCCTTCCGGCGTAATGACCGATTGATACATCGCGCCATTGCGATAATTAATGGCCTTCACTTCGTAATGAACGCAAGTCGTGTACCGTTGCGGTCCGAGATATCCGGGCGCTTCGCCGAACGGTCCTTCGACAACCCGGCCGCCCGGTTTCAGCACTCCCTCGATTACAAGTTCAGCGTCGGCCGGGATCAGCAGGTCATCGCCAAAAGTTTCCGACGCCACCAGCCGCAACGGTTCACCGAGATAGCCGCCGATAACATCGTATTCACTGACTTCGAACGGCCCGCTGTAACAGGCGCCCATGTGAAACGCCGGATGGTGGCCCAGTACGGTGGCGACCGGCATCTCCATGTTGTTCTCTTCGTAATCTTTGAAGATCTTCCACAGGTGACGCGGTGAAGCGTAAAGAGCCGTCGAATTTTTCGATTTGACCTCCATACGATGATACGACAGATTGTAGATCCCCGATTTGCGGTCTTTCGTAATCGTCGACAAGACGATATACGGTCCGCCGTCCATCTCGTGATGGCGCATGATCGGGATCTGGTAAAGGTCGACGTCTTTGCCGACCATGGTATTTTCTTTTATCGGCGCGTCTTTCTTGCCGACGATCGTCGGCGGCACGCGATGCTCTTCCATTTCTAGACATTTTTCCGCCATTTGTGGCCGCGTCGCGGTACGCGGCATGCCCAAGGCGATCTGGGTTTTCCCCTGGGAGATTTCGCAGTTCATGGTCAGCTTGATAGGGCCGACTTTGCCGTTTAAGTTAAGCGGATTGTCAAAAATAATGACAGGAAACTTCTTTTGCGCCCCGAGATGTTTAATGATCGCGGTCACATCGTAATTCGCCGGGTTGACTTGTTTGGTGATGTGAATCACTTCGCCCGGCAGCTCGCGCTGGCAGTCTGCAATGAAAGTTCTGAGATCCTTAGCCATGTCGGCCTCCTACTAATGTTATGAAAAAGTTTATGCAAAAAGATTTATCCAATGCTCCCAAGATTGTCAATCGAACTTCCGTGCGCGGTGAGTTCTTTTGGCTATTGGCAGCCGTTGCGCAGAAGATATTGCGGGTTGGCGGGATTCCAAATCATGCCCGGATCGCTTGAGTTCGATTTCAGTTCCTGTTTGAGATTGCTCACGATTTGCCAACTGAGATCGTCCCACTGGTTATCGCGTGGAGGAAATCTCGTGAGGGCCTGTTGGCCCAGCAGGAACAGGAGGAAGCGAGCCCCGTTCACCGCCTGAGCCCGCGCCATGGAGCCGTCGGGTTTCCGCTCCAACGCGACGATCATGTGCACCAGCGCGTGAGTGTCCTGCGGCGAGACCGACAGCGAGCAATAAACCTGTTTGACCGTCTCGAACGTCACCCGAAAGCTCGGCGAGATGATCGCGTGCCCTGTCCAGGTCCACTGCATTTCGCGCGCAAGCGCTTTGCAAATCTCCTGCTCGCGCGGCGCCGTCCAACGATCACAAGACAGATTCCGAGTGTACAGCGAATCTGCCGCCACAGCTGATGAATTTGCCAGCGCGAAAAACAAGCAGAAAAGCGCCAAAGCGAGTTTCTTCATTCGGGATGCGTTCCATACTCGAAAATAATCGTCCGGTTGCCGTGCAAAAATACGCGCTCCTCGAACATCAACTTCACCGCCCGTGCCAGAACGATTTTCTCGACATCCCGCCCCGCCTGCACCATAGCCGCCGCGGTGTGCGCGTGATTCACGGGAATCACACTTTGGGCAATGATTGGGCCGGTATCGAGATCGTCGGTCACGATATGGGCTGTCGCGCCGATAATCTACACACCTCGTTCGTACGCCTGATGATACGGCTTGGCGCCGATAAAGGCTGGCAAGAAGGAGTGATGAATATTGATCATCTGGTTTGGATACCGCGCGACAAATTTCGGCGACAGGATGCGCATGTACTTCGCGAGCACGATATATTCTGGCGCATACCCGGCCAACACATCGGCGACCCGGTCTTCGTGCACTGTCCGTTCGAGATTCTGATGGCTGATGTACTGAAACGGGATGCCGAATTGCTCCACCAGTGATTTTAATTTTTCATGATTGCTGACCACCGCGCGAATCTCGCCCGGGAGCTCGCCCGAATAGTGGCGGATCAACAAATCACCGAGGCAATGCGCTTCCGTCGTCGTCATAATGACCACCGGTTGGTGCTCTCCGGCGGTTAATTTCACGACAGCATTTTTCGGAAGAATCTGTTCGAGGTAAGAAACCACCCGATCCGGCGACGTCGGACCCTCGAACGCCGTGCGCATAAAGAAATGCTTTGCTTCCGAGTCGACAAACTCTTGATTGCTCAGAATATTATAGCCGGCGTTATAGAGCACCCCGGTGATCTTGTGCACTAAACCGGGTTCATCGGGACAGTCGATGCGAAGAACATGTGGGGGCACAATCGGAGCTCCATTTCGTCAAAAAATCACCGTAAGTATGGCATGCTCCGGTAGGGAGATAAACGGTCGCGCGGACCATCACACGACGGTGGTCACTCTCCTGAACTTATCTCAAAGACAGGATAGCGCCCAACCAAAGACTCAAACTCTTTTAACGCCGATCCTGCGGAAATGGGAAAGTATCGCTGCACCGTGAGCCTGTACCGATCAAGGTACGCTTTTAGAATTTCCGGCTTTGCGTCTGCAGCGATCGCGTGCAGATGAATGTCTTCTCTTTTGCCCCTCTTGACTAGAGTTGCCTTTTGACTGACTGCGACATTTCTGACCCACTGAGTATCTCCACGCGGCGCAACGAGATACCTCTTGTTTTTATGAGTGAGCACATTGACTGGAGTCGAGTAGATGCGTCCACTCTTCCGACCTTGAACCTCCAGCAGAAAGTTATGCGCCAGCCCAATGCCGATCTTGACCAGAAAGCCGAATATGTGGTTGATGATTCGGTCAACCAGACTCGGCTGCATGAACTCTATTCGCGATTGTGCCATATCGATCGCAGCACGCACGCACCGACAATGGAGAATCTACTTGGTGGACATTGCCCAAAATCGTCGCTGTATCCCTACCTAATTCGCCACGATCATTTTGCGGGGGACATTTAGGAGTCCGGGTAATGCGAGACTTCGATCAAATTCATGTCAGGGTCACGGAAATACACCGACATCATCAATCCTCTCGCCCCATTTCTTTCCACCGGCCCGCCGACCAACTTCACACCACAAGAATTCAGGTGCTCAACAACATTGCCAAGAGGCAGGGAAGTCACAAAGCAGATGTCGCCAGAACCAGATGTGGGCTTGTCGGCGATCAGAGTGCTCTCGCGTCCCACTCGTTGCAGGTTAATCTTCTGTGTACCAAAGGTCAGAGCTTTCCTGCCTTCGCCAAAGACGTCGATCTCCATGCCCAGCACCTTCGAGTAGAACTCGCAGGTTGCTTCAATGTCTTTGACCGTCAAAACTACGTGATCGATGCCGTCGATTTTCATTGCTTCTCCGCGACAGGCGCCTCTACAAGTTTTTCGTTAGTGCTTTGCAGTGCTGTTCCCATCTAACCCAAACATTTTCATCGCATTGCCGCCAAGAATTTTTTCTTTGTCGACCTCTGACAAATTCTTCATCTGCTTGATCACATCGACCGTTCTCGGCCACGTGGCGACGGCGTCGCCATGATCGAAGTCGCTGCCGATGATAATGTTGTGATTCGGCCAACCGTTGACGGTGTCCGCGAGATACGACTCCCACGAGACGCAGGCGATATAGAATTGATCGAAGTACTGGCTCGGCATTTTTTTGATGCCTTTTTTGCCTTCGAAGAACTGCTGCACGGCGACGGAGATAGTTGCCTCGTTCGGCATATGGGCGTCGAGCGTGTGCATGATCCACGGCACCCAGCCGACGCCGCCTTCGAAGAAACCGAACTTCAATGTGGGAAAGCGGTCCAGCGTGCCGCTGAAGATCAACCGCGCCGCGCTGACCATGTAGGTCAGCGGAAAACCGAGCGCGGTCGGAAAATGCTGAAAGCCCTGGAAACGCTCGGCACCAACCAGCCACGGATGACTGTGTTGCAATTCGAATACGCGCGCCGCGGGATGAAGCAGAATGGGAATATCGAGATCGGCGATTTCTTCATAAAGTGGAAATAGAACTTCATTGTCCAAGTCGCCATCGCCCCAGCCGCCGTTGAACTTGACCGCTTTGAGACCGAGTTCTTTGACCGCGCGCCGCAATTCCTTGATCGACTCGTTGATATCCGGCAGATAGATCCACGCCACACCGATGAAACGATCGTCCCCTTGGATATCTTCCGCGACAGTATCGTTGTATGCACGCGCCAATTGCCGGCCGAGCTCGGCGTCGACTTCATAAATCAGCTGCCGATTATCAGGAATCAGTACCTGCACGTCGAAGCCGTCTTTTTTCATAAATTCGGCCCGCAACGAGAGACTCCAGCGTCCTTCTTTGAAAGAGTGAATCTTTTTACCGTCGCGATAATAGGTCGCAACCTTACCCGGCACAACTTCGCCGTAACGAACCATGTCGCCTTTGTCTTCGACCACTTCCAGATGGCCGCGCCCCGGGTGTTTGACCTTGTCAATGAAACGCAGCGGCCAGTAATGTGTATCGCCATCGATGTACATGTGTACTTCTCCTAACTGTTTCAGCGTCTAGAATCTTGCGTTCTCGGCGTTGACGTGAGACACAGACTCTAAACTCCAGACGCGTATCTATTTTACCCCGTATCTCGCATACATCTCGTCGATGAAGCCGCTCTGATCGAGTTTTTTCATGAAACGGTCGTCTACCAGTTCTTCGACTTTGACCTTTTCCACCGCCGGATTGCGCAGCTTCATCAGCCGCTGTACGTTTCTTAGTCCATCTAAGCTCGCGTGTGGTTTGCGATCCAACCCCGTGATCACATCCTTGTATCCTTCCTCCGCCTCCTGGTCGTTGATTCTCAAGTATTTCTTGAGGATGGTCATCGCCCTGCCCTTATTGGTGGCCCGAAGATAAATGCCTCGCTTTCCAAAAGTGCCCTCAGCAGATTCTCGATGATTTGCGGATTGCTCTGAATAAAGCTTCCCTCGGCAACGATCCCAACACTTGAAATTGGGATGTTGGACTTGCTCAGTTCGGCGAGGATCGGATAGCCGTTTTCACGTAACGTGCGGCTCATGACTCCGTCGAGCACCGTCGCATCGATGGTTCCGGTCACCAGAGCCTGCGCCAGTACCGATTGATCGCCCGCCGCAATCAGGCTGATCTTATCTCTGTTCGGATCGAGACCGAAATGTTCCAAAGCGAGAATGGCGCCCATCCAAACCGTGCCGCCGATGCTCTGGACGCCGAAAATCTTGCCGCGCAGGTCTTCAGGGGTCTTGATATGCTTTCGCGCCACGACGTCATAGGTCACGCGATTGGTGAAGGCCGCGAGAATTTTTAGATCCGATCCGCTCGCCGCCGCTCCCAACACCGCTGTGCCACCGGTGTAGCCGATCTGGATATCGCCGGACGTCAAGGCAGCGACAAGTGTCGGTGCCTGTCGTATGAAAATCATGTCGGCGGGGACGCCGTACTTGTTGAAGAACCCTTGTTCTTTAGCCGTCCAAAGGGGAAGGACTCTGGCGTTAACCGCGGCATGGGCGATGATACTCTTAGCCGGCGCCGACGCCGCGTCGAGAGATTTGATTGGCAGCAGATAAATCAGGAGCGCCGAAACCAGACAACCCGGTATCTCCCCATCGCTTCCTCCTCTCTCGCGTGGCGAACAGAGTAACGTCGATATCTGGATCCGCGATTCCTAAAGCCCCAAGCCTAAGAGATTGATCGCGTTCTCGCCCAGCACTTTTCGCTTGTTCTCCGGGGAAATCTTGGTGCTTTTGGCCACCGGGCCCGTCACTTGTCCGGGTTTGGAAGAATCCCAATGCGGCGAGTCGGTCGCCAGCACCAGTCGATCACCGCCCAAATATTCCACCGCCCATTCGAATAGGCCGTCTTCGAACGGCTCACAGCCGACAAACACGCTCTGGTTAAAAATATCCGACGGCTTGCGCTTCTGCCAGGGCACCAGATGCGGCAGTTTTTCCCAATGCTCGTCCATGCGCGATAGCCACCAAGGCATCTGCGAGGCGCCGGTTTCGAGGCAAATGATTTTCAGATCCGGGTGTTTTTCCATGACGCCGCCGCAAAGGTAAACCATCAAGCAGACCATGCTCTCGATGGTGCGCCCGACCATGTGCGAGAAGAAAAAGTTCTCGGCGAAGCGTTCCTGGCCCATCGAACCCGTTTTGGTATCGTGAAAAATAATCGGCGTATTGGTTTTTTCCAGTTCGTCAAAGATCGGGTCGAAGTACGGGTCCCACCACTCCTTGCCCGGAATCGGCGTCGCCTTGACGTTGAGCGCCTTGCTGCCCAATTCGCGCGATCGATGCAGTTCCTTGATCGCTTCTTTAGGGTCTTGCAGGGGAATGACACCGGCCCACATGAGCCGTCCCTGCTGCTGCGAGGCGTACCAGTTCATGTAATTGTTTTGCGCCCGCGCATATGCCGCACCGAGCTCCGCATCGTCCACAAACCAGAGAATGTCGAGCGCCGGCGAGTTGGGCGAGAGCACCGCCACGTCGATGCCGTCCAAGTTCATATTTCTTACGCGCCCCTCGCGGCGTGAGGTCCGCCTCGGTGACCCATTCTTTCTTGTCCGCCTTTTGCCGTCCGAGCTCCGAGCCGATCATGATCCGGTTGCCGATCAGCGTTTTGCGCCGCTCGTTGTCTTTGGTCGGCAACTTGCGCGGCAAAAACTCTTTATATTGCGCTTCGACCGTTTGATGCCAACTTTCCAGATCGCCCACCAAGTGACTGTCGAGATCGATCACCTTCATTCCATCGATTGCCATAACGCCGTCCTTTCTAGTTAACGCAACGCGGTCTTGCCGCCCAATGCCTGGTCAAGAAACCCGCTTTTTTCCATTTCACGGAGCAAACTCTCGTCAATCAATCGTTCCAAATTGATGTCACCGATCTTTGGATTGCGAAGTTTCATAAAGCGCTGAATATTTTTTAACCCGTCGACCGCAACGAACCCCCGCCGATCACTACGCCGCAGGTATTCTTCATAGCCATCGTTCGCCGCGACCGGATCAGTGACGACCGAGCTTCTTCGTCATGATTTCAACTACGGTCGGCTTGTTCGCGGGGTTGAGGACAAAACCATGGCCTTCGATCAGCGCTCGCAAGGCGTTGCGGACGATCAAAGCGTGGTGGGAAAGATAGTCGGTCTTTACCACGACGCTGGTGCCGACCAGAGGAATCTTTTCCAGATCACCGAGAAAATTGTAGCCCGCGCGCTTTAGCCGCCGACTGAAAACACCCGCGAGCGACCCACCCTGAATCGTATTCGCCTCCAGCGCCTGGCTGATGACGCGCTGGTCGCCAAAGGCCGCGAGGGAAATTTTGTCGCGCTCGGGGTTCAAGCCGACCTGCTCCAGTCCCAACATCGTCGACATCCAGCCGGTGCCGCCGATGCTGGTGACGCCGATCCGTTTACCTTTGGCATCGGCCGGGCTTTTGACATCCGGCCTTACCACAAGATCACTTTGAATATAGTTGGCGAAAGCGGCGATGATTTTTACATCGAGTCCGCCGACTGCGGCGCCCAGCGTGGCCGTGCCGCCGGTGTAACCGAGGTGCACGTCGCCGGTGTTGAGCGAGGCAATCAAGGTCGGCGAGCCGGGAATAAAAATGGACTGTACGTCGAGGCCGTTCTTGGCGAAAAATCCCTTCTCCTGGGCTACCCAAAGGGTCGTAACGACGGAGCTCATCGACGCATAGCCGACGACGATTTTCGTGCGCGTTTGAGCATCGGCGGTATTAGAAAAGACAAAAAGAAACAGCAGGATCGTGGAAAGTCGAAAACGCTTTTGCAGCATTGCGGGAATTACCTCTTGCTGTAAACCTGTTGTGGGGATAACAAAGCCGTTGCCGGGTGTCAATCAAACGCGCCGCTGGCCGATGATAGTTCGATCCGGTTCTCCATCGTGCTTGACCGATTTGATTGACAATGTTTTCGTCAAAGTCTACTTCATCACTATTCGCCAAGAGATTTTTGCGGCGAAGAGGATTATTTAATACGTTATTGTTTGTTGGCGATGACCCCCACGACTGGGCGACCGGAAATGAAACTGATTGTTTTCCTGATATTACTTTCGTTACTACCGGACACCGTCCGCGCCCAGGAAACTTTCTACAGCGGCAAAACTTTGCGGGTCATCGTCGGCAGCAGCGCTGGCAACACTCAGGATCAGATGACCCGCCTAGTCACGCGATATCTGCCGAAATATCTACCTGGTCATCCCAACGTCATCGTCGAAAACATGAGCGGCGCCAGTTCGTTGATCGCCGCGAATTACCTTTTCAAAGTCGCCAAAGGCGACGGATTGACTCTCGGCACGGTGTCCCGCGCGCTCTATTTTGACCAACTTGTTGGCCGGAAGGAGGTTCAATTCGACTGGGCGAAATTCACCTGGATCGGCACCCCGGTCGAAGGTCACGAGTTGCTTTTCATCGCCGGCAGCGCGCCTTACAAGAGCATCCGCGACTTGGTTGGCGCCGCCCAATCGCTCAAGTGCGGCGCATCTGGAACGACATCGACCGGTTATTATATTCCCAAGCTCGTCAACGAAATTTTTGGCACGAAATTTCAAATTGTCACCGGCTACGGCGGCGGCGCTGAGCTCGATCTCGCCGTGCAGCGCGGCGAGACCCAGTGCCGCGCGACGAGCGTCTCGGGCTTTACCGGGTTCGGCGCTTTCCGTGATTGGCGCCAGTCCGGCTCAGCGCGGGTATTGATGCAAACCGGTCGCAAGCGAGACGTCAAATTGACCGATGTCCCCACCGTGTATGAGCTCATGGACGATTCTAAAACGCCTGAGTGGGGCCGGCGCCTCGCGGCGGTGATGCTGTACCCCGGCGAATTTGGCTGGCCCATGGTCGCTCCGCCCGGAGTATCGTCAGACAAGGTCAAGTTACTGCGTGCGGCGTTTAAAAATGCGCTCAGCCGACTCCGAGTTAGTTTCCGAGGCCAAGAAACGACAGTTAGAGCTGACACCGTCAGGGGGTGAAGAGCTTGAAAATCTCGCGAAGGAAGTGATAGCCCAACCTCGGGATGTCGTCGACCGCATGAAGGCAGTGCTTGGCAACTAATCAAGAAAGTAAGAGCAAATAGTGAATCGCTTGTACGCGGAGACCGTGTTCCAACCGTGTCGTTCAAAGCAGCGCGGACCATCTCGCAGTTCTGGCAGGTGAAAAGTCGAGATCCCTCGGCGGAGTCTATCCTGAGCATCGTCGAAGGACCTCAGAATGACATCACGGCACGACCTCTCACCCACAAGGAGGACCCACCTTGAAACTAAGAGTCGGTAACGCCTGCTGGCACGCCTTTCACGTGCAACATGCCGCTGTAGCGCTCGAAGCAGGTTTTTTTGCACAAGAAGGGATCGACGTCGAGATCGTCCACGCCAAGATCAATCCCAAAGCGATATCGTCGAGTCGGCCGGGCGGCGAACGCTACGATGAAGTCGGCACGGTGGTTCGCGATATGATCGCTTACGGCATAGATATTATCCCCGATGTCCATGTGCGCACGCCGTTCGCCGAGCGCGCCCTGGGCAATGATGAGGTGCGTATCATCGGCGGTTGGCGTAGCCAATTCCGCGGCAGTCTCGTCGCTGCCCCCGGCATCAAGTCGCTGCAAGATTTGCGCGGCAAGCGCATCGGCGACTGGTATAAAGGAGGCATCGCCACTATGTGGTTCGAGCAGCAACTGCGTAAATCCGAGATCGATCCTGAGCGCGATGTCGAGTGGAAGATCGGCTACAAGTACGGGTCGTTGCGCGAGGCTTGGAAGCCTCTGCTCGCCGGCGAAACCGACGCGGCCATCGTGCAGAACCCGTTCGTGCCGCAATTACTGGAGCGCGGCTTTAACCGGCTTTACGATTTTGTCGAGGACAACAAGCCGCATGGACGGCCCGATCGTGTGACCGTGGCGCGCAAGTCGTTCATCGAGCGCAATCCGGAAATGATCAAACGCTACTGGAAAGCTTCGATTCGCGCCTATCAGTTCATGCGCATCAAGGAAAACTATCCGTTATTTCGCGCCGTCGAAGCCCGGCTGCGGGTCAACAATCCCGACGAAGCGGAACGTACCCGCGACTTGTTCCCGATAATGCTGATGGACGATCATTTCTTTCCGCTGGACGGGCAAGTCAGCAGCGAGGGGATCTGGCGCATTCTCGAAGAACACAAATCCGGCGGCGCGCTGCCAGCTTCCTTGCGGCGCGCCGACGTCGACGAAGTGCGCCGCACGGAGCTCGTCGAAGAAGCCTGGGCGGAAGTCTCACAAACCGACGAAGTCAAACGCAACCTAGAGCGGCTGCGGCCGGTGATCGAAAAAGTGGGATTTTAAGGCGTCCACCGTTCGTCGATTTGAACGGCTTGAACGATTGGAACGTATTGAGCTCTTTATAATCCTAATTCCTTCTGTGCTTGTTTAACGAAACTCTGGTCGGCGTATTTTTCCGGACTCGGCAGCGGCTCTTTGAGAATGCCATCTCTAAATTGCACTTCGATATTCACTTTCAGCCCGTCGAGGGTCACCGACCCGTCGATGGGAAAAACTTTGTTTTTGGTAAAATAGTCGATGCCGCGGCGCGCGTAGGGTTGCTTCACGCCCATCTCGCTCGTGAATAACTCCGCGGCCAGCTCTGGCTGCTCGTGGATCCAGCGCAGCGAACGAATGTGCGCTTTGAGGAATTTCACCACGGTGGCGCGGTTTTTCTCCGCCCACGGCGGATTCACCGTGATGCCGTTGAATTGGTACGTCGGAATCAATTCCATCGTGTCGCCGAGCTTGTTAAAGCCTTGATCGATGGCGATATCCGAATATGGAATGCCGAGAATGCCGGCGGCGATCGCGCCGCTCTCCAGCGCGGTCAGCCGCGCCGCTGTGCCGCCGGAGATCACGCTGAAGGTGTAGTCGCGCGGATAGTGCAGCCCTTTGCTTTTGAGGTAATCCACGAGAATGGAAGTCGCGCCGCCGCGCAAGCCTGAGACTCCCAGACGCGCGCCTTTGAGGTCGTCGAGTTTTTTGTATGCCTTGCCGCCGACAAGTATATACGGCGCGGCGTTGTCGACACCGGCGATGACTTTGAGATTACCGCCCTTCTCGTTGACTAGAATCACGCCGTCGGAATTGAGCGTGCCGAAGTTAATCTCGCCGGCGATCAGTGCTTGCAGTTGCACATCGCTGCGGCCGATGAGAATCAATTCGACTTTAAGATTCTCCGCGTTGTAAAAACCCTTTTTTTGCCCGATGTAAAACGGCAAATAGAAAAGCGTCTTCGAGGTCATGCCGACTTTAAGCGATTGCGCCAGCGCTTGCGGCGCCGGGATCAAATTGATGATGAACAGCAAAACGATCGCCAGGGGGGATATCATTGGCATCGATCCTCCTTCGCTCCGGATATGGCCTGTAGCAGTCTCCGCGGACTTGGCGGCAATGTAGTATATCGACTTCTACCTTGACAATGCTGACCGGGGGGTTGTATGCCGCAGACTCGGAGGGAGACGGCCGCGTATGAAAACTCTTATTGCCGCTCTGACCATGCTCACCTTCGTCAGTCTGCCGATTCTCGGGCACGCCAACCCATACCTTGCCAAACCGGGAGAATCGCCAACCACGGTCCGCGTCGCCGCCTGCGCGATCACCGGCGGTTTCATTCATCTGTATGCCGCCCTCGATAACGGCCTCTTCGATAAGTACGGTATGAAGGTTGAATCTGTCTCGATTCGTGGCAGCGGCGTTGCTTTGGCGGCGTTGGCCGCCGACGAGATTCAATTCCTCTATTGCGCCGCCGACGCGACGATACCCGGAATGGCCGCCGGCAGCGACGCGAAGCTGATCGCTTCTCCGCTCGTCGGTCTGCCCTGGGTCATGCTCGCTCGCAAAGACATCAAGAGGCCGGAAGATTTGAAAGGCAAAAGTATCGCGGTGACGAGGGCCGGCGATCTGACCTTCCGATTGGCGCGCGCGCTGCTCAAGAAATTCAATCTCAGCGAGAATGACGTGAACATTCGCACCGTCGGCGGCACCGGCCAAGTGGAACCGTTCAACGCCATGCATGCCGGTATCGCGGAAGCGGCTCTGGTGACGCCGCCGCTCGACGTCCGCGGGCGACGCAATGGCTTCAACGTGATTTATCGTCTGAACGATCTCGGCGTGCCGGCGGTCTACAGTTCGCTGCACACCAATGCCAAGTCGCTCAAAGAGCGTCCTGCCCTGGTGCAAAGATGGACCGCCGCGCTGGCGGAATCGATCCATTTTGTCGAGAAGAATCCGGACAAAGGCAAAGCCGCCGTGAGCAAGGCGCTCAAGCTCAACGATGCCGACGCGCTGCAATCGGCGTACGACGCTTATGCGAAGTTGCTGGTCAACCGCCGCTTGATCGTGCCCGAAGGCACGGTCGCAGGCGTGATCGAAGTGGCGCGCGAGCAAGGCACCAACGTGCGCCGCAAGGCTGCGGAGATGATCGACAACCGCTTCGCCGAAGATTTGGACAAGAGTGGTTTCCTCAAAGAGCTATGGGGCGGAGAAGTCGCCCGCTAGAAGGAGTCGATTAATGTTACGCCAATTCATCGTTTGGCTTTTTATTCCATCACTATTCTCCTTACCGCAAATCCTTTGGGCGCAAGCTTATCCCAGGCAGCCGATCAACCTCGTAATTCCCCTTGCTCCGGGCGACACGACCGATGTGGCGGGACGTCTGATCGGCGAGGAGTTGTCCAAGCAGCTCAAAGTGCCGGTCGTGCCGGTAAATCGGCCCGGTGCGGGAGGAACGCTGGGAACCGACACGGCTGTGAAAGCGGCCAAGGACGGCTACACGATTCTCATTACCAACAACGCATCGCTGGTCTATAACCGGATTCTCACGCCGGAGACGGTGCCCTACGACCCGTTCAAAGATCTGGCGGCTTTGGGCTTGGCGGGGCGCACGCCCATAATGCTGGCCGTTCGCAGCGACGCTCCTTACAAAAATTTCAACGAGATGGTGGATTTTGCGAAGAAGAATCCAGGTGGCATGCGCATCGGCACGGTGGGCGTTGGATCGGTCGGCCATTTTACTGTCGAAATCATCAACTCACTCACCGGCGCCGGGATCACAATGGTCCCATTCAAGGGAGCGGGACCGGGCGTCACCGCTACCCTGGGCGGCCACATCGAGGGAGTGGTCGTCGCGCAGGGCGTCGCGGCCAGCCACCTCAAAGCCGGAACAATGCGGGGAATTCTCATATCGACCAAGGCGCCGGAATTTCCCGAAATCCCGACGTTAGCGCAGCTCGGTTATAAACAGAACCTGCTCGGCGTTTGGTCGGCTTTCTTCGCTCCGGCAGGCGTGCCGGCCGAAGTATCAAAGACGCTGATTGGCGCGCTTGAAAAAGCTATCAAAGAACCGTCTGTTGGATCGCGGCTCGGGAATGTCGGCATGGTCGCCGAGTACCTCCCGCCGGAGAGGCTGGTTGCAGAGATTCGCGAAGAACATCGGGTCGTGCAGGAGATCGCCAAAAAAGCCGGACTCGCTAAATAGCCGGTGCGCGGGCTCGACGTTTCAGCCATCGCCCATCTCCACGCCCGAAACAAAGCCTACCGTTTTTTTCGCCGGACAAGGCTTGCTGGGAATCAAATCCACCAATTACAAATTCAACAACTTGGCGGCGTTCTCGCCGCAGATCTTTTCTTTTTGACGCTTCGTCAAATCCGACCGTTCCATGATGCCCGACACCGTGTGCGGAAACTCCGAATCGAAGTGCGGATAATCGGTGGCCATCAGGATGTGATCTTCGCCGACTTCTTTGAGTGATTGGCTCATGTCGCCTTCGTCCGCTTCGCAAGTGACGTAGCAGTTTCGTTTAACGTATTCCGACGGCGGCATCTTGAGCTGGCCGGAGATCTGCGGAAAGTCTTTCGCCCATTCCCAGTCGTCGTCCATGCGGTGCATCCAGTATAGCGGCCACTCGGCGCTGCACTCGAAGAACGCAACTTTGAGCTTGGGAAACATTTCGAAGACGCCGCCGAGCACAAGCGCGACCAAGGCCGGCGTGCAATTCATCACCCGGCCGAGCACGTGGGTCTTGAAAAAATTGTCGAAGCGGTCGGTCAAATCGCCGTTGCTGTTGGGATGACAGAAAAGCGGCACGCCCAACTCCTCTGCAGCCTGGTAGTACGGATAAAAACTCGGATGATCGACGTTTCGCCTGCCGATGTAGGGCACAAGATGAGACGCTTTAAAGCCAAGTTCTTTCACGCAGCGGCGCAGTTCGTTGGCCATTTCTTCCGGGCACCCGGCCGGCGCCATGGCGACCGGCAGAAATACATCTTCATGCCCTTTGACGAGTTTCTTGACCCAGTTGTTGTACCCTTGTGCGCAAGCGAGTCCAAGTCCGCCGACGTTTTCCGTGGCGACATTGATGCCTGTGGGAAAGAGGATCTGCTTATCGAGACCTTCCTTCTTGATGTCGTTATAGCGAAACTCCATGTCGTGGCCGGCGATCTGGCGCGCCGCGATCTCACCGTTGCGCCAGTTCACTTTGGGATCGTAGATATAAGGATGGCGATGCGCGGCGCGTCCCTGCGGGTCGCCGGGATCGAGCTGGTGAATCCACTTGGTGTTATGGTTTCTGCCCTCGCCGGCTTTTTGCGGCGTAAAGCGCGCGTAGGGTTCGGGCAAGTCGTAAACTTCGTCCATGAAGTAACCTTCACGCAAATGGGAATCGAGATCGATAATCATAGCGCCCTCCTGCTTGGACCGACTTACTTCCCCCCTAACATTTTGATGAACGAGCGGTCAACCATGTCGTCGAGGGTCACTTTCTTTTTTATTCGTCCCGTTTGGAATTCCTCTTCGATCACAACGGGAATTACTTTTTCGGAGATTTGGCCGTTGAGCGGAAACGAATCGCGATACTCGTCATAACCCGCCGGAGCGTAGGCGGGATCCAACTTGACATATTTCCCCATGATTCGCACCGCATCGGCCTTGTTCTCATGGGTATACTTGACGCCCTTTTGATAGGCGCGAAGAAATTTCGTGACTTGATCTTTTTCCTTGCTGAGATAAGACTCCCTGGCGGCAAATGTTTCATAGGGCCATTCCGGAAAGACTTCTTTCAAGTCGAGGAGCTTATTGTATCCCTGTGCTTTCGCGATCTCCGTCACCGGGAACCACACCAGGGAAGCGTCCACGCCCTTTGCCGACAATGCGGCGAAGCGTGCCGGCGTGCTGCCAATCTGGAGAATCGTTACGTCCTTCTCATCCACGCGAAAGTGGCGCAAACTCGATCGCGTCAAAAAGTCCGTGAGCGACCCGAAGCGGCTGATCGCGAACCGTTTGCCTTTGGCTTGCTTCATCGACTTGAAATCCGGCTGCGAGTAAAGCTGGAACGGCATGATATTGGAGACGCCCCAAAAATTCTTGATATCGACCCCCGCGGCGCGCCCGCCGATCGTTTCCACGAAGGCGCTGCCCATGATCTGCACATCGCCGCCGATGAGCGCCTGGAGATTCGTTGCCCCGGCATTGAACAAAACCAGCAGAACATCGAGCCCTTCGTCTTTAAAGAATCCCTTGGCTTCGGTAACGTAAACCGGTAAGAAAGCTACGTTGACCGACGACAGCCCGACTATGATTTTAGCCGAGCTCGATTGTGGCAAGACACCCAGCAGCAACAGTGTGGCTAGCGCCAGCATTCTAATTGGTTTCATCGTATTTTCCTTTCTCGTCGAGTCCCGCAACTATACACCCGTCTTCGCCTGCTTCGCATTCTGAAATGCGCGCCAAACACGTTCGGGTGTCAGCGGCAATTCGCGGATGCGTATACCAGCCGCACGATAAAGCGCATTGCCGACCGCCGGCGCCACGGAGACGATTCCCGACTCGCCCATTCCCTTGGCGCCGTAGGGGCCGGGACCATCATGATTCTCTATCAATATTGAGTCAAACCGGTCCGGCAAATCGGTGAAGCGGGGCACGCGGTAGTCGATCAAGCCGGCATTGAGCGGTTGCCCATTCTCATACACCAGGGACTCGAACAAGGTGTGGCCGAAGCCTTGGATCGCCGCGCCTTCGTCCTGGCCTTCTGCCTGGATTGGATTGATCGCCTTACCGACGTCGGCCACGGTAACGTAGCGTTTGATCCGCAGCTCGCCGGTTTCGCCATCCACGTCTATTTCTGCTGCGCCCATACCGGTTTCCCAAAACAGCGGGAATGTCGAACCAAGCCCGCTGCCGGGGCGCATGTAGCCGCGGCCGATCAATTCACCTCCGGGCATACCGAAGTAAGCGCTCACGATCTTGCTGTAGTCGAGGCGCTTGCCCGCTGAACAAGCTTCCCCGTCTTTCAACGTGATCGTGTTCGTGGTCGTGTCAAGAATTTCCGCCGCGGCGCAGATCAATTGCTTGCGCAGATCCTCAGCGGCGGCTTTGACGGCGCTACCCATAACCGTGGTCGAACGGCTCGCACCGGTGGAGCGATCGAAGGGCGTCACACCGGTATCCGTGCCGCGCATCGACACCCGCTCGACGGGCACCGATAATTCATGCGCGACGATTTGACAGAGAACGGTGCGCGCGCCTTGGCCGACTTCAGTGCTCCCGGCGAGCAGAAGCATGCTGCCGTCGGCGAGCAATCGCACCAGCGCAACGGACACCGGCATCGCCTCCGAATCGGAAACGCCGACGGCAACACCGGCACCGCTGTGTTTGGAACTGCGGGCATGCAGGCAATTCAAAGACTCCACGGCGGCCTTTGTGCCCTGGCATAGATCGGCGTCAATCGGGGTCGCTCCGGGTTTCAAGACTTCGCCGCGCCGCAGGAGATTGCGCAGGCGAAATGAAATCGGGTCGGCACCGAGTCGCGCTGCGATCGTGTCCATGTGCGATTCCAGCGACCAAATCGTTTGCGGCCCGCCGATGGAGCGCATCGAGCCCGCCGGGACAGTATTAGTGTAAAGCGCCAACACATCGACCTCGCAGTGATCGAGTTTGTACGGACCGATCATGCGGCTGATCGCGCGTTTCGCGACCCGCGGGCCGTTGTCGGCATAGGCGCCGGTATCGAGCAATACTTCCGCTTCGCGCGCGAGCAAAGTTCCGTCGCGCTTGACGCCGGTCTTGATCCGCACGCGCGCCGAATGGCGGCGTGTCGTCAGCATCGATTCGGCAACGCTTTGAACAACACGCACCGGCCTGCCGCCGGTTTTGCGCGCCAGCGCGACGACCAGCGGTTCGATTTTGAAATAGGACTTACTGCCGTAGGCGCCGCCGACAAAAGGCACCACCACTTCCACTTTTGAGTGCGGCAAGTGAAACATATGCGCCAGCTCGGAACGAACCAAGAACGGGTGCGCGGATGAGCTCGACAGAGTGATGCCGTCAGGAGTCACCTGGGCGATCGTCGTGTGGGGCTCCATTGCATACTGGCAGACCATCGGAAACGTGAAAGTTTCTTCGATGATCACTTCGGCTTGCGCGAAACCAAAAGGGGGATCGCCTTTGACGAATTGCTCGCGATGACAGATGTTGCCGCCGAAGTCAGTGCCGACGCCAGCTAACGTCGTGGAATTCACCGCTGCGCGCCATGTGATCGTGCAGACGCGGCGCGCCGTCGGCAAGCGCGGCGTCGATATCAGCCACGCAGAGCAATTCCTGATAGCGCACGTCGATCAGTGACAGCGCCTCTTCTGCGGTCAGCGCGTCTTCAGCAGCAACAACGGCCACGGGTTCGCCGACGAAGCGAACCCGGTCGATCGCAACCACCGCGCGATCGCGCAGGCAATTGCCATAATATGGATCGATGTCTTTGAGATCATCTCGGGTCAAAATTGCCACGACGCCGGGAAGCGCCCCGGCCTTACTCGTGTCGATCGATTCGATCAGCGCGTGCGGCAACGGGCTGCGCAGCACTTTGGCCTCGAGCAGACCGGGCATGGCGAGATCGCCGGTAAATTTCGCCGCACCGGTCACCTTCTCAACGCCGTCAATGCGTGGAATCGAAGCACCGACTATCATGATAGATAGGCGCTGGTAGATCGCGCTGGAAAAGCCAAATTCAAATGAAAATAAGCACTAGCGAGCTCAGAAAGGTACCTTCTCCCTCGACGGGGGAAGGTAAGGATGGGGGTGCCAGCATACTGCAATGGATGGACACCCCCACCTTCATCCTCCCCCGTCGAGGGAGAGGAAAGATCCTTGCGCAGGCATTCATCGCGGATCAAATGTGACGTCATGCGAATTCGCGCAAGTCAGATCACCGACTGCTCAGGCAGGATCGTCTTCAGCACCCGCAAGTAATTCTCGCCGAGGATCAATTTGATGTCCTCATCCTTGTAGCCATGGCGCTGCAAGCCGCCGATCAGATTCGGCAAATCTTCGATTTCCTCGAAGCCTTTGATCAGCGGGTCCTTGTGCAGCGGATGGTGACGATCCTTGAGCGTGCGCGGCCCGTCGTATTTGACAAAGTCCATTCCCAACGCGAGATGCTCGATGCCGACCAGATTGATCATGTAGTCCATGTGCTTGAGCATATCTTCGATCGCTACTTCGCCTTTCCCTACACGCTCGGGCAAGGCCAGGATTCCAACCAGGCCGCCCTGGTTTGCGATCGCCTTGATTTGATCGTCGGCGAGATTGCGCGGGTTGTCGAGCATGCCGCAGGCGTTCGCATGGCTCACGAGCAACGGCGCCGTAGCCGCGTCCAACGCCTGAAAAAATCCCTCGCGGTTCATATGCGACAGATCGACGACCATTCCCAAGCGATTCGCCTCTTTGATCACTTCAACGCCGAAATTCGTCAGGCCGCCGCCAGTGCGGTTTTCCCAGACGCCATCGCCCAGTTCGTTGCGAAAATTCCACACGGGCTGTAGCGAGCGCAATCCCATGCGGTAAAAGTTTCTGAGGTTATGGATGCTGCCGCGCAGCGGCATGCAGCCTTCGAAGTGGAGCAAAAATTTAACACTCCCCGGCTCGACTTTTTCCGGCAGATCGCCGCGCGTCTTGACCATCTGGATCATACCCTCTGAGCGCGGTGCCTCTTCGAGAAACTGGTCGATCTGATCGAGCGCGGTTTCCAGATAGCGTCCGGTGTTTTGCGAATGGGAATAGGAATCGCCGCTGATGGCGTAGACGGTCATGTTGATGCCGTCGCGAATCAGCCTGGGTGCCACGGCATCGCGGATCGGCGATTTTTCACCGATGGAGATCCGATAGAGCTGCTCGTAAACGTCGCGGTGCCCCTCGATGACCAGGCTATTCGCCAATAAATCTTTTGCATCCATAGGACCGATCCCTTTCTTGAAGGCGTTCCAGTATTGCGGTAGTAATACCGGCTAACACCCTTACAAGCAAGATAGATATTTCTTTGCTTCGACGACAAACATTCCAACTATTATTGCATCTGTCGGCGATCACTCTCGCTCTCGCCGCCTTGCTGAGCGCATGCAAATCGACGACGAAAAGCGGCGGCGGAATCCAGTTCCGGGTCAACCTCGGCACCGAACCGCCCAGTCTGGATTGGTCGCTGGCGACCGATCACGTGTCGTTTAACGTGATAGCGAACCTCATGGTTGGCCTCACCGAGTTCGATAAAGACTTAAAGCCCGCACCGGTGATCGCCAAAAATTGGGACTTCTTAGATAAGGGCACGAAAATAGTTTTTCATTTGCGCGACGACGTGCAGTGGAGCGACGGCAAGAAAGTGCGTGCGCAAGACTTCGAGTATTCGTGGAAACGTTTGCTCAACCCGAAAACTGCATCCCAGTACGCATATATTCTTTTCGATATTGCCAATGCTCAAGAGTATGCCGAGGGCAAAATTAAAGACGCTTCGGCAGTCGGCGTCCAAGCGCCGGACGATCAAACCTTGGTCGTCACTTTGCGCCACCCTGCCGCTTACTTTCTCGCCATCACTACTTTCGAAGTCACTTACCCACAGCGCCAGGATGTCATCGAGAAATTCGACAACCGGTGGACCGAGCCTGGGAATCTGCTCACCAATGGGCCCTATCGCTTGACGTCCTGGAAACACGAGAACGAAATCGAGCTCAGCGCGAACCCGAGCTACTTTCGCGGCAAGCCGGCGATCGACAAAGTCACCATGGTCATGATCAACGAAAAGACCACGGCAGTGGCGATGTACGAGCAAGGCAATTTGGATTTCATAGACGAGTCACACAGCATCCCGACTTTGGATAAACCGCGGTTGGCGAAAATGCCCGGCTACAAAGTTGTGCCGCAACTACGCGGCGAATATTACGGCTTTGCTGTCGACCGCAAGCCCTTCGACAATCCGAAACTACGCAAGGCCTTTGCGATGGCCATCGACCGAAACGTCTTCCCCAAAATCCTCCAGGGCGGACAGACACCGGCGACATCTTGGATTCCGCCCGGCATGCTGGCGCATAATCCCGAGATCGGTCTGGCATTCAATCCAAACGAAGCCAAGCGGCTTTTGACCGAAGCCGGCTATCCCGACGGCAAGGGATTGCCGCCGATCGTTTTTGGCTACAACACGCAGGACGATCACAAGCTGGTAGCCGAAGCGGTGCAGGGCATGTGGCAAAAATATTTGAACGTGATCGTGAGGATCGAAAATCAGGAGTGGAAAGTTTACCTAAAAAAGCTGCAGAATGATCCCTTCGTGGTGCACCGCGCCGGCTGGGGCGCCGACTACCCGGACCCCGATAATTTTATGAAGCTTTTCACTTCCAACAGCGGCAACAATCACGGTCGGTGGAAAAATCCGCGCTACGACCAATTGCTCGAACAAGCGGCGCGCGAACAAGACAACACGAAGCGCAGCCGGCTCTACGATGAAGCACAAACAATTCTTACTGAAACCGGTGCCGCGATCGCGCCGCTGTTTTGGAAAAGCGAAGCGACCCTGCTGAGCCCGAAGTTTACCGGGTTGGAATACAATTCGATGGCCCGGATGGATCTGCGCAATGTGAAGCCCGCGGCAAAATAGGCGACTGCCGCATTTTAAGCAATTTTAAAAAGTGTCTGTCATCGCTCTCACTGTGGTTTGCCAAGCACGGCGAAATCGCATAAGAAATAAAACCAATCAACTCGGAGGAAGGCCCGCAAATGGAACTCAGCGAAGATGATGTCTTGCACATACTGAAACTGATCGACGAATCCAAGTTCGATTACTTTCAGCTCGAAGTCGGCGAGCTCAAGATCACGGTGAGCAAAGGCGATCCGATTCCTATCGCTGGCACATCGCAGCCGGTTGCCGTAACCGCGGCGCCCAGCCCGGCACCCGCAGCGCCGAAGCCGGCCGCTGCAGCGGCCGCCGTCGCGCCGCAGGCGGCCAAGCCGGTGGTGGTTCCCGAGGGCATGTTAGCGATCACTGCGCCGCTGCTCGGAACATTTTATGTTGCCCCGGAACCCGGCGCGCCGCCGTTCGTCAAAATCGGCCAGCAGATCACGGAAGACACCACCGTCGGACTGATCGAAGTCATGAAAGTTTTCAACAGCGTACGCTCAGCCGTTAACGGCACGATCGTTGAACTGGTTGTGCAGAACGGTCAATTCATCGAGTTCGGTCAGACGTTATTCATCGTCAAGCCGTAAGCCAGCAGAAAGCTGAAAAAGCGAAGAATGCTTCGACGAGCTCAGCATGAACGGAAATTCTTATACGATTTCAATCTTGTGTCCGTTCGTCCTGAGCTTGTCGAAGGACTCCAACAAAGTTTTTCGCCATCCTGCTAGACACTTTTCGATCCCGTCAAGAAACCGTCTGCTCTTCTATTTGTACTTGATATATTTCTCGGAGCATCCATGAGTGTCACTCGCGTATTGGTCGCCAATCGCGGCGAAATTGCCGTCCGTGTCATTAAAGCTTGCCAAAGTTTGGGTATCGAAACGGTTGCTGCGGTATCGGACGCGGACCGAGAAAGCATGGCTGCTCAAATGGCCACCCGCGCGGTGTGTATCGGTCCGGCGCGCTCGACAGATAGTTACTTGAAGGTCGAAAACCTGATCGCCGCTGCGCACGGCACAGGGTGCGACGCGCTCCATCCGGGCTACGGTTTTCTCTCGGAACGGGCGGCCTTAGCCCAAGCATGTAGTGAAAACAAAATTACTTTCGTCGGGCCGAGCGCTGAAAATATCAGCATGATGGGCGACAAGCTCGAGGCGCGTAAAATCGCGCGCGAAGCCGGAGTGCCGTTGGTTCCGGGATCCGATCACGCCAAGAATCCGGACGAAGCAGCCGAGCTCGCCGAACAAATTGGCTATCCCTTGCTGCTCAAGGCGTCGGCCGGCGGCGGTGGACGGGGGATTAAGCTCGTCACCAATCCCAGCGAGATTGAAGACACGTTTCGCACCGCAGCGGCCGAAGCGCGCGCTGCCTTCGGCAATGATACGCTTTACATGGAAAAATACGTCGGCAACGCGCGCCACATCGAAGTGCAGATTCTCGGCGACGAGCAGGGTAACGTCATCCATCTCGGCGAGCGCGATTGTTCGCTGCAGCGGCGCCATCAGAAAATCATCGAAGAAGCACCGGCGTATGCCGTGCCGCCCGAAGTTCGGGCCAAGATTTGCAGCGCCGCGGCGACCTTGGCGCGGAGCATCGGCTACCGCAGCGCCGGCACCATCGAATTCATCTACGACAACGATACCGCCGATTTTTACTTTCTAGAAATGAATACGCGCATCCAGGTCGAACATCCGGTGACAGAAATGATCACCGGCGTCGACCTCGTGGCGCAGCAGTTGCACATCGCGCGCAGCGAGCCGTTGCCGTTCAAGCAATCGGACATCAACTTTACCGGCCACGCCATCGAATGCCGCATCAACGCCGAGTCGCCGCAGCATGGCTTTCGCCCCTGCCCCGGTCGGATTACCGAATGGCTCGCCCCTCAGGGACAAGGAATTCGCTTGGATACGCACTGCTACCCCGGCTATTTCGTGCCGCCCTACTACGATTCTCTGCTCGCCAAGTTGATCGTTCACGCCGTTTCGCGCGATGCTGCCGCGGATCACACCGCCAAAGCCTTGGATAGTTTTCATGTCAGCGGCATCGACACGCTCATTCCATTCTTGAAAACCGTGATCGCCGATTCCGACTATCGCCGCGGCGCGGTCAACACCCGTTGGCTGGAAAAGAAGCTGGAAGAATATTCTGCGGCACTTACCGCGCCATAGTTGAAATGGTTCAAGCGAGCCTTTGCAAACGTGGCGTTCTCTGCGATTAAACAAGCGGAATCAAAAATCATGAGCGAAGTAAAGTTTGTCGATACAACATTGCGTGACGGTCAAGCGAGCCTGTGGGCCGAGAACATGCGCACCGGCATGATGCTTGCCGTCGCCGATCGCATCGATAACGCGGGCTTTCAGGCAATCGAGCTGATCGCTTCGAGCCACATCAAAAAGTGCGTGCGCGAATTGCGCGAGGATCCGTTCGAGCGCATGCGCGTGGTGGCGAAGAAAATCACCCGGACCCCGCTGCGCGCCATCGGCTCGGAACGGCTAAGCGCCTTTGAGTTGACTCCCGATTCGGTGAACGATCTCTGGTTCGAGCGCATGGTCGCCAACGGCATCAAACAGATTCGTATCTCGAATCCGTCCAACGATCCGGCGGGCTGGAAAAAGTCCGTTACGCGGGCCAATCGCAACGGGTTACGGACGGTGTTGAATCTGATTTTTTCAGTCTCGCCGAAACATTCGGACGAATATTACGCGCGCAAGGCGCGCGCTGCCGCCGCGCTCAAGCCCGACTTCATCTGTCTCAAAGATCCCGGTGGCTTGCTGACCCCGGAGCGCACCATTGTGTTGATTCAAGTGATACAGCGCGAGGCGCCGGGATTTCCCATCGAGCTCCATGTGCACTGTACCACGGGGCTCGGCCCGCTGTGCGCGCTGGAAGCGATCAGGCTCGGCGTCGAGATCATCGACACTTCGGTACCGCCGTTGGCTAACGCTTCATCGAATCCGTCGATTTTCAATGTCGCGCAAAACTGCCGCGCGCTCGGCTATTCCCCGATCATCGATGAAAAAGCTTTGAAATCAGTCGAAGCGGATCTGACGTTTATCGCCAAGCGAGAGAACATGCCGCTCGGCGCTCCGGTGGAATACGACTACAGCCAATACGTTCATCAAGTCCCCGGCGGGATGATCTCTAACTTGCATTTTCAGCTCAAGAACTTGAGTATGCTCGATCGCCTTCCGGAAGTCCTGGAAGAATGCGTGCGGGTGCGCGAAGAATTGGGCTTCCCGATCATGGTGACGCCGCTCTCGCAATTCGTCGGCAGCCAAGCCGCCATCAACGTCATCAAAGGCGAGCGCTACGCTCAGGTGACCGATCAAGTGATCCAATACGCCACCGGCCACTGGGGCGAGGAGGCGGCAGCTGAAGTCGAGCCGAGCATCAAAGCAAAGATTTTGGACCGGTCGCGCGCCAAGGAGTTTGCCAAATGGCAACCCCCGCAGCCGACGATTCAAGAATTGCGCGCCAACCTCGGCGGCCCGAGCTTGAGCGACGACGAATTGCTGATGCGCTACGTCGTCGGCAACGACGACGTCCAGGCCATGCGCGCCGCTGGGGCGCCTAAAGACTATAGCGACACTCGCAACCCGCTTCTCGCCTTATTGCGCGAACTGACTCAACGTCAGGATTGTAGCCAGATCTACATCCGCAAGGACGGGTTTTCGTTGGCGTTGGAAAAGCACAGAAATTCCCCTGGCTGATTTTAGTTAGTCCGATATCTTCTAGCGACTGGCCGTCGGCAATCCGCTGAATCCTTCTGGAAAACAACGCACGACTTATGTCATCCTGAGCATCGGACCGTGCGAAAGCACCGACAGAAGTGAAATACTTATGCGTTCGCGCTGAGCGCGGTCGAGGGCTCCGACAGGGTTTTCAAACAGTCTGGCATCGCGAAGGATCTCATCCTAATTTCTGCCTGGAAGGAAAACTAACCTTGACAGTCAGATGATCTCCCTGCTGCTCAAACGTTTCTCGCACGGCGTCGTCGTCCTGTGGGCCGTGGCCACACTCACCTTTGCCCTATTACGAGTCGCGCCCGGCGGTCCCTTCGACAGCGAGCGAAAGCTACCGCCGGAAATCATCGCCAATCTTGAAGCTAAATATCATCTCAATGAACCGTTGTGGGAGCAGTATCTACGCTATCTCGCCGGAATTGCCCGCGGCGATCTCGGCCCCTCTTATAAATATCTCGACCGCGCCGTGACCCAAATCATCGCCGATACTTTACCGACGTCGGCGTTGCTCGGGACGCTCGCGCTCATATTCGCGCTGCTGGTCGCGTTTCCGCTCGGACTGTGCGCCGCCTATTATCGCGATTCGATCGTCGACCGTTGTTGCATTTTCGTGGCGACGCTCGGCATCTCGCTGCCTAACTTTATTCTCGGCGCTTTACTGATTTGGGCGGTTGCTTTGCAACTCGGCTGGCTTCAGGCCGGCCGTTGGGATGCCTGGAGCAGCGTGATCCTGCCTACGATGACCCTCGGCGCGGCGCCGGCGGCTTATCTCGCCGCGCTCTTGCGCTCCACGTTGATCGACACCTTCGGCGAAGATTTTGTGCGCACAGCGCGCGCCAAGGGAGTTACCGAGTCCGCGGTAGTGGTGAAACACGCGTTGAGCAATTCGCTGATCCCCGTTCTAACCGTGATGGGCCCGCTTACCGCCGCTCTGCTCACAGGTTCTTTCGTGGTCGAATACGTTTTCGCCATACCCGGCATGGGGCGATATTTCATTACTGCCGTCACCGACCGCGACTATCCGCTGATCATGGGGGTGACTCTGATCTATACGGTGATCTTGGTGGGCGCTAATTTTCTCGTCGATGTTTTGTACGGCTACGTCGACCCACGAATTCGTACCGAATAAAATCCTGGCGAGACGCAAGCGAACCGAATTCATGAATTCCTATCAAAGACCACACAATCGGCTTCTCGGCGTCAGCGCCGGATTTGTTTTGCTCGTCGTGCTCTTGGCAGCGTTCGCGCCATGGCTTTCCGCTTATACCGTCGGAGGGCTCGAGGAAAAACGTTTACTGGAAGCGCCCAGCGCGGCGCATTGGATGGGCACGGACGGCCTCGGCCGCGATCTTTTGACGCGCGTGTTGTACGGCGCACGCGTGTCAATCGCCGTAGGTCTAGGTACCGCATTTATCGCCCTGATTATCGGTACAACCTACGGCCTGATCGCCGGCTTCAAAGGCGGCAACTGGGATCACGCGATGATGCGTATTGTCGATCTCTTTTACGGTTTACCCGACATGTTGATCTTCATTTTGCTGTCGCTGGTATTCGGCAGAAACATCGGCGGGCTGCTGGTCGCATTGGGTTTGGTCACCTGGGTGCGTTTCGCGCGCATTGTCCGTGGCCAGGTGCTGCAAGCCAAAGAATTTCTTTTCGTCGAGAGCGCCCAGGCGCTCGGTGCATCGCGCCGCCGAATCGTCTTGCGCCACATCCTGCCCAATATCATCGGTCCGATCATCGTTACGCTGACGTTCAGTATTCCGTCCGCGATACTCGCCGAGTCGACGCTGAGCTTCATCGGCATCGGTATCAACGACCCCTACAGCGCTTGGGGCACCAGCTGGGGCACGCTCGTGCAGGACGGCTACCGCGCCATGCGCAGTTATCCGCACGTCATCGCGTTTCCCGCGGCGGCGATTTTTTTGACGATTCTGTCGCTGAATATTTTGGGCAACGGTTTGCGCGACATTCTCGACCCGAAGCAACGTTAAGGCGGTGATTAAAACCCGAGCTCGTGACCCGTGACCGAGCTCCATTGCGAACATGACAAACGAACTCGGTTCACGATATTGACGCGCCCGCAGCGGAGACATTGTGAACACCTGCGAAGACAGTTAACCTCATGTAAGGTTTTGATTCTCGAACCTTTTCTGCACCTAATTTTGCAGTAGAATGTTTGACTTAACTGCGCATTACCGTTATTAAAGATGGGTTGAATTCCGCCAGCGAGCCGTTAGCTCAGTCGGTAGAGCATCTGCCTTTTAAGCAGAGGGTCGCCGGTTCGAATCCGGCACGGCTCACCAGTACGTCCCCGTCGTCTAGCTCGGCCCAGGACACCGGCCTTTCACGCCGATAACACGGGTTCAAATCCCGTCGGGGACGCCAAACTTTCATAAATCTATTTGCGGTCGTGAATTAAGCTTCACGATCTCTTCGTCATCGCGGCGCGAGTTGGCGAAACCAGCACGAGGGTTGGAGACTTCACTTAGTGCCGTGCGCGAAATTTAAAGGTCGTTTTAAAAAAATGTCAAATCCAGTTGCTCGGACTAACGTGAGATCGGTGTTCCAGAGTGAATTAAGTTATTAGAGTTAAGCGGGTCAGATATAGATACCTCCAGCTTAAACCAAGGCTTCACTGACTGCTGAATGTACATCGGCGATTACTCTTTGAGATAGGCCTATCTTGCTATGATCGTCAGTGGTCCGAGATCTGCCGAATCCATGGTCTCGGGTCACCATCGGGGGCCTGCGGCTGGACAAATTCGGACATCCAACCATGATCTTCACGCGACTGTATGAAAAGTAAACAGAGTCACTTTGGTTCCTTTCGACGGCCGCAACTTACCCAGTGATCCAACAAATTCCGCCAAACCTGCCCAGGTGGGGCTCATCGACCTAGGAAGTCGCTCGGCACATTAAATGCTAATAAGCTGGCTCATGGGTGGCAAGAATCGGATACTGGTTGTTGAAGACAATTCCGACGTTAGAGAACTTCTTGTCTTTCTTCTACGAAGATCGGGCTACGAGGTCATTGAAGCGGCAACGGGACTGGAAGCCCTAGTTCAGACGCGCGCGGCGCAACCCGATCTCATCATCATGGATCTCGGCTTGCCCGAGATGACGGGCGACGAAGCAACGGCCCGGATCAAAGCTGATCCGTCCACCAAACATATACCTGTAATCGTCAATACCGCCTTTAATCCCAAGGCGGACTTTGTTGAGCGCGCGATTGCGGCTGGGGCCGCTGAAATAATGCACAAGCCAACCGAGTTGAAGGTTATCTTGCAGATGGTGCGCCGATATTTATCGCCGCAAATCGACCGCTCCGGCGTACCGATGCAACCGGGGGCATCTAGCTTTCAGCCTGCTGTCGTCACCCAAAGATAATTCTACCGGGGAAAATTCACACCCACCACCTACGAACGGTGGCACTCGACTATCGATCTTTATGCAGCTGCATGAAGATTCTTGTTTCTAACTGAATCTTAAAACCTTAAAGACGAGTTCGGCCAATCAAGAACTGGCAAGCGTCATTCTCCGCTCCGCGAGGATGCACAGGGGTGGCGTCGTCACAAAACTGAAATTTGATGACAACTCGACGACCAAAACGGTAATTCACGCGGAACTGTGACAAGTCGAAAGCGACTGCCACAACCCTCGACACGAGGTGGGTGATGCCTAAGCGAAACATCCTCATCGCGATCTGGCTGTTATTCGGTCTGCTAACGCTAGGGGCCATCGTCACGCAACTCGTTCTCCATGTTCACAGTGGCTTCAACGTCGTCAACTTCTTCAGCTACTTCACCAATTTGTCCAACATCTTTGCCGCCGTCGTCATGATTGTCGGTGCGATCGCCCTCTTCAACCGTCGGCAGCCAACCCCGACCGATGACATCATTCGCGGGACATCAGTGGTTTGTATGGCCCTTGTCGGTATTGTCTTCAGCGTCTTGCTCCGGAACGAGGATCTGGGCAACCTTTTGCCGTGGGTGAACATCGTGCTTCACTACATTATGCCCGTAGTTGTGGTGCTGGAGTGGCTCATCCAGCCGCCGCACTCGGGGCTTGAAGTGAATCAGATAGTCTACTGGCTGATCTATCCGCTGATGTACCTAGCCTATTCGATTATCCGCGGCGCAATCATGGGCTTCTACGCATACCCGTTCTTTAACCCCGGCAGAGTGGGCGGCTACAGTGGCGTTTTTCTCTACTGTGTCGCGATTCTCGCGGTATTTCTCTTCGTCAGCTGGCTGCTGCTGAAACTAGGGAACAAACTCAGGTCGACGGTGGGTTGAGCGATATCGAGCATGTTTTTGATCGGCGCGCGCTTCTCCGCCGGCGCACACACAGCGCGGTCACAGCTGGACTAGACTTTTGGCGGGCGACGACAGGTCGCCGTCACAGGCTTGCCATCTCGCGATGGCACTGGAAGGATCCGTAAATTCACAATCCGCCAGCGCCGGATGCTTCACCAAATGATTCGTTGTCTGTAAAAAGTTCTCGAGGCAGCCGCTTTTCGACAAGTCACCGGTTCGGACTACGATCACCAGCGGGACCTTCGATTGAAGATTCAATTGGTCCCGCAGGTGCGGCCAGACAAAAGATGAACTGAGCGCGAGATTGGGTGCGCGACTTGCCTTGATCAAGTAAGGTGGGTGTCGCCTCAACCGCCAGAGGGGAGCGGTTGTGGTTAGCGGCACGATCCATAAAGAGTCCTCGTTCACTTCCCCGTTTTGCGCGACGAGAAAATTTTCTCTGGAGGGGCGATATGGCTCGCGTGGCGTTTCTCTGTAGTCGGGCAACCAGCCGGTGGCGTGCGGGTCGTCGAATACGGGCTCATCCGGCAAACCCGGCTCGACCGTCAGATCGAACCGAATGCCGGAGGCGTGCATCAGCTCTACGGCATGTTGATTCAGCCATCGATCACCGAATCGACAGGAGTCGGGTGAACGGCCGAAGATTTTTTCGAAAGCTTGTATTGAACTGTTCAGGCATTCGGCCGTCCAATCGCGATCGTTGAACTCGCTGAACCACTCACCGCGACGTGCGTCCCAACGCCAAAGATGAGGGTGGATGCCGCATCCGTCACCGTGCTCCTTGATTGTCTTGATAATCTCGGGACACGCCTTGGCGACACAGTCCGCCCTGCCGTAACTTTTCTGGATCTGCGGATCGGCGCGAATAAACCAGTTGAACAATACCGGACTGCGTGTGTGTTTTTCGACTTGTCGTCTGAGCGCTTGGAGATTCGCCAGCGCACTCTGAGAACCTGCCCACTCCTCCGCGGTTCCACGCGTTTTTCGTGGCTCCGGTTCGACATCGATCAACAGCAGGATGGAACGACCCGTCATGCCAGCCCGTGCGCGTTCGTCATTGCAAAAAACGTTTTCACTAAGTTTGGAAGTTCATAATTCTGAATCGCGCGCCTCTTGAATGAAATGAGCAAGCGGCGGCGCCACGATGCGTCAATTTCGAGCTGATCGCAGATCCAGAGAGACGAACCAGGTTCCGACTCAAACCACAGACGGGCGGAGTGTCGAACGTATCGGCGAGTAATCAAGACGACGCTCCACAGGCGCCTTGTGTCGATCATGGCGCGCAATTATAGCACAGTTCTCTACGGGCGATACTTTATTCGAATAATCGATCGACAAGGACATGGTAAATCGAGCAGGTCGTTACCCGTCGGAGACGATACATCTGGTTAGAGAAACAGTTCGACGTCAATATTACTCCGGATGACGAACAATTTTTGATTGCTAGGTGTTTTCTCGAGTTCTACATCGATCACCTCCAAAGTCTTTTAAAACCAACGGCCGCCTTAGGAGCAGCTTGGCTAAAGCCAGACATAGTGTCTAGCTTCGCTTAAGTTTGAACTGCCCCAAGTACTTCCTTCAACGTTGACTTTGCACCGGAACACGATGAAAATGGGATCTAGAATGAGCGAGTTCCGTCGAAAAGATATGACGTTGCCTACCGCGCAAGAGGCGATTCGGGCGAAGTGTTTTCACCCGACGGGACCTTTTGTTGAATTTGAGGAAATAGAAATCAACCAGTCTATCCCGGAACGGTTCGAAAGGATTGTACGCAGGTATCCTGACCGTCCGGCAGTCAGGACGAAGAACGGCAGTTTAAACTATGATCAATTGAATAAGGCCGCCAATCGTCTAGCGCGCGCGATTTTGGCCAGGAGAGGAGAAGGCCAAGAGCCGGTGGCGCTTTTAGTGAAGGACGGTGTCGGCTTGTTGACCGCGCATTTGGCGGTACTGAAGGCCGGGAAGTTTTCCCTGGGGATCGATCCCCTCGCTCCCGATGCCAGAACCGCCCACATTTTGGATGATTCGCAGGCCCCTCTTATCATTGCGGATAGCAGCACTGGTTTGGCAGCAAGCAAATGGGCCAAGGGTGAAAAGCAATTGATCAACGCGGACGATCTCGACCCCGCCCTCAGTGAAGAGAATATACAGACCTCGGTATCGCCTGACGCCTACTCTCATATTCGCTACACGTCGGGTTCGACAGGGCAAGCAAAAGGAGGATTGAAGACGCATCGCCACGTACTGCATGCGGTTATGAACGCGACGAACTATTTCCACATCTGTGCGGAAGATCGATCAGTAGTTCTCACCCGCGATTCTTGCTTCGGCAAATACGCATTTGAGATCTTGCTCAATGGCGCTGCCCTCTGCCCGTTTTACGTGAAGGAAGAGGGCCTGGTCGGACTGGCCGATTGGCTGATCCAAGAACAGATGACTTTCTACTACTCATTTCCGACGGCATTTCGTCATTTCCTAAACTCTCTTTCTGACAAGAAAGGCTTTCCAAAGCTACGCTTGATCCGTTTAGAAGGGGAGCCTGTATACGCGAGCGATGTCGCACTTTACAGGACGCATTTCTCCTCGGAATGCCTGCTCGTCAATTCGTTTTCTTCAACCGAAACGGGCCCTGTCTGTCTCTATTATCTCGACAAGGACACTCGGTTAAGCGGAACGAGTGTGCCTGCTGGCTATCCGGTCGAGGGGATGGATTTCTCCCTGTTAGATGAGTTTGGCAGGGAAGTCGAATTCAATCAGCCTGGTGAAATCGCAGTGAAGAGTCCTTTCCTTTCCTCAGGCTATTGGCGAAGACCGGATCTGACCCAAACCAAATTCTTGCCGCAATCAGGGCCGGATGACGAACGGGTTTACCTTACCGGCGATCTGGGGCGAAGGTCCGAAGATGGCTGTCTGGAATTGATCGGCCGCAAAGATTTCCAGGTGAAGATCAGAAGTTTTCGGGTCGATATCGGCGAGGTAGAGGCAGTGCTAACGGTCCATCCACAGGTAAAGGAAGTTACGATCATCGCGATGAATAACCAAACCGACGATACGAAGCTGGTAGCGTACTTTGTCGCAAATACTCAACCGCCGCCTACTACCACGAACCTCGGAAATTTTTTGAAGGAGAGGCTTCCCGATTACATGATTCCCGCTAACTTCGTGGCTCTGGACAACCTCCCACTCTTTCTACGGGAAAGGTTGACCGACGTGCTTTGCCGGAACCCGGAAATAAGCGACCCTCTCTCGATACATCCTTCGTAGCCCCAAGTACGCCGATCGAAGATGAACTGTCAAAGCTATGGGCCAACATTCTGTCTTTGGACCACGTTGGTATCCATGACAACTTCTTTGACCTCGGGGGGCATTCCCTAGCGGCCACACGATTGATTTCCAAGGTTGTCGAGCAATTCAAACTAAAGGTGCCGCTTCAATCTCTGTTTCAATCTCCAACCGTGGCAGAGATGGCAACTGTTATTATCGAGCATTCAGGGAAAGCAGTTAAACGAGAGTGAATTACAAGCGATCTTAGCTGAAGTGGAGGCGCTAACAGACGAAGAAGCACTGCGGCTTCTAGGCGAAAAAACAACGAAGGAGCCAATCAACTAAATAGTCGCTTTGCTCTGAGTTCAGACACAGCCCAGGATCTCAGTTCATTGGCCCGGAAAGAGGACCGACTCAAACCTCCCCTACCCGGCGAATTTCAGGTATTTGGTTATTTGCTGCTGCATCTCTGGAGGTTGGCGCATGAGAGCTATGAACCCTCTCAAGGTCTCATCCCCGGAGAGATGTTTGACACCCGCAACAGGCGTCAGGAAAATAATTCACCGCCTGTAAGGCCCCGACCACCCACACCAGCTGCCCGCGATTTTTTTTCAAAAGTGTCCAATATTGGACCGTTTTCAATCCCCTTTACGCTAAACTCACGCAAAATAGACATTCTCGCGCAGGTTTTTTTGCGAGGGGCAAGGCACCGTTGAGCCGTGAAAGAATTCGCCAAATGACAAACACTACTGTCACGGTAATTCGCGGCAAAAGCACGGAGAGTTTATGGAAACACTAGAAAAAAGAATATCCTCCAGGACGTTCTAACCGAGCAGGGGTATTCCGGATGGTATGTGATCGAGCCGCCCCAATTCATTCCTGACAACTGCTTCTTATTGCTCAATCCTAAAGAGAAAAAAATAGGCGAGGTTTCAATTCCTGATGAGTGGCTAGACAACCCAAGCCGACGCAGCGCAATCGGAGAATTGTTCGCGTCGACGATCCCAATTTGTAGTGACGTTCCGCGAGCGCACTTAAGTCCTTCTACTACTGGCGTCGAACATCAAAGCAGTGCGCATAATATCGAATACCGAAAAAGTCGAGGATGATGCCAATTAACACCAATTGTGTGCTCGATAAAGAGCGTGACCAGGAAGTTTTCGAGACCGTGACAGAGGAAGAAATCATTCATCTATGGCGCTCGATCAAAGGACGTGGCATTTCCGAGAACGAAGCATGGAATGTGGTGTTGACCGGATTTGCTCTCGACGTGGCGTTCGCCAAGAGCAAAACGTGTAAGCAGATCGAACACTAGGCAGTAGACACCGCTCCTGCTGTTTGGACTGGGATCACAAACCAGGGTTTAGCCATGACGTATTAATTCTGCTTCATCATACTCTGTTACAACACTAGGGTGCATTTACGGCGTCCGTGGAAAAAATCGATATTGATTTTTGACGCTGGATTCCTTTCACCAAGCAAGGTTTCTCCGACTCATTCTCATTTCGCATAATAACCTGCGACGGTAGTCGAGACCTG
>CAWDPO010000016.1:0-178283 GCA_963804165.1 uncultured delta proteobacterium
TGCGACGGTGCGATGGTTGACGGATCTGAAAGTGAAATGGATCCTTTCCACCAGCACTCACGCGGTGAAGACGGGCGGCAAGATTAAATTTCCATCCGGACGAGTGATATCGGTGAACGATGGCGGTCTGGGTCTCGTGGAGATGCTATTTCCGACCGCCGAGAACAAAGGCATTGAAATTATCTATGAAGCCAGGGCTACGGGTTTGATTCTCGATAAAAAGGGCGAGGTCACCGGAGTCCGGGTTCAAACCAGAGAAGGTTTGGTGGATTTTAACAGCCGCGCTGTCGTGTTAGCTGCTGGCGGGTTCGAGGCCAATCCGGAAATGCGCGCGCGCTACCTCGGTACCGGTTGGGATTTAGTGAAAGTCCGTGGCTCGCGCTACAACTCAGGTGAAGTGCTCAATATCGCGTTGGGGCTCGGCGCGCAGCCGATTGGTCACTGGAGCGGCTGCCACGCGGTATTGGTCGACGCGGAAGCTCCTGACGTCGAGTGCGCCTACGAGCATCGCTATTCGTATCCCTACGGGATCATGGTCGACATCAACGGCAAGAGGTTCGTCGACGAGGGCGAAGATTTCTTCAGCTATACTTACGCGAAGTGCGGCCGCGAAGTATTGCGTTTGCCCTGGCGCACGGCCTACCAAATATTCGACAGCAAAACTCGTCCGCTGCTGCGCTCGGAGTATAACCGCGGCTTTCATGTCTCCGCCGATACGATGGAAGCTTTGGCAAAAAAATTGCCGGGCTTAGACTGGGAAAATGTCGTAAAGACAGTCGCCGCGTTCAATGACGCGGTGAACGATGCGCCGTTCGATCCTTCGAAACATGACGGCAAGTGCACTCAAGGCATCAGCCCGGTGAAGTCCAACTGGGCGCAGCGCTTGGACGCGCCGCCCTATTATGCCTTTCCGGTGACTTGCGGCATAACGTTTACCTTCGGCGGAATCGGCATCACGGAAAAAGGCGAAGTCAAAGACACCGGCGAGAACGTAATTAGCGGACTCTTCGCGGCGGGTGAAATTACCGGTGGATCGTTCTTTAACAATTATCCCGGTGGGTCGGGTTTGATGAAAGGCGCGGTTTTCGGCCGGTTGGCAGGCACAAGCGCGGCTGACTTCGCCAAGGCGAAGCGTGCCTAGTACCGCTCAGTCGAAGAGACGATTAGTTTCGTTGAAGGAGTCGATGGTGCATTACCGACGCAAATCAAAATACTTCATTGGGGTCTCCCTTTTTATCCATTTGCTCGCGGTTCCCGTCTGGTCGCAGGACCGTGATGCGATGATTGCCAAGGCCAAAGAAGAAAAGGAGTTCGTCTATTACAGCACCACGGACATCCGCGACGGTACGGCGATGGTCCATGCGTTCCAAAAAAAATATCCTTTTATCGAACCCAAGCTTTTGCGTCTCGGCAGCACGCAAGTCGTTGTCAAGGTTCTCCAGGAACACCGCGGCGGCGCGCATTTATTCGACGTGATCTCGGCGACCAGCTTTCAGTTCTACGAAATCTTCAAAGAAAACTTATTTCAAAAGTATGACTCACCGGAACGGCGCGCTTTTGCCGAGGACTTCAAGGACAAGGACGGTGTCTGGGTAAGCGCCTATCACAATGCCAGTGTCGTCGCCTATAACACCAAACTCTTGAAGCCGGCGGATCTGCCCAAAAGTTACGATGACCTGCTCGCTCCGAAGTGGAAGGGCAAAATGCTCATGGATAGCCGGGAGACCGAATGGTATGCGAGCATGCTGCAGATACTTGGCCAGGAAAAGGGCTTACGCCTGATGCGCGGCCTCGCCAAGCAAGATCTTAGTTTTCGGCCCGGACGTACACTGATTACTCAGGTCTTAAGCGCAGGCGAAGCGCCGCTGGCGGTCAATGACTATGACCACTTGGTGCAGGCTGCAAAGAAACTCGGTGGCCCGGTGGAGTCGCTACCCTTAACACCGGTCGTTAGCCGGGTCACCCCGATCGCTTTGGGTCGCTATGCGCCCCATCCGAACGTGGGTAAGTTATTCATCGATTTTGCGCTTTCCGAAGAAGGACAAAAAATTCTTCGTAGTTTCGGGCGCAGCTCCGCGCGTAAAGGAATTGAGCCGGACGAGCTCCAGAAAAAAGGCATCAAGCTGTACGTCAGCGACATTAGTCTCGCGAAGGACTACGCGCGCTATGACAAAGAATTCAAAGAAATTTTCAACTTGAGATGATTCGCAGAGAAACACGGGAGTGAACGAGATGGCGGACTTTGAGACCGATGTGCTGGTGGTCGGCAATGGCCCCGGGGCAGGCGCTAGATATTGATCGTCCCGATATTTGCGAGCTCGTGCCGCATCTGCCAGCGAAAGCATCGACAGCTACAATTTTTGAAGTGTAGAGGAGAAACAAAAATGGCAACTGGCATTACTGAAATGCTCGCGGCCCACACAGCGAAGGTGCGTTATGAAGACATTCCACCCGAGGCGATTGAAAAAGCCAAGGATTGCATTCTCGACCAGATCGGCGTCGAGCTGATCGGCTCGACCTTGGAATGGAACAAAATCGCTTATCGCTATGTCACCGATATGGGCGGGCGCGCCGAAAGTACCATCGTCAACTACGGCGCCAAGGCTCCCGTATTGGACGCCGCATTTGTCAACGCCACCTTCGGTCAAGGTTGCGAACTCGATGACGTCGGCTTTGCCGCCGGCGGTCATCTCGGCGCCGCTACGGTGCCGGTCGCGCTCGCGGTTTGTGAGAAACAGCGCAGCACCGGCAAAGATTTTCTTGCCGCGGTGGTCGTTGGCTGCGACGTCATGTATCGGCTACTTGCGGCGGTTCGGCCTTCATCCGGTAAGCGAGGGTTTCATAGTCATGGCATCGGTGCTCCTTTCGGTGCGATGACGACGGCGGCAAGACTGTTGCGCTTGAATGATGGACAAATACTGCATGCGTTCGGAATCGCTGGTATGCATTCCAGCGGCACGATGGAATACGATCAGACCGGAGGAGAAGTTAAAAGGGTGATCGCCGGTGTCGCCGCGCGCAGTGGCATCCAAGCGGCAATGCTCGCTCAACTCGGGCTCACGGGTCCACCGACCATTATCGAAGGCAAGCGGGGATTCTTGAAAGTATTTGCCGATCAGGTCGAGCCTGAAGAAATTACGCGCGATCTTGGTAGTGACTTTAAGATCATGCGGCTCTGGTTTAAGCTTTATCCCTGCGTCGCCACGGTACAGGGCGTCATTTACACGCTGACCAAGATGATCGAAGAACACCATTTCGGCGTGGACGACATCGATGAAATACGCGTTGGTATCTCTGAAACCTCGCTTTCGCACGGGGGCGCAATCTACGAACCGCACGATACTGCCAGCGCACAATTCAGTCTGCCGTTTTCGCTGGCGATCCGCTTATTGAAAAACGATAACGATCTGAGTTTTTACATGGACCCCAAACTGTGGACCGACCCAAAAGTGCTGGCTCTAGCGAAGAAAGTTAAGAGCTACGCTGATCCCAATGCCAAAAAGGATCAGAACTACAACACGACGATGGAAGTGAAACTCAACAGCGGTCAGAGCCACAAAGCGTTCGAAGCCTATCCTCCCGGGTCACCGCTCAATATGGTCAGCCGTGAAGTGCTGAGAACGAAGTTTCGCAAAATGGCCGGCGCCGTGTTGGTCGAAGAGCGCGTTGAGCAATTGATCGAAGCGATAGACCGGTTGGAAACCTACGAGGATGCGGCCAAACTCATTCCACTCGTTGTAAAGTGACGAAGTAAAGCGAACTTGCAAAGGTGTAGCGGGTTCTTAAGAAGACGATCAAACGGATGCTGGAATTGAAGACGGCCTATCAATCAAGCGCGAATCAAAATTGATCCGCCACTCTCCGGAGCACTGAGAAACTGCCCCTCCGACGCCCTATATCCTTTTATAGCACGTCTCATGCTCTCATAACTTCCAAATAGTGCCGAGCACAAGTGATCGGCACGCACACGGATTGTGTTTTCACGCGACTGGCTCTAACATATGCAGGTTTAGCGTAACGCAGAATGCCGTTTGTGCGTCTGATTGGGTTACTTTCATCCGGCCGGCGCCTCATTTAACATTCGCGACGACGCAACTCTGTCAGTGGAGGCGACGCAAGTTGAAGCATCGTGAACTCGGTTTGATCCAAGGATTTCTTCTGTGCCTGCGCGATTCAGAAGCCCTGCGGTTGCAGAACAGCCGGTGGAAAAGAAGTCTCTTGATATTTAGCAGTGGGGTTTGCCTTGAGATTGCCGCTCTACCATTTGCAGCCGGCTTAATGGGTTATGCGACGTCCTGGTATTTTTGGCTTTTGACGTGGCTGTTTGTGCCCTTAGGTCTGCTCGGTTTATATGCGAGTAGATTCGGCGGCGATCGTCTCGTCGAATGGCTTTTGGTTATTCCCAAGCTAGATCTGCGGCTCTAAGGAGTTACGCCGACCCCGGGCGCTGAGTTTGGTGAGTTACAATCCAAAGCCGCTCGACAAATCCAAACTTGCCATTTTCCGAGAGCATCCTAACTTCGCCATCACGGCGTTAATCGTAAATCGGAATCCTTGTCGTCCGCTAATGAATAAATTCCAAGGCGATTGAGAACGCGATTAAAAATATGATCACCCATTCCAATATTTCCATGCGCTGGTTTGACGCCTGTCCGGAGATTTTTTCGTAAATACTCTCGAGTGTCTGCAACTTGCGCAGAATGCTCGAGTCCCAGTCGTCAAGGTGAAAGCGGCGATTGGCGATGCGATAGACCCGCGCCAGGTACTGGTCGCCAAGCAATTTAAGCGTGTTATTGACGCCCTCGAATAAGGTGGCGTTATCGACTTGCAGCTCGGCCAAGCTGCCCAGATCGGCGCTATAGGAGGCAAAAACGCGCCGCAGACCCCACGACCGCCGTGGCAGTGTCGCGTAAGCTTGATCCAGGGCGCGATCGAGCTTCTGATCGACGTAGCGCATCTCCAACAACTCCACATTGGCGAATTCGAGAACCGCGCGGACATCTTCGCCTTCGCGGTCGATGAGCAGCGCGGCGTTCCAATCGACCACCGTGACATCCTCGACGCCATAGGAAACACGCGCCGAGAGCGCGTCGTCCACCTCCTGATCGGAAAGCGTTTGACGCTCTGCGCGAAGAATCTGGGCGATTTGACGAGCATGCTTCGAGCAAAAAAGATTCGCGTTCAACGGTTCGTTAAGACTCTCGACATGGAAAATGACGTAATCCTCCACCACCGAGGAATGGTGCGGCTGGACAGCAGCATCGCCAATGGTCTTCAACAACTCTTGGACTCTCAATTGCGAATCTGCAAGCAGCGCTTCGTTGTCGTAAAGCTCCTCGCTGAGAATGAGCAAGTCCTCAAACGGACCTTCAATCGGCAGCGAATAAATAACCGCCACCGCGCCGAAATCATAAATCATCACGTCCGAGCTTGGGCGGGTGGTAAATTTGCCAACACTGATCGGCTTGGCGTCCTGGCTCATTCTCAAGGGCGGCGGTTGATACTCGAAATAGCTCGGTGTGCGTCTTTTGTGCGCGATGGTCGGCCGCTGGGTTTCCTCATCCGTGCGCCGCTCGGCTTTGGCGAGGTCGATGGAGCGTGCCGCATCGTACGCGAAGATTGCGTAGCATAAACCTTTTTGAATGGTTGCCGTCGAGATGGACGGCGGCTGAAGCTCGGTGCTCATTCTCATTTCAATGTAGCACCGGAAAACCTCAAGAAGGAAGGTTCGCAGGAATAAAAATGCCAAGGGACGCGGCTTAGCGCGCCCCTTGGCAAATGCAACTTGATGGGATCGGGTTAGTTCAACGACGGATCACCGGCGATTTCTTTGGTGGCCGGGATTTGCGGCTTTCGTCGCGTCGGGTTGCGTAGAATTTGCAACGATTTCTGTTCGATCTGACGGATGCGCTCGCGCGTGACCGCAAACATGTCGCCCAACTCTTCGAGCGTGTAATCGCGTTTTTCCTCGATGCCGAAACGCTTCCGCAATACGGTCTCCTGTCGCGGCGTCAGAACCGCTAAAGCTTTTCGCACTTCGGACTGAAATAGCCCTTCCAAGGCCTGACTCTCTGGCTGGGGACGGATGCGATCTTCGACAAAGTCGCCGAGCTCGTCGCCGTCTTCCCAGATCGGCGTTTGCAATGAGACAGGCTCGCCTTGGGTTTGCACGAGCTTGAGCAGTTCGGCAACGGATACGCGCATTTCTTTGGCGAGCTCCTCCGGGCGCGGATCGCGGCCCAATTTACGTTGCATCTCACGCGCCGTTTGGATCACCTTGTTGCGTGACTCGACTCGGTGCACCGGGACGCGAATTGTATGACCGGTGTCGATCAGCCCGCGGGTAATGCCTTGCCGAATCCACCAAGTCGCGTAGGTAGAAAAGCGAAAACCAAGCCGGTAATCGAATTTTTCCACCGCTCGCATTAACCCCAAATTGCCCTCCTGAACGAGATCGAGAAAACTCAAACCACGGTTGATATATTTCTTCGCGATGCTGACGACCAGACGCAAATTGGCTTCGGTGAATTCCTTCCGTGCCGCCTTGACACGGGCTTCACCTTCGTGAATGCGCCGAGTTTGTTCCTTCAATTGATCGGCCGTGAGTCCGGCGGTTTGTTCGATCCGCCGGATCTCGGATAGCGCGGCTTCTTTCTTGGCCCGCGAATGGCCTCGCGTTTGTGCTTCGAGTCCGATCATCCGCTCGGTCAGTCCGGTCAATTGCCCGATCATTCGTTCAATTTGTTCCGAAGAAAGGCGCAGTGCTTTGATCACACCGAAGATTTTCACCAGCTGGGAATGTTCGTTTCGCAATAGACGATTGCGCGTCTGCTCGGACAAGCGCGCCCGGCGTAAATCAGCGCGGATTCGATCCCATTGCCGGAGCAGCCGCGCGAGCTTGGCTACCTGCTTTAACAACGGTTTGAGATCGACGTTGGTTTCGCGCTCCTCATCTTCATCATCCGACTTGGCGATCACTTCACGCAACTCTAGCTCGCCGGCGCTGAGGGCCGCTCCTAGCGCTTCGATGCGGCGCAGAGCAAAGGGCGTGGAAAAGAGCGCCTCAAAAATTTGCTGATTGGCACTTTCTACTTCTTTCGCAAGCTCAATTTCCCGTTCACGACTCAAGAGTCGCACCGAACCGATGTCCTGAAGATACTGCTGGACCGAACTGACCGAAGTATCGGCCTTGTCGGACTCGGCCTCCTCCTCATTGGCCGTTTCCTCAGAGGCTTCGATCTGAGCTGGAAAATCCTGATCCTGTTCCGGTAGCTGTACGACACCGAGATCCTCATTGCGCAAATCTTCATTTGCTTCTCTTTCGGTATCGAATGGTGGTGACATAATTCTCTCCTTTTTTAATGAGCCAACATCCATTCCCATTAGACGCTGCTAAGCCTCTCTAAGTTCGCATGTTTTGCATCAAATTGCCGTCTTTTTTGCGAGAATTTTTCGGGCAGAGCTCGGGCTTTTTGAGCTTTCATCAATAGTCGAATTTACTCAGGGACTTACGCTGGCAAATGGACGCAAGTTTTTTCAAGTTAAGGATGGTGCCTCGGGGTGTCAAGGGCAATAAACGAAATCTCTTCGAGAGTGATCGACTTTCGAAGGGAAGCCAAAAACCTGATTTTATTCACACTAGAGGCGATAATTTGACAATTGTCCGAGAGCTCGAGCGGGAGTGGATCTGCTATAAGTCCGGCCAGAAGTGACCGGCAATTTGTAGGTCTGCCGAGCAGTGGCGGGGCATGACCTGGTAAATCATTCCGCTCCACGGCGGCTGCCGTCGCCAGAAAATAGTCAGCTGGCTGCTAACTGCAGCGTAAACTCGGTTCACCTTCAGTAGCTTCCTGGGTGGCAAATTTGAAACAGTAATTTTTCAACAATTACGAAATCTCGAGCGCGATGTCATAAAATTCGCGATTTAATTGTTGGCATGCTGCTGTAATTCATTGCCTTCTCTATAATTATGATTTTACAGAAATTATAATTTCGCAAAGGACGCTTCAATGAATCGACTTACGACTCCTCACGGTTAGCATCGATAAGGGCGACGGCGTCAACGTCATCCTAGGCGAGAGCCACTTGGTCAAAACCGTCGAAGATATTCACGAGACTCTAGTGCAGACCGTTCGTGGGATCAAATTTGGCGTCGCTTTTTGGGAGGCGTTTGGTGTCATGCTGGTGCGTTGACGCGGAACCGACGAGGCGATGATCGAGCGCCAAGTAACGCGCTCGCATTTTTTTTCCGCTCGACGTTCTCAGCTCGTTGTGCTACGGCCAATCCGGATCGAAGTCGTAATCGTTGAAACCGAACAGGGGCGCGGCATTCTGGGGTAATCGACGGCGGCAAGAGCAAGGGCATCGAAGATGAAAGCGGCGTCGCTTAGCGTAAATAACTCTTTGGCAAGTTAGCCTATATAGCTCGTTTTTCGCGGCGCCAAAAATCCTGATCTGTTACCTTTTGTGTCATCGGCCGTGTCAATTTACGACACCTGAGCTGCCCACGCACACCGTCACCGCGGTATTTGCTAAAATTACAATGACTTAGAAAAACGTCTTGTTGGCACAGGCTCTGCTTAAACAACTTCCCATGGCCTATAAAGTTCTCGTCATCGAAGATAACACCGATTGTCGCGAGCTCTTCGCCACGATTATTCGCCATTTGGGCTTTCAGGTTATCGAAGCAGATGATGGGGAAGTGGGCGTGCAAAAGGCTTTAGCCGAGAAACCCGACCTGATTTTTATGGATCTCGGCATGCCGAGCATGAGTGGGATCGAGGCCACGGTTTGTCTGCGCGAGAGCGCGGTTACAAAAGATGTCCCAATTATAATTTGCACTGCCTGGATGGCGCAAAACCACCGGGAAGCGGCTTTACGATTCGGCGCCCGCGAAGTAATCAGCAAGCCGGTTTCGCTGCATCAGCTCCAGACCGTGCTGCTGCGCTATTTCCCCACGCCAACTGAGGCAAGCCAGGCGCACTAAGATCAAGAGTCCCGCAGGAGCGAACTCGACTAAAAGCGCTACGCCGCTCGTAAGGCAAAGTTAAATCCACGCGGCAATCGGTTACTGTGATTCTGTATGCCCTAGCAATCCATCGCGTTGGGCAAGTGTTACAATCTATAAAAATCCTATAAAAATCCCACTCCGTTCGCTTAAGCCGGCAGGCTGAAGTGTGCATCAGAAGCCGCTTTACGTGCCTGACGTTGCTTTTTCGGATCGGCTAGTGCTAAAAATCGACAGGATGCACGAGCCGCACGGTTTGGCCTCTGAAGGTCGAAATTCGCTGTGGACGCGTCCCGCATGATTGAGTGAGAATGCGATCAGGAGGACTTTCATGAAACCACAAGAATGGCGGCAAAAACTAGGTGACTGCGTACGTTATCTATTTTTGTCGCCGGAGATGAAGCATTTCTACTCAACTCCCATGACGTCAGCGCGAGCGCGGATTTACGTGCTGCAACTGGGTCTCTATGTGCGTCAGCGGCGCAATTTTTGGCCGCAGGTGGCGGCCAACTGTCCGGAGTTCGAGGTCAAGCAGCGCATCATGGAGCATGAATACGAGGAACTGGTCGAAGACGAGCATTCAAAACACGGTCATCTGGATCTGATTTTTCGTCAAGGCAAGGAAGTAGGTCTAAGCGTGGACGATGTGCTTCAGGCCGAGCCATTGCCAACGACCAAGGCGGCGATCTACGGCTGGTTTTGGATCGCGCGTCAGCGTCCCTGGCAGGAGGCGATCGCGGCTTCGACCATCGCCGAATGGACCAATGACGATCGATTGCTCGGTGACATCGGCGGCGGCAACTGCACGCAGCTGTACAAGATTTGGAAGCGAGATTTGAATTTTACTGACGCTCAGATGCCCAACTTCACCGCGCATAGCAAAGCCGATGTAAAGCATTCCGACATGTTCATCGACGTGCTCGAAAAATATGTCGCGCCGGGCCGGGAGCAAGAAGTGCTCGACACTGCCAAGGAATCAATGGACCTCCATCGCGCTTACTTTGGCGGCATGGCTCATGCCATGTCTCAGGCGTCCTGACGATCCGAGAGGGGAAGCTGAGGATGAAACTCGAGGAACTCGACAACCAACTGGAGAAAAACCAACTATCCGGATTCTGGCGCACCCGCGTGCCAGGTCATGCATCGGAGGCACCCTATCTATGGAAGTGGCAGCCGCTTCTCGATGGCCTGCTCAAAGCGAGCGAGACGATCGGTATCGAACAAGCCGAGCGGCGCGCCATCCGGCTGGTGAGCCCACATCTGCCGATCAAATCAACGTCGCATACCCTGCAAGTGACTTTTTCGATCGTTAATCCGGGCGAAGTGGCGCGGGCGCACCGACACAATATGGCGGCGATCCGATTTGTCGTGCAAGGCCGGGGCGCTTATACGGCGGTCGATGGCGAGAAATTTTTCATGGAAGAGGGCGACCTGATTCTCACGCCCAATTGGACCTGGCACGACCATCACAACGAGTCGCAAGACCCGATTATTTGGCTGGACGGCTTGGACGGGCCGTTGATTCAATCGTTTAATGTTCTCTTCTTCGAAGACGCGGAATTTCCTGAACAGCCGATCACGCGCCAAACTGGCGAGTCGCTTAGCCGAATGGGCTTTGCGCGCCCAGTGAAAACAGCGGCCGGCCATTCGCGCGGCGTACCGTTTCGTTATGCTTGGAAGGACACTCACGCGGCGCTTAGAGCGATGGGCGACGGCGACCGCGATCCTTATGACGGGCGGTTACTGCGTTATATCAATCCCGTCACCAGCGGCTACACCTATCCGACGATGTCCTGCGAGGTGCAGCTTTTCAAAGGCAAAGAATCGACTAAGACGCACCGTCATACCAGCACGGCGATCTACCATGTGGTTCGCGGCCAGGGACGGACCCGAGTTGGCGAGGGTTACTTGGAGTGGCAGCAGGGTGACACTTTCGTGGTGCCGCTCTGGCAGTGGCATGCGCACGAGAATCTCTCGAATGACGAGGCGGTGCTGTTTTCTATCAATGACCGCCCGATCATGGATTCGTTGCAGCTTCATCGCGAAGAATCGACAAACTAACCGCTCGCGATCTTTTCCTTCGACTACGCCGTAAAGGAACTATGGCTCCTCCTATAAAAATTCGTCTCGCGAGCCGCGCCTATGACGGAACGCTGCCCATCCTGCGCGGACAAAAAAGTATTCCAGGCTTTGAATTCGACGTCACCGAGACTGAAGATGTGCCGGGGATGTTCGCGGGCATGTTCAAAGGGCAGTACGATGTTTCCGAGATGTCGCTCGGCGAATTGATTTACTACACTTCGAGGAACAAAGCCGAGTTCGTCGCGGTGCCGGTTTTTCCGTCGCGCATGTTTCGTCATGGCTTTATTTTCGTCCGGAAAAATTCCGGCATTAACCAACCCGCGGATTTAAACGGCAAGAAACTCGGCTTTCTTCGCTGGGTACAGACCGCGGCGATTTGGATGCGCGGGATGCTGGTCGACGAATACGGCGTGTCGGCGAAAAATTCGCAATGGTATGTCGCTTCGATGCATCATTGGGACGACCACGATCCCGGCGCGACGGTCGAACCGCGCGACGGCTCGGTAATTCGCATGATTGAAAACAGCGGCAAGAATACGTCCGAGCGGGCTTGCCGCGCGCTTTTCGACGGCCAAGTTGATGCACTGGGTGTTACGGAATCGCAGCTTCCGACTCTGCTGACCAACGATTCGGTGCAAAGATTGTTTGGCAACTCGCGCGACGTCGAAGCAGCTTATTTTCGCAAGACCAAAATCTTGCCGATTATGCACGTGCTGGCGTTGCAAAAAAATATTGCAGACCGCTATCCCGAGTTGCCGGAGAAGCTGTTTCGGCTTTACACCGACGCAAAGCGCTGGGCGCAGCGCTGGCGGCGGGCAATTCCCAGCCTAGTCGAAGCGTGGCCCAATCATTATCTGAACGAGGAGCAGCGGATTTTTAGTGCGGATCCCTGGGCGTACGGGCTCGAGGCGAACCGGCATGTGCTCGATACTTTTCTTAGCTATTGTCATGCTCAAGGCATTACCGCGACGAACATCACGCCGGCGGATATTTTTCATCCCGGCACGGTGAAGCTCGTCGAGTAACATAGACGATTTATCCAAGGAGAACGTTATGGCGACTGCAACGGCGGTTAGACCGACTACGACCGAGTCCTGCAATCTGCGCGACTGGCTCAAGGAAGTCAAAAAACTCGAGCAATTGGAGCAAATCTCCGGCGCGCATTGGGATTTGGAAATCGGCGCGCTGACGGAAATAATTCTCGAGAGAATTTCCACGCCGCCGGCGGTTATCTTCGATCAAGTTCCAGGTTTTGATCCCAACCGCCGCGTCCTCGCGAACATGCTCGAAACCTTGGAGCGCACCGCCCTGACGCTGAATCTGCCGTTGGATTTAAAAACCATTCCTTTGATCGATGCCCTGCGCGCGAAGTTGCGGGCGATGCAGCCGATCAAGGCGAACATGGTTCAGACCGGGCCGGTGTTCGAAAACATCGAGCGCGGCGACGAAGTCGACCTCATGAAGTTTCCGGTGCCGCGCTGGCATGCGGGCGACGGCGGCCGCTACCTCGGCACCGCGCACTTGGTGGTTACCCGCGATCCTGAAACCGGCACCGAAAACGTCGGTTGTTACCGTGTCATGCTGCAGGACAAGGACAAGGTCGGTCTTTACATCTCACCGGGAAAGCACGGCAAAATTCATTATGAAAAAGCGATGAAGGCCGGCAAGCCGTTCCCGGTGGCGATGGCGTTTGGTCAGCATCCGCTGCTTTATATCGCGGCGTCTCAGGCTGTGCCTTATGCGGTCAACGAGTACGACTGGGCCGGCGGATTGATCGGCCAGCCTATCGATGTCATCGAGGGGCCGCTAACCGGATTGCATTTTCCAGCCAGCGCGGAACTCGTCATCGAGGGCGAAATCATTCCCGGCGAATCGATGCAGGAAGGTCCTTTCGGCGAATGGCCCGGTTATTACGCCAGCGCCCGGCGGGCCGAACCGTTCGTTCACGTCAAAGCTCTTTACCATCGCAACGATCCAATCATCTGCGGCGCCGCGCCATTCAAACCGACGATTCACGGCATGTATCGTTCCTGCTTGCGCGCCGCGACCGTTTGGAACGGCATGGAGCAGGCCGGTGTGCCGGACATCAAAGGCGTCTACCTGCCGCCGCCGGCTCAGCGATTTATGATCGTCGTCGCCATTAAACAAAGATACCCGGGCCACGCGAAACAGGCCGCGCTGGTTGCCTGCCAATGCCATGCCGGCGCCTATTTGGGGCGCTATGTTGTCGTCGTTGACGAGGACATCGATATCACCGATGTCAATGAAGTGCTTTGGGCGATGGCGACGCGTTCCGACCCCGCGACTTCGGTCGATATCCTGCGGCGCACTTGGAGTGGACCACTCGATCCGATCATACCGCCTGGACAGAAGGGCCATAATTCGCGGATGATTATCGAAGCGGTGCGGCCGTGGGAATGGCGCGACAAATTCCCCGCGACGAGCGCGATCAGCGCCGACACGCGCAATGAATATTCTAAGAAATGGCAAAAGCAATTGGCTCAGGTTCAAGCGCGCCATAGCCAGGGCCGAATGGCCTCGGACTAATAATTGCCACTCTTTCGTAAGACTTTGTCAAAATTGTCCGCCTGATCTCCCAATGACCGGCTGGTCGGAAGCGTTTGCCTCAACAGCAGCCACGGCGAGCAAGTGGGCTTTTTTTCGAGAAAAGTCAGCGAGCACCTGCCGAAAACTGCCCTAGTTGGCCAATTTTGTCCGCACTAGGTGCAAGCACCGCGTTTTAGCGCCGTTAGCTTACATTTTTCAGCCTCACGTAGGAAATCTTTGGAAAATTCGGGGGTTAACTCGGATGAAATATATTTCAAAGGGCTTTGGCATGAGACATGCTCCAGCTACTGCATCGATGAACTTTTACGCTATTTTGATAACAAAAAAGGAGAATGATCGAATGGAAGAAATCATGACACCGTCAGAAGTCGCCGCGCTTCTAAAAATACACCTTAAAACCGTGTATAAGCTTGCTGAAAGAGGCGTTATTCCCGGCAATCGCATTGGCCGGAGCTGGCGTTTTAGCCGGACCGACGTTTTGGAATTGGTTTCCACCAAATCGATGAGCTTGACCGATAATAGCGAAGTCAGCCTTCGAGCGGCGGCCGGCGGCGCTAAATAATTCCGTTATCGCGTACTTGGCGAGTTGAGTGGTGGACGATTTAGATCCAATCAAGCAACTGCAAAGTTTGTTAGATGACCGGGGCAAGGTGCTGGAAAAAATCTCCGGCATTCACTCCGCGTTAAATTCGCTAAAGAGCCCCGCACCAGCGATGCCCACACCCGGTACGCTGGCGGCGTTCGCGCCTTTAGCTGACCCCAATCCCAATTTTGCCGGCGAAGGACTCTTGTACGACCGACTCTTGCAGGCGCTGCACGACATGCAAGCGCAGATCGAAGAGCGGGTGCGCCCGTTGGCCCAGCTAACCTTGCAGGCCGAAGTGGCACAATTGCGCGACCAATTCGCCAGAGATCAAGCGGCATTGAAAGAATCTCTCGCTCGGATCGATCAATGCATCGTAAGCTGCACGGATCGGCTCGATGAATATCAGCGCCGGTATGCCGATCTGGCGACACTCAACGAACGCATCGCCGCGCTCGGCGCGGCTCCCGAGCCGCTACCGGAAAACTTGGCCGCTCGCGACGTCAAAGAAATCATCGACCTTCGACTGCAAAATTTGTCCTTGACCGCTAAATTCTAAATCCCAGTCCGACAATTAGATTCAGATTGCGCGCGAACCTCGTCGTGGCTTTGGGCGAAAAAGTCGCCGGAGCGGAACCTTGCCTTAACTTCGCTTGTGCCAAAACTGCCATCCGAATTTGCGTTTTACCGCGCGAAAAAATTGTGCGCACTCGGATCTTTTCTCTGTTGCCTTAGCTAAGAAGCCTTCCAACCGCCACCGAGAGCTTTGATGAGAAGCACGCTGGCATTCAAACGCCGGCCGAGAATATCGACTGCGGTGCGCTCATTGGTGAGCGCGGTGGTCTGGGCCACGACCACGTTTAAGTAGCTGACGATCCCCGCTTGGTATTGATTCGTAGTCACGGCCAACGATTGCTGCGCCGCTTGTACCGCTTCATCCTGCGCTTGCGCTTCGCTGGCGAGGATGCGCTGTGCCGCCAAGTTGTCCTCGACTTCCTGGAAACCCGTAAGCACGGATTGGCGATAGGCGGCTACGTCGGCATCGTAAACCGCGCGGGCTTGGTCTACTTGCGCTCTTCTTGAGCCGCCATCAAAGAGCGTCTCGGATGCGCTCAGTCCTGCGGACCAGAACCGACCCATCGCGGAAAGCCACTTCGAGGCGCTCGAACTTTCAAAACCGCCATGGGTATCGATCGAAACGGTTGGGTAATAGGCGGCTTCGGCGACGCCGATTTGGGCATTGGCCGAGGCCACCGTTCGCTCCGCAGCGGCGACGTCGGGCCGACGTTTCAGCAGTTCCGCCGGCACGCCGGTTGGGATCGTCGGCGGCTGCGTCGCCAGAGTGCCGTTTCTGCGATGGTGAGATCAGCCGGTGCTTTGCCAATCAAGAGGGCGATGGCGTGCTCCAGCTGCGCGCGCTGTACGCCGACATCGATGGCCTGGGCCTGAGTGGTTTTCAATTGGGTTTCCGCTTGCAGCACGTCGCCGCGCGAGGCGATGCCGCTTCGATAGCGGTTGTTGGTGAGCTGCAGCGATTTCTCAAAGGCGACCACGGTGTTGTCGAGCAGTTGTTTTTGTCCGTCCAGCGAGCGCAGTTGAAAATAATCTTGCGCCAATTCGGCGCGGGCGCTCAGGGTCGCCGCTTCCAGGTCCGCCGCGCTGGCTTGAGCGGTCGCCTTCGCTCGACTCGACGGTGCGACGGATACGGCCCCAAACATCCAACTCCCAGGAGACATCGACGGGTAAGGAATGATCCGTGAAGGTCTGGTTGTTTCTCGATGTGCTTGAGCCGGACGTCGCGGAACGTCGCCGTGCGAGTCATCCCGACACCGACGGTCACGGTCGGAAAATAGGCCGCGCGCGCGGCTTGCACCAGCGCGCGGGCTTGGCGAAATTGCGCTTCGGCTTGGGCGACGTTTTGGTTTGAGATCTCGACTTGCTGTTCCAAAGAATTGAGCTCGGGGTCGGCGAAGATCTCCCACCAGCTTCGGCTCACCACGTCGTCGACCGACTGAGAATTTTTCGCGGCTTCGGTTTCTTTATAGGCAGCCGGCGTTTCGAGCGCGGGGCGCGCGTAGTCGGGGCCAACGCTACAAGCGGAAACGAGTAGCAGCGCCGCGGCAAGCGCCAGGCGAAATATTTTTTTGTCTATGGCGTCGCCAATCGAGCTTCTTAGGTGCAGCTTCATTCTTTTACGTCTTACGCTGAGTCTGTCGCGAGCGCTCTGCTTGGCTTGGCGCAGGCGGGAAAAATAGAGCCGGCAACGTTCCATGTAAAGATAAGTAACCGGTGTGGTGTAGAGCGTCAGCATCTGGCTGAAGACCAGGCCGCCGACGATCGCAATGCCCAACGGACGGCGCAGCTCGGAACCGACGCCGCCGCCGAGCGCGAGCGGCAGACCGCCGAACAGCGCCGCCATCGTGGTCATCATGATCGGCCGAAAGCGCAGCAGGCAGGCTTGAAAGATCGCATCTGCAGGATTCTTGCCCTCGCTGCGCTCCGCCTCGAGGGCGAAGTCGATCATCATGATGGCATTTTTCTTGACGATGCCGATCAGCAAAATGATGCCGATGAGCGCGATCACACTGAGATCGGTGCGGCACAGGAGCAGCGCTAACAACGCGCCGACCCCCGCCGACGGCAACGTCGAGAGGATCGTAACCGGATGGATCATACTTTCGTAGAGCACGCCGAGAACGATGTACACCGTGATCAGCGCCGCGGCGATCAGCAGCGGTTCGTTGGCCAGCGAGGACTGAAAGGCTTGGGCCGTGCCTTGAAAGCTGCCGTGGATCGACGAGGGCAAGCCGATCTCGTTGCCGGCGATCTCGACGCTGCTGACTGCATCACCGAGCGCCAATCCCGGCGCAAGGTTGAAGGAGAGCGTCACCGAGGGAAACTGGCCTTGATGGGTGATCACCAACGGCACTGTGGAAGGTTGGTAGTGAGTGAGCGTGCTCAAGGGTACCTGAGAACCGCCCGGCGCGGCGACGTAAATATTTTTTAGTCCGTCGGGGGTTTGCCAATATTGCGGCTCCACTTCGAGCACCACGTGATACTGATTGAGCGATGTAAACATGGTCGAGACCTGGCGCTGGCCGAATGCATCGTAGAGCGTATTGTCGATCGCTTGGGCGCTCACCCCGAGTCGCGACGCGGTAGCGCGATCGATGACCAGGCTGGCTTGCAGCCCTTTGTCCTGCTGGTTGCTGTTGACGTCGAGCAGTCCTCCCACGGTCCTGAGTTTTTGCAGCATGCGCGGCGCCCAGATGAGGAGATCCTGAACGTTGTCGCTCTGGAGCGTATACTGATATTGGGCGTTGGCGCTGCGGCCGCCGACGCGCAAGTCCTGCACCGGCTGCAGATAGAGATTCACTCCCGGAAACTGCGCCAGCTTGCCGCGTAGCCGGCCGATGATCTGATCGGCGTTGATGCCCCGCTCGTTTAACGGTTTAAGAGTGATAAACATATTTCCCGTGTTGAGCGCTCTGCCGAAACCGCCGCCATTGAACGCCATCACCGCATCGACCGCTGGATCGCTTTTCACTGTGCTCGCCAAGGCCGTCATGCGGCCGCGCATGGACTGGAACGACGTGTCTTGATCGGCGACGATGGAGCCGGAGATGCGCCCCGTGTCCTGCTGCGGGAAGAAGCCCTTGGGAACGATGACATATAGAGCGGTGGTTGCGACCATGGTCAGCAGGGTAACCGCAAGCGTGAGCGGCTGATGGCGCAGCACCCAAGTGAGCGAAGATCGATATTTTTCGAGCAGCCATTGAAATAGCCGCTCGCCGCCTTGATAGAAGCGGCCGTGATGCTCTTGATTGCCGCCGCGCAACAAGGTGGCGCACATCATAGGCGTCAGTGTTAGCGACACGAGCATCGATACGGCGATCGCCAATGACAAGGTCACGGCGAACTCGCGGAACAGGCGGCCGACGATGCCGCCCATCATCAGAATCGGGATGAAAACCGCGATCAAAGAAATGCTGATGGAGACGACAGTAAAGCCGATCTCTCTGGCGCCGAGCAGGGCGGCATCCAGCGGTGTCATTCCATGTTCCAGATGGCGCGTGATGTTTTCGATAACGACGATGGCGTCGTCGACGACAAAACCGGTGGCGATGGTCAGCGCCATGAGCGACAGATTGTCGAGACTGTAACCTAGAAGGTACATGCCGCCGAAGGTGCCGAGCAGCGAAACCGGCACCGCGATGCTTGGAATGAGCGTCGAGCGCCCGTTGCGTAAGAATAGAAACACGACGAGAATCACCAGCGCCAGCGAGATCAGCAACGTAAATTCCACGTCGCGCACTGACGCACGGATCGTCGTCGTGGCGTTGAGCACGACGGAAAGCTTTACAGTTGGCGGTATGGAAGCGCGCAGCAAGGGCAAAATATCCATAACGCGGTTGACCGTGTCGATGATATTGGCTCCTGGCTCCCGGTAAACGATCAGCAGCACCGCCGGCTTGCCGTTGGCCAAACCACCAGTGCGGATGTCCTCCACCGAGTCCGTCACGGTGGCGACATCGCCGACGCGCACCGCGCCGCCATTGCGGTAGGTAATGATCAACGGCCGGTAGGCGTCGGCCTGCAAGAGTTGATCGGTGCTGCTGAGCCACCAGGTTTGCTTTTCGTCGGCGAGCGCACCCTTGGGACGGTTGGCGTTGGCGCGATTCAACACCGCGCGAAGATCTTCAAGCCCGAGCCCGTAATGATTCAAAATAGTCGGGTTGGCGTCGATCCGCACTGCCGGCAAAGCGCCGCCGCCGACGTCGACTTCGCCGACGCCGTCTACTTGTGAAAGTTTTTGTTGCAGGACCGACGACGCCAGGTCGTAGATGCGCGCCCGCTCGACAAAGTCGGACGTCAGCGCGAGCATGAGCACGGGAGCGTCGGCGGGATTTACTTTTTTATAGCTTGGATTGCTTGGCAAGTTCGGCGGCAATTGGCTGCGCGCGGCATTGATCGCCGCCTGGACGTCACGGGCCGCGGCGTCGATGTTGCGATTCAGGTCAAATTGCAACACGACCGAGGTCGAACCGAGCGAGCTGGAAGAGGTCATTTCGGTAATGCCCGCGATGCGGCCGAATTGCCGTTCCAGCGGTGTTGCGACCGATGAAGCCATCGTCTCGGGGCTCGCACCCGGCAGCCGTCCCTGCACTTGGATTGTTGGAAAGTCCACCTGCGGCAAGGGCGAGACCGGCAAGAAAAAATAGGCGAGAGTGCCGGCCAGCCCGACCGCCACAGTCAAGAGTGTCGTTGCCACGGGTCTCTGGATAAATAGCGCGGGAAAATTCATAGGCTCGCTTCCGGAGCGGCAAGTTGGGCGCGACGGCTGCGCCGTCGAGTCGTTCGCTTGGCTATACGGTCGAAGGCGAGATAGATAACCGGAGTGGTGTAGAGCGTCAGTAGTTGGCTGAGTAAGAGACCGCCGATGATCGAGATGCCCAGGGGGCGGCGCAGCTCCGCGCCGGTGCCGGAGCTGAAAGCCAGCGGCACGGCGCCGAGAAGCGCGGCCATCGTCGTCATCATGATCGGCCGAAAGCGCAGCAGACAGGCTTGATAGATCGCCTCGACGGGCGACTTGCCGGTTTGGCGTTCGGCATCGAGCGCGAAGTCGATCATCATGATAGCATTTTTCTTGACGATGCCGATCAGCAGAATGATGCCGATCAGAGCGATGACGCTGAACTCGGTCCGGCAAAGGATCAGCGCAAGCAGCGCGCCGACACCGGCGGACGGCAAGGTCGAGAGGATCGTTACCGGATGAATGTAACTTTCATAAAGCACGCCCAAAACGATGTAGACGGTGATCAGCGCGGCGAGAATCAAAAACGGCTCGTTCGCCAAGGAAACGCGAAAGGCTTGCGCGGTGCCTTGAAAGCCGGTCTGGATGCTTGCCGGCAGCCCAAGACTTTGCCGGGTATTTTCTACGGCTTGCACCGCCTGGCCGAGAGAAGCGCCGGGCGCCAAATTGAAGGAGGCGTTGACGACGGGAAACTGACCCTGATGGTTGATCGTCAATGGCGCGTTGGAGCGCTCCACTTGACTGAAAGCGCCCAGCGGCACCGAGCCGCCGGTGCTCGATTGCACATAGAGATTATTGAGATCGTCGGGGGTTCTTTGAAAGTTGGGTTTTACTTCCATGACGACGCGATACTGATTCAGCTGGGTAAAGATCGTCGAGATCTGGCGCTGGCCGAAAGCGTCATAGAGCGTGTCGTCAAGAGTCTGCGCGTTGATGCCGAGACGCGCAGCGGCATCGCGGTCAATCACGAGCCGGATGCCGAGTCCCTCGTCGGATTGATCGCTGGCGACATCGCGAAGTTCGGGCCGCGCCTGTAGCCGTTGAATGAAGCGCGGCACCCAGAGGGCAAGCTCTTTCGGATCGGGACTTTCCAAACTGTATTGAAATTGTGTTCGGCTGACCCGATCTTCCACCGTCAGATCCTGCACCGGCTGCATGAAAAGCGTGATTCCTTCCACATGCGCAAGCTGTAGTTGCAAACGCCGGATCACGTCACTGGCGGAAATCTTCCGAATTTCGATGGGCTTCAGATTGACCAAGACGCGGCCGCTATTGAGCGTCGTGTTGGTGCCGTCGGCGCCGATGAACGACGAGAGGCTCTCGACCGCGGGGTCCTTGAGAATGACGCGGGCCAGTGACTGTTGGCGCTCCGCCATGGCGGTGAAGGAGACACCTTGCGGCGCTTCGGAAATGCCGAGTATCACGCCGGTGTCCTGCACCGGAAAAAAGCCTTTCGGGATGTAAACATAAAGCAACACCGTGCACACCAGCGTCGCGGCGGCGACCCAGAGCGTGGCGGCTTGCCGCTGCAACACCCAGGTGAGCGTACGGCCGTAGAATTCAATCACCGACTTGAAGATGTTTTCCGATGTCCGGTAAAAGCGCCCTTGCTCGGACTCAAGTTTGTGACGCAGAAACTTGGCGCACATGACTGGCGTAAGCGTCAGCGAAACGACAGCAGAAACTAAAATGGTGACGCTGAGCGTCACGGCAAATTCGCGAAACAACCGGCCGACGATATCGCCCATAAAGAGCAGCGGAATCAAAACCGCAATCAGAGAAATGGTCAGCGATAGAATCGTAAAGCCGATCTGCTCGGAACCCTTGAGCGCGGCTTGCAGGGGCGGGTCGCCGTCCTCGATGTAGCGCATGATGTTTTCGATCATGACGATGGCGTCGTCGACAACGAAGCCGGTGGAGATGGTGAGCGCCATGAGCGACAGGTTGTTCAAGCTGTAACCGAGCAAATACATGACGCCGAAAGTGCCGACGATGGACAACGGCACGGCGATGCTGGGAATCACCGTGGCCGAAAGCGTGCGCAGAAAGAGAAAAATTACCATCACGACCAAAGCGACGGTGAGCATCAGCTCGAACTGCACGTCCTCGACGGAAGCGCGGATGGTGTTGGTGCGGTCGGTTAATATGGAAACATTCACCGCGGCGGGCAACGAGCTCTTGAGCTGGGGCAGGAGCGCCTTTATGCGGTCGACCACGGCGATGATGTTGGCGCCGGGCTGGCGTTGAATGTTGACGATGACCGCCGGCGTCTGATTGGTCCAGGCAGCGAGCTTGTTGTTCTCTACCCCGTCGATCACTGTCGCGACATCGGAGAGCCGCACCGGCGCGCCGTTACGGTAGGCGACGATCGTCGATCCATATTGATTGCTCGATATCAACTGATCGTTGGCGCCGATGGTATAAGCTTGATGAGCGCCGTCGAAATTACCCTTGGCTTGATTGACGTTCGCTTGGGCGATGCTGCCGCGCAGAGTTTCCAACGTGAGACCATAGGATGACAGCGCCGTGGGGTTGACCTGAATACGCACGGCCGGCTTTTGACCGCCGCTGATGCTGACCAAACCAACGCCGGAAAGTTGGGAAATTTTCTGCGCCAAGCGGGTATCGGCGAGATCCTCGACGTTGGATAACGGCAAGGTCTTCGAAGTAAGCGCGAGAGTTAAAATCGGCGCGTCTGCAGGGTTGGTTTTGCTGTAGATCGGCGGGTTAGGTAGATCTGCGGGCAAGAAAGAGGACGCGGCGTTAATCGCGGCTTGCACTTCCTGTTCAGCGACGTCGATATTCAAATCCAAACCGAATTGCAGCGTGATCAGCGAGCTGCCGCCCGAGCTCGTCGAGGTCATTTGATTGAGCCCCGGCAATTGGCCGAACTGGCGTTCCAAAGGAGCGGTGATCGCCGAAGTCATGACATCCGGGCTCGCGCCGGGAAAAAAAGTCATTACCTGAATGGTCGGATAGTCGACTTGAGGCAAAGCGGAAACCGGCAGTTGCTTGTAAGCGAGCGCGCCGACGAGCAACAGCCCCGCCATTAACAAAGAAGTTGCGATCGGCCGCAAAATAAACGGTCGTGACGGGTTCATTGTTCAGCTCCGCGGCTGCGCCTGCTCCGCCGTGCGCGCGACCACTTTCGTGCTCGGTTGTAGCTTATCGACGCCGTCGATAACGACGGTTTCTCCCGGATCCAGGCCGCGAGCGATTGCGGTTTGCTCGCCCTGAGTGAGCTTCACCTCGACGTTTTTCGCTGCCACTGTGTTGTCCCGATTCACCGTGTAGACGAAGGTCGACTGTGGGCTGCGTTGGATCGCCGCGTTAGGCACAAGCGTTACGTTACGCAGCGTATCGACCGAGATGCGTGCATTGACGAACTGATTCGGGAAGAGAGCGCCATCAGCATTGGCGAAGACCGCTTTCAACTTCACCGTGCCGGTGGTCGGATCAATCTGGTTGTCGATGCTTTGCAAGGAACCCGTCGCGAGCAGCTTTTTTTGCTCGCGATCGAACGCCACCACGGAGAGTTGCTGTTTAGCTTTCACTTTGGCGAGGACCGCCGGCAGGTTGTCTTCCGGCAAGGTAAAAAGGACCGTGATCGGTTGCAGCTGGGTGATGATTACTAATCCATTGACGTCAGATGCATGGACCATATTACCCGCGTCGACTAAGCGTAAACCGACCCGGCCGGTAATCGGCGCGGTTATGTGTCAGTAAATAAGCTCGAGCTTGGCGTTGTCGACTTGGCTCTGGTCGGATTTTATTGTGCCCTGAAATTGCCGAACCAGCGATTCCTGGGTGTCGTTTGCTGCTTGGGAACGGAATCTTCTTTGAAGAGAACGCGATAACGCTCCAAATCGATCTGCGCGTTCGTCAGCAATGCTTGATCACGGGCAAGTTGCCCCTCAGCTTGAGCGAGCTGTACTTCGAAGGGGCGCGGATCGATCTGCGCCAGCAATTGACCTGCCGTCACCAGCTGGCCTTCTTGAAACAGAACCTTGTCGAGCTGTCCGTCGACTCTGGTTTTTACGCTGACGGTATTGAGGGCTGTGACCGTTCCCAGGCCGGACAGATAAACATCCATGTCACCGGTTTTGACCTGCGCCGTCACCACGGGAACAATCAACGCGCCAGATCCCGGGCGTCGGTTGCTCGCCGGTGGTTGCGCGTCGCCCGCGCGCGCGCGAAACAAATAGACACCGACGACAATAAGGCTGATCGCCAGCAGTCCAGCTAACCAGCGCTGGACCTGCGAGCTAATTAACTTTTTCATCGCCATCCGATTGTTGTCGATGACTCATCTATTTTCCTTTCCATGGAGGATCGATTCGCTGCCTGGTCCAATCGTGTACGCATTTCTCGGGTGTGGCATACGTGATTGCGATAGTTGGCAAGCGTTATGCCAGTGTGAAACCTGGAACTGGGGAGACTCAAATGTTCGCGAAAAGTTGGTTTATCCCGGTGATTTTGCGGGAAGGCATCGAGAACTGTGGCGAGAATGTACCGGCGACTGCGGCATTCAGGTGACCTTTGACGTCGACAGTTGACGAATCCGTGCTTGAACCCGAACCGGCGCACGCAAGATCCGCTCGTCGATCAAATCGCGCGGCCGTTAACTTGATGCTTGCTACTGAGAGCCAGCTGGAAAAGCATTTGCTCGAAGATGTATTTTTAGCGCTAGCGCCACCAGGAATGCCACCAGTCGCTGAAAGAATGGTGTTCTCTTGTTAAGTCTTGACGCAGATCCTGACGATCACTGCGCAGCTCTTGCCGGTCGCGAGTCAAATCATTCTGATCCCGGGCAATATCGTGGCGATCCTTAGCAATTTCTCCGGCGCCTGCTCCGTTGCGCAAATCTTGGTGCAGTTCGGTTCTGTCTTGATGCCAATCCGTGCGATCGCCGTGAAGGTCTTGCCGATCCCTTCGAATATCGTTTCGATCGCCTCTGACGTCATTCGCGAGAGTTTGGTGGTTTAAACTTCTGCCATGAAATGCCGCGTAGGAAGGAATCGTCAACGCGAGCATCGTACTGCCCACTAGAGTGTTAATCACAAGCGTTCTTGCTAACTTCATATACCTTCCTCCTTACCATTTACGTAGATGGTGAAAGCGATTCGAGGCCCTTTTGTTTGGCGCCTGGGACGTCTGTCGGTTTCAGTTAAAAAATCGCATGACTCATTTCGTTGCATTCTTGCTGACTGACTTTCATTGGCCGCGCCGAGAAGGAGTCGAAATTATACAGAGCAAAGATTGGACCAAGGGCTTGGATGATATTTCAGTCGCAGCAACTTTTAGGATTTGTGAGTTGTTCTCGGGATCGCGAATCCAGCGGCTATGAGGCACGACGGCGGCAGAGCTTCCAGCGCGCCTCAGCCGGATCGGTATCGATGTTTACAAAGATCCAAGCTTTCACTGGCACGCGCTATGCTCCATTAGAACGAACAGGGTAGCGAAAAAGAAAAGGAGGGAGCAAACATGAAAAAACTTACTTTGGCACTCATCGCCGTAGTCGTGCTCAGCGTCATCGGCGTTTCAGGCTGTGTCATACGCGACGATTTTCATCACGGTTCACGATGGCATCATTGGAGATAGAGAGACGCAGTCAGCGGCTGCGCCGTCTCGAACGGTTACGTGGGCGGTGTGCTGAAACACTTCAATTGAGTCTGACCAGAGGCAGTATTCATCAGGATGCTCAGGGCGAGCGGTCAAGATGAGCACCGTTCGCCGGAGCTTGTCCGGCTATGAATGGCATGAATAAAGAATTTTTCCGAGTTCGCCCGTTTGAAGATTCGGTGCAAAGTCATCGCCCTCCTACGAATGCTGTTTGTTCGACCCATGACCGCGGAGTCTCAGTCTAGCCAATTCCATGATTGGAGTGCCGGGTTCGAGCGCGCGCGGGTCGCGGTCAAGGACAATTCGGCGCCAGTCCTCGCAGACGTTATTTCGCTCTTCGGCGATTTTTTCTAGGCTAACTCCGCGCCGCAGATCGCGGCGCAGATTCCGCATATCACTAGCCAAGTCGATGTCGTCGCGTTGGAGATCGCTGTACGACTGATCGATTCATTCAGGTTTCTAAGCTCATGCGTCTCTTTGCGAGCCGCTAAGTGCGACACGACCGTCAATGCCAATGCAAACGCCGCGCAGCAGCCGGTGATCAAAGTCCCACTTTTCTTCATTCACAGCGATCCCTTTCAAGTGAAATTGCCTCTTGGTTGGAAACTGATTCGAATTCACGTCCAATGCCGTGACGGTTATTCCCCGCATAACGAGCAAGGATCACGCCACCGATGGTGTTTTAGACAATAAGCGTGAAAGCTTTCTCGACAAAAAAAATTCGCGCGCTTACGACGCGACGGGGTGTGGTCAAATGGTCGATCGGTCAACCGGCGTGTCTCGCCCGTCGTGTCCGAGAAAACGTTTCAAGCTGTAATCTGGTGAATTTCTTCGATCGATCGTGCGGCACAACCCTTGCGCAATTACTTTGTACAGATCAACAAAGTGAACCGAGAGGAGGTGAAACAATATGTAGCGAAGTGTTGCAGTTATATCGATGGTGCTGATCGTGGGCTCTCTGGCCGCTAACGCTTTAGCCAGCGACGGTGTGCTGTCCAAGGATGAATTCACGCCGGGAAGCTATTGTCACATGAAGTTTCCGGCAATCCGGCAGAGAACATTGGCTACGGACAATCCTGAGCTCAAAAACTCGGACACGGGCGATGTTATCGATTTCTACGGTCCCTGCGATGAAAGTCCCACGGGCGCAGATCAAGTCACGGGACAACGACTCGATGAAGAGCACCATTGGAAAGATTATCTTGACCGAAGATAGTAAAGGGCAAACAAACCAAGAGGAGATAAAACCATGCGACGGATAGGTGCAACGGTATCGGCAATTGTTTTGATCGGCTCATTGGCCGGCAGCGCGTACGCCGCCACCAGCGTTCTCGAAAAGGGCGACGCCGGTGAAAATTATTGTCACATGAAATTTCCGGCGATTCGGCCGCGGACGCTAGCCAGTGAAAATCCGCAGGTCAAGAGCTCGACGACCGGCGACGTCATCGATTTCTATGGAGCTTGCGACGAAACTCCCACCGGAAAGGATCAGATCACGCAGCAGAAACGCGATGAAGAGTTCCGCTTTGGAAGAGACTATGAAGACGGCGATTAGTCGATCTATAACGAACTAAGCATGAACGAAGGAGAGGCGCGCCTCTCCTCGTTGCGTTGAGGTCGCGCTGCACGTCATCGCGGTCTCGACGTACGCACCACGAATTCGACGCAGGTTTAATAGCTTTCGAAGCCGCCGTGCTGGCGACAGTCTCATGGGCGACACGGGAAATAAAAAACTTGACGTGTTAATGCGCAGTCGCCGCGTCGAGCGGGCCCGCGCCGATCTGATTTTAAGAATTGTTCGAATGGCGAGCATGCTGCCTCAAATAAAAACTGTTCCACCTGTTCAACGGCAAGTCCGCTTTAGCCGGCGCAAGGGCGCGAGCTCGTCATACAAGCGAATTGTTTAGGCAATTGTAAAAATGTCGTCCTTGATTTCGTAGGTGCCCGCTGGGGACGCGAAGCCGTTCTCGCGTTCTGCGCCTTGGTGAGCTTAATCGGCGCGTTGCGAACCAAGCTGTTCCCTTGCAACCGGCGTTAATGCAACAGACGGCAAAATGGTTATCCACAGGGCACGAGGATTTCGAACCCTTCGAAAGCTAACGGTCGGTGCCAGCCGATAAAAGGTGCACTGATGTTCTGGACTTACTTAGTGGCCCTCTGGAGATTTCATGATCCCATCCGCAGTTTTGTGATCCACTGGCATTTGAGCCGCCTCGACGAATCAGCGGACGAGCCACGGGCGGCGATGTCGAACCGTTCGCCGCGCGGATCGGCCGGGCACATCGGCCGGCGGATGATTCGCGCTCTGCTCAAGCCGAAGCGAGGTATCCGCTAGTGAAGCGTCCTTCCCAGGAGCGGCGACGAATGCGTTGCTGCGACAGAGTTACAGTTCAACAGGGTGTAAAACGAAAGCGCTGAGTCGCGCCGGACTAATTGCGCCCAATGGACTCACCTAAGGCAAGCTCAACCGTATCGAGCAGCCGGTTTGCGGTGAAAGGTTTCGACAGGAGGAAGATTCCTTTGCGCGTCGCGTAATCTCGCAAGGTTTCGTCCGCGAACGCAGATGCGAGGATGATTTTAGCTCCGGGCTGATGTTCTCTGATAGCTTCGGCAATTTCGGTTCCCAAGATCAACGGCATCCGGACGTCGATAATTGACAAATCATAGTCGCCGTGAGTCAGCATCTCGTAGCCAGCCAAGCCGTCCGTTGTCCAGATCGCTTGGACGCCCGATGCCTCGAGGATTTCCACCAGAAGCCGACAAAAGATTTCGTCATCATCGATAATGAGAACTCGCATGGATTATTTCTCTGCCCGGTTAAAAAGCAAAGAACATGCCCGGCGAATTCCAGCTTGCGTGCAGCAGCCTCGGCGAAAATAGTTGGAAAAAAATCGGCGTGTCGATCCTGCTGAGGCGCTGTTGTGGTCAAAACGGCAGCGCGGCCTCAGTCGTCCTTCAGCGAAGGTCCAATCTTATAGCGCGCCAGCATGCGGTAGAGCGAGCGTCGGTCGACGTTCAAAGTTCTTGCAGTCGCCGAAACATTTCCTTCGGTGAGCTGCAATACATGTCGCACATAGCGCTTTTTTACCTCTTCGAGGCTCGGAGTATCGGGGAAATTGAACTCGGCGGTTGCCGCGGCATTGGCGGGAAAGTTGCGGTTGTTCTGTTCGCGGATTTCCCGCGGCAGATCTTCGGGCGTCAGGACGGGTTGGTACGAGAGTGCCACCGCCTGCTCGACGGCGTGCTCGAGCTCGCGAATATTCCCGGGCCAACGGTAGGAACATAGGAGTTCCATAGCTCTTTCAGAAATCGCCGTTAGGGGCTTGCCGCAATCCCGGCTGTAGTATTTCAAAAAATGCTGCGCCAGCAGCGGGATGTCATCGGCGCGCTGCCGCAGCGGAGGAAGGTTTATAGTAACGACGTCCAGGCGGTAGTAAAGGTCTTGGCGGAACTCACCCTTAGTCACGGCTTCGGCCAAATCTTGATTAGTGGCGGCGAGCACCCGCACGTCAACCGGCATCCATTCTTTGCCGCCGACACGGCGGATCTCATGCTCCTGCAAGACCCGCAACAATCGCGCCTGCATGCTCGGACTGATGTCGCCGATCTCGTCAAGAAAACAGGTTCCGCCTTGGGCCTCTTCGAAGACTCCCTTCTTCTCCGCGACCGCTCCCGTGAACGCGCCGCGCATGTGACCGAAGAGTTCGCTTTCAAGAAGCGTTTCCGTCAAGGCGCCACAATCCACGGCGACGAACGGACCATTGGCGCGCGGGCTGTGCTCGTGGATCGCGCGTGCGATGAGTTCCTTGCCTGTGCCGCTTTCGCCGAGGATCAGCACCGTGCTTTTTGTCGACGCTACCCGCGCCACGGTCTTGTAGACTTCAAGCATGGGCGAACTCTTGCCGATGATCTTGCCGAGCTGCGATGGATATTCGCCGTCCGACGCGGAGGTTTTTTCGACGCGGCGCTGCAACGATTGCTGCGCCAAAGCGCGCACCACGATGTTCTTGAGCTCCGCCAGATTCATTGGCTTGGATATAAAATCGAAGGCGCCTTCATGGATCGCCTCAACGGCGGTTTCGATGGATCCGAAAGCAGTCATGACGACGATCGGTAACGCAGGATACTTTTCATGCACGATCCGCGTCACCTCTAACCCGCTCATTCCCGGCATGCGTACATCGATGACCAGCAAGTCGTACGGTTCGCTGTCCAGGCGCGACAGAGCAGCGTCCCCCGACGTCACCTGGTCGACGCGAAAGCCGTCCGACTCAAGCGTTTCGGCGAAAAGCTGACAACTGACTTCGTCATCATCCGCGATCAAGATGTGGGTGCTCATGGCTCTCCTCAGTCACCGGCCAAACGGCGGGACGCGCTTCGACCGGCAAGTAAATGTTTACAGTGGTGCCCTGTCCGACTTCACTTGCGATATGGATCGTACCGCCGTGGGCTCGAATAATTTCTTGACAGATAACCAACCCTAACCCGGTGCCTCTTCCCGGCGGCTTGGTCGTGACAAACAGGTCGAAGATCTTGGGCAGCACGTCCGCCGGGATACCGATGCCGGTGTCAGCGACTTCGATGGCCACTCCCGGCGCTCTCGTCGAAGTCATCGGGCATTCGATGGTTGCAATCTTTACCGCCCCCTTCTTTTCACAAGCATCGACGGCGTTGTCCAATAGGTTTATCAGGACACGCTGGATCGAATTGCCGTTGCCGAAAACGACGAGTCTCGTTCCGGCCAGCGTCGAAGTCACTTCGACGCCACGCTGCTTAAAATTGGGTTGCAACAAGAGCAGCGTGTCGCGGACCAGCTCGTTGATGTTTACTTCACTTTTCGGAGGTGTGCCTCGGGTTTGAGACAGGTAACGCTGGATGATCTCGCCCATGCGATTGATTTGAGTCTCGATAATCGCCAGGCGCCGGCGCGCGCGCTCGGTCATCGACTCTTGAGAAAGAAGTTGAGTATAACCAAGCACAGAATTCAGCGGGGTACCCAAGTCGTGGGCAATGGTGCCGGCCATGCGGCCGAGCGTGGCCAAGCGCTCGACCCGTCCCAGTTCAAGCTGTAGCCGCAATAGCTCGGTCTCGACTCTCTTGCGCTCGACAATTTCGGCGCGCAGCGCGTCGTTAGCCTGGGCGAGCTCTGCCGTCCTTGCCTGAACTCGTGCTTCCAACTCTCCGTGCGCCTTAAGCAGTTCCTCTTCGGCGCGTTTCCTGGCGGACGTCAAATAGCTCGTGACCGACGCGACGATTAAAAACACCCCCAGGCGCAAAAGAGCACGCCAGTTCAATTCGATCACGTAAATGGGAGCGATAAAGAAATAGTCGAGCGACAGGGCGGAAAGAATCGTCGCTGCCAAGCCCGCGCCGAACCCGCCGTACCAGGCGCTGAACATTACCGCGACAAAAAACAGGGTAAAATGGCTGGGGTCGGCGCCCCAGGGGAGAAGCGATGCAGTTGCCAGGGCCAAGGCCGCCGCCGTAACTGCGATGCCATAACGCGCAACGATGGGGCGATCTTTAATGAACATACGGTCGCACCAATTCGAGAAGGTTTTTTCCGTCGTCGATGAAAGCAGGCGTTGAGCCATGATGTCTACCGGCGTGCTCGTTCAAGCGAAGTCGGGAGAGAAAGTCGGCGCTGTTGATGAGTTGCGTCTTACCCGTGTGAAGAATTTCCGGGTGACGAGCCAAATCTATCATCTTCAGTTCAATTTTCATTCCAGCGAGGAAAACGCCAGTCTATCAACTATTCTCGTATATTCACGTCGTACTGCAAGGTCTCAGATTGCATTGCGGCCACAGCCACGGCGCTAAAATGCCTCACTGGTGCACGCCCACGGGGCGATCCCGCTCAATAGCGGATGTTTGGTTTGTGCCAGAGCGGGAGGCGATACCACAGAAGTTCCGCAAAGATTCGCCGTTCTTGCATGGCGCAGTGGCTCCGCATGAACGTTTTAGCTTCCTACATGAGTTTGGGTTCGCGTTTGGTACGGAGATTGCCCGGCAAGAGAATGGCAAACCTATACTTGTCGTATTCGGGATGGCGATGGGTGAGAACGGGGGATCAAATGAAGGCGCAAGTTCAAAATACCACTGTCGGCGAGCTCATCGCGGTTCTGTTTGATGAAACCGCAAATCTGAATTGGCTGAAACCGAGCGAGAAGAAGCAGCTCGTGGCTTACATTCTAAATGACCTAGTCCGAAGATCGCTACGCAACAAAATCCATCGAGCAGCCAGAAAACTACGATAGCAACGGACGGCTGGTTGGGCAGTGTACAAGACGCCGATGCCGTTGGCCGCAACTCGTACCGCGGGGCGGAGCAAGCAACAGCGTCACATGTTGCACACCATAACGCCCCTGCTCTTGCCTTCGAAAAAAACTTCCGCGGTTTGGCATCGTGCTAAATCCTTCCAGCGCGGACACTCGCCTCATCGATCGGAAAGCCTAGCGCAAATTTTTGCGCGGCCTCAAATTTGCTCAAGTTTGAAACCATGTATTACAAACCCTATAGCGAAGCTGATGGGAGTCGCCGCTGTGCGATCGTCTTGGCCGGCGGCGATGGGCTGCGCCTGCGCTCGTTTGTCGAAAGGCTTCGGGGTGACGCGCTACCTAAACAGTACGTGAAATTTTTTGGCGAATGCTCGCTGCTCGACAAGACTTTTCAACGCGCACATAGACTGATCCCCGATGAGCGTATCTTTACGGTCGTCAGCCAAGATCATCTGTCATTTCCGGAGGTCCGGCAGCAGCTCGCCGGTCGAAGTGGCACCGGCGTTGTCGTTCAGCCGAACAATCGGGACACGGCCATCGGGTTGCTGCTGCCGCTGGCGCATCTGTTGGCGAGCTTTCCTGATTCCACCGTCGCGCTGTTCCCGTCCGATCATTTTGTCGCACGAGAGGAATTATTCATGACCCACGTCGACGCGGCGTTCGGCATCGTCGAACGGGACGTCGCCAAGATCATCTTGGTCGGTATCCCGCCGACTTCAGCAGAATCTGATTACGGTTACATCGTTCCCGCGGAAGTTCGGTCCAACGCGTTTCCTTGCGGCACGCGAGTGGTGCGCGAGTTTATCGAAAAACCGGAGCCCATCGTTGCGCGCAAAATCGTCGCGGGCGGCGGCCTGTGGAACACACTTGTCATGGTCTTCAACGCCAAGACTCTGCTGCGCTATATGCGCGGGGTTCAGCCGAAGTTGTACGAAGGCTTCCGGCGCCTGCGCGACGCCGTGGGCACAAATAAATTCAAGCCCGTGATCGAAAAGGTTTACCAGCAAGCGCAGCCCGTGAACTTGTCGAAAGGTTTTCTAGAAGCATTGCCGAAACGTTATCCGTCGCAGCTGCTGGTTTTGCCCGCTCGCGGCGTTTACTGGTGCGACTGGGGCTCGGAAGAACGCATCGTCAAAGCCTTACGAGAAGATCCGCCCGTGGATCGGCCGAGAGAAACTACCGAAACCCACTATAACGCGGCCCTAAAGCCGAAAGTGAGGAGCATCGCCTGTGTTTCCGGAAAATGATCTTGACGAACAAACATTGGACAGCGAACGAGAAAGATTTCTATCCGCAGGAAATCAGGAAACGCGGCGCAATACGATGCTCCCGCTCAACTGTTCAATAAGCGGTTTGCCCGTGAGCTCAACGCCCTCAGCCCGCTTTTCGGCGGCAAGTTTCACCGCCACGGCGGGATTGGGTAGCGACGTCGCCGAAGCCATGGATCGGCCGAGATTGGCATTCAAGCCGATTCACACGAGCCGCCGAAGAAGAATCATCATCGGCCATGATCTCAAGTGCGGCGGCGATCATGCGGTCAAATCAGCTTTGGTGTTAGCGGAACAGTGTAAGGCGTCGATCCGCTTGGTCCACGTCGTCAACCCGCGTGATCATTTCCACGCGCCCACTCTGCCAACAGGCCGGCGGCATGTCATGGAAGAGCTAGTCGCCAAAGCCGGTGGGGACTTGGAGCAGGTCGTCGCCAGCCACAGGGCCACGCCTGTGCCCATTGATTATGAAGTACGCGTCGGCAAACCCTCGATCGAGCTCATTCTTGCAGGCAGAGCCTGGCAGTGTGATCTGATGATTATCGGCGCGCCCGCCCGGCAATCGATTCATTTATTAAAAAGCACTGCCGAAAGACTCGTTCGCATGGCGTTCGTTCCGGTGCTCGTGGCCCGCGAGGCGTTGAGCCGCCGACCCGAAAGATTCTTGATACCGACGGATTTTTCGCCCGCGGCGCGCAAGGCCGCAGCGGAGGGTGTGGCTCTCGCAAAATGTTTTGGCGCACGGGTGATCTTCCTGCACGTGTTCGATCCGACACCTTGGTATAGCTGCCCGTACGCTGATGAGATGGTGGGACCGATGATGATTCCCGAGCTCCAACCACCTGATCTCAAGCAGGAGTGGTCGACATTTCTTCGCGGTTTGTCTCTGGACTCGCTGGCGTGGCAAACCTGCATCGAGGAAGGACTCCCTGGAACAGCGATTGTGCGCTATGCGGAGGCAATGGGCGCGGATATGATCGTCATGGCGACGCAGGGCAAAACTGGCTTGGAACAGATCCTACTGGGCAATGTGGCAGAAGCTGTTGTGCGCGACGCCTCTTGTCCCGTGTTAACTCTAAAGCCCGATGCGTGTCATTTTCAGGTCGGGTAAACATCCAAACATCCGGAACGCCCAGCGCATTCGATCCGGCGAATTTGTGCCGGTCGTGGAACTGCCTAGTGCCAAGCTTTGGTTTGCCGGAGCAACTTCGGTCAGGAGCTAGGGATCTTGTCCGAAAACGGGCTCGGGTTCGCGGCGAGCCCATGATTTGAATGAAGCGATCTTTCAACGTCGACTTGTGAAATTTTACAACAGTCAACAATAAGGTAACACACAGGGATGGATCGGCGCGTAGTTCCCACGCGTCGCTCAGTCATTTCTTAGTTCGGCAAGGAGACACAATCATGAGCGCGAGTAAAATACGCATGAGTACGTTAGTCGGCGCGGCCTTGCTGTTCAGCCTGATATCGACGGCAAATGCACAGGAGCGAGCACACGCCGATCTCAAGAACGCCGACGGGAAAACCGTCGGTACCGCGACGTTGCGTCAAACCAAAGAAGGCGTTTCGATCTCGATACAGATAAAGGACCTTGCGCCGGGCCTACACGCGGTGCACATCCACTCGATTGGCAAGTGCGAGGGGCCCGCCTTCGCAAGCGCCGGCGGCCATTTCAATCCGCTGAACATGAAACACGGGCTCAAAAGCCCAGACGGACCGCATGCCGGCGATCTGCCTGACCTTTACGTCAACAAAGACCACGAGGGACGTTATCAGGTCTTGATCCAGAGCGTGACTCTCGACGCGGGAAAATTGTCTATCGATGATTCCGACGGAAAATCGATAGTCATTCACGCCACGGCCGACGACAACCTCACCGATCCCGCCGGCAATTCCGGTGACAGGATCGCCTGCGGCGTGATTGCGAAGGGATCTGGAAAAAAGTAAACAGAGAATTTTGTACTGCACGGAGCCACGCTGCGGGTTCGTGTAAGTTTCCGATCGGGAGTCAACTCGATGAGGAAGGACACTCTCGACGGAGAAGCGTGGTGCGCCCGACAGGAATCGAACCTGTACTTAGGGTTCCGGCGTGATTCCAGGGGCTGCAAACCTACCGTAGTACTTCAAGCCCCATTGTTCGCGCAGTTTTTCTAAGGACAGCCCAGTCAACGTTTCTATCGCCTTTAGTGCAGCCTCCGCCTCTCAGACACCACCCTCTGGAATGGAATGAATTATAGCAGGAACAGCTGAAGAATCTCCGAGGACCGAAATTGCGGGCAAAAGCTGTCCACTAACACTTTTTTCGTCCGCCGAGCCATAATTAGGTAAGGCAGCGCTCTTTAACCACCGTGCCTTGCAAGACTACTTGCGGCCCAACTCTCATTAAGAAATAAGGATCTGTAAGAAGGGTTGCTAAGTGATCAAGCGCATGAGGCTCTTTGGCTGCCCCTATAAACTGGCAGCCATCATCGCCCTATATTCCTCTATTCCTGGGAGTACTGGCTCAGAACTGTCGACAAGACATTTCAGCCCAGCTTCAAAATGAGGTCGTGCGATCAGGGATGGGGTGTGATGTTAAGGAGATAATAAGTATCGCCCCTGATTTGAAAATAAAAACGCCACGCCCTATCGATGCGAGCTTGCCAGATATTGCGCGCTTGGTCGTACTTTTTGGCTCGTAAGGAGGGATGACGAAGATTTTCAAGTAGGAACTGAACTTGTTTCTCAACGAGTCTCTGAACTCTTGCGGGAGTCTTGTCCCAACTTTTCAAGAAGCGGAGAATAGTCAAGACGCATCAAGAGGCTTTTTTCTTAAGTCTCTTTGCCTCTCGATTGAGCGAACGAACAAGTTCGTTCGCGGAGCTAAAAGGCCCGAAAGTTTTCTTTTGCTCGATTTCTTTGAGCGCTTGCGCCAATTCTCGATCGAGCACGCTCTTCGGAGTGAGGGTAATTTTCTTTCCTTCGACTTTAGCCTCTAGAAGGTCTCCTACTTCTAAACCAGCTTTTTCTCGCAGAGCGGCTGGAAGGGTAACCTGGTACTTTTCTTTGATTTTAACAAGCGCCATGTAGGGTGATGCTCCTTCAGTTAGAAAGTTGGAAAATCCAACATCCTAGAGGCTACATGATGCATATGCTGGCGTCAACTTCGCGGTCACGCGTCGCTCGCACCAAATTCGCCGTGTTTAATGCCACAGAATGCGTAGCGATGAAAAAAACTCTAGCACCGACTTTCCACTCAGATTTGGTGTTGTAGCGCTCATTCAGGCGAATTTCGCACGATGTTGTAGATGGACATATCTCCAAACTGAATGGGCAAGTCAGCGACTCATGAGTTCACGCTGGGATTATTCGTTAGCATCGCGAGCCCTAAACGGCGTCTGCGAGCCTGAATAACAAGGCTTCCGTTTCCTCGAATCCAAGACATGCATCCGTGATGCTCTGACCGTAGGTTACGGGTGCATTCTGACGTCCAGCGACAAGGTTGCTCTCGAGCATCAGCGCTCGAATGGGTGAAACTCCCAGGTTTCCCATGATCGCGTCCGCCACGTCGATCTGCCGGGCCGCATCTTTCTCGCTGTTACCGTGGCTGCAGTCCACCATGAGGACCTCGGGAAGCTCGGCTGCGCGAAGCAGTCGAACCGCGCTTTCGATGGAGGCGGCATCGAAGTTGGGCCCGGTCTCACTACCACCGCGGAGCACGAGATGAGCGTAGGGATTGCCGGTGGTTTCCAGGATGGCAGGGGCGCCCTCCTTGGTGAGAGACGGAAAAAGGTGTCGGCTGCGCGCGGCCAGTATCCCGTCCACAGCCACCTGGACGTTACCGTCTGTGCGGTTCTTGATGCCGACCGGCATCGACAAACCCGACGCCAGCTCTCGGTGTATTTGGCTCTCCGCGGTGCGGGCCCCGATCGCCCCCCAGCTGATGAGGTCGGCATAGAACTGGCCAAAGGTCGTATCGAGAAACTCAGTCCCGGCGGGAACCCCCAGCTCCAGAATATCGGCGAGTAATTGCCGAGCCAGGCGCAGGCCCTTGTTGATGTGGTAGGACTCGTCTAGATCCGGATCGTTGATGAGTCCCTTCCATCCCACGACCGTTCGCGGCTTTTCGAAGTAGACGCGCATGACAACGAGAAGCGCATCGGATAGCGCGTCGGCGATCGGTTTGAGTTTGGTTGCGTACTCGAGGGCGGCCTTGGTGTCGTGGACGGAACAAGGCCCGACGACCACGAGGAGCCGCGCATCCTTGCCGTCGAGAATCGCCTCGATCGCTCGGCGCGCCTCATAGACTCTTGTTGACGCGGTTTCGGTGAGAGGGATCTCCTCAGCGAGTATGGCCGGCGCGAGCAGTGGCCGGGTTTTGACGATGCGTAGATCGTCAGTTTTCATATCCCTCGCAGCGGTAAAGAGGTGAAGATATTTCGTAACAGCCGCGCGTCATCGCCCGCGAAAATCCACGCGGCTGGCGCGGAAGAAAAATTGGACACCGATCCCACATTTGCATCAAGAGTATCCGAGTACGGGAAAATATGGAAATGCTTACAGCGGTGGCGCGCCCGACAGGAATCGAACCTGTACTTAGGGTTCCGGAGACCCTCGTGATATCCTTTTCACTACGGGCGCGTGGATAGTTTCTCTATCATCGGGTCGTCGATCAGTCAACGTGCGTTCCGGCTACGGCGTTGGCAACTCGCACCATTTCGTCGTGGATGAAACCATTCGTCGCCAATGTTTCTTGGCCCCAGATCGTAAATGGCTTGCCGGAAAAATCGCTGAGCTTGCCGCCGGCTTCCGTAACAATGAGTGCCCCGGCGGCGGTGTCCCAAGGCTTGAGCTTCATTTCCCAGAAACCGTCGAGCCGGCCGCAGGCCACATAGCATAGATCCAGCGCCGCCGATCCGCCACGGCGGATTCCCTGGCAGCGTGTCATGAACGCTTTGAAGTAACTCAGATAGAAATCGGCAAATTCGCGATGATCGTAGGGGAACCCGGTGGCGAGCAAGGACTTATCGAGTTCGTTGGCGCTTGACGTCCGAATCGGGCTGCCATCAAGTGTTGCGCCTTGTCCGAGTATTGCTTTGAAGCATTCGCTTCGGACCGGATCGTAAACCAGTCCCAGGATAATTCGATCGCTGTGTTCGACGGCGATGGAGACGCAAAACTGCGGGTAGCCGTGGGCAAAGTTTGTCGTGCCATCGAGCGGGTCGATGATCCAGCGATATTCGTCTTGCGCGCCTTGAACGTCGGTTTCTTCTTCTGCCAAGATTGAATGACCGGGAAAATGACGCCGGATAACGGCGACGATCTTCCGTTCACTCTCCCGATCCACCGAAGTCACCAAATCGATCGAGCCTTTGTATTCGATGATTTTTGGCTCGTGCCAGTTTTCGTGCAAGATCTCGCCCGCACTATTTGCCGCTTCCCAAGCGACATTCATGAGCTTTGCAGTATCGGGAAGCGACATCAGATGAGTGCTCTTTCGCAAATGCGGCACGCCTATGTTACCTAATGACGCGTGAGGATTCGAGCGCCGGCGAAAATCAATTTATCTTTGCGCGTAATCGGCAAGCGTCGGGACGGTTATCATCTGCTCGACACAGTGATGGTTCCGGTTTCTCTCTATGATGTGATCGAGATCCGCAAATTGAAAAAACCGTCGAAGCCCGCCGGCACGCGGATCACGATCAGCTGCGATCATCCGTTGGTGCCCCGCGGCGAGAAGAATATCGTCTATGGCGCTGCGCGGATGTTGATGCAACAGGCCGGCGCGGATCAACCAATTCACATTCAGATCCGCAAGCGCATCCCGGTTGGGGCTGGCTTGGGCGGCGGGAGCACGGACGCGGCGGCGACTTTGATCGGCTTGAACCGGCTGTTTAAACTTCACTTGACGGAGACTCGGTTGGAAAAATTGGCGCTATCCCTCGGGGCCGATGTGCCGTTCTTTATTCGCGGTCGCCCGGCGCGAGCGCGCGGCATCGGCGAGCGATTGCGATCGCTGCGTGGCCTAGCGAATTTGTGGCTGGTCATAATCTATCCCGGCTTTCCGGTCTCGACTGCTTGGGCGTACCAAAATCTACGCATAAAGTTGACAAAACCTATTGTAAATACTAGCATTGCGACTTCGTTAAAGAGTCTGGATAAACTCGCTGGTCTGCTCGTGAATGACCTGGAAAGCGTGACCCTCGATAGGTATCCTAAAATTCGCTCACTCAAGGAGAAACTATTGCGCGCAGGGGCCTTAGGGGGTTTAATGTCGGGTAGCGGCTCATCTGTATTCGGTGTATTTGAGTCGAAGGGAATGGCGCAAAGAGCCTATAACACGTTGCGGCATGAGGAGGGGGTTCAAGCATTTTTAGTCCGTATGCTGAGTTAGACGTTCAGTCGAAATAGCCTAAAGTAACCGCCAGCGAAGCAACTGGCTCGTCTCAAGTTGGGGGTCCCTATGCAGGTTACCGAGGTTAGGGTCTTTCCTGTCGATGAAGATAAACTCAGGGCTTACGTTACGATCACCCTCGATCATTGCTTTGTGATCCGGGACCTAAAAATTATTCATGGGGCGACCGGGTATTTTGTCTCGATGCCGAGTAAAAAGCGCAAGGACGGAACCTATAAGGATATCGCTCATCCGATCAATAACGAGACACGGCGGATGATCGAAGAAAAAATCATCGCGGAATATCAAAAGGTTCTCGCCGAGGGGGGAAGTCCCAAAGCGCTTGATCATGACTGAGTCGATATTTCGCGCGACCGAGTGACCTTCTTTCGCGGAGGTTCGGGGATGGGCGGTCGCCAAGCGGTAAGGCCCCGGCCTTTGGAGCCGGTATCGAAGGTTCGAATCCTTCCCGCCCAGCCAGTTTCCAGCGAAGAAAACTGGTCCAGATTTTAATTTTGGAATTTTAAGTGAGCGCCGTTCGCAAGGAACGGCGCTCGTTGTTTCGCTGAATTGAGAGGCGCGTGTTCCAACTTGGGAAGTGGTGGGTTCTAGCGGTCAAAATCGTTTGACGAAGACCTGAGGGCGACTCAACGTCGAAAATATGTCGCAACACGATGCGGAATTAAAAATATTCGCCGGTAATTCGAATCCGCCTTTGGCGGCGGAGATCAGCCAGTATCTCAAGGTGCCTCTGGGGAAAGCCACCGTGGATACTTTCAGCGACGGCGAGAGCAAGGTTGAGATCAAAGAAAACGTTCGCGGCGCGGACGTCTTCGTATTGCAATCGACTTCGTCGCCGGGCAACAACAATTTGATGGAACTCCTGCTCATGTTGGACGCGTTCAAGCGCGCCTCCGCGATGCGCATCACCGCCGTGATGCCGTATTATGGATACGCGCGTCAGGACCGCAAAGTGGTTCCGCGAGTGCCGATCAGCGCCAAGCTGGTCGCCGACCTGATCACGACTGCGGGGGCGTCGCGCATGCTCACACTCGATCTGCATTCCGGGCAGATTCAAGGATTTTTCGACATCCCCGTCGACAACGTCTATGCCACCCCGGTGCTGCTCGACTATCTTAGGAAGCAATTGAATCATAACGAGGTGACCATCGTCTCTCCCGACGCCGGCGGCGTGGAGCGGGCGCGCGCCATCGCGACCCGGCTGGATGCGTCGCTGGCAATCATCGACAAACGGCGCGTCGGCCCGAATGTCGTCGCCGAGATGAACATTATCGGCGAGGTCGCCGATCGGGTAGCCATTCTAGTGGACGATATGGTTGATACCGCGGGGACGCTGACGATGGCCGCCGAAGCGCTCAAGCGAGAGGGTGCGAAGAGAATTCTTGGCTGTTGTACGCATCCGGTTTTGTCGGGCCCGGCGATCAAACGCATCGAAGAGTGCCCGCTGGAAGAATTAATCGTCACCAATACTATTCCGTTAGGTCCTCAGGCCCAGGGCTGCGGCAAGATCAAAACGCTGTCGGTGGCGCACCTGCTCGGCGAAGCGATTCGCCGCACCCATGAAGAGGAATCCATCAGCTCATTGTTCGTCTAGTTCGAGGAGGTAGATTTCCGTGGAAACTCTAGAAATTCATGCCGATGCTCGGGAGAAAAAGAAAAAGCGCGATGCCAAACGATTACTGCGCGGCGGGAAAATCCCGGGTATCCTTTACGGGCCCAAAATGCAGTCCGTAGCCCTTGAATTCGACAAACGCGAGTTTTCCAAGCGGATAGCGGGTTTGGAAGGTTCGCATCTGGTTCGCCTGAAGTCGGCGACGGCGTCGCTGGCTGACAAAGTGGCGCTGGTAAAGGACATGCAATACCATCCGATCAGCGGTGACGTCATCCACGCGGATTTATACGAGGTCGATTTAACGGCTAAGATCACAGTCCATGTGCCATTACACTTTGTCGGTAAAGCTGCAGGCGTCGTTCGCGGCGGTATTCTCCAGCCGATTCTTCGTGAGATCGAAGTCGAGTGTTTGCCGCTCGATATTCCCGAATTTTTCAACGTCGATGTGAGCGCGTTGGACATCGGTGACTCCGTGCACATCGAAGACCTCACCATGCCGGAGGGCGTTGCCGTTATTTCGGAGTCTAACTTTGCGTTGGTCGCTGTTGTGCCGCCGACTGTTGAAGAAGCTCCAGCCGCGGCAGCCGCTGCGCCTGTCGAGGGAGCGGAAGCCGTGACTGCGGCGCCAGAGGCGCCGGCGAAGGAAGACGAATCCTAACCGACTGCCCTATCCTGGCTCGTGGAAATTGATCGATGAAGTTGATCGTCGGTCTGGGCAATCCCGGGAAGCCGTACGAACGCACGCGGCATAATTTGGGATTTTTGGTTGTCGAGCGGCTCGCGGTGAAAAATAAGATTGAGCTGTTGACTAAGCGTTGCGAATCGTTGGTCGGCGCATGGTCTTACGCCGGAGAAGAGATCATTCTCGCTAAACCGCAAACCTTCATGAACCGAAGCGGGTCGGCGGTGGAATGTCTTCTCAGAGATTATCAAGGTTCGTTGGACGATTTGGCGGTGATCTATGACGATTTGGATCTGCCCTTCGGGCGTCTGCGGATCCGTCCGGGTGGCAGCGCCGGCGGTCACCGCGGCATGCTCTCGATCACGGAACGAACGGCGGGGGCTTCGTTCAATCGAGTGCGCGTGGGAATAGGCCGTCCGTCCGAGGGAATGGATCCCGCGGATTATGTTTTGTCGCCGTTCAGCGCACTGGAACTGGACGAGTTAAGCGCCGTCATTGACCGCGCCGCGGACGCGGTGATGTCGCTGGTGCGGGACGGCGCCGAAAGGGCGATGGCATGCTTTAACCAGGCGCGCTGAGGCGCTACGTCGCGTTGTAAAGGCAAGGGGGCTATGCTAGAAAACACAGTTTATCGTGGAGGATCATACTGTGACTTTATATGAAACCCTTTTCGTGGTTCACCCTGAACGGGGATCGCGGATTAAAGAGTTAATCGAACGGTTTAAAAAAGTGATCGAGGGGCAAGAGGGCACCGTGTCCCTGGTCGATGAATGGGGCATGCGCGATCTCGCTTATCGTATCGAGAAACAAAGCAAGGGCTTCTACACTTTGCTGCGGTATAAGGCGACGGGGCGAGCCGTCGAGGAATTGGAACGCAACCTCAAATTGACCGATGGCATACTGCGATATCTGACCGTGCGAGCCGAGGAAAACGCGATCACAAATCCAGCTGCGGTGCGGCCCCACCCGGATCAACCTAGGAGCGCTCCCGAAGAGAACGTCGCAAAGACCGAACCGTCGGCATAAAACAAAACAACGCGTGCAGCACCGATGGGGGAGTACAAGCTTGTCCCCTACGGAACCTGATCAGACACCCCAAAATTCGCTGTGCCTCGACGGGCACATGGCAACTGAAATACCGCTCGCCGCGCATCACGGGGAGTCATGGAACGGCGAAGCGAGTACGAAGCAGTCGCCACAACGGTTCGGTTCTTGGGGCGCAACTTTCGAAGGTCTTCCGAGTTGGAACAAGATTGGCTCGTTGCCGGTGAGCCGTTACAACGATTATCGGGGAAAGAGGTAAATTGAGCTATGGCACAGATGGAACGAGGTCCAAGACCGTTTCGCGAAAGGTCGGACGACGATAAAGGTGGACCGCAGCAGCGCCGCCGGCCAATGTTTCGTCGCAGGGTTTGCCGTTTCTGCGCGGATAAATCGCTGGCAATCGATTATAAAGATTTGAGGACGATCTCTCAGTTTGTTACGGAGCGGGGAAAAATGACGCCGAGTCGGATCACTGGAAACTGCGCGCGCCATCAGCGGCTACTGACGACCGCAATCAAAAGAGCTCGCAGCGTGGCGCTGCTCCCCTTTACCACCGCCAAGAACTAAGCATTTCCACCGGTCCATTTCGATGCCGCGGGTAGAAGTCACCAGCCGATTTGTCTTAGCTTTGGCTTCGAGCATGTTTTTGTTTATCAGCGGCATGAGTTTGCCGCCGTTGGGTGTGATTGTATTGCCTTTCGTGGCGCAGCCTGTTCTCGTGTTCGGGCTTAAATACGGCATCGGCGCGGGCCTAGGCGTTGTGTGTGGCGCGATCCTGCTCTTGGTGATTTTTGCCAGCGAAGATCTCGCGTTGATCTACGGCGTTTTCGCCGTGCTGGCGGGCTTGTTATTGAGTTTGCTCGGGCGTATTCGAACGATCGAATATTTGGTCATGGGTGTGGCGACGGTGCTTTTAAGCATGACGGCCGGTCTTTGGCTTTATTTTTACGGCTCCTGGTCGGCGATATCCCAAGATCTTCAAGCGGGATTGACGCAACAACTAGCGTCCGCCATCCAACTTCAGGAAAAGATGGGCCTGTCACCGGAGAGTCTGGAAGTGCTTAAGGAGCAGACCCCGCGCATCGTCGAGACGCTCTTGCAACTCTTGCCAGCATTGCTTTTTTTGAGTTTCGCGTTTATCGCCTTGGTGAATATCCTTTATTTGGGCCGGCGCTTTCCGGAGCGGCGCGTCCAGTGGTTTTCGCTCCCTTATCTGCGCGAGTGGAAGGGTCCCGAACCCTTGGTCTGGGTGCTGATCGCCTGCGGATTTGCGCTCTTTGTTCCGGGGATCACCGCGTTACGCGTGGTTGCGCTGAATTTTCTCCTGGTCATCGCCGCCTGCTATTTCGCTCAGGGGCTCGCCGTGATCGCTTATTTTTTTCATAAGAACAATGTGCCGCGGTTTTTGCGCGGCCTGACTTACGTGCTGATCATTTTTCAACAAATCTTTACGCTGCTGGTGGTGGGTTTAGGTCTGTTCGATCTGTGGGGCGATTTTCGCCGCTTGAGAAAAGATAACCTGACTCCGAGCCAGGCGTCCTAGTGGAGGTACCATGGAAGTCATCTTGAAAGAAGACATCGCGAACCTGGGCAAGATCGGCGAACTCGTGCGGGTGCGCGATGGATATGCCCGCAACTATCTCTTGCCGCGCGGGCTCGTGTTCATCGCCAACAAGAAAAATCTCAAGACTTTCGATCACCAAAAGAAGCTCGTGGCCGAGCAGAAGCAAAAAATCCTGCGCCACGCTCAAGGCGCGGCCGACCAGCTGTCTTCGGTCTCGCTCGTCATTCCCATGAAGGTCGGGGAAGAAGGCAGGCTTTTCGGTTCGGTGACCAATATTCATATCGAAAAGGCCTTGAAAACCAAGGGACTCGATGTCGACCGCCGCAAGATTCATCTCGACGAACCGATCAAAACCGTCGGCGATTACGAAGTCCCCATTCGCTTGGCCGCCGATCTCATCGTGTCTCTCAAGCTTTCCGTCGTGTCCGAAAGCTAGAGCGAAGTCCGATCGACGCTGGCGAAAACTCATCGGCCTCAACGAGGGATGAGAACGCGGCTCTCGTCCCTATTTATTGTCTTTTTATTCGTAGTCTGACAGATCGCGGTCTGTCCAGAGCGCCGTTAGCCTGCCGTTCGTTTATTTCACGACAATGATGACCCCGGAGCCGGTCGCTTTATCCCGCTCGCAAATCACCCGGGGGCGATGGCTGATCGTCGCCGCCGCGTTTCTGTGGAGTCTGGCCGGTGTCTTCATCAAGTTCCTAGACGTGCCGCCGCTCACCATCGTTTTCTATCGCAGCCTGTTCGCTGGTTTGGTCTTCACGCCGTTTTTGCGGCGAAATGGTTGGTCCATCAGCGCGCCGATACTTATTTCCGCGCTCACTTACACTGCAGCGATCAGTGCGTTCGTCGCGGCGAACAAATTAACCACCGCGGCAAACGCCATCGTGTTGCAGTACACCGCGCCGATTTTTGTTTTTCTTTTTTCTGGGCTCGTGCTGAAAGAGAAGATTGCCAAATTGAACGGTTTTGCCCTCGCCGTGAGCATGATCGGCGTGGGCATGATCTCGTTGGACAGCGCCGGCCAGCCGGAAATGGCCGGTGTTTTGCTCGCTCTGTTGAGCGGCCTTTTGTTCGCCGCATACATGATCAATCTCCGCCGCACGAGCGAGATCAGTCCGGGTTATCTTACCTGGATCAACAACATTGTCTGCGCGTTGTTACTCTTGTTCGTCGTCAAGTCGCAGCTTTGGCTGACTTCGATGCAGCTCTGGATTCTGATAGTCATGGGCGTAGTGCAGCTCGGCATGCCCTATTTCTTGTTCTCGAAGGGATTGCACACGGTGTCGTTGCAGGAAGCTTCGCTGATCGCTTTGATCGAGCCGGTACTGAATCCTTTGTGGGTAGCCCTCTTGGTCGGTGAGATCCCGTCGAGGGCCACGGTCACTGGCGGCGGGATGATTCTCCTGGGCCTTGGCGTGCGCTACGTCTGGCCGCTATTCAGAAGGTCAGCGGGGTCTGTGCGTTTGGCGTCGTGAGTCTCGCCGAATTCACGTCAACTGGAAATGCGCACGTTGCCGGGATGGCGGATGCGTTCCATTTCTTCGGGCGAAAGTGTTTTGATATCCTTGCGTAGCTCGTAATTGATATGCTGGATCGCTTCCGTTGGTCCCGAACGGTTGCCCATGAGCACCATCGGGCCAGCGCCGCTGTTTTCCAACTGATAAAACGAGCCGCCGGTGATCGTCGCGACCATACCGGGTGTCATCACGGCTTTGCCGCCGTCAGGAAAGTGCATGGTGCACTCGCCCTCGATGACGTAAAACGTTTGGTCGGCATTGTGGCAGTGCATATCATCAGCGTCTCCAGGCTTGGGATAGACGTGGAGCCAAGCATGAAACCGATGGGTGTTGAAAATCACTTTGCGCTTGCCATGTTCGCGCGCCATTTTAGGCATATCCATCACTTCGATCGGCATAGTTCCTCCCGAGGGGCTGAGATCGCTAGAAGTTATCAGCACGCCTATTTTCCTGTCAATTCGCATCTGACGAAGTTTAACAATTGGCGGTTTTTTTGATAGTTTCACAGGCAATCCAAAACGATATCTAAGGAGGTTCGAATGTCGATGAACTGGGGAATGGCAAATCGTTTAGCGCGAATTATCAAGTCGGATGGACGGGCGGTCATGCTTGCCGTTGACCACGGCTACTTTCTCGGTCCCACGAGCGGGCTGGAAGAACCGCGAAAGACGATCGAACCTTTGATGCCGCATGCGGACTCGATCATGCTGACGCGCGGCGTGCTGCGCACTTCGGTGGACGCGAGCGCCGACAAGCCCGTCGTGCTGCGAGTTTCCGGCGGCACCAGTATTCTCAAGGAACTGTCCAATGAAGATATCACAGTGTCGATTGACGACTGCATTCGCCTCAACGTTTCGGCGATGGCGCTGTCGATCTTTGTCGGCTCGGAGTTCGAGAAGGAAACTTTGGTAAGTCTTGGCCAAGCTTGTCGACGAGGGCGAGAAATACGGCATTCCGGTTTTGGCCGTCACCGCCGTGGGCAAAGACATGGCGCGTGACGTGCGCTATCTCGGCTTGTCCTGTCGCATCGCTGCCGAGCTCGGCGCGCACATCGTGAAGACCTACTATTGCGACGACTTCGAGCAGCTTATCGAGAGCTGCCCAATTCCAGTCATCGTCGCCGGCGGTAAAAAGACTCCTGAAATGGAGGCGCTCGAACTGGCACACAATGCAGTGAGCCATGGCGCCGTGGGTGTGGATATGGGCCGAAATATCTTTCAGTCCGATTCGCCGGTGGGAATGATCAAGGCTATTCGGGCGATCGTTCACGAGAATGTTTCGGTGAAAGAGGCATATCACATTTACGAGAGCGAGAAGGGGGCGAAGGCGCGCAAGGCTTCCTAATCGTTATTTAAGAAATCTTGACCATGCTTCGACAAGCTCAGTATGAGCGGAGTTTCTTGCTCGAATCAAACTCGGTTCCGCTCGTCCCGAGCTTGTCGAAGGACATCCGAAGAAATCGTCATCTGGTAAACGCCGCCGACGTTCGAGTCGCTTACCTACGATCCTCAACCCGCGCCTAAGTTCTATCGCATACCTGGAGCCGATCATGCGCGTCGCCATGTACTACAACAATCGGGATGTTCGGTTGGAAGAGTTACCTGTGCCGAAGATTGGTCCGGGTGAGTTACTCATTAAGACAAGGGCAAGCGGCATTTGCGGCAGCGATTTGATGGAGTGGTATCGGATCAAAAAGGCGCCGCTGGTTTTGGGCCACGAGGTCACCGGTGAAGTTGTCGAAATCGGTGCAGGAGTCACCCACTACAAAATCGGCGACCGGGTGTTCTCTTCGCATCATGTGCCCTGCGGTAATTGCCGATACTGTTCGGCCGGTCATCAATCGGTTTGCGACTTGCTGCGCACGACTCATTTCGATCCGGGCGGATTTGCCGAGTATATCCGCGTGCCGAAAATCAATGTCGAGCTCGGCACGCTACGTCATCCCGGACTCAATGACATTCGACGAAGGCTCATTTATCGAGCCGCTTGCCTGTGTGGTGCGGGCGCAGCGCTTCGCTCAAGTCGGCGCGGGCCAGACCGTGCTGGTGATCGGCAGCGGCATATCCGGCTTGCTGCACATCCAGCTGGCGCGCGCTCTCGGCGCCGCGCGCATCATTGCGACCGACATCAGTGATTTTCGCCTGAAAGCCGCCTCTGAGTTTGGCGCCGATGCGACCATACACGGCTCAAACGACGTGCCGGCGCGCTTACGTGAGTTGAACGACGGCCGGTTGGCGGATCGGGTCATCGTTTGTACCGGCGCGTTGCCGGCGATTCAACAGGCCGTCAGGTCCATCGAACGCGGCGGCACGCTACTTTTCTTTGCGCCGACGGCTGCCGGCGTGGACGTGGGGATTCCGCTCTTCGATTACTGGCGCGATGAGATTTCCGTAATTACTTCTTACGCGGGCAGCGGCGACGATCTCAAAGAATCCCTCGCGCTGATTCGCGACCACAAAGTGCGCGTCGCGGACATGGTCACGCACCGCTTGCCGCTGGCGCAGGCAGGCTTGGGGTTTCAATTGACGGCCAGCGGACAAGATTCGATAAAAGTCATTCTCGATCCGCTGATTTAATCGGTCTAGAGCGTCTTGTGTTCCCAACGCGAGACAGTAGACTCCAGACCCGAGACTATTTCGCCATTCCCAGCTCTTTTCTGGCTTTATCGACGAAACTGTAGTCGACGACGTCTGCCGTCGATAGAGACTTGGTGACTTTTGCGCTTTCGCGCGCGAGATCGATGAGCACCTGCACGGACTCCGGCTTGACGTAGGCGTCGCGGGTGAGCACGCGCATGACGTGGCGGATGGTTTCCGCCGCGATTTTCTGATCGCTCATTTTCCACTGCTTCATCACGACGTTGACGACCGCGTCATGATTGTTTTTATCCCATACGAATTGTAGACCGCGCAGGGTTGCCCGCACCATTCGATAGACTTCATCGGGATTGTCGCGGATTTTTTTCTCCGACGTGCCGAAACCGTTCTGTGGAAACTCGACGACGTCGCCGGCAAAGACCAGCTCGTTATAGCCCTTTTCGAGAGCAATAATGTTTTCCGGCACCGATAGAAAGGAAGCGTCGACGACACCCGTGTCCAACACGGCAAAGCGGCCCGCGGCGGAGCCGCCCATAGGAAGGAGAGAAACATCCCGTCCGGGCTCGAGGCCGTAATGCTTCAGCACTTTGTCCGCAATGAGTGTCGCCGAACCGCCTGGCGAGCTGCCGGCGACTTTTTTTCCTCTGAGCTGTTTCACGTCTTTGATTTCTTTTTTGCTCATCAGAAATAGAAAGGGTTTGGCCACCGTAAAGAGCAGTACCTTCATCGGCTGGCCGCGAACCGCACCACCGATGGTGCCGGTGACCGCGCCGTTGTAATCGATGTCGCCGTTCAAAACCGCTGCGCTCGCCAGATTGGCCGGCATGTAGATGATCTCCAAGTCGATGCCTTCGTCTTTGAAAAAGCCGCGGTGCACGGCGGTATAGAGCGCGAGAAACGAGACGTTGGTCGAGGAGCTGCCCATGCGGACCTTTTTCAATACTTGGGAATGCGCCGATGTCAGGAGGAAAAATGGCGCCATCAACCAACTCAAGAGGATGCCGCCTGCAAGTATTTTCTTTTCCAGGACCATCATAGCCTCCGTGATTCGTCGCTCCCGCGAAAGCGGGAGCCCAGAGCTCGATAAACCTGGATTCCCGTTTGCACGGGAATGACGGGAAAAGTCGAAGCCAGCAAAATCCCTGACGGCGGGCGTGCCGTCAATCGAGCTGGCTCCACTCCTTGAATTCTTCCAACCCTAGCCGTGTCAACGTGTCCATGTAGGGGCGGCCGGTTTTTTCGTGCCGTCCGGTCACGCGGTAATACTCGTAGACCAATCCCGGCAGCCATTTGGCGATGGTGAATCCTTTGTACTTGCCGTCGGGGATCGGTTCTAAAAACCGCGGGCCGACGTCCTGCCAATCGTGATCGGCGATCCAGCCGCGCTGCGTGCCGAAGACGCTTTGAAGAATCATCGCCCGATGGCCGGTATCGAGCATCTCATCGAGACTCACGTCCCATCCGGTCGTCGCGTTTAACGAATCGACCATGCTCTTCAGGCCGTCGGGCATCTTGTCGTTAAGCGCGAACCAACATGCGCCCATCAAGCCGCAAGCCTGGCGGAATTTTTCGGTCAGCGTGTGGGACCGGGTCCAGCCGTCGGGTTGTTGCATATCCAGCGGCCCCCATTTTTCGCGGTAAGCGAGATCCGGCGGCGGTTCGGCGCCGCCGGCGCCTTGCGGCTTCATGCCGCCGCTGGCGACGAGCTCGCGCAGCATCTGGCTCAGTAACGGGCGCCACTCGTGCTGTGCCGGCGTGCCCCCTTTGGTGTGCACGACCCAGTTCTTCGCTTCGCCGCCGAGCGCTTCCGCCAACTCTTTCGGTCCGTCGGCAAGAATGTTGCCGAGCCAGGTTTCGCGCCGGGCGCAGCGCTCGAGCAAAGTTTCCGCCGCCTCCAAGTTGCCCCATTCCAGTTTCAATCCGTCGGTGCGGTCGGGGCCGAGCACGCCTTTTTCCCACGCTTCGAACGCGAGACCGGCGCCGCAAGCGTAGTGGCTGCATTCGATGCCGAGATCATTGATGCGCTCGGAAAGATAAAGAACATCGTTGCCTTTGAAGCCCAGGTTGTAAAAAGTATCCTGCCACTCGCTGCCGGCGTTGAAGTGGCCGATTTTTCCTTTGTGGCGTCCTTCGCCGATCTCGACATCCCACGGGCACATGCGCGGGCACTGAAAGCAGGGACGCAACACGACGTGGTTTTGATCGTAGCCTTTGGCCTCGTCGGTGATGATCGTGCTGCGCCAATTCAACTTGGTAATCGCGCCCCAGGCGTCGCCATGGCCCACGCTTTTTTTCTTTTGCGCCGGAGTGTACACGCGCGGCTGCAACGCTTTGCGCCAGCGCAGGCCGGCGTCGATCAACTGGTTTTTGTCGTGCACCCGCGGCCGCTTGGTGCCCCAGACAACGATCGCCTTTAATTTTTTCGAGCCCATGACCGCGCCCAAACCGTGCGCGGCGGTGTGATTGTAGTCGTTCACAAACATCGCGGCGCGAATGAGATTTTCCCCCGCCGGTCCGATGCAGCCTATGCGCGCATCGCGATGGCCCGATTCGGCGCGCAGCTGTTCTTCGGTATCACGCACGCCTTTGCCCCAAACGTTGCCGGCGTCGCGCAGTTCGACTTTGTCTTCGCCGATGTAGAGATACGGAAGGTTTGGTCGCCGCGCCGGTGATGATCATGCCATCATAACCCGCAGCCTTGAGCGACGAGCCGAAGTAGCCGCTCGTCGCCGCGCGGCCGAGGGTGTGTCGCGTTGCGGGGCTGAGAAACACAAAACAAGTCTTGGTCCCGCCGGGAGTGAAGCCGGTTCCCGTCACCGGGCCCGTCATGCCGACGATCACGTTCCGGGCGTCGTAAGGATCGATATCGAGCGGCAGCTCATTGAGTAGAATATATTCGGACAGCAGCTGACCGCCCCAATATTTCCGCAAAAGCGGCTCTTCGGGAATATTTAATTCGGTGAATTTTCCCGCGCTCAAATCGACGCGCAGGATCTTCCCCATGTAACCGCCGGGCAGGCGGGTCTTGCGCTCAATCGGAAAGAATTTGGTGTAATCCGAATTTGCGTTTGCCATCGCGATTCCTTGTTAGCAAAGGGTTGGTTCCAATCGTTCCACTTGTTCCAGTCGTTCCAAACGTTTGGACGAATGGAACGATTGGAACTATTGAAACGTTTGGAACGCGAACGCTAAGCGTTCGCTCAGTCCGCCGCCGCCCATAAACTCGATCCGCCGGTAAATTCGATATCCAATCTCTCCCAACTGTCACCCAGGTCGCGGCTGATCATTAGATCACCGGCGCCGCCGGCGCCCGACGCGTGGCCGCGGGCGACGTTGCCGAAGCCGGCAAACACCGACTTGTGATCGGTCGGATGATGCACCAGCGCCCAGATCATCGAGTCGAGGTCATCGGCGAGTCCGTTGGTGATGCGCGTCCAGGACGCCGCGCCATCTATGCTTTTGAACATCGCCGCGCGCGCGCCGCGGTTTTCTCTGCGCCAGAATCCCGGAGACGCGTCGGCTGTTGCGATGAGCATTGTCGGTTGCTCGCCGTTGCGCTCCGGCGGCAAGAAGAGAAAATCATGAAAGTAGTCGCGGGTCAGGCCATTTTCCGCGCGCACCCAACCATCTTGCGGCTTGTCGCTGGTGAAAAAGCCGCGCGCCGACGCGACGTAGTAACGATCGGTGCGTCTGGGAAAATTCGAAATGACGTGAATGTCGAGATAATCGATGCCCTTGCTGACGTCCTCCCAAGTCTCACCGCGGTTAAAGCTGCGCACGATGCCGCCATGTTCGAGACACAGATAGATCGTATTTGGATCGTCCGGGTGAATATGGATGTTACGCACGTGACCGTGGTGCGGTGCTTGTGGATACCACCAGTTCTTGCGCACCGACTGGGGCAATGCTTTCAACGACATGATCTCTTGCCAGCGATCGCCACCATCCTCGCTGCGAAAAAGGCCGACCGGCTCGATGCCGGAATAGATCACTCTGTCGTCCGTCGGATCGACGGCGACGGAGCGAATATCGCCATCGAGCACCTTCGCCCAGCTTTTGCCGCCGTTGGCGGTGCGATAGAGGCCGTCGTGGGTGACGCCGACGAAAACAGTTTCCGGTGACCGCTTGCAGCCGTGAATGGAATCAATGATGCCGTCCTCAAAATGGTGCGCAACTTCCTGCCAGCCGCTGTTCGTCGAACGCCAGATGATCAAGCCATGTTGTGTGCCGGCATACAATCGTACGCCTTCGGTCATATGAACTCTCCTTGGTTCCAGTCGTTCCAACCGTTCCACAAGTTCCAATCGTTTCGTTGATCCGTTCTATCCGGAAACTTTGGAACGATTGAAACATTTGGAACCATTGGAACGGTCTTCATCCATTTACGGAAACAGCTCGCTTCTTCCGGTTGCCGGCTGGTGGTCCCAGCGCGCCTCCAGGCTGGCGAAATAATTCCACGCTCTCTGCGCGCGCCGCTCCAACGCGATCTCGCCGCCGAACGCGCGGCATTCTTCCTCACTGATGGTGCCGACTTCGCCGAGCGCCGCGGCTTGCCATGATTTTTTCGCGTCGTCTTCCAGCACCAGAGCGGCGTAAAGCACTTCCTGGAGATTTTTCCCGGCGACGACAATGCCGTGACCGCGCAGCAGGGCGGCGCGTTTGTCGGCGATCACTTTCAATAGAGCATCACCCCGGGCCGGGTTGGTGATGAGCTGTGCTTCCGGATAGAGCGGTACGCCGTCGCTAAAAATAGCTCCTTGCAGCGTGACCGGCTGAAATTTTCGCTTGGCGATGGCGTAGAGCGTCGCGTAAGGAGTATGCAGGTGCGCGACCGCAAGCGCGTCCGGGCGGGCGGCGTGAAGCGCGGTATGAATCGGCCACTCGACCGGCGGGCCTTGTTCGCCCTCGAGCGTCTTGCCACTCAGATCGCAAGGCACCATTTCCTCGGCGCGCAGGCTGCCTTTGTCCGAGCCCATGCCCGGCGTAATGAAGACGCGCTTCGCTTCCGGTTGATAGACGCTCACGTGACCAAAGACGCCGATCATCCCCTGCATCGCAAAGATGCGCGTGCAGGTGGCCAATTGTCCGCGCAACTCGTATTCGGTAGCCATGGTGTTATCTCCTCTGGATTGCCTCTAGTTCTTTCTTGACCTCTTCGACGAGCTTTAACTGTAATAGCCTTTCCGGCGGGACGTCTTCTTTGAGCTGGAGTGGAATCCTGATGTCGTACTCTAAAAAATTCTTTATCCCTTCTGCGGTCGGCAGACCGGGGACACCCGGCGACAACGCGCGCACGTAATTCTTCACTCCCTCGACGATCATCGAGCGGGTAGCGTTGCCGAGTTGGAGCCTTTTGATGCCGAGATCGACCGCTTCCTGCGGTCTATCGCGGACGAACATCAGACCGCGCAGCGCGCCTTTGAGCCAGCGTTTGATCTGCCCCGAGTCGTCGCGAATTTTTCTTTCCGTGGTGACGAACCCTTGAAAGGGCATGGGAAAAAGATCGCCGAGAAAACCGAGCGACACGAGCCCTTCTTTTTGCGCGAAGACGAGTCCGCCGGGGTCCACCGTGGTCGCGTTCGCGGCGCCGGTTTTTACCGCCATCACCCGCGTATGGGTATCTGCGCCCATGGAAATCCTAATGATCTCTCGCGGCGCCACACCGCCGCGCTCGGCGAACATGGTCATGATGCGATCTTGCGTATCGCCAGGGCTGCCGATGGCGATCTTCTTACCCCTCAGATCGGCCGCGCCTCTGATAAGCGGATCCGCGACGAGATAAAAAGTCACCTTGTCGGCTTGAAACATGATCCCTTTGATAGGAGCGCCCTTGAGCGCCGCGCGCATCCCGCTGCCGCCGGCGCCGCTGAAGTCCACGTCACCGCTGAGCAGCGCTGCGATTGACAACGGGCCGGAGATGACTACGGTTTCGTTTTCAAGTCCTTCGTCTTTAAAGAAGCCTTTGGCGTCGGCGACGTAGATTGAAAGATAATTGAGATTGGCCTGGGGGATCGCGGTGCGGATTTTTTCGGCGTAGGCGAAGCTCACGCTCAGTGTGGAGATAACAAGCGCGAAAACTACGCAGTTGATTTTTCTTTTACGAATTCCTCCCCCTCGACGGGGGAGGACTAAGGTGGGGGTGCCCGACCATTGCAATAGTGTGCGTAGCACCCCCATCCTGACCTTCCCCCGTCGAGGGGGAAGGTATGAATTCGGAGTCAGCATGGTGATTGATGCTACGAAAAATACCGGTAGATGAGCCGCTTCGGGTGAATGATCGCCAGATACAAGGCGCGCAGTTTACCCGGAATGCCGCAGCGGGGCGTGAACAGATCCTTGAGCATCAGGCCGAGCGGAATCTTGTGTTTCGGGAATATCTGATCGCCGATGTTGCGCACACCGTACTTTTCTTTGCTCTCTTTTAGCACGTAGATCACGTTGCCACCGCCGGCTTCTTTTTCCCCGTAGATATAGCCGCCGACCGCTTCGGCCTGTTTCTTCGCCTTGTCCGAAATCTCCTCGGAAAACCCGAAATCGAGCGCGTCGACAGGACATGCCTGGACGCAGAACGGCTGCTTGTCCTCGCTGATACGGTCGCTGCACATGGTGCATTTGCTGGCTTTGCCGGTGATGTCGTTCTTGGTGATCACTTCCCAGGGGCAAGCGTGGATGCAGTATTCACAACCGATGCAAACGTCTTTGTTGATGACCACCGGGCCCTCTTCGTATTTCGTGATCGCCTCTACGGGGCACACGGCGGCACAGGCGGCGAAGTTGCAATGCATACAACTATTGCGCGCCCAGAGGGGTGAGAGCCCTTCGAGCACGGGCGGCTCCATGGTGATCCAATTCGTGTTGGATAATTCGTAGAGACTAGTGCGATCATGATCGTTCCAATCTTTGCACGCCTGCACACAGTGGCGGCAGCCGATGCACTTGGTCGCGTCGAACAGAATGCTGCGCGGCTTGCCGTCTATGAGCCGCCCCGTAGGAACTAGACTGCCGTATTGTTGAGTCAGAGTTTCAGTCGGATGAGTAGCCATGCACCGTCCTTTTCAGAGTTAGAGAACAATCCTTCAGCGGTGGTTTATCACTTAACTTTTGCAGGCGTCAACTGGATTGCGACAGGAGAAGATCGAGGATCGAGGATTGAATATCGAACCCGGAGTCATCGTAGAATCGCACCCGCGGCGCTTGTTTTTTGTAAGCGGCAGCGACTAGCATGTGCGGCCATATCTAAAACGAAGAGGAGGAGGTTCAAATGTCGTCAGGAACATGGCGTGGAACGGTCGGTGTCGTAAAGCCGACTTACGGCTCCGGCTCGCTCGTGGAGTTCATTCGGCTTTTGCCTGAAGGCGTCGGTTGTATTCCGATGTACGCCGGTATCAAAGAGCATTCGGAGCGTGGCTATCTCGGCGCACTGGAAAACTACAACGCGAAAGTGGCCGAGCTCGCGGAGATCGGTGTCGATCTGATGCACCCCGAGGGCGGCCCGCCGTTCATGGTGCGCGGCTACAAGGCGGAACAGGAGATCGTCGACGGCTGGGAAGCCAAGTACAAGGTTCCCATCTTCACGTCGGGGATGTCGCAGGCGGAAGCGCTGCGCGCGCTCGGTATCAAGAAATTCGTCGGCTGCACTTATTTTAACGACAGCAAACTCAACGCTCTTTTTGCGCAATATTTCACCGACGCGGGCTTCGAAGTGCTCGGGATGGAAGGGATGGATACGACGCCATACGAAGCGGACAAAATCTCAACGGACACGATCTACCAGCATCTCAAAGCGTCATTCAACAAACATTCCGGGGCGCAAGGAATTTACTTACTCGGTTCCGGAGCCTGGCAAGTGAAGGATATTGTCGACGTGGAAAACGATCTCGGTGTTCCCGTCGTTCATCCCGTCGCCGCGCGGGTGTGGCTGGTGCAGAAGAAGTTGCGAGTGAGAAATCCGATAAAGGGCGCGAGCCGATTGTTAGAAGAGTTGCCTTGGATGTGCAATGACCGCTGATGATTCGCTAATTTCTAATCTAACTGGCTCCACTCGGTGAACTCTTCCAGGCCGAGTTTTTCCAGCGTGTCTTTGTACGGTCTTCCCGTGCGCTCGTGCCTGCCGGAGAGTTTGTAGTATTCCCAGATCATGTCCGGTAGCCACTTCGCAATGGTGAAGCCCTGGTATTTTCCATCGGGGATCGGTTCCAAAAATCTCGGGCCTACGTCTTGCCAGTCGAAGTCGGCGATCCAGCCGCGCTGGGTGCCGAACATGCTTTGCAAGATCATGCTGCGATGACCGGCGGCGAGCGCATCCTCCATGGTGAAATTCCAGCCGGTGATGGCGTTGAAGGCGTCGACGATGCTGTTGAGCCCATCTTTCTTGTGACTCTCTTGAGCGAACCAGCAGCCGCCGAAGATGCCGGTGAATTGCCGATACTGCTCGGAGAGGACGTGGGACCAAACCCATCCTTCCGGCTGATCCATTTCGAGCGGGCCCCATTTTTCATTCTCGCGCAAATCGGGCGGAGGATTTTTTGAACCACCGCCTTGCGGTTTCATGCCGCCGCTGGCGACGAGCTCGCGCAGCATCTGGCCGAGCAGCGGGCGCCACTCGTGCATCGCCGGCGTGCCGCCTTTGGTGTGCACCGCCCATTTCGGTGCGTCGCCGCCGAGCGCTTCAGCGAGCTGCTTGGGACCCTCAGCCAGTAAATTGCCGAGCCAGCCTTCGCGGCGCGCCGCCATGTCCAGAAGTTTGTCGACAGCGTCGACGTTGCCCCATTCCAGTTTCAAGCCGTTGGTCCGGTCCGCACCGAGCAATCCTTTTTCCCACGCTTCGAACGCGACGCCGGCGCCGCAGGAAAAATGGCTGCACTCGATTCCCAAATTGTTGATCTTCTCAGCCAAGTAAAGCACGGCGTTACCTTTGATGCCGAGATTGAAGAACGTATCGAGCCATTCGCCGCCGGCATTGAAGTGCACCACGGTGCCTTTGAATTCGCCTTCGCCGAGCTTGGCGTCCCACGGGCACATGCGCGCGCATTGAAAGCATGGACGGAGCACGACTTCGTTTTGATCGAAGCCCTTGATATGCGCGGGTTGAATGTCGGTGCTGCGCCAATTGAGGTTGTTTAGCGCGCCCCAGGCGTCGCCGTGGCCGTATTTGGTTTTCTTTTTCTTGACGTCGTGCTGCTGCAAGACGTTGCGCCAGCGCAAGCCGGCGTCCGCCAGTTTCGCTTTGTTGCGGTAGCTCGGCCGCAGCGTGCCGGAGACCACGATGGCTTTAAGTTTCTTCGAGCCGAGCACGGCGCCGCCGCTGTGCGCGGCGAAATGATTGTAATCGTTGGCCAGCATTGCGGCGCGGTTCAGATTCTCTCCCGCGGGGCCGATGCACAGCACTCTTGCGTCGCGGTTGCCGACGATCTCGCGCAACCGATCTTCGGTGTCGCGAGTACCGACGCCCCAGACTTGCGCTGCGTCGCGCAATTCGGGCTTGCCGTCTTTGATGTAGAGATAGACTGGTTTGGGCGACGCGCCGTTGAGGATGATACCGTCATAGCCGGCGGCTTTGAGATACGTTCCCCAATAGCCGCTGGTCGCGCCCCGTCCCAATGTCGTGTTGGTCAGCGGGCTCAAGTAGACCGCCGTCATCTTGGTGCCGCCGGGCGTGAAACCATTGCCGGTGAGCGGCCCGGTCATCATGACGATGACGTTCTCCGGCCCGAACGGCGTGGCATTGAGCGGCAACTCGTTCATCAAAATGTATAAACCCAACGCTTGCCCGCCGATGAATTTTCTCAAGATCGGTTCTTCGGGCAAATTCTCATCTTTAAATGTTCCAGTTGTGAGGTTGACGCGGAGAATTTTGCCCATGTAGCCGCCCGGCAATGGGGTTGTGCGCTGCGTCGGAAACAAGTTCATCATGGTTGCCTCTTTGAGCCGTTCGCTCGTTCAAGTCGTTCAAAACGTTCAAGCCGTTCAAATCGCTAAGAGCAGATCAATTCAAAATTCACCGCGCGCTCAAGATTGCGCGCATCTCATCGCCTGCGGCACTGTACTCTTTAGCCAAGCGTGGGTCGCTGGCGAAGAGTTTTACATTGCGCAGGGAGAAGACTTGCGGATCGACGTCGCGGTGACTAGGAATTCGCCCTTGTTCACGTAACATGCGCTGTCCCTCTACGGAGAGAATGAAACTCATCAAAAGCTTACCGGCGCTGGGATGGGGCGCGGCTTTCATCAGCGCGATCGGATGAACGTAGGTAATCACCGGTTCGTCGAAGACATATTGGACGGGGCCGCCCTGGCCTTTGATGCGCGCGGCGATGTGTGCGTAGGTATTGGTCACCGCATGAAACTCACCGGCGGCTAGAAGTTGCGCCGCGATGTTATGGCCGTCGCGCACACCCGGCTGCTGGGCAGCGAGCGCCTTCAAAAAGTTGCGCGCTTTTTCTTTGCCCCAGCGCCGCTGCAGGTTGACGTACCACTCCGGGTCTTGGACGTTGACTCCGAGTCGGCCTTTCCAGCGCGGCGCGAGCAGATCCTCGTACTTCTTGGGCGCCTCATTGGGGCGCACGAGCTGTGTGTTGTAGGCCATCGAATTGAGCAGCGAATGAACGTTGACCCAGTGACCGTCCGGATCTTTGAAGCCTTCATTGTAGGACGATGCTTCGGGCGGCACGAAGCGCTGCGTCAGTCCCGATTCCTTCAGCAGCTGGACTTGAAAGCCAGCGGAAGTGACGACATCGACGGCGAAGCGGCCGGCTTTCGACTCGGTGACCGCGCGCTGCAGAACTCGATCGCTCGTGCCACGATAAAACGACGGCTTGATGTTCGGATACTTTTTCTTGAAGGCGTCGATCAACGTGACGATCTGCTCGTTGTTGAGCGAGCTATAGAGCACCACTTCACCTTCGGTCTTGGCGGACTCTTCGAGGGTCGCAGCGTCTAAAACCTTTGGGAATAAGACCCACAGGACAAATAGGACAAATCGCCGTTTCATGTTAGGCATGGCCGATGAAGAGTTCGTCCATCGGCAGCATCGTTTTCATCAGACCTTGCTCGATCTGGTAGCGGTTCATTGCCGCTAGCGTGCGTTTTTCATTTTCGCCCATCATATAGGCGTAGGGATCTTCGCCGAGCACGTCGCGCTCTTTTTGGTAGCCGGAAATTTCGTCGCCGGACATGTACTGCGTGGCGACATCGCGTGCTTCCATGAAGGCGCGCGTCAGTTTCGCCGGCAGATCAGGATGGCGCGCGACCACTTCTCGCCGGATCGACAGCACGTGCATGATCGGGTTGATGCCGGTCTTTTTCACGTAATCGATGATCTCCTGATTGTCATCGAAGAGCGGTTTTACACCCGGATATTCGGACATCATTTTCGGCGTCTCGCCGCCGCCGAAGAAGCCCGCATATCCATTGTCGCCCGGCACCACGGCGCCGTGCAATTCCCCTTCGTTCAACATTTTTGAAAGCACGATTTTCTCTCCGCCGAAGGGAGGCGGCGGCTCGATGCGCTGCACTTTGACCGGCAGCTCGTGGCCGATGAAAACTTCGCGGCCGGAAACAAACCACTGCATGTCGGTGGTTTTGATGTTATGCGCGTCGAGTAAATAACCGCGTGCCCAGACGACGGCGGTGGCGCCGTAGCGGAAGCAGCCGAACTTTTTGCCGCGCAATTCAGAGGGATGCTTGAGCCTGCCTTCGCAGTGATAGATATTGCGCTGGCGCGGACCGCGCTCGAAGAAGACCGGAATCGCGAGCAGTTGTTGTCCTTTCTCGATGGCGCGTAGCAGGCTTGCTGCGGAGACTTCGCCCACGTCCCATTCGCCGTGCAGATACTTGTAATGGCGCTCGCCGGAGGAGACAAAGTGAGGATCGACGTCGAGTTCATAGCCCTCGATGCCGACTTTGCCGTCGATAATCGCCTGGCAGCGCGGATGGTCGGGTAGACCTAATGTGATTTTAGGTTTGTTGGACATGGCAAGTTCCTTTCAACATGGCAGAAATTATTCTCGTTCAAGCCGTTCAAAACGTTTCAATCGCTTGCGGTCGGTTCAAGCCCCCATCTGTTCCTCCCCCACGTCGTGGGGGAGGATGAAAGGAGGCCGGTTTGAACCTCCGTGACGGTTTGAACGACTTGAACGATTTGAACGGCTTGAACTCTTCTCTCCTATCTAGCTCCCCCGAAGATCTCCCGATAGCGATTGCCAATCGCTTGATAGCGTCTTCCTATATCGAAAATATCCGGCGTACGCACGTCCTGTCCCTCTAAAATCTGGCTCTCGGGCGACTTGACCTTGGCGTTCGCGGGCATGCGATTCGTGGTCACGACGATTTTCTGTCCTTCCTCGGATAACAAATAGTCGATGAACAACGCGCCGGTATAAGGGTGCGGGGCGGTGGCGTTCATGAAGACGAGGCTCGGACTCAAGAAGTACGGCTGGATCGGTGCGAAAGAGAGCGGCGCTCCCTGTTTGCTCAGCGTGAGCACGGAATTCAAATTCGTCTCCACCGCCATATCGAATTCCCCCGCGGCAACGAGTTGTGTCATGAGACGCCGGCCGCGCTGGTGCGAGATATTCTGCTCGTTCAGCCGTCTCATAAATCGCAATCCCGCCTCCTCGCCGAGATGCTGCATCATCGTACCGAACCAAACATAGGACTGGCTGTCCATGGTCAGCTTGCCCTTCCAGCGCGGCTTTAACAGATCTTCGGCCGTGCGCGGCGCGTCTTCTTTCTTGACCTGGCGCGTGTTGTAGGCGCTGACCATGACGTTGGTCATGTACGCCGTCCATAGCCCGTCTTTGTCTTTTAAGCCGTCGCGGAAAAATTCTCTTTCGGGCGAGCGGTAACGCATGGCGATCTTCTTGTCGATCAGAGCCAAGACGCCGAGCTGTCCGCTCAGGACGACGTCGGAGATCGGCTTTCCCGCGCGCGCTTCGGAGTCGAGTCGAGTGATGATCGCCGCGCCGGAAAAATGCACGCTCGTCGCCTTTGCGCCGGGATGGCGTTTCATGAAGCCGTCGGTCAGTGGTTTCATTGCCGAGACATCCATGTTGGCGTAGATCACCGCTTCGCCTTCGTTTTTTGCGGCTTCGTATAGACGTTGCAGGCGTTCTTGCGACGCGAGTTTTTCCAGAGCCGCGAGTTTGGATTCCGCCGTTTGCGCGCGCACCGCGATTGGCCACAGCAACGGTAGTGCGAGCGCCAGAGAAGCAATAAATTTTCGCGGCATCGGCAAAACTCCTTGTTCAATCGCTAAGGGTTGATTCCCCATGGCTCGCTACGTTTGAAGTCCGTCATTCCCGCATGCTTTAAGCGGTGGTTCGACTCAGCTCACCACAGGCGAGTCCGAATCTGGACCCCCGATAAAAACATTCGGGGGTGACGGAATCGAAATCGTTTGCACGATGTGCTGTCGATACGCCCAGGTTGTGCGATGGTAGTTCATTAAAGCTTCTACTTGCGCCCCGCAATGCCCAACTCTTTGTGAACTTCGCGAAGCAAGGAAAAGTCGACCAACTGCGCCAACGGCGGGCTGGCGGTGAGTTTCAACGGCTGAGTGATGGTTAAATCGATGTTTTTGCGCATGTCGTCGTCGCTGACGCCGCCGGGATTTTGCGCGTCGATGGCTTTGGCGCAAATTTCCCATGCTCCTTCGATGACGTCGCGCGGGTGATTGAATTCGCTCTGGGCGATTTTCAACGTCTCCTCTTTGCGAGTCTTGACGAATTGCACGCTCTTGACCATTGCGCGCATCCAGCGCTTGAGCTTGTCGCGGCGATTGGCCAATTGCGCATCCGAGGTCGAATATCCCGCCCAGGGCCACGGTCCCATGTCGGCGAGGGCGGCCAATTCCGTGAATCCCTGCTTTTTGAGCAGCACAGCGGCGTCGGGATTAAAAGCGCGGGCGTGGATCGTGCCGTTGCGCATGGCGATCACCGAAGTCTCGGCGCCGCCGATATTCATGAACGTCACGTCTTTCCTCGGGTCCATGCCGCTATTCTGCAGCACCATGGACGCGGCCAACTCGGTGCTACCGCCGGGGCCAGTGGTGCCGATCACTTTTCCCTTCAAGTCCTGCACGCGCTTGATGCTGGGAGCGCCCATGAGTACGAAAAGCGATCGGTTATAGGGGAAAAAGATCGCTTTGAGCGGCGCGCCGCGCGCGGCTGCGCGCATCGAAGAACCGGCGATGCCGGCGACGTCGATCTCGCCCGCCAGCAGGGCCGTGACGACGACGCTCGAACCCACTTGAATCCATTGGACGTCGAGATTTTCCTGAGCGAACATCCCGGCGCGCATGCCGACGTAGAGCGGCAGATAACCGAAGTCTCGGGTCGAGAGCGCGATGCGAAACAACTCGGCACGAACGTCTCTCGCGGAGCAGAGCATTATTGCCGCGAGAAGTGTGACGAGTAAGATGCGATGCGCGCAGCGGTGTAGTCGTGTTACCATTGTACTAGTGGAGCTCGACCAATCGGACTGTTCCCCGCAAAGGCGCCAAGGCGCAAAGGTGAGAAGTATTTTCTTCCGAACTTAGCGTCTTTGCGCCTTTGCGGGAGATTTTCCTAATCAAGATATCCTTTCTCGCGGAAATATTTTTTTGCCCCCGGATGTAGCGGAATATTCAACTGCCCGGCTTCCCCGCCGCGGCAAAACTCCGTCATCGTCATGGGCCGTTTGTCGAAATGATCGACGGGAATTTGCGCGTGGCAAAGATCGACGGCTTTGGCCATCTCGTAAGTGATCGATGACGGTAAATCGGCGTGGCAGAAAAAAGTCCAGCCGCTAAAATCGACGCAGCGAATTGCCTGCTCGAGCTTCGGATATTGTCCGCGTGTAAGCATGGCGGTGGGGAAGCCGAGTTTTTGCATGCGACGCGCGGCGTCGTCGTTGATCGGCAAGAATCGCATCCCCGTGTCGAGCGCGCGCTCACCCCAGCTTTTGACGCCTTCGTCGAAGACGGCGTCGGCACTGCCGGATTCGATTTGATCCCTGCGCTCAGGACCGCTCGGGTTGGGTGCTTCCATCACTTTACCGCCCCAACGTTCGATGTCGCGGTAACTCATGCCGTAAGCTTTGAGCACTTCCTCGATGGCGTAGACCGTGGTTTGGAGCTTGACCCGCCGGCGTGTCGAGATTCGCAGCGGATAGTGTTGCTTCTTAATGTCTTCGAGGGATTTGATGCCGGTTTCTTTACGTACGGCAAAGATCAGCCGGTCCCAAGTCGGAAATACGCCGATGGCGCGGAGTGGTATTTTTTTCTTGTAAAAGCCGCAGCCGAGGTAGGCCATGGCCGACAGACCGACGGGGTTGCCGAAGCCGAAGTCGCATTTCTTGTTGCCGACGAGAAGCGCCGGTCCGGTGCCGCCGAGCGCGGAGTCGCGCCAGCCCATGCGCACTGCGAGCTCAGATTGGCGAGGCAATTCCACATTATTGAAAAAGGTCAAAGCGACGACATTGGCGATGTCGACGCGCTTGGAAGTTCCGCCGATGGTGAGTTTAACAGGTTTGTCCATGTTGTGGTCCTAATGAATTCTTCTGCTGGATTGAGTCGGAGTATTCACTACGAGGCGAAGCCGCAAACCCAACTCGGAGTATCTCCCGCAAAGGCGCGAAGGCCGCAAAGGTCGGAGATTATGGTTGAAAATCATGCGTGAGAGTCTTCCTCTTTCCCCTATAAACTTGGCGCCTTTGCGCCTTGCCGGGAGATATTCGCGAAATTCAGTTCGCCTGCCGTGGGCGCCGGCCGCCGGGCCGGGGAAAATGCAGTTCCAGATAATTGCCCTCGGAGTCGAACATATAAATGGTATTGCCGCTGTCGCGCTCGACGCTGCGATGAAACCGGCCGATTTCCTTCGCGGTCTTCAGCGCGTCGTCGTAGTCTTCCCACGCCATGTCGAAGGCTTGATGAAAGATGCCGTCTTCATCCAGAGCGTCGCGTTCGATTGGCTTGGGCCGTTCGAACAGCACCACGTCGTCGTTGCCGCAGCGGAAACGGTCGAGCTTTTGCACCACGCCGTGAATTGGAAACGAATCCGGGTTATTCGGATTGCCGCCGACCCGGCCGAGATATTCCATGCCCAGAACTTGCGTGTAAAAATCTTTCGCCCGATCCAAATTATCCACCGGGATCCCCATGTGATAGACCTTTTGCAGTTTCATAATCACATTCCTCCTCTGTCTCGATTGCGGGCGTGATTTTCTGCCTAAGTGGAATTAGTGTCAAGCGGATAGAACCGAGCGGTTATCCGTACGGTTCTCTTTGCTTTTTATCTTTGCCTGTGGCGGCGAGGATTTCCGAAGATCCGCAGTAGTCGAACCGGCGACCTGATGATTACAAAAAAAACCAGCTATCAGAAAACCCGCAGAAAAACAGGAGTAGTAGCTCGGTCCAACCTCGGTTCCTATGGTTTCGCAGAGTTCGTGTGGAAACAAGATGGAAACATTTTGTACCGAGCATTCAATTTGGTCAATTGAACTAGTCGGAATAAACGGTTTCGGGTACTTTCATGAATTCCTCGACTGTGCCAGCAACGTGGGTCGAAAAATCCCTTACAAGGAACCGGCCTTGCCTGCCCCGCGCTATTATCTGTTCCCATTGCCTGCACAGGATGTCTGCCAACAAAGTGCCCTGCTGGTACGGAGTGGGTTTGGTTCCTGGAGTCCTTTTACTGATTTGCTCGATGGCACCGAACGTGAGACGATCCGCATTGATGTTGAAACGTTCTGGATGCTCGCTCACGGCATCGCGAGCCGTTTTCGGAATCTCTCCGGATTGCGGCTTCAAATACAGCCCGGTGATCCGCTTTAAGAGATTTACTGTCGTAATAGACATCTATGCGTCCCAGGGGCATCTGGCTATGGTGAAGCCAGGCAACTCCCGTACAAATAGTAAAAGCCATCATTTGAGACCAGATATTGTCCGGTCGGCTCATTGCAGCAATGTCTCCGGTTGCGTCCATCTCACCTGACACATAGTGCGACTGCGGAACATTTGCATGAGCCACTACAGCTACTCCATGGGATTGTTCCAAAACATGCTCGAGCGTTTGCAGCTGACGCTTTGCCTTCACCTGTCCCGCTTTAGCGGTCTCATCTGAGAGGTTCAGCCAATGATGGCGTAGGAAGATGCAGCAACCGTTGACAACGGTTGTGGATGAGCCAGTAAACTCATATCGCTCGTCAAGGAATGCGATAAGCATGTAAGGAGCAGTAGGCACATGTTGCTTTTACCATGGAAGATGGGCAAAACGAATGGCCGACTTCCTGATTGCCAGTTATTTATCTTGAATGAATCGACGAGTGGCATCGGCGCATGGAAGCGTGAATTTATCGATAAACGCCAGATTGAACTCGCGAAGCAAGCCCTCGCTAAATTCTTAGAGGTGCGGGACGCCGTTGCATTCATCCGAGACCCTTTATCTATCGCCCGGTGTAGTTAGCGCCGCTTAGGTGCCTCGAACTGACGCGCATGTTATCTATCACCGCCGGGTTGTATAATCTCTTCGTCGTCGTCTGGTTTTGCTGCTATCTGCAGTGGCGGGATTCAGTCTGGTGGTTGGCTCTCCTCAATGCGTTTGCCCCTCTGTTCTTTGCACCTATCTTGATTTATTTGCCACTTGGTATCCTCGCGCCATCCATTGCGGCGTGGACGGGGGTCGTCATACCGGCACTAATTTTTCTCTATTTCTACGGTTCTCAGTTTTTGTTCAAACCATCCCGGCCCACCGAGACCGCTAGCGACCCGGTCACGATTATGACGTTTAACGTTTGGTGGCATAGTCGGCCAGACCAGATAGCGCCGGTCATCACGCAGAACGGGAGCATTGATGTCGCAGCTCTCCAGGAGATGAGAGAACACATGGCGCAGTATCTGATCGACGCCTGGGGTGCTCATTACCCCTACCGTCTGTTGCAAACGGGGACGGGCACGCCTCGGCTGGGCATCTTCAGCCGCTACCCACTCATTCCAGTTGCAACCGATCATTTAGCGGCGTTCGATTTTCGCATTCAGGCGGCGCGCGTGATCGCGCCGGCGGGGGAATTTTTGCTTTATAATGTCCACCCGCGCGCTCCAAATTTTTGGGAATGTTTTCATGAGCACAAATCCTTTGCCCGCGAAACAGCGCGCTCGATCCAGTTTCGTTTGCGATACATCGAAGCCCTGCTCGCAGATATTGACAGCCAAGATCAGCCCGTCGTGGTAGTGGGCGACTTTAACTGCACCCCGCAAAGCGCCTTTTATGCCCGATTGGCATCGAGGTTGGTCGACGGGCACCGCTCCGCTGGACGGGGGTTTGGACATACATTTCCCGTCCACATCAAAGCTATAGCCGGTCTGCCGGTGCCGTTCTCATTCATGCGCTTGGACATGCTCTTCCATTCGACAGAGCTCGTAACACTCCACAGCCGCGTCGGAAAACGGCACGGTGATTCAGACCATTCACCCGTCATCACGACCTTGACATGGCGAACACCACAGGCAGAGACACAGGGCAGTTGACTTGAGAACGGCATATTTAAAAACGGCCTCGGACGATTGGTTTGTGCATTTCAACCCGAATTCCGCAGTAGAAAAATCACGGTGAGGAGTCGAAAAGGGTCAAGTCCGCTGTTAGCTAAAAACGACGATGGCAGAAAGCAAACAGCAGACTTTGATCATTTAGACTATCTTGCCTGTGTAGACCGACGGGATCGGCGGCGTCGGTTTTCACCTTGCCAGCAGCCTTTACCGATATTAGTATCCGCACGACAGAGCTCAATATTTCCGCAGTAGGATGGATGCATGATCAAAACAAAACGCCTGCGCATGATCGTAGGCGTACTGACTTTTCTTGTAATAGCTCCAACGCCTGCACTGTGGACAATCGTTTATGCCGCCGACACTTTCTACAACGGTGGCGCGGGCGCAACAGGAGTTCGGGAATTGCCTCTGTTCGTTGCGAAGGATTTCAAGATCTTCGACAAGTCGGCCTCGATGTGGAGTTGATTTCCACAAACGGAGGTTCACCTTTGGTGCAAGCCCTGGTGGGTGGCAGTATGCAATCGGCAAGTCTTGCTGCCATGGCTCCGATAAGAGCGATTCAAGCCGGCGCCAATTTGGCGATCGTCGCCGGGTTTCTGAACAAGAATATGTACTCCTTTGTCACCCGACAAAACATTCAAAAAGCCTCGGATCTCAAAGGTAAAACCATAGGAATTGCCAGCTTCGGCGCAGCCAACGAGTTTAGCGCATTAATGGCATTGAAGGCACTTGGGATTCCGCCCAATGAAGTAAATCTCAGGGTTGCCGGAGGAAGCTTGGCTCGATTGACCGGTATCGAACACGGCGGTATTGATGCCACGGTTGTTCCGCACAGTAATAATGCAGTAGCAATCGGGAGAGGAATGCGCGTTTTTGCCGACCTCGCGAAACTCGTAAAAGAATTTCCTGACGGGACCGTCGTGATGAAACGAAATCTGTCCCAGCGTGAAAGGGCTGCGTCAAGACGATTCCTACAGGCGTTGAGTGAAGCGATCTACCGGTTGAAAACTGAGCCGGCCATGCGGGAGACCATCGTTGCAAGTATGCAGAAGCGCATGAGAGTCAACCGCAAATATGCCGAGGAAGTTTACGAAGAATACAACGAAGTATTTTCCTATCCCCCTCGAGTAGGGCGCGAGGGACTGCAAGACGTTTTGGAAATCATGGCAAGGCAAGCGAATAAGCCTCAGGCAGAGTTCAAAATAGAGCGGTTTGTTGACGAGAGCCTTATGGATGAGCTGGCCGCCGAAGGCTTTTTCAAGAAACTGGAAGCTCGCAGCAATTAGAATTCTCACAGCGAAAAAGGAGAGCCGTCATGACCACGAGAATCAAACATATCAGCATAATGAGCCAGACTCCGCCACGTCTTTTTAAGTTTTACGAATGTCTATTCGATTTCCGCACAACTGCACGTGATCCGGCCGCGGAGCGCGACCGCGCCAAAGCAACGGGTCATCGGATCCTGGCATCGGGACGCGTTGCCAGTGCCTTTGCTCGAACCGTCATAGCAAGCGATGGCAACATCGGTGTTGCTTTCAACCAGCGCCGCCCCGGGTATCCGGGCGGACTCGATCACTTCGGCATGATGGTCGATGACATCGGGGAAGCGCTCAAGAGAATCAAAGAAAAGTACCCGACCGTTGGCGCCGTGAAACGACCTCCGGGCCGGCCCTTCGTCGACTACAGCAGCCACGACCCCGAGGGAAACATATTTGACATTGTCGAGCCCGGAAAAAAACAAGTAGTCGGTGTGTGGACAGAGGCGGAAAACACAAGACCACGCCGCATTAAACATTTCACCATCCGCGCAATGCATCCCGCAGCCTTGGCGCAATTTTACATCGACGTCTTTGAGTTCAAGCAGGAAGAAAAAGCGCTGGAAGATCCGAACTTTTATCTTACGGATGGTACCGTGACGATGATCCTGGCTCCCTACAAGATCGAGGACTATCTCGGCACGGAACATAAGCGACCGGGTTTTGATCACATAGGATTTGAGGTGGAAAACTTGGAAGCGTTCAAAAACGACGTTGAAGCCTTGGCCCAGACCGACCCTGAATATCTAGCTCCGAAGGCTCCGAACGTCGAGTCCGAATATCAAGTGATCATGGACCTCCTTCGGAGCTGCCGGCATGGACAACACCAAATGTGTGACCCAGAGGGAAACCTGATGGATATTTCAAACAGCTAAGGTAAAGGTTAGTGCTTGACGGAACGAGTCGGTTTGATTGGCTTGAAGGAGAAATTATTTCAATCCTACGCTCGAAAATGACAAAGACGAGGTTCGCCTGAAACTAGTAGAGCAACGGGTGTGGATTTGTACGTTGGAACGTGAACCGATTTGGCGGCGTTATTTCCCAAGCTCCTTTGTAACTCTCCACAATGCTGGCAGAGTCTGAAGCCACCAAACGATGGAGACCAAAGGGTCGTTGAAAGAACTGGCAAAATAAAAATCATAAAATTTCTTTTTCCGGTTGAAATACGTATCGTGATAAGACCGCATTAATTCTTTGACGCTTGGCGGAGAATTCAAAGGATCAATGGGCCTCCGGCCTTGGAGATTCACGCGAAACTTGTAGACGAGCAGATCGGCGAGTTTGACCCCCAGTCCCAGCAGATCCTCGACCGGATGGAGAAACATGGTTCCGGCGGGATAATCCTTTACGGCCTCCACTTCTTCTCCTCGGGCTATCTTTAGGCACATCAAGGGTTCGTTAATTCCCACCGCCACTCGATACCATAGCCCGTTTCCCAATCGGGGGTTGATTTCCATTAATTTGGGTACTCCGGTCCGGGAATCGATTTTCACTTGGACGATCATGGTGCCCCACCAGCCGATTTTCTGGCCGAGCTTTGCGGCCTGCATGGTCCAAGGATGGGAACCAAAACTCTCTAGAGCCGTCCCGATGTGTTGATGCAGTCGATGTAGATTCCGAATCCTCTTCGGGGCAAAAGCCAACTTTAGAACTCCCGCGGCATCTAGGAGTACAACGACTAAATCCTCCTGTTTACCTGGAATATACTCTTGAATCATGTGCGAGCTCTGGTTCGATCCTCTACGGCTCTTTTCCAAAAGCTCCGGCAGGTTTCTTACCATCCCGGTGCCGCGGCCTCCGGCGGTAAACCTGGGCTTGACCACCAGCGGGAAGCCCAGTTCCTCGCCGATTCTTTTTAGATCCTCCTCGCTCTCCGCTAGATAGGTCTTAGGGCAGGGGAATCCGACTTCCTGTGCCGCCTGGATCGTCCGGTACTTGTCCAGCGGCGTGAGAACCGTCTCGTAATCGGGGATGGGAATAACAATGCCTAGTCGTTCGAACTTCTCCTTGTTTTTGGAGAAAACATAGACGTGAGGGTCGAAAGAAGGAAAGATCGTGTCGATTTTGTCTTCCTCGCAGATCCTTAACACCGCCTGAATATAATTTTCTTCCTTCTCCGTATTCTCCCTCTGGATTTTTCCCGCTCTCCAGTCAGCTGCCGGGGATGGAGTAAAGTAACGCCTATCGACTAGGCGGGAGCGGGCCGCATGGGAGAACCAGGCGGCAAGCCGGTTGTCCCCTTCCATCGTGACAACGATCTTATTGGCATGGGGCCGCAAGGCGCGGATGATGGCGTAGGCTTGAGCATTGCGCGTGTTGGTGACGAGGAGGTTCATGATCTATGCCCCACATTTCAGCCAAGCCTTTTTGAGCACGAACGTGAGATTCACCTTATGTTACCTTATCAGGAACACAAAAGGGCACCTGATTTTATAGTGATTTATTTGCCTCAAGATTGAACGATCGGACAAGTTTATGTCCAATGCAAGAAGGAACGTAGGGAACATTTCAACCCCAACAGCGATTTACTGCAGGGTTTGGTTCCAACTCGGTCGCAGTCCTGGATGTGGATGACGATGGTATTCGGGACATCGTGACAGCCAACAGAGCAACGAGCGATTTTTCAGTGTTGCTTGGAAATGGCTCTGGGAACTTCCAATCCCAACAGAAATTTATAGCTGGAAATGGTCCTAGAGCTATGGTCGTGGTGGATGTGAATGGAGACGGCGAGCCTGACGTTGTGACTGCCAACACTAGCCAAATTCTGTATCAATTATTCTCCATCGTCCAAATGATTGAGCCTACCTCATCGCGGACAGGCCGCGCTGGGCTCGGAGGGATTTATTCAACAGATTATGGAAAAAAGTTAGAAAAAGTTAGCAAGAAAAAGTTGGGACTTTCGATTCTTATAATTGGCTTTGTTATTGCTGAAGTTATGGTCTGCGGCTACGGAGCGAATACCCAGGAGAGCACTGTCACGTCAACTCGCGGGGCAACGAGCGTAAAGCGATTTTTAGAGACGACACCGACCGGGAGGTTTTTGGATTTGGTGAATCGGTCGATAGAGCAGTTCGCCCTTCGCCTACACGCCTGTCAGCGCATCGGTTGGCTGGATGGAATCAGTTCTTCCAAGGTGACAGGTTTGTTTTCTAATCTGCTCATCGTAGTTATCTCTCAGTCCGTATAAATTCCTCGATTTTTGCTTTGATTAGCTCTAAAGAAATCGGTTTTTCTATGTAATCGACCATTCCTGCATGCAGGGCCGTTTCCCGCCATTGCCATCCGAGAAACGCGCTGCAACCGATGATGGGTATTTTTGCGCTCGCCGAATTCTTTCTTATCGCCCGCGCTACATCGGCGCCTTTGATGTCGGGTAGGTCAATATCCAATAAAACGAGATTGGGTTTGCCGGAAATTGCTGCTTTCACTGCCTCCGAACCATTTGCGGCTTGCGAGATTTCATAGCCAGAAGAACGCAGCATCCGCGCTAAGATTTCCCTAAGATGCTGATTGTCGTCAACGATGAGGATATTTCGCGTCATACCCATTGATTGAAACCAAGCACTCGAAATCCTTTTCCGTATGAAGGGAATCCCTACCAACTTATCTTTGGGAAACGTCGATCGACCGTTGGAAACGAGTCGTTCGTCGACGAGATGGCGAACCGAGCTGTTGCAGCTCTTTAATCGTAAAGCTTCGACTATCGCTCGGTCCACCAGGTCTCGCGGAATTTACAAGAACCAAATGAGGCGTCCAGGAAATGTGAAATGCACGTGCTTCGGCTCTATCAAGGTGATCGCCTAAACTACGTAGCGCATGGGAAAGTTTATTCTTGGCTAATCCGCGAAAAAAATAATGACGATGTCTCTGCTTTTTTGCCTGCCCTTCATGCCGCAAAATGTCGGCAGAACTGAAACGCATCAACCGATGGGTCAACGAATTGCTGAGGACGAGATAATTGCCGCGATTATTCTCGATTTCAAAGACCGTCACTCGAGCTTTCTCAAGCGACTGTCCGATTGTTCTCAGTGACGTGGCGTGACTCATTTCGGATCTCCTGTTTGACCGTCCAAATCGCGCGCTTGGCGCGGTCGGAGCGGTGAAGGTCTTTTCGATAGCACACTAAGAAATTTTGTCTATAAGTTTCTTAGTTTAGTGCAAATAATTTCCAGTTTTTCACCAAACTGATGGCCTCATCTGTCACGTTTTGAACGTCACATCCAGCGTTTGCTCAGCGGTGCAAGTCAACCCCAGCGAAACGGGAAAGGAAACAGGAATAATACGCTGTTGGCGCGGTTTGTCTTGAGAAAGGAAGAATTGTCTATGGCCAAAAACCTACCGCCCGAGGAACTAATCATCGAAACGTTGTCTTTGGTCGGAGCGCAATAGAAGTGCCGCAGTGCGGGCATTTAGATGTTCGATATTTGATGAGCTCGGAGCAACGCGGACACTTAAATGCCTTTGGCGCGCGCTTCATCGCCCATGCGGCGAAAACAAAAATTGCGCCTGCCGAGACGAGCACCAGATCGACTCCCCCGTGGTGGGCGGTCGCCGACGCGGCGAAAATCATCAAGATTCCCACTACAACGAAGGCCCACGGGACAAAAGGTGGAATCGAATGCACAAGTTCTTCGTACTATGTTTCCGAGCGCTAAAAAAGATCCGATGTCGCCTTAGGATTAGAGGATCATCGGCAACGCTGGCGTTGGCAAATCACGTCCCCTCGCGGGGCAGCGAGCGTAACGCCATTCTTAGAGACGGCACCGACCAGCAGAAATTTTTGGATTTGGTGGGACGATCGGTCGAGCAGTTTAACCTTTGCCTGCACGCCTAGGTTTTCATGAAAACCATTACCATCTGATGATCGATACCGGGAGCCTTGGATTAAACCGGGCACTTAGATATTTGAACGGGTCCACACGCAAGCATTTAACCGGCACCGTGACCGAGTGGATCAACAATGATTACTCGCTATAAATGCCAGCGCCTACGATGACCATTTCTCCATTAGGCATTTTCACCTGCTTGATATAGCTCATCTTCCTGGAGGGCTTGTCTTCCCCCGGTTTAGGCCACCAATAGTCTACCCATCCCGATCCTTTAGTTTTGGCTGTCTTTATAAACTCCCGTATGAGCGCTTTTCCTTTGGCATCCTTCATATCAATTAAATTTTTCCCCTCGATTTCCGGTGAGGGGGGATTTACAAGGACAATGCCGTTGATATCATCGACGAACACGTAGGTTTTTCCTGTATACCATTTGCTGCCCTTCTTCTTAAATTCAGGGAAGGCATCCTTTCCTTTACTTTCTACTAAGGCTGCTGCGCTATTGACGAGAGCGACAATTTGTTTGGCCTCCTCAGATTGTGGGGGCTCTGCAGAAAAACTTGGGAAAGAAAACAAGGACACGACTCCAAAGAGAATTAAAATACTGTTGAGTGATATTTTCCGTTTCATTAAAAACCGCCTTTAAATTTTAGTAAGGTTGCTGACTGTTTACCATTAGTCTCTGCTACCATAACCTCGTTTCGTAAAGAGCCTAACGATGCCGTCTTATCCCTCAAAGCTTAGAAGTAATCAAGTCGCGGCGACATCGGCGCTGTTTTCAAATCGATCACAAGCTCAAATTCGAGAGCCTCGGTGGAAGGTCAGCAGTAGTCGCTAAGTTCCCAGCCGCTTTGTTGCGCGTAGAATTAGTAGTAAATACTGAGACCACGAAAGCAAGGAAACTACAGTCGAGGCAAGGTGAGAGTCTCATCTACATTTACATTATGGTTGATGTCTACAGTCATGCTGCCCAAACCCCGGTTTTTGCAATTTGATTCCGCGGGTTTCCTTCTGGCTATGATTCCTCATCAGATGACTCAAACGTTTTTCAAAGTTGTAGCTCCGCACAAGGCGCTAAAGATTCTGCTGTCCGTCGCACCGGTGGGCAAGGAGCAGATTGCTTCGGTAAAGGCGTGTGGGCGGCGCGACTAGAAGCAAGGGATCGGAAATGTTTGGGAAAAGGTCGGCGCGAACTGCAGGTTACTTCATCAGCCAGCGGATCTTGATCAGGTTTTCGACCGACTCGAATTCGGGATCGTTAGTTAACACGGTGGCGTCAAGGCGTTGGGCGGTGGCAATACAAAAGGCATCGGCGTAAGAGAGCGCGTGTTCGCTTTTGATTTCTGCCGCTGCTCGGACCAGCGGTTGGTCCACCGGAAAGAGGTCGATGGGTAGTTGTTCGAGGAGACGGAGCGCATCCATCGTCTTGGCGGCTCCGACGCGTCGTTTGACGATATAGTAGAACTCGCCCCAGTTGATCCAGTTGAGGACGGCGCGGGTGCGCGATTTTTCTTGATCGTAGAGAGCTTTTTGAACGACCTGCCAGCCCGGTTCCCGGTGAAAGAGACTGACGAGGGCAAAACTATCGAGAACGAGTTTTTCGCTCACGGCGCGCCTCTTCGCGGTGTTCACGGCGGAGATCTTGAGTTAAGGAAAATCGGCCCTTCAAAAAACCCGTGGCCGCCTCGATAGGATCGGCAGGAACCGGGGTAAGGACTAACCGCCCGTCTTCTTCGTCGAGATGCACCTTGCCACCGGGTTTGAGCCCGAGTTTACGTCGCAGGTGTTTGGGAACCAAAATCTGCCCCTTTGGGGTCAATTGGGTTACGGACATAGAGATTTTTCTCCAACTGGAAAAAAGTGTACCAAAAGCCAAAAACGTAGGCAAGTGAGATGATCGGAGATACAGGTTCGCGACGAGGAGGGAACTGAAAGTAACACGCAGCGGGGCCCACGTCATTTCGCTGCGAGCCGTTCGGTTCAGCAGCGTGAGCCCGGGCTCTTGCGGTTTGATTCCGCCGCTTTCTTCTGGCTATGATTCCCCATCGATGGCTCAGACGTTTTTCAAAGTACTGGCGCCGCAAGAGGCACTGAAGATTTTGCTCGGCGTTACGCCGGTGGGGGTTGAAACGATTGCGTCAGTCAAGGCGCGCGGCCGGGTGCTGGCGGAAGATCTTCAGTCCGCGGTCGACTTGCCCCATTTTCACCGCGCGGCGATGGACGGTTATGCCGTTAGAGCGAAGGACACCTTCGGCGCCAGTCAAAGCTTGCCCGCTTATCTGAAACTTACCGGCGTCGTGGAGATGGGCAAAGAGGCGGTGCAAGCAGTGACGCCGGGTGCGGCGGTGCGCATTTCCACGGGCGGTATGATGCCGCCCGACGCCGATGCCGTGGTGATGGTCGAGTACACCGATGAGACCGACGCCGGTTTAGTCGAGATTCACCGCGGCGTGTCGCCGTGGCAAAACGTGATCCAGATCGGTGACGACATCAAAAAGGGCGAAACGGTTTTTTCGCATGGACGGCGGCTGCGTGCGCACGACGTCGGCGCTTTGACGGGTGTCGGCATTTCATCGATCTCGGTTTACAAAAAGCCGCACGTTGCTCTGATTTCTACGGGCGACGAGATCGTCGACGCCGACACCGACCCGCAGCCGGGACAGGTGCGAAACATCAATCAACATTCGCTTGCCGGATTGATCGAAGAATGCGGCGGCGAGTTGAGAGACTTGGGAGTCGTTCGCGACGATCGCAGCGCGCTCACCGAAGCGATCGGCGCCGCGCTCGAGTGGGGCGATGTCGTGCTGCTTTCCGGCGGCAGCTCCATGGGCGCGAAAGATATTGCGCTGGAGACGATTCTGTCTTTCCCTGATTCGGAATTTATGTTTCACGGCATCTCGATCGCGCCGGGCAAGCCGACGATTTTCGCCAAGGCTTGCAGCAAACCAATTCTCGGCCTGCCGGGCTATCCAGTGTCGGCGCTGGTGATTTTCGATTTGTTCGCGGCCCCGCTGATTCGCCGTCTCGGGCGGTGAAAACGTCGATACGCTGCAGCGCTTCGCGCGCAGCGCGCGGGCGGTATTGAAAACCAACATCGCATCGCAGATCGGCCGCGAGGATTATGTGCGCGTCACCCTGGAGCGCCAGTCGGAAAAATTGGTCGCGACGCCGTTGCCGAGCAAATCCGGCGCGATCTTCACGCTCGTCAAAGCCGATGGCATGGTGCGCATCGATATGAATCAGGATGGTTTGGAACAAGGGGAAGAGGTCGAGGTCATTCTCTTTTAGTTTTGGAGTTTAGATTTGCGCGTTTCGGATTATGAGAAATTACCCCAAACCCTAAACCCAGAACTGACGAAGTCCATGGCCCGCAAACGTTATCTTAAGAAAACTCCTCTGACCGAGGCGCGTGAATTGTTTCTCGCCACGGTGGATCCGAGCGGACTTGCCGTGGAAGAAATCGCCGTCGACGACGGGCTCGATCGCATCACCGCGGAACCGGTTTTTGCGAAAATTTCCTCGCCGCACTATCACGCCTCCGCCATGGACGGCATCTGCGTGCGCGCTGAGGACACCTTCGGTGCCACCGAATTCGCCGGTCAAAAATTCACATTAGCCTCTTCCGACACGCCGGGCGCTGCCGCATTCGAGTACGTCGATACCGGAAATTCCCTGCCGCCGTGGGCCAATGCCGTGATCATGATCGAGAAAGTTCATCAGGTCGACGACAGGACCGTGGAAATCTTCGAGTCCGTAGCGCCATGGAATCACGTACGCTTGGTCGGCGAAGACGTGGTTGCCACGGAGCTGCTATTGCCACGCGCCCATCGCCTGCGCCCTTATGATTTAGGCGCACTGCTGGCAGCGGGGCATACGACGGTCCGGGTCAAAGCGAGACCCAAGGTCGGCATCATTCCGACGGGAGACGAGTTGATTCAACCGGGCGAGGAAACCAAACCAGGCGCTGTCATCGATTTCAATTCCACGGTTCTCGCCGCTTTCGTGCGCGAATGGGGCGGGACCGCGAGAAAGTATCCACGCGCTCGCGATGATCTGACGCTCCTCAAAGAGGCGGTACACCGAGCGGCCTCTGAGTGTGATCTAGTGGCGATCATCGCCGGCTCTTCGGCCGGCGAGCATGATTTCACTGCGGACGTGGTTGCGCAGTCGGGCCAACTCTTAGTTCATGGTATAGACGTGATGCCGGGGAAGCCGGCGGTGCTGGGACGAGTCGATGAAAAACCGTTGATCGGTGTGCCCGGTTATCCGGTATCGGCTATCGTGATTGCGCGCGAGATCTTGCGGCCAGCCTTGGAGAAATTTCTCGGCGCAAGCGCGCCATCGCAACCGACCGTGCGCGCCGTCGTACCGAAAAAAATCGCCTCCCATCTCGGTTTGGAAGAGTTCATTCGCGTGACCGTGGGGCGAGTCGGAGAAAAGTTGATCGCCGTTCCGCTTGCCCGCGGCGCCGGCGTGATCACCACTATGGTGCGTGCCGACGCCTTGATGCGCATCCCCAGTCTCGTAGAAGGACTCAACGCCGGTGAGGAAACCGACGTCGAGCTGCTTCGGCCGATTGAAGATATCGAAAACACCATACTTTGTACGGGCAGCCACGACATGGCGATCGGCGTGCTCGAAGATCAACTGAAACAGGTTCAGCCTAAATTGAAAATCGCCGCGACGAACGTCGGCAGCCTTGGCGGCTTGTTGGCATTACAGCGGGGTGAGACGCATATCGCGGGAACGCATCTACTCGATGCCGACAGCGGCACCTACAATGTTCCCGATATCAAACGAACGATTCCAAAAGTGCCGATCGTTCTCGTTCACTTGGCGCAGCGCGAGCAAGGAATACTCGTTGCCAGCGGCAACCCTAAGTCGATTCGCAGTCTCCAAGACCTTGCGAGAAAGGGAGTGCGCTTCGTGAACCGTCAGCCTGGTTCGGGCACGCGAGTATTGCTTGATTATGAACTCAAGAAGCTTGGCATCGCTGAGGCGTCGATCAGCGGCTACGAGCGCGAAGAGTTTACCCACATGGCGGTCGGAGTCGCGATTGCGAGCGGGCTTGCGGACGCCGCCCTCGGCGTGCGCGCCGCGGCTCAGGCGCTCGCGCTCGACTTCATTCCGGTTGCGAGCGAGGAGTATGATTTACTGATCGCTCGCGCGTTTTTCGAATCCGCGCGCGGCAATCAGCTGCTCACGATCATTGGCGCGGACGGATTTAAGCGCGCCGTTGCCGCGCTCGGCGGGTACGATGCGGCGCGGGCCGGCGAAGTCCTCTATCGCCAGTAAGCTGAACGGGCATTGCCTACAGAGTCGGGCCATGGGTGCGCATCGTCGTCATCATCGATAGCCGGATTGCCCGTTCTGGCAATTAGTTTTCATACACCAGGACTCCGAGAATCGCGCTTCCGCCCAGCTGGTTGGGATCGTTGCGGTCTCGCTCCGAACCGTCATGGTTTGTCCATTTCTGTACTGCACTTCTCCGTTTAAGTTTCAACATTCCTAATAAAAACAGGTGGTTAGCTGGGGTTGAGCACTGGCATTGGCATTGCTCAAAAGAGCCCAAGGACAATTCCATGGAAGATCCGAACGAAAGTTTCCAGTTGCTCACACTCCCAGAGGCTGCACAGCTGCTTCATGTTTCCATACGAACCGTGCATCGAATGATCCACAAAAATGATTTGCCGGCGTTTAAAGTCGGCGGACAGTGGCGTTTGCGACAGAGCCAACTCGAACAGTGGATACAGCGTCGAGTGGAGTCAGGGAGCGTCGCGGTTAAAGGCAACCCGTGACGTCAGATAACCCCAATGGGAAATGGCGGTGCCAGCGCACGCATTTCTCAATGTTTGGTTTTTTTTCCGCCGCGTTTGTTCACAGCTCCAAGGGTTTTGTTTTCACGATATGAAAGTACAGTAGGCTGACGGTGTGACCAGGAAGAGCGAGCAACGCTTGGGTATGTGGAAGCTTGACCGGATCATGCTGCAAGCCACCGGCTCGTTTTTGCAGAGACTTCGTCAACGGTTGCTGATCATTATCCTGATCGCAGTCGTGCCGATTCTGGGCTTTATTTTCTACCAAGCGAAGATCGCGCGTGACGTGCAAATTGCCGAGGCCCAGGAGGCGGCCTGGGAAATCGTCGAAAACGTCGCGATAAGAGAATCTCGATTTATCGACGCTGCGCAGCAGCTGCTGATGCTGTTGGCAGAATCGCCGGAATTGGCCAACGCTGATACTTTCGCTTGTAACGATTTCCTGAGGCGATTTGCCGAGCGCAATCGCGTTTATGTCGATCTCGGCGTTGCCGACAGCAATGGCCACGTCCGGTGCCGCGCACAGAGCTGGGAGGGATCCGAGATTAATGTGGCAGGAACAAATCATTTCCAACAGGCGCTGAAAGCAAAATCTTTTGCCATAGGCGATTTCCAGCTCCAAGGCGTCTCGCAGCGAAAAGGCGTGAATTTCGGGTATCCGGTACTGGACGATCAAGGTCACGTACGGTCGGTTATTTTCGCGGCGCTGGATATAAATTGGATCAATCAGCTCGCGGCGGCTCATCATTTGCCCGCGGGAGTAGCGCTGTCAATCGTCGATAGCAAAGGCACCCTGCTGGCAAGATTTCCTGATCCCGACAAATGGGTCGGCAAGCATATCCCTGATGCTTCACTATTCGAGATGCTGCAGTTGCGTAGCCAACTCACCAGGGAACTCGTCGGTTTGGATGGTGTGGACCGGCTCTACGCGCTCAAGCCGCTTTTCTGGCGCGCAGCCGCCGGGCAAATCTACGTAATGGTCGGTATTCCAAAGGAGGTGGCGTACGGACCGGCCAATCGAGCCTTGGCACGCAACTTAATCTGGCTTGTCATGGTGTCCGTCGCGGCGACCAGCTTGGCTTGGTTAATCGGCAGCACATTCGTCGTTGGGTATGTGAAAATCCGCGCGGAAGCTGAAGAAGCGCGAATTCAGCTCGCAGCAATTGTTGAGTCTTCCGAGGATGCGATCATCGGCATGACGTTGGACGGCAGAGTGACGAGTTGGAATGAAGGCGCCGAATCCATGTATGGATACAAGCGTTTGGAGATCATCGGCCAATCCGTCTACTGTCTGATTCCCGAGACCCACCATAATGAGGTTGCCGAACTCCTGGAGATTGTCAAACGCGATCTGGGGATCAACCGTTATGAGAGCAAGCGAATGCGCAAGGATGGCCAATTATTCGATGTATCTGCGTCGCTTTCACCCATCCGCGATTTGCAAGGAAAGGTTATCGGCGCCGCCACGATCACGCGGGATATCACCTTGCTCCGCAAGGGCGAAGAACAACTCCTTGCCTACACGGGCCAGCTCGAGGCGCTCAATCTGGTGTCTCAAGAAATCGCCGACACATTATCGGTGGGGGAAGTCATCGAGCGGGGCTTGAGCCGCTTGGTTTCTGCCAGCGGATTCGAGATCGCCGTCGCACGCACGTGGCACGAAGGCGCGGAGCGCAAATTTTACGGCGTCAGTTCCGAGCCGCGTTCGTCGGCGGAACTGGAAAGACTTTGGACCCAACTCGGGGCCGAGTTCGAGCAGTGTTTTTGGGAGTGCAGGAATGCTTGGTTTGTCGAGGATGTGGCGGCGGCTCCGGAGCTTGCTCTCGCCGCTAACAATAATCCCATCGAGGCTTTAGCGGTCTTACCCTTGGCTCATGGAGGGCCGCTACGGGTCGCGATTGCACTAATGGGCACCCGCATTCATCCGTTTGGCACTGACGAGAAACAAATTCTACAAGCGATGTCGCGCCAAATTGCCCTGGCGGTGGAGAACGCCCGCCTCTACGGCACCACGTTAGAAGTGAACCAAGAGTTGCGTAGAGAAATTGAAGAACGCACACGGGCCGAGCGCGCCTTGGCCGATTTCACGGCGATGATCGCTCATGATCTGCGCTCGCCCTTGTCGAATGTGGTGTCGATTACCGATTCAATCCGCGATGGCCTATTCGGCCCTGTGACGGAACTGCAACAGAAATGGCTCTGGAAAGTGCAAGTGAGCTGCACGAGCTTGATTCACCATGTCAGCGATTTCCTCGATATCTCGAAAATTGACGCCGGCAAGCTGCAACTGATCAAAGTGCCGGTAGACATCGCACCGATGCTTCGTGACACCTTGCTCGAATATTCCGTCAAAGCGGATAAAAGAAAAATCGTGCTAAAAACCGACATCAGCGATCGCTTGCCGCCGCTGTGCGTCGATCGTCCGCGCATGAATCAGGTGCTCGATAATCTCTTGAGCAACGCCCTGAAATTTACCGAAATTGGCGGCGAGATTGAAATTGGTGCCAGCGTTTTGAGCAATTCCGAAATGATCTTGGGGATCAAAGATTCCGGAATCGGTATTCCGCAGGAAGAGTTGGAACTCATATTTGACAAGTATCGTCAGGTCGGCGGCGGTCAGAATTCGAATTACAGAGGGACGGGGCTTGGCTTGGCGATCTGCAAAAAAATCATCGAAGCACACGGTGGCCGGATCTGGGCGGAAAGCGAACTCGGTCGAGGCAGCACGTTTTATGTTTCGCTGCCGCTCCAGCCTGAAGATACGAGTTATGCTATACCGGCATGAGCCCGTGTTTCTTTCTTGGTCGCACTTCTTTCTTATAGCGAAGAATTTCCAGGGACTGGATAAGCCGCCGGCGCGTCTCCAACGGACGAATGGCCGCGTGGGCAAATTGCTTTGATAACGCTTCAAACGGACCGTTGAATCGCTCCTGGTATTCGGCGAGTTTTTCCGCGCGCGTTTTCGCCGGGTCGGCTGATTGCTCGATCTCGCGTTTGAAAATCACGTTGACCGCCCCGCCGCCGCCCATGACGGCCAGTTCGACGCCGGGCCAAACGAACAGCTGGTCCGCGCCCATTTCCCGAGTGCATAACGCTTGCTTGGCGCCACCATAACCCTTTCTGAGCACGATCGTAATCTTCGGCACCGTCGCTTCGGCGTAGGCGTAGAGCATCTTGGCGCCGTGGCGAATAATGCCTTTTTCTTCCTGCTGTTTACCGGGGAAAAACCCCGGCACGTCCATCAGCGTGATGATCGGAATATTAAAGGCGTCGCAAAAACGGATGAACCGCGCCGCCTTGTCCGAAGCGTCGACGTCCAAGCTGCCGGCGAGAAACATCGGTTGGTTGGCGACGAAGCCGACAGGATAGCCGTCGAGCCGGCCGAAGCCGATGACGAGATTGCGGGCAAATTTCGCTTTCAACTCGAAAAAATCGTCATCGTCGACGATCGCCTTGATCACTTGAAGGATGTTATACGCGCGCTTCATATCCTCGGGGACGATCGTATCCAGTTTGTCGAGCGAGCGCATCGGATCGTCGCCGCACGCTTTGCGCGGCGGCAACGATTCGAAGCTCGACGGCAAAAAACCGATAAGCTTTCGGATCGTCGCGAGGCATTCCTCGTCGTTCTTGGCCACCAGGTCGGTGACGCCTGACACTTCGGAATGAATTTTCGCGCCGCCCAGCTCCTCCATCGTGACCGTTTCACCGAGGACTTCCTTGATGACTGCGGGACCGGTGATGAACATCTGGCTGGTGTTTTGTACTTGGATGATAAAGTCGGTGAGGGCGGGCGAGTAGGAGCCCACGCCGATGCACGGCCCCATGATAGCCGAGATCTGCGGAACGCAGCCCGAGGCGATACTGTTTTCAAAAAAGATTTTACCGATGGCCGACGTGACCGAGAGGCCTTCTTGAATGCGCGCCCCGGCGGAGTCATTTAAGCCGATCACGGGGACGCCGAGTTTGCGCGCGGTTTGGATGACGTAGGCAATCTTCTCGGCGTGGGCGCTGCCGACACTGCCGGCGAGAACGGAGCGGTCTTGGGAGTAGACATAGACTGGCCTGCCGTCGATTTTCCCGAATCCAATGACGACACCGTCGGAGGGCAGCTTTTTCTCCGCCATGCCGAAGTCGGTGCACTGGGTTTCGGCCAGCATGAATTCTTCGACGAACGAACCGGGATCGAGGAGTTTGTCGATGCGTTCGCGGGCGGTGAGCTTGCCTTCGGCGCGTTGCCGTGACGTGGCTTTCGGATCGGCGTCGAGGGCGATTTTCTCCCGCTGGGAAAGTTTTCTTTCGAGATCTTCCCTGGATTGCGCCATAAATTTTCTCGCTTATCCGCCGACGATACCCATGCCCTGGAGCACGGAAAGCATCACCGCCGCCGCGATGACGGAACCGATCTGGCCGCCCGCGTTGGCGCTCATGGCCGGCATCAAAAGATAATTCTTCTTATTGTACTTCTGACCTTCCACTTGAACGACGCGTGCCGACATCGGAAATGCCGATATTCCCGCGGCGCCAATCAACGGATTGATTTTGCCGCCCGTCAGCACGCACATCAGCTTGCCAAACAGCACGCCAACCGCAGTGTCGAGACTGATGGCAAGGAAACCGAGAGCTAGAATGAGCAGCGTTTGACCGCGCAAAAACTGGTCGGCTTCCATGGTAGCGCCGATGCACAATCCAAGGAGCAGCGTCACGATATTGGCGATTTCGTTTTCTGCGGCATTCTTCAAGCGTTCGACGACGCCGCTTTCTCGCATGAGATTGCCGAGCATGACCGTGCCGATTAGAGGAGCGCCTTTCGGCGCCAGGATCGAAGCGAAGATCGTTACCGCGATGGGAAAGACAATCTTGGTGGCTTTCGATATCGGCTGAGTCTTCCCAGCACCCATGACGATCTGTCTTTCCTTTTCGGTGGTCAGAGCGCGCATGATCGGCGGTTGGATCAGCGGCACTAGGGACATGTAGGAGTAGGCTGCCACGGAAACGGCGCCCAGCATATGCGGCGCGAATTTTGAGCTGACGTAAATCGCCGTGGGCCCGTCGCAGGCGCCAATGATCGCCACCGCGACGGCGTCCAATTTGTCGAATCCGAGCGCCAAAGCAAGCAGCAAGGTAATGAAGATGCCGAATTGACCGGCGGCGCCGAGCAGGATGATTTTCGGATTCTCCAGAAGCGGCTGAAAATCCGTCATCGCGCCGATACCGATGAAAATCAAAAGTGGAAAAACTTCGGTGAGGACGCCGGCGTCATAGAAAAAACGGAGAAAGCCTTCTTTGCCCATCATGTCCGCCAATGGAATGTTCACAAGTATCGCGCCGAATCCGATCGGCACGAGGAGAAGCGGCTCGTATCCTTTCTTGATACCAAGATAGAGCAAGGTTGAGGCAATCGCGAGCATGATCACGTGGCCGGGGCCGAGATTGGAAATTCCTAACAAAAGGCCCTGTAAGCCGGCAACAAAAGCGGATTCCATTATGCGGACTTACCCTTTCTTCAGCGCGGCTTTGTCGGTTTGGTAGGGGAAGATTTTTCGTATGAGCAGAATGAGCAGGCTTAAGAGCCACAGAACCAACATCGTTCCGCCCATACCGATCAAGGCCAGCGTCCAGCCGAAGGTCCAAGTGTCCATCGCGTCTCCTTGCAATTGCTAACTGAAACGTGAATTTGTTACGGCTGGATTATTCTATGATAGCGAGCACTTGTTCGGCTTCGACCGCCTGGCCTGGGGAAACTTTCAATTCTTTTACGGTCCCGCCAACGGGCGCGACAATGGGAATTTCCATTTTCATCGCTTCCATTACGATGACGACTTCATCCTCGTCGACGTGCTCGCCGACCTGTTTTTCGATTTTCAAAATCTTGCCCACCATGGGCGCTTCGACGGTCGTTGCCAAAGTATTTCTCCTTTTGCAGGCTTGTCAGCTGTCGGCGGCAAAATTAATCGGACACCTTAATAGCCGCATTAACGTGCCATTTAGTAGAGTTTTCCATGAGTTGTCAATGCTGTGAGAGAAATTTAACGACGCGACGTGTTCACTACCGCTCAGTTTGTCTCACCTTGCTTTTGGTGAGCGCATACGATATGAAATTTGCAGCTATTTTCGGAGGAAAATCATGTCGAAACCAGCAACGCAGCTAGACGACGTAATGGATAACATACCGTACTACGACAAGTGGCAGTTGGGTGAAGGTATTCCCATTATCAAAACTTTTTTTGTTCAAGATTTAAAGAAAGTTGAGCTTAAACCTTGGGCGAGAACCGGGGGCAGCGGCTCGTTTATCAATATGGAAGGGGCGGAAGGAGCCACAGGCGCCTACGTGAGCGAAATTCCCGCCGGCAAAAAACTCAATCCCGCGCGACACCTGTACGAAGACTTGCATTTCGTGCTCAAGGGACGCGGCGGGACGACTATTTGGAACGATAAGGGGGCGAAGCAGACCTTCGAATGGCAGGATGGCAGCCTTTTCGCGTTGCCGCTCAACTGCTGGTATCAACACTTTAACGGCTCGGGCGACGAACCGGCGCGATTTTTTTCCGTGAACAGCATGCCGATCGTTTTTAACTTGTTTCACAATGCCGACTTTGTTTTTAACACGCCGCGCGATTTCACCGATCGCTTCGACGGCGATCCGGAATATTTCAGCGGCAAAGGAAAAGCATATCCCGGCCGAGTTTGGGACACCAACTTCATCGCCGATGCGCGCAACTTCGCGTTGGAAGACTGGAAGGAGCGTGGCGGCGGGGGAAAGAACGTGATGTTGGAGCTGGCCAACGGCTCCATGGCGGCGCATATATCGGAGTTTCCGATCGGCACTTACAAGAAGGCGCACCGCCACGGCCCGGGGTTCAACGTCATCATCATCAAAGGAAAAGGCTTTTCGTTATTCTGGCGCGAGGGGGAAGAACCCAAGCGTTACGATTGGCAGGACGGCAGTGTTTTTACCCCGCCCGCGATGATGTGGCACCAGCACTTTAACACCGGCGCGACCGGTGCACGTTACCTGCCCCCGCGTCTGGGCGGTATCAAATACAGCCTCGGCGAGGGCTTCGGCGACGTCACCAAAGTCGACAAAGACGTCAAAGCGGGGGGCAACCAAATCGAGTATTTCGACGAGGCGCCCTGGATCCGAAAAATGTTCGAAGAAGAGCTTGCCAAGTCCGGCACATCGACGCGGATGAATCCGGATTTCTATAAAAAGCTGGCTTAGGACGATTGAAATTCCTGTCATCGAAAGCCCCGCGCGGAAAAATGCCGTGCGGGGCTTTTTCTTGCCGCGGCAAAATCGTTGAGAGTTTTCTTTCCCCTGTGCTAGATTCAACCGATGGCAACGGCGCGACTGAATTCGCTACCCTTGCTCGCGGTCGAATTATTTGTCCTGACCCGGGTCCTGGCCGCAGGGACGGCAGGAAAAATGGCCGACGATTCCTTTAGGCGAGTTGTCGACCTCGATGGACCTCGTGTTGCCGCCGGCGCAGCGATGCTGCCGCGCGGTCCGGGAGATGTTCTTCTTTTCAATGCGGCGTCGCGCCTCGTCCTAGCCGCAGAGGAAAGACCAGGTGAAACCTTCGCGCCTGATACTTCCGAGTCCAAAACTGACAGCAGCAATTCAAAAACTACGAAGAGCGAGAAACCTGAAGTAGTTTCGCCGGCAGAGAAAACGCCGGTCTCAGGCAAGAGCGTAGTCACACCCCGAGTGCCAGAGTCGCGCTTGCCGGCAAAGCCGACGGGATCGATGGCAAAGCCACCAGAGCAAGAAGTCCCCGCCGGAAAATCCCCGTCAATCCTTCAAATGTTAGAGGGCCATGAGACGGAATTGTTCGTGGCGGTGGCGATCGCCCTGGCGTTTTTTCTCGTTGGCTGGATTTGTGGCGGCAATTATTACTTACGCCGCGACCGGCGCCGTCGGACGAAGCTCCGATTCTAAAATATTCTTGTCGCTCGCCCTGCCCAATGGAAGCCATCATCGCGATAATCTCTTATCTCATCGGTTCCATTCCTACGGGATACATCGTCGGGAGACTGGCAGGGCTCGACGTGAGGCACTCGGGAAGTGGAAATATCGGCGCGACCAACGTGGCCCGAGTGGCGGGCAAGAGGCGCGGTCTGCTGACGTTACTTGCGGATAGCGCAAAGGGATTCATCCCCGCCATCATTGCGCAGCAGATGGCTTTCAACCCCACGGCGGTGGCTTTGATCGCTGGAGCAGCATTCCTCGGGCATCTCTATCCGGTGTTTCTCAGGTTTCAAGGAGGGAAGGGCGTGGCCACGGCATTCGGCGTTTTACTTGCCTTGGCTCCGATAGCCTCTTTTGTCTCACTCGCGGTGTTCACCGCCGTGATCTTATCCAGCAGGACTGTTTCGCTGAGTTCGATTGCCGCGGCGATCGTGGCGCCAATGGCGCTGTGGGTTATCTCTTATCCGCCGCCGTTGATCGTGATGAGCGTGTTTTTCGCGGCGATGATCGTCTTACGTCACCGCGAAAACATCCGGCGCTGGCTCAGCGGCACCGAGCCGCGATTTGGCGTGGATTAGTTTTCGATAATCACTTCGACACGGCGGTTTTGCTGGCGTCCGCTTTCCGTGTCGTTGGAAGCGACGGGCGCCCTGGTGCCGAGACCCTGAGCGGAAACATTTCTGCTATTAACGCCATTTCGCTCCAACGCGCCGGCCACGGTACTGGCGCGCCTTTCCGAGAGCCGTTGGTTATAAGCTTCTTGAGCGGCGCTTTCTCTGCTCGCGTGGCCTTCGACGGTGACGCGCCGGTTTGGCGCGTCGCGCTTGATAATATCGGCGATTTGATCGACTTTAGACCGGCCGTCGCGTGTAAGATCCGCGCTGTCGAACTCGAAGTTTACGTTCGGCAAATTGACCATGACGCCTCGGCTGGTCTCGCGCGCCTCGATATTTCTTTTTTTAAGCTCTTCGATCAGAGCGCGGTTTTTTTCAATTTCGCCGCGCTGCTGGTCGAGCGCCTGCTGCTGTTCTTTCTGCTTGTTTTCCTGGCCCAGCAGTTGGTCCCCGACGAGCGCGCCGGTCCCTAATCCGAGTGCGCCGCCGATCGCGGCTCCGGCACCCGCATGACCTACGGCCGCGCCGATGATTCCGCCGGCAGCTGCGCCGCCCAGCGCGCCGATGCCCGCGCCCTTTTCGCGCGTTGTGAACTCACCGCCGGCACAGCCCGAACCGACGACGATGACGGCGAGCAATAGTGTGCAAAGGGGTGATTGATGCCATTTCTTCATAATACTTCCTCTTGGCCAGTCGGGCCGCCAATAGTTGTGCCGGGTCTGGTTGCGAAATTATCGGCCATTTTGAGGCCGCAATTTACATTTACTTAGACGGCGCTCTCCAGAATCTCCAGTATCAACGATCATCGGGAGGCGAAATTTTAATATTCGCCCTGACGACGGAGTTGCTCGAGTTCTTTGCGTTGCCGTTCAATTTCGGCCTGGTTGGCGTCCATCTGGCGCTGCTGATCGGTCTGTCTGTTTTGCTGTCCCTGGAGTTGATCACCAACTAGCACACCGCTGCCGAGCCCCAGCGTGCCGCCGATTGCAGCCCCTGCGCCGGGATGGCCCACTGCCGCGCCGATGATTCCGCCCACCGCCGCTCCGCCCAAGGCGCCGATGCCCGCACCTTTTTCGCGCGTGGTCAGATCGCCGCCGGCACAGCCGACGATGGTGGTGAGCGTCAAAGCAATTGGAACGATCGTCAATGTCCGTTTCATTGTACCTCCGAAGATCATAGGGATGAAAATATCGAAGTCGAACAAATTCTAACAAAAGCCCTTACCCCCAGCAAGGTAGAAAAAATTCGCCAGCGGAATCAGCCTATTGTAGTAAGAAACTTGGACGCTGAATACGCTTCATTGTTAATGTTGCACCGCGCTGTTGACATCGTAGACCTTATAAGTCTAATAGTTTTTAAGAGAGGATTATTGTGGAAAATCTGACTGAGGACCGAATTCTCGACGCATTGCGTAAAGTTCAAGATCCCGAGCTTCACCGAGATATTGTCAGTCTTGGCATGGTGAAGAACCTAGCGGTGACGAATGGCAACGTAAGCTTCACGGTGGAGCTCACGACGCCGGCTTGTCCGTTGCGTGAAACGATCGACGCCGATTGTAAGCAGGCTCTGAGTCAAATCGGCGGAGTCGGCTCCGTGCAAATTAACTTCGGCGCCCAAGTGCGCGGCAGCAAGGCGGGCGCGGGGCAGACGGATTTATTGCCGACCGTGAAGAATGTCGTGCTGGTGGCCGCGGGCAAGGGGGGTGTCGGAAAATCGACGGTCGCAGCAAATCTGGCGGTGGCGTTGAAAATGCACGGCGCGGCGACAGGCTTGCTTGACGCCGATATTTACGGGCCGTCGGTGCCGATCATCATGGGAGTTAGGGGTGAGCCGAAGCAGATCGACGTCAATGGCAGTCGCAAAATCGAACCGGCGATGGCTCATGGTATTCCCGTGATGTCCATCGGCTTTTTTCTCGAAGCCGATCAGGCGGTCATCTGGCGCGGTCCCATGCTCGGCAAGGCACTCCATCAACTGATGGCCGACGTGCACTGGGGTGATTTGGATTACCTCGTCGTCGATATGCCGCCGGGCACCGGCGATGTCCAGATCACTTTCTCGCAGCAGCTCAAAGTGAGCGGCGCGCTCCTGGTCGCCACGCCTCAGGAAGTAGCGCTCGCAGATGTGGTGCGCGCCAAGTCGATGTTCGATAAAGTGATGATCCCGATCGTCGGTATCGTCGAGAACATGAGCTACTTCATTTGCGACGGTTGCGGCAAGACACACGAGATATTTTCCCGCGGCGGCGCGCAACGCGCGGCGGAGCGATTTAAGATTCCCTACCTGGGCGAAATTCCAATCACGCCGGCGTTGCGCGAAGGCGGCGATAAAGGCATTCCCATATTGATTCAAGACCCGAAATGCGAAGTGAGTAAAAGTTTTCTGGAGATCGCCGCGAGGTTGGCCGGCCAACTTTCGATCGCATCGGAACGCGCCAGGGGCGGTCAGGGGCCGACGATCATTACGACGTAGAGTGGTTGCGGTGGTCCGGGGTCAATTGTGCTATATTAAGGAGTTGCGACGATGGTGACGAAAGAACAAGTCTACGAAGCATTGCAAGAGTGTTACGATCCTGAGATTCCGGTCAACATCGTGGATCTCGGTTTGATCTATGACGTCGACGTCAACGACGACAAAGTGGCCGTGAAAATGACCCTGACGGCGCCGGGCTGCGGCATGGGTACGATGATCGCCGCAGATGCGAAACAAAGAATAATGGCGCTGGAAGGTGTCGGCGACGCCACGGTCGATCTGGTTTGGGATCCGCCCTGGAATCCGAGCATGATCCGCGAAGAGGCAAAACAGCGCCTCGGCATCGTCTAATAACGCGTCCGCCGAGTTCAAGCATTCCCGCAGTGACAGAGTTCTTTCTCCAGCGGAGCATCGCCGGATCCGGTCTTCGATAATGAACGACAAACCCAGGCTCCGTCCGGTTGAAGCATTTCCAGTTCAGCAAGACGGTAAGACATCGGTCTATCTGAAGGACCCTTTGAATTTCGCCACACCGCTGGGAATCTCGCCGGCGGGATATTTCGTCCTGGCGCATTTCGACGGCCAACATACCTTCACGGACATTCAAGAAGCCTACTGCAGACAGTTTGGCGCGCTGTTGATGAGCGACGACCTGAAAAGCTTCGTCGACATGCTCGATCAGCATTATTATCTGGATAGCGAACGATTCCGCGAGTACAAAAATGCGGTGGTGCTGGAATTTCGTAATCAAACGACGCGCGCGCCGGCGCACGTCGGCGGCGTTTACAAAGCCGATCCCGAAGAGTTACAAACTCAACTCGCTGGATTTTTTGACGCCCCGAACGGTCCCGGATTGCCCAACGGCCAAGTTGCGGCATCGACGCCGCGGGCGATCGTCGCGCCGCACATCGACTTTCATCGCGGCGGCCCCGCCTACGCGTGGGCTTACAAACCGTTGGCTGAAAGCGACGGCGCGGATCTTTACATTCTGCTCGGTACCTCGCATTACAGCGGGCAGACGCCGTATATACTCACACTCAAGGATTTTGAAACGCCACTGGGCTTGGTTGAGACCGATCGCGATTTCGTGCAGCGATTGCAGGCTGAGTGCGCTGAGGACTGTTTTCGCGACGAGTACCTGCATCGTGGCGAGCACTCGCTCGAATTTCAGGTAGTTTTTCTAAAATATATCGCGCGACGGCGCGCCGCCTTAACCGGCCGGTCGGAGAAGCCGTTTAAGATTGTGCCGATTCTCGTATCGTCGTTTCATTCCGCGGTCGTCAAGCAGACGCTTCCTGAAAAAGATTCGGCCGTGGGAACCTTTTTGCGGGCACTGCGCGATTTGGCGGAATTGGAGAGTCGGCAAGTTTGTTTTGTTGCCGGGGTGGATCTCGCGCACGTCGGCAGACAATTCGGCGATCGCGAGCCGATCACTGATGATTTTCTCAAATGGGTCGAAAGCGAAGATCAAGAACTCGTCAATCGATTGGCCGCACTGGACGCGCCAGGTTTCTTCAACGCCATCGCAAAAGATCAGGATAAGCGCCGAATCTGCGGTTTCTCACCACTTTATTCATTGATTCATCTGCTCGACGGCGCGCGGGGCAAACATCTCAAGTACAGCCAGGCGTTCACGCCGGAGACCGGTTCAGCGGTGACGTTTAGCAGTTTAATTTTTAAATAACCGTTCGATTCTGATTCCCCGTACGATTCACATTCAACCACGCATCAGTGCATGTTCATACCGCCGTCGACGCCGATCGATTGGCCGGTCATGAAATCGCTGTCATCCGAGGCAAGAAAGATCACCGTGCCGACGAGATCCGCCGGATACTGATCGCGCTGGATGGCGCGACGCTTTCTGCGATCGGCCAACTGCTCGGGACTGGTGACGCCTTCCTGGTTTGGGCTGGAAATAGTTAAGCCGGGCATGATCGAATTGACGCAGATGTTGTCGCCGCCGACTTCGCGTGCGAGCGCGCGGGTGAAACCCAATACGCCGGCTTTGGAGGAAACATAGTGCAAGAAAAATGGCGTGCCGCTTTGCGTCGTCCCTGATGAGATGTTGATAATCTTGCCTTTTTTCTGTTGCTTCATGGCGGGGTAGACGGCCTTCACGCAGAGGAACAACCCTTTTACGTTGACCGCCATCACGCGATCCCATTCGTCGGTGTCGATCTCCATGAAGTTTTTCTTTTTCAAGGCTGAGTAAAGGCCGGCGTTGTTGACGAGGATGTCGATGCGGCCATATTCTTTCAACGCAGCCGTGGCCATCGCTTGAGTTTTCTCCAGGGAGGTAACGTCGACGGCCACGGCGATAGCTTCGTCGCCGGCCGCTTTGATGTCGGCGGCGACTTTCTGCGCTTCCACTTCCTGAATATCGGCGACGACAACCTTGGCTCCCTCTTTGGCCAGGCCGTGGGCGTAAGCTTTGCCGATGCCCACGCCGCCGCCGGTGACGATTGCAACCTTATCCTTCAAACGCATAATGATTCTCCGTAACTAATACGAGTAAGTGTTGATCAAACTGGAGTGATGGAGTGTTGGAGTATTGAGCCTCCCGACCCAGTACTCCATCACTCCAATGCTCCATTCTTTTCTAGGACCTACCCCAACGCCGGGTTGATCAGTGCTTTGGTCGGGAACATTTCGGGAATCTCGCCGCCGATGGCGCGAATACACTTTTCGACATCCTTCAGCGGAAAAACATGGCTGACCATTTCTTGCACCGGAAATTTGGTCGCCTCAATTATACGCAGCGCCGCTTCCGTGGCGTCGTTATCCGCCGTGAAGCAGCCCTGCAGTTTGATTTCGTTCCATACCAATTTGTCCATCAGCATCGGTGTCACCGTGGAGTCGCCGGTCAAGCCGCCGAGCACCATCGTCGATTGGCGGTGCAGACAGTCGACGGATTTCAAAATCGCATTGGGGTTGCCCGACACGTCGACGACGACATCGCACATCTCACTGTTGGTTTCCTTGCGAATCACTTCCACGACATCTTCTTCTTCGACATTAATGGTTCGGGTAGCGCCAAACTTTTTTGCCAGTTCGAGCCGAGGCTTGTCGCGCCCGATGCCTGTAATGAATATTTTTGCCGCGCCGGCGTGCTTCGATGCAAACGTGCAGGAGAGTCCTTGTTGGCCGGGACCTTGGATCAAAACGTAGTCGCCCATCTTGACGCCACCGCGGCGGATCGCCCACTGAAATCCGTTCGCCATCACCGAGCCGACCAAAGCCGCCGCTTCCGCGGTGAGCGATTCGCTTACTTTGGTGCAAAGCACATCGGGCGCCAAATAGAGATAGTCGGCGAAACCGCCGAACAGATGGGGCGGCAGGTCGCATTTCGTCCGACCGCCGTAGTTGGTGCGCTGGCGGCAAAAGCGCTGGTTATTGCGCCGGCAGTCGGCGCAGCGGCCGCAGCCGAGCGCGCCTTTGAGAATGACGCGGTCGCCTTCCTTGACATGATGAATCGCCGCGGCGTTTTTGCCGAGCTTTTCCACCCGGCCAAGAATTTCATGACCGAGTATGATCGGATAATCGACTTTGAGCTTGCCGTGCAAATATTTAACGTCGGTGCCGCAGACGCCGCCCATTTCGATCTTGATCAAGCCGCCGTCAGCGGGAATATCGGGAATTGGATACTCGCGAAGTTCGAGTTTATCTGGACCGAGCAGTGTCGCTCCTCTTGCGCTTGCCATGGTTCGTTCTCCTTATGGTCGCCGTTCAGGATGAAGGAACCTCTAATCAGAGGTTCCTTCACTTCACTCTGTATTCTTGCGAAACTTTGTCGATGAAACCGGTGCTTTCTAGTTCCTTGACGAGTGACAGATCGGTGTAGCGGTCCGGGTTTTCTTTCAAGACCTTAGGATCTTTCTTGCCGACTTCTTGAATCGGAAGTTCGAAATATTCTCTCGACGGATAGGGCTTCAGTGGAAAATCGTATTCGCGGAAGTTCTCTTCGAGTATCTCACGGTCTTGCACTTTCATGTACTTCGACAAAACCTTCATGGCGAATTCTTTGTTGGACTTATAAAGGGCGACCCCTTCGATCATCGCCTTGGTGAAATTGACCAGTTCCGCCCGAGTCTTCGTCAAGTAGGGTCGGCGCGACACGAAAAACAGGCTGGAGTAGGGAATATTCAGTTTTGAGGCATCGAGCAGCAACGCCATGCCAAGTTTGCGCGCTTGCAGCGTCATCGGCGGCGTGAGCATGGCGGCATCGGCGTTATTGGTCTCGACGGCGGCGATGCGGTTCGATTGATTGCCGAATTGGAGCAAGGCGACGTCGGTCTCGGGCCGGAGCCCCTCGCGCTGGAGCAGGAAGCGGGCAGCGAAATCGGCGTTGCTGCCAAAGCGACTGATGGCAATCCGCTTTACTTCCTTGATGCTCTTGAGGCCCTTCTTTCCATACACCCGATTGTCCATGGTATTGCCCAGGCGGCCGAACATGACCAACTCCAACCCCGGGTTTGTAATCACCACCTGGGGCGAGAACATGCCGACTTGAGCGTCGCCCGATGTCAAAGCTGCAGCGGCTAAACTTGCGCCTTGGATAAAAATCAACTCAACGTTATTGCCGTATTTCTCAAAAAGCTTGGCTTCCTTCGTCACCCAGAGCGGCGCGAATTGACCGACTTCGCTGGTCCAGACGACGTTGATGTTCGCGGCGGAGACTGACGTGGCTTGTATAAGCAGCAATACGGCGGCTAAGTGCAGCGTCAGACGATTCCATCTCATGCGTGACTCCTTTTGCTAAAGCGCAGATAATCCGGCGGTTGACCTCGATTCTCGGATACCCCTATACTGCCGAACCCTTGTTGAATCAAGTTTGAGGAGGCCCGATGATTCAATCCATTATCGTGCTGCTGATGGTTTTAATCGGTTATCCGTTGGCGTCGGCCCAGACGCCCACGCGGGTGATGTCCGGCTACGCTGCGACGTCGGGACCGCATGCGGTGTTATGGATTGCCCGTGACGCCGGGCTATTTGAAAAGAATGGCTTGCGTACCGACGTCGCTTACATTCGCAGCGGGTCAACCATGGCGCAAACCCTGGTGTCCGGCGAAATCCAGATGTCACAAATGGGCGGGCCGGCGATGCTCGCCGCCGGGGTCGCGGGTATGGATGTCACATTTGTCGCCGTGGCGCTCAACACCACGCCGATCGTGATCATGGGCACGGTGTCGAAGATGGAAGAGCTCAAAGGCAAATCGATCGGCGTGACCCGTTATGGTTCCAACACCGACATCTCGGCGCGTTTTGCGATCCGTAAGGCGGGGCTTCAGCCGGAAAAAGACATTGCGCTGATCCAACTCGAAGACTACGCCGGCATAATGGGCGGGATCGCGTCCGGCCGTATTGCCGCCGGCGCGCTCGCCGATCCGTTTACCGACGCGGCAAAAAAGTTGGGCTATAAAGAAATCGCGGATCTTGCCGCGATGGGATTGGAATTCCCCTTCGTCGGAATCGCGGCAAAGAAATCATATATTAAGGATAACACGGACACCGCGCAGCGTTTCGTGCGCGCTTACGTGGAGGCAATCGCGATCTACAAGAATAACCGAGATCTGGCGATGAAGATCACGAGCAAGTATACGGGCATCAAGGATCCGGCAATTCTTGCCTCGACCGTGGATTTCTACGCGCCGAAACTGCAGCGTGTTCCTTATGCCACGGTCGGCGGCATTCGCTTCGTTTTGGATCAAGTCGCTGTGCGCGACCCACGCGCAAAAAATTACGCGCCGGAAACTTTCATGGACACACGCTTTGTGAAGCAGCTTGAGGACAGCGGCTTTATCAAGGGGCTCTATCCCAAATGAAAGGGCGATCGCAGGCGCGATTTCCACTGTGACGCCGGATATGCCGAGTATAGAGAGCATCAGTCATCGCGTTTTTTGTTTTCACGCCCTCAGAAGATTCACATTCCATCGCTAAACGGTTGCGTTATTCCGCTACGTCTCTTAGCACGAAAACAGCTCAAAGCGTTTCTATGGCTCAATAATGATCGAAACAATGGCGCGCGGGCCCGCCGATTAATTTCTGCTTGATCGGCGCATTCCAGGATGTGATTGTCTGTCACGCTGCCGAGGAGCGTCGGTATCCAGCTGCTCGAAATTCGCCGCTTTGCCGGCTCAGGCTACATCGAAATCGCGGCGCATGAATCGCTCGGCGAACTGACCGAACGGGTGGCATAGGACGATCGGAATCTAGTCTTATAGCCGCAGTGAAGGACGTGGGTAGAGTGCGAGCGCTTCGACTGCTGAGGCTGCCGCGATCAGGCTCGCGTCGCGAAACGGCGCCGCCACGAGCTGCAAACCTATAGGGAGGCCACCGGCGGAGCGGCCGCAGGGGACGGAGACGGCAGGGAAGCCGATGAAGCTCCACGGGATACAGTTTCCTCGATAGAACCAAGAGAAAACGGTCGGCTTCTGAAACGGCCGGCGCCAGAACCAACGAAGTCGGCAGCGCGAGAACGTCGACACGCGCAAAAAGCTCCAGCATGCGGCGGCGAAACTCTTCGCGGTGGCGCTGGGCCATCAAGTAAGCGACAGCGGGAACATTCAGCGCCTCTTCCAGTTGGTCTCTGGTTTCGGCGGTATAGAGACTCGATTTTTCCTTAAGCCAGGGTTGATGAAAGGTCGCCGCTTCGGCGCGGCTGACAATGAGCCCGGTCATATTGGTCATTTCCAAATCGTCCGCCGAAGGTTGCTCGACGGATTGAACGCTACAGACCGCGCTCTTCAATCCCTCGATGACGCGCCATTCGCTTGGGAGACTTCGCGGTCGATGCCCTCGAATCCCGCGGACGGCACGCCGATGCGCAACTTCGTCACGTCGCCGTCAACGTGGCGGCTGTATGATGGCGCCGGCCGCTCCACCGAATTCGGATCACGCGCATCTCTTCCGGCGATGACGTCCAGGAGCAACGCTGCATCTTCAACCGTCGCGCCCATAGGCGCTACATGATCCATGGACCAGGAGAGCGTGATGACACCGTGGGTCGGTACGAGTCCAAAAGTAGGTTTGAAGCCGACGACCCCGCTCAGCGCCGCCGGCACACGGATCGAAGCGCGCGTGTCGGTACCGAGCCCGCCCGGCGCCATGCCGGTGGCGACGGCGATGGCGGTGCCACCGGTGGAGCCGCCCGGGATGCGGGTTTCATCCCAAGGGTTGCGGCTTTGCGGCGTGGTGACGCCCAAGGCGAACTCGTGGGTCTCGGTTTTTCCGATGACGATGGCGCCGGCCGCTTTGATTCTCTCCACGGCGCAGGCATCGTGCTCGGGAACAACAAGGTCACTCAAGACGCGCGAGCTGGCGGAGGTGGGGACTCCGGCGACGTGGATCACATCTTTTATGGAAAGCGGCACGCCGTGCAGTGGGCCACGCAACGCGCCACGCTTAACGTCGCGGTCGAGTTGGTCGGCTTCTCTTAGCGCTTGCTCCTCCAACACACAGACGAAGGCGCGGAGCTTCGGGTTCAACGCAGCGATGTGCTCAAGGCAGGAAGTCACCGGGGCGCGCGCCGAGAGCTTGCCTGTGCGGATTGCTCGTGCCATGCCACATACGGTGGCGACTGCAGTTTCATTTTCGGGCCGCTCTAACGTCGCGCCGTGGAAAAAATTCTCAACCGGCGGTGAAGCGATCGGGCGATAAGTGAACGCCGGACGGGTCTCCAGATCCAATATCGGATGGCTTTGCAACCAAGCGACGGCTTGGCGAAAAAGGTCTTTCGTTGTCACATTGCATCGTGTTTGAGTTGAACGGCCTCGGTGCTAACTTTCCCACCGACGAGGTGACAAGTAACCACGTGCGCGGGCACAATTGCTTTTAGCTCGGGCATTTCGCTGGCGTGGCGCTCGCAACAAAGAAAGCCAAACATCCGGTTACGTCCGAGCCTTTTTTGCACCAAAGGCCATAAGCCCGCCATAGGTATCCAGCGACGATTGATCTGCCGCACACCCTTGCCGACGTTCGCGCACAGGAAAATCACTGCCAGCGATGAGTGAAGGCCGACACGTCGCCTTCATCGCGTATTTCTCGCCCTGGCAGCCCAGAGTTTTGTGGGATGATCGAGCGCAAGCTCCATGCCACCAGCAATAAACGCGAAATTTTGATCTTATCGGATCCGTCTTCCGCAGGATTTGCTTAAGTCATGGGCTTACGTGCGCGATTCTTAAGCACGGATCGATTTTTTCTATGCCGCGCGAGATTGCGCGCCTCACGGCTTGGGCTTGGTCGAGTCGTCGGCGCAAGCTTGCCGTGTATTTCCTGCGGCAAAACCAAGGCTGGGAATTTGCGGCGTTCTGCAACATGAAAAGCGCAGAATTACAGAAGAGCTTTGTCAGAAGATCTGTTTCATTTAACCGGCTAGCCGACCAATAAAAATTCGCAAACTCAAAACGTAGAGTAGAACTAGAGTAAACGCCATTAACGTCGGCACAAGGTAATTTACGGTTGGTAGGACCGCGAGCGCGACCAGACCGAGACCGATCGAGAGAGGCACCGTTTCTTTGCAGCGGGTTAGGAACAGCGCACATGGCAAGATCAGCAGAGTCAGATCGTGCGTAAATAGATGCGGTATTACGATCAGGAGCGCTAGTACGTTAATAATCCAGGTCACAGCGAAAGCATCGGGCTTTTGTCGGGCTCGCAGGTTTGCCAAAACCATCGTTGCGATCACTAAAGCGTCGCCGACCCACCAAACGGGGGTTTGCCAATTTGCCGGCAGCCAGTAGATCGTCAGGGCGCGCAAATTATGCATGCCGCGCCATTGGTTCCACCAATCGTCATCGGCCGTGACCATGCGCTGGGCGAGCGAAAAGTATTGCTTTGAAGCTTCCAGGCCGATGAAAATAAATGCGCCGACGATCAAGGTCACACTCATCAGCGCGCCAACGAGCAGGCCCCGCCAGTGCCGACGAAGAAGAAGAACCAGATGCGGAATGGGCAAAAATTGCGGTTTGACACAAAGCAGCCCGGCCCAAAGCCCGGCTTTAAATTCACTCGATTGCTTCTGCGCGAGTACGTGAGAGGTCAGGAAGAAAAGAATGATGGCGGAAGTTTGGCCGTAAAATACGACGGCGTGCACGCCAAAATTACACAACGCGAAAAGAATCAGCCAGTGGGATTGATCGCGCGTTAGCGATAAATACCGAATCAATAGCCGCAGGCTGATAAACAGCAGCAAGACATTCAATGCGGTCATGAATAAAAAGGCGATGGGAAAAGGCATCCGAGCCAAAGGCGCAAACAACGCCGCCGTGATCGGTGGGTAAACGAACGGCAAGACTCGCTCGGTCGGCGCAATCCTTTGTTGATAGGCGAGCTGTTTGTCCAGATCGTAGAGCGACCGGCGGTCCTGGCGGATTAGTTCGCCTTCGGCATAAAACGTGACGAAGTCGGCGACGCAGTTCGGCTGGCTGCATTGAGGCACGTGATCGATCAATATCTTCAGCCAGTTTGCGCCGGAGATAAACGCAAGGCCTATTGCAATCCCGACGATGATCGCTTTGACTGGGTTTGTCCAAGCCGCGCTGGCAGAAGTCATCAGGCTATCCGAGTGAAATTACAAGAGAGCAGATCGTATATGGCCGGAGATTTTCATTTTGTCTAACTTTTCACCAACGCAAGACCGAGCAGCACGACGATCGGGCCGAGGGCGGCATTGATTTTTAGCAGCAGAAACCAACGGCGCCAGTGGGAGAGAAGAGGTTCAGGCCAACCCTCCAAGCCCTCCGGCAGCTGGGCGGTCAAACGAGCGATGGCGGGGGCATATTTGAAGACTTGCAGACAATGGTGCAGGACCATCGCGCCGAAAAGAATTATTTTAACGCTCAGTATGATGACGAACGCTCTACTGAACATTGATCCTGATGGCGGTATGCGCGCGACCAAATTGACGATTCCGGTCAGGAGCAGAAGTCCGATGGCGATCCACGCGATGTTTTCAAGACCGATGCGCGCCTGATTCATCGTCTTGATGGCGATTTGCGGCTCCAATTCGTGGACCGCAGGCCCGGAGACGACCAGAAAAAACACCATTCCGCCCAGCCACATCGCGATCGCGATGACGTGAACCATTGCGCTCAGCGCAGCCCATGCGGTCATGGACGAGGTTCCGCTACGATCTCCATGATTGGTTGCAATCTTCGCATAAATCCTCGTCAAATCAACGCCAATCGTGCTTGAAATGCCCCAGGGGCTGTGTTAGCTAGAAGAAAAGTTTTTACCCCAATTCTCGAAAATCATAAGGATGGTTCACTAAAAAATGATGCAGTGGTTGCCGGAAGATGTGTCTACGTTCGGCCAAGAGATCGATTCGTTATTCTATCTCATCTACTACATCACGGCAGCCACTTTTATTCTCGTGACCGTCTTGATGGTCGTGTTCTTGATCAAGTATCGCGACCGGGGCGACAGACGCGCCACTTATAGCCACGGCAATACGACACTCGAGATCATCTGGACGATCATCCCCGCCGTCATCCTAATCGTCCTTGCGTTCATGAGCGCGTCGACCTGGGCGAAAGTGAAACGCCATGTGCCGGACACCGACTTCGAAGTCGGCGTGATGGCCAAACAATTTAACTGGGAAATAAGTTATCCCGGCGCCGATGGAAAACTCGGCACCGACGACGACGTCAAGTTCGATAACGATCTCCACGTGCCGGTGCATAAACCGATTCGGTTAGTGCTTAGCGCAAAGGACGTGATCCATAGCTTCTTCATTCCCAATATGCGCTTCAAACAAGATGCAGTGCCAGGTCGGCAAATCATCGCGTGGTTTGAAGGCACCAAGCCCGGGAAATACGAGCTTCCGTGCGCCGAACTTTGCGGCTTCGGCCATTCCGGCATGAAGGGCTGGCTCTATGTTCAGACGCCCGAAGAATATAAAAAATGGGCGGACGAAAACCTGGCTGCAAAACCGCAGTAAGTACATCCAAAGCTTTGTTGATTGATCCGAAGCCACTGACGGAGGATTTTGACCGATGAGCGAAATCGCGGCGGCGCACGCGTCGCATGAACATCACCAAGAACTGGGTTTTATCCGAACGTATATCTTTTCACTTGACCATAAGATGATTGGCCGGCAGTTCTTGTTCATGGGCCTGCTCATGATTATCGTGGGCGGCTTGCTCGCGATGCTAGTGCGCTGGCAGTTGGCTTGGCCGGAATCACCGGTACCAGGGTTAAATTTTATCCCCGAGCCCTACATCTATCCTGGCGAGCATGGTGGCGGCATTATTCCACCGCAAACCTATAACGCCCTCTTTACAATGCACGCGACGATCATGATTTTCTTTGTAGTCATGCCGATCATGGTCGGAACCTTCGGCAATTTCCTGATTCCGCTGATGATCGGCACCCGGGATATGGCATTCCCAAAATTGAACATGCTCTCCTTCTGGGTCGGCGCCATCGCCACGGTGGTCATGCTCGCCAGCTTCTTCGTGCCCGGTGGGCCGGCGGCAGGGGGATGGACGAGTTACGCAACACTGTCCGCGAGATCGCAATACACAGGAGTCGAGTTGGGGCAAGATTTTTGGATTATTAGCCTGCTCATTCTCGGCGTCTCGTCGTTGATGGGCTCGATTAACTATATTACCACCATCATTAACATGCGCGCCCCCGGTATGACCTACTTCCGCATGCCTTTGACGGTCTGGTCGTTGTTTGTCACGGCGATTTTGCTGCTCCTCGCTTTGCCGGTACTGACTGCCGCTTTGGCCATGCTGCTCTTTGATCGGGTGGCGGGCACCAGCTTTTTTCTGCCCGAAGGCGGCGGACAACCTTTGCTCTGGCAGCACATGTTTTGGTTTTTCGGCCATCCGGAAGTTTATATTTTGGTTCTTCCGGCCATGGGCGTCACGTCCGACATCCTTTCCACTTTCTCGCGCAAACCGATATTTGGTTATCATGCCATGGCATTTTCCATGATCGCCATCGCCTTTCTGTCGTGGATTGTTTGGGGCCATCATATGTTTATCAGCGGTATGAATCCACTGCTCGGCACGGCCTTCATGATGACGACGATGGTCATTGCGGTGCCTTCGGCCATCAAAGTTTTCAATTGGCTCGGCACCTTGTGGGGCGGCACGATTCGCTTGACCTCGCCGATGCTCTTTGCCTTGGGATTCGTCTCGAATTTTTTGATCGGCGGCTTGAGTGGAGTTTTCATGGCATCGACGCCGGTCGATATATTCATCCATGACACGTATTACATTGTTGCTCATTTTCATTACGTCGTCGCCGGAATCGTATTCGCTTTGTTCGCGGCGGTTTATTACTGGTTTCCCAAGATGTTCGGGCGCACGATGAACGAACCCCTGGCTAAGATTCATTTCGTCTTAACCTATATATTCTTCAACGGCGCGTTTTTCCCCATGCACTTCCTCGGCGTCGGCGGGCACATGCGGCGAATTTACAATCCGATGCAGTACGAGTTTATACTGCCGATGCAACACTGGAACGTATTCATCACGATCAGCGCCTTGTTGCTCGGCGCTTCGCAATTTTTCTTCCTATTTAATTTCGTCTGGAGTCTATTCGCCGGCAAGAAGGCGGATCGCAATCCCTGGCAGGCCAACACGCTGGAATGGTCTGCGCCGACGCCGCCGCCTCACGGCAATTTCGAGGTGCAGCCGGTGGTTTACCGCGGCCCCTACGAGTACAGCTCGCCGGAAGTCAAAGAAGACTGGCTGCCGCAAGATAAAAATCTCGGTGCTACCGCGGCAGCGCGAGCGCACTAACGGAAAATCAGAAGTATGAAAGCGGACGGTAGCAAGGTGGGGGAGCCCATTCTTACCCAGCCTTCAATTATTTCAGCTTGGCCGCACCGCATCGCCATCATCCTCGCTGGCGCGACGTTTCCCTTACTCTTCATCGGCGGCCTCGTGACCAGCAAGGGCGCGGGGCTCGCCGTGCCGGACTGGCCGACGACCTTCGGTTACAATATGTTTCTCTACCCGTGGTCGAAAATGGTCGGCGACATTTTCTACGAGCATAGCCATCGCCTGGTTGCATCCTTTGTCGGTTTGCTGACCATCAACTTGGCGCTCGTTTTGTGGTTTAGCGAGCGGCGGGCGTGGCTGCGTTGGCTTGGTTTTGCCGCGTTGGGACTGGTCGTCACACAGGGAATCCTCGGCGGTTTGCGTGTGGTCCTGCTGCAGCAGGCATTGGCGATCATTCACGCCGCAATCGCACAGGCCTTCTTCGCGCTGACGGTTTGCCTGGTGATTTTCACATCGCCGGATTGGAACCGCTCGAGTGATACGGCGGCGCTCACCGATAACGGGCGGCTGCGGCGGTTGTGCGCCGTGACGACCGCGCTGATTTATTTGCAAATTATATTCGGGGCGGTGTTGCGCCATACCGGAGAGCGGGTTGACGCTCACTTGGCCTTTGCTGTGCTGGTTACGCTACACGTGATCTTCATTTTGACGCGAGTGGCAAGACACCACGCGACTTCCGTCGCTTTGACGAGACCGGCGCTGGCGCTTTTTGCACTTTTGCTGGTCCAACTGGCCTTGGGCGGCATATCTTACTTGGCCAAATTCACAGTGATGGTGCGACTGCCAATTGACGCGATTGTTCTTTTGACAACGAGTCACCTTGCAGTGGGCGCGTTAATGCTTGCAACCGCCGTGGTGCTCACTCTGCGATCGTATGGCGTGCCTGTATCATCGGGTGATGCCCCCGGAACAAAAATCTTGACGGAGCAATTTTCCGTATGAGCTCGACCTCCGAGACCGTAAATGTCGCGACCGTGAGCGTGAGCCGGCGGGCCGTCGACTTCTTCGAGCTGACCAAGCCGCGCATTGTTCTGATGGTACTCATCACGGCCTTTGTCGGTTATTACGCGGGATCGGAGCGCGTTCCCGACTATTTACGGCTGCTGCAAATGTTGATCGGTACAGCGCTCGCCGCCGCCGGCACGCTCACACTGAACCAGTTTATCGAGCGCGACCTCGACGCGATGATGGAGCGAACGCGCCGGCGGCCTTTGCCGGACGGTCGCGTGCAACCGCAGGACGCGCTCTGGTTCGGTATTGCCCTCGCGCTCCTGGGGCTCGGTTACTTAGCCGCCACTGTGAATGTATTAAGCGCTGCCGTGGCCGCGGCCATTACGACGAGCTATTTGTGGATCTATACACCGATGAAGCGCGCGAGTTCGCTCTGCGTGCCGGTCGGCGCGATTCCCGGCGCCTTGCCGCCCGTCATCGGCTGGGTTGCCGCACGCGGGGAGCTGTCTGTCGACGCGTGGGTGCTGTTTGCAATCATGTTTCTCTGGCAAATCCCGCATACGCTGGCCATCGCTTATCTTTATCGTGAAGACTTCGCCAAGGCTGGAATTCAGTTTCTCCCGGTAATCGAGCCGGAGGGCGACAGCACCAAACGCCAGATTCTCATCCACTGTGGTGCGCTGTTAGTCGTTAGTCTTCTGCCGACACTGATCGGCCTCGCCGGACCGAGCTACTTCGTCACGGCTTTTCTGCTCGGCGCCGGCTTTCTCGCGAGCGGCATCAAGCTCGTCATCGCGCCCACGCGCGCGGGCGCACGCCGGCTCTTATTTGCATCGTTGATTTACCTTCCTGTGCTCTTGCTAGTGATGGCGTTGGATCGAGTGCCGATATGAGCGTCAGGATTATGGAACCGCCGGAAGGAATTGGCGCGCGCAACCGGCGTCTCGGCTTCGGCTTGGCCGTTTTGGCCGTGTCGTATATCATCGCGGTGATCGTTTTCATCATTTTTAAATGACACGACGGTTGAGTCCATGGCTAAGAGTTCAACGGCGCGCAAACTAGACGACGCACTGCTCGTTGAAGCAGGCCGGCGGCCCGCGTTCGGTGGCGGCGAGCCACCGCCGCCGCCGATTCGCCCCAATATCCCGATCGCCAGCAACGCCTGGCTCGGAGTTCTAATGTTCTTGGGCGCCGAAGCGATGTTTTTTGCCGGCCTGATCGGCGCTTTTTTGGTTTTCCGCATCGCCAGCCCCGTCTGGCCGCCGCCCTTTCAGCCGCGCTTGCCGGTCGAGCTAACCGGAATCAATACGCTGATTCTTCTTGTCAGTGCCGTAACGATGAGACTCGGACTGAGAGCGAATCAACGCGGTGAGCGCGCACGTCTGGTGCGCTTGCTGTCGTGGACGGCGGTAGCGGGCACGATTTTTTTATTGATTCAGGGATTCGAGTGGTTTCGCCTGATTCAATTTGGCTTGACCGTGTCCAGCAGCGTCTATGGCGGTTTGTTTTACACGATCATCGGTTGTCACGGGTTGCATGTTTTCGGCGCGTTAATTTGGCTGGCCGTGGTCTGGCAAAAAGCAAGAACGGGAAACTACACGCAGCAAAACTACGTCGGACTACAAACCTGCAGCATGTACTGGACTTTTGTCGTGGGATTGTGGCCGCTGCTATACGGACTGGTTTATCTTTACTAATTCGAATGATTGACACTCCGAAGTCGATACGTTACTTTGCGGTGGATAATTCGCATGTTCAATAAAATTGTTTTTGTAATCATTGCGGCGACAGCGACGTTGCTGGTTGGAGCGACCGCTTCTTGGGCATGCTCCGTGTGTTTTGGCGGAACCGGCGACTCGGTTACCGATGGCTTCAACGCCAGTGTGCTATTTCTCATGGCGACGCCGTATCTAGTCGTTGGATCGATTGTCGGTGGGCTAATTTTTGCCTACCGTCGGGCGCTCAAGAATCGCGAAAACGTGGAGACCGCGGAACCGATCGTTCACCTAGATTGGCATCAGGAGGACGGCAGTAGATGAGTGAAGTTGCGGCAGCGCACGTGGAAGTAGAGCCCCAAGAATCGCCTCTGACTCCGGAGAATTGGGGCAAACTGGGAATGTGGCTGTTCCTCGCCGGCGACGCCATGTCCTTCGGCTGTTTGATCGTCGGCTACGGTCTCCTGCGTTACGCGAGCTCCAAGTGGCCCGTGCCTGCGGAAGTGCTCGGCATCAATCTAACGGCGTTTATGACGTTTTTGTTGATCATCAGCAGCGTGTGGATGGTCCTGGCGCTGGCGGCCATTCAAGAAAACAACAAGGCCCGGTTCAATAAGTTTCTCGGGCTGACGATCCTGGGCGGCGCCATGTTTTTAGGGTGTCAGGCTTACGAGTGGAACCACCTGCTCGCTCATCGGTTACCCGAGCTCAACATCTCATTTTCCAACGATCTCTTCGCAACGACGTTTTTTGTTCTGACCGGTTTTCACGGCATGCACGTGACCGGTGGAGTGATTTACAACACTTGCGTGCTCGCGGCGGTCAACCGCGGCCGCTATCAAGCGAAGCATGTCGAGATCGCCGGGCTCTACTGGCACTTCGTCGATTTGGTGTGGATATTGATCTTTACGTTTGTTTATCTACTGTAGTCTGTTTCGGGAGAGCGAGATGTCATCGACCACACACTCGAGCGCTCAGTACATCAAGATTTTCTATATTCTCCTGGCACTGACCGTCATCGAGGTCGCTATAGTTTATATGGGATTGCCCAAACTGCTGCTTGCCGCCTTGCTGGTTATTTTCGCGGTGTGGAAGGCGGCTTTGGTGGCGATGCATTTTATGCATCTCAAGTTCGAGAAGAAAACCTTGGCGGTGGTGGCCCTGGCGCCGTTTGTTCTCTGTGTCTTCTTGATCCTCATGCTGTTGCCGGATATTTTTCCCCATTGATTGCCATCTCCGAGCTTCCGAGTTTGAATGCGGCGCTGAATAGTCTCAGCGCCGTTTTTCTTTTTGCCGGATTTCTCTTCATCAAGTCGGGCAACCAAAATGCCCATCGAAACTGCATGTTGACGGCATTCGCCTGCTCGATATTGTTTCTGACTTCCTATCTCGTCTATCACTATCACGTCGGCTCCGTGCCCTTTAAGGGTCAGGGTTGGATTCGCCCCGTCTATTTCACGATTCTCCTGACCCATACGATCCTCGCGGTCACCGTGGTGCCGCTGGCGCTCATCACGTTGCGCCGCGCCTGGCGGCAAAACTTCGTCGCGCACCGGCGCATCGCGCGCTGGACGTTGCCGATCTGGCTGTACGTTTCCGTCACCGGCGTGATCGTCTATTGGATGCTTTATTGGTTGGTGCCGTCCCATTGACAGCGAAAAAGTCTTCGCGATAGATCAGAAGACGTGGAGGGACGATGAAATCCATTGGCATCGTAGGTTGTGGAGCGATCGGCAAGGCGCTGATTCAAGCGGCCGAAAGCGGCAAGCTTTCGGTGCGCATCGCCGGTATCACCAGCCGGACGGAAAAAAACGCGCGCGAATTTCTCGCAGCATTCAAAAATCCGCCGCCGTATTTGTCGTTGGTCGAACTGATCACGGGTGCCGATCTGATTGTCGAAGCTGCCGGTGGCGCTGTCGTCCCGGAACTGGCGAAGAAAGTCTTCGCGGCGGGCAAAGATTTGATGGTCATCAGCGTCGGCGCGCTGCTCGATCATCCCGACATCATGGCCGAATCACGGCGCACCGGCTGCCGCCTGCTTGTTCCTTCCGGAGCGATTGCCGGCCTGGATGGAATTAAATCTGCTTCCGTCGGTCAGATCACCCATGTGACGCACACAACGAGGAAGCCGCCGCTTGGCCTCGAAGGCGCGCCCTATCTGGTCGAACGCGGCATTTCGTTGAGCGGGTTGCAGGAGGAAAGAGAACTTTTCTCCGGTTCGGCGCGCGAGGCCTGCCGGGGTTTTCCGGCAAACGTGAATGTGACGGGAGCGGTCAGCTTGGCCGGCATTGGCCCGGATCAAACTCGCGTGCGAATATTTGCTGTGCCGGGGCTGACCCGCAATTGCCACGACATCGAAGTGGAAGGCGAGTTCGGCCGCCTGCATGTGCACATCGAGAACGTGCCCAGCGAAAACCCGAAGACCGGCAAGCTCACGGCATTGTCGATCATTCGCGCGGTTCAGGATGCCGTCGATACCGTGCGCATAGGAAATTAGAGGATCGAGGATGGAGAATTGAATATCGCGATTCGCTGTCCGTCATCTTCTAGCCTCGATTGGAATTGCGGAGATCTCTCGCGCCAAGGCGCTAAACACGCCAAGTATAAAATCTAAGCTATGAACAATAGCGACCTCATCGTTCGCGCGCTCGAGCGCGCGGGTGTGCGCTGGGTTTTCGGTGTGCCGAGTGGGCCGGTGCTCCCGCTGATCGAGGCGCTCAGGCAGAGTTCTATCGAGTTCGTTCTTACCGCCAGTGAAACATCGGCTGGCTTCATGGCTACGGCGGTGGGCTATCTTAGCGGAATCCCGGGCGTGTGCGTATCGACTGTTGGGCCCGGCGCAACCAATCTTACGACAGGCGTCGGCTGCGCCTGGTTAGACCGCGCGCCCGTGCTGGCGATCACTTGTAACGTCGCGACGCCGTGGCTCGGGCGGCGGATCCAAATGCGCGTCGACCATCATGCGCTGTTCAAACCTCTGACCAAAGCGACTTGGTCGTTTCAAGGCAATGCCGTCGATGAAACTGTCGCAAGAGCGATCGACCTTGCTTGCCAGGAGCCGCCCGGCCCAGTGCATCTCGATCTGCCTGAAGATGTCGCGCTGTCTGTCAAAACCGATTCGCCGACGCCATCGAGATCGGCAAGTCGTGTTGCGGACATGTCTGGCGAGATCGTGAAGACGTTGACCGAAAGGCTGGCGCATTCGCGCCGCCCGCTATTGGTCACCGGCTTGACCTTCACGCGCATTCGCGCGCCTCATGAAGTGCTCAAGTTTATCGAAAATCAATCGTTGCCGTTCGTGACCACGATGCACGCCAAGGGATTTCTTCCGGAAAATCATTCTCACTGGGCCGGTGTCATCGGCCGGGCGCGCCGCTCCGACGTGAAGCGGTTCACCGACCGAGCGGATCTGATCATCGCCGTGGGTTACGATCCGATCGAGATCAATTATGAGGACTGGGCTCGGAACATTCCCATCGTCCATATCAACACGGAAGCTGCCGAGCCGGGGGAAGATCTGAAATTTCTTTGGAACAAGCCCTGTGATCTCGATGCCGCGATTGAAGCGATCGGCGCAATCAAGGGTTGCGTCAACGACTGGTCGGCTCAGGAGTGGCAGGAACATCGCTCGTCGTTGGATAAGGCGTTGCGGCCGGGTGGCAGCGGATTCTCCGCACACCACGTCCTAGATGCCTTGCGTGCCAAACTGGCGGCGGACGGAATACTCGCTTACGACGTCGGCGCGCACACCCATCAAATCGCCTCTCAATGGCGCACTGATGTGCCGCGTACGCTGTTGGCGACCAATGGTTGGTCGTCGATGGGCTATGGCATGCCCGCGGCTTACGCGGCGAAGCTGGTTCATCCGGAGCGCGCGGTCGTCGCGATCGTCGGCGATGGCGGTTTTCAAATGACCGCGGGCGAACTGGCGCTGGCGCGGCGGCTGAATTTGGCGGTGCCGCTGATCGTGCTTAACGACGGCTGGCTCGGTCTCATGAAGGTAAAGCAGGAGCGAAAAAACTATGCTCTTTCCGGCGTTCGCCTCGGCGCACCAGCCGAATCGCCGGCGCATTATTTCGGCGTCCCATGCCGGCCTGCGAAAAACCTCGGCCAATTCGGTGCCGCGCTCGACTGGGCGCTCACGATCAGCGGGCCGACTGTCATCGAAGCGTTCATCGACGCAGCCGCCTATTCCGCGACGGTCTTTGATTGAGCAACGTGGCTTTCCATGTCCGATTTCATCGCGCAGCGCGATCCCTTCCGCTGGACGATTCTCGCGCTGATCAGCGCATCGCATATCGTCGGCGCGTCGGCGCAATACGGCATCAACACGCTCGCGCCATTTTATCAAGATGAGCTACAGCTATCGCGCGCGCAAGTCGGCCTTTTCTTCTCCTCCTTCTACCTGGCAATGACCGGCGCGTCTTTCGCCACCGGCTGGCTCGCCGATCGCTTTGGTGTGCGCAAGACGACGCTGCAGGGACATTTGCTCGTGGGCCTATGCATTACTGCGGCGGCGCTGGCGCCGTCGTTCGCGACCGCCTGCGCATGTTTTTTCTTGGCCGGCTTGGGCTACAGCTTTCTCAACCCGGCGTCGACCATCGGAGTCATGGCCTGGTTCCGCCGCGACGAGCGCGCCACCGCGATGGGTATAAAACAAACGGGAGTTCCCGCGGGGGGCGTCGTGGCGGCGGTATTGGCGCCTTCGCTCGTGCTCGTGATCGGTTGGCGCGGCGCGTTGGCCGCGCTCGGGATCATCAATTTTTTCTTTGGTTTCTGTTTTCTCGTCGCTGTGGCGCGATCCGGCGGGCGACGGTGGCGATGCGGTGAAAGCTGCGGCGCCGGCTGCCAGCGGTCAAGATGCTTTGAACATTTGGCGGCTGCTGCCGGTGAGCTGCGCCACCGCGCTCTATCTGGCTGGGCAGATAATCTTGATCACCTATGTTCCGCTTTTCTTGAAAGACGCCATGAGTATTTCGCCGTATTGGGCCAGCCAGGCGCTCGCCTTGACACAAGCGGGCGCAATGGCAGGGCGAGTCGGGTGGGGTGTCGCCAGTGATCGCCTATTCGGCGGCCGGCGCAAAATCGTCTTGATATTAATCGGTGTGATGTCGGTCCTGCTGATTACCGCGCTGAGCTTCATGGGGCGAGACTCGTCGACCTATTTGCTGCTACCGGTCCTCTTTCTCGCCGGCGTGTCGCTGGTCGGGTATCAGGGCGTCTCCTACGCGTTGATCGGCGAGATCTCCGGGAAATCGCGAACCGGCGCCGGCCTCGGCATGATGATTACGATCAATGCCGGCGCCGCGACTCTGTGCACGCCGGTTTTCGGATATATTGTTGATCGCACGGGCTCATACGTAGTGGCCTGGCAGATGCTCGCCGGCGTCTTGACGGTGGGGATTTTAGGGCTAGCTATCTTGCTCAAGGAGCCGAAGCAGGTTTCTTAGCTGTGTTGTAACGCATGAGGGGCGACGGTGCGCACCCAACGTGATCAGTTGGATACCATTGGGGAACGCAGGGTACGACATTACCACCGCACAATGTCGTAGGTTTTCACCTCTGTTTTTGACCCTTTTAGCAACGCGTGCAAATGTTGCTGTATCGCTTTATGCGCCAATCCCGCTCGATAACCATCAATGTCCGCCTGATTCGTCCAAGTGCTGAGCGAGACAAATTCGCCGGCGTTATCGCGATTTCGTATGAGCTGTTCACTGATGCAGCCCGGTTGACTCATCATGTGCGGCGCGCATTCATTTATCCATAACCGTTCGGCTTCCGCGGCCATTTCCACAGGTACGTTGACCAAAACCATCCGCATGATCATAGGGCACCTCCCACCGCTTATGGTTGGCGCCGGCTGTCAGATCTAGGCGTCCCTCCTGATCAGTTGTCTAGGCGAATTTCTTAGGGCAACTCCTTTGCTCGCGCACGCTTGTCTACATCCCGAACGCGCAAGATCGAGGCCAATTGCATATCAGTTCGGTGAGGCGGCCGATATCGAAGAGCCTCCTCACAAACTCAAAACGCGTCGTGACACAAACCTTAGGAAAATCTGGGCGACCCATTTTGCGCAGAATGAAGACGATGGCCATTGACCGTGTCACCACGGCACAGGGACTACGCGGCGGCCCGCTGGTTGGAGGAAATATACGTCCGGACTAAGGAGACTTCCTACAAGAGAAGAGGCACGCGCCGGGCGCGCTCGCGTAAGCGAAAAAATCGATAGCTGTGGACCTGCGCTCGGTCGCGGATCGTTGGCAGGTGTGCCGCGCTTTCGATCACCGAGCGTGAGCTGCTGCCGGCTTTGGAACGGCTGCGCGCCGCGCTCGTGCGCAAGGCGGAGGAATTCGACGGCGTGATCAAGATCGGCCGCACGCACCTGGCCGATGCGACGCCGATGCGTTTGGGTCAGAATTCGGCGGCTACGCGCGTCAAATCGAGTTGAGCATCGAGCGCGTCGGGGACTTGCGGCAAAGGCTTGCAAGAGCTACCCCTCGGTGGCACGGCCATCGGTACCGGCATCAACGCGCATCCGCAATTCGCCGCACGAGCGATTGCCAAAATTTCTCAATTACTCGGGTTGCCGTTTCGCGAAGCGCAGAAGCCCAGGGGGCCCGCGACGCTGCCGTGCACATGAGCGCTAGTCTGAAATCGCTGGTCGTCAGCTTGATCAAGATCGCCAATGATCTGCGCTGGCTCGCCTCTGGGCCGCGCTGCGGCATCGGCGAGATTCATCTTCCCGACACGCAGCCGGTGTCTTCCATCATGCCCGGGAAAGTTAACCCGGTGCTGTGCGAGTCGGTGCTTCAGGTGGCGGCGCACGTTATCGGTTGTGATGCGACGATTACTTTCTGCGGCCAAGCCGGCAATTTCGAATTGAATACTATGATGCCGGTGCTGGCCTTGCGCCTGATCGAAGCAATTCAATTCAGCGCCAACGTCGTCAACGCATTCACCGAAAAATGCGTTATCGGGTCGTCGCCGATCGAGCACGTTGTGAAGCGATGGTCGAGCAGAGCTTGGCCATGGTGACGGCCCTTGCACCGGCGATCGGATACGAAAAGGCCGCCAAGATCGCGCAGAAAGCGATGGCAACCGGTCAAACCATCAGAGAATTGGCGCGAGGGGAGAAAGTGCTCGATGATCAAGAGCTAGAGAGGATTCTCGATCCCTGGCGTATGACCAAACCGGGGATCCCGGATTAAGTTAGGCTCGCCGAACCCGAGCTTAAAATTTCAGGGAAGTTTCTCGACCGGCTTCAGAGCATGGAATTGATTACATCTCGTGCGCGATTGGGCCCACGGAGTTTTGCCCCTGAAGCGTACAGGGTATAGAAAACCGGGTTAAGCGCAATTACAGTCTCCCCGGGGATCTCATCCCACATTTTTGCTTCACACGCCGGTGCTGGCCTTTGGTGGGATTGGTAGCTGGCATCCTCAAACCGCAGAAGGGAAAATCCATACATGTCCGGAAAAGTCCTACAAGACATTTCGGCTATATTTCACTGTCGACTTTGACTGCTTCGTAAAAACAATGGATTACGGTACCTTGCCCGCTTGGCACACGCCTTGATTACACCTTAAGTATTATCGAAACTTCGTCATGCCCCGAGAGGGAAGTGGGCATGAAGAAGTATTTTACATTCACTTGCTGGCGAACGTAGCCTGCAGACGTTGTTAGTTGATCGGTCGTGCCCCGAGGCCGCCTTGGGTTAGTCGGTGTTGCACTGGATAATGAATCCTCACACGCTCTAAGGGGGTGCCATGAAGAACCTAGCTACAATATTGGGAGTTGCGCTTATTATTCTTGGTGTCGTGGCGCTCGCTTACCGGGGTATCACCTATACGGAGCGCGAGAAAATCGTCGACATAGGTCCCCTCCAAGCCACTGCAGATCGAGAAAAAACCATTCCGTTGCCGCCCGTCTTGGGAGGATTATCTCTCGTCGGCGGCATCGCACTAGTGATTGTCGGAACGCTCAAGTCTCGCTCTTGAGGCGCGGAGACGTCATTGAACGGATCTTGAGAGGTCCTCGATAACATTCGCGATGTTTTATCGTCAACTATGAAAAGGATCCGCGATCGTTCCTTAGCTACGCCAAGTGCCCAATTGTCGAACTGCGCGCGGTTTGGTTCTTCCGTCGAAGCTGCTTCAGCGCTGCTTGGACGCGGAGAGCCAGAAAGCAAAAAAAATCACGGAGAAATCGTATGACGGCACCGAAAATTCTTGTTGTAGACGACGATAAAAACCTCCTCGAACTCGCGAAAACCAAATTAAATGCGGCCAATTATGGCGTCACCGTGGTTCTCGGTCATGAAGAGGCCATCGATGCCGCGAATGCTCAGAGCTTCGATTTAGCTATTGTCGACTGGCGCCTTGCCGATCTGGACGGCGTGACGTTGATGGAAAAGTTACATGCGGTCAATCCTGGAATGCCGGTCATTATTCTCACCGGCCACGCAAGCGTCGAGGGCGCGGTCGAGGCGATGAAAAGAGGCGCATCCACCTATCTCACAAAGCCCTTCGATCCCCGCGAGCTGATTCTGCAAATCGACAGAGCCCTGGAAAGCTGCAAACTGGCCACCGAGAACCAAAGGCTCAGGGGCTTATTAAAGGAAAAGTACGATTTCGCCAACATCGTGGCCAAGAGCGACAAGATGCAGCGTGTGCTGGAGGCGGTTTCGCGCATCGCCAAAACAGATTCGACGGTCTATATCCACGGAGAAAGCGGCACCGGTAAAGAAATGATCGCCAAGGCGATTCACCTCGCGAGCCCGCGGAAAGATAGACCCTTCGTGGCGATCAATTGTGCAGCCATCCCGGAAACGTTGCTGGAAAGCGAACTTTTCGGCCATGAAAAGGGTGCTTTTACCGGCGCTGTCCGGAGCACTAAAGGACTATTTACCCAAGCCAACGAAGGCACGCTCTTCTTAGATGAGATCGGTGATATGCCTCTCTCGATCCAAGTGAAGCTGCTTCGGGCCCTGGAGGAGCGGCAGTTTTATCCGGTGGGCGGCGAAAAGCCGGTGCAAGTTGATGTCAGAGTCGTCGTTGCAACTAAAAAAGATTTGGTGGACGAAGTCAAAAAAGGATTATTCCGTGAAGATCTATTTTACCGGATCCACGTCATCCCCATTATCCTTCCTGCGCTGAAGGATCGGATCGAGGATGTTCCTTATTTGGTCGATCATCTCTTGAAGAAGATCTGTCAACAAATGAAAAGAGACGTCAAGGGAGTTACACCCAAGGCCATGGAAAAACTGATGCAACACGACTGGCCGGGCAACGTGAGAGAGCTCGAAAATACTCTCGAATACGCCGTAACCATGACCCAGCGCGACGTCGTGACGGACGATCTCGTTCTGCAAACAAAACTTGCCGTCAGCGCCGTCGCGGCGGAAGATCCGCTTCAATCTCAGCTCTTGCCAACGGACGGATCGTTCAAGACGTTGAAAGAAGCCAGGTCAGAGTTCGAGAAAGCCTATCTGGTTCGTCTCCTGCATACGTGCAACGGCAAAGCTACGCGAGCGGCGGAAATCGCCGGAAAGTATCGCGCCGATTTTTACGACCTGTTAAAAAAGCACGACATTAAGTTGGCTGAGTTTAAGCGATTCAATTAATTTGCGGACAACTTGGCAGCGCACCAGTTTGCATCAGCGGTCAAAAAATTCCCGTCTTTTGTGCTCGACCTAAATTCACTTCGCTACCGCTAGACCATTGCCGAACGCCTCCTGTTTCTGTTCCTTATGCCGTTGGCTTGGTGTCGAGATGTCCCAGCCGCTTAAGAGCTTCACGTGCCGGCGCAAACGTAGGGCCTCTCAAGAGCCATATAGTAATAGTGCAACGCTTCGCGTAGATATCGCAGGTCTCGGAAAGCTCCGCCAGCTGATAATAAGGTTCCGGCCGGGTGAGGTCGCGCATCATGGCGATTTTTAGATAAACTCGCGCTTCGGTGAATGCTTTCCGCTCGCGCGCCAGCTCGGCCAAGTGGAGAAGGTCATCGACGGTTCCGCTCATGCCGATTTTCTGTCGCTCAAGAATCTCTTGGCAGAGAAGCTGAATAGCCTTGGGATCGAATGGCTTCTCGATGAAGTCTACGGCTCCGAGCTTTATGGCCTCCACAGCTCTTTTGACGGTCCCATAGGCGGTCAGCATGACCACCGGCATCCTGGGTTTAAGACCTCGTAGATAGCGAAGTAATTCCAAGCCATCCATCTTCGCCATCTGGATATCCGCGAAGACGATATCGTAGAGACCTTCTTTAACGCGGATAACAGCATCATCGCCGTTACTGACCGTATCTACCTTGACCTTCTGCCTCGAGCACCATACCGAGATTATTACGAATGTTGCGCTCGTCATCGACAACCAGTATGTGCACCTGCGATTGAGTCATCGGATTGTTCCTCTCTTCGTTGCCGGACGAGATCGCGATTATTTATAAAAACCGCATAAAAGTGCCATGCCACGCATGTCGATCTGTCGACTGCAGTTCACGAAATTGCTGCGATTGCGGCGCACTTCTGCTATTGCTCTTGCAACCGGCCGCCGCTCGCCGCTTGCAACTTGCAAATGTCGACCACTTGTCTTGCAAATGCAACCAGCGCTTTGCCTTTCCCGTAAACGAGTGATTTCACGACTTAAGTGAGGCTGGCACCGTGCTTGCGCTATCAGCGAGCAAGACTCGACTTTAGGAGCGATCCAATGGCCGACGTTATATTTATCCTGATCACCGTTGTTTTTTTTCATAATTGCTTGGCTCTATGTCCGGGTCTTGGATCGGCTCTAAGGAGGGAATTATGGGGCTGGAATATATTCTCGGCATTATCGTGTCGTTGGCCGTGATGTTGTATTTGCTCTACGCGCTGCTTTGCCCGGAGAAGTTTTAACCTTAGAGCATCGTAGTTCGCAGCGATGCGAGCCAACGGAAAAATATTGCATATTGAGGAAGTCGGAGATGTCATGACAGTCAATGGATGGATGCAGATTTTGTTTTTCCATGGTGATTATTTTCGCCATAACGAAGCCGCTCGGCAGTTACATGTTTCGTGTCTTCGAGGGCGACCGGCAGCCGTTGCCGCGCCTGTTCGGACCCCTCGAGAGGTTGATTTACAAGCTATGCGGCGTGGATCCGAAGGAGCAGCAAGACTGGAAACAGTACGCGCTGGCGATGCTGATCTTCAGCGCCATCACGTTGTTCGTCACCTACGCCATCGAACGATTGCAACATATGTTGCCGCTGAATCCCGCAGAACTTTGGCCCTGTCGCCGGCTGACTTGGCATTCAATACCGCTTCGAGCTTTACCACCAATACCAACTGGCAGGCCTACGGCGGCGAGTCGACGATGAGCTATCTGACACAGATGGCGGGGCTTGCTTGGCACAATTTCATCTCGGTCGCCGTTGGCATAGGCGTCATGATGGCGCTCACGCGCGGGATCACGTACCGCTCGCAAACCGGGCGCTCCGAAGACGCTCGGCAATTTTTGGGTCGATCTGGTTCGGTCAGTTCTCCGTCTTGATTCCCTTTTCCATCTCTATGGCGCTGGTGCTGGTCTCGCAGGGAGATCATGCAAAACTTTTCATCCTATGTCGAGCTGACAACTTTGGAAGGAGTGAAGCAGACTCTGGCGATGGGGCCGATCGCTTCGCAGGACGCGATCAAACAACTCGGCACCAACGGCGGTGGGTTTTTCAACGTCAACAGCTCTCATCCATTCGAGGGCGGTACCCCGCTGGCAAATTTGATCGAGATGGTGCTCATTCTCTCGATCCCGGCGGCGCAGACCTACATGTACGGGCTCATGGCGCGGGACACCAAGCAGGGCTGGACTCTCTTCGGAGCCATGGCGATTTTGTTTTTCATGGGCGTGACGACAGCTTATTACTTCGAGGCAAAGCCCAATCCGGTGATGCAAGGTCTGGCCGTGGATCAAACGGCCGGCAACATGGAGGGAAAGGAAGTTCGCTATCGGCGTGGCCAACTCCGTGACTTGGGCGACGGCAACCACCGACGCGTCAAACGGCTCGGTCAACTCCATGCACGATAGTTTCAATCCTATCGCTGGCCTGGTGCCCTTGTTGAACATTCAGCTCGGCGAATTAATTTTCGGCGGCGTCGGCGCCGGGCTTTACGCTATGCTGGTTTTTGTTCTTGTTTCGGTGTTTATCGCCGGCTTGATGGTTGGGCGCACGCCTGAATATCTCGGCAAAAAAATCGAATCGCGCGAGGTCAAGCTCGCCATGCTTTACGTGCTGATCTTTCCGCTGATAATTCTTTATTTCTCCGGCTGGTCGGCAGTGGCGCCCTACGGCCTCTCTTCGCTCAACAACAATGGCCCACACGGATTGACCGAGATCTTGTACGCCTACAGTAGCGCTGCCGGTAACAACGGCTCGGCCTTTGCCGGACTCAACGCCAACACTCCCTGGTACAACGTGACACAGGGTCTCTCGATGCTCATGGGCCGCTATTTAATGATTGTTCCAGCTCTGGCCATTGCCGGCTGTATGGTTGGTAAAAAGGCTGTGCCCGAAAGCTTGGGCACTTTCCCGACAAACGGGACGCTTTTTGTGGTGCTGTTGGTGGGTGTGGTTCTTATTGTTGGGGCGTTAACTTTCTTCCCCGCACTAGCGCTCGGGCCTATTGTCGAACACTTTGTCGCCCTGGCAGGAAAGGTTTATTAACATGGCAGACAGTCGCTTAATGGAACGATCTTTGTTCGATCCTGAAATCATGCGGCCGGCGATTTGGGAGAGCTTTCGCAAGCTCGTTCCGCAGCACGTGATCAAAAATCCCGTCATGTTCGTAGTCGAGATCGGTAGCGTGATTACGACGCTGATCTGGTTGCGCGACATGATTGCGCCCGTGCCAGGGTCTCAGCCGCTGTGGTGTACTTTCAATGTCAGTTTCTGGCTCTGGTTTACCGTGGTTTTTGCGAATTTTTCCGAGGCAGTCGCGGAAGGACGTGGTAAGGCCCAGGCGGCAACCTTGCGCAAGATGCGGCAGGAAACCACCGCTCGGCGCTTGGTCAACGGCAACCGTGAAGAAAAAGTGCCCGCGTCGGCCCTCCGCAAAGGCGATACCGTTGTCGTCGAAGCAGGGGAAGTGATTCCCGGCGACGGTGACGTGATTCAAGGCATCGCTTCGGTCGATGAGTCCGCGATCACCGGCGAGTCGGCCCCCGTCATTCGTGAAAGCGGTGGCGATCGTTCGGCGGTAACCGGTGGCACGAAAGTGTTGTCTGACCGCATCGTCGTGCGCATCACAGCGAGCCCTGGCGAGTCCTTTCTCGATCGCATGATCATTCTGGTCGAGGGAGCGGAACGGCAGAAGACGCCTAACGAGATCGCGCTGAATATTCTACTCGCTGGTCTTACTCTGGTTTTTCTCTTTGCGTGCGTCACTCTCGTGCCCATGGCGCTCTACTCCGGCATGACCAATGTTTCCGTAACCGTGATTGTCGCTTTGCTGGTGTGTTTGATTCCGACGACCATCGGCGGCTTGCTCTCCGCCATCGGCATTGCCGGTATCGATCGCTTGCTGCGCAAGAACGTGCTCGCGATGAGCGGGCGCGCGGTCGAAGCCGCCGGCGACGTCGATACTTTGCTTTTGGACAAGACCGGCACGATCACGCTCGGCAATCGCATGGCTACCGAATTCATTACGGTCGACGGTGTTAGTGCCGAGACTCTGGCGGACGCCGCGCAGCTTTCCAGCCTCGCCGACGAGACGCCGGAAGGCCGATCCATCGTCGTTCTCGCCAAGGAAAAATATGGACTGCGCGGGCGCGAAGTGACCGAGATCGGCGCGAAATTTATTCCGTTTAGCGCTGAAACCCGCATGAGCGGCTGTGATCTCGACGGGCGCAAGATCCGCAAAGGCGCGGTCGATGCGATCGTCGCCTACGTGCAGGAACTCGGCGGGACGGTGGGCTCGCAGGTCGAGGGCATTACCCACGGAATCTCCGATACCGGCGGCACGCCGCTGGTAGTTGCCGAGGGCAACAAGGTCCTCGGTGTGATTCATCTCAAAGATGTCGTCAAAGGCGGCATCAGCGAGCGCTTTCAGCGCTTCCGCGCCATGGGTATCCGCACGGTGATGATTACCGGCGACAATCCGCGCACCGCCGCGGCGATCGCGCGCGAAGCCGGCGTGGACGATTTCCTTGCTCAAGCAACGCCGGAAGCAAAAATGCGGCTCATCAAAGAAGAGCAGGCCAAAGGAAAACTGGTCGCGATGACCGGCGACGGCACCAACGATGCGCCGGCATTGGCGCAGGCTGATGTTGGCGTGGCGATGAACACCGGGACCCAGGCGGCCAAAGAAGCCGGCAACATGGTCGATCTCGACTCCAATCCGACCAAGCTGTTGGAAGTCGTCGAGATCGGTAAGCAGATGCTCATGACGCGCGGCGTACTCACGACGTTTTCTATCGCCAACGACGTCGCTAAGTATTTCGCGATAATTCCGGCTATGTTCATGGGTGTTTATCCGGAGATCACGCCGCTCAACATCATGCATCTGGCATCGCCGCAGAGCGCAATTCTCTCAGCGGTTATATTTAACGCTCTTATTATCATTTTACTTATTCCCCTCGCGCTACGGGGTGTCCAGTACCGCCCCATCGGCGCTGGACCGTTGCTGGCACGCTCTTTGTTGATTTATGGCGTCGGCGGAGTCATCGCGCCTTTTATTGGTATCAAACTGATCGATTTGGTTTTGGAAGCCGTCGGCCTTGTGTAGGAGAAACCTATGAAAACCTTCATTATTGCTTTGCGCGCTACGATCGTCACTCTGGTTGTAACCGGCCTTCTCTATCCATTCGTGATGACCGGAGTCGCGCAAGTGCTTTTCCCCTGGCGCGCCAACGGGAGTTTGGTAACAGACGAGAAAGGCCAAGTCGTAGGCTCGGAGTTGATCGCTCAGGGATTCTCGAATCCCGCTTACTTTCAGCCCCGGCCGTCGGCGGCAGGCGAGAAAGGCTATGACGCAACTTCCTCTTCGGGCTCCAACCTGGGTCCGACATCGAAGAAATTGCAGGACCGTATCAACGACGATATCAAACGACTGAAGGAAGAAAATCCGGAAGCGTCCGGCCCCATCCCAGCTGAACTTGTTACTGCGTCTGCCAGTGGATTGGACCCACATCTCTCCCCTGAAGCAATGATATGGCAGGCGCCGCGAGTGGCGAAAACACGCGGCGTGACGGCGGAACGCGTAAAAGCCGTCGTCGATTCAAATGTCGAAGGCAGAACCTTCGGCATCCTGGGTGAACCGAGAGTTAACGTGCTGATGGTCAATCTCGCGCTTGACCGCCAGTTCGGCAAAGCGACTCCGCTCCCGCCGGCTCCCGAAAAGAAGGAAACGAAGGAAGAGGCCAAAAAGGAAGAGGCGACTCCGGCCCAACCGACCGTTCAGGCCGCGCCGCCGCCTTCAGCAAAATAGCAGTTGATGGATGGCGATTCCCGAACACAAGGAAGGCAAGAAGGCTCGACCGGTGAAGAAAATTGAAGCGGTCATCCATCCTTTCAAGCTGGATGAAATCAAAGAAAATTCTGACGAGGTCGAAAATCCCGCGCATCACCGTCTTCGAGGTCAAAGGTGCAGGCACGCAACAGGGAAAGTCGAAAGTCTATCGCGGGGCTCCGTACATCGAAGATTCCGCCGAAATCAAAATCGAGATGGTGGTGGATGATGATGAAGCCGAGCACATCGCTGAAATGATTTTCGATACGCTTCGCACCGGAGACTTGTGTGACGGCGAGGTGACCATTGTACCAGTGGAACATTGTGTCCGCTTGCGGGCCGGTCAACGAGGGCATGGCCTGCCCAGCTGGGCGCGTGATCCTGTTTCGTCATGTCTAATTCGGGATGGCGCCCGTCTGAAGTCCTACTTCAGGTCTCTAAGAAGAAAATTTCACGAAGCAGCTCGAGAGCATACTTAGTTCCTTTCAAGTCGGTGTCGGCAGCAGCAGGAATTTTCGTTTGCTAATTGGCAAGGAGAGGTCATGAAACAAGCATTCCTAACCGCAGTCCTTATTCTTGGGCTCTTTTTATTTGTCGGACGGTCGGCTCACGCCGCCGAGGAAGAGAAGCCGCTTGCGCCGGGCTGGCTGAGTCTGGATTGTTGTATTGGTCCGCTGGACAACGCTATAGGCTCGGGAAAAGACTCGCTTCAGAAAGCCCTGGGGCTCAACTTCGGCGGTTATTTGGATACCAGCTACACCTGGAGTTCGAATCATCCCCGTAGTCCGAACGACATTAGCCAACGGTATTTTGATAAAGACCACAACGAAATCGTCTTTAACAACTTTCATTTATTTGTCGAAAAGCCGGAAAAGGACTGGGGCGTCGGCTTCCGCATCTCGGGCGACTTCGGGCGATCGGGCGAGCTACTGCGAGAGGCGACGCTTTGGGGCAAAGCTTTGCATAGAGAACCTTCGGCAGAATTGCGCGAAGCCTATCTGACTACGACCATTCCTGTGGGCGAAGGTATCGGTTTGAAAGGCGGTCTGTTTGTCACGACGTTGGGAACCGAGATCCTGCCGAATCCGGGCGCGTATAACGACAATATTTCACGCTCGTATCTGTTCAACTGGGGAGTCCCATTGCGCCATTTGGGCGTCTTGGCCAACTATCAAGTCGTCAAGATGCTCAATATCAATCTCGGCGTGGTGACGGGTTGGGATGATCCTCATGATAACAATCATCAGCCCTCGTTCATGGGCGGCTTCACCCTAACCCCGACCGATACTGTAACGTTGGCGACCAACATGATTTACGGCGCGGAACAACGCAATGGTGCCCCAAAGCGTTTTACGATCTCCAATGTTCTAACGCTCAAACCGATTGATCCTCTGGCGTTGTATATCGAATACACCTACGGCCACGAAGACAGGGTTACGCCGAGCGGGCGTGATGGGGTCTGGCAGGGCCTCGCCGGTATCGCGTCTTACAACTGGACGGAGCGCTTCAATACGGCTCTGAGAGGCGAGGTCTTTAATGATCAGGACGGCGTCCGGCTTGGTGGTGAACCTTTCGGCACCCACAAGAATGCGACACTGGGAGAAGTCACGCTGACGGGTTCATACAAATTTACCAAGATGCTGCTGGGTCGCGCTGAAGTACGCCAGGATTGGGCCGATCGGAGCATGTTCAAACGCGGCAGCTCCAATGCCGACTCCAACCAGACGACCTTGGCGATGCAGTTGATCTATACTTTCTAGCTAAGGGATTGATGAGGTGCCCTGGCCGATGGGAAGTTCTCCGGCCGACGTGGCGAAGATGTGATTCGCACTCGGACCGGCGAGAAAAATGCGGAAGCGCTCTGGGACTATGACCTGAGCGCACCAGTTTACCATCGATAGGGATGCGGACGTGTGCTCATAGCCGAAGTCATTTCACAACGTAAACCTAAGCGATGCGTTGCTAGACAAAGAGGGGCTTGGGCTCCGTAGGCACGCCTAGCGCGCCGCATCGCTGGCAAATTTCAGCGCGGCGATCTATCCTTTTCGCTAACGTCGCGGTTAGCGCTTTTTTTGGACCTGCCGCTCTATTTTTCGGGGTCTCCAAGCATCCATGGATCGACTCACGGTTTTCGGCTTGTTCGCGGTGACGTCAATGCTGATATGCTATGCTTTCGAGCACCATAGCCATTGGCTTGTCTTCGGGTTCGCCGTGTCTTGCGCCCTGGCATCCATCTATGGATTTCTCCAGGGCGCATGGCCCTTTGGCGTCGTAGAGGGGATCTGGTGTATGGTCGCGCTGCGCCGCTGGCGCAAACGACAACCCGGGGTGTCCGTGTCGTAAACAATGTAAATCCAATCAAAGTTATGCCGCCAGAAGGACAAGAAACATCGACAGGTTCCGCGCGCAAGCGCCCGGAAGATTTCCTCGAGCTGGTAGAGCGTGCCAAGCGTGGCCGCCTCAAGGTCTACATCGGCGCAGCAGCCGGCGTCGGCAAGACCTTTCAGATGCTCGAGGAAGCTCACCTGCTCAAAAAGCGCGGCGTCGACGTGGTGTTGGCGTTCATCGAGCCGCACGACCGGCTCGATACCGCGGCGCTGATCGAAGGGCTCGAGGTGGTGCCGCGCCGGCGCGTCGATTATCGCGGTGTGGTTGTCGAGGAGATGGATCTCGACGCGGTTCTCAAGCGCCATCCCCAGGTTGCCATCGTCGATGAGCTGGCGCATACCAACGCGCCGTTTTGCAAAAACAAGAAGCGCTATCAGGACGTTTTGGAACTGCTCGAAGCCGGCATCAATGTGATTTGCGCTTTCAACGTGCAGCATCTCGAAAGCCTAAACGACATGGTCAAACAGGCGACCGGCGTGGTCGTTCGCGAGACCGTACCGGATTCGATCCTGAAGCGTGCCGATCAGGTTGTCGACATCGATCTGGCGGTCGAAGATCTCATCGATCGCCTTAAAGCGGGCAAGATTTATGCGCCCGATAAGGTTGGGTGGGCGCTTGAGAATTTTTTCCTCCCAGAAAAACTTGCGGTGTTGCGTGAAATTGCCCTGCGGGAGGTGGCGGAAAGCGTCGACCGCACGGTGGCGGCCAAGGCCGGCAACGCTGACGCCGGTCGCAGGTCGGCGGCGAGCGAACGCGTAATGGTTTGTCTACCCACCCGGCCGCCGCCCCACGGTGCCATGCTACTTAGACAGGGCTCGCGCTTGGCGGGCCGTTTAAACACCGACTGGTTTGTTGTGCATGTCGAGACCAAAAGCGAAGCGGGTCACCGCATCGACGCGACGCTGCAGCGGCACCTTCTGGACGATGAACAAAGAGCGCGAGATTTGGGGGCAGAAGTCGTCCGCCTGCGCTCGGAAAAACCAGTCGACGCGCTGCTCGAATTTGGCCGTCATCATGGCGTTCGCCATATCGTTGTTGGGCGATCGCACAAACCCTGGTGGCGTCGTATGTTAGGTCAATCGCCGGTTTTCAAACTGGTCACCGAAGCGGCTGGATTCGATCTCCACATCGTGTCGTTGGAAGATCGGGGGGCAAGTGAATGAATCTCTATAGAAAATTATTGCTGGCCCAAGCGCCGATCGCCATCGCCCTAGCGATCGTCGGCATCTTTTCGGCAATTGTGGTGTCCTACCTCGGCTCTCATTCGCAAACCATTTTGAAAGACAATTATCGGAGCGTGCTGGCAGCGCAGCGGATGAAAGAAACGAGCGAGCGCATGGACAGCGGTGCGCTGTTTATTGTTGCGGGCGAGCGTCAAAAAGGGCTTGAGCAGGCGGAAAAAAATCGCCCGATCTTCGAAGCCGAGCTGAAAGTGCAGGAGGGAGATGTCGCGGAGTCGGGCGAGAAGGAGTTTACCGAGGGATTGCGCGCGGCGTGGACCGATTATCAGGCTAAATTCGCCAAGCTTGAAAAAAGCACCAGCGCGGAAGAAGCGAAGCAACTCTATTTTGCCGAGCTGGAATCGGCCTTTAATAAAGTGAAATCGGCCGCCGACGAAATCCTGGCGATCAATCAAGACACCATGGTGCGTAAAAGCGACGACGTGCGGCGCACGGCAGAGCGCATGAATGCGATCACCATGACGGTGGCACTGACGGCACTAGCGCTAGGTCTCTTCGTCTCGACGTTTCTTACCCGGCGGCTGCTCCAGCCGGTCTCGGCGCTCAGCGAGGCGACGCGCAAAATCGGCGAGGGCAATTTCGACACGCGCGCCCACGTGCGCGGCAACGACGAGCTGGCGCAGTTGGCACGGGACTTTAATGCGATGGCCGCGCGCTTGGCGGAATACCGCAAAAGCTCGCTCGGCGACTTGCTCCAGGCGCATTTGAGCATGCAGGCGGCGATCGACAGCCTGCCCGACCCGGTCGCGATTTTTAATATTGACGGCAATCTCCAGAACGTCAACCATGCGGCGGAAACGCTCATCGGACTGAGAACCGACGGTGGCGTGAAAGAGCCGTTCAAAACTGTCGATGCGGCGACGCGAGCCATTCTCGAGCGCATGCGTAGCCACGTGCTCTCGGGCAAAGGCGCGTTTAACCCGAGAGGGTTCGAAGACGCGGTCCAGCTCCCGACTCTGTTGGGCGACCGGTATTTCCTGCCGCGTGCCACGCCGGTCTATGAAGCGCGCGGCGTGATCATCGGCGCCACTGTGATCTTGCAGGACGTCACCCGGTTGCGCCGCTTCGAAGAATTGAAAAACGACGTCGTGGCAACCGTCGCGCACGAGTTCCGCACTCCGCTCACGTCTTTGCGCATGGCGGTGCACCTGTGCGCCGAACAGGTCGCCGGTCCGCTCACGGAAAAGCAAGCCGAACTGATGCACGCGGCGCGCGAAGATTGCGACCGGTTGCAGGCCATGGTCGACGATCTTTTGGATTTGTCGCGAATCGAATCCGGTCGGGTGGAGATCTATCCGCTACCGACGCCAATCGGAGTGCTCGCCGACACCGTCGTCGAACAATTCAAAACTGAAGCCGAGGCCAAAGGCGTGCGCCTGAGCACGGAGATCGCAATTCCGGAAGTCAAAGTACTGGCGGATCACGAGCGCGTGGGCCATGTATTTGCCAATCTTGTCGGCAACGCGTTACGCCACACCCAGCGGGATGGCTCGGTAATCCTGGGTGCGAGCGTCAGTAACGGCGCGGTGCGTTTCACGGTGACGGACACGGGCAAAGGAATTCCAAGGGAATACCAGGAGCGAATTTTTGAAAAGTTTTTCCAAGTCCCTGAGAGTGGACCGAAGGGAACCGGTCTGGGTCTTTATATCGCCAAGGAGATCGTGCGCGGTCATGGTGGCGACATCGGTGTCGAAAGCGAAGTAGGAAAAGGGAGCATGTTTTGGTTCACGCTGCCGACCAAAGCAAAGACTGTCTAGAACTGGGCCACAAGACCGCGGCGATCACAAACAACAAATAAAAGAAATTTCGCGAGACAAAGATAGAAACTCTCGTTACCGCCAGAGTAACCGAGAGCTTAAATAGAGTTGTGTACGTAGGTGAGACAGATTGGAATGTCCCATTAGTTGCAGATGATCAGATGGCAGTCCCTGGGAAGCCGCTTCATAAGCCCCTTCAGGACGTGGCCGCGGAGCATGTGATCGAAGGCCGAGCGCTTCGAGGAGCCGATGAGTACGGCATCGACATCGAGTACCTCGGCGGCGTTGGCAATAGCCTCCGCCGCGTTGTGCGAGACTGTCCAGATCGGAATCATCTCGATCGGTTTTCCACGGACCGCTTGCAGTGCTGCCTTGAGGGTCTCGACTCCTTGTTCATTCGGCCGATGAGGGGTCGTTCCGGCGAACAGTCCGGGCCATTCCTCGACGTAAATACAGTACAGGGCCGACTCGCCTTTGCCTTTTGCCCGCATGATCCCTTCCTGGATCAGGTGCGGATTCTCATCACGGAGGGCCAGCAGAGTGGAAGAGGAATAGAACGGCTTGACCTCCACCGCTTCTGCAAGCGTCATGAGCCCCTTCAGCTCATCTTCGACAAGATCTTCCGACGCGCGATACGCCCGTGTTTGCAGCCTCTCTATGAACGGAATCTGGGTGAGCCCCTCGATGAACCATCCTCGGCGCACGCCGACCGCCACGAGCATCCCGATAAGTGTGACAGTTCCTCCGAAAAGCGTGGCGAGCTCCTTTTCCACGAGGTTGATCCCCCAGGCAACCATCAGCATCAAAGTTGTCAGCACGCCGACCCAGAAACCAAAATCGCGACGTCCCAACCTCCAACGAATCGCATCCAAGCTCGATGATGAGAAGACAAACGCGCCCAACAGCCCAAAGGCGTACATATCGCCAAGAAGAATCATGTGGCCGCGGGTGAGCAGAATCAGCAGCACCGGAACCAAGGTTGCGATCAGAACTGCGATATGGGGTGTGTTAAATGCGCGGTTACGCAATTCCAGAATTTTCGGTAGAAAGCCTTGGCTCGTGAGCGCCAGAAAAACATGATACGAACCGATGATTGCCGTATTCGATGCGAACAAGAGAAGGCTCGAAGCGGTTGCCACCACCGCCAGCTTGACGCCGAACCCGCCGACGATAAGGCCCAATTCGGAGATGAAGCGCTCACTTTGCGTTGCCTTGATCTGATCCGACAAAAGTCCCACCGATAATGCGGTCAGGACCGGTGACGTAATGATCATCGTGATTATGACAGCGGCCATGGCGCGGCGTGTCGTTCGGCGCAGCGGGTAGCGCATGGCCGGGCTCAGTTGGCTGATACTCTCCAGTCCTGAAAACGCGAGCCAGGCAGCGGAGAATCCAACGAGGAGTTCGTAGGAGGAAACTTCTTCACGTACACTGAGATGATTCAGGACCGTTTGCCATTGTTCGGCATTCATGATCACGACAGCGATGCCGATCACGACGAGATTGATGAAAAACGCTGACAATGCCATCACAAGCGACACTGTAGCGCTTTCCCTAATTCCGATGATGTTGAGCGCGGCAAGGGTTCCCACGCCTACGCAGGCTAGAAGAACGATATGAGGGTCGAGAACGGGAAAGGCGCTGCTCAGATATTGAAATCCGGAAACCGAGGAGATCGCCGTGGTAAGGAAATAATCGACGGTAATCAGCATGCCGCCCAAACAGCCCCACATGGGGCCGAAAGCTTTGGTTGTGATAGTGACGACACCGCCGCCTTCGGGGTTGCGCCACGAGATTTCGATATACTTCAGCGCGAGAAGGATGAAACCGCCCGTGGTGAGCAGGACAAAAAACGGAGCCGCGTCTTTGACGTGGCCATACAAGATACCCGGCACATAGTAAACGGACGTGCCGATATCGCAGAAAACGACGGCCCACGCGAGAAACCAAGTAAGTTGTCTTGTATCGCGAGTCGGACGCATAGGTTTCTTCTTACGAAAGTTCAAAGCTACCACAAATTAACTGGGTTCAATAATGAAACAACCGAGGATTCGGTTCCAGTTTTAACACTTTTATTTTTCAGGGTAATTTTTTAATTCCGGGGCGACTACAGAACTGTTAGATTGAAGTAATGCGACAAGTCCATTCCGTACCCGAACCGGTTGCCGCACATACGGTTCGGCGCATTGCGCATCCAATCAATTTTTCTAATGTGTCTGAAAGCGGGCTTAGCTGGGCGATTCACTTGGCAGAGGAACATCAGGCCGAATTCCTACTGTTGCACGTTGTCCCACCACCGACGCCCATTTTCGAGCTTGAATCGCCGATGAAATCCGAAGCAGAACATGCATTATCCGTTCTGCTGGCAAAACTCGAGGCAACAGGCCTCAAGGCACGAGGCTTCCTGCTAACCGGGAAAAGTTCTACGGAGAGTCAAATTGTTCGCGCCGCCAGACTGGAACGCGTTGATCTTATCATTATGGGAACCCGCGGCCGTCCCGGCATCTCCAGGCTACTCGTAGGGAGCTTGGCATCCAGAGTAATCGATCGCGCCCACTGCCCAGTACTAGTTGTCCCGAGCCGATGACCGAGAGAGCAAGGGGCGACACCATGCAGGCAATGTAAAGTGAGGGCAGCACGTTTCGGGAAGCAGCGCGTCGAGGGCCAAGCGGTCGATTTTTAGTAATCACGAATCCTTCCGTTGACTTGTCGTTTCCAAGGTCTAGCCCTCGTATTTTTTTCGCTTGCGCCAAAGCGTCGATGCGTCGATCCCAAGCACGGCAGCGGCTTCGTCCAAAGTCGCTGTGCGCGCGAGCACGCGGGTGATATGCTCGCGCTCGATGGCGTCCAAGGAAAAATCACCGCCCATTTGCGCCGCGTCCGCGCTGCGATGGCGCGCGGAAATATGCGGCGGGAACGCTTCTGGTTCGATGATTTGAGCCGGCCAAAGTATCACTGCTCTTTCGATGGTGTTTCTGAGCTCGCGCACGTTACCGGGCCACGAGTAAGTGGTCAAAACTTCGGCGGCGGCGTTCGATAGCTCGGGCGTTTGGCGCCGCGCCGATTTTGCGAAAAAGATCAAAAACCGGCGCGCCAAGCGCAGAATATCCTCGGGCCGCTCGCGCAGGGGCGGCAACTCCAAATCGATCACATTCAAACGATAGAGCAGATCTTCGCGGAACAAGCCCTGGCGCACGTGCTCGGCTAAATCGCGATTGGTGGCCGCCACGGTTCGCACGTCGGCTCGTCGCGTTTTGTTCTCGCCGAGCCGTTCGAATTCCTTTTCCTCGATGAAGCGGAGCAGCTTGGCTTGCAACGATGGCGAGATGTCGCCGATCTCATCGAGAAAAAGCGTGCCGCCCTCGGCCGCTTCGACGCGGCCCGCTTGATCGCGCACGGCGCCGGTAAAAGCTCCTTTGGCGTGGCCGAACAGCTCGCTGGTGAGCAATTCCTCGGATAGAGTCGGGCAATTGACGACGACGAAGGGATGACGGCTGCGCGGGCTCAATGAATGAATCCAGCGCGCCAGTACGCTCTTGCCCGTGCCGCTTTCACCGCGCAGCAGGACCGGCGCGTCCGAGCTCGCTGCTTTTCGCGCAACTTCAAAAACCGCGCGCAGCTTCGGTGAATCGGATTCCAAATCGCTGTCCGGCGCCGCTTCACGCAGCCGGCCCTCCAAATCGATGACCTGTCGTTTGAGGTCGCGTTGCTTGATGCATTGATCGACAACATGGCGAATCTGCGCCGGCGTAAACGGCTTGGCCAGATAATCGGCCGCGCCGCGTTTGATCGCGTCCACCGCGCTGTCGATCGTGGCGTACGCCGTGATCACCACCACCAACAGATTAGGACAATCGGCGATCAGTTTGGGGATGAGATCGAGACCGCTGGTGTCGCCGAGACGGACGTCGAGAAACGCCAAATCGTAGGCCTGTTGGGTGAGAGCATCGAGCGCGCTTTCTCCAGATGACACCGCGGCCACGTGACAGCCGGCTTGCTCGAGACAAAGCGACAACGTGGCGCGAATGTTTTTTTCATCGTCGATGACAAGCACCGGAGTCTTGAATCCGCAGTCGGTTTTGGGGAGACCACGATGACCGCCTTGTTGGAGCACTATGCTATCCGCGGGTTATCGTTGCAAGCACCACGGAAAATCGCGGGGCGAGTTGTGACATCGACACAGTATTTTCGATGGCCACAGCAGTCAGGCGTAAAGGATTCCTATGCCGCGCGGCTTGCCAAATGGCGGCCGCTTGTGTTCTGCGCAACCTTTTAAATATGCCGCACGTCCTAGCCGCGCACGAAATGCGTCGCCCAGAAGTGCCGGTGATTGGATGAGTGCGAAAGCTGGCGGTAGATCAAAAATGGCAATCGGACAACCCGTCGGCGTAATGCCGGCTAATCGGGAACACCGGACACTTTCACGACGAGGATGAGGCCGAGATCTTCAAAGCACGTCACCCAGCGGCGCGCTGTTTCGTCACCGAGTCGTTGTGACTCGCGTTGTTTTGGATACTCCCGTTTCAATAGTTGGTAAAAAATGTTTTGAACTTTCCAAAGATTGGCCTTGAACGGAAGATGCTGGAGCAGATTCGCCGCGTCAAGAAATTGCTGGAGCATGGCTAACGAGGGTTGCGCCGCAAGCGTCGTCGCCGCGCTTTCCAATGACCGACGATAGGCAAATTCTATAGGTGCCATATCAAGAGACACTCCTTCTTCCTTGGCGGACTCAAAAAGGCGGGTCACGAGTTCGCGATCGATACTCGGCTGTTGCAAGGCGCCGCGCAAATTATTGCTCAGCACGAACTCCGCGGCAGCGGAAAACCCTTTGGGCAGGGGTATGGCGAGGTCGGTCAAAAATCGCATGAGCGGCGCGCTGTGCTCATAGATGCGTCGATACAGAGATTCAGCTTCCGTTAGATTGGCAGCGAGGATGGTGTTGACGAGGCTTCTTTGCTGGTCGTGAAAAAGCGACCGCAAGGAGTAGTTCGATTCGCCAAAGCGGCGTTCCATGGCGCGTATAACGCCGGTGAGATCGGCGCGTCGAAACGGTTCCACGGTGCTCTCAACGATACTCCGATACGTTTCATCGTCCCGGTATTCCACGACGCCGCCGTTAATGTTGTGATCGCCCAGATGGAGCACGCCGAAGTTCAGTTTCTGCGACTCCAGCGTGATCTTGGAGCGAGTTGGACGCGGCCGATGCCGAGCTTCGCTCGTCCCGAGGTGAAAACCTGATGGTCTTCGAGCTGCGCGTCATAGCAGTAAATCGTCGCTGGGTTTGAATAGTCCTCGAACAACGTGCTCACCGCGTAATGGGCGCCGACGTTTTCCCAATCGACTTTGGCCGGCCGGACCATCGCTCATAGATTTGCGAGCCGTTTCCCTGCTCCGGCAGATTGCTCTTTGCCGCGGCCAGCCGGCGCACGAACTGGTCTTCGAGTGCGTGGCCGAAGACGTTCTCCGCCAATTGAACGACGCGTCCCGCGAACTGAAGAATTTGCACGGTCTCGATGCCGGACAGATCGTCGAAAAACCAGCCGCAGCTCGTGTACATGAGCATGGCGTTGCGCTGCATTTCGAGGAGCTTGAGCACCGTCGAAGTTTCCGTCGCGTTCAACGGTCCGCACGGCGTGGCAGGCGATAAAGCTGTGAATGTTTGCCGTCGATCGGTCGTTAACGACGTCGATGTAGGCATCGCGCGCGCACCAAGGATCCTTAAGCAGCTTGCCAGCTCTGCTCTCCCATTGGCGGACGATGGCGTCGCGCAGCCAATCCAGCGCATTGCGCAACGGTGTGCGCCACTCCTGGTTCCAGCCGGGCTGGGCGCCGGAGTTGCAGCCGCAGTTGCTCCACCAGCGATCGATCCCGTGGGCACAACTCCAGGAGCTTTTCTCGACGATCTCAACTTCATCGGCGGGCGGATTTTTTGCCAAAAACTCGCCATAGTTGGTCAAACACGCCAGCTGCCTAACCTCGATCTGATCCAACACGTAGGCGAGAGCCATGTCACCGAAGCGGTGGTGATGGCCGTAGCTTTCGCCGTCGGTGGCGACGTGCACGAGCTCCGCCCCATCGCGCTCATTGGAAAAAGCCCCTGTCAATCGGTCGATAAAGCGCTCGCCATTGCTCAGCAGCCCCTCAAAAGCCACGCCGCGGGCAATCGGGCCGTCATAGAAAAATAGCACGATGGATTTTCCCGACGGCAGAGTCTGCTGGTAGGCGCGGGTGGTGTCAATGGGATGACCGTTGAGCTCGGTCCATTCAGACTCGCCGATCCGCCGCACGCGCGCAGCTTGGTGGGGTGCGAGAATTGTAAAGCGCAGGCCAAATTGAGCGAGCAGTTCGAGGGTTTCCAGATCGACAGCAGTCTCCGGCAGCCAAAGCCCTTCCGGGGCGCGCTTGAATCTTTTTTCAAAGTCGCGGATGCCCCAGAAAATTTGCGTGGCGCGATCGCGGCTGTTCGGCCAGAGGCATGATCATGTGATTGTAGACTTGCGCGATGGCGGAGCCATGGCCAGAAAAGTTTTCTCGGCTTTCCTGATCCGCCGTCAAAATCACGGCGTAAACCTCCGGTGCCTTGACTTCCAGCCACGACAGCAGGGTTGGGCCGAAGTTAAAGCTGATCTTCGAATAGTTGTTGACGAGTTTTACGATGCGATTTTGGTCATCCAAAATGCGCGAAACGGAATTCGGCGCGTAACACTCCGCGGTGATCCGCTCGTTCCAATCGTGATAGGGCGACGCCGAATCCTGCAGCTCTATGGCTTCCAGCCAGGGGTTTTCCCTCGGCGGCTGGTAAAAGTGGCCATGAATGCATATACAGCGTTCCATTTAAGCGATGAGTCGAGCGCAGCGGAAGATGGCTAAATTTTGCCGCTCGGCGTTGAAAATCTCATCCGGTGGCTACGGGTTGGTCATCACCCAAGTGGTTTTGCGTGGTCCGCGCGGCAAGCACGACGATGCCGCTCTGCGATACCGTGTAATGCTCGCGATCGCTCGCGAGATCGTAGCCGATCTGCGGTTCCCGAGGGAATGACGTTGGCTTTATCGATGATCGCGTGGCGAATCTTGCAACCACGGCCGATTTCCACCCAGTCCATGATCACGGAGTCTTCAATCTGGCTGTAACTGTGAATCCTGACGTTTCTGCCGACCACGCAGTTGTGCACGTAACTGCCGCTGATGATGGTTCCCTCGGCGACGATCGAATTGACCGCCATGCCCTGGCGGTCTTTCCAATCGAAGACGAATTTTGCCGGCGGGTCGGCATAGCCGACCGTGCGCAGCGGCCAGCTGCGGTTATACAAATTAAAAGACGGATCGATCGAGCAGAGATCCATGCTCGCTTCGTAGTACGCGTCGATGGTGCCCAGATCGCGCCAATAGCTCGGCTCTTCTCCTTTCGACGGAATCGGCACGCGGTTCTTGCGAAAATCATAGGCGTAAGACTCTGCCGCTTTTGACCAAATCCGGTAGGATATCCCGGCCGAAATCATGGTTGCTCGCGGGCTTCTCGGCATCGGCATTGAGCGAATCGATCAAGACTTCATTGTTGAAAAGGTAGTTGCCCATCGATACGAGCGCATAATTCGGCTCTCCCGGGAATAGACTTGGGATTTTTCGGCTTCTCGTCAAAGCCGATGATGCGCCAATCGGCGTCGACTTTGATAACGCCGAACTGCGAGGCCTCTTCGATCTTGACCGGGAGCGCGGCGACGGTGACGTCGGCTGATTTCTTTTGATGCTCGTCGATCATCTGTCGGACATTCATGCGATAGATGTGGTCGGCGCCGAAAACCGCGACCAATTTGGGATTGTGCCGTTCGAGCAAATACAAATTCTGATACACGAGTCCGCGGTGCCCTGATACCAATCATCTCCCGAACGCATTTGCGCTGGCACCGGAATGACAAAATGTTCACCGAGAAAATCCGTCGTGCGCCAGCCGCGGTCCAAGTGTTCCAGCAGCGACTGCGCTTTGAACTGAGTCACGACATAGATCGACAAGATGCCGGAGTTCACGAAATTCGACAACACGAAATCGATAATACGGTAGCGGGCGCCGAAAGGCACCGCGGGTTTGGCCCGGTGCTGTGTCAACGGATAAAGACGCTCGCCCCGTCCGCCTGCCATGATGACACCCAGCACGTACATCATAAGCCTCTTATTTTGTTTCCCCCTTGATTAACAAGCTGTCGGTACAAGTCTGCGTACTGTTTTGCCGGAGCGATCCCAGGAAAAATCCATCGCCATGGCGCGGCGCTGCAGCGCCGTCCAGGCTTTCTTATCGTGAAACGCCGTTAAGCATCGATCGATGAGCGTCGAGCAAAGCTTGCGCGTTCGTAGGGTTCGAAAACAAAGCCGGTGCCGGTTTCGCGCGCTGCCATCGTAGGGCTGCACCGTGTCTTTCAAGCCGCCGACGGCGCGCACGATCGGAATCGTACCATACTTGAGACTAAACATTTGATTGAGACCGCAGGGCTCATAGAGAGAAGGCATCAGAAAAATATCGGCGCCCGCCTCGATCCGGTGGGCGAGCGGTTCGTCAAAACCGATACGCACCGCCACCCGGTCGGGGTAACGCGACTCGCGCGGCGCGAAAAAACTCTTCGTATCGCGGCTCGCCGCTGCCGAGCAAGACGATCTGAACAGTCGCGCTGCATCAGCGCGTCGAAAATGCTCTCCACCAAATCGAAACCCTTTTGCGGCGTGAGGCGCGAGATCATGCGCGATGATCGGCGTGTCGGCTTATCTGGAAGTCCAAGATGTGCTCGAAGAGCTCTTTTGCAGGCATCCTTTTGCGACAGGCTGTTTTCGCCGTAGTGGTGGCGAGATAAGGATCCGTCCAGGGATTCCATTGCTGTAGTCGACGCCGTTCAAAATGCCGACGAGATCGGCGGCCCGCTGGCGCACGACACCCTCGAGGCCAAAGCCTTGCTCGGCGCTCATGATTTCCTGGGCGTAGGACGGGCTCACCGTGGTGACCTTGTCGGCGAGGATGAGCGCGCCCTTGAGAAAATTGATATTGCCGTAGAATTCCAAATAAGCCGGGCGTAAAAAATGCGGCGTCGAGATTCAACAGCGGCCAGTCGGCTTGCCGAAGATTCCTTGAAAGCCGAGATTGTGAATTGTAAAGACGGTCTTGGCCGCGGCTACTTCGGCGTAGCGTGCCGGCTGCACTTTGAGAAGGATGATCGCCAACGCAGCTTGCCAATCGTGGCAATGAACGATCTCCACGGGCCATGGCGAAGGAGCTCCAACGCGGCATGGCTAAAAAAAACTAAACCGTTCGGCATTGTCCGGATAGTCTCCCGCCGGTGGGCCCGTAGAGAAATTCCCGATCGAAGTAGTGATCGGCTCGGATCAGATAAACCGCGGTACCTTTGCCAAGCGAAGTTTACCAGCGCCGTTGTTTCCTGGCGGCGCTCGGAACTCGGCACTGAGAGTTTAAAGGCCGTTTCGCGCAACGGCAAAATTGCCTTGCAGCACCGAGCGATAAGCCGGCGTGATCACGCAGACTTCGTGGCCGAGGCGTTCCACACCGACGGAGAGAGTGCCGAGGACGTCGGCCAAGCCGCCGGTCTTGGCGAAGGGCTGACCTCGGAGGCGATCATGGCGATCTTCATCGGGTGTCGTTCGCGTGAAGTTCAATTCTTCGAACGCCGCGTCAAGCGTTCAGCTTAACTGCTAAAAAAAAGCACTGCCAACGGCGGCAGCGTAAGTACGAGCGAGCAGGGCCGGCCGTGGTGCGCTTCCGCCGCGGCTTCCACGCCGCCATGATTTCCGATACCGCTGCCGCCATACTCTTTGGCGTCGCTGTTGAGCACCTCTCGCCAAAAGCCGCCGCGCGGAGCGCCGACGCGGTAACCTTGGCGCGGCACGGGCGTGAAGTTGCATACGACAAGACCAAAGTCGGACGTCGATTTCCCTTTTCTGATCAAGCTGACAACGCTGCCGTCGGCGTCGCCGCAGTCGATCCATTCAAAGCCCGCCGGATCGCAATCGAACTCGTAAAGGGCGGGCTCGCTGCGATAGAAGCGATTGAGATCCTCGAGCCATTTGTGCACGCCCGCATGGGACGAGTATTGCAACAAATCCCACTCAAGGCTCCCGTCGTGGGACCATTCGCGCCGCTGGCCCAGCTCTCCGCCCATGAACAGCAATTTTTTGGCCGGTTGGGCATACATATAGCCGACATGGCGCGCAGATTGGCGAACTTCTGCCAATCGTCGCCGGACATTTTATCCAAGCAGAGATCCCTTGCCGTAAACCACCTCGTCGTGGGAAAGGGGCAAAACAAAGTTTTCATGAAACGCGTAGAGCATGCGAAAAGTCAGCTTGTCCTGGTGGAAGCGCCGGTGTATCGGCTCCTTCTGCATGTAGTCGAGCGTGTCATGCATCCAGCCCATGTCCCACTTCAGGCCGAAACCGAGGCCGCCGACGTAGCTTGGCCGCGACACCATCGGCCAAGCAGTGGACTCCTCGGCGATGGTTTGCACGTCTGGATGGTAGCGGTAAACCGCTTCATTCAGCCGGCGCAAAAATTCAATCGCTTCGATATTTTCCCGGCCGCCGTATTTGTTGGGAATCCATTCGCCGTCGTTGCGCGCGTAGTCAAGGTAGATCATCGATGCCACCGCGTCGACGCGCAAGCCGTCGACATGATAGCGATCGAGCCAATAGAGGGCGTTGCTGATCAAAAAACTTTGCACTTCCTTGCGGCCATAATTGAAAATATAGCTCGTCCATTCGGGGTGGTAGCCCTGGCGCGGATCGGCGTGCTCGTAGAGATGTGTGCCGTCGAAGAATCCCAGACCGTGCTCGTCGTTGGGAAAATGCGAGGGCACCCAATCCAGGATGACGCCGATGCCGCGTTGATGCAGGTAGTCGATCAAGTACATCAAATCCTGCGGCGTGCCGAAGTTTCCCGACGGCGCAAAGTAACCGGTGATCTGATAACCCCAGGAGCCGAAGAACGGATGGTCCATCACCGGCAATAGCTCGACGTGAGTGTAACCCAAGCATTGCAAGTAGTCGGCGAGCTGGGGCGCGAGCTCGCGGTAGGATAACGAACGGTTGCCTTCCTGCTCGACGCGACGCCACGAGCCCAGATGCATTTCGTAGATCGCCATCGGCTTGTCGAGGCGATTGACCTGATGGCGGTTGGCCATCCATTCGCCATCACCCCACACGTAGTCGAGGTCCCAGACGATGGAAGCGGTCTTCGGCGGGATTTCATTGAAGATCGAAAACGGGTCGGCCTTATCGACTCGATACGCCTGAAAGCGCGAGGCGATATGGTATTTGTATAAAGTGCCCTTGCGGATATCGGGAAAAAACCCCTCCCAGATTCCCGAATTGCCTTTCGGCTGTAAACGATAGCCGGTCTTGTCCCAACCATTGAAATCGCCCATGACAAAAACCTGTTCGGCGTCGGGCGCCCAGACGGCAAAGCAGGTGCCGGCAGCGTCGCCGGAGTTGACGAGGTGGCCGCCGAGTTTTTCGTAGAGGTGAAAATGGCTGCCCTCATTGAAGAGGTAGATATCGTCGTCGGTGAGCAAGGTGTTCGGCGCAGGATGTGGCATCGAAATATTTTACCCCATCCCGCCACGGATGTCGCTAATGGTCTTCAAAATGTCCCCGATAGACTTCATCTCACGGATGTCTCGATGAGAATAGCGCGCTTTGCGCTGCCAATTGGGCCGCTCCTGCCAAGTGCCGGGAACATTTTGCGGCGCCGTCTCAAGCCAGAGATCTTCCAGGTTGATCAGTAGGAATTCTGCTTCGCCGGGGCGAGAAAGGACAACCAGCCCGTGAGCACTGCGGCCGGATCGGTGGAATTATCGCGCAGCAACCCGCGCGATCGCAGAAAGGTCACGAGCGTGTCTCGCTGTGCCGCGCGATACTGCTGCTCATGTTGAGCTTGAATTTCTTCCAGCAAACCCAGCGCGACTCGATCATGGATATCGGCGTCCGTTCCAAAAGCCCATGAACGTCGCGGTGTCATGCGTGTTGAGGCTCGCCACAGTATTGGCCGGAGCCTGATCGAGCGCCTGCTCAGCGTTCGTATTCACGCCGAAGATGGCCGACGTGCATGCCGAGAATCTTGTGGCGCGCCATCGCTTCATTGACATAGAACGGCACTGTGCCGAGGTTTTCGCCGACGATTTGCGCCTGATGGCGATGTGACTCCAGGCTCAATATCGCCCAGTATTCGTGGGCGCGGGATATGAACGTACAAACCCTCCGTGGCGCTGAAACCGTCCGGCACCCAGAAAGCGCGGTGCAAACCCATGACGTGATCGATACGCAGCATGCCGGCCAAAGCCATATGATGACGCACGCAATGGATGTAGTAGCGGTATCCTTGGCTGCCGAAGCGCTTCGGGATTAACCGGCGGAAAGCCCCAGTTCTGTCCCTTGACAAACAGTCCATCGGGCGGCGCGCCGCCGTTGGCATTCAGCGCGAATAACTCGCGCTCGCGCCAGACATCGTAACCATCGCGATTCACGCCGAGCGGAAAGTCAAGATAAAGCATTGCGTCGTTCTCTTTCGCCTCGTCGCGCAAGCAGCGCTTTTGTTCATCGCACTGCCACTGGACGTAAAGATGGTACTGATAAGCACTCTCGTCATAGTCATCGGCAATGAGTGTACCGGCGCTGGCGGTGGGCGGCCAATGGAACCAAACTTTTCGTTCGCGCTCGACTTTGGCGCGAAAGGCGGCGTAGTCCCGCGCCAGGGGATGAGTCGTTACATACTTCTTAAAGCTGGTGCGGCGTTTGAGAAGTTTTCAGCTGAAGAAATTTCAAGAGCTCTTCGATCACTCGGCGCTTGAGCGCCATGCACTTTCGATAGTCCACCAACGATTGGGCGCGTGCGTCGTCTAAGTCGCGTTGAAACTCGGCGGAATTAAATATTGCTTGCGCCGCCGGACACTCGGCGAACTCCGGGAATCTTCGTCACGTCGAGATAAAACTCATTCCAAAAAAGCCGGCTCACCGGGGCATAGGGACTCGGATTGAACGGTTCCTCCAGGAAACTTGAGAGTAGTCGGCAAGGTGGCGACGGCTTGTCCCCTTAGCTCGCCGATGAAGCCGGCAAATGTCGCGAGATCGGTAAAATCGCCAGCGCCCCAGTTGCGTGCCGAGCGGAGCGCGTAGAGCGGACAAAAAACGCCCCAGCGCTTGTCATCGGTCTGCGGCGGCGCGTACGCTTCGAGCGGCGCCGATATCAGCATAGACTGCAAATGCAGGCTACCCACTCGCAGATGAAGCCGGTGATAACCGAGCGGAATCGGTGTTTGCCAACGAAGAAACCGAACGACATAGCCCGCGCCTTCCACTTCTTTGAAGACGGGCGCAATCGCGCGAACGTCTTCGCAGCGGCCTTCAAGGCGCTCGCCATTCTCTAAAATAATCTCCGCGGCGACAGCCTCTTGAGCCAACCGGCTTGGCAGGCGCAACTTAATTTTCAGAGGCTGATTTTGCCAAGCGACGGTGACCGGCTCGATGCCGCGTTGCCACTGGGACTGGCGGCGTTCGCGTAGGGAGTTGGGAAGATCCTCGAGGGACCGCACCGGCGCGCCGAGTGAGTTGAGCACACTGAGAACCGAGTCGGTCGGCGCGGTGCGCAATTGGCCGAAGCCGTCGCGATATCTGGTCTGGATATTATAGAGTCGAGCGACAGTTTGGAGGGGATTGGCCATGGGGATTGTCCATCTGGGTCATAGTTTAACAAAACGCTACGCCGATTGCGCCGCTCTTGTGAAAAAATGCCGCCGCGCCGCTATAAATGCGCGCGGCCCGTGTACGAATTTTACGTAAAAATTATTCGGCGGAGCGCGCCGGAGGGCCGCTTCAGACGAGGCGCACCCAGGGTTTTTGCAGCGAGGTGGCGTACCCGACTTCGGTCGCCTGCGCGACACCCGCGTTATGGAGATCCTCGATCAGTTTGGCGGCGTGCCGTTTGGCAACGGCGATGAGCAGGCCGCCGGAAGTTTGCGGATCGAGGGCGACTTCGACGAGCCCTTCGCGAATCGATTTGTCAATCGTCATCTTATCGTTCAAGTATTCTCTGTTTCGCTTGCAGCCGCCGGTGATGTAGCCCTTTTCCGCCAAGCTTGCGGCGCGGTGTAAAAGCGGCATCTTCGCCGATTCGATCACCAAAGTGACGCCGCTGCCGCTGGCCATCCCGAGGGCGTGGCCGAGAATGCCAAAGCCGGTGACATCGGAGCAGGCGTGAACCGGGTGTTTGCGCGCGACGAGCGACGCCGCGGCATTCAGCGTGGTCATCGACTCCACCGCCTCGGTTACGCTCTCTTCCGAAGCTTTGCCTTTTTTTAGCGCGGTGGTGATGATGCCGGTGCCGAGGGGTTTGGTGAGGATCAGCGCGTCGCCTTCCTGGACGCCGACGTTGCGAAAGATCTTGTCGGGATGGATGACGCCAGTGACCGCCATGCCGTATTTGATTTCTTCATCGATGATGCTGTGACCGCCGATGATCACCGCGCCGCTTTCCTTTACCTTGTCGGCGCCGCCCTTGAGGATCTCGCCGAGGATCTCGATATCCATCTTGCCTTTGGGGAAGCAGACGATATTCATGCAGGTCTTGGGATCGCCGCCCATGGCGTAGACGTCGCTCAGCGAGTTCGCCGCCGAGATCTGGCCAAAGATGTAGGGGTCATCGACGATCGGCGTAAAAAAATCCACCGTGTTGACGATCGCGAGGTCGGGGCGCAGTCGATACACCCCGGCGTCGTCGCCGGTTTCGGTGCCGACGAGCATGTCGGAATTCTTGAACTTGGGCAGCTCGTGCAAAACTTGCGCGAGGTCGGCGGGGCCGAGCTTTGCTGCTCAGCCCGCGGCTTTGACCTCTTGCGTCAGCCGCACAGCTTTTCTCTTTTCTAAGGATCATGATGCGATTACTTTAGTGCGAATCAATGGTTAAATTCAACGCGGCGAGAGCGGCTTTTCACTCGTCGGCGCAGATTTCAATCGGCGGATGTCGCCGATGCGAATCGTCAGTCCGTCACGATCGAAGTATTCCAGGAGCGGGATCGTGTACTTGCGGCTGGAGCCGATCAGATCGCGGAAGGATGCCGCGGTCATTTCGCCTTTCTCAGTTAAATATTCTTTTAATCTTTGCCGCAAGCGTTTCGATGCTGCTCGCCAGAAAATACATGTCGGTGGTGACGCGGACGATCGAGCCGTCTCGTTCCAGCAGGCGGATCACTTCATTCAAACGCGGGCGCGGCACGCCGGCCTGTTTTTCGATCTCTTTCAGATCCGGAGGCGCCAGCGGCTGTTCGCCGAGGAGTTTTTTGATTTTGTCCATCAGCGTCTTTTCTTGGCCGCCGAGCTGGACGCGGTGACTGGCAAGGCGCAGCAGGTTGTCTTCCTTGGCGATCAGCTTTTCTTCGATCATGGTGTCGACGACGAGGCGGAAAATCTTCGGGGACAATTCATAAACCAGCTTGCCGCGCAATTCTTCCATGTCCATCCCGGGCAGGAGCGGATGACCGGCGTGAAAGTCCTTTAACGATTGGACGATTTGTTCATTGATGCGCCGCCATTTTTGTTCGGTGGTGTAAACTTTTTCGCCTTCGGCGCTCAAGACGCGCAGCGGTTTCATCGTGTCGATGGCATCGCGCATCGGTTTCTTCCCTGATGTTGAGAAATTGATGAATCGCGTCGATCGGCGCCGCGAACGATTCGCTGCCGTCGATAAAGGCTTGCAGTGAGCGTCGCGATGTCGCCGCGGTGCAGCGCTTCCAACCGGTTACTCAGCTCGCGATCGCCCCGTTTGTGGCGTTTCGCCCAGGGATTGATCACCCGCCCGCCCGCCAAAGTTCGCCGCGCAGTCTCGTCGCGCACGATGAAATGGTCGCCGCGCAAGACCAGCAGCGGCTCGTTGAGCATGACTTGGCAATAGGCCGATTGTTTGGGCTCGATTTTTTCCGCATTGCCGAGGACGACAATTTTGCCGAGCCGTTCGGCGGTGCCGAGATGAATGCGCACTCGCTGATGATTTTTGATGCCCTTGGCCGCCGCCGGCCGGACTTCCAGAAATGCATCGAAGCGGTCCGAAGTCAGCGCCAGCTTCTCGTGGCAGATCACCTGACCGCGCTCGATCGAGGCGCGCTCGGGACCGGTGAGATTGATCGCCACCCGCTGTCCCCATACCGCCGCGTCGACGGATTTGCCGTGAACCTGCAGGCTGCGCACGCGAAAAAGATGATCGCCCGGCAGGCAGCGCACTTGCTCGCCGACTTTGACTTCGCCGCTGAGCGCCGTGCCGGTAACGACGACGCCATGTCCTTGCAGGACGAAGGCGCGGTCGACGGGCAGGCGGAAGTAACCGTTCGGCGCGGTTTTGGCGTGGCTTTTTAGAATTTCGGCGATGCGTTCTTTGAGCTCTGGAATTCCTTGGCCGGTCACCGAAGAAACGGCTATCTTCGGGGAATTTTCCAGCGTCGTGCCGAGAGTTAAAATATCGATCTCTTCCTCGATGTCGGCGATCCGCGCAGCGGAAACAAGATCCGCTTTGGTGATCACAAAAAGCGCAAGCTTGATGCCGAGCAGATGAACGATGTCCAAATGCTCTTCGGTCTGCGGCATAACGCCATCATCGGCGGCGACGGTAAACAGCACGAGATCGATGCCGTGAGCGCCGGCGAGCATGTTCTTGATAAAACGCTCGTGGCCCGGCACATCGACGATGCCCGCCGAAGTGCCGTCGGGCAAATCGAGATGGGCAAAGCCGAGATCGATGGAGATGCCGCGCTCTTTTTCTTCTTTGAGCCGGTCGGTGTCCGTGCCGGTGAGCGCCTTGATCAGGCTGGTTTTACCGTGATCGATATGGCCGGCGGTGCCGATGATGTAGGGCATTTGTCGGTTCAAAGTTTAGTCAATTTTCAGGTTTCAGAATCCTTTAGAACCTTGAACGTGAACCATACGTCTCATGCTGCGAAATTTGTCCTGCGAGATCTCGGCCCGATTTAAATTCGGGACCAGCTCGTCGGGTCGAAGATTGTTCTCAGGTCGAGAAGAAAGCGGTCGTCTTTGATTCTACCGATGATCGGCGGATCGGCAGCGCGGAATTTTTGCGCGATGGCGTTGGCGCTGAGTTTTGGATGCGCGACGCTGACGACGACCGTCGGTAGCTCTTCGGTCGGCAGAGCGCCGCTGCCGATCTGCGCCGTTGAGTCTTCGAGTTGGATCTGGAATTCGGCGCCGAGCGCCGCCTGGAGCTTCGGCAGCAACTGTTCGCCGGTCGCGCGAATTTCTTCGACAGATCGGGTAAAGGCTCGCAGCGTGGGAATTTCTTCGACGATGTTCGGCGACTGGCGGTAGCGGCGCAAGGTTGCTTCCAGCGCGGCCAATGTCAGCTTGCCGCAGCGCAGCGCGCGCTGCAGATGATTCTTGTTCATCCTGCCGATCAAATCTTTTTTGCCGACGATCAGGCCCGCTTGCGGGCCGCCGAGGATCTTATCGCCGCTAAACGTCACGATGCTCGCGCCGGCTTGAATTCTTTCCGCGACGATCGGTTCCTTCGGCAGGCCGTACCGGCTTAAATCGATAAAAGCGCCGCTGCCGAGATCTTCCATCACCGGCAGGTTGTGCTTTTTGCCGATGGCGACGAGCTCTTCCAACGTCACTTCGGCGGTGAAGCCGACCACTTTATAATTGCTCGTGTGGACCTTAAGCAGCAACGCGGTTTTTTCATTGATGGCATTCTCATAATCCACCGGGTGGGTGCGATTGGTTGCCCCGACTTCACGCAGCACGGCGCCGCTTTTTGCCATGATCTCAGGAATGCGAAAAGCGCCGCCGATCTCGATCAGCTCGCCGCGAGAAACGATCACTTCTTTGCCTTCGGCCAACGTGTTCAAACCGAGCAATACCGCGGCGGCATTATTATTGACCACCGTCGCGCCTTGGGCGCCGGTAAGATCCGTCAATAGCTTTTCGAGCGTCTCCTCGCGCTTGCCGCGTTTGCCGGCGGCGAGATCGTATTCCAGATTGATCGGATGATCGGCGACCTCGAGCATGGCGTCGATTGCCGCGCGCGGTAGCAGGGCGCGTCCTAAATTTGTGTGCAGTAGGGTGCCGGTGGCGTTGACGACTCGAATATGTCCCGGTTGGCCGTCGATCAAAATCGCGCTTTCGATCCGTTCGATGATCGCATCGTCATTCAGGTCGACTACGCCGCCGCCGCGCCTGATCTCAGTGCGCAGACGTTCGAGGGCGGCGCGGCTTTGCTCCGTGACATATTCCCGATTGTAACGCGCCAGCAATGCTTCGCAGCGCGGATGCTTGAGCAGACGATCGATGGATGGAAGTTCGCGCAAAAGAGTGGCGGTCTGATCGGCCATGGGAAAAATCAGATTTACACAGGGAGGAAACAAATTCAACATGACTTTTGCGTGGAGAATCGGTGCGCCGTTTGTCGTTTGCGCATGTTTGACAAGCGCCATCGGCTTCCATAGAGTTCTGCGCGAGACAGGCGCTCGCGCAACCGAACCGAGATGGATCATCCCGCCGAAACAAAAACTGTTTCTCAACGCAAAGATCCTCGCACAACGGTCATCGAATTATTGCGCAGCCGCAACAAACAAGCGCGCTTCATGACCGAATTGCGGGCTTCGCTGGCGCGTTACGGGATCGGCACGGAAGAAGGCGATCGCGCTTTAGCGGCGCTGGAGTCCGAACGAGTCGTGATGATCCGCGAGCATTTTTGCGCCGATCCGCATCTGACCGGCGTCGATCTGCGCGTCGTCGCGCTGGTGGAGAGCGTCGATGGAGCCGATCCGCAGATGAGCGCGATTCGCCTGATCGACGAAGCCTGGAACAAGTGGCTGAGCGAGTATCTCGCCAACCACCGGTGCGGCTAGCGCGGCGTGTGCGCCGCGCGTTCAAATAGTTCAAAGCGTTCAAGACGTTCAAATCGTCTGTAGAATTCAAGTCGTTTACTGCGCCATTCAAGAACAGGTTTTGTGATCTAACGGCTTGAACGTTTTGAACGACTGGAACGGTTTGAACTCAGAGGCGGTGGAGGGTGGATAACAAAGGGGGGTAAAGAATTGCGCGTAGCAGTTGACATCGGCGGCACATTTACCGACGTGGTCGTGTTTGACGAAGCGATGAGTTCGCTGGCGTTGGCGAAGGCGCTATCGACGCCGGCGGAGTTGGCGCGTGGAGTGTTGGAAGGTTTGACCAAGGCTGCCGTTCGCTTCGCCGACGTGTCGACCTTGATTCACGGTTCCACGGTGGTGGTCAATGCGATCATCGAGCGCAATGGCGCCAAGACCGCGCTGGTGACGACCAAAGGTTTCCGCGACGTCTACGAGATCGGCCGAATCAATCGCCCCGAGTCGTTCAACCCGCGTTTTCGCAAGCATCGCCCGCTGGTGCCGCGCGAGGATATTTTTGAAGTTACCGAGCGCCGGCTCGCCGACGGCTCGGTGCGCACGCCGTTCGACGAACAGGAAGCACGCGAGGTCGCGCGCATGATCAAGGAAGAAGGATTCGAAGCCGTGGCGGTGCTGTTTCTTCATTCTTACCGCGCGCCCGAGCATGAGATCCGCATGTGCGAGATCCTGCGCGAAACCGATGCAAATTTATTTTTAAGCGCGTCCCATGAGCTGTCGCGCGAGTATCGTGAATACGAGCGCACGTCGACCGTTGCGGCCAACGCCTACGTCGGGCCCAAAGTAAGCCAATACTTGGGTGATCTCGAACGACGGCTGCGCGATAACAAATTCCGCGGCAATCTTATGATCATGCAGTCCAACGGCGGCCTGTCCGATGTCGACATGGCGCGGCGCCAGTGTATTCAAATGATGGAGTCGGGACCGGCCGGCGGCGTGGTCGGCACCATGGCGCTTTGTGAATTGCTCGACCTCGACGCCGCGATCGCTTTCGACATGGGCGGGACTACGGCAAAAGCGTGCGTGATCCGGCGCGGTGAACCGAGCCTTTCGCCGGATTATTTCATCGGTGGCTACAACGAAGGGCTCGCGGTGCGTATTCCTGTTCTCGACATCGTCGAAGTCGGCACCGGCGGCGGCAGCATCGCGTGGCTCGACGAAGGCGGTGGGTTGCACGTCGGTCCGCGCAGCGCCGGCGCGGAACCCGGGCCCGCGAGTTACGGTCGCGGCGGCAGCGAACCGACGGTCACAGACGCGAACGTCATCCTCGGCCGACTCTCGCCCGAGCGCTTTCTCGGCGGCGAAATGCGCTTGGATCGAAGCGCCGCGGAAAAAGCGCTACGCGAACGGGTTGCGCAAACGCTCAACGTAAATCTCGAACGCGCCGCCGCGGGCATGCTGCAAGTCGCCACCTCGGCGATGGCTAACGCGGTGCGTCACGTGACCCTCGAGCGCGGCCTCGACCCGCGCGATTTTACGCTGGTCGCTTACGGCGGCGGCGGGCCGCTGCATGCCGCATCGGTGGCGAAGGAATTGTCGATCGGGAAAATCATTATCCCGAGCGCGCCGGGACATTTTTCCGCGGTCGGCATGCTGATGGCCGATCTGCGCCGCGACTACGTGCAGACGCTCTTCGAACGCATGGACGATCTGGAGATGGTCCAACTGGAAGATCAGTTCAAGAAACTCGAAGACGAAGGGCGGGCGGCGCTCGAGGCGTCGGGCATTTCGACGGACCGGATCGTCTTCGAGCGCGCCGCCGACATGCGCTATGTCGGTCAGGAACACGCGGTGGCGGTGCGCATGCCGGCCGAGGTCGGCGATGAAACCGCGCGCGCCGAGATCAAGCGGCTTTTTGACGAGGCGCATGAGCTGCGCTACAGCCACAGCGCGCCGGAAGAATCCGCCGACATCGTGAGCTTGCGCGTCTCCGCGATCGGGCGGCTCGGCAAACCGCAGTTTGGCCAAGTCGCTGCCGGTGAAGAAACGCCGCCGGCAAATGCCCGGCGCGGAACCCGCATGGTTATCTTCGAAGGTACTGGGGCTGTCGAGGCGCCGGTCTACGATCGAACCCAGCTGCTGCATAGCAATGTGATCTCCGGTCCGGCGATCATCGAAGAGGCGGCGTCAACGACAGTGGTCGAGCCCGGCGACACGGTGACGGTGAATGCGTACGGGCATCTGATTATGCAGCTCGGAAGCGCGCAGTAAGCGCGCGCCGTTCAAGCCGTTCAAAAGGTTCAAATCGTTCAAGCCGTGTAAAACCGAAGATATGAATACTGCACAATCGGCGAATAAACCCCGCGTTGACGCTTTTACTGCCGAGGTGATTCGGAGCGCGTTGGTGGCAATCACGGGGGAGATGAAGACCAACCTGATGCGCACGGCGTATCACACGATCATCTACGAAGCCGAAGATTTTACCGTCGGACTGTTCGACGCGGACGGTAACACGATCTCCATCGGCCTCGGCCTGCCGATGTTTATCCGCGGCTTGTCCGATGCGATCAAGGCGAAGATCGCGCACTGGGGCAAAGAAAACATCGAGCCGGGCGACATTCTCTTGACCAATGACAGTTACACCATGGGCAGCCACTTGAATCATCTGATTTTTACGCTGCCGATTTTTAACGATGGTGAGCTGGTGGCATTTTCTTCGGCGATGGCGCATTGGCAGGACGTCGGCGGGCAGCTCGGCGGCGTGACCCGCGATATCTTTTCCGAAGGATTGCAGTTGCCGTTCGTGAAAAGCTTCCGTGCCGGAATAGAAAATCCCGAGATCACAGCGATCATCAAAGCTAACGTGCGCGTGCCGGAGCGGGCGATGGGCGATATGCGCGCGCAGCTGGCCTCCATCCGCACCGGCGAGCGGCGGGTGATGCATTTATTAAAGCGCTACGGCAATGCGGCATTCAGAGAGAGCATCCGGCTGGTTTACGAGCAGAGTGAAAAAGTCGCGCGGGCGGCGGTGGAGAAGATTCCCGACGGTGTTTACGAGGCCGAGTCGTTCATGGACGACGACGGCGTGAATCTGCTCAAACATATTCCAATTAAGGTCCGGGTCGAAGTCAGCGGCGATAAAATGACGATCGATCTGAGTGACGTCAGCCCGCAGGTGGCGGGATTTTACAACTCCGGCATTACTGCTGGGCGCTCAGCCGCCGAAGTTGTTTTCAAGTGTGTCACCGCGCCGCTACTATTGCCGATCAACGACGGCTCGTTTCGGCCGCTCAAGATCATTCTGCCGCCGGGGCGCGTGGTGAGCGCAGTGAAGCCGGCGCCGGTGCGTGTCTGGATGACCGTGCCGATGACCGTGTGCGACACGATTTTTCGCGCGCTGGCGCCGGCCTGTCCGGAGCGTACCATCGCCGGACATTATGCCGACCTCTGCACGGTCAACCCGCACGGCTTCGATGCGTCGACCGGCCGGTTTTTCTGGTCGCATATCGGTCACCCCGGCGGCGGTTGGGGAGCCAAGCACGACGAAGACGGCATGAGCGCGACGGTTTGTTTGAATGACGGCGACACGCACAACTCGCCTGTCGAAGCGACCGAGGCCAAGAGTCCGATCATCGTCGAGCGCCGCACTTTGCGCCAAGACTCCGGAGGTCCGGGCAAGTTCCGCGGCGGCCTCGGCGTGGCAAACGAGGTGCGCATGCGAAGGACGGCGACAATTCACGCTCATGTGGAGCGAACCATCTGCGCGCCGTGGGGGCTGCACGGCGGCAAAGACGCGCTGGCGAATCGGATTTCGATTCAGCGCGCGAATGGCGAAGTGGAAAAATTTCCGACGGGTAAAATCAAACCGACAGAGATCGATGCGGGGGATTCCTTCTTGATCGAGACGGCAGGGGGCGGTGGCTTCTGGAACTCTTTCGAGCGCGACCCAGAACGCGTGCTCTCCGACGTGCGCGCAGGGTACGTATCGTTGGAGGCCGCGCGGCGGGATTACGGCGTCGTGATTCAGCAGCGCGGACGACGGTTTGATGTCGACACGGCAGCGACGGCGGAATTGCGGAGGCAAATGACTAGCAGCGCTGGCGACGGCGAATATCTCACGAAGAACTAGCCGTTTCGCCGCGGTGTTTTTGTAGGGGCGACCCTATGTGGTCGCCCGAGCGGGTAGGCACGTAGGTCTGCCCCTATATGATTCGTGAAATTCGGATTTATGTCTGCGGTTAATTCATGACAGCAATCAGTACCAACGAAATTGGATCCCGCGTTGATGCCTTCACCGCCGAAGTGATTCGCAGCACGGTGGTGGCGATCACCGATGAGATGAAGACCAATCTCATGCGCACCGCGTACAACATGATCATTTACGAGGCGGAGGATTTCACCGTCGGCCTGTTCGACGCCGACGGCAACACGATTTCCATCGGCCTCGGCTTGCCGATGTTTATCCGTGGGCTGTCGGACTCGATCAAGGCGAAGCTCGATCACTGGGGTAAAGAAAATATTTACCCCGGCGACATTCTTCTCACCAACGATCCGCAGGTGATGGGCAGTCACTGAATCACATGATTTTTACTTTGCCGGTTTTTCACGACGGCGAACTGGTAGCGTTCTCATCTTCCATGGGTCACTGGCAGGACGTGGGCGGCGTGCTCGGCGCGGTGACGCGGGACATTTTCTCGGAAGGCTTGCAGATGCCGTTCGTGAAGATATTCAAAGCCGGTAAGCAGGACGCGGAGCTGACGGCGATCATTCGCAGTAACTGCCGGCTGCCGGAATTCGCCATGGGCGATTTCCGCGCGCAGATCGCCGCGATCCGCACCGGCGAGCGCCGCTTAACGCAATTGCTCCGGCGCTACGGCGCCGAGACGTTCAAAGAGTCCGTGCGGCTGATATTCGATCAGAGCGAGAAGTTGGCGCGCGCCGCGGTAGAAAAAATTCCCGACGGCGTTTACGAAGCCGAATCGTTCATGGACGACGACGGCGTCAACCTGGGCAAGCATGTGCCGATCAAAGTTCGCGTCGAAGTGCGGGGCGACGAGATGACCGTCGACTTGAGCGGCGTGAGTCCGCAAGTGGCGGGGCCGTATAATTCGGGCTCGACGGCTGGCCGTTCGGCTTCTGAAGTTGCTTTCAAGTTTCTCACAACGCCGTTACTGCTGCCGATCAACCACGGATCTTTCCGGCCGCTCAAAGTCGTATTGCCGCCGGGGCGGATTGTAAGCGCCACCAAACCGGCGCCGGTGCGCACCTGGATGACTGTGCCGATGACGGTTGCGGATACGATCTTCAAAGCGCTCGCGCCGGCTTGTCCCGACAACGTGATGGCGGGGCAACACGCAGACCTTGCCGCGCCGCGCACTTTCGGTCTCGATCCCAAAACGGGTCGCGCCTTTCATTTCCCGGCGACACTTTCGGGCGGCGGTTGGGGAGCGCTGCACGATAGCGACGGACAGAACGCGACGTTTTGCATCAATGACGGCGACACGCATAACACGCCCGTGGAAGCGGGCGAAGGGAAAGGGCCGATATTCATCTCATATCGAAAACTGCGCCAGGACTCCGGCGGCCCGGGTAAGTTTCGCGGCGGTCTCGGCGTGGCGCAGGAGGTGCGGATGCTTTCGCCCGGCAGCGTTTTGTCCGCGATGGAGCGAACGCTTTGCCCGCCCTGGGGGTTGCACGGCGGTAAAGACGCGCTGGCCAATCGTTTCAGCATTGTCCGCAAGGACGGTTCCGTGCAAAAACTACCGACGGGAAAAACCGCGGGTCACGTTTCGCTGGAAGCTGGTGATGGATTCTTAGTGGAAGTGGGCGGCGGCGGCGGATTTTGGAATCCCTTGGAGCGCGATCCCGAGCGCGTACTCGCCGACGTGCGCTCCGGCTATGTTTCGCTCGAAGCGGCGCGGCGCGATTATGGCGTGGTGATTCGGCAAAATGGACGCAAGTTCGAAATCGACGTTGAAGCGACTCGGGAGTTGAGGCGAGCATGTAACCAAGCAGCGCGTCATTCCTCCTGAAGGTTGTGGCGCGGTGAGAAAATTCCTCTAGATGTCATGCTGAGCATGAGCGAAGCATCTCGCCTTTTAGTCAAGCACGAAGACGAGATCCTTCGCCTATCGGCTCAGGATGACATCAGGATGCAATCGCTGTCGGGGCGAGGAAATCTTTTGATCAGCGTCGGTAGTATCACCGCGGCCGCCAACGGGCGATTGTCGAATTCAATAAGCGGGAGGCGGATCGATGTTGAAGAAAAATAAACGGCTGACGTTCTGCTCGGTTGCAATTTTTGGGGCAGCATTTCTTCTGTATGTTTCTACATCTCCCGGATTCGGCCAAGAAGCTAAAACCAAGATCCGTATATCTTACCCCAACATCTCCATCTGTTGCCTGGCCTTGTTCGCCGCGCAGCAGTGGAAGATCTTCGAGCAGAACGGCCTCGATGTTGAAAGCATTCAAATGCGCTCGCAAGCGGCAAATTCGGCTTTGGCCAGCGGCGATATACACTATGTCGCGGGAGTCGGTCCGAACTCAGTTGCGGCAACGCTCCGGGGATTGCCTTCCAAAGCCGTCTGGTTCGCCTCAGAGTCGCTGATCTACACGGTTCTCGCTCGGCCCGAGTTCAAGTCGCTAAAAGAATTGCGCGGCAAGCGGCTCGGTCTTACCGGGCTCGGTGGCACGTCGGATGTGGCGCTGCGCATTGCGCTGGAGGCGGTCGGAGAAAATCCGAAAGACTTCATCATTATCGCTCTGGGCGCGCCGCAGCTGATGAGCGGTTTGGAGAACGGCACCATCGAAGCCGCGCAGCTCAATTCGCCGTTGAATTATCATGCCAAGAAAAAAGGGTTTCGTCCGCTACTCGAAATCGGCGATTACGTTCAGATGCCGCTCGGCGGACTCACGGCTTCGACCGCTTCGATCCAGAACCGTACGAGCGAGCTCAAGCGCGTGATCCGTTCTTTGCAAAGCGCCAAGCGAACGCTGCTTCAGTCGAAAGAGAAGGCGATCGATTTGATCATGCGCACGATTAAAGTCGACCGCGAAGTGGCGGAAGAAATGTTCGCGGATAATCGCCGCAGCGCCGCCGGCAACGGCGTGCCGAGCCGCGAGGGCATGGAGCAGATCGTCAAGTCGTTGCAGATGCTCGGCCAGTTCGCGGGCAAAAAAATCGCCTTCGAGGAAATCACCGATACGCGTATGGCGAGAGAAGTCGCAAAGGAACTGGGTTACAAAGTGGATTAGAATCCAGAGGTTTCAGGTGTCGGGTGTCGGGTTTTGGTCTGTGAGCACGACTGTACGAACTAGACTTATTCTACTGTGCGGATTGATCTGTGCGCTATGCGACAGCGGCACTTCATTTGCTCAAGACAAAGTCAGAATCTCTTATCGTGGGTCCCTCCCTCAGTAATTTACCCCTGCTCGCCGCCAAAGAACTAGGAATATTTTCTCGCAACAGATTGGATGTCGAAATCCTGCTGCTGACGTCACAGCTCTCGGCCGTGGCGTTGGGCGCCGGCGAGCTTGAATACGTCGCCGGCGTCGGCCCCGGATCAGTCGGCGGGACTCTCGCGGGCATCCCTTCCCGCGCCGTATGGGTCGTCTCCAATCGCATTCTGCACTCGGTCGTGGCGCAACCGGAATTGAAGACTCTGCAAGACCTGCGCGGAAAGAAGATCGGCGTCACCGGATTGGGCGGGACGACGCATACCTCGTTGACGATGGCGATCGAAAAGTTCGGTGGCAATCCACGGGAATATATCGTCGTGTCGCTCGGGCCGCAGCAATATTTGCGGGCTCTGGAGTCGAAAGCCGTCGACGCTGCAACAGTCGATCCGCCGTTGCTGTTTCTTGTGCTGAAAAAAGGCTTCAGCCGTATCCTCGATCTGGGCTCGGTCGTCGAGATGCCGGTGGGCGGATTGACCACATTGGTCAAGACATTGAACGCGAAGCCCGAACAAGTGGTTAGAATCATCAAGTCACTGCAAGAGGCGAAAGACTTGCTGCTGAGCTCCAAAGAACGCGCCGTCGACTTCACAATGAAAGTCATGAAGATGGACCGGGAAATCGCGCTCAGGAGCTTTGAGCTCATGGCCGGTGCGTGGGTCGGAACCGGCGTGCCGACGCGCGCGGGCATGGAAAATATTATTCGCGGGGTTCAGTCGCAGGGTCGCTTCGCTGACAAAAAAGCGGCGTTCGAAGACGTCGCCGATAGCAGATTTGCAATTCAGGCAGCGCGGGAATTGGGTCACAAAGCTGGATAGCGTAGTGTTACGAAGAAGCGCTAAATGATGCAAACGTCATTCCGGCCAACCCGGGATCACAGTCCGGGGTAGCGCGAGCCGAAATCCAGAAATTTCAAACAAGTCTAGATACCCGATTTCGCGGGCATAACGACGAAGAACCGAAAGAATTCTGAACCAACTCATTTATGAAATCGTGATTTGGATGTTTATTCGGCATGTCGATAAAAGGTGCGCCATGAAGCAGCTGACAACTAACATCCTCATTGAAACCGGGTTGAAGGGCGCCAATCACGGGGTCGTTACGACTTCGGATGGGCTGGTAGTGATCGATACGCCGCACAAGCCGAGCGACGCTATACGGTTAAGGGGAGAAATCGAGCGGCTCGGTCGGCTCCGCTATATCATCAACACCGAGCCGCACGGCGATCATTGGACCGGCAATGCTTTCTTCGACGTACCGGTGGTCGCTCACGAAGGCGTGCGCTCGCGCATCCTTGGCACGGACTTGGCCGCGCATGTTGCTCGGGTGGCGTCGTTCGGACCGGAAGAACCAAAACTATTGGAAAACTATAAAGCCAACGCGCCGGTGATCACGTTTCAAAGCGAGATGACCTTGCACGTGGGTAATCACACGTTCCGCATGGTGCACATGCCCGGTCACACGCCTTACCAAGCAGCGGTGATCGTCGAAGAGGAGGGCGTCGTCTTCACCAGCGACAATATTTTCTGCAAGGTGCAGACCTGGCTCCAAGAAGCCAATCCGGATCATTGGCTGCAAAGCGCTAGAATCGCTGCGCGCGCTGCGCGAGGAAACGTTCGTCCCCGGCCACGGGCCGGTATGCGATAAGCGCTACTGGACGAGCAAGGCTCGTTCATCAGCGAGTGGGTGGAGTACGTGCGCGGCGGGATTGGGCGCGGCATGAACAAAGAGGAGTGCGTGGCCAAGCTCACGGCATTCACGGATCGATATCCCATGGACGTCGGCCAGGACGGCATGTCCCCTCGCGTGATGCAGATGAACATCGCCAATCTCTTCGATTACCTGACCGGCGCCGGCATCCACAAACAACCTTAGACTAGGCTAGACTAGTGTCTTGTCACAGAAGTTTCCCGCATCAATATGTCCGAAAATCTCCCCTTCCCCTCTTTGGCAAAGAGGGGTGATAGCTAGCGAGAAATCCCCCTTTGAACCAGGAGGTACAAAGGGGGATTTTGAGTTCGACTTCAGGCTGATGCCAATCGTATTGGACTTATTTAAACGAACTTTAGACGCCACACTAGGGATCTTCGCCTCCCGGACTGTTCTGAGTTCCAATATTCGGTCTATTGTGAGAAGGTAGCTCAGACGTTTTCACACGCTCGCCGAAATCCCCCTCGATCCTCATTTTCCCAAGGGGCACAGCAAGACCATTCAGCGATTTTGGTAGCATGGTATCACCCGTCTTCGAAAGAAGAGGGGCAGGCGAGAATGCGGCGCGGTGAATCAATCTTGATACACCCCGTATCAAAACGGCTACACATGCCTCATGCTTTGGTTCCGGCGCTCGACCGGTGACGGCGAAAATTGCTCGTGAATTCCAATCTCTAGGTTGAGCTGCGGAGAAAAGGACTGTGGCACTGTTCCTGCTCCTCAATCGACGCGGCTCAGTGCAGGTTTTCAATCGGAGGAAACATGTTTAAAGAATTCGCCGCAGTCGTCGTTATCACGGGGATTTTGACTGCGGTGAATCTCGCTCAGGCGCAGCAGCCAACGAAAATCCCCCGGATAGGATACCTAGATGGCTGTCTCCCTTTCCGTTAACTCGGCCCGCATCGAGGCATTCCGGCAGGGTCTGCGCGAGCTTGGGTACGTGGAGGGGAAAAACATTGTCATTGAGTGGCGATCTGCAGAGGGAAAACTCGATCGCCTCCCCGCGCTCGCGGCCGAGCTAGTGCGTCTCAAGGTAGACGTCATCGTCACGGGTGGTCCGACAGCAACCCGTGCCGCCAAGGAAGCAACTGTCTACGATTCCCATTGTCATGGCGCAGGATACCGATCCTGTTGGCAACGGGTTCGTCGCCAGCCTTGCGCGACCTGGCGGGAACATCACTGGATTGTCCACCCTTGCCCCGGAGCTAAGCGGAAAACAACTGGAGCTTCTGAAGGAGATCGTTCCTAAGCTCTCCCGCGTGGCCGTCTTCGGGACTTCGACCATCCCGGGCAACGCGCAATCGTTAAGAGAGATGGAACTCGCCGCAGGGGCGTTCAAGGTGCAGCTTCAATACCTAGACGTACTAGATCCCAAGGATATTGAGACCGCATTCCGAGCCGCAAGCAAGGGGCGTGCTGACGCAGTCCTCGTGCTGGCGGGCCCCGTCTTCGATTCTCAGTCGAACACAGATTGTCGAACTCGCGGTAAAGAGCCGGCTCCCGGCGATATACAGCAGGTCAGAATATGTGGAAGACGGGGGCTTATGACCTACGGCGTGAGCTTGACCGACTTGTACCGGCGCGCCGCTACGTATGTGGACAAGATTCTGAAAGGCGCTAAGCCCGCCGATCTTCCGGTGGAGCAGCCGACAGAAGTTCGAGTTCATCATCAATCTGAAAGCGGCGAAGCAGATCGGCCTGACGATTCCGCCGAATGTGCTGGCGCGGGCGGACAAAGTGATCAAGTGACATGAGGATGCAGAGATGTCAGAGTATCGGAGTGATGGAAACGGATCAACGCATGAATGCAAAGCATTGCATCGAATGAAAAAATCCTTTGCTTTCCGCGTCGATACTCAGCATCCAATGCAAACTGGCTGGCCATTGCTCTGTTGCGCTTTGCGTGTTCCTGCCGAGGCGCAGCAGCCAGGGAAAATCTTCCGCATAGGTTTCCTGGATCCAAGCACTGCTTCCGGTAGCGCGGTCCTCGTGGAGGCGTTCCGGCAAGAGCTGAGCAAGCTTGGCTGGATCGAGGGAAAGAATATCACCATCGAGTACCGGTTTGCCGAGCAAAAGCATGAGCGCCTGCCTGAGCTTGCGGCGGAGTTGGTTCGTCTAAAGGTTGATCTGATTGTGGTCGCAGGGACGCCACGGCGTTGGCGGCCAAGAAAGCAACTACTACCATCCCCATCGTGATGGCGAACGTTGGGGACCCAGTAGGCTGCAGGTTTGGTTGCCAGTCTGGCGCGGCCGGGAGGCAATGTCACCGGGCTCTCGAGTTTAGGACCGAGCTAAATACCAAAAGGCTAGAGATACTCAAGGACGCGGTCCCCAAGCTCGCCCGAGTTGGACTTCTGCGGCCGCCGGGAGCCAGCATAGGACAAGACCTCCAACTGAAAGAGCTCAGGCCTGCGGCTCTGGCATTGAAGCTAAAATTGGAGGAGATCGAGACTCAACTCGACGCCAAAGGTTTAGAGAGCGCCTTTCAAACCGCAAAGCAGAAGCAGGTCGACGCGATTATGACGACCGCCACTCGCCCCTTTTTCGCCGAAAGAAAGCGGATCGTCGAGCTTGCCGGCAAATACCGGTTGCCGGCTATTTACTCCCAGAAGGAGTATGTCGATGAGGGCGGTCTCATGTCCTATGGGGCGGACTACGATGACCTCTATCGGCGCGCGGCTGTTTACGTGGACAAGATCTTGAAAGGTGCCAAACCGGCTGATTTGCCGGTGCAGCAGGCAACGAAGTTTGAATTCATCATCAACCTCAAGGCGGCAAAACAGATCGGTCTGACAATTCCAGTCCGCGTGCTCGAGCGGGCGAATCAAGTGATCAAGTGATTCGTTAGAGTTTCGATTGCCGATTTTCGATTAGGGATCAAGCTGAGATTGCCAAGGACACGATCGGTACTGAAATCGAAATCGAAAATCCAAAATCGAAAATGGTTGGCTCTTGCGCTATCGTTCTATGTCGTCTTGCGCGCTGTCGCCGAGGCGCAGCAGCCAACGAAAGTCCCGCGGATAGGATACCTAACTGCTGTCTCACCTTCCACTGGCTCGGACCGCATCGAGGCATTTCGGCAAGGTCTGCGTGAGCTTGGATACGTCGAGGGGAAAAACATTGTCATTGAGTATCGATATGCGGAGGGAAAACTCGATCGCCTCCCCGCGCTTGCGGCCGAGCTAGTCCGTCTCAAGGTAGATGTGATCGTCACCTCCGGTCCACTACCGACTCGTGCCACCAAGGAAGCAACCACGACGATTCCCATCGTCATGGCGCAGGATGCCGATCCTGTTGGCAACGGGTTCGTCGCCAGCCTTGCGCGACCTGGGGGAAACATTACAGGATTGTCAGCTCATGCGCCCGGAGCTGAGCGGAAAACGACTGGAGCTTTTGAAAGAGACCATTCCTAAGCTCTCCCGCGTGGCCGTCTTCGGGACTTCGACCCAGCCGGGCAACGCACAATAGTTAAAAGAAACGGAACTCGCGGCAGGGGCGTTCAGAGTGAAGCTTCAATACCTAGACATACTGGTTCCAAAGGATATTGAGAGCGCATTCCGAGCCGCAGGCAAGGGGCGTGCTGACGCAGTCCTTATGATGGTCCAAGCAGCGTCGCCGGTTCTCACCGAAAACGAGATTGTAGAACTTGCGGTAAAGAGTCGACTCCGGCGACATATCACGCAGAGCCAGTATGTGGAAGCCGGCGGGCTTATGAGTTACGGCGTGAGCATCACCGACTTGAACCGCCGCGCCGCTACATATGTGGACAAGATTCTCAAAGGCGCCAAAGCCCGCCGACTTCCCGTCGAGCAGCCGACGAAGTTCGAGTTCATCATCAATCTCAAGGCGGCGAAGCAGATCGGACTAACGATTCCGCCGAATGTGCTGGCGAGAGCGGATAGAGTGATCAGATGAACGACCAATAACAGTGCAGCGGCGAGTCAAAATTAAAATTGTGGGCATTTTCGATCAGATGTTCGTACGGCGCGAGATGATCGAGTTGATCCGAGCATGCGTGAGTCAGCTTCGTTTCCTAAGGACAGACGATGCTGAAGAAAATGGTCCGACGTTCAATGCTCAAAAGATCGAAAAATAGATTCGCCATTGTTACTCTTTTCGTCATGCTCTCGTGCACTCTTGCTGGGTTCCGGCCGAGGCGCAGCAGCCGAAGAAAGTCCCTCGGATAGGGTATCTATCGCCGTTCTGACCCAGCTACGTGAGTCCACCGTAGCCGAGGCAATTCGGCTGGCTCTGCGCGAGCTTGGCTACATAGAAGGACAGAACATCGCCATCGAGTACCGATATGCGGAGGGAAAGTCGATCGGTTCCCTGAGCTTGCGGCCGAGTTGGTGCGTCTCAAGGTTGATATCATCGTGGTACAGGAGGGGAACGATCCGGGCGGCCAAGAATGCGACCAAGACGATTCCCATCGTTATGACGGGCACTGGACTCGATCCTGTCGAGGCAGGCCTAATTGAAAGCCTTGCCCGTCCCGGCGGCAACGTCACCGGCATTACAAACCTTAGCAGGGAACTAGGCGGTAAGCGGCTGGAGCTGCTCAAAGAAGCCGTTCCCAAAATTGCCCGTGTCGCGGTTCTCTACGATCCGGCCAATCCGCCCAGTGTAATCGAGGTGAAAGAGGTTCTCCCAGTCGCGGCGCGTGCGCTGGGGTTGACTGTTCGGTCTTGGGAGGTACGAGCTGCGGACGATTTCGATAGGGTATTCGCTGCGATGAATAAGGAGCGCCCGGATGGACTCTACGTGCTCGGGGGCGCGCTAATGAATGCTAACCGAAAACGGATCGCGGGCTTTGCGTTAAAGAGCCGGTTACCGTCGATGTATCACCGACAGAGAAGCTGTAGAGGCCGGCGGGCTCATGTACTACGGGGCGGACCTCGCGGACAGCTACCGGCGCGTCGCATATTACGTGGACAAGAATCCTGAAGGGAGCCAAGCCTGCCGATCTTCCCGTGGAGCAGCCGACGAAGTTCGAACTCGTCATCAATTTGAAGACAGCGAAGCAGATCGGCCTGACGATTCCGCCGAACGTGCTGGCGCGGGCGGACAAGGTCATCAAATGACATTTTGGATTTGTCGATTTTAGATTTTGGATTGAGGCAGAAAAGCAATGACAAAGAATTTCGGATGCGATCTCCGAATTCTTGTTCCGACAATCGAAATCTAAAACCTGTGCTGAGCAACGTCGAAGTATCCAAAATCGAAAATGGCTGGGGCTTTCGCTCTCGTTGTCACGTTCGTTTTGGGGCTGCGGCTCAGGCGCAGCAGCCAGGAAAAATCTTCCGCATAGGTTTCCTGGATACAAGCACTGCTTCTGGTAGCGCGGTCCTCTTGGAGGCGTTCCGGCAAGAGCTGGCAAGCTTGGATGGATTGAGGGAAAGAATATCACCATCGAGTACCGGTTTGCCGAGCAAAAGCTGAGCGCCTGCCCGAGCTTGCGGCGGACTTGGTTCGTCTTAAGGTTGATCTGATTGTGGTCACAGGACGCCACGCGTTAGCGGCGAAGAAAGCAACCACTACCATCCCCATCGTGATGGCGAACGCTGGGGACCCCGTGGGTGCAGGTCTGGTTGCCAGTCTGGCGCGGCCGGGAGGCAATGTCACCGGGCTTCTCGAGTTTAGCGCCCGAAGTAAACACGAAAAGGCTAGAGATACTCAAGGACGCGGTCCCCAAACTCGCCCGAGTTGGACTTCTGCGGCCGGCGGGAGGATCAGGAGACGTCCAACTGAAAGAGCTCAGGCCTGCGGCTCTGGCGCTAAAGCTAAAATTGGAGGAGATCGAGACTCAACCCGACCCCAAAGGTTTAGAGAGCGCCTTTCAAACCGCAAAGCAGAAGCAGGTCGGCGCGATTATGACGACCGCCGGTCCCGCTTTTTCGCCGAAAGAAAGCGGATCGTCGAGCTTGCCGGCAAATACCGATTGCCTGCTATTTACTTACAGAAGGAGTTTGTCGATGAGGGCGGTCTCATGTCCTACGGGGCGGACTACGATGACCTCTATCGGCGCGCGGCTGTTTACGTGGACAAGATCTTGAAAGGCGCCAAACCGGCTGATTTGCCGGTGCAGCAGGCGACGAAGTTTGAATTCATCATCAACCTTAAGGCGGCAAAACAAATCGGTCTGACAATTCCGGTCCGCGTGCTCGAGCGGGCGAATCAGGTGATCAAGTAGGCAGTGATCAGCGGTCAGAAGTCAGCGGTCAGCAGAACAGAAAAAAATTCATGAATAGAAAAATTTTTGCCTTGCGCTATGCGCTTTGCTCTTTGCGCTTTGCCTTTCGTGCCGAGGCGCAGCAGCCAAAGAAACTCCCGCGGATCGGGCTTTCTAATCGGCAGTTCCGCTTCCTCCAATGCGGCTCGCATCGAGGCTTTCGCAAGGTCTACGCGAGCTTGGCTACGTGGAAGGTCAGAACATCTTCATGGAATACCGATATGCGGGAGGCAAGGCCGATGAGTATCCCAAGCTAGCTGCTGAGTTGGTCAGTCTCAAGGTAGACGTTATCGTCGTCAGGGGGTGGTAGTGGTTTGGCTCGTGCGGCGAAGGAAACCACCAAGACGATCCCCATCGTTATGACAGGCGGTAGCGATCCGGTTGGCGCCGGGCTTGTTGCCAGCCTAGCGCGGCCAGGTGGAAACATCACAGGGCTGACCGCTATAGCCGCAGAGTTAGCGGGCAAACGGCTGGAACTGCTAAAGGAGACCTTGCCCAGGCTCACCCGCGTCGGCGTGCTCTGGAATCCAACGGACCAAGGTTCGGCCCAGGGCTTAAAAGAGATAGAAATCGCCGCTCCGACATTGGGGTTGGAGGTTCAATCGCTTCAGGTGCGGAGCCCCAGCAATTTCGAGAGTGCATTCAAAGCAGCCATTGCGGGCCAAGCTCGCGCTCTCCAAGTTCTGGGGAGTGGCCTCATCAATAGTCACCGGAACCGCATCATAGAGTTTGCGACCAAGAGCCGATTGCCAACGATGTTCGCGGACGCTGCGCTTGTCGAAGCCGGTGGGCTTATGTCGTACGGGCCGAACGCTCCTGACTTATATCGCCGCGCGGCCACTTATGTTGACAAGATCCTTAAAGGCGCCAAGCCCGCCGACCTGCCGGTGGAGCAGCCGAAAAAGTTCGACTTCGTCATCAATCTGAAAGCAGCGAAGCAGATCGGCCTGACGATTCCGCCGAATGTGCTGGCGCGGGCGGATCGGGTAATCAAGTGAAACAATTTTGGATTGCCGATTTTGGATTTTGGATTGAAGGAGAGAAAAGCGCATGAATGAAAAGTCTTGGCTCCCAGTTGTAAATTCTTGTCTCATAATCCAAAGTCTAAAATCCAAAATCGAAAATGGTGGGGATTATCGCTGTCTTTTCGCATTCGTAATGTGTGGGCGTTGCGGTCGAGGCGCAGCAGCCGAAGAAAGTCCCGCGCATAGGGTACCTTTCGTCGGTCGATGCAGCTCTGAGTCCGCTCGCGCTGAGGGAATTCGGCGGGCTCTGCGCGAGCTTGGCTACATAGAAGGACAGAATATCGACTATCGAGTACCGATATGCCGAGGGAAAGACCGATCGGGCTTCCGAGCTTGCGGCCGAGTTGGTGCGTCTCAAGGTCGATATCATCGTCGTAGCAGGGGGGATCCATTGGATCCAGAGCGGCAAAGAATGCGACCAAGACGATTCCTATAATCATGGTGGGTGCCGGGAACGACCCTGTCGAGGCAGGCCTAGTTGAGAGCCTTGCCCGGCCGGGCGGCAACGTTACCGGTATGACAAATCTCGGCGCAAAAATAGGCGGAAAGAGGCTGGAGCTCTAAAAGAAGCCGTTCCCAAAATTGCCCGTGTCGCGGTTATTTACGAGCCGGCCACTCCAGCCAATGTAGTCGAGGTCAAAGAGGACCTTCCAAACGCGGCGCTCGCGCTGAAGTTGGCTGTCCAAGCTTGGGAGGTACGAACTGCGGACGATTTCGAGAAGGTATTTGCTGCGCTAAACAAGGAGCGCCCGGATGGACTCTACGTGGCGGGGAGCCCGCTCCTAAATGCTAACCGAAAAACGCATTGTGGCCTTTGCGTTAAAGAGCCGGTTACCGTCGATGTACGACAGCAGAGAAGCTGTAGATGGCGGTGGGCTCATGTCCTACGGGGCGGACCTCGCGGACAGCTACCGTCGCGTCGCTACCTACGTGGACAAAATCCTGAAGGGAGCCAAGCCTGCCGATCTCCCGGTGGAGCAGCCGACGAAGTTTGAATTGGTCATCAATCTCAAAGCCGCCAAGCAGATCGGCCTGACGATTCCGCCAAATGTGCTGGCGAGGGCGGATAAGGTGATCAAATAGCAGTGACCATGGAGCGAACAGTAAGGAGCAAAGAGCGGCAAGAACACAGGAGTAGATCATGAGAAAAAATTCTTTGGTCTTACGCTTTGCGCCTTGCTCTTAGCGCTTTGCTTTCCCGCCGAGGCGCAGCAGCCAACGAAAGTCCCGCGGATAGGATATCTCGGTGGCGCCACTTGGCTACCGATCAGGCTCGCATCGAGGCATTCCGGCAGGGCCTGCGCGAGCTTGGGTACGTGGAGGGGAAGAACATCGTCATTGAGTGGCGATATGCAGAAGGAAAACTCGATCGCGAGCCCGCGCTCGCGGCGGAGCTAGTGCGTCTCAAGGTAGACGTGATCGTCACCGTGGGGTCGAATGCCACCCGTGCCGCCAAGGAAGCAACTGCTACGATTCCAATTGTGATGACGCAGGATCCCGATCCTATTGGAAACGGGTTCGTCGCCAGCCTTGCGCGACCAGGCGGAAACATTACTGGATTATCAAACGTTAACCGGGAGCTAAGCGGAAAACGACTGGAGCTATTGAAGGAAGTCTTCCCAGGCTCTCCCGCGTGGCCGTCTTCGGGACTTCGACCAACCCGGGCACAGGCGCAAAATTTAAAAGAGACGGAACTCGCCGCAGGGGCGCTCAGAATCCAGCTTCAGTACCTCGACGTACTAGATCCAAAGGATATTGAGACTGCGTTCCGAGCGGCGAGCAAGGGGCGCGCTGAGGCAGTCCTCGTGCTAGGGGGCTCCGTACTCAATTCTCAGCGAGCACGGGTCGTCGAACTTGCGGCAAAGAGCCGGCTTCCGGCGATATACGGCATCCGAGAATCTGTGGAAGCCGGGGGCTTATGAGCTACGGCCCGAGCGGTAACGACTTGACCGGCGCGCCGCAACGTATGTCGACAAGATTTTGAAAGGCGCCAAGCCCGCTGAGCTGCCAGTCGAGCAGCCGACGAAGTTCGAGTTCATCATCAATCTGAAAGCGGCGAAGCAGATCGGCCTGACGATCCCGCCGAATGTGCTGGCGCGGGCGGATAGGGTGATCAAATGACAGTTGACCAGTTGCCAGTGATCAGTTACCAGTGAGAAACAGGTGAGAAAAGACTCATAGAATTCAAAATCTCTTTGTCTGGTTAGCTGATAACTGTCTTGCTGATAACTTGCTTTGTTTCCGCCGAAGCGCAGCAGCCGAAGAAAGTCACGCGGATAGGGTATCTAACGCCGTTGAACCCAGCTACCGAATCCACCCGTTCCGAGGCAATTCGGCTGGCTCTGCGCGAGCTTGGCTACATAGAAGGACAGAACATCGCCATCGAGTACCGATATGCGGAGGGGAAGCGCGATCGGCTCCCTGAGCTTGCGGCCGAGCTGGTGCGTCTCAAGGTTGATATCATCGTGGTAGCAGGAGGGGACGGTCCGATCCGGGCGGCCAAGAATGCGACCAAGACGATTCCCATCGTTATGACGGGCACCGGGCCCGATCCTGTCGAGGCAGGCTTCGTTGAAAGCCTTGCCCGTCCCGGCGGCAACGTCACCGGCCTAACAAACCTTACCAGAGAACTAGGCGGGAAGCGGCTGGAGCTATTCAAAGAAGCCGTTCCCAAAATTGCCCGTGTCGCGGTTCTCTACGAACCGGCCAATCGGCCCAGTGTAATCGAGGTGAAAGAGGTTCTTCCAGTGGCGGCGCGTGCGCTTGGGTTAACTGTTCGGTCTTGGGAGGTACGAGCTGCGGACGGTTTCGATACGGTATTCGCTGCGTTGAATAAAGACCGCCCAGATGGACTCTACGTGACCGGGGGCTCGCTAATGGCTGCTAACGGAAAACGGATCGCGGGCTTTGCGTTAAAGAGCCGGTTGCCGTCGATGTACAGCGACAGAGAAGCTGTAGATGCTGGTGGGCTCATGTCCTATGGGGCGGACCTTGCGGACAGCTACCGGCGCGTCGCCACCTACGTGGACAAAATCCTGAAGGGCGCCAAGCCGGCCGACTGCCGGTGGAGCAGCCGACGAAGTTCGAGCTGGTGATCAATCTCAAAACGGCGAAGCAGATCGGCGTGACGATCCCGCACAGTGCTGGGACGGGCGGATAAGGTGATTCAGTAAGGCCCAAGGGGCAAGGAATATAAAAACTAACCAAGCCTAGATATCTCACAAGTTCAGAATGATGCGGATGCGGTTTTCCACTTCTTCCATCATAGGATTTGGCAAGGAGCCAATCTCTTGGCGGAAGGACTCGTTGGCCACAGCGATCACTTGGCCTAGAAGTAGATCGCTGTCGCGAGAAACTCCGCCTTGGCCCTTCTTGAGGCGAATCCGCAGAATTCCCGGATTTTCCACCAGCCGGGTCGTCGTTGGAATGACGATAGTCGATGGGTACTCGGCCTCATTGACGAGATCGGATTGGAGCACCAGGCCAGGCCGAAGCTTTCCGGGTTTGGTTTTGATGCGCGGATTGAAGTCTATGATGTATAAGTGTCCCCTTTTGACGGGCATTTACTCTTTCCCGTCCGCACGCGCGACACCGGCGTTGAAAAGCTCTCGGTTCTCCTCACGATCGGCCGCGCCGCAGCGATTCACAGAGTCCTGGATATCGCGCCGTAATTTTTCTTCCTGGCTTTTCTTTTCCAGAGTTCTTAGCGCGGTGCGGATCAGTGCCGATTTGCTTGCGATCCCCAGGTCTTTACGCAACCTTTCGATTTGCTCTTCTTCCTTTTTGGAAACGGCTATTGCTCCCATAATGCTCCTTGTTAGAAGACTTATTATGTTATTTATAATTCAGCCCATGATTCAAGTCAAACTCATTAGCATCAGGCCGCGCGTTCTCGTCGTCGAGGCGGAATGGATTCCTCGTAGGCCACTCAAGCAGGTCGGTCTTACAATTCCAGTCCGCGTGCTGGAGCGGGCGAATCGTGTGATCAAGTGCAACGAGGGATGAGTGACGAGTGTCGAGTGGAAAGAGTAGAGAAAAACATGAAGAGAAAATTCACTGTCCTTACGCTTTGCGCCATGCTCTTTGCGCTTTGCGTGTCCGCGCAGGCGCAGCAGCCGAAGAAAGTTCCTCTGATAGGTTTTCTCGTTCCTGGTTCCTCTGCTAGTTACTCGGTCCGCATTGAGGCTTTTCGGCAAGGGCTGCGGGATCTGGGGTATGTTGATGGCGAGAACATCATCATTGAGGGTCGATGGGCAGAAGGGTCGGCCGAACGCTTGTCCCATCTTATAGACGATCTGATCCTGCTCAAGTTAGACGTCCTGGTGGTCGGCTCGACGGGCGGTGCTCGGGCGGCGAAAAATGCCGGGGTTGCGACCCCTGTCGTCTTTGTCGCAGTGACTGATCCCATAGGGTATGGATGATTGCGGATTTCGAATTTCGAATTTTGGATTGATGGGTACAACAATGGATCAAGTTTCGATTGACTCTTTCGCGATTGACTTTAAATCCGCACTCCGCAATGTCAAATCCGCAATTCAATTGGGCGCCATGCCCTTTGCACTTTGCTTTTCTGGCGAGGCTTCATCATGACAACAGAGCACACCACGACCGGACTTATTGGCGCGTCTATACTTCGCGTCGAGGACGCGCCCCTGATTACCGGCAAAGGATACTATACGGAGGACATCCGGCTACCTGGAATGCTCCACATGGCTTTTCTGCGTAGCCTCTACCCACATGCGAAAATAATTTCCATCGATACAAGCGCAGCGAAGGCAATGGCCGGAGTGATCGCCGTGGTGACCGGCGATGACCTCAGTGAGCGGTTGCATATCCCGGCTATTCCGATGGTGCCCGGCATGAAGATACCGCCCCATCCGCTGCTGGCGCGTGGCGCAGTCCACGCGGCCGGCACTCCCGTGGCGGCGGTGGTTGCTGAAAGCCGCGCCCTCGCCCAGGATGCGGCGAGCGCTATCATTGTGGAATACGAAGCGCTGCCGGCAGTGGTGAGTGCCGAAAAAGCGCTGGAGCCCGGCGCGCCACTCGCCCGCGAGGAGCTGGATAGCAACCTGTGCTACATCGCGACAAAAAAAGGCGGCGACGTCGACAAAGCATTCGCCGAGGCCGAGCATATCATTCGCCTGCGTATCGCTAGCCCGAGGTTGGTAGCGATGGCAATGGAGCCGAGAGGCATCGTGGCCAAGCCGGAACCGACGGGAGATCTGACTGTTTGGCTCTCAACTCAGAGCCCGCACCGAGTGCGCGCGGATCTGGCCACCGCGATCGGTTTTCCTGAGCACAGGATCCGCGTCATCGCGCCTGATGTCGGTGGCGGGTTCGGCAGCAAAGGACTCCTCTACCAAGAAGACGCGCTGGCCAGCCACCTGGCGCTGAAGCTCGGCCGGCCCGTCCAGTGGATCTCCACGCGTAGCGAGGATTTCGTCACGACGAATCAAGGGCGCGACCAGGTGATGACGTCGGAGCTGGCCCTCAAGCGGGATGGCACCATGCTCGGCTTGAAAGTGCGCGTGATCGGGAATCTGGGCGCTTACCTGAACTCCCTTTCCGCGATACCACCGCTGCGCATGATGGCGATGGCCCCGGGCTGCTACCAGATCCAAAACTGCTCCGTCGAGGTAGTCGCGGTTTTTACTAATACCATTCCCACCGGTCCGTATCGCGGCGCGGGGAGGCCGGAGTCGGTGCTCAACATCGAACGGTTGATCGACAAAGCGGCGCGCGAATTGGCCATGGACCGTCTGGAAATCAGGCGCAAAAATTTTATTCGCCCCGAGCAGTTCCCGTACCGTACGGGGGTAAACGTCGAATACGATTCGGGAGACTATGAAAAGTCGCTCGCCGAAGCGCTGCGGTTATCCGACTACGAAAAACTTATTCGCGATCGGGACGAAGCGCGCGAACGCGGCGAGTTTGTCGGCGTCGGTCTCTCGACTTTCGCTGAGCCGAGTGGCGGCGCCGGCTTTGAGAGCGCAACGGTTCGGGTGGAGCGCAGCGGAGAAATTACGGTGCTCACCGGGTCCAGCTCCCACGGTCAGGGTCATGAGACCGTGTTTGCTCAGGTGGCGGCCGAGAGAATGCGCGTTTCCATGGATCACGTGGCGATTCGACACGGTGATACCCTGACGATTCAGGAGGGCGGCGGCACCTTTGGCAGTCGCAGCGCCATCATGGGCGGCGGAGCATTGGTGATGGCCATTGATCGGGTCATTGAAAAGGCTCGCCGTATTGCTGCGCATTTGATGGAGGCGGCAGCCGAGGACATCGTTCAAACGGATGGCGGCTTCGCGGTGGCTGGAGTGCCCGACAAAAAAGTTTCCTGGCGCCAAATTGCCGCCGCCGCGTACGGAATGAACCTTCCGCGCGGTATGGAGCCCGGTCTTCACGAGACCGCCTTCTTTGATCCAAGGCGCGAAGCCTGGGGCTTCGGTGCGCATGTGGCGGTGGTGAGAATCGATCGGGAAACCGGCACGCCGACGCTTGAAAAGCTCGTGCTGGTCGATGACTGCGGCGTCGTCATCAACCCGATGATTCTCAACGGGCAGATTCACGGCGGCGTAGCTCAGGGCCTCGGTGAAGCGCTTCGCGAACAGATGCTCTTTGGCGACGACGGCGCGGTTCTCACCGGCTCGTTGATGAATTACGCGGTGCCGCGCGCCGGAGACATGCCGCAGCTCACACTGGGCGAGACGGTGACGCCGAATCCGTTTAACCCATTGGGCGTCAAGGGCGTGGGCGAGGCGGGATGCAACGGGGCGCCGCCGGCGGTGGCCAACGCGGTCATGGACGCGCTCGCTCCCCTCGGTATCGACCACATCGACATGCCCTACACCGCGCCCAAACTCTGGGCGGCGATACGGAAAGCCGAAGGACGCTGACGCATTGTTTCAATTTGCCTGTTTTGAGTCGCGCGTTGACCCAAAACTCGAAACTGCGAATTAGGAGAGGAGGAGTTAGGGAGCTATGGCCAAGAACTTTACGATCTGTGTCGGCACGTTGGGCATGGGCCTGTGGCGTAGCGCCGACGGCGGCAAGAGCTGGGCGAGAGGCAAATTATGGAAAGGATACCAGGGTGGGAGATCTGTCTTTGGTCTCGCGGTGCATCCACAGGATCCCCGGATCATCTACGCGGGCGCAGACGATGGCATCTATCGAAGCGAAGACCGGGGCGCGACCTTCGAGCACATTGCATCGCCGCTGGACGCGTATAACGTCTGGCGCATTGCCATCGACCCGGTGGACCCCGATACAATGTTCGCCGGCACCGCTCTGCCGGCGCTCTTTCGCTCGCGCGACGGCGGTCTTCACTGGGAAAAACTCCCAGCGGAATTTGCCACCGATTGCATGAACGTAACGAAGCCGCGCGTTACCGCGCTTGTGGTCGACCCGTTGGACCACAATTTCGTCTGGGCGGGGGTCGAGGTCGATGGCGTGCGCGTGAGCCGGGATGGCGGCGACACATGGACGCGTCCTTCCGGCGGTCTCATGGACGAGCCTGACATCCACGATATCAAGATACTTCCGGGCAAACCGGGCGCAGCGGTAGTCACTATCCCCGACGAGATCTGCGTCAGCACCGATGGCGGCGCCAATTGGCAGGCATTCGGGGTGCGCGGACGCTTTCCCTTACCGTATTGCCGCAACGTGGTCTTCAAACTAGACGAGCCGAAAGTGATCCTGGCGGCCATCGGCGATGACGCGCTGGGCGGCCTCGGCGCCCTACAGCGCTCCACTGACGGCGGCCATAGCTGGGAAACGCCGCTCCTTCCGATCACGCCAAATACACATATGGAGTGCTTCGCGACCCATCCCGCAGATCCCAATCTGATCCTCGCGTGCAGCCACTACGGCCAACTGTTCGCCAGCTCGGACGGCGGCGAATGGTGGGTCAAACTCCCCCGGGAGTTCACTGAGATCCGAGGCGCTTTGGCGTGGGTGCCCAACTAAGGGTGGAGCGATAGGCGTGACGGTCCCGCCTAACGTGCTGGCGAGAGCGGGCGACAGAATGAAATTTTAGATTGCGGATTTCGAATTTCGGATTTAAGGCAAAAAACAATGGATTCGAGTTTGGATCGACTCTTTCGAAATTAATTTTAAATCCGCAATCCGCAATCTCAAATCCGCAATTCTACTGGGCGCTATGCTCTTTGCACTTTGCGTGTCCGCCTCTGCGCAGCAGTCGAAGAAAGTTTACCGGATAGGGTATCTAGCACCGACGGACCCAGCTACGGAGTCTAACCGTTCCGACGCAATTCGGCTGTCGTTGCGCGAGCGCGGCTACATTGAAGGACAGAACATCGCATTCGAGTTCCGCTATGCGGATGGGAAGCTCGATCGGTTTCCTGAGCTTGCGGCCGAACTTGTGCGTCTCAAGGTCGATATCATCGTGGCTGCCGGTGGGGAAGTGCTGACCCGGGCGGCCAAGAGCGCGACCCAAGCGCTTCCCATCGTCATGGCGGGCAGCGGCGTCGATCCTGTCGAGGCTGGCCTAATTGAAAGTTTGGCTCGTCCCGGCGGCAACGTCACCGGCATGACAAACCTTCAGGGAGATCTGGGCGGTAAGCGGCTGGAGCTACTAAAAGAAGCGGTTCCCAAACTCGCGCGCGTCGCGGTTCTCCACGATCCAGCCAGTCCGGGCACAACCCGCGAGATGTACGAGTTTCTACCGCCCGCGGCGCGTAAGCTGCGGTTGACACTTCAACCTTGGGAGGTACGAACTGCGGACGGTTTTGAGAAGGTTTTTGCGGCTCTAACTAAGGAACACCCGGACGGACTATACGTACCCAATAGCCCTCTAATAAGCGCTAACCAAAAAACGATCGCGCGTTTTGCGTTAAAGAGCCGATTGCCGTCGGTGTTCCAAATTAAAGAACATGTCGATGCCGGCGGGCTCATGTCCTACGGCGCGGACCTCGCCGACAGCTACCGGCGCGTCGCCTATTACGTGGACAGAATCCTGAAGGGCGCCAAACCTGCCGAACTGCCGGTGGAGCAGCCGACGAAGTTCGAGTTCGTGATCAATCTCAAGACGGCGAAGCAGATCGGCCTGACGATTCCGCAAAGGGTGCTGGGGCGGGCGGACAGAGTTATAAAATGACAGTGAGCCAGTAAGCAGTGAGCAGCTAATGAAAAACCGGTGTGCAACAATGCATGATCAAACAAATTCTTTTGCTGCTTACTGTTAATTGTCTTTCTGTTTACTGTTTGTTTCCCGCCGAGGCGCAGCAGCCGACGAAAATTCCTCGCATAGGATACGTTGGTCCCGCCACGACCGATCCCCGCACCGCGTCATTCCGGCAAGGTTTGCGCGATCTCGGCTATACGGAGGAGAAAAATATCCTGGTCGAGTATCGTTACGTTGGCGGGAGACTGGACCAGTTCCCTGTTGTTGTGGCCGAGCTCGTGCAGCAAAAGGTGGATGTGCTCGTCGCCGTGCCCTTTCAAGCGATCCTCGCAGCCAAGCAGGCGACCCAGACGATCCCCATTGTCATGGTGACAACGTTGGATCCGGTCGCGACCGGGATCGTCGATAGCTTGGCGCGACCGGGCGGAAACATCACGGGGCTCGCCAGACTCACCCGGGTATTGGGTGCAAAACGGTTGGAGTTGATTAAGGAGACCGCTCCGAAGGTATCGCGAGTCGGAGTGCTGTGGGCGGCGGATGACGAGGGCTCGGCGATTGGTTTTAAAGATTATGAGGCAGCAGCGGGCGCACTAAATTTACCCCTTCAGAGCCTTGCTGTGCGCGGCCCGACTCCTGATTTGGAAAGTGCGATCGGAGACGCGGCCAAGGGACCATCGACCGCGCTTATTGCAATCAGGGGCGGTCTGCTCAATCGGTATCAAAAGCGGATTGCGGATCTCGCCATCGAGAACCGTCTGCCTTCTATGTTTGAAGGAAACGACTTTGTAAATGCAGGCGGGCTGATGTCCTATACAACCGATGATGACGAGAGTTTCAAGCGTGCCGCTGTTTATATGGACAAGATTCTGAAGGGCGCCAAGCCCAGTGAATTGCCTGTGGAGCAGCCGAAGAAGTTTGAGTTGGTGATCAATCTGAATACAGCGAAGCAGATCGGCCTGACGATTCCGCCGGATGTGCTGGTGCGAGCGGACAAGGTGATTCGGTGACAAGAAGGCAACAGGCAACAGGGCTTCGGAGTCGGCGTGCCGATCCTCAGCTACCCGACAAACCCGTCTACCGGGATCAAACGCTTGGCGACGGGATCGACTGCAAGGAAAAGACTTTCAAGAGCCACGGCGCCGAGCAGCGCAGGACCGTCGGGCGCAATGAAGCATGGAGTCGTAATTTCATCGCCGTTCAGAGCCAACCGCGCTTCGGCTACGGGCCATACGTCTCGCTGTCCGCCAGCGATCACGACGCGTTGAGACCGTGCGGGCTTGAGCTCAAGCCTTTCCGCCAGCGATCGGGGCACCACGCTCAGAGTAGCGCCGGTGTCCACAAGAAGCTCAACTTCTTCGACACGTCCCGTCGGACCGCTCAGGCGTCCCTTTACGTGAAAAAGTCCCATCGCAAATGCCTTCTCAAAAGCACGGCCATTGTAGCTCAGCCGACAAACAACGCAACAACAACGATCAGTCAAAAGAAGGATAGATGGAACTCGGAGCAAAATGTCTTCGATGTCGGTTTCTAGTTGCCGATGAGCGAATTGCGCGGGCGGATAAAGTCATTAAATGACAGTGAGCGGTGAGCAGTAAGCAGTGAGCAGCAAAAAACCGGGAGCAAAACGGATGATCAAACAAATTCTTTTCTGCCTACTGCTAACTGTCTTTCTGTTTACTGTTTTTTCTGCAGAGGCGCAGCAGCCAACGAAAGTAGCACGGATAGGCTATCTAGTGGCGGGCGATCCAGCTGGTGAGTCCGCCCGCGCTGAGGCCATTCGGCTGAATCTGCGCGAGCTTGGCCACGTGGAAGGACAGAACATCGCCAGCGAGTACCGATATTCGCATGGGAAAAACGATCGAGCTTCTGAGCTTGCTGCCGAGCTAGTACGTCTCAGGGTTGATGTCATTGTGGTAGCAGGAGGAGACCCGTGGATTCGGGCGGCCAAGAACGCGACCAAAACAATTCCCATCGTTATGGTGGGCGTTGGGGGCGATCCCGTCGAGGCAGGCCTGGTGGAGAGCCTTGCCCGTCCCGGCGGCAACGTCACCGGCATTACAAACCTTGGCCCAGAACTAGGTGGGAAGCGGCTGGAACTGCTAAAAGAAGCGGTTACCAAACTTGCCCGTGTCGCGGTTCTCTACGATCCGGCTAGTCCGGGCACGGCACGTGAGATGAAAGAGCTTCTCCCAGTCGCGGCCCGTGGGCTGGGGTTGACCCTTCAGACTTGGGATGTACGAGCTGCGGACGGTTTCGAGAAGGTATTCGCTGCGCTGAGTAAGGAGCGCCCGGATGGACTCTATGTGCTCTCCGGCCCGCTAGTGCGTGCTAACGGAAAACGGATCGCGGATCTTGCGTTAAAGAGTCGGCTACCGTCGATGTACGCCATAAGAGAGTCTGTAGATACCGGCGGGCTCATGTACTACGGGGCGGACGTCGCGGACAGCTACCGGCGCGTCGCCTATTTCGTTGACAAGATCCTGAAAGGCGCAAAACCGGCTGACCTGCCCGTCGAGCAGCCGACAAAGTTTGAGTTCATCATCAATCTCAAGACAGCCAAGCAGATCGGTCTGACGATTCCGCAAAGGGTGTTGGGGCGGGCAGACAAGGTCATCAAGTAATTTTGGATTTTCGATTTTAGATTTTGGATTGAAGCGCAGGAGAATAATTCTATGATTCGATTTCCTTCCGAGAATCCAAAATCGGCAATCCAAAATCCAAAATGGCTGGGGCCGTCGGTAATTGCTTTCGCGCTCGTGGTGGTTGGGGCTGTGGCGTATGCCCAGGACGGAAAACCCAAGATCAGAATCGCGATTCCTAGTGCGTCGATATGTTGTCTTCATTTGTTCGCCGCGCAGCAATGGAAAGTATTCGAAGACAACGGGCTCGACGTCGAGATTATTCAAATGCGGCCTCAGGTGGCTAATGCCGCCATGATCGCCGGAGAAATTCATTATTTCGCCGGCGTCGGTCCCAATTCGGTCGCAGCGACTTTGCGCGGGATGTCTTCCAGGGCGGTTTGGTTTGCTTCCGATCAGCTCATTTACTCGCTTTTAGCGCGGCCCGAGTTCAAAACTCTAAGAGAACTGCGCTCGAAGCGCCTCGCTGTCGGTGGCTTGGGCGATACGACTGAGGTGTCGTTGCGGATCGGCCTGGAAGCGGCCGGGGAAAACCCGAAAGACTTCGTCATTCTCGGCGTCGGAAATCCAAATATAATGAGCGCGCTGGATAGTGGAAACGTCGAGGCTGCGCTGCTCAATCCGCCGCTGTTGTACTATGCCAAACGAAAAGGTTTTCGGGAGGTTTTGGATGTCGGAGCGCACGTCAAGATGCCGCTCGGCGGCCTGACAACGATGGCTTCGACGATTCAAAATCGGCCCGCCGAAATGCGCCGCCTCATCCGCGCCATGCAGATCGCCAAGAGAAGCATGCTTCAATCCAAGGAGAAAAGTGTCGACGTGATGATCCGGTTTTTCAAAGTCAATCGAGAAACCGCGCAAGATACATTTACGGATTATCAAAAAACCGTCAGTGGAAACGGTGTTCCGAGCCGCGAGGGCATCGAGCAAATCGTTAAATCGCTTCAAATGCTTGGGCAGTTCAGCGGCAGGAAAATCCCCTTTGAAGAGGTCGCCGATGCGCGGATCGCGAGAGAAGTGGCGAAGGAGCTGGGGTATAAGGTTGAATAAGGAGAAAGGGGGAATTTACTCCGTGGGATTCTCACCCCTCTTTGGCAAAGAGGGGAAGGGGAGATTTTTGAACCGAATGACGCGGGAATAATGCAGTGAAATTCTGAGTCAGGACACTAGAAATCTGGTAAATAATTTATGCATCATTCCGGACAACCCACGATCACAGTCCGGTGTAGCGCGAGGCGGAATCCAGAATTCCAGAAAAGCCTGGATACCCGCTTTCGCGGACATGACGGGTAGAGGCGAATAATTTTAGTCAACGAGATTAATGCCACAATGTTAAACCGCGAGTTCATTACCGACGAGGAACATCTCATGCAGACCAAGACCTTCGCGATCGTATTCGCTTTAGTCGGACTGCTAATTCTGGCGAGTGAGTCACACGCGCAGGAGCGGCTAAAAAAGATCCGCATCACGTATCCGACCGAGTCGATCGCCGTGCTGCCGTTATTCGCTGCTGTGAAATGGAAATTGTTCGAAGAGAATGATCTGCAGGCCGAAATCATTCAAGCCCGCTCGCCCGTGGCCAATGCGGCGCTGGCGAGCGGCGAAATCGGTTACTTCGCTGGCGTTGGTCCGGCATCAGTCAGCGCGACGCTGCGCGGACTGCAATCGCGCGCCGTTTGGTTCGCCAGCGACGAAATTATTTATCTGCTGCTCACGCGGCCGGACATTGCGAGCGTTCGAGAGCTTCGAAATAAAAAGATCGCCCTTACCGGATTGGGCGGCACGTCGCACGTGGCTCTCCAGATTGCGCTGGAGGCGGTCGGCGAAAATCCCAAAAACTTTCTTTACATCTCGATCACCGCGGCGCAAACCATGGCCGCACTGGAAAGCGGTGTGGTCGATGCGGCACTTTTGAGCCCGCCTTACGATTTTTACGCTAAGAAAAAAGGATTTCGTGAAGTGCTCAACGCGGGGACCTATGCTCGGATGCCTTTTGGCGGCCTTACGGTGATGATCGCAACGCTGCGTAATCGAGCCGACGAGTTAAAGAAGGTGATTCGTGCCATGCAAGTGGCCAAGCAGGAGATGCTCAAATCCAAGGAAAAAACCGTGGCGCTAATCTCCAATTTTTTGAAAGTCGACCGGGACGCGGCGGAAAACACCTACGCGGTTTATGGCAAGACCGTCAGCGGCAGCGGCGTGCCGAGTCGCGACGGCATCGATCAGATTATGAAATCACTCCAGTTGGCTGGGCAATTCACCGACCGCAAAGTGGCATTCGAAGAAGTCGCCGACGACCGCATCGCCAAGGAAGTCGCCAAAGAGTTAGGCTACAAGATCAACTGATTACCGGCGGATATCCATCCGCAAGAGGTTAATTCCTCTTCCCTACTACAAGACTGTGCTAGAACCAAAAAGTCACATCAGCGTCATTCTGAACGAAGTGAAGAATCTCGACCGATTGACGAGTTACAAAAGACGAGATCCTTCGGCTATCGCCTCAGGATGACATTGCCACGCGGTCTCGCTGCCAGTGGGCGACTTGATGGTTATTCGGTTTCACTAGAATTTGCGTGGACGACGCTCTGTGGTCGCCCGTTCGAAGGGCAGACACATAGGTCTGCCCCTACGTCATTCGGTGAAAATTAGCGGATTCGCTGGTGGCAGCGCTTTGCTTGACACATCGAGACGATGTCGGATATTTCTGACCGCGAACGAACGTGGCACTGGCGAACTCTGCGCCGGTCCGATAGCCTTTTGATTCAGAGAGGAAAATAGTCATGGCGTTGAGTAAAGAAGAGAACGAGATGCTCACTCGGGTGGGACCCGGCACGCCCGCGGGCGAGATGCTGCGACGCTATTGGCAGCCGATCGGTCTCGACGCGGAACTTAAAGACAAGCCGAAGCGGAGACGAATCCTCGGCGAAGACGTAGTCATGTTCCGCGACGATCAGGGCCGAGTTGGAGTGTTGGCTCTGCGCTGCATGCATCGCGGCACCTCGTTGGAATTCGGCCATATCGAGAACGGTGGGCTGCGCTGCTGTTACCACGGCTGGCTTTACGACGTCGAAGGCAAGGTTTTGGAGACGCCGGGGGAGCCGCCGACGAGCACGTTCAAGGAGCGCGTTCGCCAGCCGGCGTACAAAGCCCAAGTGTTGGGTGGGGTGATCTTCGTTTACATGGGACCGGAGCCGGCGCCGCTCTTGCCGAGGTACGATGTGCTGGTCAAAGAGGACGGGGTGCGCGCGCGCCGGGCGCGGACGGTGAACTGCAATTTTTTTCAAATGATCGAGAATTCCGTCGACCAGAATCATTTGAAATGGCTGCACCGCACGGCGAAAACGCCGGACTGGGACGACGGCGAGATCAATCCTCAACAATTCGAATACGGAATTCTCAACACCTACACCCGGCGTGTCGCCGGTAAAAAATGGGCGCACTGTAACTTTTTTGTCATGCCGACGATGAATAAGACCGGCAACGTCGAAGAAGGCCATCCGACCGAACACCGGGCCAGCAGCGCCGGCGAGGTCATGCGCTGGCGGGTGCCGATCGATGACACGCACTCGATGCACTTCACCGTGGAGTTCGGCGCTGTCGTCGATGGCAAGCCGGTTGCCGACATCATGAAGGACGATTCGGCGGCAGGGCTGCGCGAGAGTCAATTCGGCGTTTACAAATGGGACGAGTCGATCGGCTGGTTCGCCAGAGGCGATCAGGATCGAGTGGCGCAGGAAAGCCAGGGACCGATCTTCGACCGGACCACGGAACATCTGGCCTACACGGATCGGGGCGTGATCCTCTTGCGCCGCTTGTATAAGGAATCCATCGAGGCGGTGACACAGGGACGCGATCCGATCGGAGTTGTGCGCGATCCGGAAAAGAATCGGATTATCCGGCTGGAGCCGCATGAGGATTTGCTGGATTGAACGATTGTTCAAGCCGTTCAAAAGTTCAAAGGTTCAAATGTTCAAAGTCGAGACGGAGCGGAGGGCTGAATGAAGGGCTGTAAGCGAATCTTGGTCTGGTCCATTTTTTTCGCTTTGGTCTCAATTCGGCACGGAACCGCTGCGGAGACGGTGGACTCGTTGATCGCCGGGGCGAAGAAAGAATCGGAATTTACTTTTATCGCCGGCGCGCAGACCTTCGGCGGGCAAAGGAATTTGTCGCTATTGGAGTCCGCGTTCAACAAGAAGTTTGGTCTCAATGCCAAAATTCGTTTCAGCGCCGGCCCGGAAATGAACGCCATGGCTGCGCGGGTGATCACCGAGCTCAAGAGCGGCGCCAAAGCGTCGAGTGATATCTACCACGGCTCGCAGTCGCATTTTTCTTTGCTACACAAGGAAAAGGCATTGGAGACCGTGAACTACGCCGGCATTTTTCCATGGATCAAAAAAGACATGGAAATTTTTCCCAGCGAAGGCTTGCTGATTTTTACCTCCCTGCGCGGGATAATTTACAATTCCAAAATCATTCCAAAAGATAAGGCGCCGAAGACCTACGAAGACCTGGTCGATCCAAAGTTGAGTTCCACTTGGGCCGGCAAGATGGCGATCCCGCCGTATGTTTCGTGGCTGGTCGAGCTGTCGATGATCTGGAGCGAGGAAAAGGTCAAGAACTTTACGCGCAAGCTGGTCGCCCTGAGCGGCGGTCGGTTGCGTTACAGCGAAGAGGAGCGCGTCGTCAGCGGCGAATTTCCCATCGCGGCCAATATGGGCGGCGCGACGGAGCAGATGTGGCAATGGCAGGCGAAAGGCGCGCCGCTCGTGGCGGTGATGGGCTCGACGCCGGTGCTGCCGTCGTATTTTCAACTCGGTGTGCCGAAGAATACCGTGCATCCAAACCTGTCGAAGCTATTCGTCGGCTTCATGGCGTCGAAAGAGGCCCAAGCGATACTGGAAAAAAATGATTTTCGCACTTCGCACCTTGTCGAAGGCACGATTATGGCGAACTATCTCAAGCAAAGTAAAGTGCAGCTGCAGGAAGCGAAAGATTCGATCGCGTTTTATCTACGAGGCGAGGACAGCGGCTTGGAGTTCAAAGAAGAGCTGACGAAAATGCTTAAACAATGAGAGCAACCGTTCAACCGTTCAACGTTCAAAGGTTCAAGGTGGGGCCGCGTTAGACGGTAGACCTTGAACATTGAACAGATTCTCGAGGAAATCATGCTTTCAAAAGAGGAAAACGAACTTCTAACCCGTGTCGGTCCGAGCACGCCGGCGGGC
>CAWDPO010000017.1:0-458177 GCA_963804165.1 uncultured delta proteobacterium
GCAACAAAAAAAGGAAACTCACAGTTGAGATGATGCGATCTTTGCGCAAACGCCTCGCTATCCCCGCCGAATCGTTGCTGGCATAAGTGGTAGAATCTTTCGACAGTCACTACTTAACAGCTAAAAGCGGATTTGACCCCTTTTCTATGACCCCTTTTCTAACATGACCCCGAAAATTTCTCGGGCTTGGATCAGCTACGATGATTGAGCAAGGTTGTTTTCCTGCCCACTCAAGCCGATTATAGTTGTATGAGACCGCCTTTATCGGATACGGTACGCCCAAATCGCCTAATAGAGGCTGCTTCTTTTGGTCCGACTCGCTGTCGAGCTGTTGACAGCCGACTCGCAAGCGGCTGATGGAGCCGGGTCTCACTCGCGTCGAGTTCCGAAAAGCAAATTCCCATCATTTCATGTTTCACCGTGGGTCGGGTCGATCTACGTCTACGTTGAAGACGTAGATGCGGTGTACGGCCGAGCCATTCGACTTGGAGCCAAGAGCATCGTCCCGCCAGAAGAAATACAATACGACGAGCGCCAAGCGAGCATCATCGATCCAGAAGGTAACACGTGGTGGGTGTCGACTTACAAGCAGATGCAATAATTGTGTGACTTGAAACAAAGCGCTCTGAGCGTTCGGCGGCAACACGAAGTGAAGCAAGAGATAGAGGGAACGAGATGGATAGGGATCGCATAGCACAAAATCTGGCGGCTGTGGAGAGCCACTTCCACAGCGAAGCGCTGAATGAGATCGAAACGGCGCTCGAGACTTTCACTGACGACATCGTTTGGGAAGCACCTGCCCCGAATGGCCTTAATCGATCTTTTTCCGGGAAGGAAGCTGTCCCAGTTTCCCGGGAACTCTTAGCGTCCATGCGTGATGTAAAGTTCCAGTTTCTTCAGCGCTTCGCTACCGAAGAGCGTGTGGTGGATGACAGCATCGTCACGTTCGAGGTGGCGAAAGAAGTGGATACTGGCATTTTCCAATCGGCAGCAAGATTGAAATGCGGCTGGTTCACATCTTTGAGATGCGAGACGGGAAGATCTCACGGGAGATTGTCTTCGACATGGGTCGCACTGTGTAATCTATGCAGATGTACCGCCGCCGAGCGTCCCAAAGGCAAATTCCTATCACCTGAAGGGCGCCGAGACGAGGTGACGGTGTCGGTGCTGATTACCGTCGGCACCGGCGATTTGAAGTGCTCTTTCATTCGACAGGAGACAGGCCATGAGCAGCACACCCAAGGTTCTGATGATCGTGACGCTCGACACCAAGGCGGTGGAAGCGCAATTCGTCCGGCAGACACTGGAGGCCGAAGGGGTGGACGTAATTCACCTCGACGCCAGCATCCGCGACTCGACCGATCCCAACGTCGAGATCGCGCCGGAGGCCATCGCCGCGGCGGCCGGCAAGACGATCCAGGAGGTTCGTGACCTGCGTCATGAAGGCAAGTGCCAGGCGGTAATGATCGAAGGCGCCGTCAAGTGCGCGCTGGAAGCCCAGGCAAAGCATGGCTTTGCCGGCATCATCGGTGTGGGCGGATCGATGGGCACCACGCTCGGCAGCGTCGTGATGCAGGCGTTCCCGTACGGCCTGCCGAAGGTGATGGTGTCGACGATGGCATCGGGCTTCACCCGGCCGTTCGTCGGCGCGAAGGACATCATCATGGTGAATCCGGTATGCGACATCGCCGGGCTCAACAGCATCACCCGCGACGCGTTCCGCAACGCGGCGATCGCCACCGCCGCGATGGCGAAGAGCTACTCGCCGGTGCGCGCCGAATCGAAGCCGCTGGTCGCGATGACGACTCTTGGGACCACCGATCGCTGCACCGTGCGCGTGCGCAAGTCGCTGGAGAGCAAAGGCTACGAGGTGATGGTGTTCCACACGCTCGGTACCGGCGGCATGGCGATGGACCAGATCGTACGCAGCCAGACGTCACTGCGGTCGTTGACGTGTCGCTGGTCGAGATTAACGATTATCTGAACAACGGAATGTTCGAGCACCGGGCCGGACCGCGCCAAAGCGGCATCGAGAAGGGCGTGCCGGTGATCTTCGCGCCGGGCAACGCGGACTTCATGCTGTCCGGACCCATCGACATGGCGAAGACGCAATTCCCGAACAAGCGTTATCACATCCACAACCAGGCAATCACTGCGGTACGCACCGAGGCTGGCGAACTGCAGAAGTTGGCGAAGCACATGGGTGGCCTGATCGCCAGCGCCAAGGGGCCGGTCTCGTTCTTCGTGCCGCTGAAGGGCTTCTCGCACCACGACAGCCCCGAAGGGCATTTGCACGATCCGTCGCTGTGCCCGGTGTTCTCGGAAGCGCTGAAGAAGGCCCTGCCGTCGTCCGTGCCGGTGACCGAGTTCGACTGCCACATCAACGATCCGCGGTTCGCCGAGGCGATCGTCGAGCAGGTCTTGGCCTTGACCCAGAATAATGCCGGTTAGTTTGAGAGTTCCGATGCTCTTTGGAAAATATCGCAACACCTTGAATGGACCTCCGCGCGGTCCCGCGTTGGTCAGCAACGAAATCAACGACCCGCAATCGCTGGAATTTCAACCCGCGGGAATTAATGGGGTCGCGTCTTGCCTTGCGACAAATGTGTGATTGCAAGACCTGGCCCCAGCGGCTATCGCGATAACTGCAAACGCCGCGTATGGAGCATGGCGGCGCGTGACAGCGTAAGATTCTTGCGGTCTTTCCCTCAACGGTTTGAGTCGGGGATTCGAGCTAGAATCCAGATTCAGGCCTGACCCCCTCAACTCCTTGATTCATTTGAAAAACAAAGAACCGTTCGCATTTGCCGGATTGTGGGACTCTTGGCGTAGCGTGGAATTAGGTGATGTGGTCCACACCTTTACGATCATTACGACTGAGGCGAACTCGTTGCTGCGCCCGATTCACAACCGAATGCCGCTGATCTACGACAGGGAGACGGGTAAGCAATGGCTTGAGCAGAGCTTTGACAGTCGGGCGATGAATCTGGCGGCCGTGCTTCGTCCATGGCCGGCAGAGCTAATGGAAGTGCAGGATGTTTCTGATTTAGTAAATTGGCCTAGTCTTCTCGCTAGTCTTCCTCACGAGAGCAACGAGGGGCTTCTCGTCCAGGACCATCGTTGCTCTCGACCGCGAGGTACCGAAGAGTTTCGACTATTTCCGCCGGATCTGTATATTGCCTCCTTCGAGCTTGTGCTCACCAGAGTTGGAACACAGCATAGTGTCAGGCTTTCATATTGCATTATTGTAATTGGCTAACCAATAATTTTTCTCTCTCGCGATCGCGATTTGCCGCATAAGCAGAATACAATCGGCTGATGATCGATGAATCACGATGCAAACGCTTGCCGATTTCCTTAACAGTGACTCTACCCCACTCCCGCGCTAGATAAACCAACATGGACCTCGCCCGTATCCACTTCCGTTGACGCCCGGCTTGGACTAAATCCCGTTCGGTCGCGCCATAGACTTCGGCCGTCAACCGCAGCAATTCTGTAAATCGCGCTCTTGGACCAGGGACATCGATTTCCCTTTCCGCGCGAATCCGCTTGTCGATCTGTTCGACAAACTTTCCATCGCCTAAGAATCTCTGATCCCGCAGATCATAATAGTCCGCTCGATGTCCCGCTCCTTTGCCCTCCGCCATGAATTTCAAATAAGCTCGCCTGGCTTGGCCCATCGAAGTAGCCAACGCTCCTAAAACCATCTCGAACTCCACCTTAACCGCACTCCTCTTGCCCAAATACGCCCCATGGCTGCTCCACCGGTACATCCAGGGATCTATCGGTACGCGCATCCGTCCCGGGTTAAGGTGTAAATAGCGGACCAACTCCAATAAATACGCCTGGCGGTCGCACAAAATAGCTTTGTAGCGTCCTTGAAAAAGATGGCCGACTTTTTTGTATCGCCGGTTGTAGTATCCCGTATACCTGAACTGTAATCCCTGCATGATCTTGGATAATCCGACCTCGCCGGTTTCGATCAGCAAATGAACGTGGTTGCTCATCAGCACATAGGCATAAATCCTAAAACCGTAGCGTTGCCGGTACTCCTCGAGTCGCTCCAAATAACATTCCCGGTCTGCAGCGCTGCGAAATATCACTTGGCGCTGATTGCCCCGGCAAATCACATGGTAAAATGCTCCCGCGTATTCCACTCTTGGTTTCCGCGCCATCACCGCCTTCCTACGACAGTCTGGCCCAATAAGTCAATATGAAAGCCTGACACCAAGCTGCGTGTGACACCAAGCTGCGTCCGTTTCCAGTATCTCGAGAAGGGACGTGAGGCGTGCGACGCTCTGATAAACCGAATACCGGATCCGCTCAGACGCGAACGCCGGCGCGACGTCATTCACAACGGCGTAGAGGCCCGAGAATTCAAAACCGCCGTGCGCATGTGGGAAGTGCTGCTGACGGATATGGAAAGAACACTCGGCGGCAGCCGTTGGCTCGCGGATGACAACTACTCGCTCGCGGACGCGGCTTATACGCCTTACCTCACTCGACTCGATCATCTGAACCTCCTCGACTGGATCGCAAAACGTCCGCGCCTTGCAAACTGGTACGAACGGATACGTGCTCGGCCCAGCTATGACAGCGCAGTAGGACGATGGGAAAACCGCGAGTATATCGATCTCATGAAGACGAAGGGCGGTGAGGTGTGGCCGAGAATCAAGCGAATGATTGACGAGCTGTAAAAATAGGCTTGGGGGAGGCGTGACAATGTGCGGAACGTCTGATATTCGATCAGCGGCGCATTCTCAATTCGATGTCTGCTCGCCCTATGTGAGTCGGGTCTCCGTCACCTCTAGTGTTTGCTCCTGCCTCTTTCTGACTACTAATCGGACTACTGACGACTATCACTTGATCACCTTATCCGCCCGGTACAGCACCGACTGTGGAATCGTGAGGTTGAGCGCTTTCGCTGTCTTGAGATTGATCACCAACTCGAATTTCGTGGGCTGCTCCACCGGCAAATCGGCTGGTTTGGCGCCTTTGAGAATTTTGTCCACGTAGATAGCTACGCGCCGATAGCCGTCCGCGACGTCCCGGCCGTAGGACATGAGCCCACCAGCTTCTACAGCTTCTCTGCTGAAGTACACCGACGGTAGCCGGCTCTTTAACGCAAAGCCCGCGATTCGTTTTCGGTTAGGACGCATTACCGGGCCCGCGGTGAACGCGTAGAGTCCATCCGGGCGCTGCTTGTTTAGCGCAGCAAAGACCTTCTCGAAGTCGTCCACCGCTCGTATCTCCCAAGGTTGAATAGTCAGCTTTAGCGCACGCGCGTCGGCTGGGAGAAGCTCTTTTACCTGGTGTAAACTGGGCGGATCGGCCGGATCGTAGAGAACCGCGACATGGGCAAGTTTGGGAACCGCTTCTTTGAGCAGCTCCAGCCGCTTCCCGCCTAGTTCTATGTTAAGGGCTGTGAGGCCGGTGACGTTGCCGCCGGGACGAGCAAGGCTTTCAACCAGGCCTGCCCTAACAGGATCGGACCCAACGCCGACCATGACGATGGGAATCGTCTTGGTTGCATTCTTGGCCGCCCGGATCCACGGGTCCCCTGACGCTACCACGATGATATCAACCTTCAGACGCACCAGCTCCGCCGCATGCTCAGGGGCCCGATCGGGCCTCCCCTCCGCATATCGGTATTCGATGGCGATGTTCTGTCCTTCTATGTAGCCAAGCTCGCGCAGAGCTAGCCGAATTCCCTCGGCGCGGGCGGAGTCAGTAGCTGCATCGGTATTTGATAGATACCCTAACCGAGAGACTTTCTTCGGCTGCTGCGCCTCAGCGATGGTAATCGCACTGACAAGAAAGATCGTGAGCAGCCCGAGGATCATGTTGTTCATGGGCATTCCACTCCTAACGCAACGGATATGCCACAAACCGGAGCCGATGAAAATCAATAATTTATTCAGAAAAGGAGTGGCCAGCTGCCGCAATTTGACGACGGGGGCGTATCAAGTTTGATCCAGCAACCGACAGGAAACGTGTGCTTCCAGGCTCTAGAGACATTGAGTGATGAGGGTTGACGGCTTGACTGTCGAAATTTTCGGGGTCAGGCCCGCACGTCTAAACAATTTGGTGGATACCCTCGCGATTCGGTTAATCGTGCAAAAGCTCAGAGTGACTCTGATCCGACTTACACTCTGAACTGTCAATCGGGTTATTCTCCGGGTCCGTGCTGAGTCCTGGGTCCTGCGGAACTTCAACTCCGGCGACATTTCGGTTTTTTGTCGGCACCACGCGGCTGCGAAAAATACCTTCTCTCAGAGGACAACGGGTTTCTCGACCAGGCTTTCGGTAACGAATGGGAAATTGTCCGCGAGCCAAGCGTCGATCCCGCCTTCGAGCGGGCGAACCCTGGTGATTCCTTTGGCTCGCAGCAGCAGCGCCACACGGGCGCTGGTCGCTTCGTTGGGTCACGAACAGTAGAGAACGACGTCGCGATCCCGGGGAATCTCTGCGTGGCGCTCTTCGATCTCTTCCATAGCTATACGAAGCGCGCCCGGGATCATTTGAGGAAACGCCTCGATATCCATGGGCTGGCGCAAGTCCACGATTGAAATGTTTTCTTGGGCCGTGAGTTTGTCCATGAGTTCTTTCGGAGTGATGCGCGCAATCCGCAGCCGACGAAGGAAGCGTCGGCGCTGGATGAACTTCCACAAAACATAAGCTGCCAAACTTCCGGCCAGGACTGCGACCAGCCAACCGCCCCAGCGCAGTGCGATCTGCTCGAGTTGATCGCTGAAAATCAAGCCCAAGCTCATGACGGTGACGACCCAGAGGAGTCCGCCCAGGGAATCGAAGATCATGAAACGTCCCACGGGCATGCGAAAGATTCCCGCTAGAGACGGTGCCGCGGTATTCAGGCCGGGTATAAATTTGGCGACGAGCAAAGAATGGACGCCATGCCGGACGAAAAGGTTCTCAGTCCGCCGAACGCATGAGTCCGGTTCGAGAGAAATGCGGCACAGTAGCTTCAGTATGCGGCCGCCGCGGTAACGGCCTAGAGAGTACCAGAACAGGTCAGCCAAAATAACCGCGATGAACGCCAAGGCGACCGCGAACGTCAAATTCATTTTGCCGGCACGGGCCAGCGCGCCGGCCGCGATCAACAGAGGAGCAGCCGGGATAGGCAGACCCAGCTGTTCGAGCAGCACCCACCCGAACAGCAGAGCGTAGCCGTGCCTGATCAGGAAGTCGGCCGCTTGTTCCAGGCTCAAATCCTTGAAGGACCTGGCCGCCTCGGGCAATACGCTCGCAAAAAAGAAGCTCAGGACAGTTAATATCAGCGCCGCAATCGCCGATTCGACATAGATCCAACGAGCCTGGGACCGGAGTCGTTTCTCGCTGCCTTCATCTCCGACCGGCTCTTCGGTGCCGTTCATCTTGCGCGCGCCGCGCGCGGCCAAAGCGACTCAGGTCTTTTTGCGAGCCTGGGAAACAGCGAGAGTTCCTATCCAGAACGGCAGAAATAGCGCCGCATACCACCCGCGGCTTACATCTGCATGCGCGAAAATGACCGCCAGGACGACGCCCATGGCGAGCATGGCGACACCCATGATCAGGCGCTTACGGGTTTCCTTCGGCCCGATATTGGCGAGCTCTGCTTTTCCGACGTTCATCGAAACCTACCGGTGCTTTTATTCATTTTTTCGATCTCCGCTCGGGTTTCACTCTTAATAGCCGACATTCGTACATCCGGCTAGAGTGGCGTGAGCAGACCAGCCATATTTGTCTTTCTCTTTAGCAAGTGAATATGTCTCCCCGGGTCGTAGCAGCGCATATGTCCCGTCTGATCCCGTCTGAACCGAATCTTTAAGATACGACCGCGTTTGGCCGGGGCACAGTCTCAAGGGGTTCGATTTCGAAAACTCGAAGAACTAGCCCGAGAAAACGGTTTGAACATTTTGAACGGAGTGAAGCTTGAACGGGCTGCGTTATTTTATGAAAGATTCTAAAGAGTCCCTTGACACCTAAATTCTTCTGGAATAATTTTCGCGTGTACTTTAACAAGGCACGCTCGGGCATGGAAGCATGACGACACCAGCGGACACCCGTAACCTCATCTCTCCAACTACTGAGCCCCGCTTCGACCTAAGAGATAAAGTCACCGGTCAGACAAGATACGTAGAGGACCTGCCGGCCCCTGCGGGCACGGCCTGGGCTGCCATGCTGCTCAGTCCGTACTCGCACGCGCGCCTCCTCTCCATCGACTCTTCCAAAGCAGAGAAACTTCCCGGGGTCGTTGCGATATTGGACCGGGAACATCTTGACGGCCTGAGTCCCATGCTTCACACGCCTAGATATGAGTACATGGTCAAAACGTTGTCCGGTCTGCTGCCCGATGATCAGCCCTTGGTGGTTCTCGATAAGGTGCGCTTTCATGGCGAGTTGGTTGCCGCCGTGGCCGCCGATGACTTGCGCACCGCGGAAAAAGCCGTGGAGTTGATCGAGGTCAACTACGAGCCGATGGAACCCGTCTTCGATGCCGCCGCGGCGCTCAGCGCGTCTGCGCCGATTCTTCATGAAAGTAAAGGAACCAATCTGTTGTTGGAAGACAAATTGGAATGGGGCAACGTGGAACGCGGTTTCGGCGAAGCGGCGCGCATTTTCGAGGAAACCTACACGTCACCCTCCATGTTCCATCATCCCATGGAAAATGTCGGCGGGTGTGTCGCCCAATTTTTGAACGACGAGGCCGTCATTTGGGGGACAACGGACGCGCCTTTTCGCGACAGCGATGAGATGGCGGACTTTTTTCGAATTGATCGCGAGCGCATGCGTTTCAGGGTGCCGTACGTCGGCGGCCATTTCGGAGCCAAAAACGTGACCAACTACATGCTCGCCGCGCTGTTTCTTTCGCGCAAAAGCGGGCGTCCCGTGAAAACGCTGCCGACCACGGAAGCCAGCTTCCGAACCACCGCCCGTCACGGCATGATCTACACGGCCAAAGCAGGCGTGAAATCCGACGGAACGCTCACGGCGCTCGATGTCGAGATGATTATCGATACCGGTGCCTATACCACGGGCGCGGTTTTGGCGACGCACAATATGGTCATTTCGGCCTGGGGCTGCTACCGCATCCCCAACGTGCGCATCAAGGCGCGCTGCGCCTACACCAATAAAGTCCCTGCGAGCCACACACGCGCGACCGGCAAGTTTCAAACGACTTGGGCCGTTGAGTGCCTGATCGACAGCGTCGCCCGAAAGATGGGTATCGATCCTACGGATTTCAGAAAGAAAAACGTTCTGCGCCGGGGCGACCTCGTCGTTGAGGGAGCGCCGCCGATGGACGCCGACTACCTGGAGATGATGGACAAGGCGACGGCGGCGATCAACTGGGATGGACATTCCTCCATGGAGCCCCAGAGCCGGTCAGACTCGAACTCGCTGTCTCTGCCCGCGAAAGGAAGAGCCCTGGTCCTCACTTTGAGAAATGGCAATCAGGGAGGCGGACGGGCTTACGCCATGGCCACCGTCGATGTTCGCGGCAACGTCAAGATCCATCACAACGCCCCTGATCCGGGCCAAGGAATCTACAATTTAATCTCAATCATTGCCGCGAAAACTCTGGAGCTGCCGCGCAGCCAAATCATCGTTGGCGAGCCGGACACGGCCGTCAGCTTGCCCTTCAGCGGCGTCAATGCCCAACGAACCACGATTCAATTGGGAAATGCCGTCAAGAACGCTTGTGAAAATTTGCAGCAGGAATTGGTCAACGTCGCCTGCGAAACCAAAGGGGGAAATCCGAGCGAGTGGCGGGTCGCAGACGGTCGATTATGGCGCGCCGAACAGAGCTTTTCCTTCGGTGACATAGCAGCCGGCATCAAGACCCTTGGCGATAACTCCGTATTGAAAGCCATCGGCTCTTACAGCCCGCCGTCGGGCCGAAGTGCTTTTGGCGGCTTGGACCACTGGGCGGCGAGTGCGGCAGCCGTGGAGTTGGAAGTCGATCGTGAGACCGGGGAGATCAAGGTGCTGCAATATTCCGTGGTGTCGGACGCGGGGAAGGTGCTTCATTTCAATTCAGCCAAGGGACAGCTCGAGGGAGGCGCCGTGATGGGTTTCGGTCACGCGCTATTCGAAGAGACCGTATATCAAGACGGACAGTTATTGAATGGCGACCCGTTTCAATATCGGCTGCCGACCATGGAGGATATTCCGGAGAATTTCCGCACGATCATCCTCGAGAACGAAGACGGCCCGGGGCCCTTCGGCGCCAAGGGGATGTCGCAGACCTCGATCACGGCGGTCGCGCCGGCCGTCGGCAATGCCGTTTACGACGCCCTCGGGGTCCGCATAAGATCGGTGCCGATCACCCCGGAAAAAATTCTGAAAGCTCTAGGGAAAATCTAAGTGCTGCAGCCGTTCCGAGTATTGACTCCCGCCAACGTGGAAGAAGCTTCGGCGGAGCTGGTTCGTCTGGGCGAGAGGGCGACGATCTATGCGGGGGGCGCCGAGCTGATTCTTCTCCTCCGCTACGGAATGGTCCACGCGGAGTACCTGATCAACATTAAAGGCATCGACGGATTGAGCGAAATCGGTTGGGACGGTCGCACGGTTCAAATCGGGGCAACCGTCACACACCGCCGTCTGGAAACCGATTCTCTGATTCGCGAGCGCTTGCCATTGCTCGCCGATGCCGAGTCTCGAATCGCCAATATCCGGGTGCGGAATCAGGGCACGCTGGGCGGAAATCTTTGTTTCAACGATCCCCATTCCGATCCCGGAACCGCCCTCCTGCTGCACGAAGCGGAGGTCGTGCTCGCGCGCAAAGACGGCCTCAGACAGATCCCATTGTCCGATTTTTTATCCGGCATGTACTCGACCGGGCTCGAGCCGGGCGAGCTCCTGCAAAAAGTGTTCGTGGCGCCCTTGCCCGTCGGCTGGGGCGCCGCTTACCTTCGAGTTCATCGCTACCAGCGCCCCACGCTTAACGTCGCTGTCGCCGCGAAACTGCAAAACGGCGCCGTAGAAGACGCGCGGCTGGCCGTCGGCTGCGTCGGGCCCAAGCCACTGAGGTTATCAGAACTGGAAGCAAAAATTCGCGGTGAAAAGCTAGATGGCGCGAAACGGATTTGCGCCGATTCGAAGCAGTACCTCAAGGATAAGCTAGCGCCGATAGACGATCTTCTCGGTTCGGCCGACTATAAAATTTACATGGCGGCGGTGCTTCTGAGCAGGGCGCTCAGCCAAGCCGGCCGAAGCAATGGAAAGGGTTGATGATGGCCGATCCGGTAGCGCCGATTGCTACGCTGCAAAATTTCGCGATCGAGATCACCGTCAATGGTACGACGTGGAAGGGAGACGTGCCTGCCGAGGAAGTGCTCCTGGACTTTTTGCGATATCGCCTGAAGCTCACCGGAACGAAACGTTCTTGCGAGTCCGAGGTCTGCGGGGCCTGTACCGTTCTCGTAGATGGCAAGCCGATAAGTTCGTGCAGCTATCTCGCCTTCGAGGCAAACGGAAAATCCGTCACGACCATCGAAGGGTTGGCCTCTGGCGGGGAGCTCGATCCATTACAGGAGGCGTTTATTAGAAACATGGGCGCCCAGTGCGGGTTCTGCACATCGGGTCAAATCATGGCCGCAAAGGCGATCCTCTTGGATAACCCGTCTCCCACCTACGAGCAAATCTCGCAATGGCTGAATGGAAACATATGCCGGTGCGGCTGCTACCCGGCCATAGCGAAGTCGATTCTGGAGGCCGCCGAGGAATACAAAAATCGCCGCTGAGTTCTTCCTACCCCTGCAGATCCCCGAAAAAAAGATCCTCGAGGCGAATCGGGGATGGAATTAGCCCCTGTTCTACCGAGAGATCGACAAACGTTTGCAAGGTCCGGCGAATCTTTTCCACGGAATAAGGAACGGGATCGCGACCCGTCAATGCCATTTGCTGCTCTAGCGCGTCCCAGTACCAGAGCAAACCCGAGTCGCGACTGTCTTGCATCTTTTCCAGTCCAAGCTCCTTGGCCCGACAAAACGCCTGGAAGATTTCGCGCACGACATCCAACCGTTCCAGATATTCCTCGCGGCAGGCGATGATGTTCATGACCGGAATCACGCCGCTGCGGCGATAGGATTTTTTCTCCTCCTCCGCGGCGTCGGGAAATAGCCTTTGGACATTCTTTCGGGCGAGGAGCTCGGAGGGTAGAAGATCGGGGTGGACGAGCGCGTCGATTTTTCCCGTAACTAACCACTCCTGTAGATCGGTGTCTTTAGGAATGTACTCGAGTCGCGTTCCCGATGGAAGCACGTAAGAATTATCCTCCGTTTCTGCATTGAGCCAACGAACCTCGCCCAGACGGACGCCGTATTCATGCATGAGCAAACCGCGCGCCCAGACGTTGGCGGTCATCCCGTATGCGGTTCCGATTCTTTTGCCCTCGAGATCCTTCGGCTCTCTGATGCCGGACCCCGCATTCACAAAAATGTAAGAATGCCTGAACGCACACCGGATAAAAACCGGCAGGGCCTTTACCCTCGCGCCACCGAAGCGGGCGCGTAAAAATCCCGCCAGCCCACATTCGGCAAAATCCAGATCTCGGTTGCGCAGCAGCCCGCCGACTCCCACGTTGGCTTGCTCCGATATCTCGAGTTGGAGCGATGAAGGGCGAACCTTGTCGTCGAATAGAGCCGCCGTCCAGTCATGTCGACGACAGGCGATCTTGATAATCCGCTTGTCCATATTATTTCATGCTCGTTCGACAATCGTCAGAAAAACGCTCACACGACGCTAGCTCGGGCCGCAGGCCAGCGCCGAGACCGAAGCAGTAAAAATGAGATGTCGCCAGGTTGTGCCCCGATCCCTGCTCACAAATACCTGGCCCCAGCCGGCATCACCGCGGCCCGTCGCCATGAACATCGTTTCTGGGTCGGCAGGGTCGAATGTCAGATCGCCGATCGGGTCGTAGAGCAAATCAGGCAGACCCCCGGTCAAATGTTGCCATGTCTTGCCCCGGTCTGCCGTACGAAGGAGACTGCCTTCGGCCCCGGTGGGACGATTCCATTCCGTCGGCACGCCCCGCGCCACGCCGACATACACCATGGCGCCATCTGTCGGATGATGACGTATCGGCTCTCCATAATCCCAAGGCAGATGGTCGGTTAGGGAAGTCCACGTGCGGCCCCGATCAATACTTTTGTACACCGCTTTACCCCAGTGCGGTTGAGGAGACGCGGGATAGGTCCAATGCGCTCCCCCGCCGGTGGTGGCATATATTTCCGAAGTCTGAGGGTTAAGGTCGAGCCAGTGCACGTCAGGGTCTATCCCCTCCACGGAATCAGTCCACGTTTTACCCTCGTCTTCACTCCAAATGACCCCGCCGATTTGAATCGAGGCAAAAATAAGTTTCGGATTCGATGGATCAGGCAAGATGCTGCGAACATGAGGATCTATGACCGTAGCGGGATAAGGCCACTCTCGTGTTTCGCCGAGTTTTGTCACGCCCTCCATTTCCTGCCAGGAGTTGCCTTCATCCCGAGTGATAAAAAGGCCCACCGGCCCCGTGCCCGCATATAACACCTCGGGCCTGCGGGGATCCATCGTGAGGCATCTCAGATGGCGCCGGGTCAATCCCTTGGATCGCTCGTCCCAGGTAATACCCCCATCGGAACTCCTGAACACGCCGCCTCCGCGAGTGCCGGCATAGACGATGTTGCGATTCCCGGGATGAACGACGAGCCCACCCGATGTGATCCTCTGATCCTTGAGGGCTTTCGTTTCAAGGCGCCAATTAACACCGTCGCGGGTGCGGACGATGACAACTCCGTGTGAGGTTCCGAGCAATAGTCGTTCTGCGGCCATCCTTCGTAACCTCCTTGATTGAAGCTTTTGTAAAAAAACTCTAGCTAACTCAAATAGGGTATCGGGCTCAATCGCTCGCCGTCGAATTCATAGACTCGACCGCCGACTTCCGCCGGATCGGCTGACAGGAGCCAAAGGAGATGAGGCATGAGTATTCCCGCTCCAGGATGGCGGGCGCGGATCTCCTCCGGCTCATAGTCGAGCGCAATGCGGATCGTGGGCCTTAGGCATGTTACGGCGATTCCCCTGACCTTCTCTTCTTCCCACAGCACACGCGTAAGAATCTCGACTCCCGCCTTTGCCGCCATGTAGGGCCCTCGACCTGTAACGTTGCCGTATTTCAAAAGCCATTCCGATCCCCATGGACCACCCCCGGATATGTTAACAATTCTTCCGGTGTGCTTATCAGCTAGGTGCGGCAGAGCGGCGCGGCTGGAGACGGCGGTCGACGTCAAGTTGGCTCGCACGATGCGTTCCCAGAATTCAAGCTCCATCTCCCTCAGCGGCGGCCATCCGCGACCCTGGGGATGCATCCCGGCGTTGTTGATCAGAACATCGAGGCGACCGAAGACCTCGACGGTTTGCAAAACCGCTTCTTTCGCTGCGCTCGCGTCCGCCATGTCGGCGCGGACGCCGATTGCCTTTCCTCCGCTGGCACGAATCTGTTCTATGCATTCACTGGGGTCCAGGAGGTCGGCGACCATCACGCCCATGCCCTTGGTAGCCAAGGTCACGGCAATGCTGCGTCCGATGCCTCTCGCGCCCCCGGTTATAAGGGCCACATCAACGACTTCGGATTGCGCCATGAATCATCGCTTTCCAGCGCGGCTCCGCAGAACCGGCGCGCGCGATCCATTGTCACCCGGGTCTTCGTTCGCAGCGATTTTGCGCCGGTTCAGAATGTTTTTTCAAGCGCCTGAAATTTGCTACGAACTTATTGATCCGAAAATCCGTTGTCAAGCTTTTTGAAAACCTTGACTTGTTTTATTGATCGTTAGTATAAGCGTCCCAGTAATCCGATGGCAGTCTGGTCCGAGGAATTATGGCCGATCAAACTCTTCAAGTCCGAAACTTCTATAAAGACTGGGTCCGCGCGCAGGGGATTCCGTTGATCGAGGAGTACTATATCGAGGACGCCAAAAAGATCGAGCTTGCGTGGTGGGAGCAAAAAGGGGGTAATGGGGCGATCCTGAATCTGATCGGCACCGGCGAGTCCAACGATGCTTATGTTTGTGAAATTCCTCCGGGAAAAAGTTTAAAACCGGAGCGTCATATTTACGAAGAGATGATTTTCGTTTTGCAGGGAAGCGGAGCGACCACTGTCTGGGTAGAAGGCTCAAAAAAACAAACATTCGAATGGCAGGAGGGAAGCTTGTTCGCTCCGCCGCTGAATACCTGGCATGAATTGCACAACGGGCGGTCAGCCGAACCCGCTCGTTTCCTGGCCGTGACGTGCGCTCCCCTGGCGATGAATCTTTACCACAATTTGGATTTTATCTTTAACAATCCTTTCGTTTTTAGTGATCGCTACCAGGCGACTTCGGACTATTTCAGCGGTAGCGGCAAGATTCATTCTGGCCGTATCTGGGAAACCAATTTTATTGCGGACGTCTATAGCTTGGAGCCGCCCGAACGCAAGGAGCGCGGCAGGGGAAACCGCGAGTTTCTCTTCGAGCTTGTCGACAACACGATGGCAGCCCACATCTCCGAGTTTGCCGTCGGACTATACAAGAAAGCGCATCGTCATGGCCCCGGCGCCCACGTCATTATCCTCAGCGGCAAAGGTTATAGTCTTATGTGGCCTGACGGCGGCAAGAAACTAAAGTTTGAATGGAAACCAGGAACCATCATTGTTCCTCCGGAGATGTGGTGGCACCAACATTTTAACACCGGTCGGGATCCTGCGCGTTATCTCGCTCTTAGGTGGGGAAGTCAGAAATATCAATTTCAGCTTGCGCAGATCGATGAACTCCTGAAAGACCGCCGGGAAGGCGGTAATCAGATTGAATATGAAGATGAAGAGCCTGAGATAAGGCAGCGGTTCGAGGAAGCTTTGAGCGGGAGTGGTGTTGAAAGCCAAATGACGTAAGGACAGCAGAGGCGGTCTGGCGATGGTTACTGTCCGAAAATTGCCGTTGGTTTTGTTGTTGTTGACCTTGTTCGCTTTACCGCGGCCCTTTGGGCTGCCGCAGGCCGAGGGGCAGGACAAGAGAACAGCAAAGTTGATCGAGGGCGCGAAAAAAGAAAAAGAGGTCGTCGTTTGGCATATCGACGATATAGAAGACGACATCGTAAAAGCATTCGAAACGAAATATCCCTTTCTCAAGGTCAAACTCTGGCGCGACCGAGGCGCCACGATGGCAACGAAAGCTCTGGAGGAAGCGAAAGCAGGGGTGTATTCCCCCGATCTATGCCTGTTCGACGATATCAATTTGGAATGGCTGATGGACGCAAAGCTGCTGTTAAATTATGACTGGCCGAATACCAAAGGCTGGGTGAATCAGCCTGCTCACAATTTTTACCGCGGCATTGTGGCTTCACCAAAGGTGCCGATTTTCAACAGCAAGGTTATTCCAAAAGACCAGTGGCCCAAGGGCTGGGACGATCTCAAGGATCCCAGATGGGAGGGAAAAACGCTCGCAAGTTCTTCAGGAACGGATACCGCTTTGTACACGGCATTCACGTGGCGCAAAAATGATCAGGAGTTGGACTGGGAGAGGTCTTTTGGATACTGGCGGGACGTCCTTAAGGCGACGAAACCAAAGGTCGTCCGGGGCCTCTCGGGACCGATAGAAATGTTGGCATCGGGCGCGGCATCGATCATGATCTGGAACACAGCCAATGGGGCCCTGAGAGCGATATGGAAAAAAGCGCCGATAAGGATGTTACCGATCAAGCATCTGATTGCCGGGAATAACTCGCTCGCGGTCATGAAAAACGCTCCGCATCCAAATGCCTCAATACTGTTTGCGGACTTTCTCACGTCTAAAGACGGCTTGATTCCGTATGCCGAGTCCAGGGGAACTGCGGTTAACGCACCCGCGCTGGAAAAGTTTGCTCGGGCCAATAAGGATCTGAAAGAGATGGGGCTTACATTCGAGGTGTTGCCTTATCGATTCATGAAGGACGAGAATATCGAGAAGGCAACAGGCTTTTGGCTCAAGGAGTTGGGAGTCAAAGGGGGCCAGTAATGCCCCACCCTTCATTTAGCCCGTGAAATAGCTGTCCCAGTTTCCTCGGACTTTCGACCAAACCTCTTCCGGCGGAAGAGCGATCCCCTCGGCTCGGAATTCCTTAGATTTCGTAGCATCGACAAAGAGCTTCGCCGTAACCCCGTCGGCAGTCGCCGAAGGATCAAGCCTTAGACCGAAAGAATTGGGGATGATAAAGGTGTCCTTGTCGGCCTGGACTCGAGTGGCAATGGCCCAGTCGACTTCCTCGGGATTCGTGATGTCGATGTCGTCATCGAATATGAATACATGCTTTACTCGGCTTCCCTTCACGCCGATGACGGATGCAAGGATATTGTTCGCCATGCCCGGCCGTTTGAGTCGCTCATCGATCTGGATGTGACAATGAAAGGTTCCCAGACCTGCGGGGGGGCAATAGACTTTTTTTATGGCTGGGTGAGCAGGCTTGAGTGCGTTGTAAAGCAGGGTCGACACGGTGAGGCATTGAATCACTCCCGATTCGTTAAGTCCCTTGCAGAGGTAAAAGCCGTGATAGAGGGGATTTTTGCGCATCGTTATACATTCGATGTTCCATAGTCGTTCACGTTCCATCTTGCCGACTGAGTAGCCGCAAAACTCGCCATACGGACCTTCATCTCCAATAGGCGGGGGAATGGACATGTGGCCCTCGAGGACAATCTCCGCTGTCGCTGGAACTTCCAAGTCGACCGTCTCGCATCGCACCAATTCCACAGGCTGACCTCGCAACGCGCCGGCGATTGCTAACTCGTCGATGTCGATTCCAGGTACGAACTGGGAGGCCAAAAAAATGACCGGGTCGGTGCCGATAGCGACAGCAATCTCCAACTTCTTCTCGCCGCGAAACTCCGCCCTTCTGTAGTATTCATAGGCGTGATGGCCGGGACTGAATCGCAGGAAAGTCTGATTCTTGCCGGCGAACATCATCCGATAAACCCCCAGGTTTCGACCAAATTCCGGATCTTTAACGATCACGAGACCTGCCGTCAGATAGGGAGCCTTTTCGGTTCTATTCCAAGTAATCCAAGGGAGCCTCGAGAGATCGACTTCCGTTCCTTTCAGAATGATTTCTTTGCAGGGGCCGTTCTGAACCGTGACGGGATCTACTAACCTTTTGGTCCTGTCGATGACATCAGCGAACAGTGACTTCTCATCTGTCTCCAATGCCGTTGCAATGCGCTTGGTGGTAGAGAGAAGTTCGGTGACGACGGGCATGGAGCTGCCGCGAACGCGCTCGAAGTAAAGTGCTTTCCTGCCCTTTTCGTGAGCGGTCTTACAGATTGCGCCCAGCTCATAGCTAGGATCGACTTCTCGGCGAATTCTTGCCAAGTCGCCGTCGGCTTCGAGCTTCTGCAAATATTGTCTCAGATCGGAAAACGGCATGATCACCTCCGGGAAAATGACCTTGTTGCACGATACGCTTTCAGCCCAAAAACTCGATTCGCAAAAAACCGAGGGCGAAAAAAACAAAATATCGTACAGCGTAGCCCGTACTGTCAAGAGACCGAGCAAGAAACGGCTCGCCCATTGGCCTCCCGAAATGTCTTGCACGAGGAGGCGCAGTAACATAATTTAGCCTCTCCATGCGCTTCGCTTCTGACGACTGATCGCAGTGGCATTTTACCGGCGTTTGTCAGATCCCGGTCGTGACATGTTGACGCTCAGGTCCGTTCTACTTTTAGCCTTAACAATTTTCGTCGGGGGCTCGACCCTCATTCCACTCTCTTCGTTGCTTTGGAACAGCTTCAAACCCGTCAGACTCGGGAAAATGTCTGATTTTACGTTGCAAAACTTTACTCTACAAAATTATAGCAATGCCCTTATTGACCCCGAAACTATCTCCATCGTCGGCAACAGCTTTGTATTTGCGATCGGCTCGACCTTGGTCGCGTTGGTTTTGGGAGGGGTCGTCGCATTTCTCGTGGAGCGAACGAATATTGCCTTTAAGAAAACCGCTCATGTGCTAATGCTGATCCCCTTGATCATGCCAGGGGTGTTGAAGGCCAGCGCTTGGGTTTTGCTTTTAAACCCCAATAACGGAGTCCTGAATCAATGGTGGTTCTCCCTCGGATTTAAAAATTATCTGTTCAACGACAAATCTGTGCTTTCGATGATCTGGGTCCAGGGTCTCTCCATGATACCCGTAACATTCCTGCTGCTCGGTGCCGCTTTTAAGATGATGGACCCTGCCCTGGAAGAAGCGTCCTATGCAGCGGGTGCCGGGAAAATAGGAACGCTGCGCAGGATTACGATCAGGCTGATGATCCCTGCGATCGCCGGCGCTGGCCTGCTCAATTTCACTCGCGCCTTGGAGTCGTTTGACGTTCCGCTGATCATGGGCCTTGGCGCGGGATACCAAATGTTCAGTACCGCGATTTACTATGCCCTCAGAATTCTATCCCCCCCTGGCTATGGACTCGCTCTCGCATACAGTGTCGTGCTCGTAGCCTTTGCGACGTTGGGCTTACTCATTTATCAGCGGGTTCTAAATCGGGGCTACAGGTATAGGACGGTCACTGGACGAGCTTTTAGACCTACGCTCATCGACCTGACACACTGGAAGTATGCGCTAGGCACCGTGGTTTTGTCTTTTGGTTTCATCTCCTTTCTTCTTCCCGTGTTGGTTCTCCTCTGGGCTTCATTGCTCCCGTACTATCAGCTCCCTTCAGCCGAGGCGTTGTCATTGTTGACGATAGAAAACTATATAGCCCTGCCAAAAAAAAGAATTTTCATGTCTGCGCTCGCGAACTCCGTGAAACTAGGAGCCGTCGTCAGTATCGGAGGCATGATCTTGGCGGTGCTGATCTCGTGGACGGTGCTTAGGCTGCGTCCGAGAGGGAGCCAGATTTTGGATTTCTTATCCTTTGTCTCCTACGGGATACCTGGAGTCGTCGCCGGATTCGGCTTCATGATCATATTCCTGTCTTTCCCTAATCCATTATATGGAACGATCTGGCTGGTGGGGTTGGCTTATTGTGTCAACCTCCTGCCTGTCGCCACTCGATTCAGTCATACCGGTATCATTCAAATGCATCAAGAGCTGGAAGAGGCGGCCTCCACGTGTGGGGCAGGATTCGTGACCACGCTTCGAACGATTACCATGCCCATCATTTTTCCCTACTTGGTTGCGGGGGGATTATTTTTGTTTTTATTGACCATGCGACTTCTTTCGCTTGTAGCGGTACTTTACACTCCCGACTCCGTTGTCTTTCCCGTTCTCATTGTCCAACTCCACGATACGGGCTTTATCCCGCAACTTTCGGCCTTAGGGATTATGATGATTGTAGTGCTTTCCTTTCTAACCTTAGCGGTGCGAAAGCTCGTGCAGGATAAAGTGATCTCGGGATAGCGTGTGGATTCCGCGAGCTTCGGCCACTGCGAACTGGATAAAGGCGAACTCGGGGGAGAGGCTCCAATGGATGAATGGATTCTCTTCAGACTTTAGCTTGTTTGCTTCAGCGCGGCACCAAAGTTTGGGGTCGGGTTGAGCTATTGGTGTGTCCAGATGAAATGCTGTCGTGATCCATAGGGTGACTCTCATCGAAGTGAGAGGTGAGGGAAGTCCCGCGGCGGTAAAAGCCACAAGCCGCCTAGCTTAAGTAGCAGCATTAAGAGCAATCGAGATGCTGAAGCCTACCGACAAAGTCAGCGCAAGGCTGATGAGCGAGTGACCGGGTTGCAACGTGAGTGAACGCTGAGCAAGCCTCGTCAAGGCCAAGAACCGGGGGGTCGAGCCAATCAATACTTGGCGAAGACAGTATGAGCCATCTCAAAGTGGCTTATGGGATGGATCACACCGGCGGGGTATTGGCGGCGACACGGTAACAGGGACACGATGGAAACTGGAGAAGTCCTGCTTGCCTCAGGAGAAATTCCTGGAGAAGGATCGGCCCTATAACTGCGGACACAGGAAAAGGACCGAAGGCAAACAGGATGGCGGATTGGCCCGTAGTAGTGAGGAAGTCCGGTAATGCGGATGGAGCGAAGGGGCCATGCTGAGTTTGATTCTTTCGACCGCAAGGTGAGGCAGGGAAGGGATGATAAAACCTTTCGTTGATCTGCAAGAACTGAGGCGAAGGATATACCGTAAGGCGAAAGCCGAGAAGACGTGGCGGTTTTGGGGTCTCTATGTCCAGGTCACAAGGGCAGAGACCCTAAGAGTGGCGTATCAAGAGGCCAAGGCCAATGACGGAGCACCTGGTCTCGATGGAATGAGCTTTGAAGACATCGAAGCTCAAGGAGTGGAGAAGTTTCTAGCCGCGATTCGACAGGAGCTTCTCACTGGGACCTACCAACCTAGCAAGAACCGACGGGTAGAGATTCCCAAGGGGAACGGCAAGACCCGCAAGCTTGGAATTCCCACCATCAAGGATCGCGTCATTCAGGGGGCTGTAAAGCTTATCCTGGAACCGATCTTTGAGGCCGACTTTCACATAAGTTCATTTGCCTACCGGCCTCGGCGTACGGCGCATCAGGCATTGGACCGAGTTGTACATGGGCTGGTGCAAGGACTGACTCAAGTCATCGATGTAGATCTGAAGGGTTACTTCGACAATATCCGACATCATCTTTTACTTCGGAAGCTGGCCCTGAGAATAGAGGACCCAGCGATCCTGCACTTGGTCAAGCAGATTCTGAAGGCCAACGGCAAGCGAGGAGTACCTCAAGGGGGAGTGCTCTCACCGCTACTGGCTAATCTGTATCTGAATGACTTGGACAAGGCGATGGAAGAGGAGATGGTTAAGCGCAGGAGAGAAGGGAAGTGGGAGCGGGTGATTTACACTCGTTATGCCGACGACATGATCGTCTTGGTGGACGGGTATCCGCAGTGGCAGCCGCACGTAGCAGTTATCAAGAGGCGGCTGGAAGAAGAGCTGAAGAAGGTCGACGTTGAAGTCAACGACGAGAAGACGCGGGTCGTGGATTACGCAAGTGGCGGGAGTTTTGGGTTTTTGGGATTTGATCTCAGAGAGGGCCGCAATCGCTTCGGTAAGCAATTCGTTCTGCGTACGCCGATGAGAAAGAAGCAGAGCGACCTGGTTAAGCGTGTCGGGAGAATTTTGAAATTTTCCCGGCATCGGAAGCTCAGGGATGTGCTGGATCAGATCCGGCCTGTGATTGTGGGCTGGATCAATTACTTTCGAGTGGGCAACGCGCGCCGAGCGTTTGGCTGGATACGCTTTGAAATGATGAGGAAGATACGCCGATTTGCGATGAAGCAGAAAGGCCGCCGTGGCTGTGGCTGGAAGAGATGGAGTAACGAGGCGATCTACAAAGAGTGGGGATTGGTCAACGATTATCGTGTCCAGTACTTCTACCGGTCTCCCGTGAAAGTTTCTCCGGCACACTAGGCAGATGACGCCTTAAGATGAACAGGCTCAGGAAAGCCGGATGACCGAAAGGGTCACGTCCGGTTTGATGCGGCGGGGGCTGGAAACGGATTTACGGTGGGGCTAGTGAGGCACCGTCAAACGAAAGAGACGGCGAACGGATAGGCTTCACCTTCGAGACACCGCGCCAGTCCTCGACCCTACACCTATTTTTGACCGCCATTGAACCCCCGCTCTCAAGACGGCTGCGATTGGTTAAATTGAATACACGGATACAAAGATATATTAAACCACAAGCGTCCGGGTATTAATGGAACAAATTTAGTTGATTAGGTGAAAGTGTTTGGATGTCCTCGGTGACGATTTTGTTAAGTAGCTGATCTAAAGGGATTCGTTCAAACATGGTTAGGCTCAAGATCTGTAATATTTCATACAAGCTGGCGGAAATGTTGAGTCGTTTTTTGACGATGGCGACGAGCACGTAAACCGAGACGGCGATCCAGATTTGAGTTTTGACCGCGTTCTCGGAGGTGCCGAAGAAGACTTTGATACGAAGATGCTGCTTGATCCATTTGAAAAACAATTCGACTTGCCAACGGCAACGATAAAGCTCGGTGATAGTGAATGCTGGCAAGGTGAAATTGTTGGTGAGGAACACCAAGCCCTTGCCGGTTGCCGGGTCCTTGAATCGGACACGACGCAGCGGCGTGTCGAAGTCTTGTTTGGAGTAAAAGCCGGTGAGTACGATGGTCTGATCGCAAATCAATCCGGTGCTTCGATCGACGGGATGGGAATAACGGCGCTGGGCTTTGAGGTTGGACTTGGCACGGGTCACAAAGAAGCTTTTCGCCTCGTGCAGTTGATAAAGCCGATCGAAGTCGATGTAGCCTCGGTCCATGATGTAGAAAGCACCGGGCTCGGGCAGCAGCAAGTCCAGGACGTTGACGTCGTGCAGTTTGCCGTCGCTGATGTGGAGAAACGAAGGGATATTGCCACGCAAATCCAAGAGCGTGTGCAACTTGATGGCTGCCTTGGTCGAGCGAAACGGCGCCCACGGAAAGACCGACAGGCACAGGTCGATCGTACTGGCATCCAAAGCATAGACCGTGTCTTTCAAATCGATACCAAACGGTTCTGTGGTATAAAGACGGCGGGCGATGGCAATGAGCGACTGGGCAAAGTCGGCGTAGATGCGCCAGTCGCGACTCTCGTTGGCATCGGCCAGAGTACTGCGGGACACCCGGCTCTTGATGCCCATGTGATAGAGCTTGCGCTGTTGCGCGCGCAGGCACGCTTCGATGTCGCGCAAGCTTTCTCGATAAGTCAGTTGAGCAAAAGCCATACAGAGGTATTGGTCGAGACAAGAAAAACTTTTGACCTTGTACGTACCGCCATAGCGCGCCACGCAACGGCCAAACGTCGTGCGCGGCAAGTGCTCGGTGACTTGCGTGAACACCAGTTTGCCCAAATTCATCCAGACCTCCTGCGAGACAGTTCCTCGCAGGGTCGCAAATCGACGGCAAGTGTTTCAAATCGAGACCAAACATACTCAGGAGTTATTTAAATCAAATCCTACAGTTAACGCTCTGCCACTACTGAACGTCCGGACGACAATGATATTAAACCAATAATGACGGCCGAAGTTAGAAGTGGACAGCTCACCGCGGATTTTGGAAAAACCGCCGGTGACTACGGAAAACATCGCGCCGGTTTTCCATCGGAGTTGTTCGATCGCCTTGCGGCGATGGGCATCCTACATGCCGGCACGCGCACGCTTGATTTGGGGACAGGAACAGGGACAATCGCCCGCAGCCTCGCGCAGCGCGGATGCGAATCGGTCGGTCTAGATCGGTCGGCGCCGTTGATGGAGGAAGCTCGGCGCATCGATCGTGAGGCGGGCGTCACGGTTCGCTACATCGAAGCAGCAGCCGAAGACACGGGTTTTCCCGAAGCGAGCTTCGACCTTGTCATCGCCGGACAGTGTTGGCATTGGTTCGATCGACCGCGCGCGGCAAGCGAAGCGCGTCGCATCGTGAAACCTGGCGGGCATCTTGTGATCGCGCAATTTGATTGGATTCCGCTGCCTGCCAATGTCGCTGATCTGACGGAAAAGCTGATCGAGAAACATAATCCGAAGTGGAAACTCGGCGGCAGTGTCGGGATTCACCCGCGATGGCTTGCCGACATGGCATTGGCGGGATTCCGTCGCCTGGAAACATTCTCTTTCGATCTCGACGTACCCTACTCGCACGAGGCGTGGCGCGGGCGCATTCGCGCCAGTGCCGGTGTCGGTGCGAGCCTCTCGCCGGAAGGCGTCGCAGCGTTCGATCGCGAACTACAGGCGCTGCTCGCCGAGAAATTTCCTCAAGAGCCGCTTGCGGTGCTGCATCGCGTCTTCGCCGCGATCGGAAGGGCCCCAGAATGAATCCACGGATTCCAAATGAACAATGGAGAATGGATAATTGATAACGAACAAGTCAAGATGGCGCACGACGAGAATCCGGCGACGACACGAAACAGAAAATGGTAGGGAAAGCGCTGCAAATTCACGCGGCGGAGATGATGCTCGCCGATCGCGAAAGACATCCGAGCCGAAGATCCTCGACTCAAAGCATGGGTCCATAATAATATTTCCAAAATTCGGGGTCGTCCGATCGCCAGGCAGGTCCGAAACCCTTTTCGAAGAATTTTTCCAACCTGCGTGAATAGCCGCTTCCAGGTCGACTGTCCCTTCTCGACCGCGTCTAAAACATCATCGATGTGCTCGGCGAGATTGGCGAGCTCTTCTTTCGGCAGATAGGATAATGCGCCGTTGACAATCGATGCTTTCAAGGTTTGTGGATTCATCGCATGGGCAGTGAGCATCACGGTCGGAATACGTTGGTTCACCGTTTGGGTCAGTAAAGCCATGCCGTCCACGCCCATAATATCGAGAATCGCCAGATCGTATTTCACATTGGCCGGTGTCCTCGATTCACCGGGGCTTAATCGTTCCGTAGCCTCTTCGTAGCTTCTGGCGCAGTCTACGGTGGCGCCGTCGAGCACATCGACAATCGTCTCTAAAATGTCCGGCTCGTCATCCACGGCCAAGATCCGAAGCCCCTGGATGCGTGTACTGGGGGTATTTTCCGCCATCTGTTTTTCTCCTTCCCTTACGATCAGCCGACGAATAACGAACTCAGCAGAATCGGGTCAAACAAACGAGCCCTTGTTTAAATCTTTTCATCCCGGCTTGCAACCTCGGGTGAGCTATTACGTTACTGACCGACAGCAACCGGCAACTCATGACAAGCGACCGTTAGCTCCATTGGATCTTGCCCCGTTCACCGGGAATTCTAAATCGAAATGTCGCACCCTGACCTGGTACGCTCTCAAGAGAAATATCGCCACCGAGCCGGCGTGCCAGGATCAGAGCCCCCGCCAATCCCAGGCCGTGGCCTTTTCGCTCGAAACCCTCAAGGATGGGCAGCTGTTTGTAACGCTCAAAAACAGCCGCATGGTGCTCGGGTGGAATACCCGGACCGTCATCCTGCACCGAAATGATCAGGTCACCACCTTCTCGGTCCACAGCAATCTCCAGCGATCGTCGGCGAAAATGCAATGCATTCTGGATCAAATTACCGACGATCAAAGCGAATTTGACCGGATCCTGAAAAATTCGCACCCGATTGATCGCCGGAGGTATTTTTATCGTGACTCCGGCTTGCGCAAGCACGGCCTGCTGAGCCTCGCCTGCGGTCGCTTCGCTCAGACGAGCGGCGAGTTGAGCATCGCTGCTTTCGACAGATTCGATCAACACTTTGAGCACAGCCTCGCCGACATCAAAAGAGGCGAACGAAAACTGCGCCGATTCGGCCCGTCCGATTTCCAACAGTTGATTGACCAGAGTCTTGCCGCGCAGGGTCCCACGAAGAATGCGCCTTACCGCTTTTTCTTGCCGCTCGGTGAGCGGCCCCATCCGGCCGGCTTGTTCGATCAGAGTACGGGCTGCCGCCTCGATCAATGAGAGCGGCGCTTTCAGCTCGTGTACCAAAAGTTGTGTGTCCAGCGCGCGAAAGAAATCGTCCGAATCGGCGGGCGCTGGCGCGGGTTTTTCAGCCATAACTGCTCCGTGGTTTCGTCCTAACGGTCACGCGGCCTCAACAAGGCCGGTGGAAATTCGAGCGAAAATACGCTGCCGGCGCCGACCTTACTGGCGAAAGAAAGCTTGAAACCATAACGCTCCGAAAAAAGCTTGAGTCGTTGCAGGTCGAGACCCTTGCCGCCGGCGCCGAAGTCGTAGGGTCGGCCCGACGAATAACGATCGGTGGTGCCCGCATGGACGAAGCCATGGAATAGATGTTCTTGTAGTTCCGTGTCAATCCCGACGCCGGTGTCGCGAATATCGAGCTTCACGTTCCCGCTCACTTCGCGTAACGCGAGGCTGATGGTTCCACCGTCGGGCGTGGCTTCGATCGCGTTGCGCAACAAGCCGCGAAAAGATTTGAAGAGCAATGGCTCGGGAAGAACCACCGCCGGAACTGCGTCAAGTTGCTGTTCCAATACGATTAGACGATGTTTGAAATCGGGGCGCAAGGCTTCCACTGCCTGCGGAATCCAGACATCCATCACCAACGTCTCGGGCTTCTGATTGGCATCCTGAGCATATATTTCAGCGATCTTCTGCGCCAGCCGTTCCTGCAACCGAGCCGGCGCGTTTTGCTCGTCGACGATGCTCTCGAGCAGGTCCTGGCAGCGCCGCAACCAATCCGTCAGCATGATTTCGTCGGTGAATGGTCTTTGTGCGGCAATGTCACAAGCCTCCAGCTGAAGCTCCACCAGTCTGCCGATGGCTCGCTGCAGTCGTTCGGCGATAAGGTGAGTTCGCTGCGGGTCCTGTGCGGCGGCCAATTTTTGCAGTAATACGCAAGAGCCGGATATAACGGCCAGGGGTGTTTTCAACTCGTGCGAAAGGTGATCGATCATTTTGGTTTTTGCGTTGTTTTGACTTTCCAGAACTCGGTCCTTTTCGATATAGGCTTCGATAAGTTGAGCGCGCTCGAGGGCAACCGAGATATGGGCATTGAGCCCTTCGAGTAGAGATTCGTCTTCTTGATCAAATCCTGTGCGACTCTTTTTGTTAAGAACCTGAATGACGCCGATCAGTTCTTGACGACTGCCGCCTAGCGGCATGCACAGAACCGAGCGGGTCCGAAAACCCGTTTGCTGATCAAAATCCTGGTTAAACCGCGGATCGGCATAAGCATCGGCTACGTTTGCGACAGTCCGCCTTCGAGCCACGTCGCCGGCAATACCCACGCCGGCTCGAAAACGAATCTCCCCGATCTCGAGTTGGTCGGCCGTCTTGCTCCACAACTCATCGCGGGCTTGGTCGTAGAGAAACAGCGTGGCACGTTCGGCATCGAGCACCTCGGCAGTTTTGCCGATGATCGTACTCAAGAGATCATCAAGTCGCAGCTGGTTGGCGAGCGCCTTGGCTACGTCCAGCAGAATAGCCAATTTACGCGTCTGACTCGAAGTCTCCGGCTTCATAACTATTTGTTACAGCCTGGTCTCACTGCAAGGAGCGGGAGGCCGGACCAAGCTGCAAGCTCAGAATTTTCGTTCCAAAATCTAGTGTTTTCGGAGCTTAGCCGCTCATTTTTACCGGCAAAATTGGACCTGTGACCTTCACTCCATCAATTTTAGATTTTCGATTTTGAATTTTAGATTCCGACCGAATCCACCCTCAAATCCCCAATCCACTTCGCGATGTGCCGCCTTGAATCCGAGTTCGCGCTTCACCTTCTGGGGTAATCAATAGTATATACAACTTTCTGGCTCGCTACCCCTGCACATCGTCAACAACCATGGCTGGAGATCCGCCTGTAAAAAAGCTTGAGACCGCCTGATCAGAGGCGCTGAGTCTAATTTACTTTTTGAAAAAAGAAAATCTGCCGGATGCCATGAAGACACGAAATGAAAAAGTTAAAGGTTCTCGCTTCTGACCCGTTTTATCGGAAGTCCTCCTCTCCTCAATAATTTTGGACAGAAGCGTACAGCCGGCCTGAGGCCTGGCCTGTGAAAGGCGTTTCACCCTCCATGCAGCCGGATTTCTCCGGTTACTGAAGCTTAACGACCCCAGTCGGCGTAGTATGGATTCATTCATGTCCGTCGCGAATCTGATCTTACTTGCGGGCGGCGCTTTTGTGGCGTCTCTGTTGGCGGCAGTGGCGGGTTTCGGCGGCTCGGCCGTCTTGTTGCCACTCCTCGTCGCCACCTTCGGCGTGCGTGAGGCGATTCCAATTCTCACTGTGGCACAGTTGTTGGGCAACTTAAGTCGCGCATGGTTCAATCAAAGAGAGCTCGACCTGTCCGTCGTCGGTTGGTTCGCTCTGACCGGCGTGCCCGCCGCGCTTCTCGGCGGTTTCCTTTTTGCATCGGCGCCGCTTCCGTTGCTTACGCGCCTCCTGGGAATTTTTCTAATCAGTGTGGTGGTCTACCGCCGTGCCGGCGGAGGAAGCGCGATGCGACTGCCGCTGCGCGCATTTGCAATCGTGGGGGCCGTGTTTAGTTTTCTCTCCGCCCTCTTGGGAAGTGTTGGACCGATCATGATTCCGTTCTTCCTGGCGTATGGGCTTGTCAAAGGCTCTCTCATCGGCACCGAGGCGCTCGCAACCGTCGTCATGCACGTCACCAAACTGGTCGCCTATGGAAGCACCGCGATCCTGACGAGCCATAGCGTCACCGTCGGGCTGGGGCTCGGATTGATCATGATTTTCGGCTCTTTGATCGGAAAAAGGATTTTGGATCGGCTGCCCGAGAGAATATTCATCTTTCTTATCGAGGCGACGCTTTTAATCGCCGGATTAAGATTCCTGGTCTATGGATAGTCGCCGGCTTTTGGGGTGAGACCTTGATTGACAAGCTTCGCACAGCGCCCCATGCGCGCCTTCATCGAGGCATGCCGCTGAAAGAACAGGACGCGGTCAGCGATCCAGTTGCACTCTTCGGCGCGCGACTCTAAGCGCATCGGGGTTGACGACGTGGCTGGGTTTGCCGCGAAAATAATGCAGAATGTTCTCCACCGACATGGCCGAGGCGCGGCGAAACGTTTCCCTGGTTTGCCAAGCCATATGCGGCGTCAGAACGGTGCGCGGCGCGGCGAGCATGGGATCGGTCATCGAGACAGGCAAAGGATCGCACAAATCCATCGCGGCTCCGGCCAATCGACCTGCCTTGAGGGCGTCGGCGAGATCTTGGCGATTGACGACGCCGGCGCGCGAAATATCGACCAGCAGAGCGGTCGGTTTCATGAGGGCCAAGCGCGCCGCGTTGACGAAATTATCCGATAGCGCGCTGTAGCGCAGGTGGACGGACAGAATATCGGAACTCTTGAAGAGCTCTTTTTCGCTGACGAATCGAGCATGCGCCGTGGCGGCGCGCTCGGCCGTCAGGGTGGGTCCCCACGCGATCAAATTCACATCGAAAGCCGCCATCCGCTCAGCCACGGCGCTGCCGATGCGGCCCAAGCCTAAAATTCCGAAGTTACTTCCGGCGAGATTGAACGACGTAACCGGCTCCCAGCTCCGCCGACGCAACGCGCTGTCCGCGGCGAGGATATGACGCGTTAAGGCCAGCACCAGCGCGCAAACGTGATCGGCCACCGCAGGGGTCGAGATCGAGGGAGTATTCGCCACCACGATTCCCAATCGGGTCGCCGCTTCGATGTCGATGCGATGCGGGCCCGTTGAAGCGATCAGCTCCAGATCGGGCAACTGGCTTAAAGTCTCTTCGTCCAGGGCAGCTCTGCCGCGAAATTCTAAAACCGCGCGGGTGCCGTGTAGCCGGCGGACGAGGACTTCCCGCGGCGGATCCAACTCGTTGAATATTTCGATCGAGCCGAGAGCTTCTAACTTGCTCAACGCACCGCTTTTTTCGATCTCGCCTTCGAGATCACCGCACACGACGATATCGGCCATGTCATTTCTTATATTGGTTTGGTCGAACTAGCTGATGTATTTCTCAGCCAACGTTTTTTGCGCCTCGTCTTCCGACATTCTTTCTATTTCGGCCAAGACGCGTTCTAAATCTTCGTTGCTGAACAGTTTGCCTCGGTGTTCTTCCACGACCTGGGCCATCCGAGCGACAGTCGGTAATTCAAATAAGGACCGCAGGGGAATCTCGAACTGAAAATATTTGAACACTTGAGAAATGACCCGGGTGGCAGCCAGCGAGTGGCCTCCCAAGTCAAAAAAATCATCGAGGATGCCAACCCGCTCGAGGGCTAGCACTTCTGCCCAGATACCCGACAATTCTTTTTCAACCGACGTAACCGGAGCGACATATGCAACGGCCAATTCAGGCCGGGTATTCGCCGGCTTCGGCAGCGCTCGACGATTCAACTTACCGTTCAGGGTAACCGGCAGCGCTTTGAGCATTACCATTTTTGCCGGAATCATCTCGCGCGGCAATTTTTCGGCGAGAGCAAGGCGAAGATCGCTTGCCGTCACATGGGTTTCTGCGATGGGCACGACATAGGCTACCAGCTCATTGTTGCCGAAAGCATCGTCGTGGATCGCCACCGCCGCTTCTTTTATTCCCGCCACCGACATCAATTCACTTTCTAGCTCTGCCAGCTCGACCCGGTGTCCGCGGATCTTTGCTTGACGATCATTGCGTCCCAGATGCGTCATACAACCGTCAGCCGACTTAAAACCCAAATCCCCCGAATGAAAGCTTCGCAGGTTAGTCTCGGAGCCGTCGCGGACAAATCTCCCGGTAGATAGCTCCGGCCTCTGCCAATAACCCTGAGCGAGATAAGGGCTCTTCACCACAATCTCTTCTACCTCGCCTTCGGCTGCGACCTTGCCGTTCTCGTCCAATACCAAAACATCGGCATCATCGACGGCATAGCCCACGGGAATAACACTGGTGCTAAAACTTCGTTTGCCGATCAATGAAAAGCATAGACGCGGAAGCAACCTCAGTCGTGCTGTACTCATTGAGAACAAGGCAAGTGTCAGAAAACTGTTTCCTGTACGCGTCCAGGTCTCTCAGCAAAAGCGCTTCACCGGAAAGCCAAATCAACCGCAGCGTCGAGCAATGCCTCCGCCCCGTTAAGCTGAAAAGAAGATCACGAAATACGGTGGGGATCGTCTCAAATATGGTAATGTGTTGTTGCTCCAAAAAATCTGCTAACAAAGCTGCTCCCTTCGATTTAATATCCCAAGGGCAAAACGTGGCGCCATTAAGCAATGCCAAGAACGCCGTCATAATCGCCCCGGTGCCGGCGATGCGGTCCTCGGTGCTCACATGAAGAGCATTGGTGCGGACCATGATGTCGTGGAGCATGTTTCGATGGTTTTGGAATACGCCCTTCGGATTCCCTGTCGAACCAGAGGTGTAAATAATGTAAGCGAGATTACCAGGCGATTGGGACAATTCTGTTCGATCCGTTGAAAACCCGCACGCATATTGGTCAACGTCCAGAATTCTCAGATCGCCTTTTGCCAAGTGCGAACTAAGCGCGTTGTAAATCGTCTTGCTGACCAGCAGATTCGCCTGCGTATCATTTAAAATATCGGCGAGTTGACTCCGTGGTAACGAAGGATTCATCGGGACGAAGAAATTCCCGCTTTTCAAAACGCCAAGGAAAGCAACGATTCGATCAATTCCGGGCCCCAGGAGAATCCCGATCGGTTCGTGATCAGATTTCTGGAAAGCTCCTATGGCGCGCGCGACCCGATTCGCGGCCAAATCAAGTTCTCCGTAGCTGAGCGCCTTCTCCAGGGGTGCGGATCGCAATCCGTTCTGGATATTTGCGCGCAATCTTTGCGAACCGATCGGGGATTGACGTTTCAACATCTTCTACCGGAAACTCGACAAAGGTTCCGGACGGATGGAAGCACCGATCCTTGATCGCCTGTTGTTCGGGTGGGAGTTGTGACTTTCTATTCCAGAGATCGCTCACGTGCTTGAGCTTTTCCGCTGCCATAGCTAGAAAATTTACAGGTCCTATCAGGTATCAGACTTGCCTGACTCTACTAACGTTTGACGGGGAAAGATGATGCGGCGCCATCCGCGAGTCCATGCCGAAGGATTGCTCTTTCACGTAATGGCCGGTGGCAACGACGGGCAGAAATCCGAGTCGGTCAAATTGTCGCTTAACTCACTGTCCGTGAAACCCGGGCCAGCTCAATTCGACCCCGTTCTCTGCCCGAGCGAGGATTACGCGGCGACCGTTTCGCGCTGCGCGACCTTTGCGACCCGCGACATCATCGCTGCGGCATTGCTGCGCAAGATCTTCGCGCGCGCATCTTCGCCGATCTGTGCGTCCTTAAGCGCCTTGCTGGTCCACTCGCAGCCAAATTCGGTTCCGTCGGTGCCGCACACGATGCGTTCGGCGCCGTACAAGCGAACCGCGGCCTCGATCGCGCCCGGGCCGAACGAGTTGCAATCCACGTACACCTTGGCGCGGCGGAAGCGCGACGACGGCAGTTCCTCGTTCGCTGAATCCAGCAGGGAGCGGTGATCCATGCGCTCGATCTCGTACGGAATATTGCCGCCGAGATTGTGAACCAGGACGGTCGCATCGGGATAGGGCGCGAGGTAGTCGGTGAGGCACAGCGTCACCATCACCGAGGACAGGCTCGCCTGCATGTCGAGCGTGCCGTTGCGGCGCCGCGCGTTGTCGGTGTCGCCGGCGACCTTGGGAAACGTGTCGCCAGGAAGCGGACCGTGGTGAATGAACACGATGGCGCGGCGGCGGTTCGCCACCTCCAATAGCGGGCGCATGTTCTCGGCGTCCTTCTTCGTGAGAAATCCGTTTCCGGGCACTTGCGCGCCGACCACGCCTGGCAGCGCCAGAGCGCGCTCGAACTCGGCAGCGGCGGCAGACATATCCACGAGCGGCAGCGCGGCAAACGCATTGAAGCGCTCGTATTTCTGGCAAAGCCCCGACAGTGCGTCGTTGACCATCCTGCACAGCGGCAGCGAAACCTCGACCGGCTGCGACTCGATCCAGCAAAACGCACCGAGCAGCGACAGCGCGCTGGTGCTCACGCCCTGGCGATCCATCCTTGCGAGATGGAATTCCACGTCATCAAACGCCTTGGACACCGGCTCCTCGCCGATCCGGCTCTTCACCACTTCTACGCCGTCCTGATTGCGCACGATGCGCGGTTCCTTGGTGCGGGCGCGCAGGGCGTCGATCAGCTCGGCTGGCCTCCAATGAGCATGCATATCGATCATGGCTGTCTCCTTAGTTTATCGAGGTTATTTGCCAACTATCGGGCAATCTATTCCAACGGCCACAGCGTGGCAAGCGCTTTCCCGACCCTAAAATATTTGTTCCAACCGTTCCAGCGGTTCCAATGGTTCCAACCGTTTAAGTAGGAAAACTCGTTTCAATGGTTCCAGACGTTTCAAGCGGTTAATTCTACCGATTTGACCAGACCGGCTCTTGTTGCAGTCACAACGCCTGCTCGGTTATGTTCGCAAAGGTTTTACAAACCCCACCGTGGAGTTGAATTCTTCTTTACATTTTGAAGGAGGTTCACATGGCAGATTTATTTCGGTTGTCGGCGGGTGAAGCGGCGGCGCGGATTCGTGAAGGCAAACTGACGTCCGAAGCTTTGGTACGCTCCTGTCTCGAGCGGATCGATTCGCGGGAATCGCAAGTCAAAGCGTGGGTTCATTTGGATCGAGACTTTGCTCTTGCGCAGGCCCGAGAATGCGACCGGAGCGCGAGCCGCGGTCCGATTCACGGAGTGCCATTCGCCGCCAAGGACATCATGGACACGGCCGACTTGCCCACGGAGTACGGCTCTCCGATCTACAAAGGCAATCGTCCCGCGGCGGACGCGGCGTGCGTGGCACTGAGCCGCGCGGCGGGCGGGGTGCTGTTGGGCAAGACGGTGACGACCGAGTTCGCCAGTCGATTTCCATTGGGGAAGACGACGAATCCGCACAACCCGCAGCATACGCCCGGCGGTTCCTCGAGCGGCTCCGCTGCCGCGGTCGGAGATTTCATGGTGCCGCTGGCCTTTGGCACCCAGACTGTCGGATCGGTGATTCGTCCAGCAGCGTTCTGCGGCTGCGTCGGCTACAAACCGAGTTACGGCGAAGTGAGCACGCAGGGCGTGAAGCAAAATACCGCATCCTTCGACACCGTGGGGCTTTTCGCTCGCGCGGTCGAGGACCTCGCTCTGTTTCGCGCCGCGGTCACAGGATTCGCCGCGAAGCCTCTGGCCGCCGTTCCAGTGAACGAGCTCAAGATCGGCTTTTGCCGCACCATGTTCTGGGACCGCGCGGAGGATTACACGAAAACCTTGCTCGAAGAGGCCGCAAGCGCGCTGGCGAAGGCCGGAGCGAAGGTCGCCGATTTCGATCTCGGAAAGCCGTTCGAACAGTTCGAGGCCATGGGCCGGCGCATCAATGATTACGAGTTCTCCCGTGGCCTCACCTGGGAACGGAGCAATCACTGGAACCTTTTGAGCGAGTTCCAGCGCGATAAACTTGCCGGCATGGCTCAATGTCTCCTACGAACAATACCGAGAGGCCGAAGCCGTGCTGGGTCAGTGCCGCGGACATCTCGCCGACTCGATGAAAGGTATAGACCTGCTGCTCACGCCCAGTGCTCTCGGAGAGGCCCCGGCGGGACTCAGCAGCACGGGCGACACCTCGTTCAATATTCTGTCGACCTGGACTTATACTCCCTGCGTCACCTTGCCCGTGTTCACCGGACCGTCCGGTCTGCCGGTCGGCATTCAGTTGATCGGTCATCGAAACCAAGATCACCGCATGTTGGAAGCGGCCCAGGCCGTGTACCAGGTGTTCTCGAAATAGCCGTGCTCGTCTTGGTCTGAGAACCTGGTCGCTGGAGGTTGAACCCATGCAGAACGGAGATCGCGATATCATCGTCATCGGCGCCGGAGGGTGCGGTCTGATGGCGGCGCTGGTGGCCGCAAAAAAGGGCGCGCGGGTGCTGTTGCTCGAGAAAACCGACAAGCCTGGCGGCGGCACGGCTTTTTCTTCCAAGGGTATTCGCGCCGCGGCGAGCCGCCGGCAGCGCGAGTTGAAGATCGCGGACAGCGCGGCTCTCTACGCAGAGGATATTTTGCGGCGGAACAACGGCGAGAGCGATGCCATTCTGACGCACCGGCTGGCGGAGAATTCGGGGAGGGTCGCCGACTTTCTCGCGGACGAAGCCGGCGTCGAATTCCAGATCGGCGAGTTCGCCTTCGGCCACAGCGCGCAGCGCTCCCACTCGTGGAAGGAAGACAAAACCATCACCGATTTTCTCTTCGCGGCGGTGGAGCAGGAAAAGAACATCGAGGTGCGCTTCTCCACCTCGGTGCGCACGCTCGAGCGGGACGCCGACGGTGCGGTGACCGGCGTAAAAACCGACGACGGCATTTTCAGCGCTCGAAAAATTATTCTAGCCTCCGGCGGATTCGGAGCGAGCGCGGAGCTGCTCTCCAGGTACATTCCCAAAGCCGTCGGCATTCCCTTCCCCGGCCATCATGGCAGCACCGGCGATGGCATCAAAATGGGCTTGGAGATCGGGGCGGCAGTGGAAAATATGGGCGGGTTCCAGCCCTATCCGGCCTACCTCGGTCCGGGAAAGCGCGCTGTGCCGCCGGAGGTGGCGCTGTCCGGCGGAATCATGGTCGATGCCGGCGGAAAGCGTTTTGTCGATGAGACCCGATACCCGGGCGGCCTCGGCGTTAGAATGCTGGATCTACCCGGCAAGCAAGCCTACGAGATTTTCGATGAGCGGATTTTCCAATTGCATCGAGACGCGCCCGGGCTGAGAAGCTTGGGCCGTCTTTTCGATGCGGGGCTTTTGCTGCGAGCCGAAACCGCGGAGAAACTCGCGGGGAAAATCGGAATCGACGCCGATGGGCTGATGCGAACCATCCGCGAGTGCAACGCGCTCGCTGCGAGTCATGGAAAAGATGCTTTCGGCCGCGTTCTGCCGCAGCCTCTTGAGGCGCCCTATTATGGAATCAGAGTGACCGTGGCGCTGTACCATACCCAGGGCGGCTTGAAAGTGACCGCGGACGGCCAAGTCATGCGCGCCGATGGGTCCATCATCTCTAACCTTTACGCCGGCGGCGGTGTCGCAGTAGGCGTGTCAGGCCAAGGGCTGGAAGGCTATTTGCCGGGAAACGGGTTATTGGCTTCTCTCGGTCTCGGCATGATAGCGGCGGAGCATGCAGTAACTACGTTGAGCGAGTGAGCGCATTGCATGGACGAGACAATCTACCGCGATCGACACGATTACGCTGCGCATTCCGTTGGACATCTGGGCTCCGGCGCCGATGGCTCAAGGCGTGCCGCGCACGCATGTTGAAAGCCTTTATGTACGCGTGACGACCAGCGGCGGCGTGGTGGGTTGGGGTGAGTCCTTCGGCACAGGCCGTCCCATGGTTGTCGCAGCGTTCGACAACTGGATCAGGCGTCTCGCCGTTGGACAGAGCGCCACGGATGAGGAACTTGTCCCGCGCATAGAACGGATGCTGCTTTCATTGAGCCGCTCCGGTCCGCTGGCCCACGCGCTCGCGGGACTCGACATTGCGCTGTGGGACATTCGGGGAAAGCTTGCGGGTGTTCCGGTGTCGACGCTCCTTGGCGGCGCCAAGCGAACGCACGTCGAATGCTATGCCTCGCTGCTGCAATATTACGGCAACCCGGAATACATCAAGCGCAACACCGCTCGCGCTCTCGAACGCGGCTATCGTCAGATCAAGCTGCATGAGCGCACTCCCGAGGCGGTCGCGGCCGCGCGCGAGGTGACGGGCCCGGACATTCCTCTTATGGTGGATACCAACTGCGCTTGGACAGCGGCCGAAGCTGAGACGGCCGTCGCGGCGATAGCGCCGTACAAACCGTTCTGGGTCGAGGAGCCGATCTATCCTCCGGAAGACTTCGAAGCGCTCGCCAAGCTGCGCACGATCACCGGCGTACCCATGGGGATCGGCGAGAACGCAACCAGCCTGCGTGATTTTCGCAGAATGGTCACCATCGGCAGGGCTGATTACATTCAGCCCAGCATCGTCAAACTGGGCATCACCGCCATGGCAAAAGTAGCAGCCGAAGTCGAGCAAGCGGGCGCCCTCTGCGTACCGAACGCCTTTTATCTGGGACCGGCGTTTCTAGCGGTGTTGCATTGCCTCGCGGCAAAGGACAAAGATTCTCCGCTGGAGCGGATGTTTGCCGATTTTGGCGCTACTCCGTTCTCCAAGACCGTGCCTGTATTCAACGGCGGAGTTGAAGTTCCGGAGGGCCCAGGTCTCGGTGTGGACCCGGAAGACGACCTGATTGCACAGTTCAGAGTGTAAGTCCGGATCAGTGTTAAGCGTGAGTCTGAGCTTTGCACGATCAACCGAATCGCCTCAGGCCTCATGCCTCACGGCTATTCGACAAGGAGAATTTTCATGCGAAGATTTCTTGCCGCCTGCCTGCTCCTGCTGCTCACGGGCTGCGGCGATAAGGCGAAGGATTTATACGATACCGCGCAGCTCGAAGAGAAGCAGTTCAACAAGCCGCACGCTACGAAGCTTTATCGGCAGATCGTAGAAGAATATCCCGACTCGCCGTACGCGAATCAGGCAAAGACTCGTTTGGCCGAGTTGGAGAAAGCGCGTTAGAGATTCATCAAGGACCGTGCCCCTCCTTTCCCTGCACGATTGACTCTCGGCATTCGTTTCCTTTTAAGCCGTTAAACGATGCCTTTCATGCTGCCTTACATTGCTCAATCAAGAAGTGGCCCTGGTCCGAGCCGCAGCCGTCCCGCGTTTCAGCCGGCGGCCGCAGACGGTGATCGACGGCGGGGCTCGGGCGATCGTGGTGGAGAAGTGCTCAGTGGCGGCGGAGTTCTTCTATAAGGGCTTCAGAACGGGCAACGGCGTCTTGAGTGGGCTCATGACCGCTCTTACAGTGTGATGCGACTTCCTGTGAATCTTTGGACAATGCGCGGGACTTTTCCTGCAGTCTGTGGCTCTGCTTTAGTAAATGTCTAGCATTTTTTTCATCATCATCAGAGGGACGAAATTCCAGGTTGCCTATTTGTTGAATGGACTCACCGCTATGCTGTTGCAGAAGTTCAAACACCTGGCGGCAAAGCGAACCCTCTCTAAACAACAGGGTGCCCATGTATGAAGAGCCTTGAAATTCCATCATTAGGTAACATGTTGTTAGCGGCTCAAACCGAGAACGAACAACGCTTCTGAGAATCCCAATTTCACCGATCAACTTTGCGTTGCCCTCACCCTCAGTTCTGATCCAGTTGGGTGGCCAGTCTATTGATGAACAGCGGCGGAGTTGCATCGGGAGGACCTCATCTCTACATTCAAAAGCGTACCGTCTTCTACGAAAACATAAGCAAACGTACGCCCGAATCTACGCTCATGGTTGATATGCTGGTTCGCCTCGTCGTACAGATCAGGACTGGGGTATTTATAGGCCATGGAGCGAAGCGCGTATCGCTCTCGCGGAACGCCGCTTTCGTTCGAACGTTGATTCCGCCGATGACCCGGCCATCGATGTCACGCAGTGGCGTGGATACGGCGTGGTTGCTCTAGGGTCTTTTCCACTTGTGTCACCAATAACGTACACTTGAATAACGACAATCATCGGATCTTGGATTTTCAACTCTGCAAAAAATGTTCTTCGGCGTCGGGATCACGATCGTATTTTTTGTTTCGATTTCAAATCCGGCCGCAGACTTTTGGCGTATATTCTCGTGTAGGCTAAACGAACGCTGCCTGCGAGGAAATAAGTTCTAGATCGGTTTCCGGCTCTTGACTGGCAGAATTGCGCCGGGCATGATCCTCGCCGTGGCTGCACCGGATACCAAGACGCTCGGGGATATTCTAGATGCCGATAAGTCAAAGGTTCGCGTATCCGAGGATGAGTGGCTACAGCTCGTCCGAGCCGTCGCCGGCGGTGACCAGGGTGCACTGCATTCCCTTTACGAGCAAACGCATCGAATCGTTTTTACATTAATTGTGCGGATAATGGCGAATCGAGAAACTGCCGAAGAAGTGACGCTCGATGTGTTCCATGAAGTATGGCGGAAAGCCTCGACCTATGATCCTGCTAACGGATCGGTCGTCGGCTGGATCATGAATCAGGCGCGCAGCAGGGCGATTGATCGCCTGCGGTTCGATCAGAGAAAAAAACGAGTGAACACGTATCCGGACAGCTTGCGGCCGACAACGGACATTGTTGATCCTCAACAAGCCTGCTTGTTTAAGGAGCAGAGCCACCTGGTGCGGAATGCGCTTGAGGTGCTGACTCCAGAAGAACGAAATGCGATCGAAACCGCATTTTTTTCTGAATTGACTTATGAAGAAACGGCAAGGAACTTGAATCAACCTCTCGGAACCGTGAAGACGCGAATCCGCTCCGGACTGGGAAAACTTCGAGAGGCGCTGGGAAGGAAATTGAAGGCCGGATGAACGCAAAACCGGGCACACACAGTCAAGAGCATCTGGATCTCGTGTTTCTGTTTGCATTGCAGGCGCTTCCTCCGCGCGAGACCGCTTCGGTTGAAGCTCAAATCTCCTCATGCGAGGATTGCCGGCAGGAAATCGAGACGCTCCGGCCCATTGTTCGCTCGTTTGTCGGCTGGTCCGTCGATGTGTTGCGGCCTCCGGAATCTCTATGGGGCCGGCTCGCGCAGCGAATCGCCAGCGAAACGGCCACGCGGCCGTTCGTACCTCCGTTGGAAGCGCCGGTTAAACCAGAGTGGGAGGAAGCGGCGCCAGGTCTCCACGTTAAAATACTCGCGACGAACGCGGAAAACGACAGCGTGAGCATGTTGGTCCGCCTCGATCCAGGAACCGATTATCCCGGACACAAGCATGCGGGCATCGAAGAACTGCATCTTCTCCACGGCATATTGAAGGTCGATGACCGAACACTATATCCCGGCGATTTCATCCACGCCGAAGCGGGCAGCGTCGATCATCGTGTGTGGAGTGAAACTGGCTGTACCTGCTTTCTGGTGACCTCGACGAAAGACGCCCTTTTCTGATTTCTGGTCTTCGCCGTATCTCGGTAACCGTTGCTCGATACCGCGGCAGTCTGAAACTGGATTGGGTTTCCTATCCACGTCACCATTCCTTTCTTTTCTGGGCGACGTTTTTCCAGATTTGCGCAAACTCGGGATGGTCTCGTAAATAGCCGGCGTAGAGTTGTCCGAATCCAGACATCATCTCCGCTCTTCTCGGCGGCTCCGCAGGATACAAGCGGATAACGAACCGGCCGCGCTCATCCGACAGGGCGAAGCAAGGTAATACCGGCGCTCCTAAAAGTTCGACGGTCTCAATCAGCCGACCATCGAGAAAAAACCTTCCGTAGAAAAATGGGATCTCGAACTGCGGCTCGCCTTGAGAAAATCCGCGCATGGATAGATGGACGACCTCGTTGCGCCCAAGCGCGCGCTCGATCTTTGCGAGTGCCTGCAGACCTTGGTGGCGATCGTCACCGTAGTTGATATGCTCCCAACGGGCATAGCTTCCTTCGCCCCAGCGCTCCGAGATATCATCGCCGCGCCAGCCGAAACCGGTGCGGTTCATGCGGTAGCCGCGCTCGGCCAACGCCGGGGCGACAACCCGCTCGAAGCCGTAAAAGTGCCCCGATAAGAGAAATGCGCCGCGCCCTTCACGCAGCGCCGCCTCGAGGTGTTCCTCGCCGTCGACGAGCACAAGCTCGTTATGCCGCTCCGCCCAGCCGGGCCAAGCCCACACCAGGGTACGGCCCCATTTGCGGTAGATAAGGTGCTTTCTTCCTAGCTCCTCTAGCCGCGCCGGGTCATAGGATGAAGCCAACACGGTCCGAAAATATTTGAGCCGCGACTTGCGAATGAGTCCCGAGCGAGCCGCGAGGCAATGTCGGGGTCCTTCCCCGGTTCAAGATTTACAACCCGCGTAGGCTTCCAGTCGTCGATGTCATAATCGTGAGCCACGATACGGGATCCTGGTTTGAGTTTCTGTAGCTTGGATCGAATCGCGTTGTTGAACCATTTGAACATGTAGAGTGTGACTACCGTTGCCTTGGAAATATCCGTTTGGGTCCCGTCTTCCGCGCGAAATTCGAGCAGATGGCTGACCCCTTCCTCTGTCGCCTTTTGTTTAGCCTCCGCTATGCGTTGCGGGTCCAAATCAACTCCGACGCCTCGCGTGCTATATTTTTTGGCGGCATGAATGAGTATCCGTCCATCGCCGCAGCCCAGGTCGTATATTACGTCGCCTTTCCTGACTCCAGCCAGTTCAAGCATACGCTCAACAACTGGCATCGTCGTGGGCACAAACGGGATGGGCTCTTGTGACCAGACCGTGGCGTTATTCAAAACGAATAGTAAAGCTAAGAATGATGCGATTTGCTTGAGCTTCAAGTGCCCACCTCTCAGTCGTAAAATTTGGTGTATCCGTTCAGAATCGCATGAAATGTCAAACGACCCGTGAGTTGGATTCAGCGTGAGTTTATTTCGTTGGAGGATTCAATCGAATCTGGGGGTTAACGCAATGCCACTAACCCGAAATCGGGTCAAGCGGCGGGTTAGACTCTCTATCGGTAAACGTCTTTTCTGTGGTCAATTTTTACGACGTCAATGTCCGCATGGGAAGTGCGGCCATGGTAGATATCACGTAAGGCGAGTTCAAAGTTGTCGAGTATTTCTGGCGTGATCACAGTGAGTTCATCGACACGCGCAGCGATATAGTCACGCACAGCGGCCCGGATTTCTGGTCGCCGCCCCTCGTTTCGCAGCATGGTCAGTAAAGCTCGGTCTTTAGGCGCTCGGCGTATTTCTCGTTATATTCCCTGGCGTAGGCAGCATCCTTGCCGTCGCGGGCGGCGGCGAAGTCGCCGTGGCTTGGCGCGCCGCTCGGCCGCGCCGCCGCGTCCCACAGCTTCGCCCGCACGAAGGCTTTGGGACAGTGATTGAAGGCTTCCTCGACAGCGACGACCATGACCACGCGCGGCCCCTTGCCACCAACCTCGAATCGCTTCAGCAACTCCGGGTCGGTGCTGATCGTCGCGCTGCCAGTCACGCGATAGGTTTCGTTCGATCCCGGGATCATGAAAATGATACCGACCTTCGGGTTGACGAGCAGGTTCTTCATCCCGTCGATGCGGTTGTTGCCTGGCCGGTCGGGGATCAGCAGGGTGCGGTCGTCGAGCGGCTGCACGAAGCCCGGCGCATCGCCCTTGGGCGAACAGTCGATGCTGGTCCCGTTCGAGGTCGCGAGCACCAGGAACGGCGATGCCGCGATGAAGGCGCGCCCGACCTCGGTGATGTGGTCGGTTTCCTTGGCGGCGACATGGGGCAACGGCTCGGCATAAATCTTCGCGAGATCGTCCAGCGAAGTAACGGTGTAGGCATCGTTCCGGTCTATCGTATCCATGTCGTATTCCTCCTGTGCTGCCCGTTCAGGCATAACTCCGTCTGCTTCCCGTGTATGACCACTCACGATGTGCACGCACGCCGCCGCATGTCATCACAATGGGTAGACACGCCGGTATTCCTGCACGGCGATTTTATCGACGTCGAGGTCCAAGGTCTCCAACGCGTTGAGCGGAATCCACACCACGGATTCTGCCTCCTGGGGGATGATCTCTCCCTCCCAGCGCGTCACGGCAAAATAGTGGAGCTTGCGGAATTCTTGCGACCGATGCAGGAGGGTACAGACGTAGGTGATCTCGATGGGGACGATCCCGACTTCCTCCTGCACTTCACGGTACAGCGCCTCTTCAGGACTCTCGCGTGACTCGATATGTCCTCCTGGAAAGGCGACTGCCCCAGGGACCACCCGTTTGGTGCGCTTACGCTTCTCCGCGAGGACCTGATCGTCTTGCATGAGCATAAAGGCAATACACTCAACCAGACAGATAGCATTCACCATCCGAAAGACTCCGTATAGACGTGGCACCTAACGCTATGCCGCTGAGCCGTCGTTAAGAAAGTGAATCCAAAATATCATACCTGATATCGGCTCCAGCGGCGAGTTAGCCGGTAAAAACCGCCCATCTAATCCTTTCTCTTTCTTATTTTTAGTTTCACTAAACTCACGAAAACCAAAAGGTCCAAAAGGCCTGACCAATTTTCTGCGCAATTTTCTGCCTGTGCCTCAGTCGCAGTTCTTAAGCTTAGACTCCTGACAGCGCCGTGCCATCTCCTGCGCGGTTTCAATCTGCTCGGCTGTCATTTTTGCTGCAATTCTATCTCGCTTCTTTGTCGCCGTATCTCCGGAATCGCGGCTCAATGCTGCAGCAGCGAGGTTAAACCACATAGACGCACGCACGAAGTCCTGCCGCACACCTCTCCCTTTGGTATACATCGCACCCAGATTGACCTGGGCAAATTCGTTTCCCTGCGCTGCCGCCAGGCGATACCACTTCACGGCTTCCTGAAAATCCTGCGCCACCCCTTGCCCTTTTTCATACGCCACACCCAGACTGTACTCCCCCGGTGCGTATCCCTGCGCCGCCGCGAGGCGATACCACTTCACAGCCTGCTGATAATCCTGCCGCACGCCTTTTCCCTCAGCATACATCGACCCCAGCCTCGTCTGCGCCCATTCGTCGTCCTGCGCCGCTGCGAGGCCATACCACACAGTGGCTTCCTGAAAATCCTGCGGCACCCCTTGCCCTTTTTCATACGCCAGACCCAGACTATACTGCGCCGGGGTATTTCCCTGCGCTGCGGCGAGGCGATACCACTTTACAGCCTCCTGAAAATCCTGCGCCACGCCTTTCCCCTCTGCGTACATCAAACCCACCCTTCTCTGCGCCCAAGGGTGTCCCCGCTCGGCAAGCTGGCGAAAAAGTTTCATCGCCTGAACATAGTCGCCGCGCTCGTACACAGCGAGTGCGTCATCAAAAGGGTTTGATGCGGCAAAACTACTCGCACCGAGAAAATAAAGGATGGCGAGCAGAAGCAGGTTGGTTCTCATGGTGATTCCGATGCCGCTACGGGGGGCTGTTGAAAAAGGCCCATCTGCTTGTTGCGCTCGATCGCCTCGCTCCACCAACGTGTCAGTAAATACGCCTCGAGCCTGTCCTGAGCGAAGTCGAAGGATCGATTTCTCGCGCGCCTCGCATCGGGACGTTTTTGAACAGCCTGGAATCAAATTTTTTACAGCCTGATGAATCGTGATATTCCTGATTTTCTGATCCAACCGCGAGTGATGTTGCATCACCCTACGGGTCCAATTGGAAGCGCCGCGAGGGAGGATATCCCGCCTCGAACTCCCATAGTTTCAGGCGCGGGACCGAAACGCCGCTGCAAACCTTCCGAATATTGATCAGCTCGGTGGGCCTTTTCCAGTCGCTCTTCGACTCGCAGGTGACTTGCGCGCAGGCGGTCTGCTTCAGCCAGGAGCACACTCTCAGTGGGCGGCCGGCGGCATCCTCCAGCTCGGTCACATACAAAATGCCGAGTTTGTCCTTGGCATGCTCTAAATGCACGCCCGGCACCAGCGTGTAGAAGACGCCGCCAATCTCCAGCAACCTGAACACCCGCTCCACAAACCCGGACAAGTCTTCGGTATAGGAGAAACCGCCGAACACGTCGGTGATGATCTGGAATTTTCCAAGCTCTTCGGGCGAATACTGGCGCAGGCGCTTGCCGGAGAGATATCGCATACTGTCATCGCCGAGCCTCGCAGCCTGCTCTCGCCACTTGTCCGTACGACGGTCCTCTATAGACATCGCGACCGCGCGCGCCTTGGCGCCAGACCGGCGGCATCTTTCAGCCGGCGGCGCGGCGTCTTCGGGTGCGTGGTAGTCCAGTATGGCCTGCCCGGCGCCCGCGCCGATATCCAGCCATCGGTCCGAGCTACCGAGCTTGCCGAGCACGTCGCAGAACCCGGAGGGAAGAAGCTCCGCGTAGTCCGAGAGCCCTCGGCCGGTGACGTAGCCGCGGGGAACATCGGCGCCCCGGCTCCGGTATATTTTTTCCTGCCTGGTGAATTCCTCTTCGAGTCGCGGTTGAGCAGGTTCCTGTGACCAGCCAACTGCCAGCCCAAGCGCCTGCAGAACGATGACGATCAAGACGGCCAGGCCCGTTGCTGCGGATCTTCCTCGACGATTTGACTGAACCCATGACAATCACTTCCTCCTCGCGTTGAAGAAAATCCCGTTGTCAATACCGTTTTCAAAGCTGTTCCAGGCATAATCTAGGCTGCCGGTCGCCGCAAGGCCGAAGGCCGAGGCGGTCAGTGCGCTGACGAAAGTGATTTGCGCGTCCCCCGTTGTCGTCCGGGTTGTCTTCGAACGCGCGCAGCGTCGTTCGTCTTTTAATACGCAAACGTGGCGGCTGCGTCCACCCACAAATCGTCTTGGCCAAGCTATGCGGCAGGTTTCATCGCCTAGGGCTCCAATTGGAATCGCCTGCCGGGAGGAGCCCCCGCCATGTACTCCACAAGGTTCGTGCGCGGAACCGCGACGTCGCTGCAAGCTTTGTGAATTTTTATCAACTGCGTGGGCTCGTCCCAGTCGCTCTTCGACTCGCAGGTGACTTTTGTGCACGTGGTCTGCTTCAGCCAGGAGCACACGGTTATGGGACGGCTGGCTGCATTCACAAGCTCGGTCTTATACCAGGTACCGAGTTTATCCGTGCCATCCTCCAAGTGCACGGCTGGCAACACTGTGTAGAAGGCGCCGCCGATCTCCAGCAAGCCCAGTACCTTCTCGAGGAATCGGGATAAATTTTCCGTGTAAGTGAAGCCGCCGTACACGTCGGTGATAATCTGGAATTTTCCAAGCTCATCGCGTGAATGTTGGCTCAGACGTTTGCCGGCGAGATATCGCGTACGGTCGCCGAGGCTCCCGGCCTGCTGTTTCCACCTCTCTGTCCTGCGGTCCTCGATGGAGATCGCGACCACGCGCGCCTTGGGGCCGGATCCGCCGCACTTTTCAGGAGCCCCATCGCCTTGCGGTGCGTAGTAGTCGAGTATGGCCTGCCCCTCGCCCGCGCCGATATCCAGCCATCGGTCCGAGCTGCCGAGGCTTCCGAGCGCGTCGCAGAAGCCGGTGGGAAGAACCTCCGCGTAGTTCGACAGCCCTCGGTTCGCGGTGTAGCTCCCGGCACCCCGTCTGCGGTAGATTTTTTCCTGCTTGGTGAATTCCTCGTCGAGTCGCGGTTGAGCGGGTTCCTGTGACCAGCCAGCCCGCGTTTGTAGAAGGATGACGAATAGAACGGCCAAACGCATTCCACCGGTCTTCCAGCTTCTCACCGGCGATTTGACTGAACGCAAGACAATCACTTTCTCCTCGGGTTGAAAAAATTGCCGTTTTTGAAAGCGTTTTCGAAGCTGTTCAAAGCATAGTCTAGGCTGCCGGTGGCCACAAGCACAAAGGCGGAGGCGGTCAGTGCGCTGACGAGAGTGATTTGCGCGTCCTCGGCGTCGTCCGGGTTGTCTTCGAACGCGCGCAGCGTGCGCTCGTTCGGATACTGATAAAGGTCAGACTTTTAGTTCCAGACTCTAGCTTTTTGTTTTGTTCATTCCGCACTGGCGCTTTGAATTCAACTCGACCACCCCTACTGCTCCAATTGGAATCGCCGCCCGGGAGGATTTCCCGCCTCGTACTTCAATAGTTTCAAGCGCGGCAAAGAGACGTCGCTGCAAACCTTCCGAATATTGATGAGCTCGGTGGGCTCGCCCCAGTCGCTCTTCGACTCGCAAGTGATTTTCACGCAGGAAGCCTTCTTCAGCCAAGAGCACACTTTCACGTCGCGGCCGGCTGTATCCATCAACTCGGTGAGATACCAGGTGGTGGGTTTGTCCTTGCCATCCTCTAAATGCACGCTTTGCACCACGGTGTAGAAGACGCCGCCGGTCTCCAGCAAGCTCAGCACCTTCTCCAGGAACTGGGACAAGTCTTCGGTGTAGGAAAAGCCGCCGTACACGTCAGTAATGATCTGGAATTTCCCAATCTCCCCGCCCGAGTATTGCCGCAGGCGCTTGCCGGAGAGATATCGTATACGATCATTGCCGAGGCGCGCGGCCCGCTGTTGCCACTTGTCCGTCCGGCGGTCCTCGATGGACATCGCGACTGCCCACGCTCTGCCCCCCAACCCGGCGCACTTTTCAGCCGGGGTCGCGTCGTCTGCGGGTGTATAGTAGTCCAGTATCGCCTGCCCGTCGCCCGCTCCAACATCCAGCCATCGGTCCGAGCTGCCCAGGCTGCCGAGCGCGTCGCAGAAGCCGGAGGGAAGAAGTGCCGCGTAGTCCGAAAGCCCTCGGCCGGTGACGTAGCCACGGGGAACATCGGCGCCCCGGCTCCGGTATATTTTTTCCTGCCTGGTGAATTCCTCTTCGAGTCGCGGTTGAGCAGGTTCCTGTGACCAGCCAACTGCCAGCCCAAGCGCCTGCAGAACGATGACGATCAAGACGGCCAGGCCCGTTGCTGCGGTCTTCCTCGACGATTTGACTGAACCCATGACAATCACTTCCTCCTCGCGTTGAAGAAAATCCCGTTGTCAATACCGTTTTCAAAGCTGTTCCAGGCATAATCTAGGCTGCCGGTCGCCGCAAGGCCGAAGGCCGAGGCGGTCAGCGCGCTGACGAACGCAATTTGCGCTTCCTCTGTGTCATCGGGGTTGTCTTCGAATGCGCGCAGCGTGTGCTCGTTCGGATACTGTGCATCCTGGTGGACGGTGTCCCGTATCGATATCTCTCCGACCGCGCCCGGAATAAACCGGTAAAATTGCCCGCGGTTGCGGGTGGGCCAGATGTCCTCGTCCGCACCGATCACCATTACCGGAACTGTGATTCGCTTCAGCAACTGCGGCAATTGCCGGCCGATCCCGGCGGGATCGAGTAGGACACCGCCCACCGCGGGGGCGCTTTCCCCCAACGCAACGGCGACGGCAGTCGCGCCGAATGAGTGGCCCGCGAGAATGATCCTGTCCGCGTCTATGCGATCGTCGACGAGCTGCGGCGTCCGATGAATGGCGTCGACGAGTTTGGCGAGGGTTCTGCCGTTGGCAATCCACGGGCCGCGGTTGGGCAAGTCGATGGCAAGGCTATGCATGCCCCAGGAGGCCAAGTGCATCGCTTGAAAGGCATGGTCCTCCTTGGAATTGTCTTGACCGTGCAACACGACCACCAGCGGCGCCTTGCGGGCCGCCGGGCACAGATATAAGTTCGCTTCCACCGTGAGACCGGAAGGCAGGGGAATCTCCAGATCTCTGCGCTCGATGGTGGCAAAGGGCCCGCGCAACCTGAATTGCGCTACGTCGGGCTTGCCGGACAATAGATAGCGCTGGAGCTCGGCCGGGCTTGCGGCCTTTATCGGCGTGGCTTCGGTCGCCGGAAACCGGCGAGCACAGCCGGCCGAATACGCCGTGAGGGCGATCAGCAGAAGGGCTGGAATGCGAAAACCTGATCGGCTGATCGCGGATTCATTTCGTTCGTCCCGCACAGGCACTCCTGAATTCAACTCCACAACTTCTTGCTCGCGATCGCCGCGCCGTCGCGCAGGGCGCGGCACTTGGCTTAGGCGATTTGTGGATGGACGCCGCCGCCCAGACTACCGTCGGTGCTGATCATCAGCGTGTTTTCGCCCGTGGAGCTCTGGATGAGATATGGCACGTCGGTGGTGCTGGTCGGTAGGCGGGTGGCGGGCTACGGCTCTTTCGTCAGAACACCTAGGCCGAAATTCAGCACACGTTAGAGAATTTCCACGCTGGTCGGTATTCCTATTAGCACGCTGAAGGGCGATTGCTACCGTCGGAACAACCGCCCCTCCCGTATCATCTATGTAGTAACTACATCGATGATCGCCGGCTTGCCGCTTCGATTGGCTTCGAGGCCGCGCTTCAGCGCATCCTGGACCTTCTCCGGATCCGTCACCGTCTCGCCGTAACCGCCGACGGATTCGGCGACCTTCACGAAGTCGGGGGCGTTGATGTGGGTGCCGTGGTAGAGATCGATTTCCGCGGCGATCCCGTCCGGATACATTTTCTGGTGCATGCCCTGCATCGCGGCGTATTTCTTGTTGTTGAAGATTACCGCCATGATCGGCAGCTTGTAATCGCGCGCCGCGCCGAGGCTGCCGAGCGCCGGGTTGTACAGGAACGCGCCGTCACCGATCAAGGTCACGACCTGCCGTTCCGGCTTCCCCAGCTTGATCCCGAGCGAAAGACCTAATCCCTGTCCGAGACCGCCCTGGCGGGTGAACAGGCACTGCGGGTCGTTCCATACGAGGTGTTGCCGCAGGGTGGCCGTGTGCGTGGTGACCTCGTCGATGTAGATCGTATCTTTGGGCATCACGGCGTTCAGTGACGCGCACAGCCACACCGGATCGATCGGTGTTTTCTTGCGCGCCGCCGCCTGCGCCGCATTCCTTTTCTCGACGAGCGCGTCGTGCGCCGCGGCGAGCTCCTTGCGTCGTGCTTCCACCGCTGCCTTATCGACCGTCGCCGCATTCGCCAGGTCGCGCAGCGTCTGCGCGGCATTGCCTTCCAGGTACATGTCGGCCTGATGGCTTTGGTAAACCATCGCCGAGTTGTGCGGCGCTTCGTCCACCATGGCGACCACGGCCTTGGGCGGGCGGTTGCTCGGCGGATACCAGGGCGCGCGTGCGCGGACGACGATCGCGAGGTCCATGTCGTTCCAGAACGGTTTGATGTCGGTTCCCTGGTAGAGCGGATGGTCCTTGGGGAAGTTGGCGAACAGAGCGCCGGGCTTCTCGACCAGCGGCAGAGCGAACTTCTCGCACAGCGCCACCAGGGCCTCGTAGGTCTCGACCTCCTGGCCGGCGCCCTCGGTGAGCACGACCGGGCGCTTCGCCTTGGAGAGCTGGGCGGCGAGTTTTTCGATATCTTCCGGCGCTGTCAGCACGCGCGGCGCCGGCGGAACCGTGCGCGGATTAGTGGGAGGCGTCCAGCCAGCCATCAGCGTTTCCGTCGAGACGGAGAGATAGGTCGGTCCGGTCGGTTGCCGCTGCGCCAGTTCGCCGGCGCGGATAATGCTTTCATAGAGCGTGTAGACGCTGCCCGCGACCGAGGAGTACTTGACGATCGAATCGACCAGGTTGGTCGTGCCGCTGACGATGCTCAAGTTGTTCATCCACTGGGCCCCCGGATCGAACTCCGGCTGCTCGCCGTAGGTCATCGACTCGCCGGAGATCACCACCATTGGGACCCCGGCGACAAAAGCGCCGTGCATCCCCATGGCACCCTGCAGCAGGCCGGCGCCCGCGTGCAGCAACACGGCCTGCATCCGCCCCGTGGCCAGCGTGTAGCCCGCCGCGATGTCGACGGCGAGTGTTTCGTGCCACACATCCAGGAGCTTGGGACCGTCCTTTTTCCAGTGGATCTGGTCGGCCATGGCTTCCCACACGGGCGCCCATTCGGTGCCTGGCGAGGACAAGATGTATTCGACTCCGAGCTTACGAAACGCTTCGACTAAGGCGCTGCCGCCGTCGAACTGATTTTTCATGGTTGGTCTCCTCGAATGGTTTCTTGTCGGTGTATTATCTCATGCCTGAACGTGCAAGACCCCTGATAGCAATTCTGGAGCAGCGCGGTCGCGCAATCCTCGATGGTCGAATCTTTACCTAGACATTGCTGCAAGCGCTGGAGCTAGGCCCGGAGCTCAGACTTTTGCTTCTCGGCAACGGAGTGTGTCTGTGCCGCTCGCCCTAGGCCGTCCGTCCGCGGCTTTTTTGTAGAAGCTGATGCATCTGAAGTTATGGCACCATTAAAGAAGGCCGATTAGAGAAATCGTGTTGCGACTCGGGCCAACTCGGAGTAAAGCTCGGTCGTGATCTATGGCCAGCTCTGATTTACCAGCTACCCTGGTGCAACAGATCGCCGGCAACGTGCTCAGCGTTGCTGCTACAGCAATTCCATGGTCGGTCGTTGAGCATACCAAGGCGCTGATCCTCGACTCCATCGGCTGCGCTTTGGCCGCGGCCGAGGAGCCCGCATTTGCACGCGCGGCGCGCGTGCTTGCACAACTCGGCGGAAACCCGGACTGCACCGTGATCGGTTCATCGCGGCGCGTTAATTTACCGCAGGCCGTGTTGCTGAATGGAATTTTGATTCGCTCGCTGGACTTGAACGATGCCTACATCGGTCCCGGACAGATGGGACATCCGAGCGACAATATCGCGGTGGCGCTTTCCGTCGGCGAAAAGTTTCGCGTCTCTGGACCGAGCGTGATCGCCAGCGTAGCGCTCGGCTACGAGATTTACTGCCGCATGCAGGACATCATTCCAGTTCGCGGCACCTGGGATCACACGACCGCATCGGCATTGGCGGCGCCTTTGATCGCCGGCCGGTTGATGGGATTGAACGCGGAGCAGCTTGCCCACGCGGCCGCGTTGTCGGCCACGCATGGCAACACGCTCGCCGTCGTGCGCACCGGGCAGCTGGCTAATTCCAAAGCGAACGCCAACGCAATGGTGGCATCCCAAGCGGTACTGTGTTCGTTGTTCGCCGCCGAGGGCATGACCGGTCCGCTAGGAGCGATCGAACACCCGCGCGGGCTGAGCACCGGTATGCTCGCCGGGGCAAAATTAGATCTTCTCGCTCAACCGATCGGCGAACGCTATCGAATCCTGACCTCCGCTATCAAAGCCTATCCCTGTATCGGCACGGCCCAGACCATGGTCGCCGGCGTACTTCAAGCGCGCGCCGGCATCGCCGATCCGGCGCGAGAAGTTCAGCGCATCGAAGTAGTGATGGCCGATATCCCGATCGTCAGCGCTCAAGTGGCGGACCAACAACGGCGCTACCCGGCAAGCCGCGAAAGCGCGGATCATAGCTTCACCTATCTTGCGGCGGCGGCTCTTTCGGACGGCGAAATTTCTGAAGCGCAATTTGCCCCCGGGCGCTGGCTGCAACCCGAAATGAGAGAAGCGATGGCGCGAGTCTCGGTCCGCACCGACGCGAGTTTGAACAAGCACACGCCGGGCAGCTACCCGGCCGTGGTGAAACTGATTTTGCAAAGCGGCGAGAGCCGAGAAGTCGAGGTCATTTTTCCCAAAGGCCATCCCAACAATCCCATGTCGCCGGCCGAGGTCGAGGCAAAATTCCGCGCCTGTGCGCGTGGGAGAATGTCATCAGCGCGCCAGGAGAAAGTCATCGGGAAAGCGCGCGAGTTAGAAAAGCTCGCGTCCATAACCGAGCTGATGAACGAGTTGGCGGAAGGCGAGAGCGGCTCGAACCAGACTTAGAACGGCGCAATCCGCGCCGTAAAGCAACGGAAGTCTGAAATGACGACTTTCCTGAAAAGCTATCTCGAAATGCCGGAAGACGTAGCGGCGAAGAGCTACGAATTTCTAGTCAATCACATGCCGGATAACATGATTGTCGACGACGCGGTGATCCGGCAGGCGAGGGAATTCGCCGCCTCTTCACTAAAACTGAAGCCCGATGCTGTACCCGACATTTCTAAAGTTCGCGACTGGACATCGGAGTGAATTGAAGTTCAATGAACGTCATAAGTAAAGGATTTGATACTATCGCTCTGCATTTACCGGCGGAAAAAGGGGGGGGGCGTGCAAGCTAAAGGCAGACTTGAGCCCGTTTTTGGTTCGTGCCGCAAAAATCTCCAAGAAATGATCAACGGACTTGCAACCAAGGGTACCCTTAGTCTATGAAAAAAAACTCCAGCGTCGCTTCGCTCCGATCCCCGGCCGCTTTGCCGGGTAACGCTGGCCGGTTTGCTTTACAGCGATGGGCGATTTCAGCGGATTACACTGGACAAGAGGAACTGCCATGTCGTTCTACGAAAAAGGTCCCGTTCGCATTCGATATGAGGAGGCCGGCTCCGGCTTCCCGTTGTTGGTTATCCCCGGCGGGGGATTGAACTCGACAATCTCCGGCTTGATGCGCGGCAGGCCGTTTAGTACGATCGAAGAGTTCGGGGGAGAATACCGCTGCATCTTCTCGGACTTGCGCAACGCCAATGGCGGTCAGTCCTCCGGTCCGCTTGAGATCGATCGGCCGTGGGAGGGCTATACCGATGACCATATCGGCCTGATGGATCACTTGGGGATCGACAAGTTCGTGGTGATGGGCTTCTGCATCGGTGGTCCTTTGGTTTGGAACCTTCTGAAGCGGGCACCTGATCGTATCGTCGCTGCCGTGCTGGCGCAGCCGAGCGGATTCCGCCCGGAGCTGCCCAACCAAGCGTACGAACACAACATGAAGGAGTGGGGCCCCGAGTTGGTCAAGCGCCGACCCGACCTTACGATGGAGATGGTCGACAAATTTCTAACCAAGATGTACCGCGCCAACCCAGACTTCGTCTGGTGTGTGACACGCGATTTCGTGCGCAATTGCCAGACGCCCGTGCTGATCCTGCCGGATGATATCCCGCCTCATCCCTATGCTGTAGCCATGGAGGCCGCGCTGCTCGCACCGAAGGGGGAAGTGAGCATGTTCCCGTGGAAAGAGCCGAAGGAACGGATTCCCCTAGCGGTGCGCCAGATACGTTCCTTCCTCCGGGCGCACTGGCTCGCTTCTGTTTAGACGGCGATAGCAAGCGGGAAGTCGGTCAAAGCAAATAGAATTGCTCGGGGAGGAAAAATGCCAATGTCGAGAGTTGTGTTGGCGGCTTGTGCCGTATTGCTGTTGCTGGCGGATGCGCACGCTCAATCGGACTGGAAGAAGGAATGGGAAAAAACCCTCGAAGCGGCGAAGAAGGAAGGCCAAGTGAACGTCTACATCGGCGGCTGGGAAGCCGTCGTCGAATCGGGCGCGTTTCAAAAAGCCTATCCCGAAATCAAGGTGACCTGGGTCGGCGGCCGCGCTGGCGAGATCGCCAAGCGCATTCTCGCCGAGCGCCGCGCGGGAAAGTTCCTCGCCGACGTGAGCAGCGAAGGCATCGGCTCGAACTACCGGGCGCTGCACTTGGCCAAGAGCTTCGATCCGATCAAACCCGCACTCTTGCTGCCGGAGGTGACGGACGAATCGCTCTGGTATCAGGGCAAGCACCGCTACATCGACCCCGAAGGGCAGTTCGTCTTCCGTTACGTCGCCACGCAGCAGCAAGGAAACATCGCTTACAACAGCAAACTCGTAAACCCGAAGGAGATTCGTTCGATCTGGGACCTCGTCGACGCCAGATGGAAAGGCAAAATCATCGCCCGCGACGTGCGCGTCCCCGGGCCGGGGAGCGCGCCGATGCGTTTTTTCTACCTTCACCCGGCGATCGGTCCGGCTTTCATCAAGAAGCTGTTCGGTGAGATGGACGTGACGCTCTTCCGTGACTTCCGCCAGAGTATCGACTGGCTCGCGAGCGGCAAAGCGAGCCTGTGCTTCTTCTGCGCGGACACCGACAAGGCGAAACTCCAGGGACTGCCGGTCGACGAGTTCGTGAATCTCAAGGAAGGCGCGCCGCTCGTCACGCAATACGGCACGCTCGCGCTCTTGAACCGCGCGCCCCATGCGAATGCGGCGAAGGTTTTCATCAATTGGTTTCTCTCGCGCGACGGCCAGATCGCGCTGCAAAAATCTTTAGCTAGGAGCGCCGCCGAGACGGCCGATTCACTGCGCATCGATATTCCAAAAGACGACGTACAGCCGCAGAACCGCCGCGCCCCGGGAGTCAACTATCTCGACCTCGACAGCCAGGTCGAATGGACGGAGATGAAGCCGGTGCTGGCAATTTTCGAAGAGGCGCTCGCGAATGCGGAAAAACAAAAAAAGTAATTGAACCGATCATGGAATCTGCGTGTCCTTCGTTTTGCTTTGCCATGATTGAAGGCTTACATGGCTTGCGCAAATTCTAGAATCACCACGAAGACACGAAGAGCACGAAGGGAAGATCAGAAAAAGTTTCGGCAACTTCTTTGTCCGAACTTCGTATCCTTCGTGCCTTCGTGGTGAGAATCTCGATCCGACACATCAGGTAGGGCGAAAAACGCACACGCATTTGCTCGAGTTGAAGATGTGACACTCTGCCCAAGCCAGGATTAAAGATTTTTAAGGCTGTAAAGCTCGACGGATTAGTTTTTAAAATTACTGCGTGACCGGAAAACTATAGGATGTCCCCATCGCGCGCCCTAGGAGGAAATAACGCTACGCACTTGCTGGAGTTGAAAATGTAGCTCTCAGCGTAGGTCAAAATTTGCGCTTCCCGCCCTTCCATAGCACCTGCCAGGCAGATCCAATTTCGCATCTCGTGTTGTCCCGATGAACGAAGTTTATCGGGATCCAGATTTCTCCACTGGTCGAATCGGCCGGCCTTCAGTTGGTCATAGTGCTCGCGATCGGACTCCACATCGCCCCACAGAAAGCCATGCAGGTCGGTGAGCGAGGCATGGGACCAACTGGACGATCCGATGATGCACGCGCGGTAAGGGCTCGCTGCAATAATCTCTGCCACCGCCTTCCCCAAATCGTAGCAACGCCATACCGGGGGAGCCTGTGGAGGCAAGACGCCTCCTTTAGACAATATTTTGTCCACTTCCGAGCGATCGGGCAAGCGCCCAACCCATTCGTTCGCTCCCAGAGCGGGCATGCGCATGTCTTCCCCATAACAGTTGACCTGGAACGGAATTAGAGGATAAGGAAATCCCTTCCTGTCCCAGTCGAGGTAATCCAAAGTGAAAGTGAAGGCGTGGCCCAGCCCGGTCGAGTGATGGAACTGCGACGACCAACCTACATCGAACCCCTTATTGACCAGTTCGCCGGCCAGTAGGGTTCCAATCTTTTTGCTGCCTGCGATTCTCGACTGCTGGGGGGGACGTTCCATCGGAATGCCGAGGTTTGACACACCCGTGTTCAGAATTCCATTGGGCCCGATTTCATTGCGACGTCCGCCTTTCGCGCCACCGATCGCGAATTCATCGAACGCGTAGACACAAAAGGGCGGCAGAATATCCTCTTTGAAATTCTCGTACTGATCGTCTCCGAACATCAAAACAAAATCCGGATTGAAATGGTCCAGAGCCTGCCGCGCCGCGCGAAACCCGTTGATCACTTCTTCACGGTGTCGCCGCGCAGCAGACACTCCTTCGTCGTTCCCCCATTCCGCTCTCATCTTCGCCGGCCAGTTCTTCGGATCCCTGAGGACCGCGGGAGTCTTCGCGTTCCTCAGGTTAATGCGAAAATAAACGTTGGCCATAGTCTCATCGGTAAACCGCATATGTGGGCCGTGGGGGCACCCGATACCAAGAATCTCGCCCATGATGAGGAAATCCCCCTCTAATGCTCCGCTTTAATTTGGTAAGAGGCTAAGCGCGCTTTTCGTCGCCGCTTTCGCCGCTGCCTCGGTATCTGCCGAGATCTGCTCCACCTTGTTCCACTGTTCCAGAGATAGATTGTCTTTTGCCGCTATAGCCCCGAAGTTGGCCGTCCAGCGGGCGTCCACGTCCCACCGACGAGTGGGCTGGCTCAGTTCTTTTGTCCAGACTTCCTGTCCTTCTTTGCTGAGCAGCCAGTTGACGAACACCTTGGTGGCATTGGGGTGGGGGCGATTCTTAATGATCGCCAAAATCCCCGACCCGGCCGTGCCATAAGTTCCTTCTTTGAAGATCGGAAGCGCCTTTAGGGGCATACCGGCTTCGACAAAGGAGCGGAACCCATAGTAATTCATGCCAATGGTCACGGCCACTTTCTCCCTGGCAAGCGACTCTGCCAATACTCGCGCATTTCGAGAGAGCTGGAGGTCTTGGGTTACAAGGCGCTTCAAGTAGTCCTCGCCTTTGTGTTTCCACATGTATTCCCAAGCTTGCGCCCCTGCGCCGGGCTGGTGCGGATCGTACCAACCAATCTTGCCTTTCCATTTTGGATTGAGGAGATCGTCATAAGAGCGAAGCTCCTCAGCGCTCGCAGATTTTGTGTTGTGCCAAAAGTTAGAGACCAAAAAGGCTGAAAAGATATAAGTGAACCGCTTCTCCTTATCGATAGCCATATGTCCGCCCCACCAGTTTTTAGGCTCCTTAACCTCAGGAAGAATGAGATTGGGCTCAATCGGATCGACAATGTGTCCGCCAACGAAGCCGGATATCATGGACCCGGCACCCCCGATGTGGATGTCAAAGTAACGCACACCGGCTTGAAACTCGTCACTGATCCTTCTCAGCATGGCTGTAGCAGTGCCTGCGACAAGTTCCAGATCGATGCCTGGAAACCGCTGCTCGAACGCCGCCTCTAGATGCTTCCTCAAATCAGAACTAGCAGGAATGGAAACCACGACATTGCCCTCTTTCTTGCCCGCCTCCACAACCTCCTTCCAACTCTCCTGCGAAGCCCCCCAACTCTTCTGGCAGAAGCCTAAAAATAGGATCGCCAAAGCGGTAACACAAACAACCATCTTGGGTCGTTTAGATGAACGGACCATAGAAAGTCCTCTTTCTTTAGAATGGATTTACATTAACTCGACGAATTTGTTTTTATGCTTTCATTCCGTCGACTGGATCGCTCGTCCGCGCAGTATTCTCAAAATATTTACGTAACTGGACGAGGGAGGCATCGGGTCTGAAGAACATCTCCGGCGCCGAATAGTCCAAGTGTTCCACGATCCACTTATCCTGTCCCTCGTTAAACCACTTGTGAAACACCCAACGATGCCATAGCCAGTATTGCAGTCTAAAGGCGAGCGCTTTTAAACCATGATACTTACCGGCCAACATCTGAAAGTTGCGGGTGTGGTTCGCATCGATCGGGATCGAATAGCGAATATGGGAGTAGTAGGTGTAGTGGTTGACGATAATGCATGGAAGGCGGACACCGGCAATCATGGGTTTCCCCTTGGGGCCGAATTTTTGGCGAACTTTTGCCAGGGCTTTGCGCAGCCAAGCGTGACGTGGCCAGAGGCCAAAGCCCGGATAATTTGCCTCAAAGCCAAAAGGGCCCCGGCGCCGTTGAATCAGGTATTTGCCTTGTACTTCACTTTCCACCTTCCCAGCCCATGCCGGCGGAAGGTTAAACTGAGTTCGCCACCGCAGGCTGTACCGATGAACATATGTAGCATGGGAAGCGTCGTAGCCGTTTTCAACTGCAGGCCGCCAGTTGCTGTTCCAGACTGACGTGACCGCCTCAAAAACATATTCCGGTTTCAACAGCTCTTCCGGAACGTCTTCCTCAAGTGGCGGCGGCTTGTCATCTCCCATGTAAACGTAGATGACCCCGTTTCTCTCCTCGACCGGATAGCTGCGAACGCCTTTTCCCTTCTTACCCACAACTGCCGACTCAGGCCCGTCCGTTAGAGCTGCCATCAACTCTCCGTCGCCCAACCTGTACGTCCAACCATGATACGCACAAGTGAGCGTGCCTTCCGTCCAGCACTTGCCTTCGGATAGTGGCATACCGCGGTGTGCACAACGATCAAAAAGCGCATAGGGCCGACCGTTGCCTCGGATAAATACGAGTTTCTCGCCAAGCAACGTTACCGATTTAGGTTTCTCTCCAAGCTGCCTGGAAAGGAGAGCGGGGTACCAGTAGTGACGAAACCCCAATTCTGCGGCGCCATAACGAGTCCCTGTCTTTGCTTCCATCTGTTCGTCGGGATCTGTCACATTTTCCAGCTCCCCGACAGTTCCATCATGCGTTTGACGGAGTGTCTTAGCCATTTTTACAACCCCCGTACTTTAAGTACTTTCCCCTTTTTATCCCGCTGATAACTACGATCGCTATATAGCAAATTCACGTGGCTGAACTAGTGACCTCAGGGTAGATAACCGCAGTCGCGCCAAAAGCGTTCGGCGGCGGGATGAAGCGGTATAACCAGCGGGGTATCAGGTGTATTGCGGCACATGCTTTCGAGGGGAAGGGGGCCTTCGCCTTGCCAGGCGATCCGATCCTTGCGGGCCTCGAGAGCTCGGCAGAAAGCCGTGATGAAATCGTCGGGTGCGTCCGCACGAGTGAAAACCGCCCACCCGCTGAAGTCCAGGCTCACAACATCGGCCGATAATTTTGGGTAATCCGCCTTGGGGATGACGCCACGCCGGAAGCCCATCTCTTCCAGCCTGGCCAGGAGCGGCCCTTCGAGCGACAACGGACGTATGCCATGATCAAGCGCCTTATAGATCCAGCGATTGATGGCCTCGTCAAAGACGGCGTCGACTTCCCCTCGCTCGATGGCGCCGAGGCGCTCAGAGGCCTGAGGAATTGCGGCGTCGTAGCGGACCTCGCCACCCCAGGATTTAATATCGTCCAGCGAAAAGCCCGCGGCGTCCAGGATGTGCTTGATATAGAAGTGTGTGGAATGGCCCGGCTGTTTTCTAAGCGACACGCGCAGCGGGACTCGCCGCTCGCGGATTTCTTCGAGAGACGTGACGCCCGTGCGCTCGGAGACCGCGAAGGCCATCTGATCCTCAGAGGGGATCACCGTGACGACACTGAGAGGTAAGGGCTTGGTATACGGTCCTGTACCACGATAGGCCAGCGCCAGGGGATCGACCGGGTTCATGATTGCGACCTGGACCTTTCCGGACACCACGTCGTCTATCACACCGGGGTCGTCGCTGGCAAAGAAGGTCAGTTGCCAATTCCCCTGTCCCTGAGGTCGGAGGCTTATCGTGGCCTGCCGTTGCACCCAATCTTTCCCGCCCACTAGTTCAGATGCCACCTCAAGCATCAGCCTTGATCGCGTTGTCGCAGGCACCACGAATTTTCCATGATCGATCATCCGAGCTCCACCAATTAAGCAAGCACTGTCAAGTCAACCCGGCTACCAAATATCAGGTTGACATGAATAGGGGTATCAAATCTGCACGCACAAAGCCCGTTAAGGCTAGATCGACGGCAAGGCGCTCACGCCCCACCCTGGTCAACAGGGTCTAACCTGAGGGAAATTCCGTTCTTCTCCAACTCCTGGTAATACTCCTCGCGGATCTTGGGGTCCTCTTCGTCGTAGCGGATTTTGGACGAATAGCCGAGTGCACTATCACTCCGAGCCGCCCCGACAGGGTCGTACTCTCCCTTCGCGTTCATACTGGGCGGCTTTCGCACCCATCCCCTGAATGCAAGCTGGCGGAAGGGGCCTTTGCCGGTATTAAAATGCTGGTGGTACTCGTTGGTATGGGGAGCGACAACGCCATATGGTTTTATATAAACCTTCTGCCGTTTCTCCGGATTGAGTTCGTCGCCTTGCTTGAACAAAAGCTCATATCCGCCTCCCTCAATAACCACGACGTGCGCGCCGGCCCCGTGCCTATGGGCGGTTACATAGGTCCCTTCGCTAACCTCCAGTAGGTGTAACTGAGAAAGGGAATTGCCCATGTACAGGCGCGTAATGGATGTCCGAATTCCCCTCTCCTGCCAGGGGTCTAACTTAAATTTCCTTACGTCAGGAATAAAATTGGTCGCAAATAGGCGCAGGTTCCAGCGCATTCCCTCATCCATGTAGAAATTCTCCATGGAGTAGGAGTACCGGTCCGTGAATTGGAACGGATTGTTAAAGACGAACTCAGTGTTGTGGTAGAGGTTGATGACTTGGGCCATATTGGTGCCGAATAGGAGCCGACAAGGCTCGTCGCCGGAGCTATTGAACTCCTGATGCCATGCGTTCAACGGGATCGCGAGAAGCGCTCCCTCCTCCCATTCAACGGTTTTCCTGGGTTCTCCTTCTTGCCAGATGGTGCTGGCGCCTTTACCTTTCATGACGTACATGATCGACTCGTACATGTGGTGTTCCGGCTTCAGTTCACCCTTGGCGGGGATTTCCACGATCTGAAGGTTCACATCCTCCTGATTGCCGAGGCGGGTATAGGCGGCCTTCCCGCCCCTTCTCTCCCAGTCTTTGAGTGGCAAGGTGGACAGGTCTTCAAGAATGCTCCCCTCGTATAGAGGCACACCCTCTCTCTCGACGAAGCGCCTATAGTAACTCCCTACCCACCACTCCTCGAAAGTCGTCGGTGCTTGAGACATGTTTCTCGATGATCCTTTTTAATAAGGTTTTAGATCAATGAACGAGCTCGCAAAGCGTCCACCGTCGAACCGCTCACGGTGCTAAGAGAAAATCCAAAACGACCTGGTTGAACTTCTCCACCTCGTCATTTTGTACCTGGTGTCCCGAATGTTCGAAGACATGGAACGCACGCAAATTCGGCAGCATGTCGCGCAACGGATAGCCCAGCTCGTCGATGGGGGCGAATCTATCTTCCTTGCCCCAGATCATAATGGTGGGAATCGTGAGTTCCGGCAATCGGTGCAGCATACTGTACTGCTGGCGCAGATTCGGATCGTTCTGAAGCCGCTGGCGGTAGTTTTGCTGCAGTTTCTGTGACCTCATGGCTCCCGGTTGGGTTGCCAGCTTGAACCGTCCCTCAATGAGCTCGTCCGTAATGCCCGCCTTGTTGGACACCAGCCCTTCGAGGACTGCGCGCATGTTCTCTCGTGTCGGTTCCGAGTCGAAGCGCCGCATTGCCCGCATCCCCTCGGATGGCTTATGTTCGAGTCCCATGGCGGCTCCGATGGACCCCGAGGCCACGAGCACCATCTTCTTAACGCGATCCGGAAAATCGAGGGCGTACCTCGCGACTCCATAGGCGCCCATGGAGTTGCCGATCATGTACACCTCCTTCAGGCAGACAGCATCGATGAAGTCCGCAAGGTGCCTGGCGAGCACCGGATCGCCGAGTTCGTCCTCGGGTGTGTCCGTGAGGCCGAAACCGATGCGGTCGAGAGCGAAGACTTGAAAATGTTGCGCCAGGACCGGAATGTTTCGCCACCAGCCATATTCCCCGCTTGAGCCGGGACCGCCTCCGTGGACGAGGACTACCGGCCGACCCTGACCTGCTACAATGAAACGTGTCTTGACTCCATTTGCGTTGACGAAAAGTGATTGGAAAGTATTGGTCGGCGTTGCCATCTATTTCTTACCCCCTCGTTGTTTTTGGTCCCACGTTCTCAGGTCTTCTGTGCCCATGCATACTAAATTTAAGCCGCTCTTTTATTCTATCACCGAAGCCTTACCGCTTAACCAGCAGGGTTGTCAACTTCGTTACTGATTTGATGAAAATCTCACTGTTGTACGGCTTGGCTCGGCGGAGGAGCGGTCGGGGTGCGCGCGCGAAAGGTTGCTTAGGCGGTGACTTTTTGAGTTTGGAAGTTTAGGACGATCAGCGGGCACGCATCGCTAGTATCAATCGCTGGATCAGCAAGCATCGGGACATAACGTTCTTCTAGACTTGTTCTCACGGATGGAGTAATGAAAAATTGAGTTAACATCGGGAGAGGAATTGCAGTATGGCCAAGGCTGGATTCAAAGTGTTCGACAGCGACATGCATGTTATGGAGCCACCTGATCTATGGCAGCGCTACATTGAACCCGAGTTCAAAGAGTTCGCCCCCATAGGACTTACCAGTGATAACTTGCGGGAACTTAGAATGGTCCACCCCGATGGGAGACCATGGGGACACAACCCATCTAGAGACAACACTCGTCGTCCCCCCGATGGAGGGAAAAATTTCGAACGCACTCAATCGGTTTATCGGCACTACGCCGATCATGGATGGTCTGCCAAAATGCAGCTCGATGCCATGGATGTGGAAGGAGTTGATGTCGCCGTGCTGTACCCTACACGGGGACTCATTGCCCTGGCAGAACCTAACATGGAGCCGCGTCTCGCGGCGGCCATTGCCCGAGCTTACAACAATTGGCTCTACGAATTCTGCAGTGAGGATCCGCAGCGACTCTTCGGTGCCGCCATGATCTCGCCATTCGATATCAACGAAGCGGTAAAAGAAGCCCGCCGCTGCTCCAAGGAACTGGGCTTCAAGGCGGCTTTCATCCGCGCCAACCTCTTCAACGGAAAGAATTGGTACGACGAGTACTACGATCCCCTGTGGTCCACATTTGAAGAGTTGGACCTTCCCCTTGGTTTCCATGAGGCCACGCGGAGCGGTGTAAACAATCCCGGCGAGCGTTTCGAACCGAACTTCATGCTCCGAAGGGTGTACTCCCAGCCCCTGGAACAGATGATGGCCTTAGGAAGTTTTTGCGCAGGGGGCGTTTTGGCCCGCCACCCGAAGCTCAGAGTCGCGTTCCTGGAAGGCAACTGCAGCTGGTTACCCTGGGTTCTGTGGCGGCTAGACGAAGCCGTTGAACTCGACGGCGACGTCTGGGCCAAGGGTTTGACCATGGCACCCAGCGAGTACTTCAAAAAAAATTGTATCGTATCCGTCGAGCCCGATGAACATATCGCCCGGGGCGTGATCGATCAGTTAGGATGCGATCACATAGTCGTTTCTACCGACTATCCCCATGTAGACTCCCGTTTTCCCGATGCCATCGAAAATTTCTTAAAGTTGCCATGGACTGACGATGAAAAGCGAAAGATACTTTGGGATAATTGTGCTTCCTACTATGGATTTCTTTAGGGGATGCAGGCCGGATCTGAAATAAGATGAGTTCTCCTCCAGGGAAGCTATGTAAATTCTTTGAGGACATCCTATAATCTTTCTGTCAAGTAGTAGTTTTGAAAAACTTATCCGTCAACTTCATCAGCCATAGAAAAGCGTCCTTGCTAACGTCGCGAACGGCGAGTCTCCCACTTTAATCGAACTCTGCATCTAAGCGTTACAAGTATCCGGCATACATTGTTCAGTTGCCCAACATCCCTTATCCAGGTTGCAGCCGTTCAGTGAGAGAGGCCCCTGAAATTGTCCCGTACGAGGTCCATTAGGCTGTCAACGTAGTTGATCGGGGTCCTCTCTCGCCCGCAGAACCGATTCCGTTACGGACCGGCTCGGCAGTACAGCCCTAGGGGATGTAGTTGATTTAGTTGATCAGTTTTAGAAAGCGAAAATCACAACCAGAAAATCAACGACCTACACCCACCACAACCGCGTGAACGATCTCTGGGCAGTATAGGAAATTTAACTCCCCTGGTTTTTCTGACCGGAGATATATCGCTCAACCGGCGAGCGTTTCGATCATCGGAGAGCGAACTGAAATTCGCGGTTTTGCTTCGGTGGGCTCGGACAACGCAGAGGTCGGATCGCCGGCAAGTGTTACAATCTCACCGCTTGCTCGCACTGAGAGCGAGCGTTTCCATCGGCTTGGGTCGCTCAGCGGTTTGGGCTTCACCGATTGTCTGGAATAGATCGACTCGGCGAGCTGGGGCACGGGGCGGGGCGCGGGTAGGTAGGCCGAGATGGCTGAGGATTTTGACAATCACCGGCGGATATTCGATCGCGGCAATGATCTTCAAAGCGCAAAAACACAAAAAGTAATTGAACTTGTGATTGAATCTGCGTGTGCTTATCGTTGAAATTTGCTGGACGTGCGAAAACTTCTCAGAAAACTCACCACGGAGGTCACAGAGAACACAGAGGAAAAGACCGAGAGAAAGACTATTTTTAAAAAAATAGGAACCTCTCTCTCCCCCCTCTGTGAACTCTGTGCGCTCTGTGGTGAATGATCCGAATTCTTTTGCTGCCGCGCTGCATCAGGTAGGACGAAAAAGGCACACGCATTTGCTCGAGTTGAAGATGTAGCACTCTGCCCAAGCCAGGATTTCGGCCTTGCGGTCATCCATGGCACCCGCCAAGCAAATCCAATTTAAGAACTCATGTTGACCGGCGTCTCGGATCAACACTGGGTCCAAGCCCCGCCACTTCCGGTGCTCACCGCTTTTCAGTTCCGCAAGTCGCTGGCGGTCTGTTTCTACGTCCGGCCATAGATAATAGTTCTTCGTTGTGAGCGACGCATGGGACCAGCTGGATGAACCGATCACAACCGCGCGCCAGGGGCTTTGTTTGATAATTTCCGCCACCGCCTTACCAAGATCATAGCAACGCCAGGGTGGTGGCGACGGAGGTGGCGGCTCAGAAACGTTTTCTAAAAGCCGACCGATCATCTTCGTGACTGGATACTGTATCATTGGGGACACGCAGATCTCTCCCATAACAATTTACCGTCAGCGGAATAATTGGGTAGTCAAAGCCTCTCTTGTCCAGGTCCAAGTACTGCATCGTTGTCGTAAAGGCATGCCCGTATTTCTCTTGATTGCGCAAACTCCAGCAGCAGGCCACGTCGAATCCCTTTGTCACCAACCCCTGGACCAAATAATTACCAATCTGCTTGCTTCCCTTGATGTTCGCACGCTCGTCTTTAGAGTCAGGCGAATCTTTTACTGGAATGTTATCGATAGCGAAGACGGCGAAGGGTGGAATACAGTCTTCTTTGAAAACCTCATACTGGTCGTCACCAAAAATGAGAACAAAATCTGGCTTGAATTCGTCGATGCACTCACGGGCCTTTCGATAGGCCGGCTGTAGTATTCGTTGGTACTCTGCGGCGAAGGCCATCCCTTCATCGCCGCCCCACTCCTCCTGCATCTTTTTCGGCCAGTTCTTTGGGTCCTTCATATGAGCCGGCGTAAGTTCGCTTTGCAAATTGCGGCGCAAGTAAATATCCGTTAGACGCTGCAGCGGCCCCGAAATTCCCGGCCCGTGACTACAACCAATACCAAGAATCTCTCCCATAACATCCTCCCGGTTCGGACTGAACGATGAACCAAAATCTGGTCCGCGAAACCCTTCTAGGGCTCTCCGAAGCATTTCGTCGCGTTGTCCCAGAGCATTTTTCGCATGACCTCATCGCCCAGAGATTTCCACGCCAGTACCACGTCGGTGGACCCCGGAAAGCGGGATTCGGGGTGAGGGTAATCGGACGAATACATTAACAAGCCGTCGCCGAGATAGTCGCTGACCATTTTGGCCATCTTCTCGCCTTCATGGATCACCAGGCTGGCGAAAAAGCGCCCGCTGGTGATGTACTCGCTGGGTTTGTGAGCCAGATTCTCCGGCAGTGCGTAAGAGATGTAGTCGCTTTGGTCGTCCAACCGCGCTGCCCAAAACGGCAGCCAGCCAAAGCCGGACTCGAGGATGCAGTAGCGAATATTCGGGTATCGCTCCATGATACCGGCGCCGAAAAATGCCGCCATCGCTCGCATCGCAGCCCACGGATGCGAGGCACTCCGGCCGAGGAACGGGTTGTCCCAGAGGTCGCGGTAGCCAGGGAAACCCTCGGTAAAACTGTGATGCGCGACACAGAGCCCGGCTTCGTTCGCCACGGCCCAGATCGGCTCCAGATCTGGGTGATCGATGGGAAAGCCTTCATCCAAGTGCGGATAGATCCCCGCAACCCATGCCGCGCGCGCCCAGGTTTTGATTTCTTCCACGGATACGTCAACCGCTTTATTGCTCACCACGACGAGAGATTTGAGCCGATGGGGATATTTACTGCAAAAGTCGTTCGTAAAGCGGTGACCCGCGCGAATAAATCCAACCTCGATCTCAACGTCATCCGAAGGCGGCGGCGTTGGAGGAAGCATGAGCTGGACATCGACTCCTTCTTCATCCATGTCGCAAATGCGCGCTTCGAAATTGTCATCGGAAACGCCGGGTGTCGGAAAGCGGCTACCCATAAATTTTGGGTGATGCCGCTTAACCTCTTCCCTCGGACCCGCTTCGCCTAAAATCCGCAGTTTCTGGCGCCAGCCGGATCTTTTCTTAAACTGATAGCGGTGACGATAGGGCGGTTCCAAAATCTCGCCGGACCAGCCTACACGAAATGGAACTTTAAAGCTCTCCCACTCTGGCATCCGCTTGCGGATATTGGCATCGAAATAGGGCTCCAGGGTTTCCACATTTGGAGCGAGGTGCGTATCCGAATCAAAAATCTTAAAACGTTGGCGCATTTGTGCTTCCTCCTTGCGCGCAAAGCAGCGACTTTACGCTATCCATAACACAACCATCGGCCTCGTGAACAACGGCTGTTTAGCGCTAGCACAGATAAAACCGGATACGATTTTCGTTCCGGATGGCTGCGCAACTCGCATGCAGACCGCGGCGAAACCCGTTCCGAAGAGTCCGGTGCAAGTAGTCAACACCGCGTGGCAGCCTGGTGAGCGCAACGTCAAGAGACTTGCGCGACACAGACCGGGAGCCAATAGCGGCGCAGCAATTCGCCTGCAGGTTGTCCAGGTCCGACTCTCACCGATCACTGCCAATAAAGTTTTCGATAGGTATCGATGAGCAGGTCATCCTGGCTGCCGCTCAAAAACTCCAGCAGCGTGCGGTTGAACTCGACGTCCCGCTCGTATTGCGGCCAGTGCCCTGATTTGTCAACTAGCACGAAGCGCGAGCCGGGCACGCTCTGGTGCACTTTGAACGCTACCGGCCATGGGCAGGTGGGATTGTGCGTCGTCCAGAAAAACAGAATCGGTGCTTGAAGCTTGGGGATCTTGTCAATCAAGTGATAGATTTTCCGGTCCCGGGCTTGTAGCACTTCTTGCATCGCGGGGTTGCTGTAAATCTTCAGCCGGATATCGACCAACTCGTCGGGCAGAACTTTTGGATCGTGAAACAACCATTCCATGCGCTTGCGGATCGTCTCCTTGGTTGGAGTTCCGGTTGCTTCGCGGGTTAGCTCTTGGAGCTGAGTCAGTCCCGCCGTGTAGCCATGCTCGTTGGACGGAATCCCGCCGACAATGAGGGCCAGCCGATTGACTCGTTCTGGGTGTTCTGACGCGGTCAGCACGCTGATCTGCCCACCCTGAGATTCGCCAACTAGGTGAGCCTTTTTAACGCCCGCCGCATCCATGAAATCGAGCAAGTGTTTGGAGAAGTTCGGCAGGTTGTAGGTGATTTTAGGTTTGTCGGTGAAGCCATGGCCGAGGTAGTCAATCGCCAACACGCGGAACTTTTCCGCGAGTGGAATCAAGTTGCGCACCCATGTCTCGGCGTGGCCGCCGCTGCCGTGCAGTAGAATCACCGGCTCGCCCTCGCCTTTCTCAAAGCAGCGGGTGCGAACCCCCCCGGCGTTGTAGTAGCGCTCATACTTTGCGTAGGTTTCTAGTTCCTGTGATGCCATTTTTTTTCTCCTTTTATTGTCCAGCTTAAAACTAATATTGGTATCTTCTGAGTTACTCCCACGCCGCCACTTGGTGCGACATCTGGATTTCTTTACGTTCCGCCGCCGATTGTAAAATCGCCAGGCAAACTTCCAGCGGGAAAAATTACAGGGTCAGGCGTGCATAATTGAAAATTTGGGGTTGGCGAGTTTACTGTACAGTTGCGCATGTCTGACCGCTTCCATGTGGCCAGCGTTTGCCTTGTCGCGCGCTGCAATCAAGCGATCCGGTCGCAGCAGGCTGCCGACATGGTCCGCCCGTGCGCTCCAAACATCACTTGTCGCCATGGATTGCCCCTCAATCACCGGTTGGCCTCATCGTTGGGGAAAATGTAAGTCAAGCGCTTTCCGGTCAGGCCATAATCTGAATCAGCGCATCGATGAAGCCTTCGTCGTCAAGCTCCTTGACCCAATGCATGTCCCAGAGAGCCAGTGGATTTAGGCGCTGGGCGCCGTATTCCTCGCAAGCGATCTCGTAGGTGGCGGCCAGGGCCTGCAGCGTCGGATACGGTTTGATCTGCAGCTTCCCAACGATGGCGTCAAAATGTTTCTCCATCTCATGCACATCGCTAATTTTCATCCGCTGCATCGGCTCTCCCGTGACAACTTTCATGGCTTCCTGCTTGTGATGCTTCATCCAGCAAATCCCATGAATGACCGCCTTCACATAGTTTTTTAATATGGCAGATTTCTCGCGCGCGAACTCGGCGGTGCACGCCTGGGCGTAATGGCTCACCACCGCAAGTTCGGGCACCGGGAGAAATTTTAAGCCGGCTTGCAAAGGCTCGGCTTGATAGAGCGGGTCCATGAAACAGGCGATGCATTCGCCACTGACAACTTTCTTCCACTGTCCCCACCTTCCCACGTCCGCATCCTTGAAGATGGGAACTCCCACTTTGCCCTCTAATCCCATCATCCTCAGCCAGAGCGTAACAGTATAAGGCCGGCCCGAATCCCTGACCGCCATATTCTTGCCAGTGAATTCGCTCACGTTTTCGACATGCTTGGGCACCATCAAATCCAAACCACGGAGGATTCGGGGGGCGCAAAAGAAAGTTATTTTCTTCCCTTTGGTCGCTTCGGCGTAAAGAAATTCCACGTGGTCGATCAACACATCGGCTGAATCGTTGAACAGCGAAGCTTCGAACTCGCCATAATCTTTGATCTTCAAAACCTCAACGTTGATTCCATAATGTTTCGCGCCCATTTCTTTGATGCAGTAGATGACCGGAGTTCGATCATCGTCGCGATAGGCGACTCTCACAGTGTCCATAGACATCAAACCTTCCTGCTGCTCGAGCGAAATGCTTGCGGCGACCAAAAGCTTCCTGCGGCTCGACAAAATTGTTTTCGATGCAAGGTCAACTTGACACCGATGAACCTAGCACGCTTTCGCAATTCCGAAAACGTGGGAACGAGCGGCGTCCGCAGAAATGTTTGCATTCAATCGCTGCGCCGTCGCGCAGGGCGCAGAGCTTTGATGGCGATTTGCGGATGGACAGGGCCGCCCACGCCGCAGTCGGTCGGGCAATGGTGGCGAGTCGTCGATGACGGTGTTTGTTCAGCAGTCGTCTTCGGTTCTTGCTCTCAACGATTAAGACTCAGGGGTTCTTCCAGGTGTCCCACGTCCGGAGGATCTGTCCGGCGATCTTGTCTGGGTCCGCGCCGGGGATCGGTTCGAACTTCTGCAGCCGGCCGGCGAAGCAATCTGCCAGGTACAAATTGCCGAGTTGATCGGTGGTGATCCCGTGTGAACAGTTGAGCCGGCCAGCTTGGGGACCGGGAGCGCCCCAGGCGTACAGGAAGTTTCCGTTCAGATCGAATTTGAGGATCCGACTCGTGGGCGCATCGCCGACCCAGATGAATCCCTTGTCGTCGATGAAGTGATTCACCATGAGGGTGGGCTGATTGGCAGGCCAGTGCGGTGATTTGAGCGGCCACATATCGAGGAACTTTCCGTTCTCGTCGAAGACCTGCATCCGTGCGTGTCCGCGGTCGATGACGAAGAGCCGGCGGTCCGCGCTGATCGCGATGCTGTGGACGGTATTCCACTCGTTCGGTCCCGGGTTCTTGGGATCCTTGGGCGGCCCGCCCCAGTCCATGATGAAGTTGTCATTCGCGTCGTACTTGACGACGCGTGTGCCGCCGTAGCCATCGGTGATGAAGTAGGTTCCGTCGGGCAGCCACGCAATGTCGGTCGGCCGGTCAAAGGTGTTCGGCCCACGACCGCGCACGCCGAGCTGCCCTTTGCTGTGCACCAGTTTACCGTCCTGCGTAAAGCGGTAAATCATGTGGAGCTGGTCGTCGATGATCCAGACGTGCTTCTGTTTATCGTAGGGGCTGATCTTGATCTGGTGCGGCCCGCGACCGCAGGGAAACTTCGAGAACAGCTCATCGAGGTGCGGCCACTCGCCGACGAGGTTGCCCTGGCGATCGAGCACGATGATCGAGTGCTGGAACCGGCGCTCCCATCCGCGCTTTTTATCAGCCTGGCAGGTGGCCGTTAAGCCGTCCGAGTTTCCGCTAGCGTTGCCGCGCGACGGATTGAGCGCCGCGTAGGGTGTCCAAGGAGCGGCGTCCTTCGGCAACGGCAGCTCGCCGCGCATGGCGACCCAGATTCGGTCGGGGGTTTCTGCGTAGACGCCGCCAAAGGATCCCCAGGTCCAACCGTCGTGCGAGTGACGCGTGTCCGGCAACGGCTTGGGCCATCCTTCGACGACCCTGTAGTGACCCGTAGGCCAGTCCTGGTGGCTCCATCGACCCGACCGCGTAGCGCCAGTGCTACACGCCACCGCGCCGATCGACAACAGCGCGCAGCCAACGATCAGCCGCGCGAAAGAATGGTTGCGAGACATGAAGCCTCCAGGGGAATTACTCATCGCTTTTCATCAACGAGTAGGATTCCTCAATAAGGTAGAGGAAAATTCAAGCAAGTTTTTTTCCGGCCCGAGCAATACCGCACGACCGGGAAAGTTGTCAATCACCTTCTGTCTGCGGAAGCTTCGGCCGGCATGGGCACCGCAGCAGTCGGAGCGAGAAGGCTAACAAATCGTTACCGATGAACTCGAGCTTGTTGACCGGCGTCTGGGATTACGTTTCAATTCAGCGATGAAGAAAAAGATTGCGCTGGTTTTGATCCTGATATTCGGCGCTGGGTTGAACGGCTTGGCCCAAACGAGCTCTACACCCAGCGCGCCGACCGCGGGTATCGTCGCCGCCACGAAAAAATTCCTCGCCACGCTTGATGATGCCCAGCGTGGCAAGGTCGTCTTTGACTTCAAAGACGAGGCGCAGCGCAAGCGCTGGTCGAATCTTCCGACAGCAATCTTCAAACGCCAGGGTTTGCGCATGGGCGACCTCACAAAACCGCAGCGCGAGGCCGCGCTGGCCGTCCTGGCAGCGGCGTTCAGTCCGCAGGGGTACGAGAAGGTTCTGCAGATCGTCGAGGCCGACGAGGTGTTGAGAAAATCGAGCGGCCAGTCGATGTTCGGGCGCGATGAATATTACGTTTCATTCCTCGGCCAGCCTTCCACCACCGAGCCGTGGATGATTCAGTTCGGCGGGCACCATCTCGGCCTCAACCTCACGCTTGCCGGCGAGCAACGCACGCTCGCCCCTAGCCACACCGGCGCGCAGCCAGCGATTTATGAACTCGAAGGCAAGACCGTGCGCCCCCTGGGTCGCGAGACCGACAAGGCTTTTGCCCTGCTTAGTTCGCTGAACGAAGCGCAGCGCAAGCAGGCCATCCTCGACTTTCAGATGCGCGACCTTGTACTCGGGCCCGGCCGCGACGGGCAGACGATTCAGCCGGAAGGAATCAAAGGCTCGGCCTTGACCGAGAAGCAGCGCGAGATACTGCTGGATCTCGCCAGCGAATGGACCGGCATCCTGCACGAAGCCGTCGCGAAAGCGAGAATGGACGAGATGAAAAAGAATATCGCCGAAACCTGGTTCGCGTGGAGCGGTCCGACTGAAAGGGGCAGCGCCGCTTACTTCCGCATCCAAGGGCCGACGGTCATCATCGAATACGCCCCGCAGCGCCTGGGCGGCGACGCGACAAAGCACATCCACACGATTTACCGCGATCCCACGAACGATTACGGAATGAAATGGTGGAAGCGGTGACCAGGGCACTCTGTTGCCTGACGCTGCTGCTCGCGTTATTTGCGTTTCCGTCTGCCGTTTTCGCGCATCGGGACGACCATTATCTGCAAGCGACGCTTGTGGCCATCGAACCGAGTGGCGTCCGGCTGCAAATCAACCTTACGCCGGGCGTGACTGTCGCCGAACAGGTGATCGCCAAGATCGATCGCGACCGCGACGGCGCGATTTCCAAGAACGAAGCGGCAGCTTATGCCAAGTTGCTGAAGCGCGATCTCACGCTCCGCGTAGACGGGCGAAAGTTAGAATTGAAACTGACCGCGTCTGAATTCGTCCCGCCTGCAGAGCTCCGCACCGGCTCGGGAACAATTCAGATGGAATTCTCCGCAATCTTCGGCGCGGTCGCGCCCGGTCCCCACAAGCTCACGATCGAGAACGGGCATTTAACCGCGATCAGCGTGTATCTCATCAACGCTGCTCAGCCCAGGTTTGCCACGGTCCAGATCACCAGGCAGAAACGCAACGAGAACCAGAGCGCTGGCGAAATCGAATTTACTTTTTATCCGTTCCGTCCAAAGGTCGCTGAATCCGGCGCGCGGTCTTGAAATGGATGGGGAGGAAACAAGCAGGACAACTTCGGCTTTGCTTCCGACCAGGAGTTTTTAGCAACAGTCCGGAACAGTCAAGCGGCGGTACAACGCCTGATTTGTCAGCGGAGCGCGAAATAGATAAGGATAGAGGCTGGATTCGATACTCGTCAATATGCGTTTTCAAACGACTCTTGCATGCGCCCTCGGCAGTTTCACTGTTGCCGACGCAGACAGCTGCTTGCATCAGAGCGATAGCTTATACAAGTCAATGGCGTTCTGCCGCGTCACTTTACGTTTGGTCTCTTCTGAAATGCCCTCGAATTGTTGATCCACGATCTGTTGAGAGTCTGGCCAAGTCGTAGCGCCGTGCGGATAGTCACTTGCCCACAAGAAGCGGTCCGCACCGTAGAGTGGCGTCGTCAAAACTCCGGCCCGATCGTTCTCGAATGTGAACCAGATGTTCCTGTGAAAGTAATCCGCCGGCGCCAACCTGAGCCCAGCTTTCGGATCATGGTCCTTAAGCTTGGCGACCATGTGCGCGACCCAGCCGATGTCCCACTCGGCAGCGACAATTTTTAAGCGGGGGAATCTATCGAAAACTCCCCCATAGATCATCTCCAGGAGAGATGTTTGAATTTCTCCTTCGCCGCGAATGAAGGTGCGAATTTTCGGATGATGAAATTTTGATTTTTTCCAGGCGCCTGTCGTCGTATGAAGGCAGAGTGGCACATCTGCATCTTGGGCAGCGGCCCACAATCGATCAAAATTCGCTTCGCCGTAATTCATTCCGATCGGCGTTGAGGATGCAATCATGAAGCCCTTCGCCGCCTGCTTCGCATAGTGGGTCAGATCCTCAACGGCGCCCTCGATGTTCAAGATCGAAAGAACGGGGAGGCCAATCAGCCGGTTAGGCGCGACGCTGCAGTATTCCATTAACCAGTCGTTGTAAGAATGAACGATGGCTCGAAAAAAAGATTCGTCCTTTAAGCTCAAGCCGTAAACGTGTCGCAGGTGACTTGCGTACAAAATATCGACTTCCACTCCATCGCGGTCCATGTCCCTGAGACGGGCATTTGGTTCCCAAGGCCCCGGCCAGTCTTCAAACCGGAAATCCTTGCGGAATTCGGTCGCTTTTGAAGAAGTGCGGCCGATAACACTGCCTACGCCAAGCCGGCCGATCATCATTCCGAGAAACTCCATCGCACAGGACTCCCGGTTTTTCCCTTCGAGACTCGTTTCCCAGTCGCGGATCGATAGGTAAGGACCGTGTTCCTCTTCGCTCGGATTCCACACGATCTCCGGAGCCCGCTCGCCGTACTTCCGGCGCACCCGCTCCCAAGTGGCAGCGACTTCGTTGACGTGGGAATCCGCAGAGATCAGTTTGTAGTCGGCCATCGAATCCTCCCGAGTTGATTCATCATCAGCTCCATAGTTAAAGTATCAAGTTAACTTATCAAGCGCTGTCCGTATAGTTTGACGGCGTTGTCCCAGAGAATTTTTCGCTTTGCTTCGTCGGATATGGGATGTGCATCAAAATCGGGAAGAGCTCTTGCTGGTTCCATTCCGTCAGCATGCGGATAGTCGGTGTTCCACACAATGTTTTCTCCATTTAGAAAATCCACCGCATACTTAAGCGCCGCTTCGTCACTGTCGCAGGCAACCGTACATTGCCGCTTGAAATACTCGCTCGGTAACATGGATAAATGCTCTGGTTTTCCCATCACGCTGTGGCGACCGTGCGTGTGTACATCCATACGGCCGAGCCAAAATGGCGCCCAGCCCGCGTTCGACTCCAGTATTGCCAGCCTGAGCTGGGGAAAGCGTTCCAAAATTCCGGTAAAAATGAACTGTCCAAGCGTAGCCATATTGTCAAAGGGAAACCCCATCGCATGATTAAGTCCCCGCAACGTCATAGCGTCATGGTACGGCGTTTTTTCGCCAGCTGATTCCTCTTTAATGACCAAATCTCGAAACGGCTGAAATCGCTCATTCCTGTACTCGCCGTGAACAGCGATGGGGACATCCAACTCGGACGCGAGGGCCCATAGCGCGTGATAGTCGGGCTCATGCAGCCATCTGCCTTTAGGCAGAAGAACGTTTCTTAAGGAAACGGCTCCCAATTTCTCAACTGCGCGCCGTCCTTCTGCAAGCATCTCATTGATATCAGTTGAAATGATTACGGCGATGAACTTTAGCCGCTTGGGAGCGGCGCTACAGTAATCGTAGGCCCAGTTGTTGTACGCGCGGCATAAGGCTGCGCCGATTTCGCTGTCTTTCAGCGCGGCCCGTGGGCCAAAATTGCCATTACTCCCGGTGGGCAGCAGAACCTGAATATCCCACCCATGTCGGTCCATGTCTTTAAGGCGAATCTCGGGCGACCACCATTTGTGAAAGGCTTCCCCATATTTTTCCTCGAGCGCATTCCATGCGGTTTGAGGCGGGCGACTCTCTATTTGTCCTTTCGGGATGATCTTTCCATCAGGTTCATAAACCATGAATGTACCATCCATGTAGGCCACTTTAGGAACTCGGTCCTTATATCTGCCTTCTACATAGCGTTCCCACATATCCTTCGGTTCGTGCATGTGAGCGTCAGCATCGATCACTTTGAATGATTTCCACATGGGTCATCTCCTGCTATATGCGATTTGTCTAACAGCACTATAAAGACTGAGCCGCGAGCGACACTTTTTCGCGCGCAAAGATCACTTTCTTCATCAATATAGTTTTTGCGTCGGATCTGTCCAATACTTTTTTATCAGCAGAAAGTATAGACGTTCGTCTATAGAGGGCCAACTCTTGTGCGTTCGGCCGATGAATTCGGACGCGCCACGCTAGAAGTCGCTCAAACGGAAAATTGCCGATGTTGAGAGAAGCGCGAGCCGCTAGAACTTGCGTTGAGATTTACGTAGGAGTCCGAGAAACTCCTGTGCGTTGGGAGAGAGCGGTTGGTCTTTCTTATAAACTACAAACGACTCGATCTCGATCTTCTTTAAATCAGTAATACTTAAGATCTTGAGATCACCTCTGCCAACCTCGTTCTTCAAGTGATCGCGGTAAAGCACTCCCACGCCTAAACACTTCATGACCGCAAGTTTGACAGCCTCGGCAGACTCACATTCCATAAAAACGTTTAGCTCAAAACCTTGCTGCTCGATCTGCTTTAGAAGCTCCTGAGTTTTGGATTGACTTCTTTGCTTCACGATCAGAGGCAACTGGGCCAGTTCGGCCAAAGTCAGCCTTTTTCTCCTGCCCAGCGCGTGGTTAGTCGAAACAAAAAAAACAATCTTCTCAGCGCGACATGGCTCAACGTGAAACCTGCCTGAAACCTTCATCTGGGAAAGGTTGGTTACGACCGCAACCTCAATGCCGTCAGACTCGGCAAGAAGGCGCTCGATACTTAGACTGTCCCTGGTCCTGAGAGTTATCTGGATGAGAGGATGAGTTTTTTTAAAACTAGCCAAAAGGGATGGAATCAGAGACGCTGATGGGCCGTGTGACGCGCCGATCATCAGCCGACCGGGTGCCGGCGAAGGAGTGCGCGGACCGAAATTGTTTTCCAGGCTTTCGACTCGACGAAGAATTTCCTCCACTTCGCGCTGAAAGAGTTGTCCCTTTTCGGTCAGCTCGATTCCACGGCCGGTTTTCCTGTACAGCTTCGTTTTATAGGACTCTTCCAGCGATCTCACTTGCTTGAACACCGAAGGCTGGCTGATCCGCAACTGTTTCGAGGCTTTGGTAAAGTTACGGTGATGGGACACCACCTGGAAAATTTTCAGCTGATGCAAGGTCATAATCTTGGCTCGTTCTCTTAAAAGCGCCGTGTTTGTGCGATGCCTATCAGGACGTGCCCTGGCGATCAATATACAAATATCTATAGCTAGCTTTGACAAAAAAGTAGTGGACGCCAGACAGGCGACCGCCGTAGGTTAGGCAAGACATATTTCTAGAAGTCCCGTGAAACGGTGGGAGCCTATACGATTGGGCCAGGCCAACGGCTGTTGCGCATGAACGGAATAAAACCACATCCTTAGAAGGACGCTCACCATGACATTTTGCAATGCCAGAACTTTCGTCGGCGTTAGCATTTGCTTGTCTCTCATGAGTATACCCCTCTGTGCGGCAGATATCTCACAGATTGCGCTCTATCGCGGCGCTGACCGGCAAACGAAGCTGGAAAAAGCGGCGCAAGCGGAAGGATCGGTCGTCTGGTACACTTCTATCGCATTGGGAGAGTCGCCTCGTTACGTCGAACTGTTCGAAAAACGCTATCCTTTCATTAAAGTCCATCTCGTTCGCTCCAACTCTTCCAGAATGGCGCAACGATACATAGCCGAATATCAGGCGGGAACTTTTCTGGCTGATATTCTCGATACCGGTGATACCACCATAGAATTTTTTCGGCGCAAGGGAATGCTTCAATCGTATTACTCCCCGCTTGCGGAGAAATTCGACAAGCGATTTATTCAAAATCAAAATTTTTGGGTCGCCAATCGGGCGACCATGACTGTGCTCGGATACAATACGCGTCTTGTCAAAGCTGCGGAGGTTCCAACTCGCTATGAAGAAGTGCTTGATGCGAAGTGGAAGGACAAATTTTCATTAGAGCGCGAGGATTCGCCATGGTTTATGGCCCTGATGGAATATTGGGGCGAACAGAAAGGCAGGGTTTTCTTCCAAAAACTGCGCGCACAGAATCCGAGGATTCGTACCGGCCACACGCTTCAGGCACAGCTCATTGCGGCGGGTGAGGATGCATTTTCTCCTGACACACATAGTGGAGGGATCGCCTCGGCTCAGCGTGCCGGCGCCCCCGTCGATTGGATTGATCTTGAGCCCGTGGTCGCCGCAAACAATGTCGCCGCTTTGGGAAAAAACGCGCCGCACCCCAACGCGGCAATGCTTTTCCTTGATTTTATGTTGAGCAAAGACGGCGCTCAGAAGGTTCTCCGAGACGTTAACCGTATACCTACGCATCCCGAGGTTCTGCCGAATCCCCCTCGCTTGCGCGAGGGATTCAATTTTATTGTCATCGATCCTGCGAAGTATAACGACAGTGCCGCACGCTATGGAAAATTGTGGCGTGAATGGGTGCTGCGAGAGTAGATTTCGGCCAACACGAACCTGGGAGGGACAGCGACGCGGTATCAGGCTTTGCTTATTTGATTCTCCCGGGTCGAAGGCGAGAAAACCCTAAACAAGCAAAAAGGGCAAAATCGGTGTTTGCTTTTTGTCAAAGCTTTTTCGATTCCCGAACTCTTCAGTGAAGCTCTCCTCCGTTTAGCTTGTTGAAGGATTCGCAGTTTATTCGACGACGACCTGCGCAACATGGATGTTCTGCGGCTGCAGCTCTAGCGCCATGCTTTGGACCAATCCGGTCAATCCCATTTTGCCCATCGCGCGGGGATAAGGGTCAAATCCTTTGTTGACAATTACTTCTCGGCAACTGCATGTTTCTGAGAAACTGGATACTTGCCTAGGCCGTCTTGGCAAATCCTTCTTTCACTTCTTTCTCGTAGGCGTGCAGCTTGTTAACGCTCGGGCGCTCCTGCATGCGTTTGAGTCAACAAAAGGTTCGCGTCCCCTTTTCTCTCTCTCCCCCCCAAAAAAAAATCAAGCGCTGCATCGCCCAAGCCAACACCGGGATTGTCATCAAACAGAAAGGCGATTGACAACTCTCTAAGTCCGGCGATATTGCTCGCGTCAGAAAAAAAGGTGCTTGAAATATCCTATACAGAAACACCCGACTGAATTGCGCGAGGTACCATGGACGACATGACATCGAGTCCCTATCCACCGTTCGCCGGGGTCGAGCCCTACGGCACCGTCCGTTCGGTTGTCGACGAACGGGCGCATCGCAAACGGATGTGTGCGCTTGGATACCGCATCTTCGGCGCGATGCGGTGGGGGATGCTCGGCGACGGCCACGTATCGGCCCGTGACCCCGAGTTGACCGACCACTTCTGGCTGCTCGACTGGGGCGTCCCCTTCGGCGAGGCGACGGTCCACCAGTTGGTGCTGGTCGGACCCGGTGGCGAAGTGAAGGATGCCGACGGCAACGCGACCGGTGCCGTCAACACGGCCGGCTACAACATCCACCATCCGCTGCTCGCTGCCCGTCCCGACGTCGTGAGCGCATCTCACACCCACACCGCCTTCGGCACGCCATGGTCGGCCAACGTCGAGCCGTTTCGCGCGATCAGTCAGGAGGCGTGTGCCTTCGTGTTCGACCAGGCACTCTTCGACGATGAGGATGTGGAGGTGCTTTCGATCGATGGCGGCAAGCGCATCGCCGCAGCACTCGGCAACAGGAAGTTCTGCATCCTGCGCAACCACGGCCTGCTCACGGTCGGCCGGTCGGTGGAGGAATCGATCGGATGGTTTGTGATGGCCGAACGGGTGGCTGAGGTCCACGTGAAAGCGCCGAACGGGCGACCGATCTCTAACGAGGCCGCTGCGGTTGCAGCGTCGACACTCGCCCCTGACCCCGTCGGATGGCGGATGTTCCAGTGGGTCCAGCGGTCGCTCGTTCCCGATCGATCGGTGGTCGACTGAACAGCGCGCCCGGCCAGCTACGCCGGCGTCAGACCGATGAGTCGATGATCGCAGAAGCAAATGGGGTCAAGTCCGCTCGTCACACTGAAACAACAGGACCGCGCGCGGTCCTATGGAACGCTTGGTGAGAGCGACGAAAATCCGAATGTCAAAACATAGGACTCAACCCCAAGGTATTTAAAAGCTAAAAGCGGACTTGACCCCTTTGGGACTTTCTCGTCTCCGATCGCTCGGTGGTCGACTGAACAGCGCGCCCGGCCAGCTACGCCGGCGTCAGACCGACGAGTCGATGATCGCAGAAGCAATGGGGTCAAGTCCGCTCGTCACACTGAAACAACAGGACCGCGCGCGGTCCTATGGAACGCCTGGTGAGAGCGACGAAAATCCGAATGTCAAAAACATAGGCTCAACCCCAAGGCATTTAAAAGCTAAAAGCGGACTTGACCCCTTTGGCTGTGGACCCCTTTGGCTGTGTTGACCCCTTTGGCTGTGTTTGGCTGTGCAAAGCGGGCGGCCAAATGGCGCACGGTGCAGATCAGGCCTCTGTAACTCGCGCTATCGACAGCGTAGCGGCGACGACCTCTGGGTTTATGACTCGGATATCCCGCACGAGCCGCCTCTACAGTGCGGTCGATGCTTTCGTCAAACGAGACGATATCAGCATCAGAGTAAGCGAAAGCTACTCCGCGCCTTTTACGGGCTGAGCGGTTCGAACGGGAGGTTAAGGGAACAAGGCTGAGCATACACGAGAAGTCGAGCGGCCAAAGTGATTTGTTTAGTTATCCAGCCGGACCCTGCAGCCTACACACGGGATACCAACATCCGGCAAGATAGAATCCAGATTCAGGCCTGACCCTACCACTCCAGGCCTGACCCTACCACTCTGCCCCTTTATCTTAATCTTCGGAAAGAGCCTTAACGCGTATCGATCGCCCGATTGTAATAGGAGAGATCTACGTACTTCTCCGCCGGTGGCAGCGGCGGCTTAAGGTATCCCATCTCGGCGCGCAGGGCGACAACGGATTTCAACCCCGGAAGATTCAATTCCGCTTTCGGATATAGACCGTAGTCCGAATCCAGCAGGACATCTAAGGTCTCTTCCGCCACTTTGTCTTCAAGGCCGTTATGTGTAGCAAGAAGCTCCAAACAGGAGGCACGATTGTGAATGTCAAAACACCATTCCGTCGCCTCGACATAAGCGCGAATATAGCGAACCAGCAAATCCCGATTCTTTTCAGCCCAAGAGCGCTTGGCCGCGCCCACAGTTCCCTGATAGCAGGAAACGATCTGATCGCCGCGCGCCAGCAGGTGGCAGCCTTGCGCCACAGCGTTGCCCGCGAACGGCGGCAAAAGCATGGTGCCGGCAACTCTACCCTCCAACAATGCTTGATAGCGCCGGTCGACGCCGCCGATCTCGACGAATTTGTAATCGTCGGGACCGAAGCCATTCGAGCGCAGCAGCTTTTCCAGGATGAAAACGAAACCGCTCGCGCGCGCGTCGACGGCCAGTTCTTTCCCGCGTAGCGACTCGACGGTCGTCATCCCCGGCGCTCCGACGATGCTCAAGAGGCCGCTATGGAGTCCCATAAAGATAAAGAGGCTCGAAGGACCGCCGCCGAAGTCTTCCACATCGGCCACAATATCGTCAGCGCCCGTGTGGCCAATCTCGAATTCCCCCTTCCGCAAAGCGTCGCTGATATAAAGCGAGCCCGGCGTATAGGTTATGTCGATATCGAGACCATGCCGCGCAAATATTCCCTGCTCCCGGCCGGCGTGTACCGGAAGATTGTAGCCTGCCCGGAATTGGATCAGTCTAAGTCTTGTAAGACTGGCCATGGGAATCTCCTAGAGATTTCATATCCCCCGCGTGACGCCTCCGTCCACCGTTACGCAGGTCCCTGTCATGTAGCTCGACTGCTCGGACGCCAGAAAAACCACCACGGCGGCAATCTCTTCGGGACGGCCAAGGCGCCGAAGCGGGATATCTCGCACACGCAATTTCAATACTGTATAGGAAATTTAAGCCACCTTTTTTTCTGGCCTGAGCCATATCGCCGGACCGGCGAGTTGTCAATTCTGTCTAATGAAATTCGCAGTTTTGCTTCGGTCGGCTTGGGCGGCGCAGCGGTCGGCGGGGCGCTAAGTATTCCAGATCGCACCGCTCGCTCGAACCCAGAGCGAGCGGTGCCGTCGGTTTGCGTTGGCAACCGGTTTTCGGTTCCTTAAGTCCTTTGGAATAGATCGAATCGCTGCGCCGGTGCGCGCGGTGGGGCGCGGGTGGACAAGCCCAGATGGCTGAGGATTTTGACAATCACTGGCGGAGCCTCGATTGCAGCGATGATCTTCAAGGCGCCGCCGCAGTTTGGGCAGTGTTCAATGTCTATGTCGAAGACCCGTTTGAGTAGCCTGGCCCAACTCAAGCGCGCCGGCGTACTCTGCGCGTGCGCGTGATCGGTTGGGGGCTCGGTTTCCTGCTCTGGCGGACTGCGGAAATGCGGTGAACCTTGGCGATCGGCATGGTGTCCTTCAACAGCAGGGGGGTTGTGAGCGGTAGTGCGCCGCGACCGCGTGCTCGAGTTCGCCGATCGCCGACACGAGGCCGGAATTTTGCTGCATGTCGGCGCGAAGCCGCGCCAGCATGTCGTCGCGCATCGCCGGATAGTCGATGCCGAGCACCTGGCCGTCGCGCACGACGGAGCGGCCCGCGACGATCAGCTCGTGGATGTGGCGCATGGTGGTCCGCGAGAACAAAAGATCCTGCGGATCGAGATCGGCGCGGAGCCGCTCGTGGTCGACCGCATCCCAGTCGAGAACCAGGATGTCGGCCGGCATGCCGGGCGCGAGCGCGCCGCCGTCGTCCTTGTTGGTGACCGAAAGACGGCCATTTTGGAACGCCATGCGCAGCATCGATGGGCGATCCACGTCGGTGGTGAACGCCACGCCCTGATGCAGCAGATGCGCGAGCCGCATCTCGCGCAGCGCATCGTCGTCCTCGTCGAACGTCGAGCCGTCGAGGCCGAGCGCCACGCGGCAGCCGCGCTTCACCATCTCCTTCAGCGGGGCGACGCCCGAGCGCAGATGCAGATTCGAGCTGGTGTTGACCGAGATGGTCGCGCCGCGCGCGGCGATCAGCTCCAGCTCATCGGGTCGCGCCCAGGTGCAATGGGCGAGCGTCAGCCGCGGGCTGAGGAAGCCGATCCCGTCGAGGAATTTCAGGATGCCGCCCGGATAATTGGCGTCGAGCCAGGCCCGCTGCGTGCTGGTCTCCAGGAGGTGCATGTGAATCCGGCGGCCGGTGCGCTTCGACGCGTCCGCGATCGCTTCCAGAAGCTCATGCGTGCACCATTGCACCGCCTGCGGGCCATACTGCACGTCGAACATCGGATTGGCGGCCGCCCCGGCCACCGCATCGACCAGCGCGATCTGCTGCTCGACCGGCAGCGGCGGGCGCAGATAGCGCTTCTCGACCTCCGCGCGCGCCTGCGGCGAAAGCGCATCGAGGATCGGCTCGGACGGTCCGTACACCAGCGGGTTACGGTTGCGCATCGCGATCGCAAAGCCCACCCGCACGCCGACGTCGCGCGCCGCGCGCGCGACCTCGGCCACCTCGGTCGGCAAATCAGTGAGACTCTGGACGCGCGTGTAGTGCACCATGACGGCCGCCGCGCCGCCAAGCGCGCTGCGCGACAACGACACCGCGCCCGCAAGATAAGGATCGACCGACGGCAGCAGCGCCAGATAAGCGATCCAGGTTTCCAGCGGCTTGCCCGCGCCGCCATAGGCCGAGGTCGACGTCACGCGCGCATGATCGTGAGCGTTGGTGAGCGCCGGCAGCGCCAGCAGGCGCCGGGCGGCGCCGGCCCTGGCCGGCTCGACCGAGACGATGCGATCGCCGTCGATCCGGATAACGTGCGCGCCCGCGGCCGGCGCAGTGGCATCCGGCTGGATGTGGGAGCACGTCAATTCACGCATTGGCACCGGCCCGGCAAGCGAAAACCCGCAACCCGATGATGCGGGCTCTCTCATTGCGGTCAATTGGACAGCACCGCCGGCATCCGATCGGCCTTGGCCGGCAGGAAGTCACGGCTGAACACGTCGGCGGCTTGGGCACGCGCGGCAGCTCGAACGACTCCGCGATGGTCGCTGCCGCCGCCGCCATCCGCTCGTCGCTCACGTCGCCGATGCCCAGCGAACGCGACTCGGGGGTGTCGATCAGCGTCTTGTAGACATAGAGCATGCGGCGCTTTTCGATGTCCTTCTTGATCAGCGCCTCCCTCTGCGCGAGAAGATCGATCGCGGCACTGTATAGGAAATTTAAACCACCTTTTTTTTCTGGCCTGAGCCATATCGCCGGACCGGCGAGTTGTCAATTTCTTTTCTGTCTGATGAAATTCGCAGTTTTGCTTCGGTCGGCTTGGGCGGCAGGCCGAGTAAGGGGTCACAGGCCGAATAAGGGTCTTGGATATTGCTCTTTCTCGTGGTTTGCCGGATTGCGCCTTGCAAAAGGATTGAGGTTGAGTTGCTTGTGTATGATTTCTGGGCTTGAAGGCGCTGCTGCTGCACTAGAACTAGAACGCAAAACGCCGGGGATTTGCCCCGGCGTTTTCAATTGCGCGTAAGATTTGAAGGTTAGGCGGCACCGCGAAAGTTGGGGCGTTTCTCTACCACCATGGTACCCGCCTCGCTGTTGTAGCGGCCGCGCGGGATGTTCTCTAGATTTGTCCCAGTGACGCGGATGAAACGCCCGCCGGCGGGGTAGGCGATGGAGTGGATGGCGCGGTTCTGAAAGATGCCGGCCTGGCCGCGCTCCATGCGGTAGGTGTTCGCCTTTTCTATTGTCGCTTTGCCGGGAACGGAGCCGTCATCCGTACGCTTCCACTCGCTCATTTCGGTATGCTTGACCGCCTGGCCGTAAATTGCCCAGGAATCACCATGATCGTGGGGTCCGCCGGCATATTCCCGGTCCATGATATGCGCCAGGATCTGGAAGCCTAGCTCCGGGTCCTCATAGAGTAGATTGGCGCCGACGCTGGCGCTCGGCCCGCAATTGGCGGCGACGAAATCGTCGTTCATCAGCAAGTCCTGCAATCTTTTTCGCACCGTTTCGCGCCCCGCCGGACCTTGGTCGGCCTTGAGGATGCGACGGCAGTCGGCGGCGAACTCATCGAGCGTGTAAGCCATGCTATTTCTCCTGACGTATCGGAAATTCAATCAACTTGTTTTCTGACGCGAGCTTTTCGTGATTTACTTAGCCTTTGATTTTCATTTCCGAGGCAAGAATCTTACCGTCCGGTGAGCCCTTCCAGATCACGTTTCGCGTCACACCATAAAGTTCCGCGAGCGTATACAGCGGCGCGAACGGCACGTCTTCCATGAGAATGCGGCCCGCCTGATGCAGAATCGCGATGCGCTTCTTGTGATCGCCGGTGCGTTGTTCCTCGTCGATGAGCTTGTCGAATTCCGGATTGTTGTAGTTGATGCGCTTGGAACCGCCGGTGCGAAAGTATTGTTCGAAATAGACATCGGCGTCGCTGCCATTGCTGCCGGCGTAGTAGAACGGCAACTTGCCGCCGTTGACGCCGTCCTTGCCCCAGTAGATGGCGTACTCTTGCGGCACCAGCTCGGCTTTGATGCCGACCTTGCCCAACTGATCGGCGATCACCTCGCAAACCTCCCTGCCTTTGAGGTGGCGGTCCGGCGCAAGATAGAGCTTGGTCTCAGTCCGTTCGGATAACCGGCTTTGGCCAGCAGCTCGCGCGCTTTTTTCGGGTCGTAAGGATAGCGCTTGATCTTGGGGTCGAAGCCCACCCAATTCGAGCCCAGCGGGCCGTTCACCACCGCGCCGTGGCCGTCGTAGATGTGCTTCAACATGACGTGGGGATCGAGGGCGTAGTTGATCGCCTGGCGCAGGAGCTTGTTGTCGAAAGGTTTCATCGTCACATTCATGCCGAGAAAATACATGCGAAAGCCGACTACCTCCTGAAGCCGAACGCGCGGATGCTTGGCGATGCGGTCGACGTCTTCGATGGGCACATTGCTGATGAGATCGGCTTGCCCGGCCAACAGTCCCGCCACGCGCGCCGCTTCTTCCTTGACGCCTTTGATAATGACCTCGCGGATTGGCGGCTTGGCGCCCCAGTAATCGTCATTGCGCCGCAGCACCAGGTTGCCGCCGCGCTGCCAGCTCACGTATTTGTAGGGTCCCGTACCCGCCGTGGCGCTGTCCAAATCATCGCCGTATTCCTTCGAGAGAATAAACCGAGTCTCCAGCCTGGTGGGCAAAAGCGCATTGGGCGCCTTGGTCGTAAGAACAGCCGTGTAATCGTCGGGCGTTTCCACCTCGACGCCTTGCACGTAGGCGCCCTGCAGGCTGCGCTTGTCGTTCTGCAATTTGTCGATGGAGTAGGCGACGTCTTTCGAGGTAAACGGCGCGCCGTTATGAAAACGCACACCTTTGCGCAAATGAAAAATCCACTTGCGCCCCTGAAACTCCCACGACTGAGCGAGCACGCCGACATATTCATTGCGGGCATAATCCATCTGGATCAGCGGCTCGATGATGTGGCGCCAGATGCCCGTGATGCCGCCGCCGCTGTAACCGTAGGGATGGAGCGAGTCCAGACTGACGCCTTGATAAATGACAATGCGATCTTTAGTTACCGCCCACGCCTTTGGAGCCAAGGCAGGCGCGAAGAGGGTTCCCAATCCTAGAGCTGCGCTCTGTCGCAAGAATCGGCGCCGATCGATCGCTGTGCCATGTCTACGCATTGAAGTTCTCCCGCGCTGAAATTGAGCCCGTTATATTCAGGCCGCGACGAACCTGTCAATGAAATTCCACTAGGTCTTAAGGATCGTGGATGCCTTGGAAAGCAGCGCTCGGCCCGCTGGGGTTCGATCGCTCAACAAGTTTTCGGATATCTATCAGACTCGGCTCGAATAGATGAATCGACCGATCTAGGTGCGCGTTGTGCACCGGGGCAGCCCACTCCGCTTCGGTAAAAAGCAAGTCCAGTGTAAAACTTTTACCTGTAGACTTTCTTCCTTTTGTTTCGCTCCCGCACACGCACTTTTGAATTCAACTCCACAACTTCTTGCTCGCGATCGCCGCGCCGTCGCGCAGGGCGCGCAGCTTGGCCCAGGCGATTTGCGGATGGACGCGGCCGCCTAGGCCGCAGTCGGTGCCGGCGATGACGTTTTCCCGGCCGACGATTTCAGCGAACGTGATGATGCGATCGGCCACCAGTTCCGGGTGCTCGACGAGATCGGTGGAGTGGCTGACGACGCCGGGGATGAGGATTTTTCCGGCGGGGAGTTTCACGTCGCGCCAGACTTTGAATTCATGTTCGTGACGGACGTTGCCGGCTTCGACCAAGTACGCCTGGGCGTTGACACGGAGCATGACGTCGACGATGTCGCGCAGCGGAAAATCGGTGGTGTGCGGACCATGCCAGCTGCCCCAGCAGATGTGATAGCGCACGCGATCGACCGGGATGCCTTCGAGGGCGTGATTCAGAATTTCAACCCGCTGCGACGCGTAGCGCCGGTACTCCTCGACGCTTGGCTGGGGATCGAGCATGTCCCAGGCGCCGGGAAGACCGGGGTCGTCGAGCTGGAGGATGAAGCCGGCGTCGACGATGGCGCGATACTCTTCGCGCATCGCATCGGCAATCGCTTCCAAGAATTTCTCGGTGGTCGCATAGTAACTGTTCTGATCGCGGCAGAACATCTCCAGGCTGCCGGGCGCGATGGCGCTGACGAAGGCCTCTTCGACGCCGGCGGCGTTGGCGGCGAGCTTCAAGTTGACGAGCTGGTCGCGCAGAAACTGTTGCGCGGTGTAAGCGATCGGGCCGGTGCAGGTCGGGCGCAGCGCGGCGGTGCTGGGCGCACCCAAGCCGGTGTCGGCGTAAAATTCGGCGAACTCGCGCTGCTCCCAGCGCACGCCGACGATGCGCATCGGCGCGCCGGGTTTAGCAGTATCGGGTGCAATGGTCTGTGCCGAAGTCGGCGTGAAGCCGGAGACGCGGTCGAAGATGTAATTGCCCCAAGCGCCCCGGTCGGTGGACGCGCGCATGGGTTTGCCGAACTCGCCGTCGTTGGGAATATCGATGCCCATGTCTTTCTGCGTGCGCACGACTTCACCGATGGCCGAGCGCAGCCGCGTTTGCAGCGCCGCTTCGTCCTCCGCCGTGACGGTTTTTTTCGCCCACATGGCGCGCAAGTCCGCCGGCCGCGGCAGGCTGCCGACATGGGTGGTAAGAATGCGTTCAGTGCTTCGTTTCATAACGAAGGCGGTTCCAATGGTTCCAGACGTTTCAATCGTTCCAATTGTAAGGCCGGGGAGGTCTCCAATATTACGAATAAGTGATTTCTCGAGCTGAAGCGAGCAGAGTTCCTGACGGTTGCCTCATCCTGAGGATTTGAGTGGGCGTTCTGAGATCAAATCTTGACTCAAGGACTTGGCCTCGTGAGCTTTCGAATCTTCAGATTCCGTAGAATCGTCTGGGATTGTCGGAAAGAATTTTTCGTTTTACCTGTGGATCGAGGCCCTCCATCGCTTTGAACCGGGAAATCGCGTTGAGTTCGCTAGAGGTATCGCCATGGCCGTAGTCGGTACCGATAACCAGATTTTCCTCGCCCGCGTAAGAGATCACATAAGAAAAGTCGTCATCGGTCTGGGTTGAAACATAAATCCCGTAGTCGCGGAAGCAGTTCATCGAGACCGGGTGTTCGCTTCCCAAGGAGCGCCGCACGGCTTCGTGAACGACCCAGGGCACCCACTGGCTCGATGTCTCGATGAAACCCCAACGCAGCTTCGCGAAGACGCGCGGTATCTCGCTCATGATCAGCGCGTAGCACGCGGTGACTGTCGGGACTCGAAATGTCGAGAAACCACCGCCGGCTTCGTTGTTCAGCAATTTGAACAGGTCGGGATTGCCGTTGGCAATGTGCACGGTCACCGGAATGTCGAGTCGCTGCGGCCTCGTCATAGATTGGATAATAAAATGGGTCCGTCATCAGCTTGCCCCTTTCGAAGGGGCGTACGCAGACGCCGACGGCGCCATGTTCCTTGGCGAAGCGAATTTGCGGCGCGGCTTCGCTCGGGGTCAATGCCGGAACGACGCAGGTCCAGCGCAAGCGGTTCTCGCCGAGTTTCCAGACATCCGCCAGCCAGCGGTTCCAGCTCCAACAGAGCGCGATCTCCACTTCGGGGTGGCGCGTGAGCGGCCGGAGCCAGAGCGAGTTGTAGAGCACTTGCACATCGATTCCCAACGCATCCATGTGTCTCAGCCGCTGGCTCACATCGCTAAGCTCCCGGGCTTGCACCGGAGTGGCCACTTCCCGGCCGAATCTTTTGACATGCTCTTCGGATTGCTTCTCGTTGGGCGAGGGAAACTTGGGGCCGAGATCCTCGCCGTCGAGAACCCAATGCTGGCGCTCGGGATTGTCCGGCTCGGCCACTAACGTAGGGCGATATTTTTCCTCGCTGGCCTCGAGATAATCCCATACTCGCTCGTTCTCTACCACGTGCGCGTCGGCGTCGATCACGTCCGTTTTTACATTCGGCGTTAACATGGGATCTCCGTCGGCAAAAGCATTACCCAACATAGGCCGTTCGATCCTAGGCCGTCTTGGCAAACCCTTCATTCACTTCTTTCTCGTAGGCGAGCAGCTTCTTGACGCTCGGGCGCTCCTGCATGCGCTTGAAATGCGCCATGACGCTGGGGAAGCCTGAGATGTCCACCTCCAACTGGGTGGCGCGGCGGCAGCACCAAAAGAAATGCGCGTCCGGGGCGGTGAAATGGTCGAAGAAGTACTCACGCCCGACCAGCATATCGTCGCCGATCCGGAAGTTCTCGTACAGAGCTTCCGTGGCGAACTTGATCACGCTGTCGGACGCGCCCGTTGCGTCGCAGACTTTGGGCGGGTTGTTGATCCGGCTCAGATACGGGTGAATGCCGCTGGCACACCAGCCGTGCAGCGAGATCGCTTGCAACTCGTCCCACGGATCGGCGGGCAGGATCTTCGCGTCTGGAAAGGTCCGATGGACCCATTGATGGATGGCGACGTTCTCGGTCAGGATCTTGCCGTCGACCACGAGCAAGGGACCTTGTGCTTCGGGTTGATCTTCAGATACTCGGGCGACAAATTCTGCCGCTTGCGGTAATTGAGCGGGCGGACCTCGAAGTCGGCGCCCGCCTCGGTCAAGGTGACATAGGGAGCGAGCGCGCAGGTGTTGGGGGCGTAATAAAGAACAATTTCCATTCACGTCTCCTCATTGGGTTGATTGATCAATTGCGAATCTAGTACCCGCGTGTGGTGAGTGCAACCCATCCAAGAGCGCAACGAAGCAGAGGTACGTTGCAACCAAGTTGAGGGAATTCTGCCAGCTTTAGATCTGATCAAGCAAATATCCGCCAGTCACCGTTTACTTCCACACGACTTGATCACCGACGGCACGATCTCTAAGGGCAGATCTTTTTCCGCTTTCCAAAAACTATGCACGCCCGGCGCCGAAACGGGTGATGCCGCTTTTCGGCGCGGGTTTCATGGCGCGGAAGCCGGGCATGATCACTTCGGCGTAGACTTCCGGACTGTGGTCACGGCTGTCTTTGGAAATCTCGAAGAGAAACGGCGGCACAGGTTTTACGTTCGCGCCTGATAGTTCGCGGGTGTGGCCGATGAAGTGATTGACCAGCGCATCGGTTTCATCTTGGTTCATTTTGAATCTTGCCGCACTCACGCGCGCGCCCTCGGCAAGAGAATCGGTAATGTTGTGCGTGACGATATATGCGGCCTTTGAACTGCGTCCGGTTCTTTGCTTTCTCCCACGGTTCGAAAACATGCGAAACCGTTGAAGTGGCCAGGTCTTCCAACGCGCGACCCCATCAATCCATCACGTAACCCTGCTGCCGTACAACTTCCCGCTTACTTCCGTATAGAGTCTGCTGAAACTCGGCACACCCGAAAACACTCGGACCCTCTCTCGGGGGTTGACAAACGTGTCATCCTTTGTCCTATAATGACTTCGGTTTCATACTGACATTCCAGGGGGCGTACCATGGTCAAAGACAAGGAACTGACCGAGCTCCAATCAATCAATGCCAAGATGGCGAAACTCTCACGGAAGATTTTGAGCGACCCGTATGATTCGCACAGGACGGAACAGCTCAAAGAGCTCTCCGAGCTAAGAGAATCGGCCAGGCTACTACGCAACAATCGACTGCCCTGACCGGCAACAGGGAGTGATGCCGGTTCGGGGCAGTGAAGGAGGGGGCGTTACTCCCCTCCGAGCAGGAATTCAGTGACGTAGTGGTGTTGGAAATGTAGCTTCTGCTCCCGCACCTGACTTTTCCCCGTAGGGTCTTCATCGCACGGTCCATAGTAGTCGATGACATCTCCCGCCTGCGCACTTTTCAGTGCGGGATCGTTACTAGCCAAACTCTTACCTTCTATCGCCGGAAACTTTTCATGACAGTAACTGCCCGTGGAAAGTACGTCTTCGCTAATGACGCCGTCAGCGGCTAACGCTGTCACACCCACTGCGACGTTACCTAAAAAGATCAGAGCAGCTAATAGTGATTTTGTGTTTTTCATTGGGTTCACCTCCTTTCGTGTTTGTTGAAAAACTTTATGCGCAAGCGATATGCCAAGTAACTCTGATCTTGAGAAAGCGCTTATGGATCGCGGAAGTTCGGAAACTTATGGTGCCAGGGGAGGTGGAGCGCGGCTAGTGACAGGAAAAAAGGCGCCGAATGTTCGACAGATGTCGAATGACAGGCGTTTACATCGAACCGAGAATGCGGTGGAGTGCGCCGGTTGCAGACCGCGAAATTGAGCAACCGGCGCTCAATGAGTTCGAAACTTATTCAAAATTATTTTAGAGCTCAGGTCTTGCAATGACACTTAACGGACAACAGTCATGGCGCTAATGCGTGCTGCATGCGCTCGTCTGGGCTAAACAAAATAGCCGCCGGTTACCGCCTGATTCCACGACTTGATCACCGACGGTACTATACCCACGGACAAATCTTTTTCCGCTTTCCAGAAACTGTGCACGCCGGCGCCAAAGCGGGTGATGGCGATCTTGGGCGCGGGCCTCATGGCGCGGAAGCCGGGCATGATCACTTCTTCGTAGACTTCCGGACTGTGGTCGCGGCTGTCTTTGGAAATCTCGAAGAGAAACGGCGGGACGGGTTTTACGTTCGCGCCTGACAGTTCGCGCGTGTAGCCGACGAAGCGGTTGACGAGCGCGTCTGTTTCGTCTTGATTCATTTTTAGCCTGGCAGCGCTGACCCGCGCGCCTTCGGCGAGCGAATCGGTGATGGCGTGTGTGACAATATATTCGGCCTTGAACTGGGGCCGGTTCTTGGCCTTTTCCCACGCTTCGAGAATGTCTTCCATGATCGCCGGCAGCCGCATCAGCGCCGCCGGTCCTTCCTGGCCGAGCGCTTCCGGTCCCTGGTAGCGCGCCAGGTCGCGCCAGGTGCGGATGTAGAGTTCGTTGAACGGGTCGGTGCGGCCCTTGCCTTGCTTTTCAACTTTCTCGTAGCCGCTGATCTTGCCCATATCGCCGCCCCACAAATCGCGACTGCCCGAGAGATAACCGAACGGTGAATGCTCGGTGGCGCAGACGCCGGCCATGTTGGGAATCCGTTGCGATAACATGCAGACAAACGGCCCGCCGGTCGAGTGACCCTGGCCGTAGACGGAAAACTCCTTCTCGGGAAAATGGCGCCGACAGGCTTCGATCATGCCTTCTTCAAATGCCGCGGGCCAAGCCGCCATGCGATACCAGAAATTAGTATTCGGGCTTCGCGCGCGCGAGGGTGCGCGTGCCGTAACGATTGCGTTTCGAAGGATCTTTCACGATCTCGTACTCAGCCGGCGCAATCACTTCGCCCTGTTTCCATATCGGCGTGCGCACGGTGCCGTCGCCGTGAATCGTATCATCGGGCCAATCGCGACTCGCATCGGGAAAATAAAATCTGCCCGGGAACGTTCCCGCGATCACGCGAAAGCCAAATTTACTGGCGAGCATTTTCGCGTGTCGCTCGATGCCCTTGAAGTCGCCGGAGCCGCCGTGCAGCAAGAAGAATCCGGCCTTCTTGCCGTCGGCGCCGATGGGGATTCGGCTCGCGTCTACGGGCTCGTGCACCACCATGCCGAGATCCCAGTCCATGCCCAAAACGTTGATGCGAAAAATATCCTCGGTGCTCTTTATCGGAACGTCGGCCATGCCGAGAACTTCCTCGGTGTCTTTGATGCATTGCTCGCGAGTCACAAACTCAGGGGGTTGCCAGTTAGAATTCAAATTGGCCATTTTCATTCTCCTTAATACAGTTTCTTTTACTAACGCAGGTGAAGGCGTGTCAACCAGCGATAAAGTTACCAGCGGGGTGCCGAAAACGCCCAAGGAGTCCTTCGACAATGCTCAGGACGAACGAGGGGTTTGAAATCGTGGATGATTTTCCGTTCTGCTGAGCATGTCGAAGCATGAGGGTCTCGAAGCATTCCTAACGGTTTTTTCAGCATCCGGCTATTTCAAATTTCCGCTTTCCCGTTACCAGAAACTCGAAACTACAAACCCAAAAACTATTTCGTCGCGCACTGGACAAAGCTGAAAAACGGCTAGAAAATTTGCGTTGCAAGGAGGAGCTCTAGATGAAAGTGCTGATTACCGGCGGCTTGGGCGTCAATGGCGCAGTTACGGCGCGTCTGATGACTCAGGACGGCTTGCGGCCGGTGCTCATGGACAACCGAATGGATCTGACTTTGATGGGCGACATCAAGGATCAGGTCGATATCGTGATCGGCGATATATGCGATCGAGCGGCGTTGGAAAAAGCCGTCGATGATTTCGGCGTCACACACATCGCTCATCTCGCGGCGTTGATGCCGGAGCCGGCGGAAGCCGATCCGCGACTCGGGGTTAAAGTCGGGGTCGACGGGACGATCAATGTTTTGGAAGTCGCGCGGGCCAAAAATATCAAACGTGTGGTTTTTACCAGCTCCAAGGCGGCGTACGGTGAGATCACCGGCGAATACGCGCCGCCGACTTGCAAGCCCGTGCGCGAGGACTATCCGAAGCGGCCGGCGGATCTGTACGGTTCAATCAAAGTTTGCTGCGAGGAGCTGGGGCGTTACTACCGTGAGACATACGGTATCGAATTCATCGCCCTGCGCTTCGTGTCGATCTACGGTCCGGGAAAAGAAGCGCGCCACGGCCCGCTGTCATTTTATGGGCAATTGATCGAGAAGGCGCGCAGCGGCGAGAAATGGCTGATTCCACAGGGCGGGGATCAGCTGAACGACGCAGTCTACGTCGGCGACGTGGGGCGTTCAGTTTATCTCGCGGTCAAGGCGCCGACGCCGAACGAATGGACATTTAACATCGGTACGGGTAAGGCTTGGACGCCGCGTGATTTTTTGAACGCCGCGGCCAAATTGTTTCCGGAGCACAAAATCGAGCTCGGTCCCGGCCCGAGTAAATTGGGCAGAAGCAAACAAAGCTACTGCGTCTTCGATATTTCCGCGGCGGAAAAAAATATCGGTTATGAGCCGGCATACGATGTCACGCGCGGCGTGCGCGACTATGTCGCGACCCTTGAGCGATTGGGACGATAGGTTCGCGATGTAGCGCGGGTTGCGAGTTTGGTGCATTAAACTGAGGTCGTCGTCCGATGAGTTTTTCCTTCCCCCTCGACGGGGGAAGGTTAGGATGGGGGTGCTTTCGGATCCAGTGGCGAGTGGGTGCAATTCTCTGCTGATGGGGATATCGCACCCCTACCTCATTCCTCCCCCGTCGAGGGGGGAAGGAGGTCGGATGGCGTTTTAGAAGCAGCATTATGAGCGCAAGCAATTTAAAATTTAGTTCACTTATCGTTTAGAAATTTTCCAAACAACGGAGGAATAAACGGTGGCAGAACAACCTAAAGGAACTCCCGAAGTCTGGGCCGCGGGGATTGGCCGCAAGAGCAACGCCCAGTACGGCTCCGATCTGATGGCCGAGGTGCTGCGCGAGTTGGGGATTAAATATATCGCGCTCAATCCCGGCGCGAGTTATCGCGGTTTCCACGATTCGCTGGTGAACTTCGAGTCGGAGAAAGGCCCGCAGATGATCATGTGCACGCACGAAGAAATCGCCGTCGCGATCGCCAACGGTTACGCGCGCGCGACCGGCGAGATCATGGCGACGGGTCTTCACGATATCGTCGGCTTGCAGCATGCGAGCATGGCGATCTTCAATGCATGGTGCGACCGCACGCCGATCCTCAATCTCGGCGGCGGCGGGCCCCAGGACACGACCAACCGGCGCTCGACGGATTGGGTGCACACGGCGAACGTGCAGGGTTTGGCGGTGCGCGAATATGTGAAATTCGATGACCAACCGAATACCGTCGACGCCGTCGCGGAATCTTTCTTGAAGGCCTATCGGATCGCCATGACCGAGCCGAAGGGGCCGGTTTACATCTGCCTCGATTCGGACGTCCAGGAAGCGAAGATCGACAAGCCGATGGTCGTGCCACATGCGCAATTTTTCCGGCCGCCTCCGGGTCCGGGACCGAATCCCGAGTCGCTGCGCAACGCGTCGCGATTGCTGGCCGAAGCTCAGTGGCCGGTCATCGTTGCCGGCGAACTCGGGCGCAATCCCAAAGCGCTGCCGCCGATGTTGGATTTGGCGGAAGCGTTGGGTGCGCCGGTTGTCGACGCCGACGGCCGGTTCGCTTTCCCCAGCACGCATCCATTAAATCTTACTAACGCGCGCGAAGATGCTTTGCGTGGCGCCGATGTCGTCCTGGCGCTCGACGTGCCAAGCTTGGGCGTCCCGCTCGGGCCTTCGGTGCGCGAGCGCGGCAACTTCGCGCCGATTATTTCGCCGAGTTGCAAGGTCATTCACATTACGCTGCTCGATCTCGAGCGCCAGAGCTGGGTAAGCGATAGCATGTGGCTGTTACCCGTGCATGTGCCGATGGCGGCGGATACGTCGGTGGTCTTGCCGCAGTTGCTCGAACAAGTGCGCGAGCGTTTGAGCGCCAACAAGGATTCCGCGCGGCAGGTGCAGGAGCGCCGCAAAAAAGTCGAAGCCATTTATTACGAGGCCAAGAAAAAGAGTCAGGAGTGGATCGAAAAAACCTGGAACGAAAAACCGATCTCCCAGGCGCGCTTTTTCAGCGAGATCAACAAGCGGGTTCAGGGAAAACCATGGGCGCTGGTATCGTCGCACGGCCGGCGCTGGCGCGAAGCGATCGATGTGACCGAGCCGGCACACGGCATGGGCGGTGGCCGTGGCGGGGGAGTCGGTTACGGCTTGCCTTCGTCCATCGGCTCGGCGCTGGGCTTCAAGGATAGCGGGCGTCTGAGCGTAAGCATCCTCGGCGACGGCGATTTCTTGATGACTTCGAATGCGCTCTGGACGGCGGCAAAATATCAAATCCCGCTGCTCGTGGTCGTCCTTAACAACCGCTCCTATTACAACGACGAAGAGCACCAAGAGCGCATGGCGCGCGCGCGCCAGCGGCCGGTGGAAAACAAAGGCATCGGCATCCGCATCGAGGAGCCTGCGCCGGATCTGGCGGCGATCGCTCGGGCGTTACACGTTGACGGGTTCGGGCCGATTACCGAACCGGATCAACTGGGGCCGACGCTGGACAAAGCGATCGCGATCGTCGAAAGCGGCAAGCCGGCGGTGGTCGATGTGATCACGCAGCCGCGTTAGTGTCCGGAGCATTCATTCAAAAAATGAATTGTACGGCGACCGTTCAAATCACACCTAAATCCCTTGATCCCCCTTTTTCAAAGGGGGAATTTTCTTCGTGGCTACTCTAACCCCTCTTTTACAAAGAGGGGTAGGGGAGATTTGAGGACCGGCATGGTTCAAAGAATTTCAGATACAGCGCGTTAAGGAGAGAATCGATATGGATAAACTGATCGAGGAAAATTTGCTCGCGGTGCTCAAGCGAGAAGGGCTCGAACCGACCGAAGGGGACTTGGAACAGTTTGCCAAGATCATCGAGCTCTATATGGAAAACTTAAAGCAGCTGCATTCGGTCAATTTAGGCGCGGAAGAGTTGGCGCCGGTGTTCCGGCCCGAGTGGACGGGGAAATAAGAGTTTTAAACGAATTCTCTCAAGGTGCTCAAGCTCCCGCATGCATCCAGCTTTGTTGTCGCTCTAAATACAAAAACGCCTGGATTCCGGCATGCGCTGGAATGACGGAAACGGGAGCCGACTTCGAGTCGGCAGATTCAGAACAGAGCCGAGGGTTGGTCAGTTTTTCATCGTCTGTAGAAAGGGACCATTATGGCCAAAGCGCAAAAAATGGAAAAACCGCGCGCCGAATGGGGCTCGGACGTCGTCGTCGATCTCTTGAAGGCGTTCGAGATTGAATATATCGCGATCAATCCCGGCGCGACGTTCCGCGGCCTGCACGATTCATTGGTCAATTATGGCGGCAACCATGCGCCGGAAATCATTCTCTGCAACCACGAAGAGATCGCCGTGGCGCTGGCGCACGGCTACGCGCGCGCCAAGGGCAAGCCGATGGCCGCGGCGGTGCACAACGTCGTCGGCCTGCAGCACGCGTCGATGGCGATCTACAACGCCTGGGCGGACCGCCTGCCGGTGATCGTGCTCGGCGGCACGGGACCGATGGATTCCGCCAATCGCCGCCCATGGATCGACTGGGTGCACACGGCCAACGTGCAAGGCAATCTCGTTCGCGACTTCTGCAAGTGGGACGATCAGCCCGCGAGCGTCGAGGCGGTGCCGGATTCGTTCATCCGCGCCTATCGGCTGGCGACGACCGATCCGCAGGGGCCGGTCTACATCTGCTACGACGGCGACGTGCAGGAAAAACAACTCGACAGCGAAGTGACGTTTCCATCGACTCGACGCGTTATCCCGCGCCGCTGCCGCTGCAGGCGCCGGAAGAAGGTTTCGAAAAACCATTCGCTGGCTGTTCGAAGCCAAGCGGCCGGTGATTTTGGCTGATTGGGTGGGCCGGCGAGAGGCCGGCTTCAAGGCGCTCGGCGAATTGGCCGAACTGCTCGCCGCGCCCGTGCTCGATCAGTTGGGCCGGTTTAATTTTCCTGTGCAACATCCGCTCAATCTGACCGGTCAGAGCCGACAAAGTGATTCCGCAGGCCGATCTGATTCTGGCGCTGGATGTTCCCGACCTCGAAGGCGCCACCGTGCGGCGTGCGCAGGAACGCGGCAATCGGCGCGCCGACGCCGCTATGTCGGCCTAGTGACAAAAGTGATCAACGTAAGTCTCGACGATCTGCTGGTGCGCGCCTGGGCGACCGGATTTCAACAAGCTGCGCGAAGCCGATCTGATGATTCTCGGCCGACACATCGGTTTTCCTGCCGGAGTTGGTGCGGCGGCTGAAGGCGGAGAAGAAACTTGCCGACTTGAAAGGACGACATCGACAGGCGGCGCGCCGATTGGGGCAAGATTTACGAAGAGAAGAAGAGCCGCGCTGGAAAAAGAAACGAAAGCGAAGTGGGATGAAAAGCCGGTGTCGATGACGCGCATCTATGCGGAGATCGGCGACGCGCTCAAAGGCGAGGACTGGGTGCTGACCAACGGCAGCTCGCAGGGAAAAGAGAATCTGTGCCTGCCGGCGACGCAAGTTCAATCAGATTCTCGGCAAGTACAAGGGCGGCGGTTTGGGATACGGCTTGCCCGCGTCGTTGGGCGCGGCGCTGGCGCACAAAGGCTCCGGCAAGTTCTGCGTCGACATTCAACCCGACGGCGATTTACTGTTTACCGTGAGCGGTATCTGGACCGCGGTGCACCATCAGATTCCATTGCTGATCATCGTCTGCAGCAACCGCTCGTACTTCAACGACGAAGAGCATCAGGAGCGCGTTGCGATCCAGCGCAACCGTCCGGTGGAAAACAAAACCATCGGCATCCGCATCGAAGATCCCAACGTCGACTTCGGCGCCATGGCGCGCACCTACGGCTGCTGGGGCGCCGGGCCGATCACGCGAGCCGAAGGATTTGATCAAGACGTTGCGTGAAGCAGTGAAAGTGGTGAAAGACGGGAAGCCGGCGCTGGTCGACGTGGTGTGTCAGATGCGGTGATCAGTCTCCGTTAAATCTCACAGAGCGAAGGCGTCAATGGGGCAACCCTTGACGCCTTTGTTTTTTACCGGCGTGTTGCCTGCATCGCTTGGTCTTCTCTTCGCAAGCGGCCGTCGATTACAAACGGGCCGAACGGAAGTAGCGCGGCGATGAGAACAGTTCCTGATCGCCATGAACTCCATTTCGCTTCCTGGTGCGCCTGAGTCAAGGCGATGCAGAACGCGATGAACAGCATGCCGTGCAGCCAACCCGCGAAAGTCACGGCTTGCGGCATGCCGGCAAAATATTTCAGTGGCATGGCGATACCCAACAACACGATAAACGAGATGCCTTCGACGAGGGCGATGGCGCGAAGGCGGCCGATAGAAGTTTTAAGCATAAGTATTTTTATCAACTCAACGTTAACTTGACGAGACCCGGCGGCGAAGAGCTGGACTGGTAGTGGTTCATTTAGGGAAAGATCTCTCACTTTGTTCGAGATGACAGCTCCCGTATTTTGATGTCATTCCGAGTCCTTCGGTGAGACTCAGGATAAACTCCGCGAGGAATCTTTCCCCAGGGTACGAATGAAAAACCCCGCCGCAAACAGCGGGGTATCGGATGCTGACAGAGCATCCTCTGAAGAGCGTCACCCCAGAATGCTTTTGTCGAGGCTCCAGGTCCGGATTCGCCTGGATTCCGCTTAAAGCGTGCGGGAATGACGGACTTCGGATTGGCCATTGCACAGACGCAGGAAGCTGCTGGGAATGAATCCGTAAGCGATTCAAGAAACCTAAAACTGAACCACTACCGCTGGACTTCATTGCGAGCCGAAAATGTTGTACCCATGTATCGTCGTTTGAAGCGGTCGGCTCGCCGATCGTATTGCGCCTCCACCGCATCTCAGCTGTTCCACTTTCTTTGCCCTCACCGGTATAGATCAAAGACCTTCGAACGGCGTGTCTTTATACGGCCCGACAAAGTAAGTGTAGAACGCATCGTTGACGTCATCCCAATACGGGATCGTTTTCATCCTTGCGAGCCAGCGCATCATGTTTGGATAGCCCGAATAATCGAGACGGATCACCTCGCCGAGCGTGATCATGCATGCGCCTAAGAAATCCGCGATGGTAAGCCGCCCGCCGCAAACGTAGGAATTTTGTGGCCCGATGAGATGCTCGTCAAGAATCTTCAGCCATTTCTTCACGTTTTCTCGCGCACGTGCCAGCGTCGCCGATTGGACTTCATCGTCCGCGTAGCCATAATTCTGAATCATCTGCGGATAGACCAATCCATAGCCCAGGTCGCGATACAAGCCGGTATTGAACCAATCCATGCGTTCATTCACCCGCGCGCGTTCGCGCAAATCGCCAGGATACGCCGGTGATTTTTGTTTGTCGGCGAGATACTTGAGTATCGCCGAGCTCTCGGCCAGATGAAAATCGCCATCCCCTAGAAAGGGAACCGCCTGGTTCGGGTTGATTGCCGTGAAAGCCGGCTGATAGTTTTCGCCGGCGAAAAGATCGACGACATGATAATCGAGCTCGAGTTTTTCCGCGGCCGCGAGCAGCATAATCGGCCTGCAGGTTGTCGACGCGGGGTGATAATAGAGTTTCATATAAACTCCGTGAGGCGATTTCTAACTAAGAAGTAGTTAATGACCTTACACTCACCCACAGAAAATGAAAAAGGAAGGCTGCCTCCACGTGGTGCTCCTCTCGACGTGTCATTCCCCCGCACGCGGGAATCCAGGTTTGTTGCGCTGAATTTGCCTGGATACCCGCATTCGCGGGTATGACGGAACGGGCGGTATTCTCGTTACCATCCCTGCACCAGATTGGAAAGGCCGCTAACTCTTAGGTTCGTCCTTCCGGCTGTTCCATGTTCATAGCGATATGGTTTCACTCCTCTCTACGCGGTCGATGGGCGCTTTTTACCATTTCATCCGCTCGACAAAGCCACTCTTCTTGATTTCATCCAAGATACTTGGATCGACCAACTTCAAGCTCTCCGGCGTCGGCCCATGCCTTTGGGATTGGTTTTGGCGACTTCGGCGATGACGAATTCGAGGCCGCGGCGCTCGGGTAAGCTGAGCAATCCTTCGCCATGTTTGGCGATGTAGAAATCGTAGCCGATGGATGCGCTTTCATCGTCGAAGCGCAGATATTTTTTGATCAAGCGGATGCCGAGTGGTATGTCGCGCTTCAGCAGATACAGTCCTTCAATCACGGCTTTGATAAAATTAGTGGCTTGTTCGCGATTGGATTCCAGAAAACTGCTCTTCGCCATGAAACAGTTATGGCAATAGCGAGGAAAGCCCCATTTACTATCCGACAGATCGACCATCAGTTTCATGCCGTTTTTGGTCGCGGCGGTGGCTTGCGGATCGCTCAAGATCGTCGCTCGTACCTGTCCGGCGATCAATGCCGTCTGACGCGTCGAGACGCCGCCGACTGGATGATCTGTGTCAGCTCCGGTTTCACTCCAAGTTTCTCCAGGCAGATTGCGCTAAATTTATTCGGATGACGAGCCAAAACGGCTGATCGCCAAGTGCTTGCCTTTGAGATCTTCGGGCGTGTTGATTTCGGGGCGGGCGATCAGCTTGTCAGGAATGAAATTCAGGCCGCCGGCGACCATGGCGATATCCGCGCCGACGCAAGATTGGCATTGACTGCGAGGGAGCCGTCGAAAAAAAAAACTGCGACTGATTGGCCACCAGAGTCTGCATGCCGACGGTGCCGCTCTCGATGGCGATATATTCCAGATCGACTCCGTATTTCTTCAAAAGCTTTTGCTCGTACGGCGCCCAGAGTAAAGAATGAATGATCGAAAGCCCGCCGCTCGCGGCGCGGACGCGTTGAGCGTTTGCCGGGACATGACTGACGAGCAAAGAAGCTATGGCGACAATCAGTCAAGGGTTCTGAGAATCAAGATATTCCCATTTATTAAGTAGATTATAAAATATTTCCTCGACGGATACTTAAGCTATGAACGGCGGTCAAGCCGAGTGCGAAAGTTCGCGTTCAAGCGCCGAGTTTTTCGGCTAGATCCAAAAAATCTTTTGCAACGAAGTCATAACGATCCGTCGGCGGGATTTCGGTTGCCTTTCCCGGCCCGTGCTCCAAAGGGCGGTGGATGAATGCGGTTCGCAACCCATGCTTTTGCGCGGATTGAAGATCATGCTCGTGAGCGGCGACCATCATCACTTGCTCGGGTTTGAGATCGAAGAGTTGCGGCGACGAGAAGGTAAACTTCCGGATCGGGTTTGTAGCGGCGGACGTTTTCCGCGGACAAGATGCAGTCCCACGGCAAGCCGGCGTGTTTCGCCATGTTGGTCAGCAGCGAAATGTTGCCGTTGGATAACGTCGTGATGACGAAGCGCGACTTCAAACGTTGCAAGTCCGGGTACCGAGTCCGGCCAAGGTTTGAGCCGATGCCAGACGCGATTGAAATGTTCCTTTTCGTCGTCGCTGAGATGAATCGATAGCGAATTTCTGCAGCGTCTCGGCGAGCATCATGCGATGCAAGATCGTCGAGCTTGGTCCACGGCAGTTCGCCGCTCTGACCTTGTCCATGTACGGCCGGTAGATGGATCGCCATGCGTCGGCGAATGCCGTCCAGTCGATGTTGAGGCCCTTTGTTTTGCCGAGTTGCTCGCCTTCGGCAATCACGCTCGATCGCCAGTCGACGACTGTGCCGAAGACGTCGAAGGCGAGGAGTTTGACATGCAGATGTGTTGAGATGAGTCATTAGACCTTGCTGTGAGCCCCTAGCCGCACACCGGAAACTTGAACGGATAGTTATGCAGCGCCTCGCCGCCGCTGGGTTTCACCACAACCGCGGCGCCGAGTTGAAGGCCGGCTTTGAAGTCTTTCGTTATCGGGTTGGGTTGGATGACGTGGACCATGTTTTCTTCCAGCGTCCATTTCTCCAGAGGGTGCGCGGCCGACTTGCGTGCCGAGCTCGGGCGATTTGCCGGCTTCGCCGTGGAAGACGCTGTCGTAGGAGGTGAAGCCGCTTTCTTCGATGACCGAAGTCGCGGCGACGATCTGTTCGCTGGTGGTGCCGGGTTTGCAGATACTGCGCACGTTTTCGTAGCATTCGTAGGCGGCATCGAAAAGCTTGCGGTACGTGGGCGAGGGTTCTTTGCCGATGGCGAATGGGCGATGGATTTGTGTCGAGTAGCCCCAGTAGCTGACGGTCAGCTCCGTGATGACGACGCTGCCTTTTTCGAGCACGCGTGAGGTTTGCCGCTGCCAGGGCACGAAGCGGTCGGGATTGTCCATGTTCGTTGTCGCGATGAAGTGAATGCCGGGATCGCCGCCATTTTTTATATAGGCGCTGTAGACGATCGATAAAACGTCTTGTTCGGTCAGGCCGGGCCGCAAATTATTTTCCAAAGCTTCGCAGGCGAGGTCGGTGAGGTAGCCGCTCTTGCGCAGATAGACGAGCTCTTCTTCGCTCCGCACTCGTCGGATGCGGCCGAACTGCGGTCCGAACTCGACGAACTCGGCTTCGGGAAACTGGCGCTGCAACTCCGTCACGTGGCCATAGGCCATGGCGCGCATCGTGACCAGGCCGATTTTGCTCTTGCCGAGCCCGCGCTTCCGAATTTCTTCAGCGATCGTCGGCATCGGCGTCGGCCCGTACCAGCGAACATCTTCGATGATCGATTGCGCTTTGGCGCAGGGCTGGTGATTGAAGAAAGTGGATGAAGACGGTCGGCGTCCGCCTTCGCCGCGGAAACAGCAGCCAGCACGGAGACTGCGCCTGGTAGTTCGATAGATAATCCACTTCCGACGAGCCGCGCGCGCCGGAGATCAGAATCGCATCGAGATTGTCTTTCTTCATCGCCTCGCGGATCGCGCTGTATCGGCGCACGTATTCGCTATCGGAAAAACGAGGAAACATTTCTTCAGCGCTCATCTTGTTCACGGGTTTAAAATTTACATTTCGCTTTGGAATTGCTTATTCGCCGTTGGGTTGACTCGACTCGCATTGCGGCGGTTCGAGCGCGGTGAAGAGGGCGCGATTGGCCGGCATCACGGTGAAGCCGTCGCTGTAGAGCCGCGGGCCGCCCCATTGGAGCTGGTCGCCTTCCTTAGTTAATTTTTCGATCCCCTGGTAGATCGGCATGACCCGGCTCATCTCTTCGCGGATCGCTTGGGTATCGTGGAACGGAAAAAGCTTATCGCCATTGGGCATCGATTTGCGGCCGATGAGAGTCGGGATTTCCCACTCGGGTAGGGTCTCGCCGATCTGGATGGCCCGGAATCTCCGGTGTGAAGCGAATCCTTCGTTCGGTGCTCGTCGAGGTGCCGCCAGTGCGTTGTTCGTAACGGGTTTGTCCCGGAAGGATGACGACGGCGTCTTCTGGCGTCGAGCAGCATCGAAGTGTTGAGCACGATGTCCTGATGCACACGCACGGAAACTTGGCCAAGCGCTTCGGCCACGAACTTCGGATCGGGCATGGTTTCGAGCAAATTGCCGCCGATGGAATAGAGAAATTTGATCTCGCCATGGTTCGCGGCTTCAATCATGTGCGGGACTTTGAGGCCGGGATTGGACGGTACCGGGTGATGCCAGAGATTGGAGAATCGTCGTGCGGTATCGTCGTTGACGGCAAACCCGCCGGGAAATTTATCGGGCTCCGCGCCGCATTCGCCGCCGCCTTGGACGCCGCTGTGGCCGCGGATCGGCATGATGCCGCACTTTTCCCGGCCCAACATGCCGCGCGCCAAAGCGAGATTGACGACCGCTTTGACGTTGTCGACCGCCGAACTCATGCTGCGTCAGCCCCATGCTGTAAACGATTACCGCCGTGCGCGCTTGGCCGTACAGGGCTGCGAATCTTTGCATGTCGGCGCGGGTCAGACCGGAGCGCTGCTCAAGCATTTCCCAGGTTTGTCGATCCAGCGCGGCTTTGAGATCGGTGAATCCCGCGGTGTGTTTGTCGATAAACTTGCGGTCCAATCGATTCGTTAGCGATCAATGTTTTCAGTACGCCGTTGATGAACGCGATGTCGCCGCCGACCCGGACTTGGAAAAAATCGTCCATCAGTTTCGTGCCGAACACGGCGCTACTCGCGACCGACGGAACCCAGGAGCGCTCCAGACTGTGCTCGCGCACCGGATTGACGACGACGATGCGGGTGCCGGCCTTCTTGGCATAGTGCATGTATTTGGTCGTGACCGGCTGATTGTTGGCGAGGTCGGAGCCGAAGATAACGAGCAAGTCCGTGCCGATAAAATCCGCGAGCGAGCAGGTCGGCGCGCCGAGCCGAGGGTCGATTTCAAGCCGGAGACACTGGCCGGCGTGACACACACGCGAGCAGAGATCGACGTTGTTGGTGCCGAGCACGCGCGCGAGTTTTTGAAAGACGTAATAGACTTCGTTGGTGAGCCCGCGCGAAGTGGCGAAGAAAGCTCATCTCGTGGGGCGCGGTGTTGTGAATCGATTTGCAGACGACGTCGAGCGCCTCGTCCCACGATACCCGCAAAAATCCGCGCTCGCCTTTTCGCCGCATCATCGGATGGGCAAGCGACCGAGCGAGCGCAGCTGTTCCGGCTCCATACTGCGAAGCCGATTGACATCTGTCATGACCGACATGTCGAGCGCGGCCATGGTATTGAGCTTGAGCAACTTGAGCCGCGTCATGCACAGATGCACGCCGTCGAGCACGTTATCTCGAAGGCCGTAAGGTCCGAGCGAGCAGCCGTCGCAGACGCCGTGATTGAGGACGTTCCACGCGTAGGGGAGTTCTTTGCGGTTTTCCCAGAGGACGCCGAGCATCTCGCGGTAATGCTGCGGTTTGGTCTGGCCGACCAGACCGAAAGGCACGATGCGCGAAAGCAAGGTGTCGTTGGATTTTACAGTGGGCATCGGTCGCTAGCTGCCAGTCTCAAGTTTTCTTAGCTGTGCGCAGTTCATCGAGCACGTCGGCAAACGCCTCGGGTTGACTCTTCGAGATCGCCGTCTTGTACAAAGCATAACGCTGATGGGCTTGCCAGCCAGGCCACTCGTTGGCGGTAACGATACCACCGCGACTCGCTGCTTTTTTCACGAACCGGGCCGGGAACGCGCGATCCCTCCCAAAGCGCGCTGTCCATCGCTTCGGTGACGCTCACCGGCTCGCCGCGGTATCTTTTTGCCAGAAAATCCAGGTAGGCTCGGAACGCGCTCTTTTCCTCGTCCAAGGCGCAAGGCAGATGGCATAGAACGGTTCGTTCCACAAAACTAAAGGAGAGCCAATCGTCGAGGGAAATTTTCAGGCCGGCAACATCGAGCTTCATGCGCACATGGAGTGGCAGGCGGTTCAAGGTCGGATAATATTCGGCTTCGTAGCGGAAACGGTGAAACATATGTCGCAAGTGGTTTGCCTTTTGGCCCCGCGTGACGCTATTTTCCCTATGCCGGATTGGCAAGTCAACCGCGCGAAAAGATACGGCGGTCGTGCGAAACGCAGCGTTAGCTGAATCAAACGACGAGGAGGATGTTATGGCGGCAAGATATTCGAAGGCATTTATGCCTCTGAGCAGAGTGAAGGAAAAAGAATTTCTGTCCCGCCCGATGGGCTGCAAGGGGATCGGTTTCAGCTTCGTGCGCTGCAAACCGGGGCAAGGCGCGACGTACGTGCATCGTCATAAGGTGCAGGAAGAGGTATTTATCGCGCTCAAAGGAGACGGTACGATAATTCTCGACGGCAAACGGATCCGAATGCCGGAGGGAACCATCGTCCGGGTTGGTCCTACGGCGTGGCGGGCCCTGGGAAACGACTCAAACAAGGACGTTGTCTTTATGGTTTTGGGAGCGGTCCCGCCGATGAATTTTCCCTTGGGCGGGCGCACTCTGTTGGGCGATGGGATTCCCAATCGAAAAAAGGTACCGCAGTGGAAGAAAGTATAAAAGGAAATGGAACGGGTTGCGAAGGAAGTCGAGCGGAAAAGTACGTCGTCTCGGCGGCACGTCAGGTTTAAGGATCTTCGATGACGCGAACATTTCGACTCCGTTCCAATAGAATCGGTCGAGCCGCCAACGCCTTTAATGGCAGGCGTGGGTAAGAGGTCGCTGAAGAAACGATGCAGTACGATCCCCACGACCAATCGCCGTCACCGATTCAGCCGACCGGCTTCTTTACCGGTATTCAATTCCGGCCGATTATCGGCGGCGTGGTCGTGGATACGATCGCGACCATAGCGCTGACGACGCTGTATTATTCATTTTTTGTCGCTAAGAACTTGGCCGCCCAGGCTGGTGCGACTGACGACGCTTTCACCCAATATTGGAATTCCAGCGACGGTCTGATCGCCAGTCTGCTGCTCGGCTCGCTCGGCACCGTGATCGGCGGATTTTTTGCCGCTTATAAAGCCGGCACACTGGAGATGAAACACGGCGCGCTTGTGGGCATGGGCTCGATCATCCTTGGACTGGTTCTGCAGGCCGGGGGACAACAAGAAACCGCGATGCCGGAATGGTTCATGGCGTTGTCTTTCGCCGCCGCGATACCGGCAGGGGCAATCGGCGGATTTTTCGCGGAGATGGTCAAGAACGCCATTGGCGGCGGCGCTCCGCCGGGCGCCAGAAACACGCCAGTCTCGCGGTAATCCACATATCTGCAGAGGCCTTGCGGTCTGAGAATGAAGTACACGTTGGCCTTTTGGTTACGCATGGATCTCGTCGTCGCATTTGTTTTGTTGGCGTTCGCGAAAGCGGGACGGCTCGGGAGTCCTAATCCCGATGTTTGTTATTACCTCGGTGACCGCTATTGGTGGTTGGCGGCTTATTACGAGCGTCGAGGCAATGCGATCAAAGCGAAACGTCTTCGGGACAAGTCAGAACAGTATTTGCGGGCAAGCGGCTGGTGGCATGGTGGCCCGCCGCCTTCCGGAGCGCTGGCAATGCCAGTTCCCAAGCGGCCCACAATCACCGCAGCCATCGGCTGGCGTTCGCGCCCTCGACCGCCGGATGATGCCGCATAGTCCCCGCTCACGTCGCATGCGTTCGTACAAAGAGATTCTCAGTTTTCTCATCATCCGAGAGCAGCTTTCGCTCGGATGGAAAATTGTGTTCTTCGTCGTCTGCGCGGCGCTGCTCTACGGCTCCGTGACGCTCAGCGATTGGAGGATTCAGTCCACTGAAATTTTGGGAACGGTTCTGAACGATCGAGTCGACTTGAAGGAGGAAACACCGGTCGACTATTTGATCATACAACTTGATAATGGCGATACGGTGCAGGCGAGGGCATCGCCTGGAATTGGCTATCGACCGGGAAAGAAAGCTATCGTCAATGCCAGGACAACGAATTTTTTTGGGATGCGAAAACACGAAGTTAAGAGATATGTAGACGAACGTGGTCGCAAGTGACATTTATCAAGCGTTTCGTGAGGAGGTTTAGATTCCGTGTCGGCGATGGCGTATCGACGGGCGACGGTGACTGATTACGATCAGATTCTTCGGCTTCAGACTGCTAATTTTATCGCTAATCTTACAGAAGAGGAGCGCAAGCAAGGCTTTTTATCTGCGCAGTTCACGCCGGAGCAGACTGCTCGGATCGCCGAGGACTTAGGCACAATGATAGCTCTCGTCGACGATCAAGTCGCGGGTTTCTTGTGCGCGTTTCGGAAAGATTTTCAAACCGGGTCGCCGGTGATTGCCAAGATGCTTCAGTCGTACGACCGACTCAAGTTTGATGGCCGGCCGCTGAGCGCGTACAAGAGTTACATCTATGGCCCTGTGTGCATAGCGCGGGAATATCGCGGCCGTGGCTTGTTGAGGGGCTTGTACGAAGCCCAGAAAAAGGACTTGGCGGGAAAATTCGACATCGGCGTTGCCTTCGTGTCGCGTAGCAATCCGCATTCATTGAGCGCTCACGTTGCCGGTCTTGGAATGACGGATGCGGGCGATTTCGAAGTGAATGGCAACGTCTATGTGACTTTGGCTTTTCGGGTGCCTTGAAAGCAGCATAGTTCGCACGATAGCGCGATGCCTGGGCTTGCAGATTTCGTCCTGCTTCCATAGAATCGAATTCGATCAGAGATCTCTGCCGTTAGTTGAAAATCAATTTGAAAGGAAATACTGAAGATGGATGCTGATGCAAAGAAGACCGCGCTACGGATGATTCCCTACGGAATTTACGTTCTTACGTCGGAAAGCAAGGATGGCAAAGTGGCGGCTTCGACCGTCAATTGGGTGACGCAGACGGCGTTCCAGCCGCCGCTGGTTGTCGTCGGCGTGAAAGCCGATTCCGGCGCTCACGCGATTATCAAAGAATCGAAAGTGTTTGCGCTCAATATGCTAGGTAAAGATCAAAAGGGACAGGCCTTTACTTTCTTCAAGCCGCTCGAGCGCGAAGGCAACACCATTGGCGGCGAGCCGTTTCGCAAAGGGTAGCTCGGCGCGCCGATCTTGGAAAATGCGCCGGCATTTGTCGAGTGCCAGTTGGTCAACACGATCGAGATGGGCGATCACTCGATCTTCGTCGGTGAAGTGAAGGATGCCGGCGTTGCGGTGGCACCGACGGGTCGGCCGGACGACGCGATCTTGGCGATGCGCGATTTAGGCGAGAAAGTTTTTTACGGCGGATGAGCGCGCTTCCGCGCGCGGTTCAAGGTTCAAGGGTTCAAAGTTAAGGTCGGATACTCAGAAGGAGGATAAACAATGGCAAAAATACGGCATATCGCTTATCGGGCAGACCGATGTGGATGCGATGGCGAAATTTTTCGTCGACGCGATGGGCATGACAGATGATCCAGAAACGTAAGAATAACGCCATCGACTCTGAGCGATGGCTCGGTCAATATCACGGTGCTGCCGCTCGCGCCGGCCGGCGGGCGGCGAGGTCAAGCAGGCGGCATCGATCACATCGGCTTTTCCACCGACAATGACCAGGAGCAATTTAAGTCTGTTGGAAGCGGCGGGCGCGGAAAAAGCCGGCGCGGTGAATCTCGGCACAGCTTATTACGAAGACAAGTTTCGCGGCCCAGAGGGCATCATCGTCGACGTTGGCCACTGGCAGGGCGCGGCGCCGGTCGATAAATAATATCGTTCAAACGTTCAAAGCCTGTCCGAGCAGCTTGTCGAAGGGTTCAGAAACGTTGCTCCGGCCTTGACGTATCGACCTTGAACTTTGAACGGGGAACCTTGCCAACGCGCTTTATCGGATCATCAACCGTTCGGCCTTGCCGGAGTAGTTGATAAAGACGGTTTTCAGTTCGGTAAAAAAGTTTAAACCCTCTTCCGCCATCTCCCGTTCGCCGACGCCGGTGGCTTTGGTGCCGCCGAAGGGGAGCTGGGCTTCGCCGCCGATGGTCGGTTCGTTGACGTGCACCATGCCGGTTTCGACTTCTTCGACGAAGTTCATGATCGTGTCGATGTTCTCCGTGAAGATCGATGTCGTTAGGCCGTATTCGACGCCGTTGGCGAAGCTGAGCGCTTCGTCCGAAATGTTTTGCCGTGGAGATCGACAGCACCGGACCGAAGATTTCTTCTTTGAAGATGCGCATATGACGGCGTAACGTTGTCGAAGATCGTCGGCTCGACGAAATAAGCCTTTGCCGAGCTTTGCGGCACTTTTCCGCCGAGCAGCAGCCGGGCGCCTTCTTGCGGCCGATGGCGATGTAATCGAGATCGGTTTTCCATTGTTGATTCGTCGACGGCGGGTCCCATATCGACCGACTCGTCCAATCCCGGGCCCACTTTGATTTTCTTCGCAGCATCCACTAACCGTTCAACCAGCGCGTCTTTTACGCGGCGCCGCGATGACACGCGAAGTTGCCGTGCAGCGTTGGCCGGTGGAGCCGAAGGCGCCGCCGTGGATGGCGATGGCCGCTTTGTCGAGATCGGCGTCGGCCATGACGATGACCGCGTTTTTACCGCCCATCTCGCAGGTGACTTTGGCGCCGCGCTGCGCCGCTTTGGCGTAGAGCGCGCCGCCGACTTCATTCGAACCCGTGAAGGAGATCGCGCGCAGCACCGGCGAGTGCACCATCGCTTCGCCGACCACTGAGCCGGAGCCGACGAGCATGTTAAACACGCCGGCAGGCAGGCCGGCTTCGGCGTAAATCTCGGTAAGCAGAGCCGCCGTGGCCGGCGTCAGTTCAGCGGGTTTGAAAATCACACAATTACCCGCGGCCAACGCCGGGGCGGATTTCCAAACCGGAATCGCCCAGGGAAAATTCCACGGCGCGATCAGGCCGACGACGCCGAGCGGGCGGCGAATCGTGTACGTAAACGTGTCGCGCGCTTCGGACGGCAAAGTCATGCCGTGCATGCGAAATCCCTCGCCAGCGTAGAATTCCAAAAGCGAGATACCTTTCATCACTTCGCCTTTGGCTTCTTTGAGAATTTTACCTTCTTCGCGGGTTAGTGTTCGGGCGATCTCGTCCGCGCGTTGGCGCGCGATGTCGGCGGCGCGCCAGAGCACGCGGCCGCGCTCCGGGCCGGGCGTTTTGCGCCAGCCTCGAAACGCGGCCTGCGCCGCGTCGATCGCGCGCTGCGACATCTTCAGCAGTCGCCGCGGGAAACTCGGCGATCACCTCATCGGGGTCCGCCGGGTTGATATTGCGCACAAGACGAGTTGGACTTCGGATGAAACCATCGGCCAGTCGACATAGGAACCGGTGTTCATAGATGACCTCGCTGTGAAAGAAAAATCTGGCTTAAAAATGATCTCCAGCAGGTCAGGTAAAGACCATAGCATGAGCAATATCCGTTATTGCCGTGAAAACGGCAATCCAGTTTTTTCACCGTTGGGAATCGAATCTGGATTCCACCTGCGCGGGAATGACGGATTGGGGGTCGGGTTACAGTCTATGCGGTTTCTTTGAGTGGTCCTGAAATGTTTAGAACGACGATCGTTTGGTCATATCGCGCATAATCATGCGCCATTTGCCTTCGAGGGTGTCGATCTGCTCGGCGGTCAATGCCCTGCTCCGGATACCAGCGTTTAAAGCCATAGTCTTGCTTGGATTGCCGTACTCATACTCTTCGAGAACCTTTTGTCCGCCTGCGCCGAGGATGAAGTCGGCCAAGCAGCAGCGCGGCGTGGGGATGCGGGCCTTTGGCTAAACCGCAGTGGAGCCGGAATTGGCTGGCACCACGTCCATGGGAATCCATTCGATCGGTGCGCCGGCTTTGAGCGACACTTCGACATGATTGCGAAATGTCTGGGTGAAACGCCGACTTCGCCGGAGATCACCATATCGAGCAACGCCCGCCCAGAGACATTGTGCACGGAGGGATTTTGACTTTCGAGTTTTCTGACATATTCCTCGCCTTGAATTTGAGCATGGCGCCGGTGACAGTGACGCCCGGTATCGCTGCCCGCAAAGGCGATCTTGTCTTTCAATTCCGGCCGCAACAATCCTTCATAATTTTTCGGCGCGAGGTTCGCCGCAATTAGGATTTTTGTTGTAGGCGAGACCGATGTGCGACTCGCGATCGATGGCCCAGTAAGACTAGACCATTGGGGCTTTTTCTTTGACGTGATCGGGAAATTTCGCCATGCGTCGGAAAATAATAGGGCACCAGCCAATTGTTGTCTTTCAGAAGCTTGAACAGCGGGATGGTCGTTTCCATGGTGTCGGCGATGTAGCGTTGCGCTTGGGACTCCGCCAGGATTCTCGCGCTCATTTCCTGGCGCGTGGCGCGGTAGGACTCGACCGATACGCCGGGATATTTGGCTTCATACGCCGCGGCGAGTTTTTTATACGAGTTCGCCGGCTAGTGAGGTGTACCAAGTAATTTGCCTTCGGCTTTGCGCCGGTGTAGAGCATTTTTTCGCGGTCTGGTTTGTTGTAGGCGGCCAGTTGTTCCAGGGGGACATTTTGCCGGTTTGCGCGCACACCGCGGAAACCAAACTCGCACTGAATAGCAAGCGCCGATGAAAGACTCCATCGATCTGCTTCCATAAGCGGTCTCAATTTTTAATACCCGGTTTCCATCAGTTGGTTGTAGAAGAGCTTGAGAAGGATTGTAGCCGCTCGGGCCGGGTGTAGTTGGCGAATTCCTGCGGGACTTTGAATTCTTTTTCAATCTGCTCGAGATTCTTGCCGGCGGCGATCATCTTCGCGACTTCATCTCTCATCACCACGAAGTAGCGCTTTTGCTCTTCAAGATCTTTCATGCCGCGGCCGATATGCGCGGGCCCATGGCCGGGAACGTAGGTTTCAACCGGAAGGTTGCGCGCCATGATGTTATCGAGGATCTGGATCCAGCCTTTGACGTTGGAGTAAAAAATCTCCGCGGACTCGCCTTGGCCGGGATGAATTTCGGTGTCGAGCAGATCGCCCATCAAATGACCCGCTTCTGCGGAATATAAACCGTCAGATCGCCGGTGCTATGGCCGCGTCCTTCGGCGGTGATTTGAAAGGTCAGTCCGCCAAAGTAGAGCGTCATGTTGCCGTCGAATGCCGATGTCCGGCGGAATCAATTCCCTTTCTTTGTAACTCGCGTTCCGCGGTTCGTTGGAATTTTTCCGCTCGTTAAACTCTTCAGCTCTTGCATACGAAAATCGTGGATTTGATTCTTGGTCGCGAATCCAAGCGGCTTGTCTTCGCGGAAATGCCATGCGCCGGAGGCATGGTCGCCGGCGCTGTGCGACGTGATGAGATATTTAACTTTCTTGTCAGTGGTCTTGCGGATAAACGGCAAGGGTTTGATCGGCGTTGTCGATGTGCGAAGTCGAACACCAGCACGCCATCGTCGGTGAAAACCACGGTGGAGTTACCGGAGCCCTGGGAATGCTGAAGCATGTACACATTGTCGGTAATTTTCACCGGCGTCATGCGCACCGGCGCGGCTGCACCCATGGTAAGGCACCAAACTGGCACAGCAGCAGTGGCAAGGTTTCAATTTCATCTTATCACTTCCTCTGACGATCGTCGGCAGTCAATTATTAATCATACCCAAAGACTTCGCCATGTCGATGGTGCGCCGGGCGCGCTCGATGATCGGGCGGTCGATCAGTTGGCCGCCGAAGGCGATGGAGCCGTCGCCGCGGGCGTTGGCTTCCTCGAAGGCTTGCAGCACTTTTTGACAATAGTCGATTTCTTCAGCCGTAGGACTGAAGATGGTATTGATGGCATCCACTTGCGAAGGATGAATGCAGGACATGCCGGAGAAGCCGAGCTGGCGCGATTGCTTGGCAAATCCAAGCAAACCGCCGCTATCGTTGAGATCGACCCAAACGCCATCGACGGTTGTACGTGGGCTGCCGCTGCGGCAACACGATGGCCGATCGCGCATAAATCAGATCGCGCGCTTCGCCTTCGCGCACCGCGGGCAGGCCGATCTCCCGGCCAAAATCTTCCGCGCCAAAGATGATGCCGACGATTCGCTATGAAGCCGCCGCGATGGCCGGGCGCGTTGAGCAGTCCACGCGGGCTTTCGATGGCGATCAGCAGCTTCACATGCCTTTTGCCAGTTTATTGTTCGGTTCTAATGTCGTTGAGAATCGCGTCGATTTGCGGACTTCGTCGACGGTATCGACTTTTGGGCAGACCAAACCTTCCAGCCCGGGCCGGACAACTGCTTCCAGGTCGGCGTCCATGCGCGTGATGGCCGATGGCGTTGATGCGCACGTAGCGCGCCGGGGTTCCCGGCGCTTTGACGCGTCCCGAGAGACGTCGGCGATATTTTTGCGCGCCGTGTCTTTTTCGTTGGGTGCGACGCCGTCTTCGATATCGAGCATGATGGCGTCGGCGTTGAGCCAAGCGCTTTATCGATCATTTTCTGCCGGTGTCCCGGCACGAACATCCACGAGCGGATTAGATCCATGGAGAAAAATTCTCCTCCGCCGGAATTTCCTTACCTGAAGGCGGCGGCAAATGTCTAACATGCTGCAACGAAAATCGGCCAGTCACAATTGCCAGCCGAGAATCAGAATGATTTCTCACTTTGTTCGAAATGACAGGTTCGGAAACAACATGTCGTTGACTATCTGGCTGTCATCTCGACCGACAGAGCGTGGAAAAACTCTATCGGAGTCCTTCGACTAGGGCGAAGTACTTCTTCTCTAATCAAACTACTCCGATCGTTGTGAGTTGAGTCGAACCATGAACCGTGTTCTCACATAGCCGGGCGGTGCGAAAGTTCCATGACCCGATTCGATTGAACCAGCAGGAATTTTAGCGAATAAGTGAAGAGATATGAAACTCAGCACGTTCAAGCTCCTAGTGCCGATAGTCGCCGTGACGGTCCAAAGCAACTCCGCGTCGACGGTGATTCCGCCCGTTTCTCGATCACATGCGCATGCCAGTGGCGCTGATCGGCACGTTGATTTCCTCGGGCCGGTGCTTGCGCTTGCATGGCGCGCTTGCCGATGGGCATGCCTACAACCATCGAGCGCGCGCTGGCTGGTATCGGTCGCAATCATGGCCATGGGCGCTGACCAATTATCTTTATAGTTTTGCGACGGACAGTTTAGTTTTGCCGTGGTGCATTCGCTGAACGGTTTCGCTTACAGAGCGGTGACCACGCTTTACATGGCGTTCTACGTCGATTCGCTGGCGCCGATGAAAACCGCAACCATGCCATGGGCTATTACGTCGGCAGTTTGGCGCTGGGATATTCCACGGGAAATTTCTTCGGCGGACTGATCGCCGACCATTGGGGTTACGCCTGACTTTTCAAGTTGGCGCGATTCTCTCACTAGTCGTCGGTGTGGCTTGTTGTGGCTCTTGCACGGAAGACCAGCCTGGAGACCGCGTAGGTGGAATGAAGACGAGCGGTAAATGACTCGGTGGCAGAATCCTCAAAGCGTTGGTTGAGCCTGAATTGGCGATCGTGGTCATTCGTGGCGATGTTTCTTAATCTGCTGCACCAGATGGGCGGCGTGTTCATTTCGCTTTATGGCCTGGCCGTTGGCATGAGTCTGACGCAAATCGGCATCATTCGTGCTGCTTACGCGGGCTGCAACGCGGTGACCCGGCCGATCAGCGGCCATGTGGTCAGCAAGTTGGGTCACAAAGGATTGTCGTATTTCGGACTTCCACTGCAGTCTTTCATTCTCATGCTGGTGCCGCTGTTTACCGGCTTCGGCACAATTTTGTTGGTTTATGTCTGTCGGGATTGCTACGCGCGATTGTGATTGTCGCTAACGCAGTCGGTTTAGTGCAGGACGTGCCGGAGTCGCGCGTGCGCCGCGGGTTGGCGTCCGGTGTCTATAACGCCGCGGGGGATTTGGGAAATATTCTGGGTCCCACGATCGGTGGCTTGATCGCGCACGCAACCGGGATTGCGAGCGTCTTTGTCGTGGGCTCGTTGGGATCGACGGCGCTGTTTCTTATCGGTGTATTCTTGGTCAGGCGGATGAAGACAACGGCGGAGTCGTAGAGTTTCCCTTCCGGGTCTAGCTTCTTCGAGTATTCCACACGCCGGACCTTAGACTCCGAGCGTGAAATCAATACGACTTTGGCATTCCCAGAACATGCTGACCTAGATATGCGAGCACCAGGTTGTTGCTAACGGGCGCCACGGTGAGTAATCGAGTCTCTCTGAATTTTCGTTCCACGTCATACTCCGCGGCGAAGCCGTAGCCACCGTGCGTCGTGAGACAGGCATTGGCTGCTTCCCATGCGGCTTCCGAGGCCAAATACTTGGCGAGATTTGCTTCGGCGCCGCATTTTTCTTTGCGGTCGAACTTGGTTGCCGCCTGGAAGCGCACTAAATCCGCGGCTTCGATATTCGCATAGGCTTTGGCGATGGGAAATTGGACGCCCTGGTTAGCCCCGATCGCTCGGCCGAATACATTGCGCTCGCTCGCATATTTCGCCGCTCGCTCGACGAACCAGCGGCCGTCGCCGATCGCTTCGGCGGCGACCAGAATACGCTCGGCATTCCAGCCGTCGATGATGTAACGAAAACCCATGCCTTCTTGGCCGATCAAATTCTCAGCCGGCACTTCAACATTATCGAAGAAAAGCGCGTTAGTATGGTGATTGATCATCAGATCGAGAGGCTTAACCTCAAGTTTTCCTTTAGCCTCGCGCAAGTCGACGATAAAGACGGAGAGGCCGCGGGTTTTGTCTGTTAATTCATCATAGGGGGTGGTGCGCGCGAGCAGCAGCATGAGATCGGATTGCAGCACGCGGGAGATAAATATCTTTTGCCCGTTGATGAGGTATTTTTCGCCTTTGCGCGTCGCCGTTGTCTGAATGCGAGTACTTTCAGAGCCGGCATTGGGTTCAGTGACGCCGAACGCCTGCAAGCGCAGCTCGCCGGTGGCGATCTTGGGTAGATAGCGTTTTTTCTGGTCTTCGTTGCCGTGACGCAGCAGTGTTCCCATAGTGTACATCTGCGCGTGGCATGCGGTGGCGACTCCGCCGGAGTGATTGATCTCTTCTAGGATAATGCTCGCTTCGGTGATGCCGAGGCCGGTGCCGCCGAACTCCTCGGGGATGAGTGCCGCGAGCCAGCCGAGATCGGAAAGTTTGCGCACGAACGCGTCGGGATATGCCTTCTTGCTATCGATCTCGCGCCAGTACGCGTCAGGAAACTCTTTGCAGACTTTCTTAATCTCCTCGCGGATCTGCTGCTGCTCCACGCTCAGGTTGAAATCCATCCCTACCTCCTATAATTAGCCGGTATCAAGCTGCAGAAAAGGACTCATAGGCTTCGTTGCGCTTGTTCGCTTCGCTTCAACGTACTCGCACTGTACGCTTCCGCTCGTCGATTCTTCGCGCGCCTCGCCTCTGAGGTCTTTTGAACAGCTTGAAAGAGCGCTTCCGCGCTCCGCTGAACTATAGCGTAATGCTGTTATTGTCAAAAGAGGAGGAACGTCATGGCCGTCAAAGCAGGTTGGGAAGGCCGGTTCTTTGAAGATTTCGAGGTAGGTGACGTGTACCGTTGCCGCCTGGGGCGAACCGTGACCGAAACGGACAATACCTGGTTCACACTATTGACGAACAATCCCAATCAACTCCATTTCAACAACGAATATGGCAAGCGCACCGAATTTGGCAAGTGTTTGATCAATAGCGCGTTGACGCTCGCCATCGTCGCCGGCTTAGGCGTGTCGGACGTCAGCGAGAATGGTTTTGCGCTGGGCTGGGACGAAATCAAACTGCCCAATCCGCTTTTTGCCGGTGACACGCTTTATTCGGAATCCGAAGTGCTGGAAAAGCGCGAATCCAAATCCAAGCCGCAATGGGGCATTATCAAAGTGCGCACACGCGGGATTCAGCAAGAGGGCAAGGTGGTCATCGACTACGCGCGCAGCGTGATGGTGTGGAAGAAGGCGCATGCGCCCAAGGCGGACTTATTTCCAGAGATAAAAGAAAACAAGTAATTCCGACGTTGAACCATTGAACCTTTGAACGAATAGGCCGTTCAAGCGTTCAAGGTTCAAAGTTCAAGGTCAGATTCGAGGTGACTGTGGCAGATCAGCGTAAAGCTGCGCGCGCGTTGGACGGGGTCAAGATTTTGGCTTTCGAGCAGGTGCTGTCGGGACCATTCGCAACCTGTTTGCTTGCCGACATGGGTGCGGAGGTCATCAAAGTCGAACGGCCGGGTGTCGGCGACGTGATCCGTTCTTGGGATTCGGTCGTTAAGGGATTGTCTTCCGGTTACGTTTGGCTCAACCGCAACAAGCGAAGTCTGACCGTCGACGTGAAAAAAGAAAAAGGGCGCGAGATTCTCCAGGAGCTGGCAAAGCAATCGGATATATTTTTCGAAAATTACGCGCCAGGCGTTGCTGGACGATTGGAACTTGGCTACGAAAAACTGAGCGAACTTAACTCACGGTTGATTTACTGTTCTCTATCGGGCTACGGCCAGGACGGTCCTTATCGCGACGTCAAGGCGTACGATTTACTGATTCAAGGCGAAGGCGGCATCATTGCTACGACGGGTTATCCCGACAAACCCGCGCGCGCAGGCATTGCGATCGCCGACATCGCATCCGGCATGTACGCGGCCATCGGAATTCTTCTTGCGCTTTACCAGCGAGAAAAGACCGGCGCGGGACAGCTCATCGACGTTTCGATGCTCGACTCGATTGTCTCTTGGTTAGGCTATTTTCCCCATCACTATTGGCACGCCGGCGAAGAACCCGCGCGGGTCGGCATGCGCCACCACTACGTCACGCCCTACGGTCCCTATCTCGCCGGCGATGGCGAGTATGTGAACCTCGCAGTGGCAAGTGCGTCGGATTGGGAAGTGTTTTGCAAGAAAGTCATCGAAATGCCGGAGCTACTTGAAGATCCACGCTTTGTCACCGTCGAAGGCCGGCGGAAGAATCGCGGACTCTTGGAAGAAACCATCGAAAACATTTTCTTGGAAAAAGATCACAAGCATTGGCTGGAACAACTCAAAAGAGCCGAGCTACCGCATGGAATCGTGCGCGGTATCGCGCAAGTGCTCGCGCATCCCCAGGTCGCGGCACGCAAGCTGATCCGCGAGGCTGAATCACCGGTGGGTAAAGTTCCCGTGATCGCCAATGCGCTCAAAATGTCCGCCAGTGAGTCGCGCTACGAACGCATCCCTGCGTTGGGTCAAGACAATGAGGCGATCCTGCGTGAACTCGGTTACGAAACATCGGATATCGACGTGCTGCGGCGCGATAAAGTTATTTAGCAATAGATTCCTGTCTCCTTAGGGTTGATGCCTGCGATGGAGCAGTCTTGCTCAATGCTTGTGGGGTTCGATCGGCGAACTTCATAGCGAATCCAAATTATGTCTAAACCCCTCGTCGGAGTCATGGGCGCGTCGGCCAACGATGCGCTGACGAAGACCGACGAAAATCGGCTCAAGTCGCTTGCTAGAGCCCTCGGCGTGGCGATCGCGAAACGGGGCTGTATTCTCATCACTGGCGCGACTACCGGATTGCCGGATCTAGTTGCAAAAGCGTTTCGCAAGAATGGTGGCTTCGCGGTCGGTGTCTCGCCGGCGGAAAACCATCGCGAGCACGTGGGGCGCTACGGACTGCCTGAGGACGGGGCCGACGTGATGATTTACACCGGCTTCGGCTACAAAGGACGCAACGTCATCAATGTCCGTTCGGCTGATATCGTGATCATCTTCGGCGGCGCGACCGGGACGTTGAATGAATTCACTATCGCCTACGACGAAGGCAAAATTATCGGCGTGCTCGAAGGCAGCGGCGGGGTGGCCGATCATCTTCGAGAAATTATCGAGTTTTGCAACAAACCGACGTCAGGATCGGTTCTTTTTGGGAGCGATCCGGCAAAACTGATCGCGCGGTGTGTTCAAGCTTTCGGTTTTTAGCCGTCGGCAATTTGCGCGGCGCGGGCTAAGCGGTGGGTGCCGACTTGAGTCAAATCTTCTTTGGTCCTGTCAGGTATTCCTTCGCAAACGCTTTTAGCTGATTGCGGTTTAACCCACTCAGGCGGCCTTCTTCTAGTGCTTTTTCTTCGCTCCAACCCTGTTCGATGATGCGAAACATCATCATGAACGGTGCGACGCGCTCGGCGAAGGCGCAGTTGATCAGCATGGGGTGGTTGGCTGGGTCTCTAACGAGTTTCAAAAAATCGTCAACCTGTTTACGTCGCGGCAGTTTGGCGGCGGCGGGAATGTTAAAGTAGCGCAGCTTGTTCTGTTCCACCAGTAAACGCTCGCGGATGAGGTCGACGCCGTCTTTCGCCGACCGCAGGGTCAACACCGAGCGGTAGCCGTTGGCCGCGGCCTTCGCATAAGCCTGCGCCGAAGGTTGGCCGCCTTCGGTCGGCTTGTCGTCGATGCAGAGCACCACCGGTGCGTCAACTTGTTTTCCGAATGGTTCAAGTTGCTTTGACCGCGGTATTTCGCTTTGTTGAGCGAAAATCGTCGTCTGGAACAGCACAATGATCAACGTGGCGCTGGCGTACACTGAAATTAGCCTTTTCACCTTTCGCTGCCGGTAAAGTGTTGGGGCGAACAGCAATGGAACGTAACCCCCGATGGTTGAAGTGAAATACTCGTCGCGAGTCGAGACCATGCTATACGCGCTTTGGCGGGTGGCTCGCGATATAGTCTTTGGCAAACTTTTTCAGCCCGTCGCTGCTGAGGCCGATCTTGATCGCTTCTTCCAAAGCCTTCTGTTCACTCCACCCCTGCTCGACGACGCGCAAGATCATCATGAAGGCGCCGACCCGATTGGCGCTTGCGCACTGGACTAGCATTGGATGGTTGGCCTTATCGCGCGTCAAACGGAGAAATTCGTCGGCCTGCTCCGGCCGCGGCGACGAACTGTTAACCGGAATGTTGAAGTAACGCAACTTGTTGCTTTCAACCTGCGCGCGTTCGCGCGCCAGATCGATGCCTTCGCCGGCGGTTCGCAAGCTCAAGACGGCGTGAAATCCGCTGGCAGCTGCTTTTGCATAGGCATCCCCAGTGGGTTGTCCACCGGTGGCGAAGTTTGTGTCCAAGCACAATATCCGTGGCACATCCGTGCTCAAGGACTTCTGGATCTGATCGAGCCGGGCGCGCTCGGTTTTAACAGTTTCCGCTGCGCCGGCGCTCGCGATGTTGAGACTAAGGATGGCGATTAGGGTCAAAAACATTTTCATGCTGATCGACCTCAACGATCGTCTTACAGCTTAAATAACCTCGCGGCGTTCTTGCCGAGAATCGCGATTTTATCCGAGTCGGAGCAGGGCGCCTGGCGAACCATGGCGAGCGATTCGGTCAGATTCGCCGCTGTCTTGCATTCAAGCGGGTAATCGCTGCCAAACATGATGCGGTCGGCCGTCGTGATATTAAACGCCGCCGCCATCGCCGGCAGCCAAGCCCCGGTCCCCGCCGTATCGAAATAGAGACGTTGAAAAAGTTTTTCGAAGCGTTCGGTGAGGCCGAATTGCTTTTGCTCCGCTTGAGTTTTTAAGTAGCCTTTCATATCGGCGGGGATGTCAGCGTCTTCGGTTTCAAAAAAAGCCATCATGCGCCCCTTGAGCGAGGACGTGCCGCCGCCGAGGTGGGGCATGATGAAGCGCAGCTCGGGGTAACGCGGCAATACGCTGTTCATCACGCGCACGATCGCCTGAGTCGTTTCCAGCGGGCGAAACACGCAGCGGTCGAGATTATACAGAGTGTCAGAGCCCGTCGGCTTGGATTGCGGATGGATGACGATGGGCAAATTGTTCTTTTGGATAATTTCGAACAGCGGGTTCATGACCGGATTATCGAGCTGGACGTCAAGATGGCAGGCCAGCAGGGCCACGGCGCGCAGGCCCAATTCATCCATACCTCGCTCGAGTTCGCGTTTTGCCGCGTCCGGCTCATGAACCGGTAGATGAATGCAGCCGCGGAATCGTGTCGGGTATTTTTTCTCGACTTCGGCGATGCCGTCGTTGAGCGCCTTGGCGACGTCCGCGCCCATGACTTGAACTTGATCCGTTAGGATGGACACGGTCACGCCAGCTTCGTCCATGCATTTCAAGTGCGCTTCGAGATCTTTACGCGACGGATGCAGCGTCAAGCTGATTTCTTTGGTGACAATGCGTTTGCCGCCCGCCATATTGGCGAGACGATCGAACAACATTGCCGGCATATAGTGATGGTGCACGTCGACGATAAGTTCTGCTGAAGCCATGCTTGGTATAGTCTCCTTGTCGCTGAGATTACTGCGCCAAAACTACGTGACGGCGTTCGTGACTGCAAGAGAGCGCATTACTCGGACCAGACTTGGGATTCTAAAGCGTTCGTCGCGACTCGCGCACAGGAGTGATGAAATAAGAAGCGATCAAGATGAATATCGGCGCAAACACGGCATGCACGAAGAAATCCGCCGGCGTCCAGGCGTAACTTGCAGAATACGATGAGGCACAAGGCGGGCAGAGCCACATCAGCGGTCCGGACAAATAAAAAGAGTTGTGTACACCGCCGAACATGAAACGCTCGCCGAACAGGGCGATGGCACCGCCCAGCGCGAAAGTGCTAGAGATCACCCAGATGCGATCTATACTTTGGTTGTGGAAGCGAAAAAACAGCGCACCGACGAGAAACAAATAGATAAGGTAAAGCATTAGAATAAAGTGAAAGGGCTCAAACGCGGTCTCGTGAAAAACCGAATGCAGCCCGAAATTCTTGAAGATTTCAACTTGCTGTGGACGGTCCCAGCGGAAAAAAAGCGCTTTAGAGCCGAAATCCACCAGTAAAACACCGAGCAACAGGCGCACATAAAGTTTCGATTCTTCAGGCATCGGCTTTCGCCATCTGCCTCTTACGTGAAAATGGGGATGCTTCGTGATTAGCAGCCAACAGGCGGTAAACACGCCGGTCCAGATCAACGCGTCGTGGGTTGCCTGCGCCGCAGAGTCGCCGCTGTTTAACGCGGCGCCGAGCCAAAAAGGGGTGACAAGCGCCAAAACCAAGCCTAAAGAGTAGTACCGATCGAGGTTCGAAATCATGACAGGTACCTGCCGGCCGTTTCGCTTATGTTAGCTTAACCAAGGCGGGGCAGGCAGGTTTGTTGGTTAATGCCAGCGACGGTCTGTATTTCCTCTCCACAATTCTTCCTACAAATGTGTAGACGCGATTGACGGCGCGCATCTTATAGCCTTCTCATCGTGTGGTCAATTCCGCAATCGATAGTCATCAGATCGGTGAGGCCTCCAGCGAATGCAGGACGTCCATTGTCACTTCTTTCAACGATGAACAGATTCTCGTCGCTTTGGAAAAGTCGTGGTGACGGGTATAGTCGTTGGGCACGGCGATGCAGCGCATACCCGCTAGATAGGCCGCCATGACGCCCTTTTCCGCGTCTTCGAGGACCAGACATTTATTCGGTTCGACCCCGAGGTCATGGGCCGCTTTGAAAAAAATGTCGGGCGCAGGTTTGACCCGCAGCACGTCCAGACCGCTGACTATAACGTCAAAAAAGTGGGCCATCTTGAGACCGGCCATCACTCCATCGACAGCGTCCCGATAAGACGAGGAGGCGAGCGCGATCTTCAAGTTGCCGTGAAGTGATTGGAGCAATTCCAGCGCACCCTCCATCGGGCGTAAGGATGACGTTAATAGTTTCAAATAGTGTTCGGACTTGCGCAAGCGGAGCGCCTGGGGATCCAAGTCCAGACCATGCATCACCACCCAGTCGGCGATTCCCTTACCCGCGCGAACCCAGTGTTCGCAATAATCAGGTTCGCTGAGTTCGACGGCGTGCTCGGCAAACGTCATCTGATACGCGCGGCAATGGAGCCCTTCGGTGTCAGCCAGGAGGCCATCCAAATCGAATATTACGGTACTGATCATTTTCGCGATTCGCAGTTCCTATTCTAATTCTACCAGGTTTTCAGCGGCTTTCACCCGTCAATTTAGCGACGTTGAAAGCGAATCAAGAGATGGATTAAAAAAGGCCCGGGCTTTTTCAAGCCGGGCCTTTTTGCTGCGTCAGGGGATCAGGTTGTTAAGAAGGTTGGCCTTGCGGAGTGCGGAAATGACCGTGGCGCGAGCGCACGAGCGTCTTCAATTGGTCTTGTTGCTGTGTTGATAATACCGAGCGGCCGTTATCGAGCGCTTCGACGCGCAAATAGCGCAGTTCGGATCGATACTTCTCGGCTTCCTGGATTTTGGTCTTAATCTGGATCAAGTTGGCCGGCGTCTGTTGCATCAGCGTGGCGATTTCCTTCTCGATACCCTGCACTTGTTGGTAGAGAGGGGTAACCTGGCTTTGGTAGTGGTTTTTGATCTTTTCCAAATTCGCCACCTGGTCATTCGTCAAGTTGAGCTCGGTTTTGTGTTTAAGAGCGATGGTGATCAGGGGTGCGCCACCCGTGAACGGGCCAATCATGCGATCGCCGCGGGCGAACGGCCTTTTCGTGGGCCCGGCTTCCTGTTGTCCCGCAACGACCGGGACGTTGACTAAAGCGCCGCCCGCCAGAACCGTAAACGCGCTGCCCAGGATTAGTTTTAGAACCTTGTTCATATATACCCTCCTCAGGGGGTGTTAGATTTTAGCCCTTTAGACGAAGATCGTTGCAAAAAGTTTACTGATGCCATCCGTAAGGCGGAATGACCGCCTAAACGACCAAATCAGGCGAAATTCAAGCTTGTTCGAAGGTTATCCCTGGGGGGGAACGGGGCAGCAGTCACTTGTGCTTGGTCGCCGACTTGCGCCGGAGGGTGGTTCTCCGCGGGTTTTTCTGCGACGTGGAAGGTGGAAGATCCAATAGTCTGTCGAGCATCCGTGCCGGGCTAACCAGAAAATCATGTGTCACCTGATAATGCTCTGTCTGATAATAGTCGACCTGTTCTATTCCTTTGGCTGACAGGTTGTAAATTATTGCCTCGGGGTAGGCCATCAGAATAGGCGAGTGCGTTGCGATGATGAACTGGGAACGGTGGGTGACGAGATCGTGAATGCGCGTCAGCACTGCCAATTGCCGCTGCGGAGACAATGCGGCTTCCGGCTCGTCCAAGATGTAGAATCCCTCGCCGACGAAGCGGTTTAATAATAAAGCCATGAAAGATTCCCCATGGGACTGCTCGTGCAGTGATCGTCCACCAAAGTAATCGATGATGCGCGGACCGATGCCTTCCGAGTCCAGGCGTTCGATTTCAGTAGCGACGTTGAAATAGCTTTCGGCGCGAAAGAAGTAACTGTCCGACGGACGGCGCACGCCCTTTACCAGAGTAACGAAGCGTCTCAGTTCGGAATGGGAGGGGCGCGCCTCAAAGAAAAAATTGCGCGATCCACCCTCAGCATTGAGCCCCCAAGCAATCGCAATCGCTTCCAATAAGGTTGACTTCCCCGTACCGTTGTCACCGACGATAAAGTCACCTTCGGGTGAAATTCCAGCGTGTGTAGGTGGCGTATGGCGGGCAGGCAGAAGGGATATTCCTTGAATGACCGCACCTCGTCCCGTTTGAGCTGGATGGCTCGCACATACTGCGTTGCGATCATCGGATTGTCATCGGCCGATCGGGCTTATGTTGCGCAATCAATGATATAGCGAGGAATAGTTTCACTTTAACGATGTTTCTCTGTTATCGTAGCCAATGTTCCACTGCGCTATGAAATATGTCAACGGTCTTTGACAGCGTTTACATAGCGATCAACTTGCATCGGTATTGGCTGCTCTATTAGACTCGGTTCGCGAGAACCTGGAGTCGGAGGAGAAAAGGATGGAAATCGAAAACAGGCTCAAAGAATTGGGCTACGAACTGCCCAATCCTCCCGTCCCGGCGGCGAACTATATAGGCTATGTCAGGGTCGGTAATCTGCTTTTTATCGGCGGCAACATCGGCCGCATCAACGGTACGCTCAAATATCGCGGCAAAGTGGGCGATACCGTGACGCTCGAACAAGCCTACGAAGCTGCGCGCAACTGTGCCCTCAACCATCTTGCGATCATGAAGGCTGCGCTCGGTGATCTCGACAAAGTCGAACGCATCGTCAAAGTCTTGGGTTATGTCAATGTCGCGCCAGGATTTACCGAAATGCCGAAGGTGGTGAACGGCGAGTCGGATTTATTCGTCGAGCTTTGGGGTGAACAGGGCCGGCACACGCGCGCGGCGGTGGGCGTGGCATCTCTGAGCCAGCAATCGCCGGTGGAGACCGAAGTGATCGTGCAAGTGAAAGAGTAGGTGATTTCGTCGTCCGGCGTGACGGAGCATTAGAGTAACGAACTTCTTACCCGTGATCCAACCGGGAGCACAATTTACCGCTCCTTTTTTTGCCCGGGATGGCGCCGTACCCTTGAAGCAAGAACCGATTAATACACGATACTCGCGCGCTTGATCAGATCCTGACTAATCCAGCCTTGTTTGGCGAAAAACTCGGAAAGGTAGCGCACAGCTTGATCGGCGCTAGCCGCGGCCATGCGAACGACATCGGAACTATTGCCATTAACTCCCGCCGCGACGACGCCGCCGGCACTTAATCCGAGGCTCAATCCGATCGGAACTGCAGTGCCAACCGGCACAGTAGCGGCGGCTCCCGGCATCGTCCCGCTATCGGCATTGGTCGCGAACTCCAAGACCTTTTGGCGTTGTCCGGCGGCAAAAACTTGCACGCGGGTGCTCATTGTTGATGCTCCCGACCCGAACCCAATCAACAGGCAGTGCAGCGGATTACCTTCGTCGGCGCGCCACTGAACAAGCTTAGCAGATGGTAGGACTGGCGATCAAGAAATTTTCCCGCACACCCGTCAATCGTCAAGAGCTAACAACCGGTGCACGATCATCGCACTCGTCAAAATTAGCGCGACAGTCATGATCGCGGCGCCGAAGGGGGCGAGGGCGATGAATTCAAGCACGCCGACTGCGCTCACGGCCAATGCTGCGAGAGCTAGTTTGAGATAGAATTTCAGCGTGCCCCGGTGGTTTTTAGGCCTCCCGAAAAGCGTCCGCCGGTCAAACTCGGAAAAAAGCGGTTGATTGTTCCGCCAACGACGGAACTGAACAAACCTGACCGTGAACCACATCACAAAAATCAGTACGGGTACTTCCGATAGTAGGTATCCAAGTTTTTCCATGGTGAGTTGGCGTCTGGTTGAGGCGCGTCTCCTTCGTTGCGTAATTTTCAGCACAATCCCCCCGCAAGCTTCCTATAAGAGTGTGCAATCCATGTCAATCCCTCGCATTGCTTGGCGTAAATCGAGCCTTTAGGTGCGGAGGCATGGTTTGGCAATGGGAAACATTGTTACGCGACAGCCAGAGTTATACTTCGATAGCTCTTGTTCGCGACGTCATTGAATTGGTCAATTGCGATACTCCGCAGGCTGAGAAAGGACCTCGATGATGTCCGCAACGGTGGGAGCGGGGTCGGTCTGATCCTTAAAGCCCGCCAACCGCTCGCAAAATTGGGCGGCGGCACGATGAAAACCGGTCGGTAGGCCGGCCGCTTCGAAGGCCGCCGCAATCTCATTCATCTCGCCGACGTAGCGCCATGCCTTAGGAACTGCTACGGCGGCGGCTCGGTCACATTTTTTCGCAAGTGCTGGTTGCGACACCGACCATTCATCGAGCAGCGCCTTTTCGACGCCTTCGTGGGCGGCGAATGAGCGAATCGCCAGAACCAAGACGTCGGTACACTTTGTCCACGCAGCATACGCCATTTTCAGCGCTGAGGCCGCGCCCGGTCGGTTGCCGATCGGTCGCGCGTCGAGCATGCTCGCGGCAAAAAGGCGGGCGATGTCTTCAGCGCGGTCACCGGAGAGATACAGCCGGGTCGTTCCGGCTTGCTTGACCGGTGAGCCGATGATGCCACCATCGACGAAGCTTGCGCCGGACTCGGTGACGATACCACCGATCTCCTCGGCCGTGGCGCGAGACACCGCATTGGCATCGACGTAGACGCCGTGGAAGTTCATCGCCGCAACTTCCTTGGCAACATCTACCGCTGCGTGCGGCGGGCAGACGGATAAAACGACTTGGCTTTGTCTGACGGCGTCGTCGACGTTCACGATGTCCTTGAGACCTGCGTTGCCGGCCCGTTTGCGGGTAGCTGAACTCCGTCCGTTTGACGCCCAAAGCACTTGCGCGCCGCTCGTCGCGGCAGCGGCACCGATCGTTACGCCCATATTGCCGGGATGAAGGAGTGCGATTGTCTTAATATTCATGGTCCGATCCTCCGTTACTCCAAGCTAGTCGAATTCGTCTGCTGCAGTCAAGAATCCTGCCGGCGTATAGGCAGGCGGATTTCTTGACGATGGTGTCGCGCGTTGATATGCCAACAGGATGCTTATACTCAGCAACGAAGAAATCGAATCGTTTTTATCCATCACCACTTGCATCGATGCTCTGGAGAACGCCTATCGCAGTTGGTCCAAAGGCACGGCGATCAACCGGCCGCGCACGGATCTGGTGATGCCCTCATCCAGCGAAGCCGGCGTGTACGCGTTCAAATCCATGGAAGCCGGGCTTTACGATCCGCCGATCGTCGCCATGCGCATCAATTCCGATATCATCCGTTGGAACCAGCAGGGCAATCGCGTGGTCAAAACCAAAATTCCCTCGGCTCCCGGCGAGAAATACGTCGGGCTTGTAATGTTGTTTTCCATCACAACCGGCGAGCCCCTGGCGATGTTTCCCGACGGCGTGGTGCAAAGAATGCGAGTCGCATCGAGCAGCGCGCTGGCGGCGCGCTATCTCGCGCGGGAAAATGCGAGCACTTTGGCGCTCTTCGGTTCCGGCTGGCAGGCAGGCAGTCAGTTGCCGGCGATGTGCGCCGTGCGCCCGATCAAAAGGGTCAACGTGTTCAGCCCGACTAAGGCCAATCTCGACGCGTTCGTAAAAGAACTCCAGCCCAAAGTCAGTGCCGAAGTGCGCGCAGCTGAAAGTCCTGAAGCAGCGGTGCGCGACGCCGATATTATCGCCACAACGACGAATTCTCTAACGCGCGTCGTCAATCCCGATTGGGTGAAGCCCGGACTGCACCTGACATGCGTCCGCGTTCCGGAGCTTGGCGAGGAAACCATCCGGAGAATCGACCGCTTGGTGATTCATGCGCACCAACATGCGCCGAAAAATTTCATCGCCGGATACGGTGAAGAGGGAATCGAAGCTCATGACGCGATCGATATCATTGGCAAAGGTCCGGCGCGGGCGCACGAGGTCAAAGTCGAGCACCCGTTTTGGCTGTCCTCTCCTGAGCTCAAGGATCTGGTAACGGGCAAAGCGGAAGGCCGCGCCAATGCCCTGGAGTCTACGTGCTTTCTAAACAACATCGGTATCGGTCTTCAATTCGCGGCCGTCGGCGCCGCGGTTTTTAATGAAGCCAAGGCAAAGGGCGTCGGGCGCGAGATTCCGACGGATTGGTTTTTGGAAACCGTGCACCCGTGAACCGAATCGCATTGACCCAACGATACGTATCGCTATCGAATTAAGACCTTGTTAATTATTCAGACCGCATTGACTAAAGCTTTTCATTGCGGTAGCCGTTAGTGAATCCAGAAACATGTCGAAAGGAGAATTTTTATGGCTCTTCGAATAGGCGATGTCGCGCCGGATTTTTCGGCGGAGACGTCGGAAGGAAAAATTAACTTTCACGAATGGCTCGGCAATAGCTGGGCGATTCTGTTCTCTCACCCGAAGGATTTTACCCCGGTTTGCACCACGGAACTCGGTTACCTGGCCGGACTCAAGCCTGAGTTCGAGAAGCGCAACTGCAAGATCATCGGACTCAGCGCCGATCCGGTAAGTGATCACACGAACTGGGCCAAGGACATTCAAGAGACCCAGGGGCACGCGCCGAACTACCCGATCATCGGCGACGCGGATTTGACGGTCGCCAAACTCTACGACATGCTGCCGGCCAGCGAGACTCCTGGCAAACGCACCGCGGCGGACAACCAGACGGTCCGCTCGGTGTTTGTCATCGGTCCGGACAAGAAGGTCAAGGCGATGCTCATCTACCCGATGAGCACCGGCCGCAACTTCGACGAGGTACTGCGCCTGCTCGATTCGGTGCAACTTACCGCCAAGCACACGGTCGCGACGCCGGTCAACTGGAAGCCGGGCCAGGATGTCATTATTCCCACGTCGGTCTCTGACGAGGACGCCAAAAAGAAGTATCCGCAGGGCTATAAAACGCTCAAGCCCTACCTGCGGGTCGTTTCGCAGCCCAAGGAATAATTGTCTTTTACTTCTGAGTAATAATCGCACGGGCGAGTGTTGACCGGCAAAGCTACCGGCGCATTCGCCTGTTCGGCATATAGTCAAATCCCCAAATGCTGATGCAGCAGCTCCGGTTGCGAGCGGAGCTCCTCACGGGTTCCTTCGAAGACCACGCGGCCCTTCACGAGAATCACGTTTCTATCGGTTAGAGCCGAAACGGCGGCGAAGTTCTTATCGACGATGATGGCGGCGATGCCGGATTCGCGAATCGTCCGGATAATGTGCCAGATCTCCTGCGCGATGAGAGGCGCCAGGCCTTCGGTCGCCTCGTCGAGTATGAGCAAGACAGGATTGGTCATGAGTGCGCGGCCGATGGAAAGCATTTGCTGCTCGCCGCCTGACAGTTGCTGGCCGCCGTGGGAAAGTCGCTCGGCGAGTCTTGGAAAAATTTCCAGGACGCGTTTGTAACTCCAATCATGCCGCCCGTCCGACTCGGGGCGCGCCGCCATGATCAGGTTTTCCTTGACCGTGAGATTCGCAAAGATGCCGCGACCCTCGGGAACGTAGGCGATGCCTTGGCGGGCGATCAGGTGAGGTGCGGCGCGAGTCATGATTTGCCCGTTGATTTTAACTTCACCGCGTCGCGGCGGGACATGGCCCACCAGCGAGCGAATCAGAGTCGACTTGCCCATGCCGTTGCGCCCCATCAGGCCTACCGCTTCGCCGGCACTGATGGAAAAATCGATGCCGCGCAGAACGTGGCTCGCACCGTAGTAGGTGTGCAATTCACGGCATTCGATAATCGGGTGGCTGCTCATATCGTTGAGTCCAAGCCACCGAGGTAAGCGGTTTGCACGTCACGATTGGCGCGAATTTCCTTAGGTGTGCCGGACGCTAGGACCCTTCCGTCGACCATCACGGTGAGCAGGTCGGCCAATTGGAAAACCGCGTCCATGTCGTGCTCGACCAAGAGAACGGCATGACTTTCCGCGAGACGGCGGATCAATTCGATCATTTTCTGCGATTCCTCCGCGCCCATGCCGGCGAGCGGTTCATCGAGCAGTAACAATTGCGGCTGGGTGGCCAGGCACATGGCGATTTCCAGTTGACGTTGTTCGCCGTGGCTCAGCTCGAGCGCAAGATCGTTCACCCGCGCACTCAGATTTACCGAGCCCAACGCAGATCGGGCGTGCCGCAAAACGTCATCGTAGGAAAGCGCGTCGCGCAGCCAATTGAGCGCGTGCGGCACGCGTGACTGCGCCGCCAGGCGGCAATTTTCCAGCGCGCTGAATCCGGGAAAGATATTGGTCTTTTGATAGCTGCGGCCAATACCCTGAAGTGAGCGCTGTTCCGGCGTGAGATCCGAAATCTCATCGCCGCGGAAAAGAATACTGCCCGACGTGGCTCGCAGATCGCCGGCCAGCAAATCGATTAACGTTGTCTTGCCGGCGCCGTTGGGTCCGATCACGGCGTGCAGCTCGCCGGTTTTGACGTCGAGCGACACGTGATCCACGGCAGCGAGGCCGCCGAAGCCTTTACACAATTCGCGCACCTGTAGAATCGTTTCGCTCATGCGTCGGTCTCGGGATCGAGATTTACCTGCCGGTACGAACGCCGGCGCAGCGCGGCGTCGATCAAGCCGCCAATGCCATGCGGTAACACGAGCACGATGACGACGATCAAGCTTCCCATGGCGAGCTGCCAGTGCTTGGCGTATGCGCCCAGAACGGCCGGTGCGGAAAAAACTTCCTGAATCATGATGTACGCGAACGCGCCCAGCACCGCGCCATGGAGCCGGCCCATACCGCCGAGGATGACCATCATCAAGACGATGCCTGACTGATGCCACGCCAGAATGTCCGGATTGACGAAGCCAAATTGGCACGCCGCAAGGTAGCCGGCCAATCCCGCCAACGCGCCGGCGAGAACGAAGGCGGCCAGTTTGTAACCGAATACCGGATAACCAATGGACCGCATGCGTCGCTCATTGGCGCGAATACCGGCCAATGCGCGGCCATAAGGAGAATGCAGCAACCGGTCAAGAAAAAGATAAACGAGAAGCAAAAAAATCAGCGCTAAATAGTAAAACTGCACGGGGCTTTCGAGATCGAGAGGCTTGAGACCGAAAATACCAAGGTCCGGGCGCACGTAGATATAAATACCGTCGGAGCCGCCGCCTAGCCTGGTGTCGTGAAAGATCGAATAGAGCATCTGCGCGAAGGCGAGAGTGACCATGATGAAGTAGACGCCGGCGGTGCGGACGACCAAAAAACCGATGACGAGGGCGCCAATCGCCGCGGCGATCATCGCGGCGGGCAGAGTGAGCCACAGGTTGGCCGCTTCGTATTTCGGCGAGAGCGACGCCAGTGTGTAGGCGGCGATCCCGAAATACGCCGCATGTCCCAGACTGGTCAAACCCGTGTGGCCGACGAGCAGGTCAAGGCTTAACGCGAAGATTGCCATGATCATGATTTTCGCGCCGAGCTGAACGTAGAAAGTCGCGCCGACCAAAGGGAAGAGTGCGAGCGCTAGGGCGGCGACAATCAGGATGTTGCGCGGCAGTGAGATCGGGAGCACGTCGGTGTCAAGCCTTGTTCGCGATCCCCTGGGGTCGCCACAAAAGAATCACCGCCATCACCAGGTAAACGACGACGCCGGAGTACTCCGCCGCGAGCACTTTGCCGACCGTGTCGGCGACGCCGACTGCGAGAGAGGCAATCAGCGCGCCGTTGATCGAGCCGATGCCGCCGATCACCACGACGACGAAACAAATGATCAAGACCTGGTTACCCATGCCGGGAAAAACGGAAGAGATCGGTGCGGCGATGGTGCCGGCAAAGGCGGCCAGTGCGACGCCGACAGCGAACACCAGCGCAAACAGCAGCGGGATATTGACGCCGAGCGATGCGGCCATTTCCCTGTTGCTGTTGCCGGCGCGGATCATCATACCGACACGGGTGCGCTGGATCACGAAATAGAGCAGGGCGGCGATCATCAGACAAACCGCGGTGACGAACAATCGATAAACCGGGTAGGAGAGCATCTCCGTTAGTGGAATCGAATAGTCCAATATTGCGGGCACGGCGACACCATGGACTTCATCACCAAAGAGAATGCTGCGCAGCTCTTCAAAAACCAAGATTAGACCGAACGTGAGCAGCACTTGATAAAGATGATCGCGCTTATATAAGCGGCTGACGACGGCAGTCTCCAGCAACAGACCGATGCCGAAAGCAATGATGATCCCCAGAGGCAAAGCAAGCCAAAGACTGCCCGTGAGCTTGGCCAGCCAATAGGCGAGATACGCGCCGATCATGTAGAAACTGCCGTGCGCCAAATTGATCACGCCCATGATACCGAAGATAAGCGTCAGTCCGCTCGACAGTAGAAATAACAGTAAGCCGTACTGGACGGCGTTTAATAACTGAATTAGATAAAACATGAAAATCTTTGTTCCAGTAGTTCCAATCGTTTCAAACGTTCCAGTCGTTCAAAACGCACGAAGGCATTTCGATATCCGGTCGGTTGATTGGCGCGATTGACTTTTCAGTTTGGAACGCGACGCCCGCGCCGCTACATTTTACAACCCCGCGCCGGGTCGGCGAGGGCTTTGTGGGCGACGCTGACGAAGCGGTTTTCCCGGCCCACGACTTTGCGCAGATAAAAGTCTTGGATAGGATTGTGCGCCCTCGACATCGTCCATGGTCCGCGCGGGCTATCGATCCTGGCTTTCTCCATGGCGGCGATCATTTCTTTTCTTTTGCTAATATCGCCTTTGACCGCGTCGAGTCCGAGCGCGAGCAACAGCCCGGCATCGTAGCCTTGCACGGCATACACGTCCGGATCGATCTTGTGCGCCTTGGTGTATGCGGCACGAAACTCTTTATCGCGTTTGGTATTGAGGCCATCGGAGTAGTGCAGAGTGGTCTCCAATCCTTCCGCCGCGTTATCGACGGCGTCCAATACGCCGTCGGTCAAAAAGCCGGAGCCGAAAAGCGGAATGTTCTTGCGCAATCCCGCCGCGGCGTAATCTTTAATGAACTTCGCCGCGCCGCCGCCGGCAAAAAAGACAAATACCGCGTCAGGCTTGATCGAGGCAATTTCCGTGAGCAATGCTTGAAATTCCACATTCGGGAACGGAATCCACAAACCGCGCACGGATTTGCCGCCGGCTTTGATGAAGCCCTCGGTGAAGCCGGCAACCGCCTCTTCGCCGGCGCCGTATTTCCAGGCGAGCGAGACGACGTTTCGGATGCCGCGATCGGCGAGCACTTTACCCATTGGATAGGAAGGCTGCCAGTTGGAGAACGAGGTGCGAAAAATATTCGGCGCGCACAACGCTCCGGTAGCGGCGTCGAGCCCGGCGTTGGGAATGATCATGAGCGTATTATTTTCCTTGGCGATCTTGACCATTCCCATCTGCACGCCGCTGTGGACGGTGCCGACGAGCACGTCGACCTTGTCGCGCTGTACCAGTTTGTTGGTATTCTCCGGCGCTTTTGCCGGCTCGGCTTCGTCGTCGACGCTGAAGAATTCAAGCTCTCGCCCGCCGAGTTTACCGCCGCGCTCGTTGGCGGCGAGTTTGAAACCGTTTGTGATTGCGGCGCCGAGCTGAGCGTAGGTGCCCGTGTATGGCAGCATGAGTCCGACACGGATTTTCTGCGCTTGGGCGAGGGTGGGCGGCGTCGGTAAACCAGTGTACGCCGCCAGCAAACCGGCGGCGATTAAAAACTTCCTGCGGTCTAGTTTGTGATCAAGCATCATCCTTCTCCAATTCTCCATGTGTTTGACGCGCTGGAGTGGTGGAGTATCGGAGTACTGGAGTGTTCAGAATCCGGAACCCCATCACTCCAATACTCCATTTCTCCACTATTTCTCACGCAGCTTGAAACGCTGAATCTTCCCCGTCGCGGTCTTGGGCAGCTCGGCGACGAACTCGATCCAGCGCGGATATTTGTATGGCGCCAGCTTAGCTTTCACGTGGCGCTGGAGATCGGCGGCGAGGGTTTCGGTCTGCGCCACGTCGGGGCGCAGCACCACGTAGGCCTTCGGTTTGATCAGACCGTTTTCATCAGCTTGGCCGACCACGGCGGCTTCAAGCACAGCCCCGTGGGAGGCGACGGCGGATTCGACCTCAAAGGGCGAAACCCATATCCCGCTCACTTTAAGCATGTCGTCGTTGCGCCCTGAGTAGGTAAAATAGCCGTCTTCGCTTTCAGTGTATTTGTCGCCGCTTCGCGTCCACGGGCCGAGGAACGTGCTGCGGCTCTTTTCGCGGTTGTTCCAGTAGTGAGCAGCAGCCGTCGGACCCGCCACTTGCAACTCACCGATCTCACTTTTGGCGACCGGCCGGCCGTCTTCGTCGACGAGCCGGACATCGTAGCCGGGCACGGGCTTGCCGGTGGTGCCGTAGCGCACGTCGCCCGGACGGTTCGATAAAAAGATATGCAGCATTTCAGTAGAGCCCAGGCCGTCGAGAATATCCACGCCGGTGTGCTCCAGCCAGCGCCGGCCCACCTCAGACGGCAATGCTTCGCCGGCGGAAGTGCAGCGGCGCAAACTAAGCTCTTCCCGCCTCGGTAACTCCGGACACGACAGCATCGCGCTGTAAAGCGTGGGGACGCCGTAAAAGATCGTCGGCCGATACTCGCGCAGGATACGGCAAACCGCTTGTGGCGTAGGCCGATCGCCGAGCAAGACCGTCGTGGCACCGACCGAAAGCGGAAAAGTGAGTGCGTTGCCGAGTCCGTAGGCGAAGAACAACTTCGCTGCCGAAAACACGACATCGCTTTCCTGGATACCGAGGACCGGTTGAGCATACGACTCGGCGGTACGAATCATGCTCGTTTGCACGTGCACCACACCCTTTGGCGTGCCGGTGGAACCGGATGAGTAGAGCCAAAAGCAGGCGTCGTCGGCGCGGGTCGGCGCGGCGGTGAAATCTGTGCCGGCCGTAGCCATCAAGTCTGATAGCCGTTGGTGCCGCGAGAGACTTTCTCCCGATACGACTACGTGCTTTAGGAACGGTTGGTCATCGAGGATCGGCGCAAACACCGGCAGCAGCGCTTCGGACACGACCAGAGCTTGAGCACGGCTGTCGCGCAGCATGAAATCGAAGTCACTGTCCATGAGCAGCGTGTTGACGGCGATCGGCACCATCCCGGCTTTGATCGCGCCGAGAAAGACGGACGGGAAATCGATAGTGTCGAGGAGGCAGACCATGACGCGGGTTTCCAGCGCCAAGCCGAGGCCCGTGAGTGCGTTGGCACAGCGGTTCACACGTTCGGCGAGAGCGGCGAAGCTATAGCTGCCGCGCTCATCAATATAGGCGGTTTTCTGCGGCCTAGTGGCGAGGTTCCGATCGATCAAATCCTGTGCCGCGTTGTAGCGCTCCAGTGTCGCTGTGTGCGCGCTCATCTGGACCTCCGAGTTCGGTCAGCCATCCTCTGTACCTCATAGGTCCCGGCGATACCGGGTCGGTAAGTTTTTACTATAGATGGTGTGTAAGGAGCAATCGGAGTCACCGACGCCGGACTGGTATGGGCTTATTACGTATCACGCGTCGCTATTCAGCCAACGTCCGCTACTTGAGATAGCCACGTTCCCGATAAAAGCGCTTCGCTCCGGGATGGAGCGGCACGTCGTACGGCGCTTCTTCGTCATTGGCGCAGAGTTGCGCCATGTCGAGCGGCTTATAGTTATCGGTGGAAATCAAGTCTTGGCGCTTTTCGATCGCTTCGCAGAGCGCATAGGCGACTTTATTCGGCATATCGGCGTGAACGATCATCGGCCAGCCGCTGAAATCGACGGTCGGTAAGTCTTCCGCGAGTCCGTTGAAGCGCGTTTTTGTCATCGTCGCCGGCCGGTAGCCGAGCGCTTTCATGCGTTTCAGCACGATGCCGTCGATGGGCAGAAAGCGAAACCCATGCTCCAAGGCAGTTTGTCCGCAGCTCTTGATGCCTTCGTCGTAAATCGCGTTGATTGTGCCTGTTTCTATCCCCTTGCGCCGGCTCGGATCGCTTGGCCGCGGCGCGCTATGAAGCTTGGCGCCCCAGCGACGCAGATCGCCGAGCGAAAAACCCGCCGCGCCCAAAACTGCCGAGACCGTGAACATCGTGGCATTTCCAGCCAGCGAGCTTTTGGCTATCACGCCGGTGGAAATGCGCAAGGGAGTGCGTTCTTTGCCGATCTGTGACAGGGAAGTAATTCCCGTCGATGCATGAACCGCAAAACCCATGAGGTCGTAGGAGGGGAAAACAGCGACAGTCCTGAGCGGCAACCGCTTTGGGAAGGGGCCCGTGCCGCGATACGCCATGGTCAAGAGCACCGAGGGATTCACCCATGCGAGCGAATACTTTCCTTCGGCGACCGCGATGATCTCGCGAAAACTGCCGGTGGTGAAGGAAATCGTGACCTCCGGTCGGGTCTCGGATTTCTTCGTGTCGAGAGAAAGCCTGAGCACGCGGCCGAGATCCGTGTCGGTTTGCAGCACTCCCTCTGCCGCGCGTTTGGTCTGATACGAAAGCGAACTGTCGTAAAGTCCGGCGGCGATTTCCAGCAGCCCTTTGGCGCGCTGAATGCCGGCATTGTACCTTGTGGTGGCCATTGATTTCGAACTTCCCGAAAATGGCCACACCTTAATCGTCGGCGCAGCGAATCACAACACCGTGCGGCAAATAGACTGTTTGAAGACCGAGGTTTTTCTGCTCCTCGCGACCTCCGGTAAAAACGGCGTCTCCGGGTTAAACCTAAGAAGGGGAAATGGAATGAATGCGTGCGGGATGACCGGACCGTCCGTAACGGGGACGGTCCGGCGGAACTTGGCGGATCGGTTATTTTCTCACGAGGTCGGTTCTCAGCTCACGTCGCTGCGAATCCAGCTTGGCGCGGTCTTTCCGTAGTTCAGCGCGGTCATCGTGGATCTCCTTCAGGTCGGCGCGAATCTCCTGGCGGTCTTTCATGATTTCGCTTTTGCTCGCGCCGTTGCGCAGATCGCGCCTGAGTTCCGCGCGGTCTTTTCTCAGCTCGGCGTAATCTTTGCGCAGCTCGACGCGATCGTCCTTAATCTCTTTGCGGGTGTTACGAACGTCTTTGAAACCGTCGCGAATCTCGGGTTTGTTGTGGTGGCCGCGATTGTCGTACCGGACATGGCGATGATACCGGCGCGGCTCGGGGTGCCGATAGTAACGGCGGTCATGCACGTCATGGTCAAATTTCTTTGCCTTATGTTTTTCCCAACCTTTATGCTTGCCATGATTTTCCGCCTCATGATGTTTGTCGCCCTCACCCTTCGGGTCTGCCATCGCCGAGGTGGCGGGCATCAGTAAAGTTGCAGAGAGCAACCCGGCTAGGACAAAAACTTTTGAACGATTCATTTCACTTCTCCTTTAGTACGCGGCTTAATTTCGTTTCGTCTGATCAATCAATATTCCGTCCGTTGATAGCGCTGGCTCTCGTATCGATTTTGTTCGATGACGCGTTGGTTTTGCTGAATCTGCTGTTGGTTATACTGGTACTGGGCTTGTTCCTGTCCCTGCATGTAGTCGCCTACGAGCGCGCCCGCGCCCAAGCCCGTGCCGGCGCCGATCGCAGCGCCCATACCGGGACGCCCGAATGCGCTGCCGATCAATCCTCCGGCCGCCGCCCCGCCGACAGCACCGATACCTGCGCCCTTTTCTCGGGTCGTCATCGGCCCACCGGCGCAGCCCGCCGCCGTCGCCGCGATCGCAACGATCACCGTCCATGTCGAAAATTTGCTACTGGTTTTTCCTCTCTGCATATCGCCTCCTAGCTTTTGAACTTTTCGCTCCGTTCGGTCGAGCAGCGACTAGAGCAACGGATATGCCAGGGATCCAAACGGCATTCGCTATCTGATTTTTACTACGTCGCGCCAGAACGCCCTTCGACAGACTCCGTAAAAATTACGCGAGGCAGGTGAAGCTGGATGGCTCCAAGGCATGATGAAATTTGGCGCGTCTCGGTGCACAGACTCTTGGAAGAAGCGCTTACGGCAATTACTACGTTGAATTGGATGATGCAGGGGAGGCAAAGATGATTGTCCGCGACGGGTATCAGGCGGTTCCGTAACCGCACGGCGATGACATTTCTTTCCCTTGAAAGCCAACTTGCCGCCGTTGTAGAGCTGAGACGGCATCGTGTGCCCGGGAAGATGTTGACAAGACCCCTCGTGGGACTTCGCCAAGGAGGCCAAAATGACTGTGCGGTTTGCGTCCGCGCTTACTCTCTTAGCCATCGCGCTCTATTTCGCGCCGGCTGATGGGCAAGAGAAAACCAGGATCGTTTTGGGCGCGTCCAGTAAGACTTTGGGATACAGTCCGCTTTGGGCAGCCACGAAGAAGGGTTTTTTTGACCAGCAGGGCCTCGACGTGCAATTGGTCCTGCTGCGCGGTGTGCCGATGACTTTGCAGGCCCTGGCGGCGGGCTCGCTACACTTCGGCTCCGGCGGCCCGGAGCCTTACATCGAAGCGTCGGAGCGCGGCCTCGACTTCGTCGTCACCGGCGGGATCATAAACGGCATCGCCCAGTTCTTGATCGCCGGTAAGAATTACAAAACCTATGAAGACCTCCGCGGCGCGACCTTCGGCACGGCATCATTGACCGGCGGCACGATCACGGCGCTTAGAGAAGCTCTCAAGCTCAAGGGCCTCGAGTATCCGCGCGATTACAAACTGCTCGTCATCGCCGGCGGGTCTTCGGCCAATCTTGCCGCGCTGCAATCCGGCCAGATCGCGGCGACGACGGTGGCGGTGCCGCTCAACTACGCCGCGGAAGAGTCAGGACTCAACGTCATCGGCCGGCTCAGCGAGGGGATCCCGCATTTTCAAACCAACGCGCTGGTGGTGCGGCGATCTTGGGCGGAAAAGAACCGCCCGGTCATGGTCCGTTTCATGAAAGCGATGGTGCTGACCTTTCGCTGGATGTTCGAGAATAGAGATGCTGCCGTTGAGTTCCTCTCCAACGAGATGAAATTGAAGCCTCTCCATGCGCGCAAGGGCTGGGAATTCTATACGCAGAATCGCTTTTGGCCGCCGGACGGTGACGTGACTATGGAAGGAATGAAGAACAATATCCGGATTTACGCTGAGCAAACCGGCGCGAAGGAGCCTCTACCGGATGTGAGCAAATATGTCGATCAAAGCTATTTGCGCGAAGCATTGAAGGAGATCGATAAGTGATAGCAATCTCACTTTGTACAAATCGAATATAGATTTTGATGCTTTAGTGTCCGAGGGTCAGAACCGACAAGTCTCCTTTCGATGGATTCAGACCAGCTTCTTCACTTTCGTGTGACTGCCTCGCGCCAAAAGGGCGTCGATTAAAGATCGATGCAACGACTTGGCCGCTGCGAACTTTCTATAGATCACTGAGACTTCCATCGTTCCAATTTCACGCGTCATATCGACGGATTGAAGGTTTCGCGATTGTCTCAGTAAACAGGTGTCGTGGACGAAACCGATGCCTAGTCCAAGTTCGACGAATTCCATTATGGTGTCGCACGTACCGGCCTCTAGTATGTTTTCCGCCTCAATGCCATACCTTGACAGAGCTGCATCCACCAACTTTCGCGTCGGCGTCGGGCTGGTGTGAAGAACCACCCGGTAATTCGTGATGTCTGCCAAAGATGGTTTCTTCCTCTGCGCTAGCGGGTGTCGCGCCGGAAAAATCAGGTGCATCCTGCTCGTGAACAGAGGCTGTTTTTGAATATCGTGCGGAACCTTTGTAAACCAGCCCACGGCGGCATCGATGGCGCCGTCGCTTAGCAGGGGCACCGCCTCGCGTGGGTAGCGGGAAAGCACCGTCAGTCGAAGGTCTGGATGGCCTTGGCTAAACGCCGCGATGCGCGGCGCGAAATGCTTCGGTAGATCGCTTGAAAAAGCTATCGTCAATTTCTCGGAGTAGCCGGGAGATCCTTTCGTCGCTGACTCTTGCAGTCGGTTGAGGGCGGCCAAAATAACCTCCGTTTGTTTTAATAGGACAGCGCCGGTTTGCGTTAAAACGAGTTTGTTTGGATGACGATCGAAGAGTTGGACGCGCAGGTCTCTCTCGAGTTTCTTGATTTGCAGGGAGATGGCCGGTGAGGTGAGTTTGAGATAATTCGCGGCCATTTTGAGGCTGCCGTACTTTCCGACAAAATGGAATGCGCGCAGATTTTTTAAATCCATATCCGGCAAATTTCGACATCGACAAAAATGCGATGTTTATCGAGGAACCAAGATTTTTTGCGGCTTGTTCGATTAAGCAAACGTGAAGCTACTATATAGCAAGAATTAATCTTGACAAACCCACAGTTCCGCGAAATGGTGCGCTCAGTTCAAACCTATCGGCAGGAGGTCATCAATCATGGCGATTTTTCTATCTCACGGCGGAACATCCGTTTACGATTCAAATGGCCTTTCGGACGAGGTACTGGTTGGAACTGTTGCAGGAATTTTCAGGATTCGAAAGAGCGGCTCCAACCGGTGGAGCGTCAGCGAACGGCACCTCGAGGGGCTGCACATTCATACCTTGGTGCTCGAGCCCTCGAGTGGATTGTTGTTTGCCGGCGCTCACAAAGGTTCGCTGCACGCGAGTGCGGACGGCGGAAAATCATGGCAGCACCGAGACAACGGAATCACCAAGAAAGATATCTATTGTTTGAGTTTCACGAAGCGCCAAGCCGGCGTGAAGCTATATGTCGGGACCGATCCGGCGCACCTGTTCGAAAGCGATGACTTGGGCGAGAGTTGGACAGAGATTCCCTCGCTGCGCGATGTGCCGAGCGTGGACAAGTGGTTTTTTCCGGCGCCGCCGAAATTTGGCCATGTCAAAAACGTCGCGATTAACTGGCGCGATCCAAACGTCGTCTACGCGTGTATCGAGCAGGGCGGACTGCTCAAGACCACGAATGGTGGCCGGTCGTGGCAGGAACTGCATGGCTTCGATGACGACGTGCATAGAGTCTTAATTTCTCCGTCGAACAGCGAACGCCTCTTCTTGTCCACGCGCGCGGGAATTTTACAAAGCGACGATGCCGGCGAGAGTTGGAATCCTCTGCCCATGGCATCGACCCACATCGGCTACCCCGATGCCCTGATCGTTCATCCCAAACGCGAAAACGTGATGTTCACTGCGGGCGCCGCGAGCCGTCCGCCGTTTTGGTTACAGACGCATGCCGCGGATGCTCGAATTGCGCGAAGTACGGACAGCGGAAAGAATTGGGAAGTGATGCAGAACGGCCTACCGGAGAAAATCCACGGTAACGTGGAAGCGATGGCTATGGAAGTTTACAACGGCTCTTTTGGGCTTTATGCGGGTACCACCGATGGCGAGGTCTTTTTTAGCGACAATGAAGGGAATGATTGGAGCAAGATCGTCGAGGGACTGCCGCCGATTTCCAAGGCCCATCACTACTTGATCATAAGATAGGGCTCGAAATCCGGGGAAGCGATCGAATGGCATACTACAAGGGCCTGAGAGATTTGCTCGAGGTTCTCGAGCGTCACGGGAAGCTTGTCCGCATTTCTCGGCCGATCATCAAAGAAACGGAGTTGGTTCCTCTGGTCAGGCTTCAATTTCGCGGGTTGCCCGAGTCCAAGCGCAAAGCCTTTCTGTTTGAAAATGTCACGAGCGTGACCGGCAAAAAATATCCGGGCTCGGTTGCGGTTGGCACCTTTGCCGCCTCGCGCGAGGTTTACGCCCTTGGCATGATGTGCGACGCCGCCGATATCGGTGAAAAATGGGTGAGGGCGTTGACCCATCCCATTCAGACGAGGACCGTCGATTCCGGCTGCTGCCAGGAGGAAGTGCACGTCGGAGAAAACCTGCTGGCGGAAGGCCTCGACGAATTACCCGTGCCGGTGAATACGCCCGGCTTTACCGGAGCGCTGCGCACGACTGCATCCCACGTGATCACCAGGGACATAGAAACCGGTGTGCAAAACTGCGGCTGCTATGCAGGTAAGTTCCTGGATCGAAACTTGATTGGGCTATCCATCGGGCCGACGCATCATGGCTCGATACATTGGCGCAAGAGCAAAGAGAAGGGAATTTCCCCGCCCGCAGCCATCGTTATCGGCGCGCCGCCGAACATCGCTTATACCTCCGTCGCTTCGCTTCCGTACGGAGTGGATGAGCTCGCCGTCGCCGGTGGAATAGCCAACGAGCCGGTCGAGATGGTCAAATGCAAGACCATAGACCTGGAAGTGCCCGCCCATTCAGAAATCGTTATCGAAGGAGAGGTCTCCATCGATCGAAGGGTAGGATCGGCGTCCTTCGGGGAGTTTACCGGCTATATGTGCAAAGGCGCGCCGAACACCAACTATTTGATGAAAGTGACCGCCATCACCCACAGGAAGAATCCGATTTACAGCGTGTTTCTCAGTCAAATGCCACCGAGTGAAAGCAGCAAAATCGTTCAGATTGCCTTGGAGAACGTTTTTTACAAACACCTGCGGCACGATTGCAACATATCAGGAGTGATGGAGATTGCCTTTCCGGAATCCGGCGGCGGACGGATGATTTGCATCATCCGCATGAAGAAACGAAATCCGAGCGACGTTTGGCAGGCGCTGAGCGCCGCAAATGGATTCGCTTCGGATCGCGCCAAAATTATCATTGTCGTCGATGAGGACATAGATCCCAAGGATCAGGAGGCGGTGAATTGGGCTCTGAGCTTTCGCATGCAGCCTCATCGCGACATTCACATCATGCGCGGCAGAACCGCGGGACTGGACTATTCCGCCTATGATCCGGCCGGGCCGCGCGAGGCCAGGATTTATCCGGAAGGGTTGGGGGCTTCATCGCTGATGATCGACGCGACCCTCAAATGGCCCTATCCGCCGATCTCCTTGCCCAAGAAGGAATACATGACTCGCGCCATCGAGTTATGGAATGAGCTGGAATTGGGGCCGCTCGACTTGAAGTCTCCTTGGCATGGTTACGATCTTGGTTGCTGGTCTCAAGAGGACGAAATCAACGCGGAGTTGATTACGAGCGGCAACTACAAAGAGGTCGGGAAAAAATTAATGAGGCCCTAGGCCTAATTTGACGACCAACCGAATGCGCATACCGGGACATCGTAAAAAAACCTTAATCGGAAAGGGACGTTTATGACCGTTGATACCCTCGTCGACATGGATGAGTTTCAGCACTGCTACTTCACCGGACCGGATACGTTGGCGGGAAAATACATGCGGATGTTTTGGCATCCGATCTTTCGGTCGGAGGATCTCAAGCCGGGATGGACGCAGCCGGTTCGGATCATGAACGAGGATTTTACCCTGTATCGAAGTGAAGCGGGCAATGCTCATCTCGTCGATTACCGGTGTGCCCATCGCGGCGTGCCGCTGACGGTGGGATGGGTGGAGGGCGAATGTATTCGGTGCCGCTTTCACGGCTGGAAATACGACAGCACAGGCCAATGCGTGGAGCAGCCTGCGGAGGATGAATCTTTCGCGGCAAAGGTCAAAATTCGGAGCTTTCCAACCAAGGAATATTTGGGCCTCGTCTTCGCGTATTTCGGCGAGGATGCGCCGCCGGAGTTTCCTCGCTATCCGGAATTCGAGAACAAGACTATTTGGATCGAGACCTACATCCGGCCTTGCAACTTCCTTAACAACATCGAGAACGACCCCATTCATATTCCCTTCACTCACCGTGAGTCGGAGTTTTTTATCAACCGGCCGGTGGAGATCCCGTCAGTAAGCATAGAAGAGACCGAATACGGAATCCTGCTGCGCTCCGATTTCAAGAGCGGCCGTTATCACGTCACCCATCACGGCATGCCCAACGTCTTATGCTTTCGCCGCGGCGGGGACCGCGATCATTTGGCGTTCCGCGTGCCCATCGACGACGATCAACACGTGAGTTTTCAGGTGGACGTGCAATTCAAGACGGGAAACGAAGCGGATGAGGCGGTCCAGAAGCGGCATGCGGCGAGGAGCGGCCAGCTGGGGCGTTCGCCCAACGAAATGGGCGAAGCGGTTCTGCGCGGCCGGATGCGCATTCAGGACATCGAGGGCGATGAAAAGGCGAATATCGTATGGATACAGGATTACGCTGTGCAAGTCGGTCAGGGTCCGGTGCGCACGCGAAAAAAGGAGTGGCTCGGCCGCTCGGACAAGGCGTTGATTATGCAGCGCAAGCTTTGGGAACGTGAGCTAAAGGCTGTGGCCGAAGGCCGGCCGATCAAGCGATGGGTATGGACGGAACGGTTGGCGGCCATCGGCTCGTACAATCCCCTGTGAGTTTGGGTCGTAGTCACTCAGGATGAAAACATGACGCGGTATACGTCGATCAGAACGGCAATCGTGATGTGGATTTTCTTGGGCTTCCCTTTCTTGTGGGCAAACTCAGCCAGCGCGGGCGAAGCCAAGCCTAGTGCGCAGGCCGCCTGGGAGAAGGTCGTGGCTGCGGCGAAGAGCGAGGGCGCGCTGACGATCTACGGCAACACGGGCTACGACGCCATTTTCACTGAGTTTGAGAATAGATATCCGGGCATCAAGGTCGTCTACGTCACCGGCCGCGGCGGCCCCGACATTGTGCCGCGGATATTGAGCGAGCAGAGGGCGGAGAAATATTTGGGCGACTTGTTCCTGGCCGGCCCCACCCCGGCGTTTACCTTGCACCAGGGCAAAGCCTTGGATCCGATCAAGCCGGCTTTGATTCACCCCGAAGTGTCGGATGAATCGAAGTGGTGGCAAGGCAAGCATCAATACGTCGATAAGGAAGGCGCGTATATTTTTACTTTCAACGGCACGTTTCGGGTCGACGTGGTTTACAACAGCAACTTGGTCAATCCCAAAGAATTAAATTCGTACTGGGATCTGATCAACCCGAAGTGGAAGGGCAAAGTCGTCTCATTCACGCAGATTACGGCGCCGCATAAATTTTTCTTTTACCAGCCGGAGCTCGGTCCGAAATTTTTAAGCCAGCTTTTCGGCCAGATGGATGTGATCAATAGCGCAGATATGCGTCAGATCGCGGACTGGTTGGGAGTGGGAAAGCACGCCATCGGTCTTTTCGTTTCTCCGGGTAACCGAAGCATCGGCAAGGCTCGGGAGCAAGGTCTGCCGTTGGGCATCTTCAAGGCGGACCATTTCAAAGAAGGCGTGGCGCTGCTGACGGCGGCGGGCTCCGGAGCTCTGCTCAAGCGCGCGCCGCATCCCAATGCAGCCAAGTTGGCGATCAACTGGCTGCTCTCTCGCGAAGGACAAATCGCTTTTCAGAAAAATTATGTGAGAGAGACGGGCGCCGCCGATTCGTTCCGAACGGATATCCCCAAGGACGAAATACCCGTGGAATTCAGGCGCAAAGAGGGAGTCAAGTATCTGGACATCGATTCGGCGGAGTACATCGACCCCAAACCGGTTCAGGATTTTTACAACAAACTCTGGGGCGGTCGCACCAAGAACTGAATCGATCAGCACAACAGGAGGAATCTGTGGCTGGCACAAACAATCCATCGGAACCGGTCATTTCGGCGCCTCCCTTGGAGACGGCGTATACCCAGTGGCTGCGCGAGGAGGAAGTTCCCAAACACGAAGGCTCCTGGGCGGATCTCAACGCGGTCGCGGTTGAGCCGTGGAAGCGGCTGGGGTGCCTCGGGGCGTATGTCAGTCTAGCGGAGCAACAATCGCTCGACGCCTACGTTGCCGAGATTCCCGCGGGTGGCAAGACTCATCCGGCTCGCCATCTATACGAAGAGGCCATTTATGTCCTCCGGGGCCGGGGAGCAACGACCGTTTGGTACGATGGCATGCCGAAGCAAACCTTCGAATGGCAGGAGGGCAGCCTTTTTTCGCCGCCGCTTAACTGTTGGCGCCAGCACTTCAACGGCGAGGGCAATGAACCGACCAGATTTGTCAGCATCACCACCGCGCCGCACACCATCAATCTTTTCCGCGATAAAAAATTTATCTACGACAATCCGTTTGTCTTCAGCAGCCGCTATCAGACCAACCCCAAGTATTTTAGCGGCGCCGGTGTGCAAGAGACCTACACTTTGCCGGATTCTCCCGGCCGTCACCGAAAAGTTTGGAAGACCAATGTCGTCCCCGATGTTCTTCACTTCGAAAATCTTACGGACCACAGCCGCGGCATGTACGCTCCCGGGGCGGCGCTCTCGGTGCATTTCAATCTCGCGGAAAACACCATGGGCGGGCACATCGCCGACCAAAAGCCGGGCTATTATAAGAAAGCCCACCGTCACGGCCCGGGCGCGCATCTGATCATTCTGCGAGGCACGGGATATTCGTTGCAATGGTTGGAGGGACAGCCGCGGGAGAGAGTCGACTGGAAGCCAGGTATCGTCTTCTCGCCGCCGGACATGTGGTACCACAACCATTTGGTCACCGGCAAAGAGCCGGCGCGACTGCTGGCGGTCCACTGGGGAGGTGCGCACATCGGCGTCAATCGCGGGACGGAGAAGAACTACGGCGATCAGATCGAATACGAGGACGAGGATCCGGAGATTAGAAGGGAGTTCGAGCGCGAGTGCAAGAAAAATGGCGTCACGGTGCAGATGCCGCAAGTGACTTACCGCGGTTCAAAAACGTAGCGAATAAAAGTGGCCAAACGCAGCCAAAACGGATGGAAAGGAGAAGTCCGATATGAAGCGGATGCAGGTCCAAGTAGGTCCAAACGGCAGTCCTCTCAATCGACCGAGCAGTTTGGAGGATTGTTTACGCAAAGATTTCCAGGAAAAGAAGCACGCGATCAAAATGAGCGAGGTCAAGCTCGAGCCCGTCAAGGGAACTGAAGGTTACCGCAGCGGGTGGTATGACTTCGGCAGCCAAGTCGTGGCGTGGGGTCTCACCGAAATCAGCCCGGGCGGTGCCGGACCCCTGCATCGCCAGTTGTGTGAATCGACGATGTTCGTCTTGGAAGGCGAAGGCTATACCGTCGTCAATGGCCGGAGATTCGATTGGAAAAAGGGCGATGTGCTATTCGTCCCGTTGTTCGCATGGCATCAGCATGTCAACACCGGTCAGCGTGCGGCCAAATACGCGCGCATGAGCACTGCGCCGATCTATAAGTTTCTCGGCTTGGGTGGCGAGGAAAACTTGTCGCCGCCGGCGTCCTGGGACCGTGCCGACGAAGAATCGGGGCCGCTTGGCAAAGTGCTGTTGAAATTCGAAGACGGGCTCGGACGAGAAAATTGGGAGAAATCCCGCGACGGTCAAACCGTCACGTTCGATTTCCAATATCGAATTCCGACGACTCGCCGCGTTCCTTCCCGGATCATGCCCAACGAGAGCGGTGGCATGCACCGCCACGCCAGCGAGGCGCAAATCTTCATCTATCAAGGCAAAGGCTTTTCGACCCTCAACGAGAAGCGGATCGAGTGGGAGGCCGGGGACGTTGTGCGGGTTCCGCTTTTCGCCTGGCACCAACACACGAACACGGGCAACGAGCCGGCGATCTGGCTCAAACACACTTCGGCGGCACTCTATAAACAGATCGGCTTGCTCATGCGCGATGCGAGACCGGGATTCGGCGGCAGCGACGATGTCGCGGAGTTCAAAGACGATTTCGCACCGTATTGATCCGTAGCGACCGGCGTATCTACGTTGAAGATGGACGACCCATGAAGCGATTCTTGTCGTTTTCATTAAGCGCGTTGACGCTCTTCATGCTCTTTTCATGGGAAGCTGCTCCGGCTTTTTCCGCCGAAGCGGTCAATACTCAAGCATCATGGGATAAACTGGTACGCGCCGCTAAGGGCGAAAAAGAACTCACCATCTACGGCAACGTGGGCTACGAGTCGATCTTTGCCGAGTTTTCCAAGAAATTTCCCGACATCAAGCTCACCTATGTCACGGGACGAGGATCCGCGGATATCGTGCCGCGCCTGCTGAGCGAGCAGCGCGCCGGAAAGAACCTGGGAGATATTTTTTTGGCCGGTCCTAACGGGACTTACGTCATCCATCAGGCCAAGGGTCTCGATCCTTTGAAGCCAGCGTTGATGCTGCCCGAGGTTGTCGACGAATCGAAGTGGTGGCAGGGAAAACATCAGTACGTCGATAAGGAAGGAGCTTACGTATTTACTTTCAACGGCACCTTGCGCGTCGACGTCGTAGTCAACACAAACCTGGTAAATCCAAAAGAATTAAGTTCCTATTGGGATTTGATCAATCCTAAATGGAAAGGAAAGGTCGTCGCATTTACGCAGATAACGGCTCCGCACAAGTTTTTTTTCTATCAACCGGAGCTCGGTCCAAAATTCTTAAATCAGCTTTTCGGCCAAATGGATGTTACCCCGAGCAATGACATACGGCAGATAGCGGACTGGTTGGGGGTTGGAAAGTTCGCTATCGCGTCTTTTCACTTCTCCAGGCAATCGCAATATCGGCAAGGCGCGGGAACAAGGATTGCCGATCGGCAGCTTCAGACCGGATCATTTTAAAGAAGGCGCTGCGTTGCTTACTGCGGCGGGTGCCGGCGGACTCCTCAAAGGAGCGCCGCATCCCAACGCCTCCCGTCTAGCGTTCAATTGGCTATTATCACGCGAAGGGCAGATTGCTTTTCAAAAGAACTATGCCAGGGAAACCGGAGCGGCAGATTCTTTTCGGATAGACATTCCAAAAGAGGACATCCCGGTGGAGTTTCGGCGCCAAGATGGAGTAAAGTACTTCGACGTGGACAGCGTCGAATATATCGACCCCAAGCCGGTTAGAGATTTCTACGGTAAACACTGGGGAACACGAAAATAGCCGCCAAGAGCGCCGGGAACTGCAGATGATGGGCATCGATGCTTTCGAAATGCGAGGTAAGAGCTGATGTCTGATTATGTCTTGTTCGAGCAGCGTGGCCATGTGGCGATCGTGACGATCAATCGGCCCGAGCGCATGAACGCGCTCGGCTCCGAAGTGCGCCAGGGACTCGTCGACGCGTTTCTCAAAGTGCGCCAGGAGCCGTCGATCCACGTCGCCATCGTCACCGGTGCGGGCGACAAGGCTTTTTCGGCGGGCGCGGACCTGAAGGAGCACAATGAACTGTTCCAAAAGAAATCCTATCGCGTCGGACCGGACTACGGGGCGTTGGATGAGCCGCCGCATTCGAGCACGTTGGCCATAGAAACATACAAGCCGGTCATCGCAGCGGTGAACGGTTATGCGCTGGCCGGCGGATGTGAGCTGAGCTTGGCCTGCGATATTCGTATCGCTGCGGAAAACGCCCGCTTCGGCCTGCCGGAGGCGAAGCGCGGTCGCGGCGCAAACTTCGCCACGGTGATGCTGCAATACTTGATTCCGCGCGGCATCGCGATGGAAATGCTTTTCACCGGCGAGCAGATCTCAGCGCAGGACGCGTTGCGATTCGGCCTGGTCAATCGCGTGGTGCCATTGCCCGAGTTAATGCCGACGGCGATCGCCTTGGCGGAAAAAATCGCCGAGAACGCGCCGGTGTCGTTACGACGCATCAAAGAGCTCTCCGTGAAATCCATCGGCTCGCCGTTGTTCTTTGCGTTGAAAATGGCACCGGGACCTAGTCCGTACGAAAGCCAAGACGCGCGTGAAGGCGCTAAAGCTTTTGCCGAAAAGCGCTCGGCGAAATACAAGGGCGACTGATCGAAGTTAAACGACCAACACTGGCCGTGACAAACGCTGCTGTTCACATTCAACGTTCGTGTCTGAGGATTGGTTCTCCCTCTGAGGTTGTGTCGCAATGTCATTCTGAGGAGTGGAGCGACGAAGAATCTGCTTTTTGGTTTTGTAGTTTCGGAACGCCAAACGCGATTCGACACGAGTACCGAAGAAAAGCAGATCCTTCGCTAGGGCTCAGGATGACGCGGGCGCGATTTTTCGTATGCGAGAAGGACAGGATGAGGGTCGCGCGGAGCAATTCGCCCCCCACCGCAGTCCTCTTCCAAAGGGAGAGGAAGTAATGCTCTTAATGAGTCATCCGACGTTATTGGTTTGCAGGAGGAATCCATGAGCAATTATCCCAGAGTGGTTTTGACTGAAGAAGGCATGCGCGACGGTTTGCAAATAGAGCGCGCGGGGGTTCCGGTCGCCGACAAGATTCGTCTGCTCGACGCGTTATCCGAAACGGGTCTGAAGGAAATCGCCGTCGGCTCCTTCGTCAGCCCGCGCTGGGTGCCGCAGATGGCCGACATTGATGAACTCGTCAAAGGATTTCATCCCAAGCCCGGCGTGACTTACACCGCCACCGCGCTAAATGATATGGGTCGCGAACGATTGCGACAATATATTCCGCCGCTATCGGACGAGAAATACCAGGCGCAGACCGCGGTCTATCTTTGCGATGTGTTCGCGCAGCGCAACATCAATCGCACTATCGCGCAGCAGATGGAGCGCTGGCCGAAAGCGATCGAGGAAGCGAAAAGAAAAGACGCCAAAGAAGCAGGCATCAGCATTAGCGCTGCCTGGGGCTCGAACTGGACGGGCGAAGTATCGCAAGAAGATCGGATGACAATGTTGGAACGACAACACCGGCTCTGGCAAGAAGCCGGGATTCTCGTAACCAAGATCGGTATCTCCGATCCGATGGGTTGGAACATGCCGGATCAAGTCGAGCGCCAATTGGCGGCGATCAAAGAGCGCTGGCCGGCGATCAAGAGCTTCAATCTGCATCTGCACAATACCCGCGGCATGGCGCTCACGTCATCCTATGTCGCGCTCAAAAATCTCGACGCCGACGATACACTGCGCTTGCAACCGGCCATCGGCGGCATGGGTGGCTGTCCGTTTTGCGGCAACGGACGGTCGGCCGGCCTGGCGCCGACGGAAGATTTGATCCACATGATGGAAGGCATGGGCATCGAAACCGGCGTCGACCTGGAAAAGTTGATCGAAGCGGTTTGGTTGGCGGAAGAAATTGTCGGCCATCCGCTTTGGGGCCATGTTTCCAAAGGCGGGCCGCGACCGAAAGGCAAAAAACTTTATCCGATGAATATGCCGTTCGTGGAAACTTTGGAACATGCACGTCACTTCATCAAGGGACCCGCCGCTTACGAGGGCGCGCCGTCGCCGTGGAAAGAAACCATCAAGAGCCCGCAGCGGCCGGAGACGATGAACGGCAACAGCGATTCGGCGCCGTCGGTTTCAGCCGAAGCAGTCGGCGGCCGGTGGTTGCCGTCGTAGCGGCGTTTTGAACCCATCGCGTTCTAACCTCTTTCATCAATCTTAGGAGTCTCCGTGTCCGACCCGCGCGTCCGTTTACTCTTCGAGCCGCAATCGATTGCCATTGTCGGAGCCTCGTCGGACCTGACCAAGGCGTCAGGGCTGCCGCTGCGCAATATTATCAATTCACAATTCACCGGAAAGATTTATCCGATCAATCCACGAGTGAAGGAAATCAGCGGACTGACGTGTTACGCCAGCGTGACCGATCTGCCGGAAGCTCCCGACGTCGCGGTGCTCATGGTCGACGCAAAGCTGACGGCGCAGATCTTGGAAGAATGCGGCAAGAAGGGCGTCAAGACCGCAATCATTGGCTCAGCCGGATTCAGCGAAGCGGGGGCGGAAGGCGCGGAGCGCCAAGCGCAGGCAAGCGACATCGCGAAACGATACGACCTGCGGGTCTGCGGCCCCAACTGTCACGGCACGTTCAACGTTTTGAAGAACATTCCGTGCGGCTATGATCACGCGTTTGCGCTGCCGCTAAAGCCAGGGCCGGTGGCGATCGCGTCACATAGCGGCGCTTTGCTCGGTGTGCTTGGACACCGGGCCGTGCAAGCGAATCAAGGTTTTAGCTATCTCGTCAGCAACGGCAACGAGATGGATTTGGATCTTTGCGATTTTACCGAATTCTTCCTCGAAGACCCGTCGACCAAAGTTGTCGCCGTGCTTATGGAGGGACTTAAAAATGGCCGGCGTTTTCTAGAGCTCGCCGAGCTCGCGCACGAGCTCGGCAAAACCATTGTCGTGCTCAAAGTCGGCAAGTCCGAGCGCGGCGCGATCACGACGCTAGCTCACACGGCGCGCATGGCCGGGTCGGGCGAGGTGTATGACGCCGCGTTCCGCCAATACGGCGTGATATCCACGGACACGGTGGAAACATTTTTAGGCGCGGCGCAAATGGCCGCGCATCAACCGGTGCCGCGCGGCGGTCGGATCCTCGTCATGACGTCGAGCGGCGCGGGCGCGAGCTTGATGGCCGACAAAGCGAGCGAGTACGGCATCGAGCTGGCGGATATTTCCGACGAAGCCAAGGCGCACATCCCGCAACGACGCACGGCGATTTTAACCAATCCATTCGATACTGCGGGCGCGTCGCGCAGCCCGGGGTTTCTTTCCAGCGTGTGCGAGGCCTTCGCCGCGGACAAGGCCAACGATTGCCTCTTGATGTATCTCGGCCCGCTCGCCGTGCGTCACGAGTATGCCCGTAACTTTGCCTCTGCGTCGGAAAAATTCAGCAAGACGGCTGCCGCCATTATCATGCTCAGCGAAGCCGATGTGCGCGAGATTTTTCAGGCACACCATGTGCCGGTATTTGATGCTGCGACGGACGCTTGCTTCAAGACGTTGCGCGCATACATTGACCACGGCCAGTTTGTCGAGCGTCACCATGCCGCTCGGAAGAAGACTGGCGCTGCCGCGCCGGCGCGGCCGGAGGCAGCGGCCATTCTGAAGGCGCCTCAAGGATCGTCCATCCTCGCGCAGTCGGCGACTGTGAGACTGCTCCACGGTTATGGGCTAAAGTGCGCCGAAAGTGTGTCCGCAGGGACGAGCGATGAAGCAAGAACTGCGGCAAGAACTCTTGGTTATCCGGTAATGTTAAAAGCGCTGGTCCCAGATATCGCGCATCGAAGCGATGCCGGTCTCGTCAGCCGAACAATTTCCAACGACGCCGCGCTCGAAGATGCATTTGCCGCGCTGGCGGCCAATGCCCGGCCGCTGCTTCGGGGAGAGTTTGCCCTCAGCGTCGAGAAATTTGTGCCGCACGATTTTGAAGTGATTCTCGGTGTTAAGTATGACGCCACCTTCGGTCCGGTGATTCTCTGCGGCCTCGGCGGCGTCTTTACCGAAGTGCTCAAGGACTATGCGCTGCGGTTGGCGCCGCTCGCACCGATGGACGCGGAGGAGATGCTTGCGTCGCTCAAAGCGTTTCCGGTCTTGAAGAAATCCGCCGGGGGGTTGACTGCTTTGAACAAAGCCCTGTTGCAGTTATCGGATATCGCGGTCGAGCTCGAGGGTAAAATTACAGCGCTGGATATAAACCCGATCGCCTTGAGCGTGGACTCTGCGGAAATCACCGTGCTCGATGCTAAAGTCCATCTTTGAGCACAAAGCGGAGGGTCGTTTCATGGTGAACTTATTTAAGGGGTCGACATGGTGGCTGTGCCTGTCGCTGGGATGTGTAGTGACTCTGACATCCGAGGCCTTCGCCCAGAGCGAGCAGGACTTCAAGGGCAAATCCATCAGGCTCATTATTGGCACGAGCACGGGAGGCGGCGTCGATCTCTACGCCCGTCTGGTCGGTCAGTTTCTCGGCAAACATTTACCGGGCGAACCGACCATTATTCCGCAGAACATGCCCGGCGCCAGTTCTTTGGTCGCCGCTAACTTCGTTTACAATATGACTAAACCCGATGGGCTCACGTTGGGCGCATTGCAAGGCGGAGTGTTTTTCGATCAGATCCTCGGGCGCGACACGGCAAAATTCGAGTGGTCGAAATTTACCATGATCGGCTCGCCGGAACGGCTCGAAGCCCAGCTCTATATGAGAGCGGACAGCCCGTACAAGACCCTCGACGATATCCGGCGCGCCGTGGAACCGCCGCGCTGCGGCGGCGCGGGAACTGGCGCCACAGGCTATTTTGTCCCACGGGTTTTGGAAGAGACTCTTGGTCTCAAGTTTAAAACGGTCACCGGTTATCAAAGCGGCGGCGAGATCGATATCGCGGTGGAACGCGGCGAGCTCCACTGCCGCGCCTTCGATATCGGTAGTTTCGTGGGCCGAGAGCCGACGCGGACGTGGTTCAAAAACGGATACGTGAAGAGCCTGATTCAGACCGGACGCAAGCGCGATGCGCGGCTCGGCGACGTGCCGACACTTTTTGAGTTAATGGACAAGCAGAAGACTCCCGACGCCCCGCGCCGCATGGCCACGGTCGTTCTCTCGTCCGGTGGATTTGGCCGGCCGATGGTGGCGCCGCCGGGGATGTCTGCGGATCTCTCGCGCACAATTCGCGACGGCTATGCAAAAATGCTCAAAGATCCCGAGTTCATCGCCGAGGTGAAGAAGCGTCGCTACGACCTGGAGCCGGTGTCGTGGGAAGAAATGCAGAGCCTGGCGAAGGAAGTCACCAGCCAGCCGCCGGACGTGATCGAGCGGGTGAAAAAGATATTGGAAAATTGAGCCAGCAGCTGAAAGCATCCCTCACCTCAATCCTCTCCCAGCGGGAGGAGGTTTTGGAGGTATAAAACTGCCAGCGCCGGCTTTGAGCGGCTTCAAACTCAAGCCTCCGGCGGCCGGTGCGACTAGCCGACTCAATCTGGCGCGGACGATTGGCGCTGTCAAGTAATCGGTCGGCGGAACGATTTTCTACAACACGTGGAATGAGCGAATCTTGATAATGAGAAACACCGACATTCCTATTCGAAGGCCAAGTCTCGCGACGGCCGCAAAAGTGAGCCGGACAAAAAATTCGTCACCGGCGGAAACAGTCAACAGCGCCTCGCCGTCGAGTCGTTCCATTTTAGAAATTGTGCCAGGCAAGATATTGCCCGCTGAAATGCCTTTGGGACGTTCGGTGGCGACGAGAATATCGTCGGCGCTGACCCGAATTTGAAACTCCGGCTTTCCTGGACGCGACAAATAGGGAATGAAAAGTTCGGTGCCTGATGCAAGCCGGACTTGAGTATTTCCGGCTTCGCGGTTTGCTTGCACGAAGTTTACCGTCAAAACGTTTTCAAACTGTTCGTCGGCGAGTTGCGTGATAGCGTCGGCTGATATCAGCGTTTCTTTCGGCACACCCGTGGCGATCAAGCGGCCTTGGCGGATCATCAATACCCAATCCGCCAAGGTTAGAACTTCGGTGAGATTGTGCGTAACGTAAATCATCGGAATGCCGAACTCGTCCCGAACGCGGGCGAGATAAGGCAGAATTCTTTCCTTGAGCGCGACGTCGAGCGCTGCCAGAGGTTCATCGAGCAAAAGCAATTGCGGTCCCGACAAGATCGCGCGCGCCAGAGCTACCCGCTGCGCCTCGCCGCCTGAAAGCCCCGTCACCGGACGATCCAAAAGTTTGTCGATTTCCAGAATTTCCAGCACATGATCCACCGCGATGCCCTTCGATGCGCGGAGGTTTTGGCTTCGGTCGCTTCCGAAAAGAATGTTCTTGCGCACGGAAAGATGGGGAAATAGGGCGCCTTCTTGCGGGACATAGCCGATACCCCGGCGCCGCGGCGGCCGATTGATGCCGCGTGCGGAGGAAAATAGAGTGTGGCCGTTGATTTCTATCTCGCCTTCGGTGATCTCGCGCAACCCGGCAATCGCGTCGAGGAGCGTTGTCTTACCAGATCCGGACGGACCGAATATTGCTGTTACGCGCGCGTCGAAGGCGAGTTCGACATCGAGCTCGAAGTGAGCGAGCGGGATGCGACATCGCAGCAACATGTTAAGCCTTCTTTCCCGCGCGTAACAGCCATTCCGAGAACCATACGAACGCGAATGCGAGAAATACGGTGATTCCCAGCAAGGTGTACGCTTCGGCATCCTTGCCGGTCTGAACGAAATTGAAGATAGCCAATGAAAGCGTCTGCGTTTGGCCGGGAATATTTCCAGCGAGCAGAATCGTCGCGCCGAACTCGCCCAGCGCGCGCGAGAAGGCGAGCAGGGCCCCGGCAATGATGCCTTTATACGCGAGCGGCATCGTGATGACGAAGAAAATTCTCAGCGGCGAAGCGCCGAGGGTCGCGGCGATCTGTTCGAGCCGCGGATTTACTTCCGCGAATGAAGTGCGCACCGAGCGGACGAGCAGGGGAAAGGACATGACTGACATGGCGATCAGCACGCCTTTCCAGTTGAAGACGATTTCTATGCCGCGGTCGTAAAGCCACTGGCCGACCGGGCTTCGGCGGCCGAAAATTTTGAGCAGGATGAGGCCTGTCGATACCGGCGGCATGACCAACGGCAAGAGGACGACTGTTTCGACGACGCTTTTGAAGGGCCATTCCTGGCGCGCGAACAGCCAGGCGAGGGCGATGCCGACGGGGAGAATGACGAGCGTGCTGGCGAGACCGACGGCCAGGGAAAAGAGCGTGATCTGCCAGGTCTCTGGGGAAAGGTTCACGGGATAAAATTCGGCGCTTAATCGAGGACCACGAAGCCGTATTTTCGGAACGCTCCTTTGCCTGCGGAGCTTAAAATATAATTCAAAAAATCGCGCGCCGCTTCCTTCTTCTTTGACTCTTTAACGATTGCCACCGGATAGGTGATCTTTGGTCCTTTTTCGAGTGGGACTTGGAAAACAATTCGTACCTTGTTGGAAATCGCCGCATCGGTTTTATAGACAAATCCCGCTTCGACGTTGCCCGATTCCACCGCCGCGAGAGTCGCGCGCACGTCCAGCACCGGCACGACTTTGGATTTTATCTTTTCCCATAGGCCTTCCGCTGCTAGAAAGTTGGCCGTGTAAACGCCCACGGGAACGGCCGCTGGATCCGCCAAGGCGATTTTTTTGACTTCGGCTTTCAGCAAGTCTTCGGGCGAGGCGATCGCGAGTTTAGAGTCCGCCGGAACAAGGATCACCAACTGATTTGACAGCAGATGCTTTCGGGTGCCCGGTTCCAGCCGGCCATTCTTTTCCAGAAGATCCATCTGCGCCAGATCGGCAGAGAAAAACATGTCCGCCGGCGCGCCTTCGTCGATCTGCCGGGCCAGGAAATTGGAAGGTCCGAGCGTAAGCAGAATTTTGTGTTTGCTGTTCGCTTGGAAGTTCTTGCCGAGATCTCTCAACACGTCCGTTAAGCTTGCTGCGGCGCAGACAAGAATCTCGTCCGCGCGGATGGCTTGCGGCGCTCCCAGAAGGAAGCAAAGAGTCAAGCATAACACAGTCGATCTTTGTCGAATCCAAATGAATGGTTTCATCTCCCGCGAATTTGGTTTCTGCTTCATAGTTTCAGGGACGGACTAAGTCGCAGTCAATTCGCTATCTCGATAATCTTGCCGCTCTCGCGCGTATCGTAACCGCCCAAGGCTTCGATCTCGTCTCTGAACGGTTTAGTGGCGATCAAATCGAGCAGAACTCGCAGCCCCGAAAGTGTTTCGTAATAGGTTTTTGGAATGATCAGATCATAGCGCTCCCGCTGCAGTGGCACGAAATCGATGCCAAAGATCGAGGCTGCGGCGCGCACGCCGATCCCGACATCCGCGAGTCCTGCTTTCACCCGTGACGCCACTTCGAGATGAGACGATGCTTCCTGGTCAAAGCCCTTAACGCACGTCGTCGGTATTGCCGACGACTCAAGTTGGCGGTCGAGCAGGCGACGCGCCCCCGAGCCCTTTTCTCGATTGATAAATCTGACGGTTGGACGCGCCAGATCCGTGATGCGGCGAATACTTTTGGGATTGCCTTGGGCCACAATCAGACCTTCCTCCCAATGGGCGAAGGTGACGATCATGCAGTCCATGCCGCCGAGACTGCGCTTCAGATCGGGAATCTTCCATGCACCGGATCGCTCTTCGGCCAAATGGACGCCCGCCACATGAATTTCTCCACGTTTCAATGCACCGAGGGCAAGAGTGCTCCCCATGACGCGCGGAGCCAGTTGGTTGTCATCGATCCTGCTCAGATGCGCCGCGGCGAGAAACATCGCCGGATCGCAGCCGCCAACGACGACTTTGCGCCGGACTGACTCTCGGTCGACGAGCAGTTTTACTTTAACTCGCTTTTTCTTTGAATCACCGGAGGCAACGATTCCGTCGGCGGCGCCGTTCAAACTTGTCAGCTCGCCCCAACCATCGAGTGGTTGAACCAACAAACGATCGCCGATCTGAGTGAGTTGTACGCGCGCTGGGCTGGGTCCGCTCGGCAATCGGCCCAAGAGATCGCCCTCTACAATCTCGCCGCTGCTTCTTATGCTGAACAAGTCCTCGACCCGACAACGCAGCGCCCGAGCCAAATGCAAAGCGACCGATGTGGCCGGTGAATACTGACTCGCCTCGACTGCACAAACCGCCTGGCGCGTGATACCCGCCATGTCGGCAAGTTTTTTCTGCGAAAGGCTCGCGGACTGGCGCCTATCGCGCAATCGATTCTCGTATTCCGGCAGGTTTTGTGGTTTTTGCTCGGATGCCATAATATCTAACATAAAGTCAGATATCATAGCCAAATGACCGATTCAATCTCCTAGGAGGTTGCTGAAAGCGATACCGGCGCTTCGAGGGCTTAGCATGAACGGAATTTCACCATTGATTTCAATCTTTCCTCCGTTCGTCCTGAGCCTTGTCGAAGGATGAACGGCAAATCTCATCGCCGAGTTCTGATACTCCGAAGTCTACCGCGGTGTCGATCACTGCTGGAAAACCAAAGTAGGGTTGCTAGCTGTATCGGTTGCGGTTTGATTATCGGCGCCTGAGCCAACGAGTGAAATTCGTGGCGACTTTTCTCGGCGGACACAAAGACCTTTTTCTAGCGAAGCTGTGAGCGGCAAGCTCGAGGCCGACAAGATCGATCTTTTCGAGCGCCGTGCACTCGTCCGCGGTCAAGCCGGCGTTTAAAGCTTCGCGGTGCGGGTCGGCGAGAAAGCGCGAGCGCGTTTGATCGTCGACGTAAAGTTTCGCCAGGAAGATTTCGAACTTTTGCGCTCTCATGCTGCCTCTGATACCGCTCTTGATTGCTTCGCTCGCCCGCGCCGCAGCGCCTCACAGGCGCGATCGACTTGATTCAACAGGATCTCGATTGGCGGATATCGACCATCGCGTTCGAGGATCACTGTTAATGGATGAGGCGTCTTTACACCAATAAATTCTAAAAGTTCATATACGCCTTCGGGAACATCATGCAGATGGTCATCGAGCAGGCGTCGTTCGTCGGTGGTTTTTGCCTTGATCCAGCGCCCGCCTGCAAGGTGGATGGCGCGTATTTTTTCGTGAGGCATGCGCTCGATAAAGTCATACGGATCGAAGCCGAAGTTGACTGAATTCGCATAGAGGTTGTGCAGGTCGAGAAGCAGATCGCAGTTTGCCGCAGCGAGAATGTCGCGGATCCAATCCGGTTCGCTCAGCGTACTCCCCGGCGGGTCGATGAGCGTGGCGATATTTTCGACGAGCGGAAGCAAGCCGACAATTGTCCTGGCGGCGGCCAAGTTTCGCGCCGCTCCATCGATGGTCGCGGCTGTTCTTGGCGCGGCGGCGAGATGGCCGATCTCAAATCCACCGCCTCTGACAAAAGCTAGATGTTCCGACCAAAATTCCGGCTGTATTTCGTCGACGAGCCGAGCCGTCTGCTCTAACCGTTTCGCTTCCACTGCGATGGATGATGCCAGTCCAAGGGTGACGCCGTGCAACGCAACCGGTACTTGGGCCGCCAGAGTTTTTAGCGCGCGACGTTTCGATTTTCCAGCATCGAAATAATCGTCGGCGATCACTTCGACGACGTCGATGCGGTCGAGATGAGCCAATATTCCGGCGGCGAGGTCAGGCCGCCAGCCGAGTCCGAAGCGATCGTTCATGGTTTAACTCCCACCACATCCACCGCATCCGCCACCGCCACCGCAAGACGAGCCGCCGCTCGATCCGCAAGCGGAACCGCAGCCGCTGGTGTCCGAATTTTCTGGGTTGGAATTGTTTGGCGTAGGGAAACGCGGCAGACGGCAGGGCGCCGAGACCAAAAACGGCCATCAACAACGCGGCATCGGCAGTTTCGCCGCCGGGGCGAAGCATCGCCGCGCGGCCTTTCAGGGACGAGAATAGGTTTCGTAAGTCCGCCAAGAGCGCGTCGCCACGACGCGTACGGAGTGGGTTGTGCACGCGGATTGCGATGAATACAAAAAACACTGCGAGTAAGACCAGAAAAAAGATATTAGTGCGGCCCCGTTGGAGCGCGATGAGTATTTTGAGCGCGGCGACGCCGGTTAAGAGAATTACCGCGGCGCAGAGACGCCACAGGCGAGTCCGTAGAATGGACTCATCCGGTATCAACCTTAACCGTTGGAGCGCGTCACCATATTCCTGGCAGGTTGATAGAATTCCTGGGCTCGTAAAAGCGGAAGATGCCTTGGCGCGAAACCTGAAGTGCTGGAGCAATGCTTTTTCAACGGGGCGTCGCACGATGTTCACGGCGTTGTCGTTGACGACGACAAGCTGATCGTCGTTCGCTTGCAGCAACCCGCGATCGATCAGCGATACGGTCACTACGCGGATGACCTCCTTTTCACCGCCGCGAAGATACGCGAGCAAATAGGGATCCGAGTAGTCGATTCGCGGCGCGTCGTCGGCCTCGGAAGTGTGGCGTGCGAACCAAAGTAGCGCGATCGTGAGCGCGCCCAAGATCGCGTAGAAAATCAAAAACTCAGGTCCAGATAAATCGAAAGGATTCGCCATACCGCTAAGTTAATTTGCTAAGACCCGCTCTCATTTGCTGAGCGACCTCGATCAACTTCAGAAGGCTTGTTCCCGCGAGGCCGGGTGGCAAGACACGTTGTTCCCGCGCTTCGGAGATGTGCTGCAGCGTTTCGGTCCATGATGAATTTCCCAACGTTTGCACGAACTTTTCGAGAGCGGCCTTTGGCGAGCTGAGGGTCTGACCTTCGAGTTCAAGCAAGGTCGCGGCACAGGAGCGAAGCGGACCGGCAGCGTCAGCGATGGCGCGAGCGAGTTGCTCTTCGCGCAGGCCGCGCATCACATAGGCTTCTCGAAGACGAAGAATGAGATTCAACAACACTTGATCGAGGCGGGTAATTAGGATCTTACGGGGAATGGTTACGCCGACGAAGGGATCCGGTCCAAACAAGACTTTGCGCCGGCGCAGAATATCGGAGAATTTTTCGGCGAAGGCCGTGATTGAAGACGGCAATTCCGCTTCGAGAATAAACATCGGGCTCAGGCGAATCGCCGCCTGGGCAACACGGAGCGGATTGCGCAGCTCACCGGCGCGGGCTTGATCAAAGGTGGTGAGAACGAGCAGGAGGTTGACGTCCGAGGTTGCGCGAAGCCGGCCCTCGGCGGCACTGCCGAATAGGATGATGGAACGTAAGTCGGCTGCGAAGGCCGCTTGCGTGGCGCCGACGAATTCAGTGAGCACACGTGTGACCTGCGGGGGAAGATCAGGCAACGGAATGGGTTGAGTGGTAGCCATGACGAATCTCCGTTGGATGCCTTTCAAGCGAACGTATTAGACATGTTGCGCGTGTGTCACACTCTCGTAGCGTTGACGCCGCCCGGTTTCTTAAACCGGCGCGAGTGTGGCCCCCAGTCGCAGCCACAGGATTTGCAGGACCACTTCATCATGCCTTCCCATTCTTCGCGATCGGCGGCGACGGCGCGACCTTCTTTGATGGCGCGTTGGAGTGCTGGCGTGATGGGGCCGTGCAACACCGGAATGGTTTTAGCGTTGCCGCATTCGGGGCATCGCGGGCTTTTTTGAATCTTGGCGTTGGAGCGTTTTCGTTTCACGGATTTGCTCGGAGTGTCGTGACACGATTCAAAGTGACCGGCGCAGCTGACTTGCTACTTCAACGAGCAGTTTCGCCTTGACATCGGCGAGCTCGCGGCTGATTGTCATCAGTCCGCAGTCCGGCGCGAGCCAGAGATTTTCCGGGTCGACGTATTTGAGTGCCGAGCGCACTCGCTCAACGACGCTTGCGACGGCGGGTACCGGCGTATCGCTGGGATCGACGCAACCGAACATCACGATGCGTCCTTTGGCAGCGGCTAAAACTGCCGGGTCGTATCCGCTACGGGCAAACTCGACGCCGAAGCCGCCGATTCTGGTTTTCATCAACTCTTCGAGCAGTTCGGGATATTCGTATTCGTGCTGCTGCCCGGCGCCGCCGGGATAGCCGTAGCAGAGATGAACGATAGTGGGGACCTGGATGCCTTCGAGGCAACGGTCCAGGGCTTTAGCACCGTATGCGAAAACTTTCTCGTGGTAACGGGTCATGGCGGGCTCGTCGAGCTCCAGCACGTCACATCCAGCTGCTTGTAAGTCGAGCAGCTCTTCATTGAGCGCCGCCGCTACGTCCATCGCCATGGCGGCTTCGTCTTTGTAAAACTGGTCCAGCGTACTGTCGACTACCGTCATCGGTCCGGGGACGTCCATCTTGATCGGCTTGTTCGTTTGCGCTCTAGCGAAGCGCAGATCCTCAATGATCGCTGGGGTGCGGCGCTTGATTTTGCCAATGACACGCGGCACCGGGCGCGGCTGCTCACGCCGGCGATAGATTGTTTTCACCGCTTCATGCTCGAGGTCGATGCCCTCGAAGGCGGCGAGAATATGATTGATAAAACCCGTGCGCCGCTGCTCACCGTCGGAAAGGAGGTCGAGGCCGATACGTTCTTGCCTGTGAATGCTCAGCGCCGTGGCGTCGTCCTGAGCTTCCTTGAGCGCAGCGCCTTCGAGACGAAACACGGCGCGACTGCGCTCATTTTGCGCCAGCCAATTAGGTCGGGGAAAGCTACCGATGGTCGTGGCGGCGATCGGTGGAAGTTGCATGGAGCACCTCTGGTCTAGACTTGTTCTTGGCTATACATGCGAGGCCAATGAAACACAAGATTGGCGTGATGGAATCGTGGGGTCACCGTAACTAAAGGAATCGAAATATCTCGCGCAAAAGCCGACCTTAAGCCGACGAAACGCTAAGGCCAAAAAAACAAATTCTCCTAGGCGTTCAGAGTTTGCTGTTGTGTCATGCTGATGAACGAAGTGAAGCATCTGTTTTTCTATTCGCGCAATTCTTTCAGTCAGCAAAGCAGATTCTTCGTCGCTGCGCTCCTCAGAATGACACATGAAAGTAAAGTCGGGGCTGAGTCATAAGAACTGCGCGAAGGGGACCAAACCCCGAAATTTTACAAGGCGTGAAAACTTTGATGCAATACAGAAATGGCAGAGTTCGAAGAATGTTTTTAATCCAACAAATCTTTACTCCGCACCCTCCACTGGCTCCCAATGGCCCACGAGCGCGGTGAAGTAGGGCGGCACTTGCGTGTCAAAACTGAGCGGCTCACCGCTGAAGGGATGGGCGAAGGAAATCGACTTGGCATGAAGTGCCAGGCGGTTGCGGATTTTTCGTTCCGGTCCGTACCTTGGGTCGCCGACCACCGGGTGTCCGATGGCCGCGAGATGCACGCGAATCTGGTGCTTGCGACCGGTTAAGAGATCGATTTCCAGTAAACTAAAGTCTTTGGTCTGCCTGAGCACTTTGTAAGTCGTGTGAGCCAGCTTGCCCTTGCGTGCATCGCTGGTCGTGTAGACGCCGTGCGCTTGGTTCTCCGCCAGATACGTCGTGATGGTTTCGGCGGCCTTCTCACACCGGCCGTGAACGACGGCGAGATATTTTTTCTTGGTGTTTTGCCACTGGCTCTGCAGTCGAAACTTAGCCGCTTCGTTCTTGGCGAAAATGAGTATCCCAGAAGTCTCCCGATCGAGCCGGTGCACGATAAAAATACGGTTCCTGGACTTGGCAACACCCCTGCGCACATAATCCGTGAGAATGAAGTAAGCGGTGCGCGATTTCTCTCGATCCGTGCTGATGGTCAACAGGCCCGGTGGTTTGTCCACCACGATCAAATCTCGGTCTTCATGAAGGATCGCGAGTCCTCCCGGCAGGAGTTTACCACTCGGCCCGGTGTGTTTACGCATTGTCGGTGCTCGGTCTGTCCTATTAACTGAGCCACGTTAGGAGGCGATAAACGCCGGTCGCCTATTTCCCAAGACGGCTCCAACAGTCAAATCCGAAACGGTTGAAATATCCGCCGGCTACCCGAGCTTATCAACAATCTTCTAGGCGCCAAACAGCGCCCTGGTTCGGCGGCCTATCTTCTTATCGGTGTGTATCCTGTTTCTGAATAACTAGGATCTCGAAATTTGCGCGGACTGCGTGAATTTTTGCAAAGGCGACAGACGCTTATAACCCGACGTATTCTCAGGTCTGCCAAGAAACTTGTTCTGACGCTCCAACACGCTGGACCACCACGCCGCCCCAGGGCGTATCGCGATACGCCCCTACATCCCGACTCCCTCAGGGAATCAATTTTTGCGTTCTTTGCGCCCGCTTCGACCCTGTTCAGGGGTGCTTTGCGGTCAATTTTCAGATTCCGAATCTTCTTCCTTAAATGATTTGAACGGCTTGAACGGATGGAACGACTGGAACAGGTTTTCTTCTCATCGGTCTCTTTTCCCCAACAAGCGATAGAAAAGCGTGGTCGTTACGATCAATGAAACGGCGGCGGTGAGCGCGAGGCCGAGGGACGCGCCGAAAAGGGTCGCCGCAGCGCCCAGGACGATGGAACCGATGGAGCGCATTCCTTGATCGAGATTGAACACGCTCATCACGCGGCCCATGAGATTGCGCGGCGCTTCAATCTGAATGATCACCCGGCTGATGGTGCGGAAACTTACCTGACCTGCGCCCACGAGGGCCAGGAGTAGGACCGAAAGCAAAAAGTTCGGCGATGCGCAAAAAAGCATAAGAAAAATCGGCGTCGCCGTGGTCATGACCCATAGCAGCATGGCGCGGTTCCAGCGTTCGCCGACAGATGCAAGAAAACTCAACGATGCGATTCCACCCAAACCCGGTGCCGCCATTAGCATGCCCAATCCCTCGGGACCGACCTGCAGCACTTCCTTGGCAAAAACCGGGAGAAAACTTTGGTAGGTGACAATAAAAACGGCAAAGGTGTAGGCCGCGACGATGCTGCTCAAAATCACCGGCGCGTGCCAAACGTAGTGAAAGCCTTCTTTGAACTCGCGCAAAAAATTTTCGTCGCGCTTGATCGACGGTTCCTTATTCGTGCGCAGGAACAGCATACCGACGCCCGCGACTATCAGGGTTACTGCAAATGTCGCGTAGCAGCCGCCAATGCCGATCCAAACAATCATTACGCCACCGAGAGACGGTCCCGCTATCCGAGCGATATTGAAGCCGACGGTGTAGAGCGAGACGGCGTTCATGAGATCTTCGCGCGGAACTAACTCGGCAAGGATTGATTGAGCAGCTGACGGATTGATCGCGCGGATCGAACCGGAGAGGATTTCGAGCACAAGCAGGTGCCAGAACGCGAGCGTGCCGAAGGCATAGATCGGCAGAAAAATTGCTATCGGGATGGCGGAGGCAAAATTTACCAGGATCAACAAAAGCTTGCGATCATAGCGGTCCACCAAGACACCGCTGAGGGCGCCAAGAATCAAACGAGGCAACGCGCTGCACAGCCCCAAGATCCCCAACGCCATCGCCGAGCCGGTGATTTCATACGTGATCCAGAAGAGCGCGACTTCCTGAACGAAGTGGCCGAGGGAACCGAGCAAATCCGTGCACCAGAATAACGCGTAGTCACGGTAGCGTAGCGAGTGAAAAATGCGAATGGCGTGGAGCTCCTTGTGGTCCGATGTTTTTCACCACGAAGGGCATGAAGATCACGAAGGTAAGAGACATAAGTTCCAAACCTTTGCATTCTTTGCGCCCTTTGACCTTACTCAGGACATGCATTGCGGTTAGGTTTCCGATTCCCAATCTTCTTTCCTAAACGATTTGAACGGCTTGAACGATTGGAACGACTGGAACAAGCTTTTTTGGTAGAACAGCTCTGTTTATAGCTTTTCTAAGGGACATAGGAAAGGAATCCGTGGCCGTTGCCTTTGGTTGACAGCGAACAAGATTCAGAATAGTTCGTTGTCATCAATTTCACTGAAGGAGAAAATGTTTTGTGGCTTACGATGACCGCAGTGTGAAACCGATGAGCGCCAGCTTGATGCGGGCGCGGATCGCGACCAAAATTTTAGCCGGACTATACGAAGAGGCGCCGACGATCTTGACCAGCGCGATTCGTTTGATGGTCGAATTGCCCGGCGGCAAGAAGGGTTCCGGAGCGCCCTATCCGTTTACCATCGGTGTGAGCCCAGCGTGGTGTAGCGGCTTGAACGGCGCGAAGCTGGTGGCGAGCGGCAAACTCGATCTGGTCTGGCTCAATCCCTCGATCATTCCTTCCATGGCCGTGCGCGGTGTCGGACCGTTTCAGAAAAAGAGTCCCCTGCGGGCGCTCGCGGTCTTTCCTTCATGGGATCGCTTGGTGATCGCCGTATCACCGAAACTCGGTGTGCGAACGATGGAAGAGCTGATTGCCAAAAGACCTAAAATGCGGGTGTCGATCGCGGTCAACGACTGCGTCGATTTTGCGATCAAGTTTTTGCTCAAAGCGCACGGTATTTCACAACGAGACTTCATCAAGTGGGGCGGCAAGGTCGACGAAGTCGTGCGTCCGAGCAATCCGCACCGGCGCGAAGGAATTATTTTCGGCAAGCTCGACATGGTGATCGACGAAGGAATGGACTCCTGGGGCGACGTGGCGGTGGAGCACGGCATGATTTTCTTGTCCTACTCGGAACCGGTGCTGAAAAAATTAGAGAAGTATGGTTTTCAGCGCGCGCGCCTCGATCATGGCCGGATCGCCGGCATCAACGATCCAACGACGGTGGTGGATTTCAGCGGCTGGCCCATCGTCGTGCATAAGAAATTTCCTAACGAGCTGGCGTATCACATCGCCGCCGTGATGGACAAAATTCGCGAAGAGATTCCCTACGACGCCGCGGAAACGCCGTCGATGAATCAGCTGTGCTCGAACACCGAAGCCGGGCCACTGGATTTTCCGCTGCACTCCGGGCGCGGAGAAGTATTATCGGGAGAAGGGATATCTGTGAGGGGACTGGCTACTTCTGTTCGTTAAGAAGTTGCCTGTCCCCGTTCTTTTAAAGGAGCGACCGTGCCAAGGATGCCGCGCAGTTTGCAGTCAGGCCTTATTTACCACGTAATCAACCGCGGTAACGGTCAAGCGAGAGTTTTTCACAAACCCCAAGATTATGAGGTGTTTCTTGATCTCCTCGCCGCTGCGAAGCGACGGAAGCCTGTCAAACTATTTGCCTTTTGTTTAATGCCAAACCATTTCCATCTTGTCGTCGAACCAGAAACTTCACTGGACCTGAGTCACTTCATGCAATGGCTCATGACGTGTCATGTACGACGTTACCATAGATATTACGAAAGTAGCGGTCATGTCTGGCAGGGCCGCTTCAAGAGTTTCCCAATACAGCGTGATGATCATCTAGTGACTGTGTTGCGCTACGTCCGACAAAATCCGGTGCGTGCGGGTCTAGTCTCGATCGAATCGGCGTGGTCTTGGTCAAGCGCGATCCGCAGCGATCTACTTGATCCATCTCCGGTGGAGGATTGCCGTTACGAAGAAGCTTTGTCGACTGGCCAGTTGCGCGAGCTTCGGGAGCGTCTGAATCGGCAACATCCGTTTGGATCGGACGAATGGCGGCGGACGATCACGTGAAGAGCATCGGAGAAGGGGGACAGCATCGGATAAGGGGACAGGCAACTTTTTCAAAAGACGAAAAAGTAGCCAGTCCCCTTAATCACGATCACGCTTTTTTCTGCATCGCCGCGAGTACGCGTTTCGGCGTGAACGGTCCTTCCCGCAGTCTTAGGCCAACGGCATCGAAAATCGCGTTGGCGATGGCCGCGGCGGGAGGAATGGTCGCGCCTTCGCCTGCGCCGAGCGGCGGTACTTCCGGTCGGTTGATCAGCACGACTTCGAGTTCCGGCAGGTCGGGGAAGCGCAGGATCGGGTAAGTCGCCCAGTCGAGGCTAGTGACGGCGCCGTTGGAATCAAAAGTCACTTCTTCGAAGAGCGCGCGACTGACGCCCTGAATCACGTTTCCTTCGACCTGGTTTTTAACGCCGTCGGGGTTAATCATGAGACCGCAGTCATGGGAACAGACGATGCGCTTCACGGCGACTTGGCCGGTCGTTTTGTTCACCTCTACTTCTGCGACGGTCGCCACGAAAGTGTTGGCGCGCTGCGTGAGGGCGATGCCGCGTCCTTTTGCGATGTTGCCGCTTGCCGTAGGCGCCGGCGACGGCCGTTTTTGCCACCCGGCTTTATCGGCAGCGGCTTGGAGACATTCGATTGCGCGTTTGTTTCCGGTTAGATTTTTGAGCCTGAAGTCGAGCGGATCGGCTCTCAAGTCCGCGGCGATTTCGTCGATGAGCGATTCACTGGCGAAACAACGGGCGATGTCGCCGGGCGCGCGCAGATTGCTGGTGCGCAAGGGAATCGGCTCCGGGAAATGCCAGTTGACCAGCTCGGCGACAATCTTCTGATTGGGCACCACGTAAATTTCACCGCTGCTCTGCGTGCCGTTGTTGCCGCCCGGATTGGTCGGCCGTATTCCGACTTGCAGCGATGCGAGCAGAGGCGTCGAACCAGAAGCGGTCCACGGCTGACCATAATCGACAAAGTCCCACGCCGAGAGTCCCCCATCGGCATCAACCGCAGCTTTGGCTTCATCGAGCTGCGCTGGTCCTTTCGGTTCCCAACCATGTTCATCACGACGCGACCACTGCACGCGCACTGGGGCTCCGACCGCGCGGGAAAGCAGCGCCGCGTCTTCGGCGCCGTCATCAGTGCTCATGCGGCCATAGGAACCCGACGCTTCGTGATAGATGATGCGTACGTTCTGCTCCGGGATCTGCAGCAAAGTGGCCACGGTGCTGCGCGTCCGGAACGGTCCTTGCGGTCCGGACCAGACCGTCGCCTTGTCGCCTTTGACGTCGGCGATAGCGCAAGAGGGTCCGATCATGCCGTGCATTTGAAATGGCCAACGGAAGGTTGCTTGATAAGTTTTTTTCGCCTGGCTCAATGCGGTGGCTGTATTGCCTTTATCGACGGGCTTGGTCGTGCGCGCCGGTTTGGTGGTTTTCAAATAGTTGTAAAGCTCTTCAGGATTAGCCGGCACCTTACTGGTGGGTTTGGACCAAGTCACCTTCAGAGCCTGAGCAGCTTTGATCGCGGCCCACTCTGTTTTGGCGACGACGCCGACGAATTTCCCCTCGCGCGCGATCATGACGACTCCGGGAATGCCTTTAATCGAATCCTGATCGATGCTCACGGGTTCGGTGTTGATCACGGGCGGGCGCACGACCCGGCCGTGCAGCATGCCCGGGATCCGCACATCATGAATGTAGTCATGCTCACCGGTCACCTTGGCCGGCAGCTCGACTCGTTTGACCGATTGGCCGACGATTTTATATTGCTTGGGATCTTTGGCCTTAACTTCCGGCGCAACTTTCATGTCCCAGCCGGTGCCGCTGGCGCTGATCTTCGTGTTGAACTTTTTGCCGCCGATCAACTGGCCGTAGGAAACTTTTTTAGTAGCGTCACCGGCGACGGTGACGACTCCATCGATGACGGTCAATTTATCCACCGGCGCATCGAGGCGGGCGGCGGCAAGCTTGAGCAGCTCTTGGCGCGCCGCGGCGGCCGCTTGTCTGATCTGCGGCCCGGCGCGCTCGATGGTACGACTGCCGACAGTGGAGCCTTGCTCAATCGATGACGAGGTATCGCCTTGAACCATCTTGATATTGGCGAATGGGACGTCCAGTTCTTCGGCGACGATTTGAGCCAAAGCTGTGATCGTGCCCGTGCCCAGCTCGACTTTGCTCGTGTAGAAAGTGACGAGACCGTCGGGCGTGATCGCCAGCCACGAGTCGAGAGAAGTTGGGTCGATGTCGCCGGAAGGTAGTTTGGCGAACTGCGCGAACACTTTGCCGGCGGGCGGAAGGATGTTGAAGCTGACAATCAGGGCGCCGGTGGTTTTGAGAAATTGTCTGCGATTAAGTTCCAGGGTCTTCATCGCTGAGCTCCTTTCCTTACACCAGCTGTCCCGACGCCCGTTTGACCGCTCTCAGGATGCGAAGATGGGTGCCGCAGCGGCACAGGTTCCCCGCCAGCGCTTCTTTGATCTGGCTGTCGGTGGGCTTGGGGTTTTTGTCGAGCAACGCTTTTGTGCTCATGATCATGCCGTTGATGCAGTAACCGCACTGCACCGCCTGTTCGTCGACGAAGGCCTGCTGGATTTTGTGCATTTTCTTCGTGGAGCCCAAGCCTTCGAGAGTCGTGACGGATTTATTCTGCGCGGCGCTGACGGGAGTGACACAGGAGCGGATGGCGTTGCCCTCCATGACGACGGTGCAGGCGCCGCATTGAGCGAGACCGCAGCCGAACTTGGGACCGTTCAATTGCAGATCGTTACGCAGGGCGTAGAGGAGGGGCATGTCGGGCTCTGCGTCGACGACTTGTGGCTTACCGTTCACTCGCAAGGATATTTTTGCCATAAGCGCACTCCTTTCGATTTTCGTCTAAGGGTCGCAACAGTTTGCAGTAATCAGTTATCAGTGCCTCCGTTTGGAAAACGACGACTCTATAACATACTTGATGCCAGACAGCCATGGCGGAAATGGCGTCGCCACGAGCACGAACACGCTCACGATTTATGCCGCGACGCCATGAACAACCCTAGCGAAAGCTAACAACACGTCCCAACTATGTACGTTCACGCCCCTTCGCCTATTTTCCGCTATTGAGCTGGCGCACGAAGCGATCATCGAAGAATTGCGCCGGCACAGCCTTCTTGGCTTCTGGAATGGTTTCCGACAGAAAATCCAGAATGCCTTGAACTCCCGGCTCGGAGATCATCAGCTCGCGCTTGAATCGCGCTTTGCGGTAAAACTCGTAGGTACGATCGATGATATCGGGGTCGGTCTCTTTGGTATATTTGGCGATGACTTTCATGGTGAAGGGTTTGTCGCTGTAGTAGCGGTCGATGCCGGCGCGTACCGCGCGCAGCAGTGGCACCAAGCGGCCGGCCAATTCATCCATGCGGCCGCGCCTGATGACCACGCCGACATTTTGATAGGGCTGATCCAATGTAGTGGCCATGGAATGAAATCCGGCTCGATCGAGCTGGAAGCTCACCGGCGGAGCCGCTGAACCAGCGGCAACCTGGCTGGTTAGCAGTGCGGCGGCGATCTGCGCGCTCCCGCCCAGGATGCGCAGCTGAACATCTTTAGGAGTGAGTCCCAGTTTGCGCAACGCCACCAATGTGCCATACGCCACCGGACTCCCGGGTCGCTCTGTGCCGACAATTTTTCCTTTGAGTTGTTCGGCGCTCTTGATCTCTGGCCGTGCGTACAAATCCCATATCATCGTATTGAGCATTCCTGCGATGAAAACGACATCGAAGCCGCGCAGCGACGCGTTGATCAACGGGACCGCGGAGATTTGGACGGCATCGACCTCGTTGGCGATCAGCGCCGGCAGGGCGAGAGTCGAGGACATGGAAATCATCTCGACGTCCAATCCCTCTTTAGCTAAACCGCCGGTCTCCTTGGCCATCCACATCGACGCCATCGTCCCCGATGTGAACAGGTACGCGATGCGCAGCGGCCGCACCGCTGCCGAATAAGATTCGGAAGCTAGCGCGAATCCGAGCAGCAGGAAAATCGTCGAAACGATTTGCCCGCGTCGATTGATCCGCATGCGCGCGGTCTAACATGGCGAGATGCAAGATTGCAACTTAGACGGCGGATCCTTTGTCGGTGTCTACAATTGCTGCGAAGGATGCCCCAGCCCTGACTTCATGCGTGACTGCGTTGATGGAGAATTCAATTTAGTCGTGATCGTCTGGCCAGAATTCAACGCTAGAGTACTCTTTTTACCATGATTGACAATTGTCTTGCGCGACACCCGCATCACGTCCTACTTGTTATGGTAAGCCCAGTAGTCTTAGAATGATTTAGCAATGAATACTGCCACCGCCCGCAATGAAGAATCCCGTCCGTCTGAGCTGAAGATGGATTCCAATCCAACCGGTCGTCATCCGTTGTGGTGGGCGTACGTGCTAGCGGTTGTCAGTACGTCGGCGACCATGATCTTACTTCTCAGTCTCGATGCCTGGACGCCCAACCGGCCAACGCTGATCCTTTTTGTGATTCCGATCATACTTAGTGCGTATGTTGGCGGTGCCGGGCCGGGACTGCTCTCAACTGTTCTTGCCGCCGTGAGCACATACTTCTTTTCGAGACCGGCGGACGTCCTGTCTTATTTAATTTCATTTGATTTCGTCCAGTGGTTGACCTTGATCATTGCGGGCATACTCATCAGTTTACTCAACGAGGCCCTGCATCGATCCCGTCTTCGCGCCGAACTGAGCGAGAAGTTACGTCTTGCAGAGAATACCGCACGACTAGCCGTTACCGAGCAGCACCTGACCCTCGCACTCAATAGTGTCAACAAAAGATCGCAGCATCTCGCCGTGCTCAATACGATTGGAGCTGCAGTCAGCCAATCTCTCGATTTAAGCGTTATCGTTAAACAGGCCGTCGATAAGATCGCGGAGACGCTTGCTTTTGATGCGGTCTGGATTTATGAACTCGATCCCCGGACGAGAATGTTGCGCATGATTGCCTATCATGGACTGAATGACGAGATGGCCAAAAGTATGGCAGAGCGCAGCATGGAAAGAGGTATCAGCGCACCCGTGCTAAAAACGGGCACGCGACTAGTCTTTGAGGACTTACAAAATGATGCTCGTTATCAGGGACTGAGTCGGGCAGGTACGGTTGCTTCGCTTGGTTTCAAAGCGGCTGCAGCGTTTCCGATTCGGACCAAGGACAAAATCATTGGGACGCTGCATGTGAGTAATCTTACAAAGCGTCAGTTCGCCTCGGAGGAACTACAGCTGCTCGAGTCCATCGCGCAGCAAGTCGGTGTCGCTTCGGAAAACGCTAGATTATTCGAAGAGCTCCGGGAGGCCAAAGAACGTGCGGAGTCATCCGATCGCGCCAAATCCGATTTCCTCGCTAATATGTCGCACGAGCTGCGTACCCCTTTAAATGCAATCATCGGCTTCTCTGAAATCCTCGTGGATGAGAAAGCTGGTCCTGTGAATCCGAACCAAAAGGAATTTCTAAGCGATATTTTGCAAAGCGGCCAGCACTTGCTCACGATTATTAACGACGTGCTTGATTTGGCCAAAGTTGCAAGCGGAAAATTGGAAATGAAGGCTCAAAGTTTTTCGCTCAGGGAAGCAATTGCCGAGACATGCGGGATTGTTAAACCGATGGCGGATGACAGAAATGTTACCATAAACGTTGATACGCCCGTCGAGAACGATATCGTCACCGTAGATCCGCTCAGGTTCAAGCAGGTTCTCTATAACCTGTTGTCGAACGCAATTAAGTATAACTACGATAATGGCGACGTCAAAGTTGTGGTCTCCGTCGACGAACAAAAAGAGATCCGGTTACAAGTAAAGGACACAGGTATAGGTATTAAAGAAGAGGATTTGCCGCTCATCTTTGACGATTTTATCCAACTCAATATAACCACCGCGAAAGTTCAACAAGGAACGGGGCTGGGTCTCGCGCTAACTAAAAAAATCCTCGAATTACAAAAGGGCTCAATTACTGCCGAGAGCGAAATTGGCCACGGAAGCACGTTTACCGTCGTTCTTCCACTTGCTTCAGAGCCCACCCAACAAGGCCGTGAACATGGCGGTTGACACGGCAATATCGAACTCAAAACACCCTTAGAATACAGAATATGACGCCTGCCTAGTCAGTGTCAGTCCTGTCACGGGATTGACAACTGGAGAGTCAGTTGTCACGCCAAATAGTAGAGAATTCCACTTCTTACCCGGTGGACTGTTTGTTGCTTAAGCAGGGTTAGTATCCGACAGGAGAAACGATATGCGGACATTGCCTGACACTGAACTCCAAGCGACGCTTTTGAGGGAGATCATCGAAGTGAATGAAAAGAAGCAGAAGCTCGAAGAGAGTCTCAGGACAGCGGATGTGCAGAGCAAGTTGCTCATAGATAGCGCCGCGCGGAAGGATATCGAGGCGTATAAGAACCGTCATGGGGTTGCAGAGGTTGCCTACTTCGCAATGATGGCCTCGGATAATGTACGCAAACAAATTCGAAAGTGAGGGCGAGACAATGGAAGCCGAAAGGGACGATGGGTGTAGCTGCCCACGGTGTCACGACCACATTCCCGAGCAGTTCTACTGCCGCAACTGCGGCTACGTGCCGAACTGGCGGCAGAGGGCGTACGAGGAGGCCGAGGCATGCAGGGAAGCAGCCTAGGCTTGAGCTAAATAACGGGTTTACGCGGGTGTCAGAATGTCGACAGAGTAGTCAAAGAGCAGCCTGTCGCATGAATTCCAGTCCCCTCAGAAGAGTCTTCAACGTCAAAAATCGCCCAATTTCCTTTATCGACCTCCACCATAACTCAGTCGCATTCTTGCCGCCAAAAGTCACGATGTTCGGTAGTGTCCTAATTTGAAATTCAAATTCTACGACTTGCTGAGTACCTGCAGTTTTTTAAGGTGTTAGACAAATCAGTTCAATCCTCAGGGATAACGTCTTCGGTGAGAGGCACGATTCATCGCGTCCTTCTCCACCCGATGGTTCGGCAACATTGACGATGTTCAGACAGAGCGCGTGCGGGATGAAAGAGACTCAATTCCCCTTAATCCCAATCTCCTTCTGCGCCTCTCTGAGAATCGAGATCCGCAACTTCGCTTAATGCAACCTCGCGGTTTACCCACGCTAACTCTTTAATCTCCTCGATTATCAGTCGAAAGCCGTTTTCTGACAGGCTTCCACTGTCATTGGTGGCTTTCGATAAAAACTCGTATGTTCCTGTGGCTATTTCTCTATCGATCCTCTGCCACTCCATCAGAAACTGAATCGTTCCGTCGCGATTTGTCCTGATATAGTGGCTGGCCTTGATGCCGCCTCTGATAACTCGCTTGACTTCGTCGGGTTTTCCTCTGATTTTCATTGTCGTGGTGATCAGACCACCCTCGGGATAGGTGAATATCTCATAGGCTCGCGCGAGGACATTCAATCAATCCCAACTTTCTTGCCTGAAGATCGAGGGGGACCGGGACTACCGTTGCGTCGATAACCCTGCTGGAGACGGGCAAGACGGCCTTCGGTAAGACGTCCGAAGCGAACTTTACGTCTTTCTGCGGCTCCAGACCAAAATGCTTGACGATCAATCGCGCATGGCGATCAGGACCACCCCCAGGAGTCCCGATCACAATTGTTTTTCCCTTAAGCTCTCTAACGGTTTTGAGATCACCACGGGCCACGAGCGTCTGCGAGCTGCCTTGTATATAGGAGGCAACGACTTTAAGTGGTAGACCTTGGATCGCTCCCCGTATAGCACTGATGCCTGTAATATAATCGGCTTCTCCGCTAGTCAGCGCCGCCACTGCGACAGTGCTGGACATCCGAACGATCTCGGCTTCGAATCCCTCCTCTTTCAAGAATCCTTTCTTCTGCGCTAGAGGGAAAGGGGTAGAACTGGCTCCTGGAGCAAAACCCATCCTGATCTTATCTGCCGCATGAGCCGAGGCCTGAAAAACACAAATCGCGAGAAAAACTGCAAAAAACATAGGCATTGGATACCCCTATCCGACTGTCTGCCTCCTGTTAAATGACCCGCTTTAGGAGATGACAAACGCCGGTCCGCCTATCTCATATAGCGGCTCCAATTTTCAAACCGAAATCGTTCGCAATATCCTTCGTTTGCCATCAAGATGGGGGTGCTGATGGATGCTGCGTTTTTTCTCTTTGCATGACATTATATGCAAAATACAACTGCCTATCAGCGCGCAATACTTTCACCGTTAGCTTGTCCCCAGGATGTTTTGTGCTCATGATCCTGAAGATAGAGAACGGCTCCGTTATCTCACTACCATCGAGTTCGATCAGTATATCGCCATTTCGCACGCCCGCATCCGCCGCTGTTCCCCTAACGCCGACGATCCGCAACGGCCTTGCCGTCCAATCTACTGCGATCCCCGCGACAGTATCCGAGAGCTTTACAAATCCTTTGCGCTCAGCGTCTCGCACGCAACTCTCTCTGTTTTCGGGGGAACACGAAAGCGTACTGCCTTCGCTATTTATGAGTGAGACGGTCTCGGGCGAATCGCGGTTCGATTGAGAAAATAGAAGAATTGCAACGGCCAAAATAATAAGACCTACTGCAGCCGCTAATATCAGTCCAGCGATCAGCTTGGGTTTTCGTTTAAGTTCAGTTGGATTAGCCCGCTGCTCGACAACCTCGCTTCTTTGCTTGATGGCGCGAAAATCTTTACGTTCATTCTCTGCTTTGACCTCACTGTCCTCGCCGAGCGTGTCATTCTTCATAACAGACATTTGCTGTTTCGAAGGCGCACCACAATGCGGACAAGCAGCAGCGCTTGTGCTGACTTTGTCTCCACATTCATAACATGCTATCAGCGCCATAGTTGATGTCGGTTTTTCCAGGAAAACGGGGTCAGAGTGAGCTGCCCCCACTTTGTGCACATATTTAAGAGGCAAAAATTACATAATTAATTAAGTGTCTGACACCGATCCCGTTGCTAGATTACTTCAGAGCGCTGTTCAGAACATTCGCCAGGCGGACTCCGGCTTTCCTTAGGTTTTCGCGCGTTGCGGGTAATGCTCGATTATCCTATGTGGCGTCGAGCCGCGCGACGTTGTCGCCGTGGTGTCCTAGAACACATGTCTGCGTTGACCGGCGGTTAACTGTAAACCACACTTTGCATCGACGTAAAATCATGGTGTTCCAAGAGATGGACGATGGCCCGCACGATTTTCTCTCCTCCCAAAACGGACGGCTCTATCGGTGATATCTCTGAATAGTCCGTAGGCTCAGTGCAGCGTAGGCGCAGGTCGATAACCGGCAGATTCGCCAGAAACGCTTCACGTAGAATGATCTCGTTGAACATAGACAGCGCCGTCAAGGCGCTGCGCTGTAAGCCAGGGACCGAATCGTACACCGTACAGACGGCCACCGGCCTTTTTAGGCTTAATACGTGCGTTAGCATGCGGCGATAGTCGAGCTGGAATTCCTGCCGAATATTGGCAAATGTTTCCAATACGCCTGCTACCGAGTGGGCCGTTTCTTGAAGAATATTGATGTGGCTCAGCGCGTCATTGCCGCCGCAGCTTATCATCAAGTGAGTCGCATCCTTGGGCAGTTGGGGTGTTTGTCTGATTACATCAGTAGTAGCGTCGCCATCCACGGCGAGCAGAGTGGCATGCCAGTTTTCGGATAGCGCGCCTCGAAGTTGTTCGATAACGGGCGCCCCGCCGGGAACATAGGTGGCGTTATCGAAAATCGAATCGCCGAGCAAAACCACGTGATTCATAGACGACCTATTCTCAGTCTTGGTGGACGGGAATGCCTCGAGTTTGCAATATATCTTTCCCGTCTGTCAAACCTCACTCCAAAATCAAATCTCGCACTTAGACGAAACCGGGGATAATACGTGCATGAAATCGGCGATTGTCACTTCACTTGAGGAGCGTTGTTTAATACAGAGCTGCAACCGATCTTGTTCGGCGGCATCTTTATCGCTTGGAGAACAACGACGGCAAGCTTCCAACCAGCGCTCCTGCGGATGAACAAACGATCCCGACGACCGCTGCAATGATTAACTCTAGAGGCCATAGATTATGCGAAGTCGGATCGTTTGCCGTCTCAATAGCGACCCGCGCCAAAACCGCGGCGGGCACCGCTGCACCCACAACAAAGACAACGGCCACGAAGCGCGCTTTACTAAACGCGCGCGCGGCAGCGGCTAGAACGCCAACGCCGAGCAAACCCGCACCATACAATGTGTCCGGCAGCGAAACCTTCGCATAGGCGACCTGCCAATAGGGAAAACCGACGACAAAGAAGCCGACCACGAAGGCGGCGGCCAGCCAATAATTGGCGGTAGTCTTAGCAATCTTGTTCATCCAATTTCCAAACCACCCGACGCCAACTATTGATCGTGGTGATTAGCATGACGACGGCGACAAGCAACTTTTTGAAAGTCGAAAAGCAGCCAGTCCCCAAGTTACGCTTTTTCAGTCCCGCTACCACGCGCTGTTGGTCGGTGGCCCGGCGCGCGACCGCTGGCGCGGGCTTCTCGACGAGATGCCACGACAAGACGGCAAAAAGCAGCGACGGCGGGACGAATAGGATCATCAAGCCGCTTCATTCCCGCCGGCATCTGGAACGACCAGTTTGACGGTACCCTATTTGAATCCAATGTGCCCACGGCAACCTCTTACTCGGAATTTCGACGGGACGCACGCAACAGTTGTCGAAACGCCTCAACCGATAGGCTGGCTGGCGGCCGACGCTCGCGAGCGAATGGGTTCGCCAAGTCTTGGAGCCGCGCGTTGAGGGGTGTCGGGACGCCGTGCAAACGGCCCAGCAAGACAATCTCGCCGTTGAGGAAATCGGTTTCAATCGAGCCCGTGGCGCGGGCCAGACTCTGCCAGGACGAATCTCCGAGCGTACGAACTCCGTTCAATACGCCGCGAGCACGATTCCACACGTCCGACTCCGAAGCGTACGCAATCCCGGCTGCTCGATAGCAGGACTCGGCTTCCATGCGGAGCTCCACCAAAAGATCACTGTAGTTTCCGTCAGGGCCGCATAGCGCCCGAAGGACATTCTTCAGGTTCACGAGGAGCTTCCCGTACTGCCACAGAAAACGGTGCAGACGACTTTTCTCTGAAAGTGCGAGGGAAAAATGGCCACTCCCAGAATCATTGTCTGCACTTTTTCCGTCCCGCCGGAACACGCCACAGCGTGAACGGCGCGTACTCGGCCATTGGAGCGGCGACACGCCCTGCGCAATGATTTTTAGAGCCCGCTCCGCTTGTTCGCATAACGCAAGGCGAGGCTGCGGATGATCATGGCCGGGAGCCAAATTATCACTATTTCAGAGACAGCGATTCGAAGTCCACGACGGGAGAGAAAAGCCCTCGATCTCCATTGGCGAGACGTAGAGCGGGCGCCACGGCAGAAAGAAGCGATCGTCCGAGAAGGGCCAAAGAAACGCGACGCCAAGGCCGCCGTTGGTCATGGCATCCAATACGCCGTGCGAGATCGCGCTCAGCGCGACGAGAAAGAAAACAATGTGCGACGCCGCTGCTAAACGCGCCGCGAAAGGTATCGCGCCGAGGCCGAGAAGAACACCAAAGGCGATGGAGTGCGTAAACCCCCTATGTCCGAAGGGGTGACCGTAAGGGACGCCCAGCCAATGGCCAATGGCGTCGATATCGGGAAGCATGGAAGCGGCGGCTGCGGCAACGAGGAGGCGACGAGAAACCCTTGCAGAGCCCAAAACCGCTGCGGCGGCCCATGGCACGGCCGGATGGGAGAAGAGTGAAGCCAATGCAGATCGTTCCGGGAGGACGTGAATTTGAAAGGAAAAGGGGACTGGCAACTTTTCACAGGCGAGAAGTTGCCAGTCCCCGAATTAGGTCTATGTTTTTTTCATTCCCGCCAACACGCGCTCGGGTGTGAACGGTGCTTCGCGCAGGCGCACGCCGACGGCGTCGAAGATCGCGTTGGCGATGGCCCCGGCGATCGGTGCGCTGGACGGCTCGCCGCCGCCGAGGGCGGGCATCTCGGGGCGGTTGATCAAGACGATCTCGATTTCGGGAACGTCGGGAAATCTCAGGATCGGGTAGCTTTTCCAGTCGAGAGTCTTGATGCCGGACGAGTCGAACTTGACCTCTTCCATGAGTGCGCGGCTGACGCCCTGAATGATATTTCCCTCGATTTGGTTTTTCAGCCCGTCGGGATTGATGATTAGTCCGCAGTCATGCGAGAGCACGAAGCGTTTCACCGCCACGTTACCGGTCGACTTGTCCACCTCTACTTCGGCGACGGCGCCGCAGATCGTCTCGGCGCGGTTGGAGATGGCCACGCCTCTGCCGGTTGCTTTTGCTGCGGACGACGTTGCCGCGGGCGAAGGCCTCTCTTGCCATCGGGCCTGCTTGACCACTGCGGTCAAAGCCTCTGCGCCGCGCTTATTGGCGCCGAGGTAGCGCATGCGGAACTGCACCGGGTCGACGCGCAAGTCCGCCGCGATCTCGTCCATGAACGACTCGCTGGCAAAACAGCGAGCGATGTCACCGGGAGCGCGCAAGTAACCCGTGCGCAGCGGCGTTTCGTCGGCTTGCACCCACGGAATCAGGGGCGCCGCGCACTTTTGATTTTGGAACGCGTACATCTCGCCACCGCCTCGAGTGCCGTTGGAATTGCCATCGCCCGTGGGTTTCATGCCGATCTGCCGTGAGGCGAGCAGGCGCAAGCCCCCGCCCGAAGCGGCGGTGAGAGGAAAGCCGCGATCGGCAAAATCCCATGCGATGATCGTCCCCTGGGCGTCGACGCCGGCGCGGACCAAATCGAGCTGCGCGGGACCTTTGGGCTCCCAGGCATGTTCGTCATCGCGCATCCATTGGACACGGACCGGTTTGCCGACCGCGCGCGACAGCAGCGCGGCGTCTTCGGCGACGTCATCCGCGCCCATGCGACCGTAGCTGCCGGACGCTTCGCGCCAGAGCACGCGAACGTTTTTCTCGGGAAAACCGAGCATCTCAGCGACGGCCTTGCGCGTTTCGAACGAACCTTGGGTGCCGGTATAAATCGTCGCTTGCTCCTTACCGACGTCCGCGACGGCGCACGACGGCCCCATCATGCCATGCAACTGAAACGGCCATCGATATGTAGCTTCGTAGGTTTTGCTCGCTTGCGCGAGTGCCGCTTCTGGATTGCCCTTGTTGACGGTGACCTGGTCGCGCAGGCTCTTGGTGCTTTTTAGATAAGTAAAAACTTCATCCGAGCCGGCAGGCATTTTGGTAGCCGGCTCCGACCAAGTTACCTTCAGCGCTTTCGCAGCTTTGATGGCCGCCCATTCCGTTGCACAGACAACGCCGACGAAGCTTCCCTCCTGTACAACCTTAACGAAGCCATGGATCGTTTTGGCGTTGCTGTCGTCGATGCTCGCGGGCTGCGATGTGATCGTCGGCGGACGAACGACGCGTCCATGCAACATTCCGGACACGCGCACGTCGTGGGCGTAAACAAACTCGCCCGTGAGCTTGGGCGGCAGCTCGACCCGTTTCTGCGACGTTCCGACGATCTTATAGTCTTTGACATCTTTAGCGCGCGCTTCCGGCGCGACTTTCATGTTCCAGCCCCGACCCTCGGCGGTAATTTTTACGTTGAACTGTTTGCCGCCGATGAGCTGAGAATAGGAGACTTTTTTCGCCGCGTTGCCGGCAACGCTCACGACGCCGTCCTTCACGGTCAGTTTTTCGACCGGCACGCCAAGCCGCGCGGAAGCGAGCTTCAAGAGCTCTTGCCGGGCCGCCGCCGCGGCTTGCCTCAACTGTGGGCCGCCTCTTTCAATGGTTCTGCTGCCAGCAGTTATGCCTTGATCGATGGCTTTCGCCGTATCCAAACTGATCATGTGGATTTTGTTGAACGGCACGTCCAATTCTTCCGCGACGATTTGGGCGAGCGCGGTTTCGACGCCGGTGCCGAGATCGACTTTGCCGGAGTAAACGGTAACGGTGCCGTCCGGCGCGATGGTGAGCCACGAATCGAGCGAGGTAGGGTCAGGCTCGCCCCCGCCGCGTGTCGATTGTGCCGAGAGCGGCGAGGGAAAGAAATTGAAGCTGACAATCAGGGCGCCGGTGGTTTTGAGAAATTGTCTGCGATTAAGTTCCAGGGTCTTCATCGCTGAGCTCCTTTCCTTACACCAGCTGTCCCGACGCCCGTTTGACCGCTCTCAGGATGCGAAGATGGGTGCCGCAGCGGCACAGGTTCCCCGCCAGCGCTTCTTTGATCTGGCTGTCGGTGGGCTTGGGAGTTTTATCCAGCAGCGCTTTTGTGCTCATGATCATGCCGTTGATGCAGTAACCGCACTGCACCGCCTGTTCGTCGACGAAGGCCTGCTGGATTTTGTGCATTTTCTTCGTGGAGCCCAAGCCTTCGAGAGTCGTGACGGATTTATTCTGCGCGGCGCTGACGGGAGTGACACAGGAGCGGATGGCGTTGCCCTCCATGACGACGGTGCAGGCGCCGCATTGAGCGAGACCGCAGCCGAACTTGGGACCGTTCAATTGCAGATCGTTACGCAGGGCGTAGAGGAGGGGCATGTCGGGCTCTGCGTCGATGACGTGTGATTTGCCGTTTACTCGGAGGGAAGTTTTCGCCATGGGCGGGCTCCTTTCGTTAGAAGGGCAATTTGGCGTCGGCGGACTGACAGCGGTGACTACGGACACTTTAGGAAAAGCCTTAGCCGAATGTCAAGGTTTCCTTCGACGACACTGCCGTAAAGAATCGGCTTTAAATGAAATATGTTCTCTTGTAGAGACGCCAGTTAGGTCCGTAGCCCACAAAGCGCTGCTATAGGCTTTCCATCCGTATCGGGCAGTGGTGTGTTCAACAATACCGCAATTGTCGGCGCGATATCCATGAGGGATGCTGGGAATGATTGCTTGTCCGCAGTAACCAAGGGGCCACAACCAAAGTAAATCCCGTCCGCGACATGGTTGCCGGTCCTATACTGCCGAGTCCTTGGACGGAGCTCTCCAATCTTTGGAGATGCTACCCCAGTGATCGGAGTATCGCGTCGCCACACGACGAAAAGATCAGGCAGGCAGTTTCTGTGCTCGCCATCGAACAGGGGATCAGTTCGTAAAACTTGGTCGACGATTGCGCTACCGGTATCCGGGTTAATTAGGTCAAGCAGATCCCGGCTCAAGGTTGTGCAGAATTCTTCCAGTTCTTTCCCTGGTCGAATGCGTCCAGCGGGTTCCCGGCCTTTCAGATTGACGCGAATGGCCCCACTGATTTCATTATGCTCCAATTGGAAAGCGTGACGGTGAGCATGAGAGTACCGCTCGTGCTTGCCAATTAGCCGTGCTCGAATCGTGTAAGTTGAGCGCTTGCCTTTCCAGTATAAGGACTGCCAGGACGACATCGGACTCTCCAGACGGAGGAGGATCTCGTCCAAAAACGGCTCGCCTGTATAATTCGGTCCCATCCCGAGATCGGAGAAGACAATCACGCTAGTTTCCGGCCCGACGAGCGTCAACAGTTCACCAATAGCAGTGTCAAGCGCCTGATAAACTCTCTTGAGCGGGTTGCCGAGTTCACTCGCGAGTGTCGGATTATGCTTAGGATGCTTTTCATCCAGTAGATGCCAGAGTTGATGACCGGCGCAATGGCTTTCCTTAAACACGGTTAAGAAAAGATCCCAGTTTCCATGACAGAGAAATTCGGCGGTGACCGCCAGTTTCCGTTCTATGCCGTCCAGCGTTCGTTGCAAGAACAACTCATACTCGTTCTCTGAAAAGGCATCCATCCGGCACAGCCGTTCAGCTGACTCCATGCGGTCAGTTCCGTCATCGCCAAAACGAGCGAGGATAGTCGCCGCGAGATCCGGCGGCCAACTACATGTCTCGTGATCGCGACCATGAACGAGCCAGTCAGCCAACTGGACTGCGTTCAAATTCTTCGACAACGGGCACTTAGGCACGTCGATGACACCCACTCTCCGGCCGGCGCGACTCAACACGTTCCAAAAAGGCTCGTGTTTTAAATTTTCATCACGAAAGTGTGGCGTAATATAGGAGCCGCTCTGAAGGTAGTTCGAGAAATATCGACCATGCCGCGCAGGGGATACTGCAGTGTAGAAAGATGCCCATGCCGCATCATCGCCCATCGCAGGCGGACTCGCGAGCTTGCCCTCCACGCCTTTCTTCCTGAGCGACTGCAACACGGGCAGCTCACCGGAGTCACACCACTTCAACAGCAGGTTTGGGTCCGCAGAATCCAACCCAATAACAAGGATTTTCGCCGGAGAAACCATGAAACATCGACCGCTACTTATCGCCCGATATTTCTATCAAGGCTTCAGACAGGTCTAACCGTTTTGCATGGCGTGGGGCAGGATCGGAAAGCAAAGGCCGCCGTTGTCTCACCGTGCCCCTCTCGAACGCACCAGTGAAACTTAACAATCTGACCAGGGTATGAAAATTCTCTAAGCGGTTCAGAGTGCCGGATTTCTACAGGGACTTTAGATGCCTGTCAATGGTCTGAAAAAGCTGGGCTCTCGTCAGAGTCTTCGCAATCGTGCCGAGACGAGAATTGTGCCGGCGACGATGCGTGGGGCGATCTTTTCTAGGTCGCGGAAAAACAATTTGCCGCCGAGAACCACTCATAGAGGCAGAGTTACGGTCAACGGCGTGACGAGGATGACCGGCGCTGCGCCGTGTGATTCTACGTAGCCCGCATCAACGCGCGGGGGCAACCTGCTCGTTTCGTTCCTTGACGAAGGTGAGCAGCACCATCCCTGCCAGATAGGTCGAAGCGGCGAGCAAGAAAGCCGGCGTGAATCCGTGATTTTGCATCACGTAGCCGACGACCAACGTCCAGATCGGTCCGGAGATGCAGCCGACGAAATAATAAATTGAAAACGCCGCGTCGGTGAGATCGTCGCGGGCGTTGTCGCTGATCATGGCCTGGGTCAGCGAGCCGCGGGCTTCCACGACGCTGCCGTAAAGAATCAGGTTTAAATAAAACAGCGGGCCAAGCGAGGTTTGATAGGCGAGCCAAACGGTCATCACTGCCGACAACAACAGCGTGACCTGCGTGACGACGGCGCGCCTTCCCAATCGATCGGAAATCCAAGCTATGGCGAGCGGACCGACCAAGCCGGCGCCTTGCAACACGGTTAGAAACAACCCCCCCACGGAAGCCGTGACGTCGAAGCGCTCCATGAAAAAAGGCACAAGATAGGTGAGATTGATGCCGGTGCCGCGTCCGGCGGCGCCGACCATCAGCACGAGAGAGGTGAAGAGAATATTGCGGTTCTTGAGACAGACTCGGTACGCGTCGATATTGGCTTTGAAATTGGCCTTGCCGGTTTTGCCTTCGTCGGCCGCGGAAGTGTGTTCGCGCACCATAAAGAGCGCCAGTCCCATGACCAGACTCACCAGACCGAAAACGATGAAAGCAGTTCTCCAGTTCATGTAAAGCAAGGCGATCGACGCCAAGCCCGGGCCGATGAACGAGCCAAAGCTGCCGGCTGAATGATGAAAGGTGAGTGCCCAACCGCGCGCCTTGGGATAGAAGCGCGACAAAATGCTTGCGCCGAGCGGATGCTGCGGGCTCGACCCGGCATCGATGGCAACGCGCGCGACCAGTAGCTGCGGATAACTGCCGACAAAATATTGCGCCATCGCGGAAAGGCCGACGATCACGTTACCCGTGCCGAGGATGACCGTACGCTTGAAGAAACCGGTGAACAGCCCGTAGACGACCTGCAGCCCTTGGCCGACGAAATTCGAGATCGCCGAAAGCGCGCCGAGCTGGAGCAGGCCGAAACCGAGCTCTCCCATCATGACGGGAAAGATGACCGAGGTGATACTGTACTGCAGGTGATTGAGTGTATGACACGTGCTGACCAAGCTGAGCGCGAGGCGTTTTTGTCGAAGCGTGGCTTCGAGCGTCGGAGTGTCGGATGATGCAGCGGTTACACCGGTGACGGTGCTGGTTTGCTCGCTCATGGCAATTTACTTCCTCGTTGAAGTATTGAACTGATGAAGCACTGGGGTCTGGTGTATAGGCTGGCGGCGGCGTCTGTCAACAACAGGACTGAGTAACGAGGAATGAAAACTGGGTACAACTGCTGACTAAGGGGGCAAGGTCACGAGTCAGTCGTTTGTGGGTGGTGCGCAGGCGCGTCCTTCGACATTAAGAGACTGACGGCCACCCCGGCGACCATGAACACGAACCCGACTAGAAACGCGTACCAGATCGCGTCGCCCAGGATCGCAATCGTTTTCGGCAACAACTCAGGCGGGATTTGCATGCGTGTCGCTGGTTCGAGAAGATTCTGTGGATGAGCGAGTTTGTTGAGCAGCGCGGCCGAAAGACCACTGCCGGAAAGTTGATTGAGGCCGCGCTGCATCTGGTGCAGCAATACCGTTCCCATCAAGCTTACGGCGAAGGCGCCGCCAAAGGTTCTGAACAGCATCGCCGTGGACGTCGCCGCGCCGATCTGTTGATGCGCTACCGAATTTTGCACGGCCACGAGTGTCGTGAGATTGGCCATGCCCATGCCCGTGCCGATCAAGGTTCCGCCGATGGCGACCCATAAGACGCTGAGATCGGACTTGAAAGCGACGAAAAAACTATAACCGATCGCCAATAGCGTCATACCCGCGGTAGCCACCGCGCGATAACCGAGGCGATTGAGGGCTTGCCCGGCGATCAAGCTGCCGGCTGTCCATGCCACGCTGACGAACAGCAGCACCATACCAGCGCGCGAGGCGGTGAGTCCGCTGACTCCTTGGAGATAGAGCGGCAAATAGCTGACGGCACCGAACACCCCCATGGCCGCCAACGTGGTGACGGCGGCGGAGCTGTTGAAAAGGCTCACGTGAAATAGATCCAGCGGTATGATCGGCTCCGCGGCTCTGCGCTCGATGAAATAAAAAATAATTAGAAAGACGGCTGCGAGGCCAATGATTCCGATGAGCTCGGCGTCGAGAGGTTGTCTGGAACGCGCGCTGTGAGACAGCGCGTAAAATAACAAGAGCAGCGCAGCCAGCAGCGTCAGCATTCCGGCAAAATCGAGCTTGTGCACGCGTTGCTCGCGAGGAGCCTCTTTTAGCCCGGCGACGATTAAAGCGATGGCGACCGCGGTGATCGGCAGGTTCACGAAGAACGCCCAGCGCCAACTCCAGTTCTCGACGATGACGCCGCCGGCGAGCGGTCCAAGGATCGACGCGACGCCCCAGATACCGCTGATGACGCCCTGCACTTTGGCGCGCTCCTCAGGCGGGTAGAGTATGCCCACCACGATGAATGACAGCGCGTAGATCGCGCCGCCGCCCAGCCCTTGCACGGCGCGAAACAGCACCAGCGCTTCCATGCTTTGCGCCGCGCCGCAAAGGGTCGAGCCGAGAACGAAAATAGCGATGCCGATCAGCATCAAGCGGCGCCGGCTGTAGAGATCGGATAATTTTCCAAACAACGGGGTGCTGAGCGCGGACGTGAGCATGTAGATCGAAAACACCCAACTATAGAGCTCGAGTCCGCCGAGCTTGGCGACAATCGTGGGCATCGCCGTGCTGACGATCGTCGCATCGATGGCGAAAAGAAAGATCACCAGCATCACGCCGAAGGCGGCGAGATTTCTTTTGCCCGTTGTCGAGGGCGCAGAAACTAAAGGTGAGTTCACGTCGAGGCTGATTTCGCTAATTGATTTTTGTAGCTCTATCAGGTGGACTAGTTCCGCTCGAGAGTCAAGCAAGCGCCGATGATAGCGCATTTCGCCGGCGCATTGACAGGCGTTTATTATCAGCGGTAATACCGAGACACGCGAGGAGGAAATACATGTTAGCGAAGATTGTCACAATCGGCGTCGCGTTCGGCCTGGCTTTCACGCTTTCGACGCCATTTGCTTTCGCGCAAGTTTCGCCGGAAATCATCGAAGCCGCCAAGAAAGAAGGCGAGGTGATGTTCTACGGCGCGATCACGATCAACTCGTCGAAGGCGATCGGCGATGCGTTCGAGAAGAAATACGGCATCAAATTGCACCACTGGCGCGGCGACGCCACCGAGTTGATCAACCGTACGCTCGCCGAAGCGAGGGCGGGGAAACCGGCTTTCGACGTCACGCTCGGGAATGAAGTCGTGATGACGGCTCTCGACGAGAAAAAATTGTTCGCCGTCTTCGATCCTCCCGCGGCGAAGAGCTATCCCAAGCAATTTCGCGATCCGGATAACCGCATGACGCCGTGGCGCGTGCTGCCCTACGGCATCAATTATAATTACCAGATCGTTAAGGCCGAGGACGCGCCGAAGAATTGGGAGGAACTGCTCGCGCCGAAGTGGAAAGGCAAATTCGCCATGGCCAATCCCGGGATTCACGTGACTACGCTCCAATTTGTCTTGAACCTGGAAAAGCTCCTTGGGCCGAAGTGGCTCAAAGTCGTTGAAGGTTGGGCCAAGCAAGAGCCGCGCCTCGGCCGCAGCCTGGCCGACTCGATTCAGCCGTTAACCGCGGGCGAGGTGCCGGTGGCGATCGGCTATATCAAGGACAAGTTTCAGTACGCGGGACCCATCGAGTACGTCCGCATGAACAAGTATCTCGCGTCGCTCAGTTTCGCCGCCATCAACCGCCAGGCCCCGCACCCGAATGCCGCGCGACTATTCACCGACTTTTTTCTCGGCCCCGAGTCGCAGAAAATCTTCGGCAACTTCGGCGAGTATGTGTTTCATCCTGAAGTTGATCATAAATTCAAAAAAGACGTGAAGGACGATCAGATCGTAGTCATGAGATTGCCTGGTAACGAAGAATTGGAGACTTGGAGTAAGAAGTTCAGGGATATGTTTAGGTAACGGACGAGTAATCGATCGCTGTTTCCCTGCTGGGATCTATCGGAGTAGGCCACGTGCTAACATATGAAAATGGATTTTGGTTTTCACGGTCATCGGGATAAACGTAGCGATTTGTATAATCGATTTGCGGTTGGCCGCGGCCGCGAGACGTTTAACCGAAACCAAGCACGATTACAATGAAGTCGGACGCTCAGCCTAAATCGCAACAAAGTGTTGCAAGGTAATTTCTTGACCAGTCTTCAAACCTTGTTTATGATTACCGCCTACGTTCGATGTTTATAGGAGGACTTAGTCAAACTCATCCTATTCTGGGGCCTGGCCTTGTATGCAAGTTCCGAATCCATGCTTTGCATTCGGAAAGTGTTTTGTCGCCCCGCTCTGGGCTTCATCTGTCGATATGTCTCTAGCGCTTCGATTCCTTCCCAATAGCGACTGTGATGGTCCAAATACGACCGATCGGGCAGTGCATTGGATCTTACGTATCGGTACGGCCTTGTGCTTTATTGGCCATGGCGCTTTTGGATTTATCGGCAAAGAATCGTGGATAGAATTTTTTGCCCTTGTTGGGATCGGACGCGAGTGGGGCTATCGGTTTATGCCTATAGTCGGCTCGGTAGATATCTTAACGGGTGTTTTGATTCTCCTTCGGCCTAGAAAGATTTTGCTCTGGTACATGGTCATATGGGCCTTATGGACGGCGGCACTTCGGCCACTGTCGGGGTCAGGCGTGAGTGAATTTTTGGAGCGCGCCGGAAATTATGGGATGCCGTTGGCTCTGTTGCTTATTAGCCCGGGAGGCTTGAAGAGCGGACCTTGGATTTCCGGTTTTGGCCCAATTCGCCTTCGTTCCTCCGAGATCTGGTCACTTGCTACGTTGCTCCAAGTCATGGCGGGATTACTTCTAATCGGCCACGGCTCGTATATTATTTTTGATCAAAAGCAGGAATTGACACATCATTGGTATTCCATGGGCGTTTTTTCGTCGTTGAGCGATGCGGGCCGTTTCGCTTGGACAGCTGGAAATTTCGAAATCCTGCTCGGTGCCGTAATTCTCATCAATCCTGTTCGCACGCTGGTTCTCATTGCGCTTTTCTGGAAAGTACTTACCGAGCTGCTCTATCCGATTTCCGGTGATTATTGGTTTGAGTTCATTGAGCGCTTCGGAAGTTATTCCGCGCCACTCGCTCTCCTTCTGGTCGTGCGTTTAATGCCATCGAAGCGACTAGAAAATTTCTGGCCGATCTATTTGCTCAGAAAAATTCCGGTTGCCCTGAATACAAAAACCGAAAGGTCCTTTCTTTACGGTGCTATCATCGTACTGCTAATGACGTTTTCGGCCGGCCGAGAATTAACCTCAGGATCGACTAGACACGATGCGTCGCCAGGAATTGTGAATCCGGCTGCGGCATCGCTGATCGCCGGGGATGCGCTTGTGGCGCGCCTCCAAGCAGGAGGCTTAACGCTCTATTTTCGCCATTTTCAAACGACCCTCAACGACGCCGTTGACGATCTTCGTCAGTACGAGCACGGAAAGCTCCAGTTGGAGGACTTCAAGGATTGCAATTGGCAACGACCTCTGGCCGCGTTCGGGGTTCAGCGCGCCGCGGCGGTGGGAGAAGCGATTCGGAGACTTAAGATTCCCATCGGAAAAGTGATTGCGAGTCCCTACTGTCGATGTGTTGACAGCGCCAACCTAGTAACGAATAAGCGACCGGTACTGGAGTTGGGCATCGTATACCGCCGAAAGGAACACACCCGCGAGCGAATGGAGACATCGGTTCATAAGCTCTTGATGGAAACGGCAGAAGGAAGTAGGAATAATTTTATCGTTGCTCATCGACCTGCTATGGATGGCATAGGACTGATTGAGGAAGGCGAAGCGTTCGTTTTTGAGAGAACTGCGGAAGGCAGATATAGACTGATTGCCAAAATTAAGTCCCATGAGTGGGTCGAAGCCCTGGTTGACCCGAGGCTTTTGGGGCGTGAAGGTGAACAGGGCTACTATCCCCCGCATTTGTAAACCCCAACATTAGGTCGGAATCCTCGCGCCATATTCCCGCTGAGTTATTCCGATGTTTTCTTGGTGCTCCAACAATTTTCCCATCTCCCTACCGGTTAGGATGGAGCTCTCTATGCAACAGCTTGCAAAAATTGCCTTCCCCGAGGTCGCGCGACTCGGACAATCGGGGAAAGCTCTAGTGATTTTACCAGTGGGCGTAGTCGAAGAGCACGGCGCCCATTTGCCGCTTGGGTTAGATTCGTTCGCGGCGGAAATATACGCGGCGTCCGCCGCGCCGCATCTCGAGCAGAACGGTTACGAGGTTGTTGTCGCGCCGACGATCAGTTATGGCGTCGCGCGGGCGGCGATCGACTTTCCTGGGACGCTGTCACTGGAGCCGGAAACGTTACGGTCGATGATCGTCGATATCGGTACCTCACTGGCGCGGCACGGGCTGAAGAGACTGGTTGTCTTGAACGGCCACCGCGACATGCATCACATGAAGGCCTTGGATGAAGCGCGGTCGATGCTGGAGAACGCGAAGGCTGCGCAAGTTCTTTGCGTCGGATTCGCCAGCGATCCGGAAATGACCGCGGCGTGCTATCGCGAAGGAGTTAGGAAGTTCTACAAGAGCCCACGCCCCGATCGGGAAGGTCACGGCGGCGAGTCGGAAACGTCGGTGGCGCTCTATAGTTTTCCTGAATTAGTAAAGCAAGACATCCTGAGAACCCTAGAGCCAAATTTCGACTACGACGTCGACGCTTTCCGAAACGAGAGCAGAGATTACGGCAGTATCAGCGGCGGCCGCGGTTATTTCGGTTGGCCGCAGGCGGCGACTGCGGAAACAGGCAAGCAGCTTGTCGCTATCCGTGGGCAGAATATCGCAAATGTGATTCTGAAGGCGTGGGGCACGCCGGGATCGTGAAACGTGTTCAGGGCTCGTGCTCGGAATCCAACATGTTCACGGGACACGAGCACGAATCTTATTTTACCAACGCGATGGCGATCACACCAGCGACGACAGACAACGTTCCGATCACGCTTGCCAGAGTAAATTGTTCCACACGACGCAGAAAAATCGCGCCGAGCAGCGCCGTCCAAATCGGCGAGATCGCCGTAATAGGGGAGACAGTCACGACTGAACCCACCGAAAAGGCGTGGAGCATGAACAACACCGCCATCGTTTGCCGAGACCACTGAAGAGAAACGGCCAGAGCGCTCGCCGATCCCAGACGAGTTTTTCCGTATTGGCCGGGGTATGATAGTAGGCGGCAAACGAAAGCAGCGAAATCGGTCCCACCAGGGCGGCAAAAAAGAGCGGCTCATTGGACTGCAGGAGCGCATAGCGCCGTAGCGGATGAACCACCGCAGAGATCGCTGCCGTGATCAGTGGATAAATGAAATAGAGCCAGCGAAAATCTTTGAATTGTTCGTCCAGCTTCCAAGAGCTGAGCACGATACCGGCCATAATCAGCGCAAATCCTATGGCGCCGAGAAAGGTTATTCGCTCGCCGAGGAAAATCATACCGATCAGCACGCTCAAAACCGGATAGGAATTGCGCAGTGATCGCGCGCGAGGTGCCGATCTTCTCCATACCTTTGTATTGAAAGAACCGCATGGCTGGCTGCACGATGCCGGTCAGCAAGATTGCGCCGGCACCCAACCAGGCAACGGTTGGAATACCGCCAGTCATAAACACCGCGAGCCAGAGCACAATGGTATGGATGATTAGCGACACGAACGTTGCCGTCAAAGGCGTGGAGTATCGCATGCCATGCCTCACCGTGACGTTGGAGACGCCAAAAGAGAGGGCGGTGAGCCAGGCGAAGAACTGCGGAGACATGTTTGAAAAGGATGAGGGATAAAGGCGGAAGAATGAAGTCGGACTTGCTAATGATTCCTTAGGGTGTATCTGTTAGTGCGGTTAACTTACACGAGATTCGACTTCGGTGAAACTAAGATTGCAAAGTGACGGGTGCGGGGAGTAAAAGCGGCAAGACCCAACCAAAAGGAGGATGCCATGGCTTTCAGAATCAACCATCTTCATCTCAAGACGCCGGATCCGAAAAAGACCGCCGACTTTTACGTCGAGTACACCGGAGCGAAAGTCGTCAAAGAAAACACCAGACCCGATGGCAGCAAAAACTTTCGCTTGGACCTGCACGGCGTGGAGCTCAACGTCACGCAGTTTCTCGAAGAACAGAAATTGGGCCAGTTCTACGGTCTCGAACATGTCGCCATCGACACCAACAACTTCGACGGCGAAGTCAATAAGATCAAATCCGCCGGCTTGAAAATCCTCGAAGAGCGCGTGCTGCCCGACGGTCGGCGGGTTTGTTTCTTCGAAGGGCCGGAAGGGGTGCGCCTGGAGTTTCTGGAGTGGAAGCAATAGGCCACGAAGGCGTTGGAGTATTGGAGTGATGGAGTACTGGGTTTTTCTCCAATCCCATTATTTCAACATTCCACTACTCATCACTCCAAGCTTAGGGTTTTATTTCTCGCGGAGCGCTTTCTCCAGCGGTCCGTTATCTCGGAACGGCTCGGGCCAGCCGATGTAATCCTTGAATTCCGGGCGGGCTTTGACGAGATCGTGGATTACATTCTCGATGCCTTTATCCGGGACGATAAGGCGCGGGCTTGAACAAGCGGGCATAAGCCTCGACGGTTTTCTTGGTGATCGCTGCGTCTTTCTCGCGCATCCATTTGGTGAATGATTTTTCGGCGAAGCGAAGATCTTTTTTGATTAAGTGAATTCCCGCCACGTAAGCGCGCAAGAATTCGTGCGTAGTTTTGGGTTCGGCTTTGATAAACGCCCGGCTGCTGGTGACGCACGATGAGGGGTAGATGAGATCGGTGGTGCTGAGATCGACGAGTACCGGCCAGCCGCGCTGTAAAAATGGAATTGCGTAGCGTGTGGTGAGGGCGGCGGCAGCGATGGCGCCGCGGTCGAGCGCCACGACCATCTCCGGCCCTGCGCCGAGTTGGAGAATCGTCATATCTTTTTCCGGGTTCAAGCCGACGTGCTTGAGCGCGGCGCGCAAATAAAAGTGTGTCGTCGAGCCGTAGCGCGTAACGGCGCTGGCCTGGCCTTTTAAATCTTGCGCCGATTTTATTTCCGGCCGCGTGATTAAATAAACGGGGTCGGCGTCGACGGGACACGCCAATAAAACTACGTCGCCGCCCGCCGCCCGGGCAGCCACGACGGACTCGGCGCCAGCACCGGAAAACGGCAAATCACCCGTGATGATGGCCAACGTAATTAGAGAGCCGCCGCGGACTTGAACCACCTCGACGTTAAGTCCGGCTTTCTCGAAGAACCCGGCGTCTTTGGCGACCCAGATGGGCAGATGGGACGGTGAAGCGGTGGTGCCATAGAGAATCCGTTTGAGTTCTGCGGCATATCCGTGATGGTGAGTTGAACAGAGCGATGCCAGGGAAAGAAAAAACAGAGTTCGGCAAATCGGGCTCATAATTTCGGCAAGGCTCGCTCCAACGGAGCATGATCACGGAACAGCTCCGGGTGGCCGATAAGCTCTTTCGGCACCGGACGCTGGTTCGCTAGATCTTTGAGGATGTTTTCAATTCCTTTGTCCGGCACATACGGTGCTGCCTTGAACAAACGGACGAAGGCTTCCACGGATCTGGTCAAGTTCGCCGATTCTTTTTCCTTCAGCCATTTAATCAAAGTTCGTTCAGCGAGCTTTGCATCCTTCTTGATCATCTGAATCGCGCTCACATACGTGTTCAGGAAAGCAGTGACGGTTTTAGGCTCGGCTTTGACAAATGCGCGGCTGCTGGTCACGCAAGATGACGGATAGACTAGATCGGTTTTGCTCAAATCGACGAGCACCGGCCAGTTGCGCTGCATGAACGGTAAGACATCGCGTATCGTCAATGCGGCCGCGGCGATTCTGCCACTCTCCAGCGCACTGACGATCTCCGGGCTGCCGCCGAGCTGGAGGAGAGTCATCTCTTTGTCGGAGTCCACGCCGACCATTCTCGCAGCGTTGCGGAGATAAAAATGGATCGACGAGTTGAGGCGCGTGATTCCGGCCGCTTTCCCTTTGAGATCGGACGGAGATTTTATCTCGGGGCGCGCGATGAGAGACACCGGCTCCAGATCCGTGGGGCACGCAAGCAACACAATGTCGCCCCCCTCGACACGGGCGGCGACCACCGAGCCGGCGCCGACGCCGGAAAGAACCGTTTGGCTGCTCATAATCGCCATGGTGCTGACCGCGCCGCCGCGAATCTGTACCGGTTCGACGTTCAGGCCGTTCTTGGCGAAAAGCCCCGTGTCTTTGCCGACCCAGACCGGTAAATGCGCGATGGAAGTCGAGGTGCCGTAGAGGATGCGTTTTAACTCCTGCGCGTAAGCTGACGGCTGGCTGAGCAGCAGCGCGACGGCTATAAAAAAGACTCGAGCGACTTTCATGATTTCGATAGCACCCTGTCAAGCGGACCGTTGTCGCGAAACAGCTCTGGACGGCCGATGAATTCTTTCGTCACGGGCCGTCGACTGGCCAGGTCTTTTATTACGGTTTCGATACCCTTGTCCGGCACATAAGGCGGTGACTTAAACAACTTCGCATAAGACTCGACGGTCTTCTTAATCAAATGCGGATCTTTTTCTCTTAGCCACTTGGCGAAGGTTCTCTCTGCGAAGTTTTGATCTTTCTTAATCAATTGGATTGCCGCGACATAGGCGCGCAGAAAATCGTCGACTACTTTCGGCTCGGCCTTCACAAAGGCGCGGCTGCTGGCGACACAAGACGAAGGATAAATTAATTCGGTAGTGCTCAAGTCGACGAACATCGGCCAACCTCGTTGTAACAGCGGGATGGCATAGCGGTTGGTCAGCGCGGCCATGGAAATGCGGTTGCTCTCCATCGCTGATACGGCCTCCGTGCCGGTGCCGAGTTGCAAAATCGTGACGTCCTTTTCGGGATCGAGACCTACGTGGCGCAACGCCGCGCGCAAATAGAAATGGGTTGTTGAACCCAAACGGGTCACCGCCGTCGCTTTGCCCTTTAGCTCAGCGACAGATTTAATTTCCGGCCGCGCGATCAAATAGACAGGATCCGAATCGACGGGACAAGCGAGAAGGACAATGTCGCCGCCTTCCACGCGCGCGGCTACGGCGGATTCGGCTCCCGCGCCGGAAAATTGCAGCTGCCCGCTCATGATGCCCATCGTGATCAGTGCACCGCCGCGGATATGCACCGGCTCGACGTTCAAACTGTTCTTGGCAAAAAGTCCTGCGTCCTTGGCGACCCAGATCGGTAGATGCGCCGTCGATGTAGTCGTTCCGTAGTGAATACGGCGAAGCTCCTGCGCCGGCGCGGACGAAGATAAGCCGAATAAGACATAGACACTGAGCAAACAGAGGAATGACTTCTGGCGCATCTTATCGGTCCCCGGTCATTTGCTGAAGTATGCAGCTTCGGCCTTTTCCTGGTCGTAGGGAACGAACTGGTTTGTGCCCGGGCCGCGTATCTCCGGTTTCTCGCCTTCGTCGAACAGCGCCGCGGCGCTATCTCCGGCGCGTCCGCCGATCAGTCCGGGAGCATGCGCTTCCGCGACAGTGGCATCTTTGTCCGAACGGTTGAAGGCCCAATGCACCGTATTGGCGGGGATACGATGGAAGTCGCCTTGCTTACAGAGGTAACCTTTGTCTTTAACGAAAAACCAAATCTCGCCTTCCAATACGTAGTTGATCTGTTCGGACTCATGCTGGTGCGGCTTGGTGTGATAACCCGGCCTTCTGGTCGCGATCATCAGGCTGCACTCGTTACCGTAGCCTTTGCGGACAGTCATGGCACCGGTTCCGGCCTCTCCGGTCTGAACTCGGTTGTATTCTGGAACTTCGTTGCTCTTGACGTGTAGCGACATAAAAATCCTCCCTTTGAATTGGATCGTAATGTAGCTAATTGCTACGCTATATCCCGCCCATTGGTCAAGCTGGATTGTCGAGTTGAAAGCTCGATCGGTTGACTCCGTTGACAGCAAGCGGTCATGGAAGTAAAGGAATGGTCGAGGTTAATGAATGAAGGCACTCCCGGCGTTCCTATTTCTTCTTTCATTAGTGTCTTTCGCGGCTCCGGTTTCCGCACAGAAACTGATGCTTGCTCATGTAGCGGTGAATCCAAGCCAAGGCATGCTGCATCTGGCAAAGGACTCCGGAATTCTCGCCAAGTACGGTTTTACGGCAGACGTGCTCTTGATCCCCGGCACGCCGCGGACGATCCAGGCGTTGATTGCCGGCGATCTCGATTACGTCGCGGCCGGCGCGCCGGCATCGCTCCGAGCGCGGGCTCAAGGCGCCGATGTGACGATCCTCTCGACTCTCGCCAACTCCTCGGCCCAGCGCGTCTTCATCCGGCCCGATTCTAAATTGAACAGTTTCATGGACCTCAAAGGCAAGCTCATCGGCGTCACTCAATACGGCTCCGGAGGCGATACCTTTCTGCGCGGAGCCTTGCGTAAGCACGGCATCAAGGAATCCGAAGTCACCATCCTGCAGATGGGCGGCACGCCGGGAGTGGCGCAGGGCTTGGAGTCTGGGCGCATCGAAGTCGGTGTGCTGGGCGATTCGGGCTTGTTGTTGGTTTTTCGCGGCCGGGCAAAACCCTTGAAAGGCGCCAGCGCGCGCGAAATGGGTTTCCGCGGCACCGACGCGCCGCTCACGACCACTGACCGTAAGATCAAAGGCGACCGTGCAGCCGTCGTGCGCTTCATGCAGGCGTATATCGAGACCGTGCACTTTTTTCAGACCAACAAACCTGCCACCGCTCGCCTCCTCTCAAAGTACATGCGTGGCGTCAGCGAAGAGCACATTTCACTGTGGTGCGATGATTTGCGCTCGTTGATCCGGCAAGTGCCCTACCCCGACGAAGAGGCGCTGCGCACCGAGTTGGAGATGATGAACATCCCGGGCGGACAGATTCCGCCCGGTTATATCAACAACAGCATTCTCGACGAGATAAAAAAAAGCGGGTTCATAGACAAATTGTATAAACAATAAAAGTCGCCTCCGGTATGGCGGCGCGTCGGGTTCTCCCTCTCCCCACAGTCCGTTTTCACGTTCGGCCTCAACGACTTAACCCCCGGTTTGCAATCCTTCCCTCGAAGGTGGTGTAAACGAAAATAAAACTTGCGCTGCCGCCGCGAGGCGCGCCTTTGTCAACGAAATGTAAATGTTCACCCGAGGTCGATTCAAGCGCTTTCTCGTTTGAGTTCAATTCGCGGGCCTCGGTCATTCGACGCTACTTCGCTCAACTTTGACAAAGTCTCATTGAAGTCGGTCGCGCTTCGCCGCTGTGCCGTGAGCATGCGCTTAATACCGGCAATATCCTCTTTCAATGCTCATCGTTCAGTGCTCCCCTCCACATCCTCGGGCTTCCTCGTGAACATTTGGAACAACTCCGCAGGAACCAAGCCCGCCTCGACCGACGCCCGGCACGTGTCCGCAACGTCCTGGTAGCTCTCCGCCTTGGGCGTCTCCTGCGGCGGCTGCGCGTAGTATCCGGCCTGTTTGGCACGGGCAGCCTGCTGAGCAGCAATGCCAAAGCATTCTTGTCGCCATTCAAGGCCCGCGACCACAATGTTTGTGCGAGTAACGCGACCGGTGGACGCCGCTGTCGGTCGCGCGGGGGTTGCTGCGCTCCGCGAGCTTTAACAGTTCCGACTCTAACGACGTCTTGCGCTTACTCATTCGCAGCCTCCGCCGCTGGGATTTTGTCGAGCAAGCGCTTCAATCGGAGTCGCAAGCTGAGGCGCGTCACCTCGGACAGGTTTACGCCGATGCGCTCCGACGCCTCGTTGAGTTTCCGCTTGTGTGCTTCGGTGATCTTGACTTGCAACAGGTGGTCGAATCTCGTCACGCGCATAGTCTCCGTGCCCCGAAATAAAAAAAGGCCAAGAGGAGAATCCGCCGATTCACGGCGGCCCTGCCCTTGGCCTTGTGAAAAACAAACTACCCTTTACTTGCTCTTACACTAACGCCGCATAGGGTGCGAAATCAAGAAATTTTCACACCGAAGTCCCCATGTCTGAAAATTTCTCAGAGTTGGCCCGTCGGTAAAAAAACGGCACCTGAGTACAACCCCCATAGCCGGAGCTGCTCAGCGGCTCCGCGGTTTAGTCCAACACGTTTTATCCCCTTAGCGATACTCCAGCGCCATCAAGCAACTTGATTGCCGCCAACCTTTACGGATAAAACGCTATACGTTAGGCATCAAGAGCGTGCACTCAATGGATACCGCCGTGTATCGTGATGGTGCTCACCAAGAGCTGCGCAGCATGCGCGTTGTGTCGTGGAATATTCGCCATGGCGGCGGGCGGCGGCAAGATGCCATCTATCATGCCCTCGTCGGCCACACACCGGACATCATCATCCTCACCGAGTATCGCCCGAGTGCCACCGTGTCTCTGCTTGGGCGCCTCGCTGCAGCAGGCTGGCCGCACGCGTTAACTTCCGATCCGGCGCCGCGCTGCAATGGCATAGCCATTCTGTCGCGAGAGCTACTCGATTGAACGTTGCCCGCCCGGGCCCCTGCCACTGCAGGGTTGGGTGGAAGTCGAAGTTCCAGCGTACGGCTTGGCCATTGGCGCCGTCTATGTCCCGGTCCGGGGACGAGACCTCTCGAAGAAGACCGCTTACTGGTGCGGCATACTGCAGGCAGCCGCGGTGAGACGAGACGAGGCGTTCCTCTTCGTGGGCGATTGGAATACGGGTGCATCAATCGGAGACGCGGAGCCAGAGGGCCGTGGATTCAGCTGCTCCAAGCACTTCGCTGCCATGCCGAAGCATGGGTTCGTTGAGGCGTGGCGCCTACTTCACCCGAATCAGCGGTCATTCTCTTGGTACAGTCGACGCAATGGTAAAGACCTGCATGGCTTTCGTATCGACCATGCTTTCGTTGGAGCAGCTTCGTGAACGACTGGTCTCGTGCGCAGACGACATCGAGCGGTTCGCCGCCACCTCGGACCACGCGGCGCTCCTGGTCGATCTTCGACTTCCCTTGACGCATGTCGTCTTACACGCCTAACAACATGTTGCAGCGGACACCCACCACGGTCATTCTCGAACAGCAACCACCTGCATTGATTGGTGGGTGTCGCTGAACATGGGCGTTATGCGTAAAGGTATGAAGTCGGCAGCGATTGCTGCAGTAGCGCTACTGGGACTCGCATGGGTGGCCCTTGTCGTAACCGATACACGGATTCTAGTGGAGGAGAAGCTGATCCGGCCAGGCCAGAGGTATGTGGTCGAGGGCTATGGTGATCTGGCGCAAAACAGCCAAGCCTCTTTGGTCTGCCGGTACTTCAACGGGCGCCGCGTGCTCTCGACGGTGTTCTGGCACGCACCGAACAACTTCATGGGTCGCGATAGCTGCCCGGTCATTTCACGTGGTTAGTAACGACTCAGGGGGAACGCATGGCTCGAACTGAGTGATTTGGTCGCGCCCCTTGGTCTTCGCCATTTAGCTTATATTCCCGCCTCCGTCAGCTCTTTTTCCACCTGATAAAACTCCTCCCGTGGTATGCCGTACGCGTCGAGTATTCGATGCACCCGTCCAACAGGCTGTCCTCGTCGGCGACTTTGCCCGCCTTGTTTTGGATAATGAGGCAGAGCGCGCCGCGCAGGACCTTCGAGCGCGGGTCATTCAGCCGCTTTGGGTAGTGCTCGGTCCACAGCGGGCCGATCTCGTGGTCGGGTATGTGGTCGTCCATGGGGTGGAAAAATCTCAGTCCGTCACGACCAGGCAGATGGGCGAGCCCTCTAAAAGGGATTGACCCAGTAACTCGGCGAATTAGCAAGGAACAAACGATCAGGACACCGCAAAATATAGTGAAGAAAAGAGACGGATAGGCGAGACCGCCGAGCCTGTGACACAAATTTGCAAAGTCTTTTTTCACCGCTTTGCCCCGTTCACGAGAATTGCCATTGGCCGCTAGCTCATCCAAAGTTCCTCAACGAAACCTATCAAGTTGAGGAAACGGAAAGTTAATCGGTCCCGCAGGCAATGATCAGCGCCAGTGGCGGATCATGTTCTATCTGGCATTTGCTCAACATAAGACTTGGATAAATGCTCGATCTCGATCCAGTTGGCCGTTAGTTTAATCAATGTAACAAGATCGCCAACATCATGGTCCGTCCACCGGCGTAGATAGTGAGTCTCGTCATTTCCTAGCCAGAGACAGCGCTTCGCAACAGCTTGAATCCGCGCATCCTGAATATACTCGCTTACGACCACGCCTGAGAATTTTTTCTCGATGTCTTTTTCTTTGTCCGGCGTGAGCGACTTCGCATAGTCTTTAATAAGGAACTCAAACGCTTTTCGGTAACCTGGTCCGGCGATCCGCCGACAATCCAAGCTGACGTGCCTCTTCAGCTTCATCGAAGACGGCGACGAATGTCGGCGATATCTTTGCCACAGATTCTGGGAATTGCGACGGGAGAGGTTTGATAGGCTTGACCGAAAGCAAAGAGCCCTGTCCCGTTCGTCCGTAGTATCCAATAAAGAAACTCCGGCAACCCTGATACGCGCATCGATATACGACTTGGACACCATTGCGCTGATCGACTTCGTCCGAACGGATAATTTCTAATTGGCTATGACGATGGCAAATTGGACAAGGATCGGGTACGTCGATACTATACCCGTGATTCCCGACAGTAATTGATCCTCGAACTGGCATAAAATGGGGACATGAGTAGAGTGGTACAAACCCGACATTATCAAGTAGCGGCGGAAAATGGAAAGAGAATCACGCCAGCCCAGGTAGTAGGACTCCATCGCAGGACGGTTAAGGTACCGATCCGGGCACCGCAATCTCGCCACTTCTATGCCCCGAGAGAATGTGCATGGTGAACACTATCTTGGTCCATGCGCCCTTGCTCTGCCACAGAGGGCGGCGCGTTTCAAATAGAAAAATGCCCGGCCGAAATGCAGTTCAGTTTTGAACTGGATGAACCTGGGCTCATGCTAAGTTTATTGACTTTTTTCAGACAGCGGTTTCGCGGAATTTTGTTGGCAAGCGCCTGGCTTCTCCAGGTGAAAACCCGTGACTCTTAATGTCACCACCGAAATGGGCTCGCCCACATCATATGTCCCAGCTGCCTTGCTCGCTTCTATGTCAAGCCGGACCATTCTCTCGGCGAAACCGGATGGCTCTGCCGTCGCGGAAGTGCGCCACATCGGATTCTGTTTGACAATGCTATTGCGGCCCACCAAAAGCATATCGATTTGGGTTTTGCCTCGCGCTGGCAATGGGTTGATTGGTTGTGCATGTCCTTTGTCATCGAGCGTTGCGTTTGCAAACACTACCAGGGCTTCGTCTTTATCATCAAATCCCGCAAAGAAATAAGAAATTATGGCAAGGCCTTTGAGCCACCGGTCATACTCGCTTGGCGTCTCTTTTTTCGAGACTTCGACTAATCGCGGCATGACAGATTCAATCACTGCCTTGATGCTCTCCGCTGCTTGCCGAAGGAGCTTCGACCCCGTCCAGCTCCTCGGCTGCAAGTGAAAACAACCGATAGCCGATGGTTGGGGCAGCGTAGCGGCCAGCGGCACCAAAGCACATGCGATTGACGCAACGAATCTTACAAAACGGAAATTTGACAGGTTCTCCCGTTGTAGTGGTGTCTGATCCGACGCCATCTGCCGCTAAGTGATCCACGTGTCTCCTATGATTGAAACGATGGACGTGCCAAATGTCTGGGAAAAGGAAAGAGTAAAAGAAAACCAATCCAGACTGCCAATTGCCATCTAATCCTACTACGCGGTGACAAAGTTTTTAGACATTGAGCGGCTTTACGCATCCGGTCGGTATCTCTCAAATCCACCGCCGCACCGCGTTCATCGACGCGTTGAGCAGGTCGCCATCTCGCGTCCTCGTTCTCGGCGTCCAGCGCCATCTTGAACTGCGCGACGGGCCACTTCTCCGCAACGTAGGGCTCGATGAACTCCAGCGCCGCGAAGACCTGCGGCGTCCGCATGTCCTGTTCCCGGCAGCGAACAAAGGCATCGGCCAATGTCGAGATGGCGGAGCTCGACGTCCACGGCGGTTTTATCTCAGCGCAAGTAGACCCTCATGACGGGGCGGCCGCCCTCGAACGCTGCCTCGTCCATGTACTCGCACACGACCTCCCTGGACAGTGTGACCACGCGCCCGTCGGCCCGCCGGAAGATCACCAGCCACATGTCGCCGCCGCCCTCCCACGGCTCGCCGTCCAAGGCCTCGGCTACTGTTTTCGCTCGGTCTTCGTCCATGGTTGGCTCCTTTCTCCGCTCACTCCGTCACGACCAAGCACGCGGGAGCGCCTGGAATCGCCGTAGCCGAGCAAGCTTCTCACCCGTTCGCGGTCTATTTCGAGCTCCGCTTGAACCACGCCCAGAATTCCTTCTCCCCATCGGTGATCAGTTTGTCGGCATAGTCGTCCCACGTCTTGGGTTCCGCTGTCCGGGTTTGGGTTCGTAGAACTGATCCAGGTCTCGCAGGTTTCGGTCTCCGGTCGAATAGCAGACAACTTCTTTCCCTTTCCACCGCATCACCCAAGCCCCGTGGGGTGGTCGATCTTTCCGCTCATACTCCATCGTTCCGCCATGGTCTTCCATGACCTCGCAAAGTTGCCAGTAAGCCCAACATGCCATTATATCGCCCTCCTCGAAGTCGCCGGTCTGGCGCTCATGCGTATTTATCAGTCGCCACCCTGGATAGCGCGCTCTTCGTGCGATGCAGGTAGGCCGTTACCACGTTCCCGCCGAGGATACCGGAAACTCAACCACATGCTCGCGGGTGGAAATTGTTCCTCATCCTAATGTTCGCCCCGCCAGAAACTCGAATGAGCCCCTGCGAACCAAACGCATGCGCGAAAGTATTTCTCGGTTTCTTCTGGAAAAGCCCCGTGGTTCCACGCACCCGTGTAGCCGTGGGGATGACTGACTTCTCAGCTCCGCTGTATCAACGTCACTACCGACTGTCTGCTTTATATCCGCGTGGATGTCCCGATAAAGTTGGTCATCGACTTGGACTGTGAAGAATACCCGCGACACCATATGGTCGTCGTCGCTCCCGTATTCCTGCGCTCTTGAACAAGTTTGTGAAACATCACTTTAACCGTGGGCATCAGCAGTTCCTCCGACCCGCAACAAAATATATCCCGATGCTCGACTATTGTTTCACCACCACCCGAGCTGCGCCGACGTTATCAAGCCCGTGGAAAAAGGAAAGGAAAAAAGCGACGGCCCGGTCGATGCGCAGTTCGAAATGCAACTGGCTGAAACTTTTGGGGAACCTCGCGTCGCCGGCGCACTGACGGAGTTTCGCGGATTGGCCCTGGGAAATTCTTGCTCAAGACGCTTTCGGCGTTCGCGCCCCGGTGATAGCCTCCGTCCCGAAAGGGGTAGCGCAATGGGAGAGAAAGGCGAAAAGACGCAAAAAGAGGCGGCGCGACTCGCGCCTCTACCTGAAAAAGAACCTCGACGTGTTTATAAAAAAAGCTGGAGGCAGTACGCCGAATTATGGAGCGCGTCGACGAATCCGAGATGTCGCCTGAAATGGCATCCTACGCGATAAGGATAATGGCGACGGTAAAAAAAGTGGAACGTGAGATGGCCGAGATATTCAAGAAAGACAAAGCGAACCGGAAAAAGCTGCGGACCGTGAAATGATAACGCGCCCTGTTACACGTGTAACAACCGGGGGTCGCGCAGCTTGCCACTACGCACGAACGCGGCCTGCTCCCGCCTGATTCAGCTCCTCCACCACCGCTTGACAAGCGGCCATCGTCTACAGGATGATTCGCCCCATGGGCAAGAGAATCCTAGCGGCTGTCCTAATCGTCGGCTGCATAGGACTCACGGATTCTTTTGGCGGACGACCCGGGCTCTCTTAAGTAATGCCGCCTACTCCGCCTCAAATCCGCCGAGGGCAGCCCACAACATTCCGCTGTCGCAGCACGGCCGAATCCAACGATTGTGTTTCTCGCCGACGAGTCGGTCCCGTGCTCCGTGTTCCTGGTCAGCACCTTCCACCGCCAGTTTCGGCTTTCCTGGCTGAACCATACATTTCTGATTGAGCAAGTCTCCCTTTCTGGCACCCGTGTCTCTGCCGGACGGCGCTTCGCAAACGCCGCGCCGGTGACCGCTGTTTTCCCTAAAACAGGCAACGGCCCGATGAAAGGGTGGCGGTATGCAACTACGAATCTGTCCAAGCATTTTGAATTGGCCTCCGCAGTGGAGTCGCATATACGGCGACGGCGAGTATCCGAAAGACGACACGAGCGTATTGGAGGAAGTGTATCCTTCAAACGTGATGAGCAATCAGTGCTATCTAATCGTTCGGCACCGCAAGAGTCGTTACCTGGGGACCCTGCTGTTTGACGACGAGTCTTCCTGCAAGAAGCTACTTGCCCTCTTGAGCAGGCATTGCGGGACTCTATTGAGAGAATTGGCGAGCTAGATGTCGATGTGTGACCGTTGCGAATGACCTTGAGCACGTCCGCCAGCTTACAACGGACACCCCTTCGAGCCGCGTTTCCTACTTACTTTGAAACTACCTCAATGAGGCGCGTGCGATGGCCCACCGGACAATAATAGAAGCCGTCGGAATTCCGGAGCAGTTCAAGGCCGCATGGCTTTTGATTCACGAACACAGAGCAGGTCCTCACTCGGGGAACGCATGGAGGTCCGTGCATTCCGTACACACGAATCCCTCTAGCGGATTCTCCGATTCGATGTAGTTATTTGCAGGCCACGTCGTGCAATTGAAATGGGAGTGCCACACGGCACCACTCATTGGTTTTCGGTAGGTAGGCAAAAGGGTGCCTAGATTGATTGTATGGCTTCAGATTTCCGGCACAAGGGGGTTTTGATAATAAAAGCGAACCCCTGTCGCAGCGCATGAGCTTTTAGAACCCTGAGCTGCGTTTCTTTGAAAATATCTTTTAGTTTTTTGGAAGCAGGACGGCGGGGATGAAGACATCACCTCGGAGTTGCGTCTGTGAATACCTGCGCTTGCGCTGCAGCGAGATACAATTCGCGCAAACCTCGACATGGGGTGGCAGTCCCCGTGAGACGACGAGGTCGAAACCTCTCGGCCACTGAAGGCACTGGTCGGAGTAGTGCCATACCTGCGAGTCTATGTCTCGGCGGTATTCCATGACGGCCCAAAGCTGTTTTGTGTGTGATACTAGACTAGGCGCAGGTTCGGCCAAGGTTCAAGGGGGTTGTCAGATTTTTGACAAATGCCCCGATGACCTTTGGTCGCTTATGTCGCTTTGGTCGCAGCCGCGTCGGCTGCGCGATGCCGCCGGATGACCTTGAGCACCGCGTCGTCCGGCAGGTTTGCGAGCAGTTTTCCCGCCTGCCGGAGTATCCACGCCTCCATTCTGCACCTATCACGGCAGAACCGGTGCGGCTCCATGCGCACGATGCCGGTTTGCTGAAACGGCGCACCACAGAGAGGTGACTCGCATGTGTCCGTGGAATACCTTCACCTGTGTTTAATACAAAGCTTAAACGCTTCTATTTTTGATCTTCTGTCACAGTGTGGAGTAGACTAGCCCTACTTCGCGGATTCGATGCTAGGTAAAATAATATCGCTCGTGTAAGTGGTTGGATTAAGAAAAATGTGGTGAGCCGAAGCAGGCGAAACGGCTTGTAGTGCAGACCTACCCTCTGTCCAAGCTCAGCAGGATGTGGATAATCCAAGGGCATCATGTTCCTGCGCTGCTCAGCCCGCAAGAAAGACGGCAAAGAACACCGCTACTTTAGCATTGTCGAGAACAAGCGCGTGGCCGATGGGCGCGTGGTGCAACGCCACGTGTTGTATCTGGGCGAGATCAATTCTTCACAAGAGTTGGCGTGGCGTAAATCGATTGAAGTGTTCGAAGACGGCCAGGAGCGACCGAGCACGCTGGCGTTGTTTCCCACAGATCGCTGTGAAGCGGTGATCGCTGATGAGTCGGTGGTGCGGGTGCGGTTGTCGGAGTTGGAGCTTGCGCCGGCCACGCCAGTGGGGCGCGTGCTGGCTGGTGGTCAAGCTGTGGCAGGAGTTGGAGCTGGATCGATTCTGGAGCGAGCGTCTTTCTCCCAGCCGCAAAGGGACGCGCTGGGATCAAGTGCTGTTAGTGCTGGTGGCCTACCGTCTGATCGCACCGGGGCAGCGAGTGGCGGCTTCACCGCCAGTGGTTTGGAGGCTGTGCACTCGGTGATTTGCTCGGAGCGGACTTCAGCCTGGCGGAGTCCCACAAGCTCTATGCCTGCCATGATCTTTTGCTGGAACACAAACAGGCGTTGTTCGATCATCTGGTAGGGCGCTGGCGCGATCTGTTCAACGCCAGCTTCGAGGTGCTGCTCTATGATTTGACCAGCACCTATTTTGAGAGCGATCCGCCGCAAGATGAGAACGACAAGCGGCGCTTTGGCCACAGCCGCGACAAGCGCAGCGACTGTGTGCAGGTGGTGATCGCGCTGATCGTGACACCGCAGGGTTTTCCGCTGGCCTACGAAGTGCTGGCGGGTAACACTTCGGACAAAACGACGCTGAGGGAGTTTTTGCAAAAGATCGAAACCCAATACGGCAAGGCCGAGCGCATCTGGCTAATGGATCGGGGCATCCCGACCGAAGCAGTGCTCCACGAGATGCGCCACAGTGGTCCGCCGGTCAAGTATTTGGTAGGTACGCCCAGGGGACGTTTAACCCGGTTAGAGAAGCAACTTGTGGATAAGCCCTGGCGCAGCGCGCGACCCGGAGTCAAAGTGAAACTGTTAGCGCAACAAGGCGAGCTGTACGTACTGGCCGAGAGTCAGATCGGATCGCCAAGGAGCGCTCGATGCGCCGGCGCCGACTGAAGTGGCTGTGGGCAAGGCTCAAGCAACTGAGCGCCATGACGCTCACGCGTGAAGAACTCCTCATGAAGCTCGGCGCGGCAAAACAGGCAGCCCCCAGTGCTTGGCGCTAAATCAAAATAGAGGTGGCCAAACCAGGCGCCTCTTTCACCTATCGCTTGCACAGGGAAAAACTGCGTCGAGCGCGGCGACGCGAAGGGCGCTACTTGCTGCGCACCAATCTGACCGAGAGCGATCCGGCCAAGCTGTGGAGCTTGTACCTGCAACTGGTGGCGGTGGAAGAGGCGTTCAAGAACCTCAAGGGCGATCTGGCGATCCGGCCGATCTTTCATCAAAACGAAAAGCGTGTCGAAGCGCACATCTTCGTATCGTTTCTGGCCTATTGTCTGCACGTGACGCTGGGACAACGGTTAGGTTCGCTCGCGCCAGGACTGACGACACGCAGTGTGCTGGAGCAGTTCGCCGCTATGCAAATGATCGACGTGCATCTGCCTACCACCGACGGTCGCCAGGTCATTCTTACGCGCACCAGCCAACCCCAGCCCGAACTAAGATTGCTGTTGGACAAACTCAAGCTACAACTACCGGCACAACCGTCGCCCAAGATCAGCGCTGCTCAAGCCACCTCAGCCACTGCTCTGTAGTGCAGACCTTTGGGAGTCACTGATTGATTTATCAACTACTTATAACCTTTGAACCCCGCGAATCCGCGAAGTCGGGCTAGCCTTCGTCCGCCTCGTCGCTCTCAACAGCGTGCACGGAGTCATCCTCGTCCGGCTCGTTGAACAACTCCTCCAATGTCTTCGGCGTAGACTCCTTGCGCTGCAACCCGAGCGCGGACAGGTTGCGCGCAAGGTTGCTCAGGATAGGCGTCCGGTACGAGTACAGCTGTGATAACGCTTTAGGGTTGTGCTTGACGGCTGGAACTCTCTTGATGACGCGGACGATTCTCGTATCTACCTCGTCCAACATGTACAGGTCGCGCCCGACTAGCTCGACCATGATCTTTTCAGCAGTGCTCGCGTTCTTCGCACCGCCCAAGTCTTCGAGCAACCCCGCCTGCGCAGCGACCGCGTTCTGCCCCGCGTGGCTGCGCATGTCGATGAACGACCGACCCCTGCGCGTGCGCCGTTTGATTCGATTACGCAACGTCACGATGCCGTGCGTCTCGTGGTTCTTGTTACGTTTGGGTGCGCCCCTGTCGGCCATATACGTGTTACCTGGATGCGCTAGACGGTGCCGCTCATAGTGCGAAATGACGTTGACAGTTCATTGACAGCGGTGAAAAACATTTTCTAACTCAACGGCTTAGAACGGTCCATTTTATTTGTAATAAACCTCAAGCCGCCTTTTGTCGGGGACCTGTCCCCCCGGTGGCGGTGTATTTTTGCCCAACTCGAAATGTCCCCGGCGCGGCAGATCGCCTGTTGTGCGCCGCCTCCCGTCGCTCGTTCTCAGGTGTAAATCTTTTGTAAATGTTCTGGCGAAAAAGGACCGCAAATATCAGCAAACCGTGGGGAGTGGGCGGACGAATTGCATTGACGATTCTTGTTGGGGTATGTGTAGTTTTCCTGCGTTGCGCATATAAACAATAAAAGGAGGACGGGGTTATGGCAAAGATCAGACATATTGCGATCAAGGTGGAAGATCAGGAGAAGACCGCCGAGTTTTACAAGAAAACTTTCGGCATGACCGAAGCGTGGCGCGGGCCGGTGCGCGATGATGGCAATCGCGCGATCTATCTCACGGACGGCTACATCAACATGGCGGTTTTGCCGGCACGCGGCGGTCGAGAAGGAGTCGATCATTTTGGTTTTCAGGTGGAGAACATGGAAGAAACTCTCAGCAGCGCGCAAGCCTCCGGTGCCAAAAGCGAAGCGGATAAGAAGCCGCGCGATGGCCGCTTTGCGGAAATGGGTGTCCACGACCCCGCAGGCCAACTGGTCGATGTCACCGTGCATGGATGGAAGTCGTAGAGAATCGTCTTAGAAGTTCGTTTAAAAAGTCCGAACGATGGCAGCAGCTGAGGTGAACTCAAATCCCCCCTTGGTCCCCCTTTTTCAAAGGGGGAATTTTCTCCGTGCGATTTTCACCCCTCTTTTGCTAATTAAGAGGGGAAGGGGAGATTTTCGGACAGAATACAGCGTACTTCTGAGACAGGACACTAGAGAATTGCAAGAAGTATTTCTCGGCTCCTGGTCCCCCAGCTTGGCTATGAAAAGGATGATGGTTGGGTTAGAGATTAGCGGCGTCACGCGAAGGTTTGCTGTGAGATACGGTGAGAACATAGTCCGATTTTACAGGGAGATATGAAAGGCATCATCGTCATTATCGCTGCGGCGCTCCACTTCTCGCTCGGATCAGTCGTTTCAGCGCAGGGTGCTGAGCCAGTCAAAGTTCTAATCGCGCACGGCGCCATCAGCAGTAACGTGGAGCCGTTGTGGATCGCCAAGGAGCAGGGGATCTTTCGTAAATACGGCATCGACGCTGAGCTGGTTTTCATCATTGCCGGCCGGGCGATGCAGGCGATGTTGGCGGGGCAAGTGCCGGTGGGCCTGGTCGGCGCAACCCATGTCGTAAACTCGAACACCGGCGGCGGCGACTTCACGATGATTCTCGGGCTGCAGAACTCGCTCGATTATCTTTTCATCGCGCGGCCGAACATCAAGAGCGCCGAAGATCTCAAAGGTAAAAAGATCGCGATCGGGACTCCGTCCGGCTCCGCGTCGCTTGCGACCTACGTAGCGCTCGACTATCTCGGATTGAATCCGCGACGCGATAACATTGTCCTGCTCGGTATCGGCGGGGTTCCGGAACGGCTCAGCGCTTTACGCGCCGGTAGCGTCGAGGCGACCAGCCTTTCACCGGAATTCGGCCAAGTGGTGGTCAGCGAGGGCTATCGCGTATTGCTGAACACCTCGAAAGAGAACGTGCCGTTTCAGTCGTCCGGTATGGTCGTTTCTCGCAACATGATGAAGTCGAATCCCCTGCTGGTCGAAAATATCGCCAAGGCGACGATCGAAGGTGTTGCATTTGTGCACAAACCTTCGAACAAGGAGATCGTTCTCAAAAGCTTGGCGCGCAATCTTCGGCTAAGCAAGCAAGAGCAGGTGGAAAAGGCATATCAAATCATGGTCGCGGAGCTCCCGAAAAAGCCGTGTCCGACGATGGATGGCGTAACTTCCGTCATTAAACTCATGGCGCAACATGGCCTCAATGCAAGAGCATCGCAGATCAAAGCGGAAGACATCGCGGACTTGGGATTATGCAGAAAATTGGATGAGAGCGGATTTTTTAGAAGTCTGTATTAGATGATGGAGTGATGGAGTACTGAAAGGCTGGGTGAATGAAGTGAAATCACCTTTGGATGGACAGACGGCGCTAATGCCGGATGAGTTTATCGCGGCGATCTGGCTGGAGCGGCGGCGCTACGTGCGCGAAGGCCGGATCAAGCAGCCGCACCCCTGGCGGGTTGCGTTGAGCCAAGGACAAGTGTCACGCCAGGCCCTCATCGAATATGTGAAGAACCGGTATTACTTCCTCGCTAACATCAATAGGAAAGACGCGCAGGTGATCGCCAATTGTCCGATTTCAGACGCGCGCCGCATGCTGTTGAGGAAATACATCGACGAAGAAGGGCAGGACGTCGCCGGCGGACCGCTGGGACCGCACTATGACATGTGGCTCAAGGTTTCGGATGCACTCGGTGTTCCGCGTGAGGTAATGCAGAGCTTCGCAGACGTTTTGCCAGTTTACCGCTACACGGTGGATGCCGTTTTTAATTTCGCCAAATCGCAAACATGGATTGAAGGGGTCGCCGCGACCTACGCCACCGAAGGGCGAATGTGGAAACGCTATACGCCTAAAGCAAGAACATAAAGAAGACGGACTGTTGAATGAAGGCGAGGCGCTGAAGCGTCATTATGGGCTATCCGAATGACGCGCTGCTGTTTTATCATGTGCACAGCGATGCCAACGACGAGCACGGCGATATCAACGAAGCGATTCTGAAGGCGCATTGCACGACCGCCGAGCTTCAGGAAAAGGCGTTGGCTGCCGCGCGTTTTCGCTGGGAGAATCAGGAAACGCGCAGCGATATTATTTGCCGTTACTTTGTGCTTGGAGAGAAGTCAGCGAAATTGCAGGAAGGAAATTCGAGTAACCCCGACTCTAACTGAATTCTGCGGAAGGGCGACCTCTGCCAATTATGACTGATCATCGAAATAATATGCTCGTTTTGCTGTTCGGCTTTTTCGCGATGATCGTTCCGTTCCATGGGGCGCGAGCCCAGCAGTTGGAGACGCTCAATGTCTCCTACGCATCGGTCACCGGCAGTCGGTTACCGTTGTGGGTCGCCAAGGAAGCCGGGCTGTTCGAAAAGTACGGCCTCAACGTGAATTTGGTGGTCATCGCGGCCGGGGCGGCGGCGATGGGCGCATTGGCGGGCGGCGACGTGCAGATTCTCGGTGCGCCGGGAGCGACGACAATGGTTTCGGCGGCGCGAGGCCTTCCGGTGACCATCATCGGCACGTTCGGTCCCGGCTCTTGGAAGTTGGCAACCCATCCCGCGATCACCACTGTGCAGGACCTCAGAGGCAAAACGGTCGGCATCAGCCGTCTTGGAACCAGCATCGAGTTTCCACCAGAAGGGCGTTGCTCAAGCTGGGACTTACGCCCGGCAAGGATGTCAACATTCTCGCCACCGGTTTGGCGTGAATCGAACAAGCGCATCTTGATCATGTTGCAGGGCAAGATCGACGCGACGTTGATCAGCGCAGACAATCTCGTCGAAGCGGAAACCAAAGGTTTGAAAGTCAATGTTCTCGCGGACCTGAACGAGATGGGGATCTTTACGAGTGCAAGCGATCTGTCGGCGCGGCGCGATTTTCTCAAGAACCAGCGCCAGCGCGCGCGAGCTTTCATGATGGCCTACTCGGAAGCGATTTGGGTTGGCAAGACCAACAAAAACGTGGCCCTGGGGAGTTTTCGCAGATATTTGAAAGAGCAGGATCCGCGCCGCCTTGAAGCGCTTTATAAAAGTTATGCCGTTGACGGCCCGCCGTTGAAGCCCTATCCGATGGAGGAAGCGATCCAAAATGAGCTCGAAAATCTAACCCCGACGGTACCGGAGCTGCGCGGCAAACGCGCTGCAGATTTCGTCGATAAGAGCATTCTCACCGAGATGGAGCGCGAGGGATTCTTTACTCAACTCACGACCAAATACGGCAAACTGCAATAACACGTTTCTCGACGTGGTGGGTCACGGCGCGCGCGGTGTCATGAGTTGTATCGCCACAGCTGCGGGATCGCTATGCAGATCGCCCAGAATCATGATGAAGCAGAGCGCGCTGCCGACGAGTAAGCGCGTTCGGCGCGCCCATATACTGTGCGGCTGATTCCCGCGAGCAAGCGCGCCCAGACCGTTGGTCGTCTGCGCGAAGACGGTGATCAGGCTCGCTGCCCGGCCGAGCATGCCGTCCGGCGCCAGGAGCTGAACCACCGTGCGCCGGATTGCGACGCTGATAGAGTCGGCAAATCCCAAAATCAGAACCGCCACGACCGCCATCCAGAACCATTGTGAGATTCCCAATAACGCCAGACCGCCGGCGAAGAAAAGCGCCGCCACGATGACGAGCACGCCTTTGCGTTGGACATCGCCGGCCATAAGCAGCGCGGTCGTGCCGAGTAGAGACCCCGCGGATGGCGCCGCATAGAGCAGACCGAGCCCGGATGCTCCAGTCTTGAACACATCCGCGGCAAAGATCGGCAGAATCGGCCGGTAGAAACCGACGAGAACGACGGCGAAGTCGAGAAGGAAAAGAGAAAGAATTATGCGCTGAATCCAAATGAACTCGATGCCTTCGACGATGCTTTTCAAGTTGACGCGCCGGCGCACGCCTTCGATTTTTCCCGACGCGCGCACGGACACGATGGCGATGGCCGCGGGCACGAAGAGCAGCGTGCTGGCGAAATAGGCCATGGCCAGACCGCCGTGGTCGATCAAGAAGTCCGCCGATGGCGGGCCCGACGAGAAAACTCGTCTGCAGGATCATGGTGTTGACGACCATGGCATTCATCAGCAATCTCTGCGGCACCAGACGCGGAATCAGCGCGGCGCGCGCCGGCCAATTGAATACTTCGACAAATGCGCCGAGAAGTCCGAGGGCATAGATATGCCAAACTTGCGTGACGCCCGTCAGCGCGAGAATGCCCAGACAACAGGTTCGGAATAATCTGCAGCGAGATCGTCGCCACGAGCAGCTTTTTCCGATCGAACGCATCGGCCACTGCGCCGGCGAAAAGACCGAAAATGATAAACGGCAAGGTTTCGAGAAAACCCGTGAGGCCGAGCTTAAACGCCGAGCCGGAAATGTCATAGACCTGATAGAGCGTGGAGACATTGCGGATCTGCCCGGCAAGGGAGCTCAGCACGCTGGCGATCCACAGCAGTCGATAGTCGCGAATCAGCAGCGACGACCAGGGGCGAATGGGCAGTTCCTGATGCGGGCCGGAATTTATATCAGCGGAGTTAGCCAACGAGATGAAAGCGGACGGACCGAGATTGTTCGGACTAGTTATAGCGTGTGAGAAGAGAAAATGCGATAGGGTGGGCGTCGAGGCGGTAATTCTTCGAAGAGATCATCCGCCTCGCGCCGACTACGGAGTTAGCGGGAAGCTGCTTGGGGCTGTCTTCGAGCACGCCGCGCTCGTCGGCTTGCGCGAGCACCGCTTCGATGGTTTGGACGAGTTTGCGCGCGGCTTCGATGCTCAATTCGACGGCCACCCGCGCTCCCGGACCGGCGGCTTCGTTGACGAAGTCGATATTGAGCGCGTGTTCAAGGGGCATGTCATATGGATGATCGTACGACACGTTGGCTTCGCGCACCTCAAACCAATCCTGTCCGCTCTTTCCCCGCCCTGCGATCTTTGCTTGATGAGCAATCATCGTGCACATGGTTGAGCTCCTTTGAGTCTTTTACTTGAGAGTTTTCTCGCAGAAAGGCGAGCACCTTTTTCCAGCCGTCGACCGCCTGTTCTTGACGATACGCCGGACGATCGTAATAGAAAAAACCGTGGCCTGCGCCGTCGTAGCGGTGGAACTCGTAGTTCTTGCCGTGTTTCTTGAGCTCCGCTTCGTGCAGGTTGACTTGTTCCGGCGACGGCGATTTGTCGTCGTTGCCGAATATGCCGATCATCGGGCAAGGAAGATCTTTCGTATAGTCGATGGGCGCCACCGGCTGCTTGGGCGTAAGCTCTTCCTTCGACTTGAACTACACGACCGCCCCAGCACTCGACCAACGCGTCGAAGTTCTTATTCTTGCACGCGGCGAGAAAACCGTGACGGCCGCCGGAGCAAGTGCCGAACACACCGACTTTCCCGCTCACATAGGGCAGCGAACGCAGCAGCTTGTTGGCGCCGTCCAGATCGCCGAGCACCTGTTCATCGGGGATGCCGCCGCCGGCACGCACTTTGGCGCCGACGTCTTCCGGCGTGCCGTGGCCGTCGCGGAAATAGAGATTGGGCGAAATCGCGACATAGCCATGATGGGCGAATCTGCGGGCGCATTCACGATACCATTCGTCCCAGCCCGGGGCGTGGTGAATGACGACCATTCCCGGAAACGGACCTGAGCCGAGCGGCCGGGCGACATAGGCGTTGATCGTATCGCCTTTGTGTCCTTGCATGGCGATGGTTTCAGCGATCATGCCTTCGTATTGGTTGGTTTGATACATTTTCCTTTCCTCCTTCGCATTGTTCTGGAATGGATTAGCCCTCTTAATACAAAACCTACCGCGGGCGCAACTGCTTTGCCGGCTGTCGCGCGCTAATAAAAAGGGGGGTTGCGCGGGGCTGGGGAAGTGGGGTAGGCTTTTTCTACTCATCAGTATGGGGCCTTCTGATAGTGATGAAGAATAACAGTTGAAGGTCTAGGGCGTCTTACCTTGCGATTCGTTGCCACGCGGATAATCCGACCAGAGCGTGTCTCGCTTTTTCCATGTTCTGCTTCCAGCGGTGATCAGGTTCTCAGGGAAAAGACCATAACGATTCTCATGAAGGAGAGAAGATGAGCAGTAAAATTTACGTGGGTGGATTGCCGTATGCGACCACCGATGCGCAACTTCAGGAAATCTTTTCGGCGCACGGGGCGGTAGAGTCAGCGCGAGTGATTACCGACAAGTTCACGGGCCGTTCTCGCGGCTTTGGCTTTGTCGAAATGGTCAACGCCGATGAGGCGCAGAAAGCGATCCAGGCACTGAACGGCACGGATCTGGACGGGCGTAATCTCACGGTGAACGAAGCGCGGCCGCAAGAAAGGCGGACCGGCGGTTTCGGCGATCGCGGCGGTGAACGCCGTGGCGGTGGCGGTGGTGGTGGCGGCGGGCGTAATCGCTGGTAGTTTTTGAATTAATCTACAGTTAATCTAAAGAAAGGGGCGCTAGGTCGGGGCGCCCCTTTTTTTATCGGGCGCGAAGAATCGCGTTCACGCATTCCAGTCTTAAGCTTCGTCGAATGGCTGAAGTAATGCCTCCATGACTTGCCCTTGTTGGATGTGAAGGGCAATCCGCGTCAAGACTCACCGAGCATTTTGAGAAGTACGTTGCTGCTGATTTTTCTGCGGCACCTCGCTTGACTGCCATGCCAAGCTCATCTCGGCGAGGTGAATACATTCAAGCCCGAATTCGATCGCCGTGGCGTTACCGTCGTCGCGGTTTCTTTCGCCGAGCCGGCGAAGCTCGCTCATTATCAAGAACAGCACCGATGGCCGTTCAAACTGCTCGCCGATCCTGAGCGCAATGCTTATGAGGCGTTCAATTTAAAACGGCTGTCGTGGTTTCGAGTCTTTTCGCCGGCAACCGTTGAGCGCTGTATTTCAAATTACTGCGACGAGGGATGACGCGAGAGGCTTATGGCGGCGAAGACATCTATCAATCCGGCGGCGATTTTCTACTCGATCGCGAAGGAAATATTCTGTTCGCCCATCGCAGTCAGGATCCGGCGCGATCGTCCGGCGCCGGGAAGGTTGCTGCAGGAAATAGATCGCGTCATGTCCATGCGGAGCGAATTGCCAATCGCCCGATAGAATCACGGGACTCGATCTGGCATTTCAATAAACGCTCGGCAAGGGGTTTCGTTTATTTCGTTTTCAAATAAGCCGTTTTTCAGTTGCACTTTTTCATCCGGCGGCGCTGTCCAGACGAGATCGGCGCGATAAGCGTAAATGTCCATGGCATTCCACAGCGGCACGGCCGGAGCGTCGTCCAAAATTATTTTGTGCGCCTCCCAAAGTAGTTTTTCGCGCTTTTTGACGTCGAAGGTGAGTTGCTGCGCTTCGAGGATCTCGTCGAGCTTCGGATTGCTGTAGCCCAAGGTTCGCCGGGTCATGCCGGTTCTAAAATACTGCTGGAACAGCGTGTCGGCATCGGTGAGGCTGCCCCGGCCGGTCAGGTAAATGGGATATTTGCCGTTCTTGTAGTCGGTGTTGAAGATGCTCCACTCGGGCGTTTTAAGATTCGCCTTGATGCCGACCTTGGAAAGCTGCTCGACGATAACCTGGGCGACTTCGCGATCTTTTGGGTATCGGCCGGTCGGGCTGTAGTAATCGATCTCGAATCCATTCGGAAATCCCGCTTCGGTCAGCAGCTGTTTCGCTTTCTCCGGATCATAGGGAAAAGCTTTTGCGCTCGGCTCATAGCCGAAACACTTGCGGACTCAAAAGGCCGCTCAACGGATAGGCATTGCCTTCGAGAATGTGCTTGATGATTCTATCGCGGTCGATGGCGTGGGTGATGGCGCGGCGAACTTTTACATTTTCCAGCGGTTTATAGGCCGGGCTCAGCACGAGGAAAATCGGGCGCAGGCCCTGCACCTGCTGGATGCGTAGTCGTGGATTGGATTTCAGCCGCGCAACTTCGTGGGGCGGAATGTTGCTGATAATGTCGGCTTGCCCGGCCTCGAGCGCTGCGATGCGCGCGGCGTCCTCCTGAATCGCTTTGTAAATGACTTCGTCGATCTTCGGCGCCTGGCCCCAATAACTTTCATTGCGACGGATGACGAACTGGCCGCTGCGTTCCCAACTGGTAAACTTGAAAGGGCCAGTGCCGATCGGGCGATTGTCGGCTTCGCCCATCTTTTCCGCCGTCGACTGTTTCATGATTACGCGACTGTTGATGTCTTCCAGAGCGTTCGCATCAGCTTTCTTAAGCGTCAGGAGGACCGTGTGATCGTCGGGCGCGTTCATTTCGCCGATGTTTTGCAGATTGGGCGCCTGAAGACTCTGTTTGTCGGTGAGAATGCGCTTGAACGAAGCGACCACGTCTCTGCTCGTGAACGGCGTGCCGTCATGAAAACGCACGTCTTTGCGCAGTTTGAACTCAAGCTTTGTGCCTTTCATCTGCCAGGATTCCGCCAGCACGCCGCGGTAGCCGCGTTTTTCGTAGTCGGCGTCGATCAGCGATTCCATGACCGACCCCCAGGCCGCTTGTAGCGGCGAGGTGTTGACCGCATAGGGATTCAAAGAATAAACGCCGACACCATGAGCGATGGTGACGCGGGATCGGGATGAGGACTGCGCCTTGGCCGATCGCGCGAGCGTAAAAGGAGCGAGAGCAAATAGGGCGCCTGTCGCAGCGGATCTTTTGAGAAACTCCCGCCGACTCGGTTGGCTATGCTTCTTGTTCACTGGAACCTCCTCCAAACTGAAGTGAGCGCCGGACTTTACCCGCGGAGTAAAAAGGGGAATTCAACTGCAAGGCATATAACGCGGCACAGCATGCGCTGTCAATTGATCTTGACAGCGAGTCTCCCACGGAACTAGATAGTCATGGAGTCGAAACTGGATTTTTGCAGGAGGATGGATGGCGAAGATCATCGACGGTCTGGTTGAATATATGATGGCCTCCCGGTCGGCGAAACTGCCGCCGGAAGTGGTTCAAAAAGGCAAGAGTCATCTGCTCGATTCGCTCGCCGCTGTGGTTTCGGGTTCGACGTTGAAGCCCGGCAAGCTCGGATTGCAACACGCGCGCGCGCAAGGAGGCAAGGTAGAATGCAGCGTGCTCGGAACAAATCTAAAGACCACGCCGATCTTCGCGGCATTCGCCAACGGCATGTCCGGTCATGCCGATGAAACCGATGATTCGAACAGTCAACTCCATCCGGGTTGCGCGATCGTGCCGGCGGCGTTGGCCACGGCCGAGTCGCGGGATCGCGGCGGTGATGAACTTCTTCGCGCCGTGGTTCTCGGCTACGACATCGGTTTCCGTTTTCACCAGGCGTTTGCGCCGCGATCGACCAGCTTCGGCGCGACGTTTGGTTGCGCCGCAGCCGCTGGCACACTGGCGGAACTGGACGATCTGCAGCTGCGCTATCTCATTTCCTACGCCGCGCAACAGGCTTCGGGGTCGCGGGCGTGGGTGGGCGACGACGATCACATCGAAAAAGCCTTCGACTACGCGGCCATGCCAGCGCGCAATGGCGTAACCGCCGCGCTCTTGATCCGATCCGGCTTCACGGGCAATCGCGACGTGCTCGAAGGCGATCAAGGTATTGTCAAGACGTACGCGCCGTGCGATCCGGCCATAGATACTGAGCGAGCTTGGTCAAAGATTCACGATTACCAGTTGCTTGATCAAGAAATATCCCGTGGGTTCGCCGATGATGGAAACGGTCGACGCCACGCTGGCTCTGCTTTCCAAGCAAGCCATTCAGCCCGAGCAAATCGAAAAAGTGATCGTGCGCATACCCGAGAGCGGCGCACGCACAGTGAACAACCGTCATATGCCCGACGTCAACGTTCAGTACATGGTCGCGGCGATCCTGCTTGAAGGCAAGCTCACGTTCGAAACCGCGCACGACTACGAACGCTTTCAAAATCCGCGGGTATTGGCGTTGAAGGAGAAAGTGGAGTTGATCGGTGATAAGGAGATGGAAGGCACCGGCCATCGGTTTCAAGGGCTTGTCGAAGTTACCTTGAAAGACGGCCGAACCTTGCGCGAGCACGTAATCGATTGCCGCGGTCGACCGGAGAACCCGATGAGCCCCGAGGAAGTTGAAAAGAAAGCGGCATGGTTGATGGAACCGATCTTGGGTAAAAAGAATGTCGATCAGATCATTGATTCAATCCGGCAAATTGAATTTGTGACTAACGTCCGTGATTTGACGAAACTCATGACGATGGCGTGACCCATCCACCAATTCCTTCCCCCATGGGAGACTGTGTCGCAATGCTACAAATCATCTGGATGTCATGCTGAGCGCGAGCGAAGCATCTGTTTTTCCGACACCTTACGAAAAGCAGATTCTTCGCCTGCGGCTCATCTATGAAAGCTTTGTCAAGGTATCTGTTAGTCACATATTGTTTTTTCTTCTCATGGTTTCGAATACACCAGTACTTATCGTCCGTGGCAAAGCGTACCCGATGTTATCGGACTCATCTATTCGCCGTCTAAAGCGGCAGAGAAAAATGCCACAGGGCTGTCGCAATCAGAATTCGGGTCTCAGTGGACCCATGAGCCGCGCGCGCTTAGCCCTGCGTGGACGACATCGGTTCGCGATAGCTTTCTCCTTTTTTCAACATCCAGAAACTCGCCTCCGCCAAGTGTCGGGCCACGGCCACAATCGCTTTGCCGTGCCCCCGTCTGGCTTTGACATTTTCATACAGCCGGGCAACGTGTCGGTACTGGCAGCGCTCGCGGTTGAGCACCGCGCTATTGGCCGCTTCGGTAAAGGCCCACTTCAGATAAAGATTCACATCCTTTCTCACCCGCCCGTAGCGCACCTTGCCGCCACTGGAGTTCTCCCGGGGTACCAGCCCCGCGTAACTCGCCAGCTGCTCGGCTCGGCCAAAGCGCTCGATCGTACCGATCTCAGTCCAGATCACCACCGCCAACATCTCACCCACTCCTGGCTCGCTCTGCAAATAAGTCGTCTCGGCACAGGGAGCAAAGGCTTGGCGCATTTGGCCTTCAATGGTCTTGAGATTGGCCTGCACATGGTCGAGCTCGTCGAGCATCAATCGCAGCGCTTGTTGGGTGTGCGGTGGCAGCTTGGAGCAAAGCTCTTCGATGATCTGTCGGCCCCGCTTGCCAAAGGCGTCGCTGACGCCGTCGACCTTGAGCCCGTACTTCTCCAGAGTGGCGTGAATACGGTTCTTGAACTGGGTTCTCTGCTTGCTGAGCACCATGCGGGTGCGCGGCAGCTCGCGGGCATCACGAACCGCAGACGGCGCAATCCACACCGTCGGCAGGGTTCCGACTCTCTGCAAACGATTCATTCCCTTCGCATCGAGCTTGTCGCTCTTGTTCACGCTGCCGATCATCAGCTTGGCCAGTCGTGCGTTGACCAGTTGCGGCGATCCTTTCCCCGCCTCGATCTCATCGACTACCCAGTACCAGTTGCCCACGGTCTCAACCGCCACCGGGGTTCCCGGACTCCACTTGTTGGTGAAGTTCTTAATCGTTCCTCGACTATGCGCCAGTTTACACTCAAAGAGCTTCTGGCCTTGGTCATTTTCTACCCGCGCCCAGGTGTAATGCTTATGAACATCCAATGCGACGTATTCCATTTGCGATTTCCTCCTCCAGCCGTCAGTCTATCTACCGACGCTGCGGATTTCATCGCTTTCATATTAATCAGAATGACATTGCAAAACAGTCTCTAGACGAGGAAGGCAACGGTGGGGATGCAAGAAAAAATATTGAGGCTTTATTTAATGAGGATTTCGATGTCGATAAATAGATCAAGGAGGCCAGGCATGAACATTAGATGTTTAAGTTTAAGTGTCGTTATTCTGGTTCTTTCGAGCTGTCACCTTGCGGAAGACTTTGCCGCAGACGATCATCGCCCCCGAGAGCGCGGGCGTAGTGCGTGCGTGGACCAGGCGCACGAGCAAGGTTATCGCAAAGTGGAGGTCCAATCCGTGCAATCCGTTGGCCCGGATCGCGGCCCGGGCATTTGGGAAGTTGCCATGCGTGGTATGGCCTCAACGGGGCGGGAGGTTAAACTATCTTGCCAATACGATGCGCGGAGTCGTCGAGCGGCTGTGGGCCGTGTTGACTAGCAAGCTTCAAGCAGACAATTTGTTTCTGTAAGAGATGATTAGCATACGAGGAATACGTGGCCAAACCAAGAATCACAATCGCGCTTTCGCACTATGACCGGCACGTGCCGTTCTTCGATGGGACGGTGCAGCCGGAAGGCATCGATCTCAACGTTTTGATCGTCGGTCAATCCGACCGGCCCGTCGAATCGGTGACGAGCGCTCGAGAGCTAACCAAGTTATTGGTAGTAGCCTGACGCAAATTGATTGTTGCAGAAATCTCAGAGTACGGGTATGTGCTCAATAATTAAAAATCAGCAGGAGGTGTGTAGGTATGTCAAAATTAAACTTGCTAGTTGCCGTCGCGCTTTTGGGATTGACTCTTTCAGCGTGCGAAAAAGAGGGTCCCGCAGAGAAAACCGGTAAAGAAATCGACAAAACTGTAAAAGACGTGGGTCAATCGATGGAGAAAGCGGCGGATTCCGTCAAGGAAGCGACCAAGTCGAAGTAAGACCATCTTAAAACTCCCGCCCTCAGGTCGATTTTAAAGGTTTGCCGGCAAACCAAACCATCCGAGGAACACTTGGCAAAACCAAAACTGACTATTGCAATTTCACACTACGACCGGCACGTGCCGTTCTTCGATGGAACCGTGCAGCCGGAAGGCATCGATCTCAACGTTTTAATCGTCGGTCAATCCGACCGGCAACGCGACGGGGAAGAACGCCACGAGCGCATGCTGCAAAAAGGGGAGTTTGACGTGGCCGAGCTTTCGCTGTCGTCATATTTGATGGCCAAGAGCCGCGGCATGCCCTTCACGGCCATCCCGGTGTTTCCCCGCCGGCTGTTCAGCCATTCGCAAATGTGGATCAACGTCGACGCCGGCATTAACGAGCCGAAAGACTTGATCGGCAAGAAGGTCGGTCTGCACAGTTTTCAAAATACGTTGGCAACGCTTGCCAAGGGCGATTTACAAAGTGAGTTCGACGTGCCGTGGCGGAAGATTCATTGGCTGCTGAACAAAAAAGACAACATCGAATTCGAACCGGAAAAGGGCGTGAAAATCGAGCAGCTAGCTGGGAGCGCCAATGCAGGCAATATGTTGGAGAAGGGCGAGATCAGCGCGATGATGACGCCGAATCCACCGAAACCGTATCTACGAGGTTCGAAAAAAATCCGCCGACTATTCGCCGATCCGAAAGCGGAAGACCTGCGCTATTACAAGAAAAACGGATTCTTCCCGATCATGCACGTCGTCGCGTTCAAAGACGACGTGCTGAAGAAATGTCCCGAAGCCGCGCAAAGCCTGTTCAACGCTTTCACCGAAGCGAAAAGAATCTGCCGCGAGTTCTACGCCGATCCGAACTGGTCGTGGCTCGCCTGGGGCCGACAGGCTTTCGAGGAAGAAGAACGACTTTTAGGTTCCGATCCTTGGCCGTACGGCGTGGAAAAGAATCGCGCGAACCTGGAGCGCTTCGTTGGTTACTCGCTCGATCAGGGATTGATGACGAAGAAAATGGCGGTGGGGGAGTTGTTTTTGGGGCTGAATTGACGAGAGCGTTACGGTTTGCGCTAAGTTGGCGGCTCGTTCGAACCGCCCACTTCGGTGAATTCTCGGCTTTACAGATAACTTGTGATGGCTGGCGCCGAATCCCAATTGTCGTGCTTGCCGTCGACGTAAATGATCGGCGCGGTCGCAAGTTCTTCCGGTGTGACATCTTCCAGGCATCCCAAGTTAACTCCATAAACTCGATTGACGTCCGGTGCGTTGCCAATGCCGAAAGAGCGCACGCCGCAGTGCTTGCAGAAATAATGCTCGTTGCGCTTCGTGTTGAACAAATATTTGGTTAGCTCCGACTCACCGGAAACAAGGCGAAACGCTTCTGGCTTTACTACTGCCGGCCAAAAACGGTTTCTTGAGCAGATTGAACAGTTGCATCTATATGTCGCGGCACTCAGATCAATGTCCGCCTCAAAGCGAACCGCGCCGCAATGACAACTGCCTTTATATGTCTTCAGCATTCTTCAATCCTAGCTGTATTATCTATTAGACTAAAACCTTACGAATGAGCCGCGCGGTTGCACGGTTCACGCCGCGTCGGATCCATTCGCTTGTTCGGCCGCCAGCTATTTTGCGTCAAGATCGCCGCTCCAACGTTCGTGCATCAACCGCAAAGCAGAAGCAAACCGCTCTCGATGTGCCGGTTGGCAGGCCGTCAGAAACACAACGAACGGACTGTCGATCGAGAGAATCGCGGCCCCGCCGACCATCGACCGGAATTGCGCCGTGAGGCGCGAGAGCATCTCTTGTCGGTTTTCGCGTTTCCAGTGTTGAAAAATGGCAATCGACGCGCCGGTGCCGGCCACCTTCTCGACTTCGCGCCAGTACAAGTAGCGACACGACTCCTTCCGACCGTACGGACTTGAAGGCACCTCAAGTCCAGTATCAGGATCGAAGAACAACAGATCGGTAGAGCTCAGAGCGGCGAGGGCTCGATCAAAGTAAGCCACACGGTGAGTTGCGTCGTCGCTCAAGAGCTCGGAGAAGAACACCGCACCGGGAAGTAGATTTGCCCTTTCAAGAAAACGCACGCCCCGTTCGTTGGCGTTCACGCTGCGTTGCAGGAAATCGAAGAGGAGCGGGTCACGGTGACGCCATTTCCGGGAATCTTCAAGGTAGGCGAGTTTCCGACCGTCGTTGCTTTGGTCCGGCGAGGTCAACATCCAGCACACACCAACTCGGAACCCGGCCTCCGTGAAGCAGCGCAACAGGCCGTACTTCCGGTAGTCGTTGACGTCACAAAAGTATTGGTCTTTCAGGTTGATCTCCTACGTCGGCCTCACCATAGTTGAATACTGACCAGTATATTACGGAGTCCAAAAATCAGGGTCCTGCAAAATTTAGCTTTCCGATCAACAAGTTGTCAATCAGTTTCCACTCACGGTTATGTCAATATACCTGATACCTGATCAGTATATTACCAATATACCTGCACCACTTTCTGGGCGGGTTCCGTCATTATTTGATCACTCGACATCGTTGGCCACGATGCGCCACTGATGCGCTGATGGGATCAACGTCTGTGTTGGGAATGAGCAGATTTGAGTTTGCGCCGTTTTCACTGAACGGGTCGTGGCCGGTGAGTTTCAATTCTTGGCAAGCTTGCCACCAGCCGTACACTGTTGTGACTACCTTTGGATGAAGCGACTCATTGAACTTCGCTTTGAGTGTCACTTTTCCGTTTGCGGTTTCGACGAGGATCCATTCGTCGTCTGCGATGCCTTGAGCTTTAGCCGTGCTCGGATGGATTTCAAGGAATGGTTCGGATACGGCGCGGCGGAGGCGGGGAACGTTGCGATGTTGTTCGTCGCAGAAATGAATGTCCCGGAAAAACGTCAATGTGAGTGGAAACTCTTTGTTGTCGTCAATTACATCTCTTTTTTTGAATTCCGCCAGCGGCGCGTAACCTACTTTGGCGAAAGTTGTCGAGTAAATTTCAATCTTGCCGGTCGGCGTATTGAAGCCCGTGGGCCTCACGTCGTCCGAATTACGCTCCGCGTACTTGCAATGACGAGTGACGGCGGTCGATCTCATGCCGATCGGGTTGGCGCGCAGTTGCTCGGTTGAAAATCCCGACGGCGCCAATTGATAGTTCAACGCCGCGTCGATGTCGCCATCGAAAAATTGTTCCGACAGCCCCAACCGCTTCGCTAAATCAAAAATGATCTCGGTATCTGACCGCGATTCGTGCAATGGCGGAACGACGGCCGGGCGGAGTTGAGTCCAGTTGATCGTGTCCTCGGCAATTTCGAACGACGGCATCAGCGCTTCGCGCTCCCAACATGTCGCAGCGGGCAAAATCAAATCTGCGAACATTGCGCTCGGATTGATGATTGTGTCGACGTGGATGTAAAAGTCGATGGCTTCGAGCGCTGCTTTGCCGCGCAATGGATCGCCGTGACCGAGTAACGGATCGGTGCCGAACAGAGACCATCGCTTTGATCGGATAGGGTTGGCTGGTAAGAATCGCGTCGTAGACTTCGGCGGCTTGGACGAGTCCCGGATCGGCGTTTGGACCGAGCGGATGTTTTTCATTGCCGAGACGGAGAATGGCTTTATCTTTTGGAAGCAGTTCGCGACCCGTGATCGAGTTAGTCTGGGTCGTCGCGAAGAGCACGTTGCTGCCGCGCTGATCGAACTGTCCGGTTAGCGCGTAGAAACAGCAAACGGCGCGATTCGTTTGCATCGCGTCATTGTCTTGTTCGAGACCAACCCAAGTGCAGTAGCAAGATGGTTTTTCAGTCGCGAATAAACGAACCGCTCTACGCACATCTTCCGCTGGCACTGTAGTGATTGTCTCCGAGCGTTCTGGCGCGGATTCGACGGCGGCATCCTTGAGCAATTGAAACGCCGGACGACACTCGAGCGTTGCCCCATTAGATAGCCGAACAGGGAACGCTCCGAAGAGCGCTGGAGAAATGCGGTCGGCATCGCAGCGAACTGGTAACTTGTTTTGTTCATCCCAAACGATCCACGCGTCCTTGCTCCCGTCCGTTCCCAAGTCGGATTCCGTCAGTAATTGGTTGTTGTCGGAGCGAACTAGAAATGGGCCATTTGTCCAGATGCGCGCTGAATTCCGCGTCGAAAAGATTTTCTTCGAGAAGGACATGGATCATCGCCATCGCCAGTTCGCCGTCTGCGCCCGGTTTGACGCGCAGCCAGCAATCGGCCTTCGCCGCTAGGTTTGTTTTGCGCGGATCGATGACGATTAACTTTGCGCCACGGTTTCTGGCTCGATTGATTCGCACTGCCTGCGCGGGTGACGTCGCAGTCGGGTTGACGCCCCAGAGCAGCATGCAGCTGCGTGTTGTCGAAGTCCGGCAGGGGCATTCCCGTGCCGTACGTGTATTTGGAGCCGACGCGGCGATTCCAGGTGCAGATGTGGTTCGACGTCAAAAGATTCGGACTGCCGAAGGCGTTGGCCAGACGCTGTAACCAGCCGTCGTAGTCGATCGCGGCGCTGCCTGCCGTAGTGGCGCGAGAAAAGACTACGGCTTCGGGACCGTAATTGTCTTTGATATCGGTCAGCCTGAGCGCGGCTAGATTGAGCGCCTGATCCCAAGTGATGCGCACCCAACCGGGGTCGGGATCGCCTTTAGGGCGCGTGCGCACCATCGGGTATTGCACACGATCGCGAGAGTAGACGATCTCCGGGGCGGCGGCGCCCTTGACGCAGATACAGCCATTCGGGTGCGCGGGATCGGCGTTCACTTGGGTCAAGACGCCGTCCTCGACCGTCGCCACGACGCCGCAGCGCGACGTGCACATGGCGCAGTAGGTGTGAAGTTTTTCAGTGGCGATAGGAAAACGCTCCTTGGTCTATCGGGAGAAGAGAATTCATCACAAGGCGCGCGAAGATCACAATGTAGGGGCGCGATTCATCGCGCCCTCGGAAACGCGAAATAAAGCTAGGCGCAACCAGCACAAAGGAAATTCATCGAAACAATTTTCGGATCATCTCGTTGACTTCGACTTCACGCTGGCTCAAGTCGACGTCGGTCATGAGCAGCTTGTGTTGCTTGAAAAGTTTGCCGTACTTGGAGTCGATGTCGTCGCGAATCGGCACTCGGCCATATTGATTGATTACTTCCTGGCCTTCCTTGGTCAGCAGCCACTCGATGAAGAGCTTGGCAGCAAACGGGTGGGGCGGTTGAGATGGCAAGGAAGCGGCGACCGTGTAGGTGATGACCGGTTCAAGGCCGATCCAATCTACCGGCGCGCCCTTGCTCTTCAGATTGTCGACTGAATATTCATAGACCCCCGCCATGATCGCGAATTCACCGGCGGCGAGTAAGTTTAAAAGATTGGTATTGCCAGCCATGACGTGCGCGTTTTGGGCGGCGAGCTTTTCTATGAACGGGCGGCCTTTGAGCTTGAGCAGCATGGAGAACCATTCGATCTTGGTGTTGTCGATGCCCATGACGTTTTTCCACTTCGGGTTTAACAGATCTTCGTAGGTCTTGGGCGCTTCGGCACGTTTGACCTGACGGCTGTTGAAACCCATCAACGTGCCGCTGGCGTATACGGACGTCCAAAAGCCTTCCGGGTCTTTGTACTGGCTAGGATAGGAAGCGGATTCCATCGGAACGTAGCGGCTCAAGGCGCCGCGTTTTTTCAGGATATGGGTCTCGATGACGCTGGTGTGCACAACATCGGCCAGGCGTTGTTTGGCCTGTTCTTCCAACAACACACGGGTGACGAGTTTCTGTTTGTCGGTGCGAAAGTATTCGGTCTTAATGAAGGGATAACGCTTGTTGAACGCGGTGAAATACATTTGCAATTGCTGGACGGCGGCGGACGCATAAAGGACCAGCTTGCCTTCATTCTTCGCGCCGGCGATGAGCTGGTCTTGGGTTTGGGCATGGGCTAAGATTACGAACGAATATAGAAATAGAATTGCGATCAGCGATGATTTCATTCATCCTCCCGTCCGGGGAAGGTAATCGACGGATGCGTGTTGTGTCAACCGCTGGCTGAATTTAGCGCGTCGACAAAGCCGCTATTTTCCATTAGGATTAATACAAAAAGGTGCGAGGTTTTAAGCCATGGCAGCTCCACAATTTGTCTATCAAGATCCGTTACCGGTTGTGAAGGACACCACGAAGTACCGGCTCCTGAGCAAAGACTATGTCAGCGTGTCCGAGTTCGAAGGCAAAGAGATTCTCAAGGTCGCGCCCGAGGCGTTGACGCTGCTCGCGAGTGTGGCGGTACGCGACGTGTCGTTCTTGTTGCGCACGGCTCATCTGGAGAAAGTCGCGGCCATCCTCAAAGACCCCAAGGCATCGGATAACGACCGCTACGTCGCCTTGGCGATGTTGCGCAACGCCGACACGGCGGCGAAAGGCATCCTGCCATTTTGCCAGGACACCGGCACGGCGACGATCTTCGGCAAAAAGGGACAGCAGGTGTGGACCGGCGTGAAAGACGAAGAACATCTTGCCAAGGGAGTTTACAAAACTTACACAGAGGAAAACCTGCGCTATTCGCAAACGGCCCCGCTCAACATGTTCGACGAAGTCGATACCGGCACCAATCTGCCGGCGCAGATCGATCTCATGGCGACGGAGGGCATGGAATATCACTTCCTGTTTGTCACCAAGGGCGGAGGTTCGGCGAACAAGACAACGCTGTATCAAGAAACCAAAGCGCTGCTCAATCCGGCGAGCTTGGAGAAATTCCTCACGGAAAAGATGAATACGCTCGGAACCGCAGGCTGCCCGCCGTATCATTTGGCGTTCGTCATCGGTGGAACGTCGGCCGAAGCTTGCTTGAAGACGGTCAAGCTTGCGACGACCGGCTATCTCGATCACCTCCCGACCACGGGCAACGCGCATGGACGGGCGTTCCGCGACGTAGAGACAGAAAATAGGATGCTGGAGCAAGCTTACAAGTCCGGCTACGGCGCGCAGTTCGGAGGGAAGTATTTTGCGCTCGACGTGCGCGTGATCCGATTGCCGCGCCACGGCGCTTCGTGCCCGGTGGGTATGGGCGTGTCCTGTTCCGCCGATCGCAACGCCAAAGCCAAGATCAACAAGGACGGAATTTGGCTCGAAGAGCTGGAACACGATCCAGGACGACTGATTCCCGAGGAATATCGCGGCAAGGTCGCCAGTAACGTCGTCAAAGTCGACCTCAATCGGCCGATGGCCGAGATCTTGGCGCAGCTCACGAAATATCCGGTGACCACACAATTGTCGCTGACCGGCACGATGATCGTCGCACGCGATATCGCGCACGCGAAAATAAAGGAAAGACTCGATCGGGGTGAGGGCATGCCGCAATATATGAAAGATCACCCGGTCTATTATGCCGGACCGGCAAAAACTCCCGAAGGCATGCCGTCCGGCTCTTTCGGGCCGACAACGGCGGGACGGATGGACTCCTACGTGGATTTGTTTCAGTCGCATGGCGGGGCGATGATCACGCTCGCCAAAGGCAATCGCAGCCAGCAGGTGACCGACGCGTGCAAAAAGTATGGCGGGTTTTACTTGGGTTCCATCGGCGGGCCGGCAGCCATTCTCGCCAAGGAAAACATTAAAAAGGTAGACGTTCTAGAATATCCCGAGCTCGGCATGGAAGCGATCTGGAAGATCGAGGTGGAAGATTTTCCGGCATTTATCCTAGTCGACGATAAGGGAAACGATTTCTTCAAGCAGATCCTGCACTAGATTCACTGTCGCCGGCGTCGCGACAAATGACGCCGGCGCATAAACCAAGTCGCCGCTACAGAAAGTTTTCCAGATCGAATCGATCAGTGCCCGCCGAGCGTCCTTCGATTCGCACATAGTCGCCGTTGCGTAGTCGATTAAACTGATCGATCACGGCGGGCAAGGCGTTGAAAGCGACCGAAACAACAATTAGACGATTGCGTTGGTCGCGGAGCTCGAACGTGCCGCGCCGTTGGTCGACATATTCGATTCGTCCCTCGGTACGGTCCAATCGCCCGGCGCCGCGTTTGTTGCCGCGATCTTGCACGCTCTCTCTGACGGTTATCGTATTGGTATAGTCCCGACCATCGCGGTCTTGCTGGAGTCGCGCTGCGATGTAGTCGCCGGGTTCGAGGCTGGCGACAGAGTAGTTGCGTTGCTGATAGACAACCTGGGTTCTATCGTCGTAACGGAGGACCGACGTGCGGCCCGAATCCGTGCGGATTTCGATCTCGCGCGCTCGTGTATCGACGTAAGCAACTTCGCCGACAACATCGCCACCCGTACCGCCATAATTGCCCAAGCCATCCACGTGTCCCAACTCATGGCAGCCGGTGAAAGCCAGTGTTGCCAGGGTCAGAAAAGCCAACAGCCGCGACGCAAGATTCATATGAAGCCTCCTTTCCAACGATCGATTGCGGTCGTTGCTAAATATCCCGCTGACTTTCTTGAAGATCGCCGGAGCGAGCAAATCGGCAAATTTACTCATGATAATACAAACCACCCGTATTTTCGCGCTCTTTCACCCGCTTGTCGAGCAGGCCAAAGCGGGCTACTTTGTTTGACGCTCGAAGACGAATAGAGTTACGTTGCCTGGAGGATCCGATCCGACTCGGAGGAAAAGGGAGGATAAACTATGCCGACCATCGATGCCGATGCTCATGTGATCGAGAGCGAGCAGACCTGGAGCTACATTTCGGATGAAAAGTTAAAGCCTTTCTTGATTCAACCGGGCGGCGGTCGACCACAAAATTGGCTCATCGATGGCCGTGTTTTCAATCGCGGCGTGAACGTCAATCGTGAATTGCCTGAGGCGATACGCGAGATGCGCGACATCGAGGGCCGCCTGAAACACATGGATGAACTCGCTATCGATCTTCAGGTGCTTTATCCATCGCTCTTTCTTCGTCCATTGACGAGCAAGCCGGAAGTCGAAGTGGCGATTTGCCAAAGCTACAATCGATGGCTCACGGATATCTGTAGCAAAAGTCAAGGGCGGCTCCGTTGGGTCGCCGTGGTACCGGTGATCGATATCGCTAGCGCCGTTGCCGAGGTTCAGTTCGCTGAAGCTAACGGCGCATGCGGAATCTTCATGCGCGGTTTGATCGAGGACATGCGGCTCAGCGATCCGTTCTTTTTTCCGTTATATGAGGAAGCCGAAAAGTCGGACCTTCCAATCTGTGTGCATGCGTCGACCGGAAGCTTCGACTGGGTGCAACTCTTCGACGGCGAGAACGGTTTCATGCGGTTCAAAGTACCCGTGCTTTCGGCCTTTCATTCTATTGTTCACGACGGCATTCCCAAGAAGTTTCCAAAACTGCGCTTTGGCTTCATCGAAGTGCGCGCTCAGTGGGTCCCGTACATGGTGGTTGAGATCGCCAAGCGATTCGAGCGGGAAAACAAAATGACGGCGCGGAACATGATTCGCGACAACCGTGCCTATGTGGCCTGCCAGACCGACGACGACCTTCCCTACGTCCTTAAATATTCCGGTGAGGACAATATCGTGATCGGCTCGGACTACGGTCATAACGACACGTCGTCGGAGATCGAGGCTTTGCGCACCCTCAAGGACAAGGGCGAGGTCGAACCCAGAATCATCGACAAGATTCTTTACGATAACGCCAAGGCGCTCTATGGGTTATAGCGGCTTCGGGTTCCGGGTCTCGGGGTTTGGATTGACCGTGGACCGCGGACGGGAGATAGGTAACGTTGTCCTACGAAGACGCCGTCAAGCCAGCATCGTCATACTCTTTCTCACGCATTTGTTCTTCCAACTCCCTTCCGCTGAAGCGCAAGAGCGCATCCGCATAGCGCCGTCGTCGCCGGGCTTGGCGGCTTGGCCAATGCACCTGGCCGCCAAAGAAGGGTTTTTCGCACGCGAGGGTTTGAGTCCGGAGATCATCGTCATGCGCACCAACACCGGCATCGCCGCGCTCGTGACCGGCAGCGTCGATTTTACCACCGCCGGCGGTTCGGCCATGCGCGCGGCCGTGAACGGTGCGCCGATCAAAATGATATTGAACGTGAACAAAAAAGCGGATCTTTGGATTCTCGCGCAGAAGAATATTCAGCGGATCGAAGAGTTGCGTGGCAAGATGATCGGCGTGGGCGGAAACTGGGGCACGCAGTTCTATCAAGTCCTCGAAGCCTTGAAACCGTCCGGCGTCGACAAAGACGTCCAACTCGTATCCACAGGCGACGTGGCCAACGGCTATTTGTCTTTGCAACAGGGGAGCATGCCCGCGGTCGCTTTGACGCCGCCTTACAGTATTCTGGCCAAGCGCCAGGGGTATCGGGACTTACTTCGAACCGGCGATGTGGTCGGAGTATCGCCCACGACGGCGCTCGTCACGACTAAAGAAAAGTTGGAACGTGAGCCGCAGAAAATTCGCCGCGCCGTCCGCGCCGTCATGAGAGCCGTCGAGTACGCGAAAGCGCGCAGGACGGAGTTGGTGCAATTCATTTCGCGCCAGTACAACATGGAGCGCGAAGTATCCGACGCGGTTTACGACGCGCTCATGGATACGCTCAATCCAACGCTGTGGCTGACCGATCAGGAAATTCAGCTCGAGCTCAACCGCATCGCCGAGCAGAGTAAAATGAAAATTGCCGCGAAGCCGGCGGATGTGGCGGATTTTGCGATTACCAAACTAGTGATTCAGGAATTGGCAAAGTAGCCGCGAATCGTAATGAATTAGATACGTTCAATCTTGGTGCGTCCGAACTTCTTCCCCCTTGACGGGGAAGATCGAGATAGGGGTGCTTGACGAGATTGCGCGGTGATACGCTGCACGGAATAACACCCCACTTTCATTCTCCCCGTCAGAGATTGTGGCGCAATTGGAAAACTCGCATGAATGTCATTCTGAGCGCCAGCGAAGAATTTCGAATTTCCTGTTGCTTACGAAGACGAGATCCTTCGGCTATTGCCTCAGGATGACATTGAGACACCGCCTTTTAAGGCGGAAAAATTAACTGGAATGCTTCGACGAAACTTCTATTGATACCTCAGATGCGAAGACGCTACCGACCTACAAACTGTAAAGCTGAGCGGCGTTCTCGCCCATGATCTTCGCTTTTAGCGCATCCGACAGATCTTTGCGCTCCATGACTTCTTCGACCGTGTGAGGAAACTTCGAGTCGCTGTGATTATAGTCCGTGGCGAAAACTAAGCGCTCGGCGCCGACGAACTCGGCGACGTAGGGCAGCATCTTTTCTTCCATTTCGAAGGAGTAAAACATCTGACCACTTTTCATGTATTCACTCGGCGGCTTCTTGAGCCACGGCACGGTCGGTTGGAGTATTTCATAATGCTCATCGAGCCGCTCCATCCAATAAGGCACCCAGCCGCAGCCCGCTTCCATGAATGCGAACTTGAGCCGCGGAAAACGCTCGAGCAAGCCGCCCGCGACGACGCAGAGCGTGGCGATCATCTGCTCGAAGGGATGCGCCATGGCATGAGTAAAGAAGGGATGATCGAAACGCTCTGTCGCCGCCGGTACGCCGTCGCCCGCGCCGACGTGGATGCACACCGGAACATTGAGGCGCTCCGCCTCGGCGAAGAAAGGAAAGAGTTCGGGATCGTCGAGATTTTTTTTTGACGCCGATATCGGCGGAGCCGCGACCGCGACGAACTTGAGATCTTGAACCGCGCGCCGCAGCTCATTTACTGACTCGACCGGATCTTGAATCGCCACTGCAGCCACACCCTTGAGTCGCCGCGGGTCGGCGCCGCAATAATCCGCCAGCCAGTTGTTGTAGACGCGCGCGACGGCGCTGGCAAGATCCTTGTCTTCTACGAACGGCAAGCTCAGGAAAGGCGAGGTGCCGAAAAGCACGGCCGTGTCGATCCCTTCGAGATCCATGTCCTTTAAACGCTGCTTGGGATCGACCATGCCCGTCGTCGGTTGCGGCGAATGGCTGCGCGGCGCGCCGACAAAACTGCACCCCTTGCCGACCGGCTTCGGGGTCAATTTGCCGTCGATCATGACGAACGTGAAGCCGCGGTTGTCCTGCACCGGCCGAGGCGCGCGTGATCGGTACGGAGCGTCGATCAAATCCGCCCACGGAATGTCTCGTTCTAGAACGTGGCCATCGGCATCGATGATTCTCATGTACGTGACTCCTGGCCTGATATTCGATTCAGGCTCATCAGTATCAGAAACCGCCAAGCACGCTCAAGAGATCAAGCAGCTCGCCGGCTATTTGCCCTGACCGCGAGCTGCATCATTTGACAAGCCCGGCGCCGACGGACTAGCTTCGGCGGCAGGGGAACATTTATGACCGCACGCAAATCTATTTACCTGGTGGCAGTTTTGTTTTTCATAACGACCGCCGCGGCCCAAGATCGCAGCCATTCTGCCAAGATCGTCAAGGACGCGGTATCGTGCAACGAATTCGCGCCGGTTGCAAAACAGGTGATCGGCCAGTCGGTCGGCGTGGAGCAGTGCGGCATTATTTCCGAGGAAACGGTTTTCAATATTAAAGGGCAGAAATTTCGCCGTATCGAAGTGCGGCTGAGCGGCACAGTCGAGGGATGGGCATCGCGGGAGAAAGGTTCGCGCGCGATTTATTTCACCGACGGGCCGGACTTCGTAATGACCCAATCGGGTCTCACTGGTCCGCGCTCGCGCGGCGTTGGTAAATACGAAGCTGCGACGGGGCACGGGTTGACGATTTTCTATCCCGAAGACGCGCGGAACTGGAACGGCAAGCTCTTTATCACCGCGCACGGCGCGGGTTCTTACGGCGCTGTCGGAACATTGGTGCCGCGCGATCCCAACAACAAGTTCAACACGCTCGCCGGCGTCAATCGCTATATCGGTTTGATGATCGATAAGGGGTACGCGGTCGCGCACACCATGCGATCCGCCGACCGCACGCGCGGGGATATCTCGATCACGCTGGAGGACGGCACCAAGCTCGCCAATTACAATCTCAGTTCGCACGCCGGCTTGATCACTTCGTGGGGGCAACTGGCGCGCTCGTTGGTGCTCAAGCGACTGGGAACGCGACCGGCAAGAATCTACTTCTACGGACACTCCGCCGGAGGATTTTTAGGACGGCAGATCAACTACCAACCTGGGGCGAATCAGGACGACGACGGCAAACCATTCTTCGATGGGTTCTTAATCGACGATGCGGGCAGCGGACTCTGGCTGCCGAAATTGATCGTCGACGGCAAGGATGCATTATTCACGACGAAAGAGGGGCGAGAGCATTTCGCCAAGCAAATTGACATTACACATATGTTGTATGCTGGCGACACGGGTGATTACCTGCAAAACAAACGCGAGAACGCGCGGCTGCTCAGCGAGAAGGGCCTGTCAGCGATGCACCGTTTATATGAGATGCGCGGCGTGAGTCACTTCGATGCGGGACAGGTTTCTCGCTCCGATCTGGTGAACCAAACCCTCGACCTCGGCGGGATTTTTGATGCGCTCATGGATCGCCTCGATGAGTGGGTGGAAAGAAATGTCACACCAACCCCGAATAAGATGGATACGGCTGCGTCGGCAGATAAAAAAAATAACGGCGCCAATGAGCACGGCGCTGTTGCCTTGCCGGAGGTCGCCTGCCCGCTGGGAATCTATTTCGCTTACCCGCCCGAGGTGGATCCAGGAAGGCGTGGCGGCCAGGAAACGGCCTTTGCCGCGTTCGACGGGACCAATCACGAGCCTTTGGATGCGCGCGGTATTCTTATCGACATGAACGGAAATGGGGTCCGCGATAAACGCGAAACACCGACCCAGGCATGGCAGAGACTTGGACTGCTCAAGGCGGGACAAAAACTGACTTCTGCCGCTTATCAGAGTTGCGTGAAAGATGCGGCCGCAAAGCTGGTCAAACAAGGACTTCTGCCGGCAAGAGTCGGCGAATACTACGTGGGCAAGGCTTCGAAGGCGCGTTTGCTGAATTGACTTTTAGCGTTCGTGATCGCGAACCTCTGCTTCACTTCACTTGGCCGGGAAACAGCTTTGACCCGTAGTCGCGGTTGACTTCGCGGATAAGAGTGTTGTCATAAAATCGCTTCGGGTCCAGATCCGCGACCTTGGGTAGGGTGGACTGCTCGAGCACGAGCTTTATCGCATCCGGGTCCACGCTCATGTCTCTGTTCCAGACTTTGACCCCATCCTGATAACTTTCTTCCAAAAGCTTTGCGTCTGATATTTTGCTGCTCTGGCCGAGAACGTTTTTGGCGTAGGCCGGATCGTCGAGAGAGCGCTTCACGCCGTCGAGATAACCCATCAGAAAAATCTTGAGAGTGTTGGGATACTTCTGCACGAACGCGCGCGCGACGCCGGTGCCGGGTCCGATGATTTTCAGTCCCTTTTCGTAGTAGTCGATGACCACGGGAAAACCTTTGCTGCGCGCCATTTCCGTCTGCGGCGGCGTAACGATCAAACCATCGGCGTTGCCGACCAGAAAAGTCGAAAGCGCATCGGGCGGGCCCTTATGGTAGAGGAGCTTAATGTCTTTGCCGATTTCCATGCCGCGCTCTTTGGCGCTTTTACGCATCGCGATCTCGCCGAAGGCCCCCACCGAAGTCGTCGCTACGGACTTGCCGCGAAAATTTTCAAATGTTGTCAAGCCTTTTTGACCGAATAAAATCAGCGTGCTGCGGTCGACGCTGGCGGCGATGTAGATCAAATCCGAACCGGCCACATTGGCGTGAATCGTCGCGGTGCCGCCCTGGTAAATGTCCACTTGGCCGGACAACAGCGCCTGTGCCGAGGCCGTCGCGCTGAGGGTGCTTAAGTTCACAGTCACGCCGCGCTTGCTGAAGTAACCGGCTTCATTGGCCAAAATGATCGGCAAATAGAGCGGGCCGGTAGGCGGCAATGGCGACTTCAAGACGGTTTTTTTCCGGCTTGAGATCGGGGCCCTGGGCGGCTCGACTCGCTGGTATTTCGATAGCCGCTACAAGCAACGCAAAGCATAGGACTCTGATTGCAACAAATTCACGGTGTCGTTTCATGGTATTTCTCCGAAAAACTTAACGTCATAGTCTTACTTGGCGGCGAGCATGCCCGTCAACTTCGCCGCCAAGGGCGGCGGCAGTTTGAAAAGTTCGTCGACGATTCTTTTTACTTCTTCGCCGGTCAGCGGGTTGATGTCGATGTTGATTTTCTTAGCTTCTGCGACGAACTCGGGATCGGTAAGGGTCTGGGCAAAAGCGCTCCGCAAGATCTGCAGCCGGTCCTTGGGTGTGCGCGGCGCGGTGACGTACACGCGCACGATGGCGGCGGGATCAATGGCGCCGGCTTTGAGGAGCTGGCGCGCCTCTTGAGTTTTGGCGAGATCGAGGGCGAGCGCCACGTTGGGAAAGTCGGGAAGTTTCTTCGCCGTGACCTGTAGGACCACGTTGACTTCGCCGGCTTGAAGCCCGGTGGCCCAATTTGCTTTCATCGACTCCCAAGCCCAGCACGCGCCATGCAACTCGCCGGCGTCGGCCGCCATGCGCATTTCCGCCGTGCCTTTGTAGCCTTCGACCAATTGGATCGGCAATTCCAACGTGGCCTTGATGGCGCGAACGGTGTCGCTGGTGCTGTTGCCAGGACCCAATCCGCCGAGCTTGATCGGCGTCTTTGAGGCGCGCCACTGATCGATGGTCGTAACGCCGCTTTCCTTGCGCAAAGCGCACACCGTGCTGTCCTGGACGGGCACACCGATAAATTCCAGTTCACGCATCTCGAAGTCGATGCCTTTCAGGCCCAATACCCGCCCCAAAATCAAACCGCCGTTGAAGATGCCGAACGTCAAGCCGTCAGGTTTCGCGCTGCCGTGCAAGTATTTGGCGGCGATCAGCGTGGCGGCCCCGGTCATGTTTTCAACAAGGATCGCCGGATTACCGGGAATATGTTTGCCCAAATGGCGCGCCATGACGCGCGAATAGGTATCGAAGCCGCCGCCGGCGCTGCCGCCGACGATGATGCGGACGGTTTTGCCTTTGTAAAATTCCTGCGCGCCCAGTCGAACCGACAAAGCGAGTAAGAAAACGGACGCGGTGATGGTCATTCTGATGCTCATAGCGCCATCCTCCCGACACGGGTCCATACAGGCAACCGTGGGCGCTTGTCAATGCGCTGCGATGGATTGTTCCGGCGCCGGGACGCGCTGACAATGGTTGACGCAGTGCGGCGTTTTCGCATAGTGTGCGCGCAATCGACTTTCGCCGCGAAAGGAGATCGACTCGATGCTCCGTATTTTGTTACTTGCCGTTTTTTTAGGACTCACCGGCGTCGGGAACAGCCACGCAGCCGCGGATAGTGAATTCTATCAAGGGAAAGTCATTCGAATCGTCGTCGGCTTTTCAGCCGGCGGCGGCTTCGACACTTACGCCCGCACTCTGTCGCGGTCCATGGGCAAATATATGCCCGGCAACCCGTCGGTCATCGTAGAAAACATGACCGGCGCCGGCAGTTTGATTGCGGCCAATCACATCTACCGCGTCGCCAAGGCCGATGGATTAACGATCGGCTCGTTCAACGGCAACCACATTCTCGGCCAACTCCTCGGTGCGTCGGGGATCAGTTTTGATCCGCGCAAAATGGAGTGGATGGGCGCGCCCGGTAATAACCATGACCTGTGCGTGCTCAACCAAAAGACCGGGATCGCCAATGCTGAGCAATGGCTCGCGTCTAAATCGCCGCTCAAGTTGGCGGGCAGCGCTCCAGGTACGACGACGGACGACACCCCCAAGGTGCTCAAAGAGGCCATCGGCATCCCCATGCGGCTCATTACCGGATACAAAGGCACCGCCGATATGCGCGTGGCGGTGGAAGCGGGGGAGGTCGATGGTCTCTGTGGATTTTCTTGGACATCGGTGCGCTCGACTTGGCGTAAAGCAGTGGAAGCCGGGCAAGTCACGATCGTGCTCCAAAGCGCGCCGAAGGCACATGCAGACCTGCCCAAGGTGCCGGTGTCGAGCAACTTTGCCAAAACGCCGGAAGCGCGCCAGTTGATCGAAACGGGTATCCATCAACCGAGCGCGATGACTTACAGTTATTCGCTGCCGCCAGCCACACCGAAAGATCGAGTGCAAGTTCTGCGCAAAGCGTTCCTGCAAGCGGTCAAAGATCCCGACTTTTTGAACGACGCGGGCAAAGCGAATCTGGAAGTCACGCCGTCTTCCGGGGAAGAGATTGAGCAGTCCATCCAGAAATTGTTCAAGACACCGCCGTCGGTACTCGCCAAGCTCAAGGAGGTTTTGAAATAGTAGCCGAAGCCAATCTCTAAAGGATCGCTTGCACCGACGGTCGCGCTTTTATGCGCTTGAGCCAGGCGCCGAGAAGCGGCAACGACGGCGCCGGCAATGCACCGTAAGTTTCCATGCGCAGGAAGCGCGGGATGATCGCGATATCGGTAAGCCCAAAGTCGTCGAGAAAATACGGCTTCTCTCCCAGCGTCGCTTCGAGATACGCGAGCAGCACACGTAAACTTTGCCGCTTTTCTTCCATCACAATGGCATTGCGCTCCGCCGCTGGCTTAAGCATCTCTCCGCGCAAATCCCAGTAGGGCTCGTGCGCGTATTTTAGCGCATAATCGACGAGCACCCGTCCGCGCCCGCGCAAGTAGGGATCTTTCGGCATCAACGGCGGATTGGGATATTTCTCGTCGAGATATTCGTTGATGATGCAGGACTCGAATAACACTTTGCCGTCTTCGACGAGAACGGGAATCTTGCCGTAGGGATTCAGCTTAAGAAACTCCGGGTTCTTTTGTTCTTTGTTGGCAAGTCTAACGCGAACGCCGTCCCACTTGAGGCCTTTTTCCGCCAGAGCGATTTTGACCCTGTCACAATTGGACGACGGCATGTCATGGTAGAGAGTGATTGCCATAGTAGCCTCCGGGTAAAAGAGTTGGCTTCGATTTAGCATCGCTCAATGTGCGCCGCAAGGATGATCCGGACCCCCTTGCCGTCACCCCACAGCTTTTTTTTGAGGGACTCGTTCAAAAGCCAGTAGCGGCAGGCTATTCTTAAGACTAGTGGGTGCGCTCGCATATTACAGCAGACAAAGGCGGGTGCCAAGGTGCCGTGATGTCGTTACCGCAAACCCTTGACGATTCGAACCCCGACTCTAAAGCGAAAGCCCGGGATGGTCCCGACGTTACTGATCTTGCAAGACTGCTTGCCCCGGTCAATATACGTTCGATCGCCTTGACCGGAATGTTCATCTTGGCGGTTTTCTATACGCTGAAGATTGCCAGCTCTTTTTTCATTCCAGTGGTGCTCGCGATTCTGCTCAATTTTGTGTTCGCCTCGACGATCAGAACGTTGGGCCGGTTCGCGATTCCCGCCCCGGTCGGGGCGGTGCTCGTGCTCGGCCTGTTAATCGGCGGGCGTAGGTTTCGGTATTTTCCAGCTGGCCGGCCCCGCCCGGGATTGGATGGTAAAACTGCCGGAGACAGCGAGGCAGATCGAGCGCAAACTCAGCGACCTGAAACAATCGGTCCGGGAAGTTACCAGAGCCAGGGCAAGAAGTCGACAAGTTGACGAATTTGAATGCCGAAGAGAAAGGCCGAAAAGTCGAAGTGCGCAAGCCGAGTTTTGGCGAAACATGGCTGGCGCCAACGCAAGATTTTGTCATCGGCGGCGGCACGGTGCTGGTTCTGCTATTTTTTCTACTGGCCTCTGGAGACCTATTCTTGCGCAAGCTGGTTACCGTGTTGCCGCGGTTCGAAGACAAGAAAACCGCAGTAGAAATCAGCCGGCAAATCGAGCACGATATTTCCCGATATTTGTTCTCGATCTGCGTGATCAATCTATTTTTTGGAGCGGCGATCGGGATTGCGATGGTTTTTCTCGGCATGCCGAATCCGTTGCTCTGGGGCGCGATGGCAGGGCTGCTGCACTTCGTTCCTTTTCTCGGCGCGGTCGTCGGCATGACCGTCGTGACGTTGGTGGCAGCGATAACGTTGGACGGAGCCGGCGCGATCCTGCTCGTACCCGCAACCTATTTTGGTTTAAATATTATCGAGGAGTATGTCGTCGTGCCTCTTGTGCTCGGGCGACGCCTGATGCTCAATCCGGTCGTTCTCTTCGTCTGGTTGATCTTTTGGGGCTGGCTATGGAGCGTGCCGGGCGCACTGATGGCGGTACCGCTGTTGGCGATCATGAAGATAGTTTGCGATCACGTCGAACCGCTCGGCGCGATTGGCGAGTTTATCGCTCGATAAAATTAATTGCGGGTTAGTGCTTAGGGCGGCTGACGAGCACCACTGAGCTGACGATCAGAGCCGCGGCGACCATAATGCGCGGCGTAATGATTTCTTTGCCGAGAAAGTAGCCGAGGATCATGGCGACGAGCGGGTTGACGTAGGAGTACGTTGCTACCAACGGAATCGGCGCCGCACGCAAAAGCCACGCGTAAGAGACGAAGGCGATCGGGCCGATGACGGTTAAATAGGTCCAGGCGAGTCCCGAGCGCAAGGAAATCGCATTGAGGTCCAAACCGGAGAACTCGCCGAAGACGTATGCGACGCCGATTTGGACGATGCCGCCCGCAAGCATCTCGACGCCGGTCGTGACCAGCGCCGAAGCCGGCAGCGCGGCGGTTTTTCCATAAATCGAGCCGATCGCCCAAAAGAAAGAGGCGACCAGGACGGCGATCGCTCCGTAAAGGTTCGCCGGCGTCGCGTTTTCGGCGGTCCAGCCGAGCAACAGCAGAGCGCCGGAAAAGCCAAGCAAAATACCGCTCATCGCTCTGGCGTTCGGCTTGTCGCCGTGGGGTCGAAGAGCGTCGATCAAGATCATCCACAGCGGCACCGTTGCAACCAGGAGCGCGGCTAAGTTCGACGGAATAAATTGCGCCGCCCAGACCACCCCGCCGTTGCCACCGACTAAGAGAAGGATACCGACGATTGCTGCATTGCGCCATTCGAGCGGCGTGGGTTTGGGATCGCCAGAAGCGCGCCGCCACAAGTACAAAAATGCCCCGGAGATGATGAAACGCGCGGCCGCCGATAGGAACGGCGGAGTCGTTTCGACTGTGAAGCGAATAGCGAGGTAGGTCGATCCCCAGATAAGATAGACTGCGCCGAGGGCGAGCCAGATTCGCATCGGCGAGGCGCCGAACGTTTGCGCCGCCGAGCCGGTTTGATTCACGAAAGCGCGCCTTCCAGCCGGAGCAGCCAACGTTCGGCAGTGAATCTGCGCTGTTCTGTTCCTAACGGGTGCCAGGGATAGGCCAGGATTTCATCGTGGTGGAGCTCGATCAATCTTTCATGACGAGGAGTCAATCTCGTGATCCAATCTCACACTTGTATAACTCTACGGATCGGTCTTTGTGAAATCTTTTCCGGAAATTGACTAGCAGCGCGGCGAGAAAGTTAGAAACATGACGCTCATTCGTGAGCGGAGCACGCGATGGCAATTTGCTATTAATCTGACCGCGTGGAGAGGTGCCGGCTATTCTCCCGGTGCCATGTTTTTCTTTCTGAGTTCTTCCATGGCGTTGGCAGTCTTGCCCAGGGGACCGACGCCCATGCCTTTGAGGATATGCTCGTCTTTGGTGAACTGGACATCGTCGTAGGGAACGATTTCGATGCGGTTACCCCATGGATCGAGGATATTCAGCCGATCGTTGATGCTCTTGATGCCGAGCTTTTCCATGGATTGGCGCACCGCGTCGCGATCATCGACGACGAAACCAAAATGGCGCTTAGTGTCAGGCGACTGGGACCGACCGAGAGTCAGCTGGATGAATTGGTCTCCCAGATCAATAAATGCATTGTGCTCGCTCTTGCCGCGCAGCTTAAATTCGAATAGCGCGCCGTAAAAATCCAGAGCTTTATCCAGGTCGTCTACTTCCAGGACGACATGATTGATGCCCAGCGCGCGGGCTTTTTTTGTTTGTTGGTCGCTCATCGGTTTTCCCCTTTCGTTGATTCGAGCGCTTTTTGCAGCGTTTCCATCTGATTTTTTAGATGGCGCACGACGGTTCTCTCGGCGATCTCGGGGTTTTTCTTCAAGAAAGCATCCAAGATCTGGTCATGCTCGCGCATCGAATAGTCGAGCCGCTGCGGCGCACGCAGCCCGAGAATGCGCGTTTTCTGCATATCTTTGCGGAGCTGATCGACCAGCCGGTAAAGACGTTCGTTGCGGGCAATCTCGGCGATGAAACGATGAAAGCGATTATTGGCATCGAAATACTGAACCAGGTCGCGTTTGTGCGACGCTTCTTTGAGCGCTTTGTGCAGCTCCCGAAGATGTTCTACTTCCTCCGCGCTTGCCCTTTCAACCGCGAGCCTTGCGGCCAAACCTTCGAGCACGCCCGAGATCGTGTAGAAATCTTCGATTTCTTCGCGCGTCGGCTTGCTCACCACCACATCATCATTACGGCGAAAAGTCACGTAGCCGTCCGTTTCAAGCGCGCGCAAGGCTTCGCGCAGCGCCACCGGACCGACTTTTAGGGAAGCTGCCAGGTTTGCTTCGTCGAGCCGTTCGCCAGGCGCAAGCTTGCCGGATACGATAGCTTCCTTGAGCTTTTCGAAAAGCAGTTTAGTGAGCGACTTGAATCGCTTTTCTGCTCGATCAGCGCCGCCTGTTAAAATCACTTGGGCTCTCCGCTGCGGTTATCCTTCGCGGTCGCCGCGACCTTGCGCTGAAAGAGTTTCATAAAAGCTTCCTGCACTTTCTGGAGTTGGCTTTTTACGGTAAAAAGCAAGACGCCGTCGATGCACCGGAGAAAGACCTCTTGGCCGATTTTCAATTCTGTCTCGTCCTCGCCCTGGGCCATCACGAGGTGACCGTCCGGTGCCCTGATGAGCGCGAGCGCCAGCGGCGGCAGAAAACCGTCCGGCGTAACGTAGAGGATCGTGAAAGTTTCGATGATGCCTTCATCGATCTCACGCGCCGGCGCCGCGCGGACTTTTTGATGGCTCGCTATTGGCGTGCCGTTCGGCGGCCACAGATTTTGCACGACTGGCGCGTCGGCGCGTTGCAAAACCGTGACGAAGTTATTGGCGGCCAGGCCGCCGATGCTCTGGGTTAGGCCGCGTTTGAATTCACGCTTCGAGACGCCGGCGCCGCGCAGCCTTTTGGCAACTTCGACCACCTGGGCGAGCCCGCTGGCGCCGACGGGATGACCGCGCGCTTTCAATCCGCCAGAGGGATTGATTGGCAACGTGCCGTCGATGGCGGTCTTGCCGTCGAGCACCGCTTCACCAGCTTTGCCAGCCGGAAAAAATCCCAGATCTTCACTGTCGATAATCTCGAAGGGTGTAAAAGCATCGTGAACTTCGGCAAAATCGATGCCTTGCGGCGAGGTCTCTGCCATCTGGTACGCGCGCACGGCGGCGATCTTGGTGGCGGGAAACGAAGTAAAGATATCCCGGTCCTGGAGACCCAGCGGCCCTGTACCTTGCCCCACGCCAGCTAAACGCACGTCGGTTGTTTCGCTGGTAAGAATGACGGCAGCTGCGCCGTCGGTGATCGGCGAGCAGTCATAAAGCCGCAACGGCGTCGCCACGAACTTGCTGGCGAAGTAGGCCTCGCGCGTGATTGCGCGCTGAAACTGCGCCATCGGGTTGTGCGCGCCATTGGCATGGTTTTTCAGCGCCACGTGGCACAGGATATTTTCTAGACGCGACTCGGAGATGCGAAATTTTTGCCGGTACTTTTCGGTAATCATTGCCGCCAGCGCGGGCATGGTCGCGCCGCATTGGCGTTCGCGCCTGTCGATGACTTCCGCCAGGATGCGCGTCGTCGCGCTGGTGCTGAGGTGTGTCATTTTTTCCCCAGCCAGCACGAGGACGCGCCGATAATAGCCCGACGCGATAGCTTGAAATCCCGCCATCAGCGCGGCGGCGCCGGCGGATGACGCGGTTTCGATGCGAACGGCGGGGACACCGCTTAATCCGATCGCGCCGGCGATCAGCGATGCAACGTTACTGTCGCCGGTGAATTCCTCGGGATTCATTGCGCCAATGTATAACGCATCGATCTCCTGGGGTTCGCCTTCGCCAAGGGCGCTGCGTGCCGCTTCGCGAAAAATCTCGGACAGTGTTCGGGGGTCCTTACCGAACTTGGTCATGGCGACGCCATCGACGTAAACGGACTGCATAGATGCATCAATTTTAACCTTCAACCCCGATCATTCCAAGACGACAAAATTACCGCGCTGGATCCGACCGGAGAACAAGGACGAAAATCAAAACAATTATTCGAGAGGGCCAATCGATCGGCGCACGAATGTCGGAAGGGCAATTATGAAGTTTGGGTTACATTAAGCACGCGGTTAGGATAGACCAGGACTCGATCACGGCTCAATTGGCGATGGTCTTTGCGGCCGACAGAATTAACGCTCCAAATCCGGATTGGAGGTTTCCGGTTTCTTCGAAAAGTTGAGCGCCGCGCATGGCGCGATTGAGCCGGTCATAAGCCGTGGGGCGATCTCCGGCTTGACGAAATTTCCAACGCTGTGACATAAACGGAATAAGGTCACGCCGGAGACGGTTCGGAGGTAACATTATGCGCTTCATTGAGAAATCGAGTTTGGTGTTTTCGTTCTTTGTTGGAAGTTATTTTTTGCACGTAGCTCCTGGGTTTTCTCAAGCGCCTTATTACGCCGGGAAAACCATCACGATCGTGCGGGGGGGCGGTGCCGGCGGGTCCGGGGAGTTTCAGTCGCGTGCCCTGATGCCTTACTTGAAGAAATACATTCCCGGCAATCCGACGATCATGATGGAGTTTATCGACGGCGCTTCGGGCCGGAAGGGCGCGAATTATATGTACACGGCTAAACCTGACGGACTTAAAATCGGCTCGGCCGGCGCCATGATTCCTGGGCCGATACTCGGTCTTCCCGGCAGCAACTACGACATCGATAAGTTCATTTACATCGGCTCGACGGAAACCGGCAACCCCTACGCTTTCTTCACGCGCAAAGCGGCGGGATTGGACACCCTCGAAAAAGTCCGACGCACGCCCGGTATCCGGATCGGCGCTCACTCCGTCGGCCATTCCGTCTACGTAACCGCGCGTATGTTCGCGTACATGTTCGATTTCAAGGAGCCCAAGTTCGTCGTCGGCTTCAATGATCCGGAGATGGACGTCGCGCTCAATAACGGCGAGCTCGACGGGCGGACGAGCGGCAACATCGACAGCGTGCTAAAAGATTTGGGCGGGCAAGTGCAGTTTCACGCGACTATTTCAAATCCCAAAGGCAGGTTCGATCCGCGTCTGCCGGGTCTTCCGGATATCGACTCCTACGCCAAGAACGACAAGGAGCGCAAAATCGTCGATCTCTTACGCGCGTTCCAAGTGCCGCGCTGGCCGCACCATCTTCCGCCGGCGACGCCGCCTGAGCTGGTGATGATCCTCCGCGAAGCGATGGCGAAGACCTTCAAAGATCCCGGCTTTCAGCAGGATTTCAAGAAACTCATGGGACGGGAACCGACGCCGCTCACGGGCGAAGAAGTAGAGAAGGCGATCCGAGACCTGCCGCGCGACCCCGAGGTCATCGCCCTCTACAAGAAACTCGCGGATGGCGGTCCGCTGCCGCCGCGTTAGACACCACGACTTCAAGACCCGGTGCAAAAACTACGTACCAGGTTTGACCGGCTCAGCGGGAACGGAGGAGAGCTCAACAAGCTGCGTTGTTTGTTGAAAATTGGCCGGCCGGTTGCCGAAGACTTGCAATATCACGAAGTGACTTCGGTGTGTGAGCCGCTGGCTAATTCAAACTACCCCCGACGCGGTTAGATACGGTTGGGCTGCATTGAGCTGAGTCGATTATCGATGCGTGCGCACGCAAATCGACGCAGGTAGTCTTCAGCTTCCACTGCGGTTACAAAGCTCCGCTGGCTGGCAAATTCGAAATTATGCCCGTCAGTAAAGTCGATATGACCTTTCCATGTCCAAGCGTATGTGTCCCGGTCTTTGCGAAGTTCCCCGACGAAGGTCTGGTTACGGTGAGAATCGGTGATGCGATAGCGTGATCGATCTTCCATACTTGTTTTCATGCTTTTCACTGTAGTGCTTGGGGAGCGCCATAGCAAACGTTATTTTACACAGCCAATCATCGAGGCCGAGAAACGAAGCATCAGGCGTCCCACTCTAATGGGATTTTAAAGCGATTCGTTGGCTAGCGTGCGGGAAATTGTTGAGTTTTCGGTCGGCAAAGCGGGCTATGATCGAGGGCTCGCCTTGCCACCATCGTGAAGTTCTTCGTTGACGTAAGGTTTCCAGCCTGTCGTCCAATCCAGATATTCGAGGCCGGCAAACCGCTTTTTGTAATCGTATGTGAACGGCTCCCGGTACGCATAGCCCGGATAGTAATAGCGGAAACAGCGTTCGCGTGAGTACTTAATCGAGCACAGCATCATGAATATACCGACGCTTCGTTTCGCGTCTTCGGGATCGAAGATGGCGTAGACCGCCGACGTTGCGCGCTCGCCAACATCGAGAAAAGTTGCCCCGAGAAGCCTATCGCCCAGGTAAACGCAGAGCTCAAGATTGGGACATGGCACCTCCGAGGGATTGGGCGAAAGGAAGTCCAAAAGCGAGGAAGGAACATTCTCATCGAAGCGGAACCGGTGTTTCGCGAACAGAAGCTCTTTCTGGTCATCGATAAACGATGGCCGGAGCACCACCTCGGTGTCGCGATTCTTCGCTAACACGCGCTTTTGGCTTCGCGTTAACGCGAAGCGCTGCAGATCGACGCGCAAGGGCAAAACTGTGAATCGTCTCCCGCGATGCACCGACGTCCGGTAGCGCACGAAGATGACGCCGAAGTGGCGCCAACCTTCCGCCCAAATTGCATCCATCTTCGCCGGCGAAGCTTTTACGCACAAAAAGTGTTCGTCATTTTCGGTGGCGGTCATTGGGCTGTACTGGTGGCGATAGGCGAAATCCAATTCAATATTGGGTTATCCGGTCCGCGCGGATGTTCCGGCGATCTTAGATCGAACATAACCGCCGAGCGCCGCGGCCACAACGTAGACAAGTCCGTATACCAGCAAGAATACCACACCAAGCAAAAACAACGGTCCGACATGAAGGACGATCAGCTCAAAACCGGTCTGGCCGATGAGGGCTCCGACGTAGTGTGCCCACAACGGCTTTGGACTTACGGTTCCCGCGAGCACGCCGGCGACGAATAATGCAGCGACGTAGAAATTTCCGTCGGTGTCCCATGGTTCCCGCAAACCGATGAGAAGCGGCGAGAGCGCCCAGATCGATGCGCTCGCGATCACCGAAACTAGAACGGTCATCGCGGCGCGTTGTTTCATACGGTGTGGCCAGCACCCGTATTGAAATCCGGCGCGTCCCGCGGACTGTCGAGCACGCTCCGCAACGGTTCGAACAGCTCGCCCCTAAATAGACTTCTCAACTCTACCCGGCCCAAGTGCGGCGCAGCGCGTTCGTAACGGCTTTCACGACTGTAATCTGCCGACTGGCCAAATCGGGTCAGCAGATAATTTGCCAAATCGATTCTCGAGATCGCGCGGCTTGCCGCGACATGCCGGATGCCGTTTTCGGCGCTGATTGCCAACCGCATGACGCGCAGCGCGAGATCGCTCGCCCAGACCGCCGAGCGATATTCATCGTGGACGATGGTGACCGGCAGGTTGCGCTGGATGCGATAGCGCAGCCAGTCCCAGTGTCCAGTGCGGCCGTTGGGCGATGGACCGATCGGCAGGCCCACGCGAATGACCAACGACGCCGGTCGAGTCAACACCAATTTTTCCGCCTCCAGGCGAGTTCGGCCGTAAACGCTGATGGGACAAGGCGGCGATTCTTCGTCGTAGACGCCGTCGCCGCCGAAGACATGATCGGAAGAAACGTAGACGAGCCTCGTTCGAGAGGGCAATGCGGCAAGAACCCGGCGCACATGTTCAACATTGATTTCGCGGGCCCAATCCGGAGCTGCTTCGCACTTGGGCACGTCGCAGACGGCGTGACAGTAGAGCAGGATGTCGGGTTGGCAGTTTTTGAAAAGCGCCCGGGTCCAAACCGGATCCTCGAGCTTCAGAACGGGCCAGTGCCGAACCGAGCTTGCACGATTTCCCGGCGATACGAACGGTAAAACAGTTTCAGGAAACAGCCTGGCGATATTGAAGCCGAGGATCGAGGTCGCGCCAAAGAGCAAAGTTGATGTGGACATCGATTCTCGGCGGCCCAGCGCGGCTTCTTTTTGGCGGCGTTATACGCGTGAGGATGATTCGTTGAAGGTCGAGTCTACTTGATTTCAGCGGCTTGCGCAGCGTCTCAGGGATGACCGTTGCTGCCATGGAGGCGGGCTCGGCCAAGAGGCGTAAGAGTCACTTCGGGATCTGAAACTGTGCCCTGACGGTTGAGTTCAATATAGCCGTCGATCATCGCGTCTTCCCAGATGGTCTGTCTCGGGCAATGGCTCTGCCACGCTTCCATGGCTTCGTTGTACGTTCGGCGACGGCTGGAGACCCAGGAAAGAAACTCCAACATCAACAGATTGGCGGATTCGGCCATGATCTACCTCGCACGCGAAATGCTCGATCCGATTCGTCACGCAGTGTAACACGAACTTCTCCGACAAAAAAAGCAAGCCGTGGTGGCGATTCAGGCGGCCTTTTCCCGCGGAGCCGATCGAACGCCGCGCCGAATATCATAAGTTGTCAAAAGCGGCGAGATACTTGACCGTGCCCGTCGCACCGCGAAGGTAGCCGGGTCGTAACTCCATCAGCATAAACGCCTCGGCCGGCACATCGTATTCGCAGCGCATGGCGAAATTGACTGCCGGGACAAATCCGAAACGGGGGTAGTAGGCGGGATGACCTAGCACGACAACAGCGCCGGCGCCGATTTGTATGCACCCGTCAAGGCCGGCGCGAACGAGCAGGGTGCCGATACCGCTGCGCCGCCGCGGTGCAGCGACGGCCATCGGTGCGAGTCCCATGATCCTGAGATCGGGATGGTCGGTCAACACGACCGGCGAAAACATGATGTGGCCGACGATCTTACCGGCGTCGTCGGCGACGAGGGAAATTACTAGCATCGGCTCGCAGCGCAACGTATCGACGAGATCAGCCTCGGTGGTTGTCTCGAAGGCCGCTACGTTCAGAGGATAGACCGCAGCCCAGTCCCGCTCTTCCTCGGCGCGGATAAGCATCTTGCCTTCCACCTAAGCTTGGCCGGGCAGCAAGGAATCGGCGGAGAGACTTCGACAAGCCAACATGCGCGGCTAATTTCTCGGTTCGAAAGTGAGTTGGCTCGACTACTTCCCGTACAACCTCGCGATGAAGCCGCTCTTGTCGATTTCTTCGATCAAGCTTCCGTCCATGACATCTTTCGCCAAAGTCACTTTCGACTTGGAGGTTTTGACGGAATCCAAAACGGCTTGGACTCCTTTGGTTTCGGGGGAGGGGCGTTCGCGCATCGCCGCGGCAATTCGGGGGTAGCTATATTCGGCGCCTTTGACGCCTTCCGCTTTGAGAACGGTCAGGGCCAACTCCTTGTTGGTTTTGAAGACGTAGACGCCCTCGATCAATCCCTCGGCGAATTTTAGCAATAGATCGCGTTTCGTTTTTAGAAGTTGCGTCGGTACGACTTGGCCGAAGCGGGCGTAGTCGATCGGCATCTCCAACATGTCGACGAGCACACGGCAGCAGCCGGATTCTAGAAGGCTTGGCACATCGTAAGTGCCGAGCAGCGTGCCGTCGAGCTGTCCGGCGACCATGGCTGGAAGGCGGGTCGTGCCGGCGGCCTGGATTATCTTCACGTCTTTATCGGGATCGAGCTTGAAATGGCGAAGTAGCATCCTTGTGGTCACGTCAGACGACGAGCCGAAGCGGCTGATCGCGAGCCTTTTACCTTTTAACTCATCGGCAGATTTGATTTCATTACGCACGACAAAGGCGAACGGAAAACGATTGATGTACACGCTGATCAGTTTGCCGTCCAGCGCGCCTGCCGATACCGCGTTCAACATTGCCGGAACGTCGGAATCGGCGATATCCAGATCGCCCCCGACCATCGCTTGGGCCATGGTGGCGCCGCTAGTGAAGTAGATGAGACGGACATCGAATCCGCGCTTTTTCCATATGCCGGCGCGGTCGATGATTTTGTGGAGATTCTTTGCGACGCCAGTGCCACTGTAGCCGACGCGGATGAGTTGCTGGGCGTTCGTAGGATTCGATCCCAGAGTCAGCACAGCCGCAATTGTGCTGAGAACAATCAACTTATTAAGTTCTGTATAATATAGTGACATATTTAGATTATTGTGATAGTGTTCGGTGCATGGGAAATCCGATAGGAGTACGACGAGATTTTGATGTACTGGAACAGCGGCGATTGGAGGCAGCTCGTCTGCTTCGCGCTGGGGTTTCGCAATCCGAAGTGGCGCGGCAAGTGCGAGTACACCGCCAGTCGGTAAGTCGCTGGGACAAAGAACTCAAGGAGTCGGGAATCCGGGGGCTCAAAAAAGCCGGCCGTGCAGGGAGAAAACCCTTACTGAGCACAGCAGACCTACGGCGCGTAGAGTCTAAGCTCAAGCAAGGAGCGCAGGCCAGAGGGTATACCACCGAGCTATGGACGACCTCCCGGGTGGCTGATCTGATCGAGCAGGAATGTGGGGTCAAATACCACCCGGCCCATGTGTGGCGGATCCTGCAAGAACTGGGTTGGAGCTGCCAGAAGCCAGCTAAACGGGCGTTGGAGCGTGATGAAGAAAAGATCGAGCGATGGAAGAAAAAGCGCTGGCCTAAGCTTAAAAAAAAGCGCAGAGGGAGAAGCGCACGATAGTGTTTATCGACGAGAGTGGATTGAGCGAGAGGCCGCACTGTTGTCGGACTTGGTCGCCCAAAGGACAAACGCCTATTCTGCAGTATCATTTTAACTGGCAGCATCTGTCGGCCATGGCGGGGGTGACCTGGAGAAACTTTTATTTTCGCTTGTTTCCCGGTTCGGTTCGTAGCCCCCAGGTGGTGGAGTTCTTGAAACACTTGTTGCGCCACATCCGAGGCAAGGTGCTGGTCATCTGGGACGGGCTCAGAAGCCACAGGAGCCGGTTGGTCAACGATTTCGTCTTTGCACAACGCGGCCGGCTGCACATTGAGTTTCTTCCTGCTTATGCCCCTGAGCTCAACCCGGTAGAGTATCTTTGGGGTTACTGGAAACAACATGAGTTACCTAACTTCTGTCCAAAACACTTCTTCGAACTTACCTACCAAGCCCGACAAGCTCTGCGTCGAATGCGCCGTCGACCGACTCTCGTCACTGCGTTCTGGAAACAAGCTGAGCTGTTTTGATGTAACTATATTATGCAAAGGTCAATAGTTTTCTGCATGACGGTTCCTCGCAGCTCGGATGTCATTCTGAGGCGCAGCCGAAGAATCTCGACTTCGGGCGAGATCCCTCGCTTTGCTCGGGATGACAGCGCGTTGCTTTTCGAGCGGCTGAATATCCTTCCCAAGTGCTTAAGGTGTTACGTAAAAAACCTGCCATACTTCTTCACCACCGTTTCTTTCATTTCGGCGCTTGAACCGGAGGCGAGCGGAAAATCTTTCATCCATTCGTAGGGCCGCGTGGCGTCGATGACGGCGCGGGTGCTGAAGCCTTTTTTGTCTTTCGGGATCACCGGGTCGAGGGGGCCACTCCAGGCGCGTCGGATAAAGTCCGTGTCGTTCGCCGGATCCGACCTCGTGCACATGGCCCATAGCACGTCGTTCATGTCGTAGGGGTCGATGTCGTCATCGACCACGACAATGTATCGTCCCAAATAAGCCCCGGCGCCGCACTGCGCAGCGATCATGCCGGCCTGCTTGGCATGTCCCGGGTAGCGTTGCTTGATCGATACCGCTGTGAAAAATCGGCCCTGGAAACAAGCCACGCCTTTAACATCCGGCACACCGGCTTTTTCCATATGATCCCAAATGAACGCGGAGCGCACCAGGTTGTCATCGGAACCGGCGGGAGGACGCGACGAGGGCGCGCCGGTCAAGATCGGATTGTTACGGTGCATCATGCGCTTCACTTTAATAATCGGTTCGGTGCGCTCGCCGCTGGCGTAGTAGCCGGTCCACTCGCCGTAGGGTCCTTCGCGTCGCTGTTGATCGGGCAAGCAGTCGCCTTCGATGGCGATTTCCGTATAGGCTGAAATCGGCAAGCCGGTGTGTTTGCCGAGAATCACATCGACGGCTTGGCCGCGGAGGCCGCCGGCGTAGTCGTACTCTGATTTTCCCCACGGCAAACTATTCGCCGCCGCAGTGAGCAGCAGCGGGTCGTCGCCGAAAGTTATGGCGACCGGGCATGGCCGGCCTTGATCGAAATACTTCTGGCGAATGATGCGGCCTTGCTTGCCGGGTGAAATATAGAGCGCCAGCGTGTCCTTGTCGTGCACCATGACGCGGTAGCAGCCGAGATTGACCCAGCCCTCGTCCATGTCGCGCGTGATGACGACATGAGCGGTGCCGATGTAGCGCCCGCCGTCTTCTTCATGCCAATGCGGCACCGGCAGCGAGTAAAGATCGATGTCCTTTCCTTCGACGACATTTTCCAGAACCGGTCCGCTGTCGACGACGCGCGGTGGAACGTAAGTCGGGTTGTTCAAGCGTTTGCGCCACGCCTGAATGAATTGGTAGCGGTCGTAATGGAGCGGCAAGTGCGTCGTCAGACACTGGCGCTTGAGCGACTGATGATGCACGCCGACGAGCACGCGATGGCCCGGGGGATAGTCTTTGATCTTGTCGAAGAGAATCGCCGAGTAGGGCGGATTGCGCGCGTAGACTTCGGTCAGCGCGCCCATCTCGTATTTCCAGTCGCAACCTTCGACGGTCTTCAGCTCGCCGAACTCGTCGACTTTTTCCATCCAACCGCGTAAATCGTTGTACAACATTTCAACTTCCTTTCTGAAAAATTTTGTTCCAATCGTTCCAGTAGTTCCAGCCGTTCCAATCGTTGAGAGAAGCATTCGACTAGCGCGCATTCCAAACGTTTGGAACGATTGAAACATTTGGAACGTCTGGAACCGACTTTATATCGCCGTCCTTTTTTGATACAGCTCCGGCCGCATCTTGCTCTTTAAGCCGTTTTTTGCCAATTCGGCCTCGAACGCCGCGCGAATTTCCGGATCTTCGTCCTCGTACTCGATCTGGTTCGGCCCTTTGCCGATAAAGGGCTCGCCTTCACCGGACCAGCCGGGATAAGCGAGCATTCCGGGCGGATGAAATGCCAGGAAGCGCACCGGTTCGACACTGGTATTGAAGTGCTCGTGGAACCACATCGCCGGCGGCACGAACATGCTCCAGGCATGCCAGTCGATGCGTTCGCGCGCTTTGCCGACTTCCCACATGAACGAGAAGCCGGCGCCGTCGAGAATCACGATGGTGAAGCCGGGACCGTGGCGATGGGCTTTTTTGTAAGTACCGACGGACCAGCCGGAGAGGTGGAGAAACATCATCGTCCTGGCGAAGCGGACGCGCATGCTGTACGCATCCTGAGCGCGATCGCGGCTTTGTTTGAAGCCACCTTTTTCTTCGAGGGCGTAAACGTTTTCGCGCGTGAACCACCGGCGCACATCGGCGATGAAGTTGGTCTCGACTCCGTTGAAGCCGGCAAGCACCTGCGGCGCTTCGGTAAAATAGTTTTCTTCGTCGGCGAAGCGGTCGAGGAATTTATAGTCGCAATTGAACAGAAAATCGTTGTTGTTGAAGAGCTGCATGTAGAGCGGCGCCGACGTGCAGGACACCAGGCGCGCGGGCGTGCCCATGGCATAGTGCTCGTAAAACACGTTGGGCGGGATTGCGAAAACGCTGCCCTGCTGCCACTCGAAGGTTCTTTTCTTGCCGTCTTTGTACCACATGGAAGTCGCGCCTTGGCCGTCGACGATCATTACGGATTCGTCGAATACCTGGCGGCGTGGCGTAGTCTTTTCGCCGCGGGGGATTTCCAAGACCACGGCATCGTTGACCACGGCGTTAGATAGATTGATAAATGCGCCGTTGGCGTTGCGCCCTTTCCAATAGCCGACCGGCACGGTGCGCAAGTCTTCGACAAAGTAGCCGGTGTGAATCGGAATGCCCTGTTCCTTTTGCCAAGTTAAGTAGGGGTTGAGCACGAATTGACTCGAGGCAGCCATCCAAAGACCTCCGTGTGAAGTTTCTCAGAAAAGTTACTTGCCGTACAAGCGCTCGACAAAACCACTTTTCTTAATGTCGTCGAGCAAGGTGCTGTCGATAAAATCTTTCGCCTGCGCCAGCTTTGCCCTGGAGGTGCCGATGGAGTCGAGAGCGGTTTGCACCGCTTTTTCATCCGGAATCGGAAACTCGACCAGCACCTTGGCGATTTTCTTATAACCGACTTCTGCATCTTTAATGCCTTCCCGTTTAAGAATCGCTATGGGCAGTTCGGGTCGCGTTTTGAATACGAAAATGCCTTCGATCAGCGCTTCTAAGTACCTGCGAAATATCTCGCGCCGCGCCTTGAGCGATGCCGCCGGCACGATGACTCCGAAGCGCGCGTATTCGATGGGAAGATCTTCCAGGTCGGCAAGATTGACGCAGCAGCCCGAGTCGAGAATCTTCGGCAGATCGTAGGTGCCGATCAGTGCGCCATCGATGTGGCCCGCCACCAGCGCGGCGATGCGGATGGCGTCGTTGCCGCCCGACTGAATGATTGCGACGTCTTTCTCCGGATCGAGCTTCCAGTAGCGTAGCAGCATGCGCGTGACGAAATCCGAGGACGCGCCGAAACGGCTGATCGCGATGCGTTTGCCTCTGAGATCGGCGGGCGCTTTGGCCGGCTTGCGCGCGATGAAGCTGAGCGTGATGCGGTTCATCCATCCGGCGATGATTCGCACATCCAAGATTCCTGCGGCCTTGAGGTTGAGCATCGTCGGTATATTGGAGTCCGTGAGATCGATATCGCCGCCGACCAACGCTTGCGCAGTGATTGCCCCGCTATTGAAATATATCGCCTTGACATCGAGATTGTATTTGGCCCAGAGGCCGGCCTTGTCGATGGTGTTATAGAGACTCTGGGCCACACCCGCTCCGCTGTAACCCATCTTGAGCGCTGGTTGCGCATACGCGCCGCGCCCGCCCGCCAGCGAGATCACAACTATGAATAGAAGCGTTTCGATGTATCGCAACATCATGCCCCGCCGGGGCGAGATGGGAAGAAATCGAATAGCGGAGTGGTAGACTGTCGGGAGAATTCGAATGGCATGCATCTTCTCAATACTCCATTACTCCAACACTCCATCACCCCAAGCGATCTTGTACAGTTTCGTCGCATTGACCGACAATACTCGTCGCTGCTCAAGCGCGCTCATGTTGGCTAAACATTGGGTTGCAAACTTTTCCGTCTCCGGCCAGGTGGAATTCGCGGTGGGAAAGTTTGTCGACCACAGAATGTTTTCCGTGCCGATATGGCGCGCGTTGATCTTCACTTCATCGTACCAAGTCGTCAAATAACATTGACGGCGAAACATCTCGGACGGTTTCAATTCGTAATCGCAGTGATCCTGCTCGTACTGATGGTCGGCGTATTCCAACAGAAAAGTTCCCCAGCCGATGGTGCTCTCGGCGAAAACAACCTTGAGCTTGGGATAACGCAGCAGAATGCGCGAGAAGAGAAAGTTTGTCAGGTCGAATACGGCGCTGGCCGGACGAACGACAGATTGGAATGCTGCCGTCAGCTCCGGCGAAAGGTTCGGCGCCATCGGAAAATGCAATTGCGGGGCCGAGCCGGCGTGAAAGCACAGCGGGACATTGAAGTCCTGGCAGGTTGCCCAAACCGGATCGTAGTCGGGACTATTGATATGCGGCAGCTTGCGCAGATGCATGGGTTCCGCGGGAAAGATGACGCTGCGATGACCGCGGTCGACCGCGCGCCTGATCTCGCTGATGGTCGCTTCGATGGGTGACAGCGGCACGATGCACTGCGGGATAAAACGCTCGCTTGCCGCCACCCACTCGTCGATCAGCCAATCGTTGTAAGCTTGCACACAGGCGAGCTCAAGTTCCGCATCGGCGATCGTGCCGAACAATTCGCCGGAGAAGCCGGGGAGGCTTGGATAGAGCACGGCGAATTCGACGCCGTCTTCATCCATCGCTTTGAGCCGTGCGCTTGGATCGTAAGCGGCGGTTGGTATTTCTTCCCAGCATTTTGGAATATTTGTGCGGTCTGCGAGTAGCGCGCCGACACGAGCAGTGTCAGCGAGCGGCCGTGGCCGGCCATCGACGATCCACGAATCGGCGCCATCGCGCGATCGTTCGAGATGGGGAATACGGTTGCCGAATTTCGCCTTCGACAGCCGCCGCGACCAAACGTCAGGCGGCTCGACGACGTGATCGACGGCACTGATGAGTCGTGTTGTAGCCATAGCCTCTCTTCAGTTTTCTATCGCGGGCAATTAGCTCCCTCTGCCTTAACGGGAGAGGATTGAGGTGAGGGTGAATTTCGAGAACATATCGAAGTACCGTTCGAAGAGTATCACCCCCATCTTAATCTTCCCCCATCGAGGGGGAAGAGAAACAAAATAATTGGCGAGCACGGTATCACGTCACTCTGTAGAGCGCGCGGGCGTTTTGATACAGCATCTTCTCGCGCTCGTCTTTGGGCACGTCTGCGAGGGAACGTTCGACAAATTTCCACGAGTCAGGATAGGTCGAGGCGATGTGCGGATAGTCGGACTCCCACATGATGTTGTCGACCCCGACCGCGTCGCGCAGTTCGATGCCAGCGCGTTCGTACCAGAAATTGACGTAGACCTGTTGCCGGATCAATTCGCTCGGCTTTCGATCCAAGCCGTGACGCCAGAGTTGGCGCCGTTCCCATTCGTGATCGCAGGCTGCCTGCACGCAACTCACCGAGCCGATGCCGGTCTCGGCAAAGACCCACTTCGAACGCGGAAATTTGTAGGCGATGCCCGAGAAAATCAAGTTGGGCACGATCTGTGCCGGCCACGCTGAGGTCGGTACAGTGAACGCGGCATGCTGTTGATATGGCGTATAACCATCCCACTCGGGGAACGTCAGCTTGCGCGCAAGTCCGGCCGACGCGTGAAAGTGAATCGGCATTTCGAGTTCCTGACAGATTTCCCACAAAGGATACCAGTAAGGCTCGCTGATGTGCGGTAGCGATTCGACCATAAGGCTCGGCAGCGCGAACATGACGACGCCGCGATGACCTTGGCTCGCCGCGCGTCTCACCTCGGCAACGATCACGTCCATGCCACAGAGCAGCGGCACCATGGCGAGGGAAATAAAGCGCGCGCTAGCGCGCGTCAATTCCCCGAGCGAGTCGTTGTAAGCCTGCACACAGGCGAGCTCGAATTCGGCGTCGTTGTATTGATGAAACGAGCTCGGATCGTTGGGAAACAGCACTTCGGCATCGACGCCGTCGGCATCGAGGGCTCTAAGCCGTTCGCTCGCAACGTAGGCTTTGGCCGGGACTTCTTTCCAGTGCTGCGGATAGAGATTACGCTTTGGATCGCCCATCACGGCGGGGCAGTTGCACACGCCGCGCGTGTGCAATGGCCGCCCATTGACGACCCAGCGCTCGACTTTGGCGCCTTTGTTATCGACTTCCTTGATTTGCGGGATACGCTCACCGAATTTACTTTTTGACATGCGGCTGAGAAACGCATGGGGTTCGGTGACGACGTGCGAGTCTGCGCTGATGAGGCCGTGATGAATTTCCATCTAGAATCCTTGCAAGTTTGCCGAACGTACGCCGTGATTTGAATCGCTTGGGGTTCATTCCCCGCAGCTTGCTGCGTTTTCGCAACGGCCAATCCGAAGTCCGTCATTCCCGCATGTTTTAAGCGGGAATCCAGGCCAATCCGGATCTGGACCCCGGACTAAAACATTCCGGGGTGACGGAATGGGAATCGTTCGCATGATGGGTCTTCGATACCCCGCAGCTTGCTGCGAGGTAGTTTATTTTATGTTCTAATCGCCTTTCCGATTTCCTTCCCCTCGACGGGGAAGGACAAAGGTAGGGGTGATCTTAATTCTGACTTGCACCCCCATCTCAATCCCTTCGACCAGGCTCAGGACAGGCTTCCCCCGTCGAAGGGGGAAGACGTAAATCCTCGCGCCCACACCAAGATCCCATTTTCCTTGCTTTAAGTCGAAACTAGAAACGCGAAACTCGAAATTTTGTCCTAATCTAACTCCGCCATCGCCGTGGCAACCGCGCCATGAAAACAGCGCTCGATGGCGAGCGACTCTTCGGCGCCGCGGAGAACTTGCTGTACGGACAGGTCGTCGACGACGTAACTTTCAAAAACCTGGTTCAATAAATCGGAATGCTCTACGTCCGCAACGAGATGAACTTGCGTACCGATGTCTTGGTCTTTCCTCTTGATTCCCAGCTCCACTTCCTGCCGCTTCACCAAGCGCTGCGTAAGCGTGCCGCCTTTGACGATCTGATCGTTGTTGCGCCGTTCTAGAATGTGCGAGCAGGCAAGCCCTTCGAGCCAGGGATTTTCACGAGCACAGTAAAGCCAAGCGTAAAACGCGGCGCGCGCGCCGGGAATCATGTCGGATTCCTTACTGCCGCCCAAATCTTCTTCGGTCACATGCGCCTTGCCCATGCGCGGGTCGTAGATCAGCTCGTCTTTTTCATGCTCCCAGATCGCGCGCTTGACGTCGAGCGGCGCCTTACACGAGACCGCCGCCCAGCAGTCGCGCCGGTTGTTGCCGAAGAAAGTCATGTGCAGATGGCGGAAGGCGAGTCGTGTCGGTGTCAGTGGCACGGTCAGCATGCGCTTGATTTCCGGCGTTTCGTACCACTGGTTGACCAGGCAGATCTAATTGTTTTGCGACTTCGGGCCATTTGCTCATTGCAGATTCCTCCCGCGAATCTTAGCCGTGCGATCAAGCAATTGTCGGCATTGCGCGAATATACGTCCGCGCGGAAAGGGCTGTCAATCAAACGAAGGCAAGGCGAAAAAGTTCACTGTCAGGAAATCGAACGATTCATCTCGAGATCGCTTAGGGCGGGATCGTTTCGGTAAGGCGCAGTGTTCCCCGTAAGTGTGAAGCCGAGACGTTTGTAGAACTCGATCGCCGCGTCGTTGTTGCTCGTGACGATCAATTGCACTGTGCGCGCACGCTGTGCACGAGCCCAATCGACGATCGCTTCTACTAATTTTCGGCCGATTCCCAGTCGGCGATGCGCCGGCGCTACCCACATGGATACCAAGTGGGCGTGGGATGCGTCGTCTTTGTCGAGAAATCCGCCGACGATGCCGCACGGCGTGGTGGCGTCCATTGCAAGATATACGATTGATCCTTCGCCGTTCCGCAGCGATGCACGCTTGACCCACTCAGCGTCGGTAAGCCGGGATTCATCGGCGTAGGTCGAACTGAAGGCCATCGGCGTATCGCACAATGCTTGAAGGCGAACGTCCTTGAAGAGTATGGCGTTCTGCGGCGTGACTGGTTCGAGAGTGATCACAGTGTATTATTAAGTTCTGTATAATATAGTGACATATTTAGATTATTGTGATAGTGTTCGGTGCATGGGAAATCCGATAGGAGTACGACGAGATTTTGATGTACTGGAACAGCGGCGATTGGAGGCAGCTCGTCTGCTTCGCGCTGGGGTTTCGCAATCCGAAGTGGCGCGGCAAGTGCGAGTACACCGCCAGTCGGTAAGTCGCTGGGACAAAGAACTCAAGGAGTCGGGAATCCGGGGGCTCAAAAAAGCCGGCCGTGCAGGGAGAAAACCCTTACTGAGCACAGCAGACCTACGGCGCGTAGAGTCTAAGCTCAAGCAAGGAGCGCAGGCCAGAGGGTATACCACCGAGCTATGGACGACCTCCCGGGTGGCTGATCTGATCGAGCAGGAATGTGGGGTCAAATACCACCCGGCCCATGTGTGGCGGATCCTGCAAGAACTGGGTTGGAGCTGCCAGAAGCCAGCTAAACGGGCGTTGGAGCGTGATGAAAAAAAGATCGAGCGATGGAAGAAAAAGCGCTGGCCTAAGCTTAAAAAAAAGCGCAGAGGGAGAAGCGCACGATAGTGTTTATCGACGAGAGTGGATTGAGCGAGAGGCCGCACTGTTGTCGGACTTGGTCGCCCAAAGGACAAACGCCTATTCTGCAGTATCATTTTAACTGGCAGCATCTGTCGGCCATGGCGGGGGTGACCTGGAGAAACTTTTATTTTCGCTTGTTTCCCGGTTCGGTTCGTAGCCCCCAGGTGGTGGAGTTCTTGAAACACTTGTTGCGCCACATCCGAGGCAAGGTGCTGGTCATCTGGGACGGGCTCAGAAGCCACAGGAGCCGGTTGGTCAACGATTTCGTCTTTGCACAACGCGGCCGGCTGCACATTGAGTTTCTTCCTGCTTATGCCCCTGAGCTCAACCCGGTAGAGTATCTTTGGGGTTACTGGAAACAACATGAGTTACCTAACTTCTGTCCAAAACACTTCTTCGAACTTACCTACCAAGCCCGACAAGCTCTGCGTCGAATGCGCCGTCGACCGACTCTCGTCACTGCGTTCTGGAAACAAGCTGAGCTGTTTTGATGTAACTATATTATGCAAAGGTCAATAGGTGGAATTTTTGATTTCTGCGAGGATTACGTTCAATCCCTATTAAGGTTGGTTGCTTGTCCGAAGTCCGTCATTCCCGCGTGTTTTAAGCGGGAATCCAGGCGAGTCCGGAAACTGGACCCCCGATAAAAGCGCTCGGGGGTGACTCGTCTAACGCAAAACTCGTCGCTGAACTTTGATATTCGACACCTTGCCGGAGGTTGTTCATTCAACCAACTAGCGGCACAACCTTCTTCTGAAAGAGCGTAAGTTGATCCACCTCATCCTTGATCGGCCATACAAAAATACGCTGAACGCCGGCTGCTTTGTAAGCCGCGAGTTTTTCCGCGCAGGCTTCCGGCGGACCGATGAGAAGGCGCTCGCGGAATTGATCGAGCGGACGATGCAGGAACGCTGTGAGCGTTTCAGACAAAAGTCGCTCAGCCTCGGATTTGTTTTCAGTGACGTACATGAACATTGTGACCAGCGCGTTTGGGAAACTCGCGGGATCTTTGGCGACGGTCATCAACTCGTTCTGAAGTTTACCCAAGCCGATCCTGAATTGATCTGGCATTGTGTTGTACGCCGACGCCAGCCATCCGTCTCCCAATCGTGCCACCCGGCGCAGGCCGGCGTCCGAGCCCCAGCTGCCGATCCAAATCGGCGGAGTCGGCATTTGCAGCGGTTTCGGTTCGAGATTGATTCCCACCGTGGAATAAAACCGTCCGGTGAAGCCCTCGCCGGTCCAAAAAGAACGTAAAGCCTGAACGCTTTCGTCAAAGCGCTTCCAGCGCTCCTCGTAGTTCAAACCGACAATCTCATAGTCGCGCGCCGCAGATCCGGGTCCGACGCCGACAATCAGCCGGCCATTGGAGAGTACGTCGATAGCGGCCATAGTTTTAGCCACCTGCACCGGACCGCGCACGACGGAGAGTAAGATGCTGGTCCCGACCGTCATGTTTCCGCTGTGGGAAAGGATTGCGGCGAGAGCAGTCGGCGCGTCCAACCACGGACGAGAATGGATCAAATGATCATTGGTCGAGACCGCTTTAAAGCCCAAGTCCCGGGCGGTTTGCACATAGGCCGACAACCACTCCAAGGAAAAGCGTTGGAAACCAAAATCTATAACGGGAAGATGCGCGCCGTAATCCATGTTAGTCTCTCCATGCTGGTAATCGGTCTATAGCTCTACTACTGCTTAGCCCCAAGCTCCCTCTGCGCCTCTTTGATAAGGGAGAGATCGGCGACTTCGCTCAGGGCAACGTCACGAGTCACCTTCATTGTCGCCTTTCTCTCTTCAACCATCACTCGGAGGCCTTTTTCGCAAACACTGGTATCGTCATTATAAACTCTATACACACCGTCATAGGTGGCCGCTGCGATTTCTTTATTGACCTTCAACCAGTCCATGATGAACTGGATCGTGCCATCGCGATTGCCGCGGATATAGCGGGTCGCTTTGATGCCGGCTTTGATGACGCGCTTGACTTCATCGGGTTTGTCTTGGATTTTCTTGATACCGGTGACTAATCCCGTCTCGGGAAAGACGAGAACATCCTCGGCCTTGACAAGAATATTAAAACCTTTCTTCTTCGCCTCGAAATCCAGCGGCGGGGCTAGCACGGCAGCATCGAGCAAGCCCTGGGTGAGCCTGATGAAGCGGGCCTCGACCGCGCCGACGGCGACGAACTTCATATCTTTGTCCGGATCGAGACCGAAGTGCTTGGCGATGACTCGCGCCGTGAAAATAGAAACGCCGGCAAACGTGGAAATCCCAACGGTCTTGCCCCGAAGCTCCTGAACTGACTTGATCTCAGGCCGAGCGACGAGCGCGAGCACGGGAGTGGGCACGAAGCACGCCACCACCTTGATCGGCAATCCTGAAATCGGACCTCCGAGTGTCATGCCGGTACTGTAGTCCACTTCGCCGCTGCTCAAGGCAGCGCTGGCGGCTCCGCCGGTGACGCGGATGATTTCAGCCTCAAATCCCTCTTCTTTAAGGAAGCCTCTTTTATGCGCCAAGGAGTAGGTCATAAACTGGCCGCTCAAGTTTCCGATACTGATTCTGATCTTGTCTGCCGCGTCGGCGCATGTTTGAAGTACGAGTACTGCAAGCAAGGCAACAGAAAACTGGTGCATCGAGAACCTCTATTACAGACGACTAAGGACCTTCCAGATTTCCAGGCGAATTATGTCGGCGCTCAGGATGGCAGCAGCACTGAATCGTTTCATCAAGCCTTTGCTAGATTTGCTCATTCGGCATTTGCACAGAACGCGCGACGGCCACGACATGCGAATTAGCCGCCGGTCGTGGCGGCGAGCAAAGCGCGACGGCGTTCCAGGCTCTCTTTCGACCAATATTTAGCGCTCTGGTAATATTCTTCAACCGCCGGTGTGTCTGGTGGAAGCACGATCCAGGGTTGCTTCGACGAGGTGTAGATATGAATGTCGGGCGGCAAGCGATCGGGGTCGTCGAGTGTGCCGACGCGCACGAAGCGCATAGCGTCCCCTACGCCAGCGTAGTTGCTCCAGAGAGCGATGCGGCACGTTGGACAGCGGACGATCTTCTGGCCTTTTCCACTGTTCGACGGCGTGTTCACGGCCTCGGGCTCGCCTTTCAGCAAAATCACGCGGTCAGCTTCGATCAGAGCATTTAAAGCGAAGGCCGCTCCTGTTTCACGCTGACACCAGCGGCAATGACAGCAATGAACGAACAACGGTCTGGTCGTCATTCGATAGCGCACCGCGCGACAGGTGCAACCGCCTTCCGCAGGGAAATCATTATCGGTAATCATTGCCAACTCCTCAGGGTGTTTTTAGAAAGCGCAGCTGGTCGAATTGTAAAGTCGCGGAAGCCACCGCTCGCAGAACGGGCGTCGAACAGGTAGTTAGCTCTGGTTTGCACATCTATATTTCACACCTAGACTGTCGGCGAAGGTTTTTATCCGCGACTCCGGTATCGACAAGTCGATCCACATGCAGTTCGAGAAAGCGTCGGGCCACTCCAATAGTGGCACGCGCTCTATGTAGAGAAAAAGATGGTCAAAGAGTTCCGGCTCGGCGTGATGCAGCGAGGCGCTGGCTAAAGCCTCGCATAGCGTTGCTGTAAAGCTGCACCGGAACTGTAGGATGGTACCGGTTGACCAGAGCGTTTGTGGCTTCGGTAGGTAGGGACCAGGGTCAGTGTGTCGCTCGAAGATCGTGACGATACTCGGAGCGGTCGATGTGCACTCGAAGAATACAGTGGTTGCCTCGGGGAAGGTTGGGGCGAGCAATTGCAGGAATGTGGTGCTGTCAACTCTCCGATCCTCGAGCTCCCAGCATGGTCCCAATGGAAGGGTAAGTGGAATTTGCATTGGTTTAGGAATTGTAGGACCCCAAGATCATCGCGGTCGCGAACCCTCCGACGAACGCAAGCGTAATCTTCGCGAGCTGGGAATACTATTTCTCCAGCAAACGCTTCATGCGATCAACCACTTCTGGAGGTTGGGCGATGACATCGCGGGCCAGCGTTTCGAGGTCGTGGCCGGCAACAGGATCGATCTCCAATCTCCGTTCTTTGGCTTGCGCCTGAAAATCCGCATCGTTGAGTGTTTTTGCGAAGGCGCTCTTGAGGATTTTCGCGCGGTCCGGCGGCAGGCCGGGCGAGCTGACGTAGGGCCGGCCGAATGCGCCGACCGCAAGAATGATCGTCGCCAGGCGTTTGCCCGCCTCCGGAGTTTTGTACTCGTTCATAAGCTCCCAGATGGTCGGAACTTCGGACAGTCTCGGGTCGCGCTTTTTACCGGTTTGGATCAATACGCGGACAAAACCATTCTTGAACCAGGTGATGAGCGGTTCTCGTCCGAACAAGGTTTCGACGGAGATGCCGCGGCAATGAACCTCTTCGCGCTCGACGGCGAGCTCGATTTCGGGACCGTCTTTATACCCGGTGAGCGTGACGAACTTTGCTCCGAGCGTTTCCTCCAATAGGTTTCCGGTATAGTAACCGGTCGACGACGTGCCAGTGGCGCCGCATTTCGGCGGCACGGTTGCATTGCGCACGTCTTGAATCGTCTTGTACGGCGTGGTGGCGCGGATGTAGATAAGCTGCTCGACCTGGGTCGGCGTGCCGAGCCAGGTAAATTTCCGCCAGTCGAACTGAACTTCTTTTCTGCCCACCAATTGATCGAAATAAAGACCGGCGCGAATCCCGCCGAGAGTGAGCCCGTCGGGCTTGGCGACTTTGTAAACGTAGTTGGCCGCGATCATCGCGCCGGCGCCGGGCATATTCTGGACGATGAAGTTAGGATTTCCCGGGATGTACTTGCCGAGGTAACGGGCGATCAACCGCGTCCATGCGTCATCGACACTCCCCGCGCCGTACCCGGCGACGATTCTAATGGTCTTGTCTTGATAGAACGGCGCTTGGCACCATGTGTTGACGGGTGAAACAAAGACGAGAGCGAGAACGAAAAAGATTCGGTTCATGGCAAACCTCCCCGTGCGTCATTTGTCGGCGCGGAGCATACTCGGTTTGCTATGATAGATACAAGCGAGAAAACGGGAACACATTTTACCGCGGAGACGCAGAGTTCGCAGAGGTAATACCTCTATTCCTGCGTTATTTGCCCAGGCCTTTCTGTTCCAGCTCTCTTTTAACTTCTTCGACAAATCGAAGCTCCATCACGCGCTGAACGGGCATGGTTTCGTTCATTTTCATCGGCTCGCGGATCTCGTACTCAAGAATATTCTTGATTCCCTCTGCCGACGGGACGCCGGGCACGCCGGGAGCGAATGCGCGCGTGTACGCCTTGGTGGCGTCGATGAGCATGGCGCGATTGATGTTGCCCAGTTGAAGTTTCTTGATGCCGATATCCGCCGCGTCCTCCGGACGCTCGCGCATGAATAGCAGCGCGCGAACCATCGCGCGCACCCAGCGTTTTACCTGCGCCGGATTATCGGCGATCTTCTTGTCGGTGGCGACGTAGCCTTGGAATGGCAAGGGAAATAAGTCGCCGAGGAAAGCCAGGGATCGCAGTCCCTCTTTTTCCGCCACGATCACGCCGCCGGGATCGAGCACCGCGGCGTGGAGCGAGCCGGCCTTGATGGCGGCGATCCGCGCACCGGAGCTGGTGCCCATAGGGATACGCGTGATGTCTTTCGCCGACAGGCCGCCCCGTTCGACAAACATCGTCGAGAAACGATCTTCGCTATCGCCGATCAGTCCAACGCCGACCTTTTTGCCCTTGAGATCGGTGATCTGTTTGATGCTCGGGTGCACCACGAAATACCAAGTAACTTTTTCGGTTTGGTACAGGATCGCTTTGAGCTCCGCTCCCTTGGCGGCCGCGCGCAGACCGCTGCCGCCGGCGCCGCTGAAGTCGACGTTGCCGCTCACCAAGGCGGCGATGGCCGCCGGACCGCCGATCACGATGGTTTCGTTCTCCAAGCCCTCGTCTCTGAAGAAACCCTTGGCCTCGGCGACATAAATCGAAAGATAGTTGAGGCTTGCGCGCGGCACCGCGGTGCGGATCTTTTCAGCTGCCGCGGAGTTTACTAGAATCAGGCAAAGGCCGGCCGAGATCAATTGCACGAAACGGAAAATCATAAAAACTCCACCTCCGGCTTGCGAAAATCGCGCGGACAAAAATTTGTACCCGAGACAATGAGTACGCCGGCCTTTCCGGTCAAGCGAATCGGTACGCGGGGTTTCATAGAGGTGGAAAAAGGTCGAAGGAAGGGCAGGAGGGCATTAGGGCATTTCGCGTCGCTACTCCGGCTGAGATTTGGCGCGCCTCTCGGCTATGACCTTGAGCGCGTTTTGCTTCGTGGACACGAACCAATTCATGTGTCGACGCAGGAAGAGCAGATCGGCGAGTCGGCCGATAACTCCGAAAGGAGCTTCCCACTCGAGGGTGTCGCGCATGACGGTTGCTCCGTTCTCAACCTCGAATTCATGAACGTGACGGAGCCGCTTGAACGCGCCCTGGACCATTTCATCGACGAAACGGGTAGGGCGATCGAGTGCGGTGATCCGAGCGACGAACCGCTGGGTGATACCGAAGTGACGACCTTCGAAGGCGACGAGGTCACCGATCTCGAGCAGGCCCTGCGTTCGGCCCGGTTCGACGACTCGCTCGGAGGAGAATGCGGCCGATTCGGCGTGAGCACCCACGTCACGCGCAAGATCGAAGCACAGCTCGATGGGCGCTCGGATTCGGGTTGCGATAACGATCGTGGTCATCACTCTGCTGTATATCAGGAGTCTATTCCTCCGACTTGAAATCCAGCATTCCTTGGAACTCCAGTCCTTCGATTTCCTGAAGCGTTTTCCCGGCGATGCCTTGCAGGTCGCCATACATGCCGACGGTGGCTTGCATGACGCGGTCGATTTGTTCTTCGCGCTTGGCCCACTGGCGGGTGATGGCTTTCTTCTCGCGGTCGAGATCTTCTTTCATGGATGAGAATGCTTCGACAATCGCTTGAACACGCTGGCGAAAACGCGGTCCGGTGAGATAGCCGTAGACCATTTCCATTTTCGTCTGCTGGCCTTCTGAAGCTTGGCGCGCCGATGCGACTTCGATCAGCGTCTGGCGCAACGAAAGTGCAACCGGCAGCGCCACTTTCGGATCGGCGACCCAGACGCCCTCGACGAAGCCGAATGTTTCGATGTCTTTAGGCATCGCCTGACTGACGATAACGGCGATCTCGGCTTTCGCCGTTCTCTGGTCCTCACGCAGCTTGGGCAACCAGCCATCGCTCCAGTTTTTGGTCCGTTTGCATTCCCAAAGAATGGTGCCGCAAACTTGATTGAGTGGTCCGATGACGCGTTGGAGCACGTCGCCGCCAAATTCGCCTTTCGGAACCGGCTGGATCGTGTCGCGCGGAAATTTCGCGGTAAGCAGAGCTTCCAACTCCATTTCTTGAACTTCTCCTTGAAGTTGCTGCGAGCCCTGCTCGGCGCGGCGCTTCAATTCTTCGATCTGCTTTTGCATCGCAGTGATGGTTTGATCTTTCTCCATCACTTTGAGCTTGAGTTCTTCCTCAGCTTCTTTTTTGGCTTTATCCCGTTCTGCGCTGAGATCGGCCTGCACGCGCTTCTCGATGGTTAGATCGAGCTCGCGTTTGGCGTCGTCCAGTTCACGCTCCTTGCGAATCAGCTCGGCCTGGGTCTTTTGTGCTTCCGCCAGTTTTATATCTCGCTGTTTCAATACTTCCTGGAGGGTATTGATTTCCTTGGCTTTCTGATCGAGATCATTGCCGAACGCGAGCTTGGCTTTCTGTTGTTCTTCGGTCGCGATGCGGAGACGTTCTTGCTGAAGTTTTTGGGCGACTTGTTGATCTAAGGTCGCTTTCGCTCTTTCCAAGGATTGCGCGCGTTCGGTGAGCGCTTGTTCGCGTTTGGTCATGTCGGTGTCTTTTTGCGATAAGCGCTGCTCATAATCGCGCCGGACGGATTCGAGCAAAGGCGCGGCGAGCGACTCGGTCAGTTTGATCTCCGTTTTACACTGCGGACAAACGATAGTCGGTTCGGCCATGAATATTCCCTTGTTCAGAGTTTCTAATTGCTCAAAGGAAGTTAGTTTAGATTCGATCGATCCAGTAGCGGGGCCGACGATGTAAGTGAGCTACGGTGCGATAACAACGATGGTATCGCCGTCGACGCCGTATATCACGCCGTAGGGGGAATCGAGCGATCAGGCCTCGTCGAATTACCGGTTCAATTTCTGGGCAAGACAGTGGGAAACTGATCGCACGCCGAACCGTCCGGTCGAGTTCGTCGAGAAACTCTTGACCCAGATCGTCTGCTTGTTGGTTGTACCAAAGGACGGCATTGTCCAGCTCTTGCTCGGCAAGCGTAAGAAAGCGTACTTTCACGAGCGGCGGTGCTTTGCCATCGCAGTCTCGTAATCCACTGTTGGCACTTTACCGGCTTTGTACGCCGCCCAACGTTTACGGGCCTCGTCGGCCCAAACTCGGTCAATTTCAGGATCGGGTTTGTCCAGATCCTCGAGAATGACGTCCAACAATTGAAGTTTGTCGGTGTCTGGCAACTCCTGAATTTCCGCTGCGAGTTTTTCTAAGGTCTTTGCCATGTAGATCTCCCAATCGGCTTAGATACGCTACATTATAACAAGCGGAGTGATTACCCAAATTGCTTTGGTCTGCCGCTTATTGTCAATTTGTGCTTTACTTTAAATTGCCTGACACTTGGTTGATCAAATTTTGCACCGGTTTCATATCCATCCAATCGGGATTCCACATAAGCAAATACTTGACGCCGTCGCGGCGGCGCATCAGGGGATGGACGTCGCTTTTCGGGATATCGATTCGCAGAGAGTCGGTGCGGCCAGCGGGTTCGCGGTCGCGTTGCAAAGCGATCTGGCCGTCGCGCGAAAGCAGCCAGTTGATCAAAATTTTTGCGGCATTGGGATGCGCCGGTTTATCCATTAAGGCATGCGCGCCGCCTATGGCGTCCAACCCGACGCCTTCCTTCCAGCCGCCGGTGTCGAGAATCTGAACCGAGAGGCCTTGCTCCTTGGCATTTAACGTATCGTCGGATTGACTGAAGAGATAGAGCGCGAACCGTTTTTGCGCCAACCAGTCGGTCGCCTGGCGATAGTCGCGCGAAAAGGTGATGTTCATTTCACTAAAGAGACGCCGCAGATAATTTGGTCCAAGTTCAGGATGATAATAGATAAAACGCGCGCCGTTGCGGCCTTCGCCTTGTTTGAGATCGGAAGCGACGATTTGGCGCTGCCATTTGGGATTGAGCAAATCCCAATAGGACTTGATTTCGGCTTGATTCAGCATCGACGTGTTGTAACTGGCGAACCGGACATAGACGCTGGCGGCGGGGACGAAGAGATATTTGCCCTCCGGGTCGGAATACTGGTGCTTGTTCTGCCACCACTTCGATTGATCCTTTACTTCCGGAAGGATCATGGCCGCGTTAATCGGCTGCAGTGCTTTGCCGCGGTAGAAGGAATGCGCGGATGTGAGGCCAAAGCGAATGACATCGGTGAGATATTTACCAGGACGGCGTTCTGCCATGATGCGTGAGACCAGCTCGGCGCAGGGGCCGTCCACGGATTCCAGCTTTATTCGTGGAAACTTATTCTGAAACTCGGCGAGATAAGCGTGGCTGCCGCAGCCGGAGTAGACGACTTGTCCTTCCTGCTCGGCTGCCTTGAGAGTTTTGTCCCATTCCGACTGCCAGTCTTCGGCGGGTTGGGCGGCTTGAAGAGGGAAGGCTGCAACTTGCAATGTGACCAGCAGGGCAACGAAAAGAGTCTGGATTTCCACTTTCGCGGGAATGATGGGAGGATGAATGGCCGCGTACGAACTCATCAACCGGCAATAACCTTTGTGTTTTTTCGCGCGCTGCGTGGCGGCGGGCAACTCAGGAGTTTCCAAGGTGGAAGAATTCCATCGCGTTGCCGCACACCATTTTGTGTTTTTCCGCATCGGGCACGCCGGCGAAGTTTTTATCGATGATTTTCAACGACTCGGGCCAGTCCGATTCTTGATGAGGGAAATCGGAGCCCCACATCAGACGATCGACGTTGATCTTATGGCGCGACTCAACGCCGACACGGTCGAATTGAAAGCCCCAGTAAAAGTATTCGCGAATGCATTCACTCGGCGGACGTTTCATCGGCTTTAGTCCAAGCAGGCGATCGGCCCAGCGGTGGTGGCGGTCGTAACGAACATCGGCGCCCTGCAGGAAGAATGGAATCCAGCCGATCTGATTCTCCGCGAAGAAAATCCGAAGAGTCGGGAAGCGATCGAAGAGCCCGGACAAAACCCACTGCACCGCCGCGATGGAACCGTTACCGCGCACTGGGCCGAAGCGTCCCACTTGTTCGACCAGATCGTGGGTAAGTTTCTTCATGAGCTCGTCCGATTCGTTCGGATATTTGAAAAGCGGTCCTTTGCGTTCGCCGGCGCGCTCAAGATCGACGTGCACGCTGATCGGCATGTTCAACTCCAGCGCGCGTGACCAGAAGGGATCGTCGTCATCGGATGGATAAGATTTGCCGCTGGGAAAGCCCTGCAGCAAGACGGTTTTCAATCCTACTTCGGCGCAATAATTCAGCTCCGCTATAACGTCCGAAATATTATTTACGAGAGGGAGAATTCCCACGCCGATGAGACGGTCGGGATCCACCGCGCAGTAGTCTTCGACGAGCCAGCTGTTGTAAGCGCGCACGACGGCTTTATACGCGTCGTCGTCTTCGATGCGGCGCCAAAATTTCGGCCCGCCTTGTTGCGAGGGGAAGAGCACTTCGGCGTCGATGCCGTCCCGGTCCTGCTCGGTGATGCGCTGGTCGGCGCTGCCCGTGCCCGGCGTGCCTTCATAGCGGCCATTGAAGGGGACGTAGTTGTCGCGTCCCCTGCCGCCGTAGAGATCCGCGGCCGCCGCCGGCCGCTTGATGTTGTCGCCGATCATCCAGGCATCGCTGCCATCTGGCTGGCCAACGAGGCGCGGCGCCAGCTCGCGATACTTCTTCGGCACACGATCGAGCCAATGGCGGGAATCGATTTCCAAATGGGAGTCGGCGGAGATGTAGCGGTAGTTTCGTGACACTGCGATTCCTTTCTTTCAAGTGGCGAGATGAGTCAGTTTTCCGTTCTAGGCAATTCGAATCTAAACGAATACTAGCGAAATCGATTGTCGCTGCCAAGCGAAAGAAATCGCTTAGACTAGACTGGACAGTTTGACGTAATCCGAGATACACGTGGCACAGTTTTCATCGGCAACAATCGTTCCCGCGGGCGATACGCCAAGTACGCCGCGAGAGTGCTAGGAGGTTAAGCGCATGCGGATGATTTCGCTACGATGTCTGGTGCTGGTCGCTTCGCTGATCTTCCTCGCAGCTGAGCAATCGATAGCGCAAATTGCGTTGCAAAAGGTGCGCATCGCTTACTCGAGTAGCGGAGTCAATTACATAGATCTGTTTCTCGGCAAGGAGAAGGGCTACTTTCGCGAAGAAGGATTGGAGCCGCAGCTCATTCAGATGAGCTCCAACATCGCGATCACGGCTAACATCGCCGGCGAGCTGGACGGTCAGGCAGCCATCGGTAGCGCCATTCGCGCTATCCAACGCGGCGCGCCCCTGCGGGTCGTGGTGGTTACTTTGCGTCGGCCATTGTTTTGGCTCGTTGTCCGACCGGAGTATCGCTCGGTCAAAGAGCTAAAAGGGAAGGTGCTCGGCATTTCCACGATCGGCGGCAGCCAACATCTCAGGGCGAAAGGCATGTTGGCGGCGGGTGGATTGGATACCGAGAAAGATATTACTTCGATTCAAATCAGTGATCAGACGATGCAACTGCAAGCCTTGGTCACCAACTCAATTCAAATTACCGCACTGAGCCCGCCATGGGTGGCAGTGGCGCGCGACAAATTCAAGATGAATATTCTCGACAGCGCGCTCGAACGTTTCGCGGGCATCGACAGCGGACTCGCCGTTGCTCTCAAGCTCCTGCAAGAGAAGCCCGATCTCGTGAAAAAGATCCTTCGGGCGCGGGCCAAGGGAAATCGGTTTTATTTGGAAAACGAACGGGAGGGGAGTGAGTACTTGGCACGTCTTTACAAAGTCGACATCAAAACGGCCCTGGAATCATACCGCGCATCCAAGCCCGCATTTACCAGCACAGGCATCCCGACCGATGACGAGATCAAAGAGCATCTCGCCAATGACGCGCAGTCACTCAAATTGTCCGAGTCGCTGCCACCGTCGAAGATCGTTGATTTCAGCCTTCAGCGAGAGGTACTGCGCGAGTTGGGAATCAAATGATAGGCGAGAAAGTGGTGATGGTTGGGCTGCTTTGTTGCGAGTCGGCCGCATCATAGCGATTCGTAGTCCCGCAAGTCCCGTCATTCCCGCATGTTTTTAGCGGGAATCCAGGCGAAACCCTTAAAAAACTCGGCAGTGACAACATTCGAGGAAACCTTTGAGGAATACCTGTAGTTCGGTGCGCGCTGGCTCTCGCGGCCCCGTCATGACCACAATTGTCTAGTGGCGATCTCCGCTCCCTGCGTCATTGCGCGGAACTTCGCCCAAACGACGGTGGGATGGATTTCTGGGGTAAACGTCGCCTGGGAGGAAAATCCGCAGTCGCTCCCGCCGATCACGTTCTCGCGTCCGACGAGCTTGGCATACTTGACGATCCGCTCCGCGACCAAGTCAGGGTGCTCGACGATGTTGCTGCAATGAGTAATGACGCCAGGGATCAGGATTTTTCCTGCCGGCAGCTTGGTGTCCTCCCAGAGGCGCCACTCGTGCTCGTGACGCGGATTTGCCGCTTCGAACGAAATCGCGTCGGCATTGACCTTCAACATGAGACCGATGATGTCCTTCAGTGCGATGTCGAAGATGCGCGGCCCTTCATTGATACCATAGCACGTGTGATAGCGGATTTTCTCTGCCGGAATCCCGCGCAGCGCGTGGTTCAGCGCCTCGATGTAAATCTCTGCATCGCGGACCCGCTCGGCGACAGTCAGAGACGGTTCGGTGCGATAAAGACGCGTGAGCGACGGGTCATCGATTTGCAAAATGAATCCAGCGTCGATAATGGCCAGGTATTCGACTCGGAGCGCCTCGGCCAACGCGTACTGAAACTCCTCGTCGTTCCCATAGTACTGGTTGCTGAAAAAACCCGGGGCGATGGCCGGCATGAAAACTTCCTGCGGCTGCAGACCATCGAGCGCCGCCTTTAGATTCTCGATATCGGTTCGCACCGCTTCCTGTCCTTTGTAGGTGATCGGACCGGTGCACGCTACCGGCAGATTTGGGCCGACGCCGCACATGTGTTCGGCGAAATATTTCTCGTAGTATTCCGGAAAGGCGCGCGCCTCATCGATCTTCATACGCGCGGCGATTCGTGCTTCCGAAGTCGCAACCGGTTCGAAGCCGGTGAGTCTCTCGACCAAGTAGGCATTGAAGCTCGGTTTACTCTGCTCACCGTCGGTGACGATATCGACACCGCATTTCACTTGCTGGCGCACCATATCAGCCACGGCGCCGCGGACACGCGCGGCATAAGCTACCTGGTCATATGGCTTGCCGTGCAATTTCGCGTCCATCATTTCGAGAAGATCCTGCGGCCGCGCGAGACTGCCGGCGTGGGTGACGAGTATTCGATTCGTGCTTCGTTTCATTTGGCCTCCGATCTGAGAACTGGAGTGCTGGAGTAATGGAGTCGTGGAGTGATGGGCCGCTAAATCCAATACTCCAGCACTCCATCACTCCAATCTTCACGGCTTCACCGGTACAGTCCATCGATATATCCCGAACGATCCAACTCTTCGAGCAAAGTCGTGTCCATAAAGTCCTTCGGATTGGCTGTTTTCGCAGCGGGCGTTCGATCCATGGCATCCTTGATGATCGTTTTGAAACCTTCGATCGATGGATAAGGCTTGGGTTTAATAATTTCGCGGAGCGTTTGGTAGGCGTCCTCGAGCTGCTTTTCGTCTTTGGTTTGACGATATTTCGCGAGGGCCCGCTTGGTGAGGCTCGGATTGGTTCTGACGGCGTGAATGGCTTCTACAAAGGCTTTCAAGAAACGTCTGGCGAGATCGCGGTTTCGCACGAGCAAACGCTGGGTGGTGACCAGCCCGGTTCCCTGATACGGAACATTCAGGTCGCGCAGGTTGAGTAAAATCTTCATGCCGCCTCGTAGCGCTTGAAGGTGGTCGGGCGGGGAGAGGAGGCTGGCATCAATGGAACCGCCGTGAAGTGCGATCAACCGTTCCGGCGTATCGCCAACTTGAAGAAAAGTGACGTCTCTCTCGCCCATGCCGTATCTCGGCAGCACGTTCAGCAAGCGAAGGTGCGATGCCGATCCGAAACGGAAAACGCCGACGCGCTTGCCTTTGAGTTCCTCCACGGCATTGATATTGGGTCGGACGACGAGCCGGTCGTTGAGGATGTCTTGGACGCCGGCGAGCATCACAGGATCGGCGCCCTGTAACCGGGCCGAGAACATGAGCGAGCCCGTCATCTGGCCAAATTCAACTTCGCCGGCGATCAGGGTTTCAATCGCGGCGCGCGTGTAGACGATTTCCGCGTTGATACCATTCTTACCGAAAAGCCCGCCTACGTCCGCGACCCACAACACTCCTTGTGTGGGAGAAACGGCGGAGAACGCTACGCGTGTCTTGTCGGCGCTGAGAGCGGATGTCTGGACAAGACAAAGCAAGAGCGCGCCGCTTAAGAGGAAAGGCATGCTCAATGAATGACCTGGTCTTGTGGGTATCACCAAGCTCCCCCATTCTGATCCGCGCTGGTTAAATATTTCAATGGCTCGCTGGAAGATAGGAAACTTCGGCAGCGGGCGTCAAGCGGTTTATTAGCCGCCCAGAATGTTTCGCGACATCGACTTACCTCGTGCGGCGCAATGAGTTTGACATCACGGTTGCCAATTCACTACTCTCACCGCGGTGCCCGTCTACGGAGAGCGAACCAATGAAAACAAAGCACACGAGGAGCGTCGATTCGCGGTGCGAGATGACCGTGTTGACAGTAGCGCTGATCGGCATTTTGATTCTAGTGGATCTCGCCGGTGCCCAAGCGCCGGCACAAAAGCTCAGCATCAGCATGTCGAGCACCGGCATGCCGTCGATCGAGCTCTTCATTGCGCGGGAGAAGAATTTTTTCCGCGAAGAAGGTTTCGAGCCGCAGCTGATCCGCATGAGCGCCAACGCAGCGATCGCCGCCGGCGTCGCCGGCGAGCTGGACGCGCTTGGGTCAGTGGGGAGTGCGGTGCGCGCAATCATGCGCGGCGTGCCGCTCAGGATTCTCTCTGTCGATCTGCGTCGTCCGATCTTTTGGTTGGTGTCACGGGGTGAATTCCGCACGGCGAAGGAACTCAAAGGTAAGCATCTCGGCATCGCCACCATCAACGGCAGCCAGCATTCGGCAGCGCGAAAAATGCTCGCCATTCACGGCGTCGACTCGGACAAGGACCTGACGTTTGTGCAAGTGGGCGATGAAAGCGCTCAACTCCAAGCGATGGTCAGCAACTCGATCCAAGTTGCCGCGCTGACGCCGCCTTATGTTTTTCTGGGACGCGACAAATTCAAAATGAACGTCCTGGAAAGCTCCATCGATAAGTTCGCGAGTATCCAACAGGGCATCGGCGTACAGGTAAAAACATTTCAGGACAATCCGGATTGGCTGCGCAGGTTGCTACGCGTGAAGGCGAAGGCCGGACGATTTTTCCACGAGAACGAAAAAGAGACGGCAGAGATCCTGGCGCGAACGTGGAAAACCGATGTGGCGACGGCGACGGAATGGTACCGGCGCTGCAAGCCGGCGTTCACGCCGACCGGGATTCCGACTGACGATGAGATCAAGGAGTTTCTCGCAGACGAAGCTCAGGCGCTGAAGCTAGGCGAAACTGTCGCGCCATCGAAAGTGTTCGATTTTAGTTTGCAGAGAGCCGTGAATCGAGAGTTGGGGATCAAGGGGTGAATAGGACGGTTCAACGTTCAAGGGTCCAAAGTTCAAGCTTTCAAATCGTTTAAACGGTTCAAGTTGTTGAAATCGTTCAAGGGAAGGGAAGTGACGGGAGTTATGGCGAGGCAGTTTCGAGCGGACAATCTTGGTAGTCTGCTGCGGCCGCCGGAGCTTATTGAGGCGCGCGTGGCGCACCGGGAAGGACGGATCGATGTTGAGCAGCTGCGCGAGATCGAGAACCGTTCGATCCGGGCCGCGCTGGAAATGCAAAAAGCCGCCGGCGTTGATGTCTTCACTGACGGCGAATATCGGCGCGGCAACTTCATGGCCGATTTCACGAACACGCTTGACGGCATGGTGCCGAGCGAAACGATCATGGCGCCAATCTGGCGCGGGGCAAATCGCGAACTAGCGAGCCAGTTTCGCCGCTCTGACGGTGAAACAGTCGTCGGTGCCAGGCTGCGGAAAAAGACCCCTGGGGTTTTTGTCAGTGAGGCAACATTTTTGAAGCAGCATGCGCCGGGGTTGTTCAAAGTCTGTGTTCCGAGCGTCGTGCAATTCGCCGACAGCAAATACAAACCTGGAGTGACTGATAAAATTTATCCGACGCGGCGCGCCATGGTGCAGGATTTCTCGGCGCTGCTGCGCGACGAAGTTCAAGGACTCCTGGATACGGGAACGAGTTACGTTCAACTCGACGGACCGTCGTATTTGACGCATTTGATGGACGAGCGGCGGCGTCAGCAACTGCGCGGTATGGGCGCTGATCCGGATGAAATCCTCGATGAGGTGATCGCCGGCGATAACGCGCTCATTCAAGGGCTTCGCCGCAGTGCGGAGACGGTCATCGGCATTCACTTCTGCCGCGGCAATAACCGCAGCTCTTGGAGCGCCGAGGGAAGCTACGAGGTTATCGCTGAGAAGACTTTCGGATCATTACAAGCCGATAGATTTCTCATGGAGTACGACTCGGAGCGCGCCGGAGGCTTTGAGCCGCTGCGCTTTGTGCCCAAGGGTAAGACCGTCGTGCTTGGCTTGATCACGACCAAAGAGCCGGAACTGGAATCGGAAGAACTGCTCTGCCGCCGTATCGACGAGGCTGCCCGATATGTTCCACTCGAAAACCTCGCACTCAGCACCCAGTGCGGCTTCGCTTCGACGCTGCTGGGAAATTTGATTTCGGCGGATGACATGAGTCGAAAGCTTGAGCTGGTGGCGAGAGTCGCGCGGAAGGTTTGGGGGAACTAGGATAGGTTCAACGTTCAAGGGTTCAAGGTTCAAAGTTTTCGATCTCTGAGACTCAATTTCCCGTAGCTTGCTGCGTTAGGGAAATTGCTTCGAGGTCCGTCATTCCCGCACGTTTTAAGCGGTGGTTCGACCGCGCTCACCACAGGCGAATTCGGAACTGGAGCCCGCAATAAAAACATTCGGGGGTGACAGCCTTAAACAAGTTTAATCGCCGAGTGCTGATACTCGCAGCTTGTTGCGGGTTATTCGTTCGTTATAGAAGCTCCAACGTTCAGCCAGTCCAATGAAAACTGGAATTGTTGTCGGTTTGCTCATTTATTCATTGCTGAAATTTTTGCGGATTCAGGCTTCGCCCAGTCGAGCCGGAATAAAATTTGTCTGTCGCTGTCCTCCACGACGCCGTTGCTCGTGAAAGTGCCGATTACATCGTCTTAGATGCGAGCCTCCAGGTCTCGTTTCACGTCCGAAAACTTCGCGAGCGACGCACCCGCCGTGCTCGGCTCCGGTGCTGTCGATGTTTTTGGACGAGTCGATTTTTGTTTCAAACGCAGTTTAATTCGGAACTGAAACATCAAAAATCGGTCTCGGTGCTTGATATTGCCCGGATTGTGATTTTCACTGATTTGAGAACCAGGCATAGCGCAGTGTGGGGAAGTCGGGCAAGACTTAAAATTGAGCGTGTCGAGGAGCTAATATGCAAAGCGATGAACAAGAGATTCGTCAACTAGTCACGACCTGGATGGCAGCGACCAAAGCAGGCGATGTCGAAACCGTCCTGAGCTTGATGGCGGAGGACGTTGTGTTTCTGTTGCCTGGACAACCACCCATGATGGGAAAGTCCGCTTTCGCCTCAGCAGCGCGAGCTCAATCGAACCAGGGACCGGTCCAGTTCGATGGCACGAGCGAGATTCAAGAGATCAAAGTTTTAGGTGACTGGGCGTTCATGTGGACCAAGTTGACGGTCGTGGCGACTCCGCCTGGCGGCGCCCCGCCGATGACGCGGGCGGGGCACACGCTTTCGATCCTAAAAAAGCAAAACGGGAAATGGGTGCTGGCGCGGGACGCCAACATGCTGGCCCCCGTGTCAAAGCCCGGCGCATGACGCTGGCAAGATCTTCCACGCGCCTCCTTTTTCAGAGGAGAGAATCTTCCCCTCTTTAAGAAAGAGGGGAAAGGGGAGATTTTTCGGACACAATGACGCGAAACTAGTCCACCGCAGGCAAGTCTTCACTTGATTACGATGTGGAGGGAAATCTTACTCTGGCTGTTCGTGATCAATCTCGGCATCGCATTGGAGCGGGGATCTATGAGGCCAGGGTTGTGATTCCTGGGCCCCAGCATGGCCAAACACCGGGCTCATGTTCTGGGTTTACGCGACCACCGTACCGCTTACTCTGCTAACAATCGCCAACCTCATTGCTGCCTGGTCGACTCATGGGCCGATGCGTTTCTGGCACCTTACGGCGGTTTGCATCGTTATCGTCGAACGGTTAGCTACGTTTTCCTACTTTATCCCGACGATGGTGCGGTTGATGAGCACAGACGGCGTAACGGATGCTGAGGTCAAAGCGGCGCTCTCGCAATGGCTTTTTATGAACAACGGGCGTCACGTGCTTACGCTAACCGGTTGGCTTGCAGCGTTGAAGGCGCTCTCCTTGTCCGGGAGCCGTGGCTCTGCTTGACGAATTCCTCTTCGCCTTGAATTGAGACATCCGATTCTGTCGGCACGACGCTCTGCAGTCGCGTCAATAAGTCGAGATCGGCCGAAACGTCCTTTGGCCACGCTCTCGTCCAAAATCTCTCTTTTTCGCCTTTTGCCTCGACTTAGGTGCTCTGGAATGCCCGAACCAATCAGCGAGAAAGTCGACAAAGGTGCGCACCCGCTCGGGAACCCGCCTCGTGGGCGGATAGACCACGTAGATCGGCCGCTGCGGCGGTGAATAATTTGGAAGCAGCTTGAGCAGCGCGCCGCTCTTCAGATCGTCTTCGATGCAGTAAAGCGGAAGGTAGCCGATGCCGAGGCCCGCAAGCGCCGCCTTGCGCAGCACGAGTGCGCTATTCGACGAAAACGTGCCGCTGATTTTTACCGAGATGACGTGGTCCGAACTGTGCAGACGCCAGGCGCGATCGTTGGGATCGAGATTGACGTGGGCCAAGCACAAGTGTTTGGTGAGATCCGCCGGCGTCTTCGGTTCACGGTGGCGATCGAGATATTTCGATGACGCGCACACTACCCACTGAAGCGTTGCGATCTTGCGGCCGATCAGAGTCGAGTCGGGGAGATCGCCCAATCGCACGGCCACATCAAGCCCCTGATCAACGAAATCGTAGGCGCGAAAGGAATAGTCTTCGAGGATAAGGCTTAGCTTGAATATTCGGATATCGCGCGGAAAAACTCACCACGGCGTCGGAGAGATAGAGCGTGCCAAATGATTTTGGCGCGGTCACTTTTAGCGAGCCGCGCGGCTCTTTCTGCAGCTGGGCGATCGATGATTCCTGCTCGCTCATTTCCGTCAACATGCGCTGGCAAAATTCCAGATAGTTAGCGCCGGCTTCTGTCAATGTCAGGGATCTTGTCGTCCGGTTGAGCAAACGCACTGCCAAGCGATTCTCCAAATCGGTGACATGGAGGGACACCAGCGAACGCGAAATGCCCAGTTGCTTGGCCGCGGCGGAAAAACTTCCCGCGGTAGCGACTCGGACAAAGCTATCTATGGTTCTAAAGCGATCCATGGCTCGACATTATTGTTTAGCGATGTTCAACAAAGTGTTTACCATTTGTCGGCTTGTCGGAGCAACTGATGCTGCATATAGCAGCAGGTAGAAGGCGTTCACGCGCTTCCCCGGAGGAATTAAATGATGGCGGAATTATCAAAGGAGCCTCTTGCACAAATTCGCACAGATGTTGTCGGGAGTCTGCTTCGCCCCAAGCGGATTAAAGAGGCCTATGCGGAACGTGACCTAGGCAAGACTTCCGCCGAAGAGTTACGGCGGGTCGAAGACGACTCCATCCGTGAAGCGGTGCGGTTTCAAGAGGAGATCGGACTGGATGTCGTTACCGACGGCGAATATCGCCGCTTAAATTTCCAGGACAGCTTCGCGGCTTCGGTGAGCGGCTTCGACGCGCGCGCGGTCAATCTTTCGTTCATGGAAAGCCTGTCGCGCGAGGGGAAGCCGCTGCAGCGCTGGGATCCTTATCACGTGGCGGATGGAGCGGCGATTTTGCAGCGCCGGCCGGTGTCGCAAAAACTCCGCCTCGCGCGCAATCTGCCGCTTGAAGAATATCGCTTCGTCAGCAGCGTGGCGCGAAAGCCGGCCAAGGTCACTTTAGTCGGCCCGGATCGGATTACCCAGCGCTTCGACTATCAAAATTCCAAGTCGGTTTACTGGAGCACGGAGGACTTTGTGGCCGACGTGGTACGCATCGAGCGCGAGATGATTCGCAGTCTGATCGACGCCGGGTGCCGGTATATTCAAATCGACGCGCCAAGCTACACCGCCTACGTCGATGCACCGTCGCTCAATGAGATGAAAGAGCGCGGCGAAGATCCGATGAAAAATCTCATGCGCTCGATCAAGGCCGATAATGAGATCTTGCGTCTCTTCGATGGCGTGACGTTCGGGATTCATTTGTGCCGCGGCAACCAGCGCAGCATGTGGCATCGAGAGGGGACCTATGACGAGATCGCGGAGAGGCTTTTCAATGAACTGCGCCATGACCGTCTTCTGCTCGAATACGACAGCCCGCGCGCCGGGACCTTCGAGCCGCTCCGTTTTGTGCCGAAGGATAAGATCGTAGTTTTGGGATTGGTGAGCACCAAGATACCGGAAATCGAAAAGGTAGACGATCTCAAGCGTCGTATCGAGACAGCATGCAAGTATATTCCCTTGGAACAGCTGGCCATCAGCCCGCAGTGCGGCTTTGCCTCGGACGTGGTCGGTAATCTCATCAGCGAGGACGATCAGAAAAGGAAATTAGAAGTCGTGGTGGAAACCGCGCGGCAGGTTTGGGGATGATTTTGGTCGTTCAAGGTTCAAGGGTTCAAAAGTTCAAGGCAGATTCAAAGCGCTGAATGTGTTTGACGGTAGCATCGATTCTTTGGCTCTGGGAATTATATGGCCATAAAATTTCGGGCGGATAACATCGGCAGTCTTCTGCGACCGGCGGAACTGTTGGCCGCGCGGGCGGCGCTACGCGAGGGTCGTATGGACGAGCATCAAGTCCGCGAGATCGAGGATCGGTCGATCCTCACGGCCCTGGACATGCAAAAATCCGCCGGTGTCCAAATTTTCACCGACGGCGAATATCGCCGAGATATTTTTACCGCCGACATCACCAAAGCCCTTGACGGGCTCGTGCCGGGGAAACCGGTGGTGAAGTTCGAATGGCACGGTAGGGGAAAAGAACTTGCCGAGGAATCCAAGGAAGGCAACTTGCAATATATCGTCGGCGGAAAATTGCGCGGAAAAGGCCGCTTCACACCGAACGAAGCGCCGTTTTTAAAAAAACATGCGCCGGGGCCGTTCAAGGTCTGCACGCCGGCGGCGATGCAGCACGCGATTATGCGCTATCGACCCGGCGTGACGGACAAGTTTTATCCGACCGTTCACGATATGCTGCAAGACGTGGCGGCGATCATGCGCGAGGAAGTGCAGGCGCTGATCGACGAAGGCGCGTCTTATGTACAACTGGACGCGCCATCGTATTCGAATTTCTTCGATCACAACCGCCGAGAAGTGCTGAAGCAAAGCGGCATTAACCTGGATGAAGCGCTCGATGCAGCCATCGCCGCCGATAACGCCATGATTCAAAACCTCAAACGCAAGCCCGACGCCGTTGTCGGCATCCATTTCTGCCGCGGCAACAAGCGCAGCGCCTGGGGCGCAGATGGCAGTTATGAGCCGGTCGCCGAGAAGGCCTTCGGCTCGCTCAACATGGATCGTTATCTGCTGGAATTCGACACGGACCGCGCCGGCGGCTTCGAGCCGTTGCGATTCGTACCCAAAGACAAAACGGTGGTGCTAGGTCTGATCACGACGAAAGAGCCGAAGCTCGAATCCGAGGATGAACTCGTGCGGCGCATCGAACGAGCGGCGAAGTATGTGCCGATGGAAAATCTCGCTCTGAGCACGCAGTGTGGCTTTGCCTCCGCGGCGTCGGGGAATTTGATCACGTGGGACGACATGAAGCGCAAGCTCTTGTTGGTCGCCAAGCTTGCTGGCAGGGTGTGGGGATGACTTAACTCGTTCAAACGTTCAAGGTTCAACGGGTCGCCCAGTTCAAATCGTTCAAGCCGTTCAATTCCTTCACCTCGAGGTTTCATTGTAATGTCATCCTGAGGCGACAGCCGAAGGATCTCGTCTTCGCAAGTCACTGAGAATGCGAGCTGCTTCGCTGTGTTCAGGATGACACACCAGGTTTTTTTTTGGCGACACAGCCACCTAGCCGAGGGGATGAAGGAGGTTTATAGTGAGAGCTCGCTCTCCTTTCGGCCGTGCATCGCCTTACTAGCTTATTTCGACGTTCACGAATCGCTGGACAACGCGCTGTGTTCCGGTTTAAAAAAGAATACTTGATGCGCCTCTGGCGCATGAGATTTTCGAGTTGGGAGGGAACTAGATGACGCAGGTCGTTGGCAAACCGACACCGAGGGTCGAGGGCGTGCTTAAGGTCACGGGTAAAGCGCTCTACAGCGCGGATTTGCAATTACCCGATTCTTTATGGGGCAGATGCTTGCGCAGTCCGATTCCATACGGACGAATCAAGCGCATCGATACCGGCAAAGCTTGGCAAGTGCCGGGAGTAAAAACGGTGATCACGGGTCAGGACGTGACCGGCTTACGCATCGGGCGCTGTATCTACGATACTCCAGTGCTGGCGGATGGCGTGGTTCGGTTCATCGGTGAAAAGGTTGCTGCCGTGGCCGCGGAAACGAGACTCGCCGCAGAGCAGGCCCTCGAATTGATCGAAGTGGAATATGAAGAGCTGGAACCGCTGCTCGATCCTGTAGAGGCGGCAAAGCCGGGCGCGCCGGTGCTCCACCCTGATTTACTTTCTTACAAAGGTCTGCCGGTTCCCCTGGAAAACGTCAGCAACGTCGTTGCCTATTTGAAGTGGGGCAAGGGGAATCTCGAAGAAGGCTTCAAGCAGGCCGACGTGACCGTCGAGAATACGTTCACCACCCAGGTGACGCATCAATCCTATCTCGAACCCCACGCTTGCGTGGTCAAGGCCGAGGCGTCGGGCGGCGCAGAGGTGTGGTCATGCAGCAAGACACCGTTCGCGGTGCGCGGCCAGCTGTCGAACTGCATTGGCGTGGCGAAAGAAAAACTAATCTTCCATCCGACACACATCGGCGGCGACTTCGGCGGCAAGGGCGGCTTCATGGATGTTCCCGTGGCGTACTTTCTGTCGAAGAAAAGCGGGCAAGCGGTCAAGATGGTGATGGATTACACGGAGGAATTGACTGCGGGCAATCCGCGCCACGCCTCGATTATCAAGATCAAGACCGGCGTCAAGAAAAACGGGACGATCGTCGCGCATCACATCGAGTTTATGTTCGACAGCGGCGCTTACGCGTCGATGAAGCCGGCAGGTTATCTGATCGGCGCATCGACTTGCGCCGGGCCGTACAAGATCGCCAACTGTCTGATCGAAGAACGGATGGTTTACACCAACAAAATTCCCTGCGGCCATATGCGGGCGCCCGGCGACCCGCAGGGGTTTTTCGCCAACGAAAGTCAGCTCGATATCGTCGCGCGCAAGCTCGGCATGGATCCGGCGGAGTTCAAACGCCGAAACATGCTGCGCGACGGCGACGAAACGCCGATCGGCGGCCATATTTCGCACATCCGAGGCCAAGAAGCGCTGGAAAAAGCGATTCAACTTGCGGGCTACGGAAAACCGAAGCCCAAAAATGTCGGCCGCGGTCTATCCTTTTCCGAGTGGAGCCCGAGTGGCGGCGAAGGCAACGTTTTCGTGACGATCGAGGACGACGGCAAGGTTAAAGTGATTACGCCGGTCGTCGACCAGGGTGCCGGAGTGCTCACGGTGATCGTCGAAGTGGTGGGCGAGGAATTACAAGTTCCGGCCGATGAGATCGAGTTAAAGCAAGCGGACAGCACGATCGTGCCGAGCGACGGCGGTGTCGGCGGCAGCCGCGCGACGCGAGTTTACGGCAACGCTTCATACGAAGCGGGTATTAAGGCGCGAGAAGAGCTGTTCGCCTTTGCGGCGCAGGCCTTGGAAGTCGATCCCAAGGAACTGGATCTCGATCGGGGAATGATTCTGCACAAGAGTTCGAAGCGCAAAATGAGCTTCGCCGAAGTCGTGAAATTCAAAGGCGCGCCGATCTACGTGCGCGGGTATTACAAGAGTACGGAAAAATCCCACGACGCTTCCGTGTCGGCGCAAATCGCCGAGGTGCACGTCGACCAGGAGACCGGCAAGGTCACTTTGCGCAACATGGTCTCGGCGCACACAACGGGCAAAGTCATCAATCCCCTGATGCATCAAGGACAGATAGAAGGCGGGGTCGTATTCGGTCTCGGTTATGCGCTCACTGAAGAAGTGATGTTCGATGGCGCCAAGATCACGACGACGAACTTCGGCGAATTCAAGATTCCCAACATTACGGACATCCCGCCGCTTAAAACTAACGTCATGGAAAACGTGCCGGCGGGCCCCGGACCGTACAATAGCCTGGCGATCGGCGAGGTCGCCAACACGCCGACCGCAGCGGCAGTCGCAAACGCGGTGGCCGATGCTTGCGGGGTGCGCATTATGGATTTACCCGTAACGTCGGAGAAGGTGTATAGGGCGCTGAAGGCGCGAGGTGCGTGAAGAAAAGAAATGAAAGCTGGTAATGAAAGGGAACTTGTCTTGTGTTTTTCCGATGACCAATCTGACCTCTTCCCCCTCGACGGGGAAAGATTGAGATGGGGGTGCGAAAGAAATCTAAGATCACCCCTTCCTTTGTCCTTCCCCGTCAAGGGGAAGGAAATGATAGAAATGCCGGTCCATGATTCGGAATCAGCATACGAGCCAATGGTCTAGATTTCCGTAAAAGCAGGAGGTGCTTATGCCTGAATCCTTACGATACTACATCGCTCACAACGGCGGATTAAAGATCGTCCAGCCGCAAGGTTCGTCGATGAGCACGGTCGGAGAATTTTTCGAAGGCAAAACTCTCGAGCATCTGATCGGCTGCAAGAACAATCCGGAGATCGTTTTTGCCGCGGTTGCTTTCGACGGCGGTTATCGCACCGAAGACGCCGGCAAATTCTGGACGAAAATCATGGATGGCGACGTGCGCACCTTCACCGTCGATCCGCACGATGAGCGCGTCGTCTACATGGGCATCGGCCCGATCCGACTATTTCGCAGCGAGGATACTGGTAAAACCTGGGAACCGTTGGATGGCATGCTCGCTATTCCAGACGAAGCAAAAAAGAAATGGGACGTGCCGCCGCGTCTGCGCGGTGTCGAGTTTCCTCACGTGCGCCATATTTTTATTCATCCGGATAATCCGAATCTCATCTTTGTCCTGCTTGAGCATGGCGGTGTACTGTTGAGCAGGGATCGCGGCAAAACTTGGTACGACCGGAGCATTGGAATCAATTACGTCGACATGCACTACATCGAAAACTATCCGGGTAGCAAGGAGCGTTATTACGTTTCATCGGCGCGCGGTTTTTACCGCAGCGACAATGCCGGCGAGCACTGGCGCCGCGTGGAGAACGGCATGCCGTGGAGCTATACGGAATTACACAGCTACTCGCACGAATGGCACTTCCTGCCCGGTGACACACCGCGCATGGTGCTCTGCGGCGGCAAAGGCTCGCCGGGAGTGTGGAGCAGAGAAAAAATACATCCTCATGGCTGTATCCTGCTCAGTGACGACGGTGGGGAAAACTGGCGCGTCTCGACGCAAGGATTGGAAAAAGAAAATCCCTGGATGCCGTGGGTGCTGGTGCATCATCCTACCGATCCGAAAGCGCTCTTCTGCGGTATGGGCGATGGGTCGCGCGGCTACGGTTTCGAAGCTCGCATCAAAGGCAAAGGCGCATTTTACACAAGCCGCGATCGTGGCGACTCGTGGGCACCCGTGATGACGGATACGCCCTCGATTCTAACCGCGTGGGTGGCACCGAACTAGGAATGTAGCCGCAAAGAACGCAAAGAGCACAAAGGGTTTCACAAACGCTGCGCGGAGTTTTTTAGAATTCCGTCATTCCCGTGAAAATGGAAATCCAGGGTTCTCTTGACTTGCCTGGACTCCCTCCGGCTTCTGCGGCAATGACGACCTTTCTTTTGGATCCAACCTTTACCGGCGCGTAGATCACGAACCAACGAGTGCAATTGCGAATACCCATGCGACTTGTAATCGCTATTACCATCCTGGTGCAGCTGCACATGGACGCACCGTCTTGGGCGCAGAACAAAGTGCGTCTCAACTGGGGCGCCATCAGCGGCGTGATGAGTCCCATCTGGGTCGCGCAGGAAGAGGGACTGTTCAAGAAACACGGACTCGACATCGAATTGATCCATATCGCTTCCACTTCCAAGGCAATCCAATCGATGGTGTCCGGTGAGATTCAATTTACCACGGCGGACGCGCTCAACAGCATCCAAGCGGTGGCCGCGGGCGCCGATGTTGTGATGGTTTGTGAGGGCGTCAATCGATTTGTTTTCTCGATCATGGCTCGCGCCGATCTTAAACGAGTCGCGGATCTCAAGGGGAAAAAGATCGGTATTACCCGTCTCGGCTCGTCGACACACACCGCGGTGCTTTACGTCGTCAACAAAGCAGGTCTCGGCGGCAACGATTACACGCTGCTGCAACTCGGCGAGGTGCCGAATATCCTTACCACGATGTTGGCGGCACAGATCGACGCCGGTGCGCTTTCGCCACCGACCAATAGCCGGGCGAAAAAAGCGGGACTGTACGAGCTGGTCAATCTTGGCGTGGACGGGCCCGAGTATCCCTCAACCGTGATCGCGAGCACGCGCGCTTACGTGAAAGCCAATCCGGACATCACACGACGCATGGTCCGGGCAACGGTTCCACCCGCATCGATTCGCACGGTTGAAATCCGGCGGCAGAGTTCAAATTCGCAAATTGTAAAACCTGCGTGCGTTTTCACCGAGTAAGTCGGCTTTTTCGGCGGCGGTCAGGGCTTCGGATCCCTTGATCGTTTGCACGCGATCCCAATCCATATCGCTGTGGGGGTAATCGCTGGCGTACATGAATCCTTTACTGCCGAGCTGATCGATGATCGAGCGCAGGTTCTCGTCGCCTTCAAAGCCGCTCAAGATTCTGCCTTCTAGAATATCTTCGCCGGGCTCGTGGACTGTGGCGGCCAACTCGTAGGGCTCTCTTCCCCAGTCGCTCTCTTTGCGGCCGGCGCGCGGTTCAAGGACATGCTCGATGTGTTTCCCCACCCACCAATTCCAGTAAGGCAGCCAACTGGCGCCGATCTCCAAGAAAGCGCAGCGCAAACGAGGCAGCGTCTTCAGCAGCCCCGTTTGGACCAGCGACATCATCGCCACCATCATTGAAAACGGCATCGCGGTAACGTGCGTCGAGAAAAAATCGGTGAAGCAGTCTGCCCAGGGCGTGTAGTGCATGCCGGTGACAGCGTGAAATCCGACGGGAGCGTCGAGGTCGTTCATGGTCTCGAAGAAGGGAACGAACTCCTTGGCGTGAAGAGGAGTGTTTCCTACCATGCCGGGAATGACGACTCCGTTGAGGCCGAGTTTTTTCACTGCGCGCCGAGCTTCATCGACCGCGGCGGGAGGATCCTGAATCGGCACCAGAGCGACTCCGCCCAGGCGTTTCGGGGCTTTGGCGCATTGCTCGGCGATATAATTGTTGTAGGCGCGGCACACGGCGGCGGCCAACTCTTTGTTTTCGAGATCGAACACCCAAACCAGCGCCGTCGGATAAACGATCTGGAAATCGATTTCCATCCGATCCATGTCCTGCAGGCGGCCCTCGATGTCGTCGAGAGAATTATCTTTAGCTTTCATCTCCGCATGGCGCGGCGTCTGATAGCGAAAGCCGCCGCCGCCGACGCCTTTGGTAAAAGGCAGACGCGGCACGAGCCGTCCCTCGACCAGCCAACGTCCGGTATCTCTCGGCTCATCGCGCAGATCGACAATACGGGGACGCGCCGAATAGAATTCTTTTTCCATGTAGCGATCGAAGAGATCGAAAGGCTCATGTAGGTGTCCGTCCGAATCGATGACTTGCACAGGCATCTCCTCCTTTGGTCTACTTCCAGGCCTTAGCGGATGGCACAGTCTTTTTCAAGATAAGTGCTATTCAATATCTTCCTACGTCTAGCGTTTAATGCTGCCAACCGAGACACCGTGCAAATTTCATCTTGAAGGCAGGACCCAATTGAACTAATTTGCGGCGGTTGCCGTCTACTCTGTGGAGAGGAGATGAAGAATGGCACGAAAGCTTGGGTCATAACTGGAGCGGTGATTACGCTGTTGGCACCACCGGCGCGTGGATCGAGTCGATGATCAAAGGCGAAACCTAGTCGGTACCATTCCTCCGAATCGATGCCTTGCATAGGCATCTCCTCCTGGAATTGATCTTCAGTTTGTTCTGGATGGCCTACTGTGTTTTGGGAAATACGTGGAGTCCGGCGCCGGGTCGTTCACGTGTGATCATTGGCACGATTGGATCAGTTGTGTTTATCTTCATGGTATACGGTATCAGGATTCCGTCATCTGGCATGTGTTAGAATAAATGACGAGCATGGATCGTATGAGTGACGCTAACTTTTATCAGATTCTCGGCGTGGGACCGTCTGCGAGCGCCCGAGAAATCAAATCAGCATATAGAAAACTCGTCAAACAATATCACCCGGATCTGTTTCCCGCAGCGGCCGCGAAAGCGGAAGCGACCGAGAAGTTACGCCAAGTCAACGAGGCCTATGCGGTCCTTGGGAATCCCAAGCGGCGTCGTGATTATGATCAAAGGCTTTTTCAAACGCCAAAAGAGCGCGTTCGAGCTCCCGCCGCGGCCGAGCGCCGTGAAACGCAGCGTCCTCGCCGTTATGGCAGTGTTCGAAGCAAGACAGAAAAAATCAAAACTCTGAAGGAGCGCCTGCACTTTTCGAAAAAGCAGGTGGCATATGCTCTGGTGGCGGCGCTCGTGGTGTTGATCGTTGTGTATGCGAATCGAAGCGTGCCGAGACTGATCGTCACATATACCTTGGTCGAGAAGGTTGAGGTTTCACCACCGAAGGGACCTCCTCCGTTAGATGAAACCAACCAGGGCTGGGTCACCATAGGCCAGTACGCTACTGTCGCAGAATGTGCTGGGATGGTGAAAGAGAAAGTCCGAAAGGATGAACAAGAGGGAAGCCGAGCTGCCTTTGGCCAGGCGAACGGCACCATGGCCATAACGGTCCTTATAAAGACGGAAACAGCGAAGAAGCTGGAGAAATCTTATGCTGCTGACAGTCCGGAGCGATCCGCTGCGAACGAAAGCCCCTCGCAGCCAGAACAAAGGCTAACCAAAGACGGACCGGAATCTCCCGAGAACGGTATGACTAAACGGGTAAGAAACCTCGAGTGCCGGGCGGTGCAACGGGTAGTGCATGAGTCGTGGTTCCAAAAAGCGTGGCGAGGAGTGACGTCGCCGTCTTAAGGGCAAAAATGGATTTTCCACACTGGAAAATCTACACGGCTCACACCTGTCGGATTTTCCCGGGACCTCATCGGGCTACATGGATCGTTGCCGCCCGGACGCCCCTGCTCATTCCCCAAACCCATACAGCCGCGCGCAGTTATCCCAGAGGTATTTCCTTTTCGTTTGATCGCTGAACGGCAGCTTGAGAAAAGTCTCCACCGCATGTGGAAACTTGACGTCGAGGTGCGGGTAGTCGGTCGAGAAAACGATGTTGTCTTCCAAGCCGAAGTCGGGGATATTCTTCGCGACTATTTCGTCGCACTCCACAGCGCCCCAGCACTGGCGTTGAAAATATTCCAGCGGCTCTAGTTTCATTTCCGGATGTTCGGCGGCGCCAGTGAGCTCAGCGTACTCGCCCATTCTCCATAAAAGCCAGGGGAGCCAGGCGCAGTTGCCTTCTAAGAATGCTACTTTCAATTTCGGGAAGCGCTCCATTACGCCGCCGTAGATCATGTCGGCGCAGGCGAACATGTTTGCCATGGGAAACGACAGCGTGTTGAACATCGCGAAGCTCGGAATGAATTCGGACAGCGCGGGCTGAGGCAAGAAAACTCGACCGGCTTCGTGGAAGCCGACGGGAATATCGAGTTTCTGACATTCCTCCCACAGCGGATTGTAATAAGGATCGCTCCACATCCTACCGTTGACGTGGTTGGGGCGCATTAGGATGCTCCGAAAACCCAGCTCCTTGACCACGCGGCGCGTCTCCTCGACTGCCGACGACACGTCATGAGGCGCGACGATGCCGGCGCCGTACATGCGATTGGTCGCAACCTTGCAGAAATCATGCATCCAGTCGTTGTAGGCTTTGGCGATGGCAGCGGCCAATTCCGGATCGAGCCCGTCGACGGCGAGCACGAACAAGCCGCGGCTCGGATAGAGAATCGCCACGTCGAGACCTTCCTTGTCCATGGCGCGCACCTGCGCCACGTTGTCAAAGTCGCGCGCTTCCTCCTCGGGATACTTTTCGTTGAGAATGCGTTCGCGGATCGGTCCCAGCGCAGGAATAGGTTTCGGCGTCGGCCGCGGCATGATCTTGCCGTCAACTTGGACGCCGAGATCGCGCTTGTGGCGGTTGAGACCGATGGGCGCGCGATCAAGGAATTTCTCGTCAATATACTTCTGCCACAGATTGCAGGGCTCCATCACGTGCATATCGGAGTCCATCGCTTTGAATCCGTTCTTCATTTTGGTCTCCTTAGACTCGTCAACTGGAAAACGCTTGTCATTCGCATAACAAAGGGTCGGCAAGGTGTCAATTTGGCTGCGGAGGTTATAGCTCCCCGTCGCGTCAAAGAACCCTCACTTCGTCAGACTGTGTGGATACTATCTCGGAGCGCTTCGACGGCGCTCATGGCGAACGGATAAGTATTCAAGTTCTAATATAACCGCACCGTTCGTGGTGAGCCAGCCTGCCCTGAGCGAAGTCGAAGGGAACCATCAACGGTGTTTTCACACACTCTGCCCTTCGAGATGACACATCCCCGACTGTCATTCCGAGCAAAGCGAGGAATCTTTCCGGAATTTACCGACCGGCTTTGTCAACGAATCTGAAATCAAAAACTTGCTCGGGCGAAATCGGCGTCTTGATATCCAAAGTCCTGCGCGTGAAGTCGAGAACGCCGTTGATCCATGCTTGGCTTGGCCGGCCTTCGTCGGCGAGCACCGTCTTGATGCCAGTCGAACATCGAGTGGCGAAGGATTCGTCGGGCATGTTTCAATTCTTTGGCGATAATTTGATCGATTCAGCGCGGTTTTGCCGATAGTAGGTGATGCCTCGCAGCGTGCTTTGACGAACGCCTGAATGTCGCTGGGGTTCTTCTTGATCAGATCGTCGGTGACGCCGAGGCCGCCGATGGGATAATGCGGCAAGTAATCGCCGGAAACGGCAAGTTTGAAAAAACCTTCCCGGGCGAGCATGAGACTTCGAGGCGGGCTGAAGATCGCCGCGGAGATCTTTCCGGCTTTGAGTCCAAGATAGAGATCTTCCTGTCTGCCGAGCGCCAAGATCGTCACGTCCTTATCGGGATTCAGCCCATTGCGTTCGAGAATCAAGCGGGTGATATGCTCGAAGGTTCCGCCGCGCGTGGTGATGGCGACGAGTTTTCCTTTCAGCTGCTGGAATGAATGGATCTTCGGATCGGAAATCAAGTCGAAAGTCGGTTTAGTGGTGATGATCGGAAACCAATTTAACCGGAACTCCGCGCGCTGCTGCGGCCAATATCGATCCTGAAGCGGTCGAGAAGTCGACTGAATTGTCCAGCACCGCGGGGACGCCCAAGGAGCCCGTGACGAGAATGATTTCTACTTCCAGTCCTTCCTTTTGATAGAAACCCTTGGCCTGCGCCATTTTCAACGGAAGCGTGACGATATCGACCGTGGGAATGGCGAGGCGGACTTTTTTCAGCTGAGCGAATGCGGAGGTAGAGCCGATTGAGATGATCAAAGTTGTGAACAATACGATTCTCTTTATTAGCATGTGATTGCTTCTAGAAGCGTCGCTGCTTCACTCATTCTCCACGAGTCTAGTTGCCCGCAGCCTGTTGTGAGGGACTTCAACGCTCTACGATTCACTGTTTCCCCACACATCCGCTGCTACTTCTTGTACAAGCTCCAACTTGCGCCATTGGTCGTCTTCGGTGATCAAATTGCCAACGATGTTCGAAGAGAAACCGCATTGCGGGCTCACGGCGAGCTGATTCAGCGCGATGTAGCGGCTGGCGTGATCGATTTTTCGTTTCAAATCATCCGCCGATTCGAGAGCCGGGACCTTGGTGCTCACTAATCCCAAAACGACAATTTTATTCTTCGGCACGAATCGAAGCGGTTCAAAGCCGCCGGCGCGCTCGGTGTCATATTCCAGTAGGAAACGATCATGCTGGAGGCCGTTAAATAGCCGTTCGGCGATGGCGTCATAGGCCCCTTCGCGGTGCCACATGCTGCGCACGTTGCCGCGGCAGAGATGGATGCCATGGGTGACACCGGTGATGCCGGCGATTACGGCATTGTCGGTCCTCACTGAACGCTCCATCTTGGCGATGGGATCAATTCCCGCCGCACGCATTGTTTCGAGGGAGCGTGGGTCAACATAGGCCGTGTAGCTCGGCGCGTCCATTTGCACGTAAGGACAGCCGGCGTCGGCCAACTCTTGAACTATCTGCCGTTCGACTTTGAGGACGTCGGATAAATATTCCTCTATGTCAGCGTACACGCCATGGGAGTTCTGCCGGGCAAAATTTTCGCAGATGCGATCCGTTGCGATCAAAGTAATTTTTACGGGCTTGGTCGTCAATACCGACGCGTAGCGCCATTCGGCCAACGGACGATTGTCGGCTAGCCGGACGCGCTCGACGATCGGCCGCCAGTATTGCAGCGCGGGGTCGGTTTTCGCCGAATCCGGCTGCCAACGTTGCAATGGCTCGCCACCCACGGTGCGACTCTCCTGAAATTGTAACGTGGGCTTTTTCGGGACAAATCCGGAGACGGTTTCGACAAAGCTATCCTGAAAGTTTAGACGGCGGAATTCGCCGTCCGTGAGGATCGACAGGCCGTGCGTTTCTTGCTGCGCGATCAGTTCTTCGATCGACTCGTCTTGAATCTGCCACAACTCCTCATCACCGGCTTCGCCCTTGCCATGCCGCGTATAAAGCTCTTTTAGCTTCTGCGGCCTAAGCAGACTGCCAACTTGGTCGACGCGCAAGTTGGCCACGGACGTTGGTGATGGGTTCGACATCGAATTGGGATTCGGATCTTGTTTAGTTCATCTCCACAACTCTGCCAACCAACCCGAGCGCTTGATCTCAGCGATATAGCTATTGTCGTAGTAGACGCTCAAGGGTGTGCTGCCTGCGAGCTTCGCGTCGACGAGATTGAATTGCGCCGATTGTTGCACGATCGGTTGAATCGACCCCGGCGTTACCGTGGGATCTTTGATGAAAACATCGATCGCAAACTTGTGGGTTTGATCCAATATTTCGGCGTCGGTTTGGCGCGTGTATTTCGCCAGCACCGCTTTCGCGTGTTTCTCGTTGACAAAGATCTGTTTGATTCCTTCCATCGTCGCCTTGATCATACCGACGACGACTTCGCGATTCCTTACGGCGTAGGATTTGCGCGCGACCAGGCCTTGAATCAAGAATTCGACGCCGGCTTTTTTGAAATCCTTGGGGCTCACCAGCTCGCGATAACCGTCCTTCATCAGGCGAAAGGTGAACGGCGCGGAGGTGATGATGCCGTCGACCAAACCTTGCGAAAGGCTCGTGATCGCCTGGGTCGTCGTGCCGGTTTGAACGATGTTGATGCCCTGGACGTTGTGCAGTTTTACGATCGCCTGGAGCGTGAAGTGGGGAATCGCTCCCAACCGGCTGATGCCGATTCTTTTGCCAACTAAGTCCGCGGGTGTTCGGATTTCCGGTTTAACGATTAGAGATTGAATCGCATAAGGCACCGTCGTAGCTACCTGAACGACGTCACCGCCTTGTAAAACGTTGGAAACGAGAGGAGGCCCGCCGCCTGCGCCGACGCCCGCTTGTCCGCCCAGCATCGCCTGGATGATCACCGGTGACGCACCGACATAAATCATGTCCACGTCGAGGCCGTATCTTTCGTAAAAACGGGACTCCTTAGCGACCCACCAGGGCAGGCTGGCAGCGCTGATCGGTGTGAACGGAAAGGAGACCTTAGTTGCGGCATGAGCAGACGATGCGATGGCGCCGATCATCAGCGTGGCCAGCAGAAAGTTTTCAATTATTCTCTTCACAAGATTTGCTCTCTCTAAGCGACTTTGGATACCTCGACCAGTTCAGTTCATGTTAGCGAAACCCATGGCTTGGCGATTCCTTCTCCCTTGACGGGGGAAGGCTAGGATAGGGGTGCTGCGTGGTCTCACGCCGCTCCTCGCACTTTGTCGATGACCTCAACTGTGTTTCCTGGCATCGCATCGCCGCGCCAGGCGACGTGACCGTCGGGGCGAACGAGTACGAATGGGAGTTCGTATGTTTCGCGCACTTTCGGTTCGTCGAGCGCGACAACTTCAAACGGCATGCCGACTCCTCGCGCGGCTTCCGTGATCGTGCTCGTGTTCGTGGTTTTGGCCGACAAGTTCAGTAACGTGAACCCCTTGCCGAACAAGTCCAGCGTCGATCGGCCGTCTTTCAGCCAGACATGGGGCGCGCGCACCCCGGGCCAGGTGGACGGCACGTACAGCCCATGATCGAGCTCCGGCGCCGGTGTGCCGTCGGCAACGCAGATCGGTGAGTTCTCGTAGCGATAGCCGAGCTCGATGCCGGCGGAGTCGTGCTGAAATTCTTTGGCGCGCGTGCGCAGGATCGCGGCGCGGGCCTTTTCGCGGAGCTGTTTGCCTTCTTCGCTATCTTCCTCGATCTGGGCGGAGAAGGGAGTTTGGTTGTCGTAGCTGGCGCGCATCTCGGCAGCTTCGTTGACATTGATCATGGCGATGGGCTTGCGTTCCGCCGTGTAGCTGTCGATCAAACGCGCGCCGCCCCAACCTTGCAGCATCGCCGCCAACTTCCAGCCGATATCGATGGCATCGCCGACTCCGGTGTTCATGCCGAAGCCGCCGGTCGGCCAGTTGAGATGGGCGGCGTCGCCGGCGAGAAAGACACGTCCCTCCTGATATTTCTCGGCGACAACGCAGTGTCCGGTCCACGGGCGGCACATCGAGCAACTCAAATGGAATATTTTGGCCCAATGCATGGCGCAGTTTTTCCGGAGCGTTCAAGTCATCGATCTGTTCTTGTTTGACGTTGCGAATGTTTAGACGCCAAAGCTCCTTGCCGTCCACGGCGGCGATGGAGCCGTTAATATCCGCGTTAATGATTTGGTACATGACGGCCGGGCCATAGCTGATCGATTTGAGAAACGATGAGCGAAACAAAACCGCGACATTCATGCCTTGAGAGAAAATGCCTTGATACGGAATGCCGAGCGCGCGCCGGACATTGCTCTTGCCTCCGTCGCAACCAACGAGATAGTCCGCTGTCGATGGTTTCATCGTTGCCGTTCTTTGCATCGACGATCTTGCAAGTTACTTTTTGCCCGTCATGCTGAAACGATTCCAAAGAATTTGTTGTAACGAAGTTCAACAGTCGCAAGCGTGTCGACATGCTTGTGCAGCACGGGATCGAAGTATGGCTTTGAAATCCAAAGCCGGCCTTCGGGACTGTAGGGCGAGCGTGAATTCGGATCGCCGTTGGCCGGATGGTCGAAGCGCGCGATCTCGTGGCCGGTCATGCGCGTGACAAAAAGATAATTGCGTGGATAGTCGTCGGGATAGCCCGAGTCGAAGCGCATCCGGTCGGCGATTCCCCAGCGGCGGAGGTGCTCGCAGGTGCGCGTGTTGGCGAGATTGGTCGTCGGAAAATCCACACTGCCGTCGGTCTGTTCGACGACCAGACACCGGATGTTTCGGTAGGCAAGCTCGATGGCCAATGCCAATCCAACCGGACCGGCGCCGGCGATGAGGACGGCAACATGTGTCGGGGCAGTTGCTTCAGCCATGGCTCATTTCACTGTGATCAACTGCTCTGAATGAAGTTTCTTCGCAAGCGATCGTCTCGTCACCATCTTGAATCTTATTGTTTTAGTCATCCTGAGCTCCAGCGAATGATCTGCTTTTTCCGAACGCCTATAACCTGGCTTGTCCCAAAAGTATAAAAGCAGATCGTTCGTCACTGCGTTCCTCAGGATGACATTCAAATTGCTGTGCGAGGTAGTAGCGCGTAGCTTCATGCACCTGATTGTAATTGGGCACCTGAATCGCTGCATCCCACGTTGATTCTCCCCGGCAAGTAAACACGTAGAGAATGTGGCTGTCAATATAAAGAAGCGACGGCTGCTTGACGCCATAATATCGTTGGCATATGGAGAGCGTACGCTGCAATGAAACTTCCACGAACAATTCTGCATTCGATACTCGTTCAACTGTGTTTTTTCGCGGTCGCTCAATCACAATCCCTGCCTAAGATTCGCATCGGCTATCCGTCCATCAGCTCGCGACAGGCGCAGCTATGGGTCGCCAAGGATGAGGGAATATTCCGCAAGCACGGGCTCGACGTCGAGCTCATTTTCTTGCGTGGCGGACAGGTGGCGATCCAAGCGCTCACGGGCGGCGATCCGCCGATCGTGACGATCGGCAACGTGATTATCGCCAATCTGCAGGGCCATGACATCATTCTCGTAGGCTCCGTGGAAAATTCCTATGACCAGAGCGTTTTCGCCCGTCCGGGCGGTGGCTCGCGCGTGGAGCATTTGAGGGGTAAGCGCTTCGGCATCAGTGGTTTTGGATCCGCGACCCACACCGCGGCGCTGATTCTATTCAAGAGATTTAATCTCGAGCCCAACAAAGACGTGTCGTTCGTGCCGACGGGTACCGGGCCGGAGCGGCTTGCCGCCATGAGCGCCGGAAGAATCGACGCGACTTTCTTCAATCCTTCGGAGGTCCCCAGGCAATGAAAGCGGGTTTGGTGGAAATCATTCAGATGGCCGACATCGATTTTGAAGTTCAAGGCAGCGGATTGGCCACGTCGCGAAGCTATATCAAAGCCAATCGAGAAATCGTCAAGTCGGCGCTCAAAGCGTACGTCGAAGGAATTTATTACATATTCGCGAACAAGGCGGCGACGCTTAAGAAGCCTGGGCAAGTATATGAGAACCAGCGATCAAGATGTCTTGGACTACTCCTATCAGCATTATTTGAAGAGAACGCCGAAGAAGCCGTATCCGACAATGAAAGGGATTCAAAATCTCATCGATATGTCGACGCCGCAGATGCCGCAGGCGAAAAGCGCCAAGCCCGAACAGTTCGTCGATCTCAGCTTTCTCCAAGAGTTGGAAAACGAGGGTTTCTTCGGTGAGATGGAAAAGCGTTACAAATGACCGCGTTTTGAACCGGATTGCCGCAGGCGAAATCAGAAAGGAGCAGTCATGATCATCGACACTCACTTTCACGCGTTTCCCGGAAAATTTCTCGATCTTGTTGCCTGAAGCCCAGAATGACGTGCGGGGAGTCGGGCTTTCACGCTTTCGACCATCGAGAGTACCTCGATGTTATGGACAAATACGGCATCGACATCGGTGTGCTTTCGAATACCGGCGGAAGGATCGAGAAAACCGGTCGGGCGCGCGCCCTGGAGCTCTGCAAAATTCTCAACGACGCGTTCGCCGAAGCCCACGCAAAATATCCGCAAGCGCTTCATGGCATTCGCTCGATTGCCGATGGTCGACATGGACGATTGCGTCGGCGAGCTGGAGCGCTGCTACAAGGATCTCAAGATGCATGGCGTGATGATGCCGACCAACGTCGCCGGCAAATATATCGACGAGCCTGAGTTCGGGCCGTTTTGGGATGCGCTGGCGGCTGGGTGGCAAGCCGTTGTTTCTCCATCCGGCCAACGCACCGTGCCAGTCCAATTGGGACAAGTACTCGCTGCATCAGAAAATTCTCTGGCCGACGGACAGCACGCTGGCGATTTCCCGAATCGTTTATGCCGGTATATTCGATCGCTATCCGAAACTAAAACTAATCGCGTCGCATTTGGGCGGCATGATTCTGCTGTATCTCGATCGGCTCAATTGGCGCGAGGGCAATCCGGTATGCAAGGAAGAGCCTGAGACGTACTTCAAGAAAATCTATTACGACACCGCCGGGCCGATTCGCGCGGCATTTATAAAGCTTGTCTGCGATACGGTGGGAGCCGAGCAGATCCTGTTCGGCGCGGATTATCCGCACGGCCGGGGCGGACGGGACGATCAGTTTTATCCGATGACTTTAAAGGAAATGGAAGAGCTCGATATCCCTGCAGGCGGATAAAGAGAAGATATATTATTTAAACGCCAAGAAGCTGTTCAAAATCTGAAAGCGTTCAAATCGTTCAAAATGTCCAGGACATTGATCCTCGTATTCTCAACGCTCAACGACGGCGAGTGTTTCGACATGAAAAGTCTGTGGAAAAAGGTCGATCGGTTGAACCATCCGAAGCTTATAGTCATGTGTGGTTAACGCGGCGAGATCGCGCGCCAGGGTCGTTGGGTTGCAGGAGATGTAAAATATTTGTCTTGCGCGCAACGCTGCCAAGTCCGTTTCGAGTCCTTTGGCGCCAGCGCGGGGCGGATCGAGTACGATCTTGCTAAATTGTTCGCGTTTTCGTTTTAGTTCCGCGACGGCCTTGGGCACGGCGGAGCAAATCCAGCGAATATTATCAATACCGTGTTTTTGCGCGTTGAGCTTACCGTTGGTGATCGACGACTTGTAACCTTCGACCGCAACAATTTCCTTAGTCCGCTCTGCGATGGGCAAAGTAAAATTGCCGCCACCGCAGTAAAGTTCGAGCACGCGATCGTCGCTTTGGAAGCCTCCGGCGGCCAACAGCATGTTGAGGACACGCCGATTACCCTCCGAGTTCACTTGCGTGAAGACATCCCCATCTAAGGTCAGAGAAAGGTCATCCAGTAAATGGACGTTGATTACCGGTTTGCCCCAAGCCCGGCGCCAGTCGGCGCCTGCGACAATCACGCCGCGAATTTGTTCGTCTTCGCCTGCCAAGTTCGCACACACCTGCTCGTCGCCTGGCGCGAACGGACCGCTCGCGCGCAGGACCGTCACGATTTCTTGGGATTCGTCGCCGGCGACGATCTCGACGTACTCGATCGGTGTCGCGAGTGCGCGGACCCACCGGCGTATCGAAACAAGCGTGCCGTTCAGACGATCGTCGGCGATCAGGCAGGAGTCGATTTCTACCAGCTGGTGAGAGGCACTGCCGTAGAAACCAAGCGTTCTGTTCCCGCCTACCTGTAGACGAATACGCCGGCGATAATGGAACTCGTCATTTGACGGAATGATCGGTCTGAGCTCGAAATCTCCCAGCTTGCCGATGCGCCGCAGGACGTCGACGACGCTTTGTTGTTTGGCTTTCAATTGCGCGTCGTAGCGCAGGTGTTGCCACGAGCAGCCGCCGCAAGCACCGACGTAGGGGCAAGGTGGCGTTCTCCGAAGCAGCGAAGGCGTAAGCACACGCATGGCTTCGGCGAGAGCATAGCGCTCTTTCGCTTCAGTGATTCGCACCTCCACCGTGTCGCCGGGGGCGGTGTGCGGAACCATGATCGCCTTGCCGTCCAGGCGGCCTATGCCATAGGGGCCGTAAGAAAGAGCGTCGATGTCTAGCGTGGCCGTGCTTTTCGCGTTAGTCTGGGGCATTCGAAAAGAGTCTACCAGTGTGCGTAACCCATTTTAACCATCTTTGTGATCTTCCGCCTTCGATCCTATTATCCGGATAACTATTATGAGCGAACCGCAAGACGATCCGAGATTTCTCAAGGGCATTGAAGAGTTCAATCAGGGACTGTTTTTCGAGTGTCATGAGACACTGGAAGAAATCTGGTTGGAGGAGCACGGTGAAGATCGCTTGTTCTACCAAGGGATTATTCAGATAGCAGCGGGTTACTTCAAATTAGAACAGGGGGTGCCGGCCGGAGCGCTCAAGCTCTGGCGCACCGGCTTGGATAAGATCGCGCCTTATGCGCCAGTACATTTCGGCGTCAGTGTAGAATCTCTGATGCAAGCCGTCAGCGCCGACTTGAAACAGTTAGAAACCAGCCAGCAAAGCGACGTCGCCAATGTCGCTCTCAATCCACCGACGATAAATTTTATTTGCTAATGATCTTGCCGCATGATCCGCTGCATCGACGTTCGCAAAGTCTATCGGCAAGGCGAAAGTGAAATCACCGCGCTGGCGGGTATTTCGCTGGATATACCCAAAGGTTCATTTGCCGTGATCATGGGGCCGAGCGGCTCTGGCAAGAGCACGCTCTTGCACCTGATCGGCGGCTTGGATCGACCGACCAGCGGAGATCTTTTGGTCGACGGCAGACTGATCGGCCAGATGGCGGACGATCAGGTGACGCTGTTTCGACGCAAAAAGATTGGCATCGTGTTTCAATTTTTTAATCTGCTGCCGACCCTGAGCGCCGCGGAAAACGTGGCGCTGCCGCTCGTGCTCGACGGCCGATCCAAAGCCGAGGCAGATCATCAGGCGGAAACTCTTTTGACCAAGATAGGCTTAGAAAAACGGCAACACCATCTGCCGGAGGAACTTTCGGGTGGCGAGATCCAGCGAGTCGCCGTGGCGCGGGCGCTGGCGTTTAGTCCGCCGATTCTTCTCGCCGACGAGCCGACAGGCAATCTGGATTCGAAAAATGGCGAAGCGATCTTAGCGCTGCTCAAACGGATCAACCAAGAAGACGGTTGCACGGTGGTCATGGTGACGCACAGCCCCGAGGCTGCGCGCTACGGCGACCGGACGATTTTTCTGCGTGACGGTCGAGTGGCAACCGAGACTTCCTGATGTTGCGTTTATTGACTGCTGTATCCTGGCGTCACGCGAAGCGCCACCGGCTGCGTACCGCGCTAACGTTTTTTGGTATCGCCCTCGGTGTCGCCGTCGTCGTGGCAATCGCGGTCGTCAATCGCTCATTGACGACTTCGTTTCAATCCACCATCGATCAGATCGCCGGCAAAGCGGTGTTGCAGGTCGCCAACGGCGAGAGCGGCGTCTCCGAGTCTTTGTTTCCGTTAATTCGTGACACGATCGGCGTCGGCGATGCTGCGGCGGCGGTAGAGGGTTTCTTGCCCGTCGCGGGTGTGCCGGGTGAGCGGCTGTACGTCTACGGTGTCGATTTACTGACCGATTTTGCTATTCGCGACCATCAATTCTCCGGAATGCAGTTTGGCTTCGATCAGGCGCTCGATTTTATCGCGCAACCGGACTCGATCGCGCTGACGGAATCTTTCTCGCGTCGGCTGAAACTGCCTTTGGGCGCCAGCGTGACTTTGCTGACCAGTCACGGCAAGCGTGAATTCACGGTGCGTGGGTTGCTCAAGGAGCAGGGAACCGCCAAAGTTTTCGGCGGCAGCTTCGCGCTGATGGATCTGCCGGTGGCGCAGAAAACTTTCGGCAAAGAAGGCAAGCTCGATGTCGTCGATCTAACGGTTGTAGAGGGTGAAAAGATCGAAGCCGTCCAGCAACGGCTGCGCGAACGGCTAAAGGGTGCGGCTGAAGTGGAGCGGCCCGGAAAGCGCGGCGAGCAGATCGAGCTTCTGTTGACGTCGTTTCGCGTCGGGCTGTTCTTTGTCAGTTTGATCGCGCTATTCGTCGGTTTTTTTCTGATCTACAACACGGTGTCAGTCTCCGTGATTCAGCGCAGAAAGGAAATCGGCGTGTTGCGCTGTCTCGGTATGAGGCGGAGCGAGCTGCTCCGCTTGATCATGGCCGAGGCCCTGTTGTTGGCGCTCGCGGGTTCAGTTGCCGGCGCGGGCCTGGGTTGGCTGCTCGCGCGGGCTGCGTTAGTCGCCGTCGGCCAAACGGTTGGCAATTTATTTTCGTTGATCGATCTCGTGGGCGGCAACTTCACGATGCGCGAATTGGCGCTTGCGCTCGGCAGCGGCGTTGCGGTGGCTTTGCTCGCCGCGCTGCACCCGGCGTGGGAAGCGATGCGCGTAAGCCCCCTGGAAAACGCCCGGCAAGCAGCGTGGCGACCGGTAGGCAGGCAAACAACTTCTTGGGCGAACCGTCTTGGCCTTTGTTGCATGGCGCTATGTCCCATGCTTTTGGCGATTGCGCCTTCGGTCGACGGCTCGGTCGAACGATTCAGTGTCGGCGTCATCGGCATGCTGGTCTTCCTTCTCGGCTTGGCAGCCTTTTGTCCGGCAATGATCAGCCTCGTCGTGGGTTGGTTTTGGCAGTCTAAAGCGCGCGTGCCTGGGTTCGACGGGATTGAAGCGCGCTTGGCTTCGGACAGTTTGCGCCGTAATCCGTTTCGCTCCGGCATCACCATTGCCACCATGGTGATTAGTCTCGCAGCGATTTTTACTATCGCCGCCTTCGTCAACAGTGTCCGCGGGTCATTGCTCGCCTGGGTCGATCAAATGGTGACGGCGGATTTGATCGTCAGCTCGGGCGCCCGGACGGCGGGACCGCGAAATGTTCCGTTGAGGGAGGATTTACTGCCCGAGCTCAGAAAAATTCCGGGAATAAAAATAATCGATCTTTATCGCTTGATCCGTTCCACTTACCAGGGCAAGCCGATTCTGATCGAATCATTTTCCGCGCGGGATTCCGCGAGCGTGCGTAATTTACCGATGGTGGCCGGCGATGGCGTACAGGCATTGCGCGAGATGGCCGCAGGGAAGGGGATCATCATCAGTGAAAGCTTTCACAGCAAATTCGCCAAACGCATGAACGACACCGTCGAGTTGATCACGCCGTCGGGGTTGATCGCTTTCAAAGTCATCGGCGTGTACATCGACTATTCATCGGACTCGGGCAGCGTATTACTCGATCGCGCGCTGTACAAGAAATATTGGAAAGACGAGCTCCTCGATGCGTTCGATCTGTGGTTGGAGCCGGGCGCGGATCAGCAATCGATCATCCAGACAATTAAGGAACGATACGGCGAGCCGTATCAGCTGTTTATCAGCACGCACCGCGAGCTCAAAGAATCCGTGGTTCGAATCATGGAACAATCTTTCGTGGTTAACTATGCCGTCGAAATCGTCGCCGTGGTCGTCGCCATCTTCAGCGTCATCAACACGCTGCTGGCGTCGATTCTCGACCGCACCAGAGAGATCGGCGTCTTGCGCGCGATCGGCGCGACCCAGGCGCAAGTGCGGCGCATTGTCGTTCTGGAAGCGGGGTGGATGGGATTGATCGGTGGCGTGCTGGGCTTATTCGGCGGTAGCGTGATGGCGTATCACCACGTGGTTTACAACACCAAGGAGCTCACGGGGTGGACGTTTCAGTTTTATTATCCCTACGGTGTGGCGGTGTTGACGATCGTCGCCGCCGTGAGCTTATGTTTGATCGCCGGCTACGGTCCGGCGAAACAGGCGGCGTCAACGCCGATCGTGACGGCGATCGGTTATGAATAAAAAATAAGTTTTAATCTCGTTGGACCGGCCGCCAGCTTACTGCGAAATGGTGAGCGCTCGTGCCGTCTGAGTCCGTCATTCCCACATGCTTTTAGCGGGAATCCATGCGAACCTCTACTCGACCCCGATAAAAACATTCGGGGGTGACAACTTTTGGGAAAAATTCTATAGGGGTCTGTCGCTGCCGCGCAGGTTGCTGTGCGGCAAGTCTATTTTCTTATATAAGTTTCAAACTACGAGGTCGGCACTTCGGTGAAACTGACGAAGCGCGCGCGGCGGTTTTTTACGCGGCATTCTTCGGTAAGGTCGAAGCAGGCGGGAGCTTCTTTGCCGTAGCTGATCGTGACAAGGCGTTCGGTGGCCACCCCTTGGCTCACGAGAAATTCTTTGGCGACTTGAGCCCGTTTCGCGCCGAGCGCGAGATTGTATTCAGCCGAGCCGACGTCGTCGCAGTGGCCCTCGACTTCGACCCGCGCTTTAGGGTTTGTCTTTAACCACTCTGCGTTCTTTTGTAGAACCTGCTGGGCCTCGGGATCCAATTCAACGCTGTCGAATTGATAATAGACGTCCTTCAGCGCCGCGCCCGGCGGGGTTACGGCAGCAACGCCACGGCTAATCGCTTCCATGGCGGACGGAGAGCGCGCTGAAACCGTATTCGCCGGGTTACCGAAGGAGTCCGGAGGGTTGAAAAGCTTCGGCGTTGGCGCACCTGACATCGAACAACCGGCGGAGACTGAAATAACGAGAAGTAATCGAACGATGCGAAGTTTTCCGAGAAAGTTCCATGGACAGCGCAAATTGGTCATCCTTGGGTGGAAGTCGAAAGCTGCGATATCCTCGCGATTTGTGGCCGAATTGTCAAGTTTTTTTTGCGGTTCAAGAAAGTTCCAGCGACCGCCTATGCCAGCTTCAAGGCGGGATTGGGCTTGCGATTTCGCAGATAGGACAACAAAGTACCGCAGATACCGCCTGTCGCGTCGATCATCACGTCGGTCACGCTCGCGCTTCGATTCGGGACGAACGATTGATGGAATTCGTCACTGGCCGCGTACAGAATCGTCAAAAAAACGCTGAGCAAAAGCGTTCGGATGATCGGTTTGTCCGCCATTTCGTTTCGCAACGCGCGCATGAGCAGCAGCGCAAAGACTAAGTACTCACCGAAATGGCCGAGCTTTCGAATAAGGCCGTGGATTCGCTGCACCTCGGTGAGCGGCAGCCAGGGAAAAAATTCGCGTAACAGCGCTTGGACAAATCCGCCGGTCTGGGAGCCGGAGAATATCTCGGTAGAAAAAACAAAGATCAGTGCCGCCCAAAGGACAACTGGAGCCCAATTCCAAAGGAAGATCGAGATGGGGGAGCGACTCGGGAGCATGCGTTGTTTCGAAGCTCCTGTGAGAGTAGCGGTCCGCCCCCGGCGATGTCAACGCGACGGCGTTTCGCGCTTCTATTTGCGCAGCGATCGTGTATAAAATCGTACAGGGCCTAGCCGTTCCGAGAGAGGAAAACCTCGATGAAGCACAAGATCACGTTGATTCCGGGAGACGGCATCGGACCGGAAGTCACCAAACCAACTCTGGACATCATCAAAGCGGCGGGCGTCAAGGTGGATTGGGAGAACTATCTAGCGGGCGCCGAAGCGCTGAAGAAGCACCACACGACGATCCCCCAACAACTCATGGACTCCTTCGACAGAAATCTTGTTGCCCTCAAAGGTCCAGTGACCACGCCAGTGGGCGAGGGCTTCACGAGCGTCAACGTCGCGCTGCGCCAGAGCTTCAATCTCTATGCGAACCTACGGCCGATCAAAAATTTGCCCGGCGTGAAGGCGCGCTATCAGGGCGTCGACCTGATCGTGGTTCGAGAAAACACTGAAGGTCTTTATTCGGGCATCGAACATGAGGTCGTGCCGGGAGTGATGGAGAGCCTCAAGATCATCACCGAGAAAGCTTCGACCAAGATCGCGAAATTCGCTTTCGGTTATGCCAAAAAGTACCGGCGCAAGAAAGTCACCGCGGTGCACAAGGCTAACATCATGAAGCTCACCGACGGTCTTTTCTTGGACTGCGCAAGAAATGTTGCGAAGCAGTACAAGGGCATCGGTTTCAGTGACATTATTGTCGACAATGCATGTATGCAGCTGGTCCTGAACCCTCTCCAATTCGATATTTTGCTGCTGGAAAACCTCTACGGTGATATCGTGTCGGACCTTACGGCGGGTTTGGTCGGAGGTCTCGGCGTGGTTGCCGGCGCCAATCTCGGCGATGCCCACGCACTCTTTGAGCCGGTGCACGGCAGCGCGCCGGATATCAAGGGCAAAAATATCGCCAACCCGACCGCGATGATTCAGGCGGCGATCATGATGCTGCGCCATATTTCCGAAAGGGCGGCGGCCAATCGGATCTCTCTGGCCTTGGAGCGTGTTCTCATGCGGGGAGAAGTCCTGACCGCCGACCTCGGCGGCACCGCGTCGACGAAAAAATTCGCCGACGCCATCATTCGGGAAATCGAGAAGTAAACGAGGCAGCGAAGGTCAACGTATTCGCTTCGTTAGAATCATCCCATTAGTCCAATACTCCGACACTCCAATCGGACTGGAGTACTGGAGTATTGATTTTAAAAGTTGGGTGGAATTATCCGTTACACGTCACCCACTGGCGCGGATACGCGTTCAAGGACTCGCAGCCGTGCTTCTTCACAACCAGGGTTTCGCCAAATTGCAGGCCCATCTTTTCGTCGTAGGTCATGAGATTCGGCTGGATGACGATCACCATGTTTTCGCGGAAAACCATTTCCCGGGAATCATGCCGTTTGCGCGTCTTGGTCTGAAAGATGGGAGGATATTGGTTGACGCCGTGAACCAGATCATCGTACGTGCTGTAGCCGCGCCGGTGGATAACTTCCGCGGCCTCTTCAGCTTCGGTGGTGGTCGCGCCGTCTTTGATGACCTTGGATAAAATTTCAAAGCCCTCCATCGCTGCGTCGTGCATCTTTTGCCATTCCGGTGTCGGGCCTTCGCCGATCGAAAAAGTGCGGTGAATCTGTCCGCTGTAGCCCGAGTAAGCGCCGCTTATTTCGCTGATCAATGCATCGCCTTTTTCAAGCTTGCGTCCGGAATGAAATTGCGAAGGCACGGGAAAGTCCGGCTCGCGCATCGGCATGCTGCTCATGAAATGAATGCCGGCGTAGCCGCCGGCTTTGAGATAGACCGACTCGATGATCGCCGGGATTTCATCCTCGCGCATGCCAGCTTTGAGCCCCTCCGCCAGCGCCTGGATCGATTGGTCGGTGAGCTTCGAAGCGATGCGAATGCGCTCGATTTCCTCCGAGCTTCTGACCGTCCGCATCGTGCGCAGCTTGCCGCCAAGATCGACGAACGAAGCCGAAGGACAGGTCTCGCGCAACTTGTTATAGATCTGATAAGAAATCGATCCGACTAAACCGATCTTTTTCGATTCCAAACTGCGCTCGCCGAATAGATCGATGACGCTGTGGGTCGTGTTCGCCCCGGCCCAGCGCACATCCTTGATCCACGACATGACCCGCGCCATCGGATAATGATTAAACAACTGCATCAGAATGACCGGGTCTTTACCGGCTTGCATGAGCAGATAAGCTTCCCGGCTGCTCGGCCAGTCACTCAGCCAGTAGATGTCCGACGCGTAGCGCCCGCTGCCGTAGAAGAGCATGGCTTCGACGCCTTCCTGTTCCATCAAACTATAAACCGCTTGATGCCGTCGCTGGATTTCCGCGTCGGAAAAAGTGGGATAATCAGATCGTCGTCGCATTGAGAAATTCCTCCGGATATCTGACGCCCTCAGAACTGGAATGCGAGCCGAGCGGGACGTTCAGTTCGATTGTTTTTCTGTATCATCGACGCCGACGCTGAGGCAACCGGAAGATCGAATTTATTCAACGGACCGGCTCGCCCTGGACATTTTTTTTGCTGCGTGCGACTCTTCACTTACTAAAAAAGCAGGAGGATTCTCATGACGGCATCGTTCTACATCCGTGGATCGTTTATTGCGTTTTGTTTTTCAATGGTGCTTGCCAGCGTCCATGCAGAGGCGCAGCCCGCGAAGGGCGATTACCAACCCCAGGTCGGCCAGGACGGAAAAGATGTCATCTGGGTGCCGACACCGCAGGCGCTGGTCGATAAGATGCTCGATATGGGCAAGGTGACGTCGAAAGATTATGTGATCGATCTCGGCTCCGGCGACGGCCGCACGGTGATTACCGCGGCCAAGCGCGGCGCCAAGGCGATGGGCATCGAATATAATCCCGACATGGTCGAGTTGTCGAAGCGTAATGCCGCCAAAGAAGGCGTCAGTGACAAAGCCAGCTTTGCCAAAGCCGACCTCTTCGAGAGCGATTTTTCTCAGGCGACGGTCATCACGATGTTCCTGCTGCCCGATATCAATTTGAAACTTCGGCCGAAGATTCTAGACCTCAAACCCGGCACTCGGATCGTCTCGAACTCGTTCACCATGGGCGATTGGTCTGCTGATGATACCGTGAACGTCAAAGATAGCTGCGCTTCATATTGCACGGCGTACCTTTGGATCGTGCCGGCGAAGGTGGAGGGAGTGTGGCGGCTTAACGACGGCGAGCTCACCCTCAAGCAAACCTATCAAATGATTTCCGGATCGCTAAAGCGCGGTAACAACACCGTGCAGATCGCCAACGGCAAACTCAATGGCGATCAGATCACGTTCAACGCCGGCGGCACGCTCTACGTGGGACGGACAACCGTCAATGGCATGGAAGGGACGATAAGTTCGGGCGGCGATTGGAAAGCGACGCGCGCCGGGCGCTAACGAAAAAAATGTTTGGGCCGTACCGGCGGCCATGGAATCACGAAAGGTTTTGATGACGGTGATGTCGCGCCGAGGATTGCTCGTCCTGGCGCTCTTTTCGCTCATTTTTAATTTATCTACCGAAGACCAGGCATCGCCCGGCGAATACGTGCCGAAATCCGGTCAAGCCGGCAAGGATGTCGTGTGGGTGCCTAACCCGTCAGCCATGGTCGAGAAGCTTCTCGACATGGCGACGGTAACTCCGCAAGACTACGTCATCGATCTGGGCTCGGGCGACGGCCGTAACGTGATCGCCGCGGCCAAGCGCGGGGCTCGTGCCCACGGCATCGAGTATGATGGCGACTTGGTCGAGCTCTCCAAGCGCAACGCCGCGAAGGAAGGAGTCGGCGACAAGGCGACCTTTGAGAAGCGCGATATCTTCGAAAGCGACTTCTCAAAAGCCACCGTGATCGTGCTCTTTCTTACACCCGAGTTGAATATCCGGCTGCGGCCCAAGCTCCTCGACCTCAAACCTGGAACCCGAATCGTCGCGAACACCTTCGCCATCGGCGACTGGAACGCCGACCAAACGTCGGTCGCCGCGACGAATTGCGAGCGTTGGTGCACGGCCCGGCTGTGGATCGTGCCCGCAAGAGTAACGGGAACTTGGAAATTCGCGGATGGCGAACTGAAACTGAAACAAGTCTACCAGACGTTTACAGGGATACTGAAGGCTGTGAATGGATCTGCGCCGGTCGCCGGACGGATGCGCGGCGAAGAGATCTTTTTCAGCAGCAAGGACAGCCAATTCACCGGGCGTGTAGCTGGCGACATGATCGAAGGCGTCGCCAGGACCGCTGGCGCCGACCGTAAGTTTCGCGCCAACCGCGTCGGCAATTAGACGGCACGGTTAAACAATGAAGGGTCACGCTTGTTCCGCGTCGCCTTCTTGCTTGGTACCGCTTTACGACTTGATCCTTAGCAATCGTTTGGCGTTGCCTTCGAGCATCAGCAGCTTGTCCGCTTCGGAAATATCGAGCTGCTCGACTTTTTTTGCCGCGCCCCAATCGCCTAGATCGTAGGGGTAATCCGTGCCGACCATGATGTGGTCCACGCCGCCCAGGCCGATCAGATATTTGATCGTGTCGAGGCGATAGATCATGTCGTCGTAATAAATATTTTTCAGATACGCACTCGGCGCCATTTTCGCCTTGGCCGCGCGCGCGCCGGCGCGGACTTCCCAGCCGCGGTCAAAGCGGCCGAGGTGGTAGGGGAAAAATCCGCCGCCATGAAGAATGCAAAGCTTCAAGTTGGGAAAGCGATCGAACACTCCGCTGTAGGTCATGTAGCCGAAGCAAAGCGCGCTGTCGGCGGGATTGCCGCAGATTAATTTCAGCCCGTAAGGATTCATTTTATCGGCGCCGGCGACGTCTTCCGGATGCATGACGACCATGACGTCGAGCTCTTGCGCCTTGGCCCAAAAGGGATCGAAATCGTCGGTGCCGTAATAGTTGCCGTTGACGTTGGTGCCGATGTAGCCGCCGCGGAAATTCAAGTCGCGTACGGCGCGCTCCAAGACTCGCGCGGCGCGCGCCGGGTCCTGCAGTGGCACGGAGGCCATGCCGACGAAGCGGTCGGGATAACGCTTGACTAACTCGGCGATGCCTTCGTTGTAAACATTACACCAGTTTTCGCCTTGCTCGCCGGTCAGCCGGTAGCCGAGCGTCGCCGTGTGCGCTTCCAGCGCCGCCATGGCCAGCTTCGAGTCCGCCATCATCTTGAGCCGTTCATCGACCGCGGGTAGTTCGGGATGCAGTACAAAAGGCGGACCACCGGCAAAGGAAAGCGATTTGTGACCGTCTTTCTCTGCCAGCTCGACGCCTAGATGTTTGCCGCTCTTCTTGGCTTCCTCCAAAAGGCTGTTGGGCACGTAATGATGGTGAACATCGATGGCACAGGTATTCATCTGGATACTTCCTTCGCGATGGAATTCAGTTTGCTCGCGCCCTCACCCTTCCCTCTCCCAGTGGGAGAGGGTGAGAGTGAGGGGGGGAAAATGAAAATTGAGATAAGAGCGAGGTGAGTCGCGACTCGATCAATGGGTTATGCACAAATGCTGGCGGCGTACTTTACCGGGGAAGACCTCGTTGCATTGACCCTCCTCGACGACCGTCGCGCCATTGACGATGACGGCTTTCATTCCGGGCGGATGACGCCTGACTTCCTGAGCGTCGACCGTGGCCGGCAGCTTCTGGCTTACCAGGTCATCGATCTTGTCGGCATCAAATACCGTCACGTCGGCCGGCATTCCTTCTTTGAGCACGCCGCGGTTGAGGCGCAATTTCTTGGCCGGGAATCCGGTCAGCTTATGCACCGCTTCCTCGAGGCTGAACAGATTCTTTTCGCGGCGCCAGTAGCCGAGGATTTTCGTCGGCGCGCCATGCCAGAAGAAGCGATCGAGATGCGCGCCAACGTCGGTGCCGATGAGGCTGGTGTCGGATTTGATCATTTCCGCCAGCAGCTCGGGATGGGCGTTGGCGAGGCCGTGGTAACAGATCCGCGAGCTGAGATTATCTTCGAGCCAGGTATCGAAGAACGCGTCCACCGGAGCTTTTTCCGTGAGACGCGCGATCTCTTCGACGTTCTTCAACTCCAACTTCTTTAATTCAGGTTTATCGAGATGCTCGAACACGACGCGGTCCCAGCCATGCCATTCAGGAAATTCCAACTTGCCTTCGCACGCGATGCGCTCTTGCTCGATCTTTCTGCGGATCTCCTTGTCCTGGAGCTTGCTGCGCACGTCGCTTGAGTTTTTGATCGCCTCCCACGTCGGCAGGCCGTTAAACAAGAAGCAATCATCGAAGTCAAAGCGCCGGATATGCTGGTAGGGGATGACGACGCCGTACAAATCCTGGCCGCGTTTCTGCGCTTCTTCCATGTACTGGATCGACTTCGTCCCCGCGGCCTTCGCGCCGGGTCGGACGCGGAACTCATTGCCGATCTGCAGGCCATGAATTTTCGTGAGCATCTCCGGCACGCCGGATTCCGGCTGGAGAATCATCTGAAAACCGTTGAATTGGAAACAGCCGTTGTATTCGTCGGTAACGTTGGCGAGCTCGATGATTTCATCATGCTCGGCGAACGTGCTCGGCGTGCCGGCGTGAATCGCCGGTCCACCACGCGGGCTCGTGGAAAAGCCAATGGCGCCTAGTTCCATGCCCTCGCGCACCATTTTTTTCATGGTATCGAGCTCTTCAGGATTGGCGGCGCGCTGATAGGCGGCCTCGCCCATTACGGTCAAGCGCACGGGAGAGTGGGGCATGAGAGGGAGCACGTTAATGGCGACCTTGCCTTCGAGGTAATTCAAATATTCGCCGAAGGTATTCCAGCGCCAGTCTTTGTCGTCGACATATTTGTCGAGCACGCGGCGCAGATACTGCACCAGCACCTGGCGCGGCTCGGGCTTCGGTGGCACCGGCGCGCAGGACGCGCCGCAGTCGCCGATGACGATGCTGGTCACGCCGTAATTCACCACTGGATTGCCGTTCGGATATTGCACCACGAAGGCGTCCATGTGCGTATGCGAATCGATGAAGCCGGGGGCTACCACATGCCCTTTGGCGTCGATCTCTTTCTTGCCCGTTCCCACGTCTTTGCCGATAGCGGTAATCTTATCGCCGTCGATCGCGACGTCAGCCGCGAATCCGGGGCTGCCGGTGCCGTCGACGACCGTTCCATTCTTGATCACTACATCGTGAGCCATAATTGGATCTCCTCCCTGTGGTCGGTCAATTTAAATTCTTATCCCACCGAAGGTGACTGGCTGTCAACTGCTCGGAAGCGGTTTTGGGTTGCGGATTTCGTGCTTCGAGTTTGTTGAAATCAGAACGGTGGAGGTTAATGCGTGGTTTCAGTCGAAGAAATGATTCGATTGCAGAGTAATCCGTAAGATGACGCGTCGCTGCGCCAGACTACCGCGGAGTAATGGATCTCGCGGCAAACCCGGGATGCAAGACCGGAAACTCGAAACCGCGCTTCGCGCGCTACACGGCGTCTTCCGGGCGCTCGTATTTGGCTTTGCCCATGCGCTCTTTGATCGTTGGATAGGCGACTGTGAAGATGGTCACCGCAATGAGCCCTATGACCGTCGGGAACATAAGCCATTTGGCGCCGTAGGCGGCGGTGGAAATCCACAGATAATTTTCCGCGATCTTGCCGAGGGTAAGCCCCAGTATCAAAGGGGGCCGCGGCCAGCCGAACTTGACCATGCAAAAACCTATAAAGCCGAACAGCAGCGTGGTGATGATGTCGTTAAGATCGTTATTCGCGGTAAATGAGCCGATGAAGACCAGAAACATCAAGAAGGGGATAAGCAAGGTACCGCGGATAAAGGTCAAGGCCGCGAGATGATTCAAAATCAAAAAGCATAGGGCGGCAACGATAAGGTTGGCGATGATCAACACCCAAACCATCGAAAACGTCACGTCGAGTCGCGACTTGAGCATTTCGGGACCGGGATTGAGGCCGACGATCAGCATCGCGCCCAGCAGCAATGCCATAGCGCCGCTGCCGGGAATACCGAAGGCGAGGGTTGGAATCAAGTCGCCGCCGCGGGTCGAATTGTTGGCGCAAGCGGGACCGAGCAACCCTTCGATTGCTCCTTTGCCGGCGCGAGATTTGTCTTTGAGTCCTTGCACGGCGTGGGCATAAGAAATCCATTGCGCCACATTGGCCCCGAGGACGGGCAGGACGCCGAAATAGACGCCGATCATGGCACAGCGAAAGACCAACCAGAAGTGGCGAAAGGTGTCTTTGATCCCCTCCATCACTCCGGTTATTTTGTCCGGTTTGTGGCTTGCGATGCTGGTGCCGCGAACCGACAAATCGACGATTTCGGGTATCGCGAACAGACCGACGACCACGGGGATGAGGTCGAGGCGATCCCACAGGTAAAGCGAGCCGAAAGTATAACGGAGAGACCCGGTTTGAGGATCGACGCCTATGGCGGCCAACATTAAACCGAGACCGCCGGCCAAAAGGCCCTTGATCAAGGACGCGCCGGCGAGCGTGCCGATAAAAGTTATGCCCATGATCGCTATGACAAACAGCTCCGGCGATCCGAAGAGGAGTACAAGCGGACGCATAATCGGTATCGATAGGGCCAATGATAGAGCGCCGATGACCGAGCCTAAGACAGAGGCCGTGATCGCGGCGCCTAACGCGCGGCCGGCTTCGCCATTTTTCGTCATGGGATAGCCATCGAGTATCAAGGCGGCTGAGGACCCCTCCCCGGGGATCCCAAAAAGTATCGAGGTTAAATCGCCGGTTGTACTGGTGACGGCGAGCATGCCAAGGAGAAACGCAAACGCGGAAACCGGGTCTTTGATGTTATAAGAGAACGGCAACATCAGCGCCAAGGTCGAGAGGCCGCCGATGCCGGGAAGGAGGCCGACCCAAAAGCCGATGGCGATGCCGAGGAGCATGTATCCGAAGGCTGGCCACGCCAGTACTTTCCAAAATCCTATGATAAAAGCTTCTAACATTGGATGCTCCTACCGCCTGTGAATTTAGCGGCTCATGCTCATTATCGCATCTTGCGTTGAGGGTCAACTGAATTAACCGGTAAATTTGCATTTCTACCGGTTTCTTTTGAGCCAGTCACTGACTCAAGATTCTTTTCAGGGCGGCGCTAATATCGGGTGGTTGGTTGACGACTTCCTTCGCTAACGCTGCCAACTCCTCACCGTTGACCGGCCGCGGTTCCCAGCCTTTTTTTGCAACATCTTCCTGGAACTCGGGATCGGAAAATATCTTCCAATAGGCTTCGCGCAGCAGTTTGACCCGCTCGGGCGGTAGTCCCGGCGTGGCCACGATAGGCATCGAGCCAAAACCCCACAAGCCCAAGTAAGTGTTCACCAAGCGGCGCTTGGCGTCGGCGATTTTGTATTGGTCCATCAGTTCGAAGATGGTTGGCACATCGGGGATTTTCGGATGGCGCTGCTTCTCAGTGTGCAGCCAGATGCGCACAAAGCCTTTCTTATGCCAGGAGATGAATGGTTCGCGGGCAAAAAAACCGTCGATGGTGATGGCGCGGCAGTTTACCTCGCCCCTTTCCATCGCCAAGTCTTGATCGGCGCCACCCGGATAGCCGCTGATCACTTTAAATTTCATGCCCAAGGATTCTTCGAGCAGCCGGGGAATGTCATAACCGGTGCTGCCCACGCCAGTCGCCGAACAGCGCGGCGGATCGTTGGACTGGCGCAACTGATCCAAGCTTTTTTGCGGCGCGTCGCTGCGCATGAAGAGCAGATGGCCGGCGCGATAAGGTGTGCCGATCCAGGAATATTTGGGCCAGTCGAATTGCACTTCCTTGCGCCCGGTCAACTGCGCCATGATGAGCGCGCCGCCAAAGGAGCCCAGGCTAAGTCCATCCGGTTTGGTCATGTTGTAAACGTGATTGGCGGCGATCATCGAGCCGGCCCCGGGCATGTTTTGAATGATGAAGTTGGGATTGCCCGGAAGATACTTGCCCATGAAGCGCCCGTAGGTGCGCGCGTATTGGTCATGGTTATCGCCCGGTTGGTAGCCGACGATGACGCGGATGGTTTTACCTTGGTAGAAAGGCGTCTGGGCAGACGCCCGTTCAATGTTCAAGGGGTTCAAAAGTTCAAGGACGGAAAGACCGAGAAGTCCGAACAGCTTGAACGTTGGAACCCATGGACTCGTGAACATATTGTTAAGCCGGTATGTCACGGGGCCTCCCCTTTAACTGGATCACTTTGCCAGCAACTTTTTCAACGACTCCGTGATTTCCGGCGGTTGATTGACGACGTCCCTTGCGAGCGTCTGCAACTCTTCGCCACCGATGAACTCGACTTCCCATTTGCGCTTCTTCAACTCTTCTTGAAACTCCGGATCCTTGAACATCTTGGCAAACGCATCGCGCAGAATTTGCGTTCGATCCGCCGGCGTGCCGGGGGTCGCTACGATCGGTCGGGAGCCGAATCCCCAGATGCCGAGATAGGTATTGACCAAGCGCCGCTTGGAATCGGACACTTTGTATTGGTCCATCAATTCGAAGACCGTCGGCACGTCGGGCAGCTTGGGATGGCGCTGGCGTTCCGTTTGCAGCCACACTCGAACGAAGTTTTTCTTCACCCAGGTTGGGAAGGGCTCTCGTTGGAAAAATGATTCGATGATAAACGCACGGCAATGAACCTCGCCGCGCTCCAAAGCGAGATCTTGATCGGCGCCGCCGGGGTAGCCGCTGATGACGCGGAACTTGAAACCCAACGCTTCTTCGAGCAGCTTCGGCAAATCGTAACCAGTGCTGCCGACGCCGGTTGCCGAACATTTCGGCGGATCGTTGGTTTGGCGCAGATCTTCAAAAGTTTTGTACGGCGCGTCGGTGCGCATGTATAAAAGATGGCCGCCGCGGTCGGGAGTCATGATCCAGGCATATTTCGGCCAGTCGAACTGGACTTCCTTGCGCCCCGTCAACTGCGCCATGAACAGCGCTCCGCCGATGGAGCCTAGCGTCAAGCCGTCCGGCTTGGTCAAGTTGAAGACGTGGTTGGCGGCGATCATCGAGCCGGCGCCAGGCATGTTTTGCACGACGAAATCGGGATTGCCGGGAATATGCTTGCCGAGAAAGCGTATGTAGGTTCGCGCCCACAAATCATGACTGTCGCCGGGCTGGTAGCCGACGACGATGCGAATGGTCTTGCCCTGATAGAAATTTGCTTGCGCAAAGGCTTGTTCAAGGTTCAAAGGGTTCAACAGTTCAACGACGAACAAAAGAAACAGGCTTAATCCGTTGAACGTTTGAACGTTTGAACGGTTGAACCAATGCGTTGAAATCATACTACGCCTCACCTTCAAAACTATTTCGCCAACAATTTTTTTAGCCACTCGACCACTTCCGGCGGTTGATCGATGACTTCCTTCGCAAGCGCCTGGAGGTCTTCGCCGCTGGTCGGCCGGATCTCCCAGCCGCTTTTTTTCGCTTCGGCAAGGAAGTCGGGATCCTTCATAGTCTTGGCAAAGGCATCGCGCAGGATCCTTACACGATCCGCGGGGATGCCCGGAGTCGCCAGGATCGGCCAGGCACCAAAGCCGCCGACACCCAGATAGACAAGCATTTGGCGGCGCTTGATCTCCGGCGTTTTGTATTGGTCCATCAATTCGAAAAGTGTCGGGACCTCGGGAATCCTGGGATTACGCTGCCGCGAGGTTTGCAGCATGATGCGGACGAAGCCGGTCTTGTGCCAAGTGACAAAGGGTTCGCGGGCGAAAAACGCCGCAATGGTAATAGCGCGGCATAGCGCCTCGCCTCTTTCGATCGCCAGATCCATTTCGGCGCCGCCGGGGTAACCGGTGATCAGGCGGAATTTCAAGCCGACCATCTCTTCAAGCAACTTGGGCACGTCGTGGCCGCTGGTGCCGACGCCGGTGGCGCTGCAGCGCGGCGGCTCTTTGGCGCTGCGGATGTCGTCGAGCGTCTTATAGGGGGAGTCCGAGCGCATGAATAACAAATGGCCGTTGCGCTCCGGCGCGCCGATAAAGTTAAACTTCGTCCAATCGAATTTGGCTTCTTTGCTGCCGACGAGCTGCGCATAGTAAAGGGCGGGAGAGGGGGAGCCTAGGGTCAAGCCGTCGGGCTTGGCGACGTTGTACACGTGATTGGCCGCGATCATGCCGCCCGCGCCCGGCATATTCTGCACCAAGATCGCCGGATTGCCGGGAATGTGTTTACCCATACTGCGCGAATAGGCGCGCGCGAAGAGATCGTGAGTGTCGCCGGGCAAGTTGCCGACGATAATGCGCACGGTCTTGCCCTGGTAGAAATTCGCTTGCGCGAATGCCCGTTCAACGTTCAAAGGGTTCAATAGTTCAACGACGGAGAAAATCAAGAGTCCGACAACCTTGAACGCTTGAACCTTTGAACTTTTGAACGAGTTCGTCATTTGACCCTTCCGCCGCGGCCGTTACATACCCAACACCTTTTTCATCCGTTCGACAACCTCAGGCGGTGTAGCCATGGCTTCTTTGACCAACGTTTCGATTTCATCCCAATGCGATGGATAGATCTCGAGCTTGCGCCGTTCCGCCTCCGCCAAAAACGCCGGGTCGCCAACTGACTTGTCGAACGCGTCGCGCAGGATCTTTAGCCGGTCGGCCGGCACTCCCGGCGGCGCAATGATTGGCCGTCCCAAATCGCTGGCAATCAAGATAACTTTGGCGAGGCTTCGCACCGGATCGGGCGTTTTGTAGCGGTCCATAATCTCATAGATCGTCGGCACATCTTTGAGGCGCGCGTCGCGCTTGCTGCCGGTTTGATAAAGCACGCGCACGAAGTTTTTCTTGCGCCAGGAGAAAAAAGGCTCGCGGGAATGAAAGGTAGTTATGGTGAATGATCGGCAGACCACCTCGCCCCTTTCAACCGCGAGCTCGATATCCTGTCCGGCTTGATAGCCGGCGACGATGTCGAATTTGGCGCCAATGGCTTCTTCCAGGAGCTTGGGAATGTAATAGCCCGTCGAGGCAATGCCGCTGGCGCCGCATTTTGGCGGATGAGTTGCGGCGCGCACGTCGTCGATGGTTTTGTAGGGTGCGTCTGCGCGCATGTACATCATATGGTTCGAACTCACCGGACTCCCAAACTTATTCTAGTCATACTTGACCTCCGGTCGTTTCACGAGTTGGTCCAAGTAAAGCGCGGGATAGATCGCTCCAAGGGTCAAGCCGTCAGGCTTGGCAATGGTGTAGACCTGGTTTGCGGCAACCAGTGAGGCGGCGCCGGCGACATTCTGAATGATGATGTTGGGATTCCCGGGAATGTATTTCGGCAGAAACTCCGCGAGCAAGCGCGGGTAGAGGTCGTAAACGTCTCCAGGCTTTGTGCCGACGATGAAGGAAATCGTTTTGCCTTGGTAGAAATTCGCTTGCGCGAATGCCAGTTCAAGGTTCAAAGGGTTCAAAAGTTCAACGCCGGAAAGGATCAACAGTCCGAGAACTTTGAACGCTTGAACCGTTGAACTTTTGAACCGGGAGTGGAGGGAGACGACTGAGCCATAATTCACCATACACCTCCCGTTTTTGACAATCTGCTCGTCGAGCGTGATCGCGGTTTTGGGGCGGAATTAATTCCCGAGCACCCACTTCATCCGTTCGATCACTTCCTTCGGTTGAACGATGACCTCTTGCGCGAGGGATTCTAGTTCGGCACCGGTAAGCGGATCCACATCCCAACCGCGCTTCGCAGTTTCAGCGAGGAGTTCGGGATCTTTTAGCGTCTTTGAATAGGCCTCGCGGAGAATTTTGGTTTGCTCGGCCGACAAACGCGGCGGAGCGGTGATCGGCCGGCCTAGGGTCGCCGCGGTCAAGATCACTTTGGCAAGTCGTTTGCCGCTATCCGGAGTTTTGTATTGCTGCATCAGCTCATTGAGCGTGGGTACATCCTTCAAACGCTCGTCGCGCTTCGCGCCCGATTGCACGACAGGGCGAATGAAACCCGATTTGTGCCAGCGCTTGTAGGGCTCGCGGCCGAAGTAGGTCGCGATCAACGGCGACCAGCAGACTACTTCGTTGCGCTCCACAGCCAAGTCGATTTCCGAGCCGCCTTGATAGCCGCTGACGACGGTCGTCTTGACCCCCAACGTGTCGTCCAGGAGCCGCGGAAAATAAAGACCGCTGTTGCCGGTTCCCGTGTTGCCGCATTTCGGCGGTTCCTTGGCATTGCGCAAATCTTCGATGGTTTTGAAAGGCGAATCGGCGCGAATGAAATGCACGATGTCATTCTTTTCCGGTGAGCCGATCCATGTGAACTTTCCCCAATCGAACTTCACTTCCGGACGCGCGACCAGTTGGTCGAAGTAAAGCGCCGGGTTGAAGGAACCGAGAGTCAGTCCATCGGGTTTGGCGACGCCGTAGATGTAGTTTGCAGCGACGGCACCGCCCGCCCCCGGCATATTCTGCACGACTACCGTCGGATTGCCGGGAATATGTTTGCCGATATGCTGCGCCATCAGGCGCGCCCACAAATCGTACCCGCCGCCCGCCGCGGTACCGACAATCACCCTAACGGTTTTGCCTTGGTAGACATTCGCTTGCGCGAATGCCGGTTCAAGGTTCAAAGGGTTCAAAAGTTCAAAGGCCAGAGCGAATACGAATCCGAGAACCTTGAACGGTTGAACCTTTGAACTTTTGAACGGCCTTGGCATTTATCATTCCCGCCCGAGCACCCACTTCATACGCTCGATGATTTCTTTGGGCTGGGTCATGACCTCTTTCGACAGGGCTTGCAGTTCTTCGCCTTTGGTTGGATTGACTTCCCATCCCTGTTTGGCCGCGTCAGCGAGCAATTCCGGGTCGGCGATGGCTTTGGCATAGGCGTCGCGGAGAATTTTGACGCGGTCAGCGGGTGTGCCCGGCGGAGCGCCGATTGGCCGGCCGAGGGTGGCGGCCGTCAGAATCACTTTTGCGAGACGCTGGCCCGCCTCGGCAGTCTTGTATTGCTGCATGAGCTCGTTAAGCGTTGGAGTGTCCTTCAGACGCGCATCGCGCTTGGCGCCGGTTTGTATCAGGACGCGTACATAGCCGGACTTATGCCAGCGTCTGTAGGGCTCGCGGCCAAAATAAGTCGCGAGCAGAGGCGACCAGCAGTAGACTTCGCCGCGCTCGATGGCCAATTCGATATCGGGGGCGCCGGGGTAGCCGCTGACGATTTGAGTTTTGATGCCGAGAGTTTCTTCGAGCAGCCGGGGAATATAGTGGCCGGTGGAGCCGGTGCCGGTGCTGCCGCATTTGGCCGGCTCCTTGGCGTTGCGCAGATCTTCGACGGTTTTGAAAGGCGTGTCGGCGCGCATGTAGTAGACGACGTCGTTTTTTTCCGGCGATCCGATCCAGTTAAATTTGGCCCAATCGAATTTCACTTCGGATCTGCCGACAAGTTGGTCGAAATAAAGTGCGGGGTTGACGGCACCGAGGGTCAAACCGTCGGGTTTGGCGACGCTATAGACATAGTTGGCGCCAATGATGTTGCCGGCGCCAGGCATGTTCTGCACCACAATCGACGGGTTTCCTGGGATATGTTTGACGATGTGACGCGCCGTGAGCCGCGCCCAGAGATCGTAGCCGCCGCCTGTGGTCGAAGCGACGACCATCGTGATGGTTTTGCCTTGGTAGAAGGGCGTCTGGGCAGACGCCCGTTCAACGTTCAAGGGGTTCAAAAGTTCAAGGGCCAGAACGGAGAAGAGTCCGAGAACCTTGAACCCTTGAACTTTTGAACTCTTGAACTGAGTTTTCATCATTCAATTCCCCAGCACCCACTTCATCCGTTCGATGACTTCTTTCGGCTGGACCATGACTTCCTTCGATAACTGCTCCATTTCTTCGCCACTGAGGGGTTCGATATCCCAACGTTGTCTTTTCGTTTCAGCGACGAGGTCAGGGTCTTTCAGAGTTTTGAGATAGGCTTCTCGGAGCAGTTTGAGCCGGTCAGGTGGAATGCCCGGAGTTGCGGCGATCGGGCGCCCAAGTGTGGCCGCGATCAAGATGACCCGCGTGAGGCGCTTACCGGCTTCCGGAGTCTTATATTGATCCATGAGCTCGTAGATCGTCGGCACGTCGGCTAAACGCGCATCGCGTTTACGGTTGGTCTGGAGCAGCACGCGGATAAAACCTTTTTTTTGCCAGGAAATGTAAGGCTCCCGCCCGAAGAAAGTAGCGACCAACGGTGACCAGCAATGGACCTCGCCGCGCTCGACGGCCAGGTCGACTTCCGAACCGCCAGCGTAACCGCTGACGATGGTATGTTTCGTGCCCAAAACTTCGTCGAGTAAGCGTGGAATGTAAAATCCGGTTGTGCCGGTTCCAGAACTGCCGCAGCGCGGCGGCTCTTTGGCCTTGCGGATATCGTCGATGCTTCGATAGGGCAAATCGGCACGCATGTAATGGATGATGTCGTTCTGTTCCGGCGATCCGATCCAGCCGATCTTGGCGAAATCGAATTTAACTTCCGGCCGGCCGACCAATTGATCGAAATAAATCGCCGGGAGGAGCGCGCCGAGAGTGAGCCCGTCCGGTTTAGCGACGTTGTAAAGATAATTAGTAGCGACGATGGACGCGGCGCCGGGCATGTTTTGCACCTGGATCGTCGGATTCCCGGGAATGTATTTGCCGTAGTAGCGGGCCAAGACCCGCGCCCAGAGATCGTAACCGCCGCCGGTGGACGAGCCGATAACGATTCGAATGGTCTTGCCTTGGTAGAAGGGCGTCTGGGCAGACGCACGTTCAAGGTTCAAGGGGTTCAAAAGTTCAAAGGTCAGAACGGAGACGAGTCCGAAAACCTTGAACGCTTGAACCTTTGAACCTTTGAACGCCATTACCATTTACTAGTTCGTCTGCAGCGGTACGCTGTTACATGCCGATCAGTTTCTTCACGCGTTCGACGACGTCGGGAGGAGCGGTCATGACTTCCTTCGCTAAAGCATCGAGCTCCTCACCCGTGGCCGGATCGATGTCGAGGCGGCGTTTTTCCGCTTCCGCTAAAAGAGCGGGATCGTTGATCGTCTTGTTGAAAGCGTCACGGATGATTTTGACCCGGTCGGCCGGTACTCCGGGAGGGAATACCAGCGGGCGGCCGAACTCATCCGCTGCGACGACGACTTTCGTCAAGCGCCGGACGTTTTCCGGGGTCTTGTACTTGTCCATCAATTCATTGAACAGCGGCACGTCCTTGAGCCGTGGATCGCGCTTGCTTCCGGTCTGATAGAGCACGCGCACGAAATTTTTCTTGCGCCAGGTGATGAACGGCTCGCGGGCGAAGTAGGCGTTGATCGTAAAGGCCCGGCACTGAACTTCGCCGCGCTCGACGGCGAGGTCGATATCCGACCCGGCGACATAACCTGAGACAATTTCGAACTTGGTGCCAATGGCATCTTCCAAGAGTTTCGGCATGTAATAGGCGGACGATGTTACGCCCGTTGCACCGCACTTTGGCGGCGTCGATGCGCTGCGAACATCTTCAATGGTTTTGTAAGGCGTATCGGCGCGCATATACATGTGACTGTTGGAGCTCACGGTGCTGCCGATCCAGATGAACTTGCTCCAGTCGAATTTGGCTTCGGGGCGTTTGGCGAGCTGCTCGAAGTAAAGCGCGGGGTAGATCGCGCCCAAGGTTAGCCCGTCAGGTTTGGCGATATTGTAAACCTGATTGGTGCCGATCAACCCCGCCGCGCCGGCGACGTTTTGAATGATGATGTTTGGATTGCCGGGAATATGTTTCGGCATAAACTCCGCCACCAGACGAGGGTAGAGATCGTAAACGTCACCCGGCTTGGCGGCCGCTATGATCGTGATCGTCTTGCCTTGATAAAAGGGTGTCTGCGCCGACACATTCGGGGCCCACACGAACGACAACAACAAAAATGTGATGATTCTTCGATTCATAGGCTCTCCTTGTGAGAATACTCGAGTTACGTCCCCAATAGTTTTTTCATTCGTTCCACGACGTCCGGCGGTTGCGCTATGATTTCTTTTCCCAAAGCTTCCAGTTCTTCGCCGGAAACCGGATCCAATTCCAGCTTTTTCTTTTTGGCATCCTCAAGGAGCTCCGGATCGTTGACCGTCTTCATGAAGGCATCACGGAGAATCTTCACCCGGTCCGCCGGAATGCCGGGCGTGGCGACGATGGGACGACCGATTTCGTTGGCGGCTAGTATCACCGCCGCCAAGCGCTTCCCTGAATCGGGAGTTTTGTGTTGGTCCATGAGCTCGGGAAGTGTTGGAACGTCGGGCAAGAGAGCGTCCCGCTTTTTGCCGGTTTGAATGATGACCCGCACAAATCCTTTTTTGCGCCAGGTATGAAAAGGCTCGCGGGCGAAAAAAGCGGCGATGGTGAATGCGCGGCATTGCACTTCGCCGCGCTCGACCGCAAGATCGACATCCGTGCCGGAGTTGTAACCGGTGACGACGTTGAACTTCGCGCCGATCGTTTCCTCTAGGAGTTTGGGCAGGTAGTACGCCGACGATGCGGTGCCTTCGGCGCCGCACTTGGGCGGGACGGAGGCTTTACGAATGTCTTCGATGGTTTTGTACGGTGTATCGCTGCGCATGTAGAGCAGATGATGCGATACGGTTGTGTTGCCGATCCAGGTAAACTTTTGCCAATCGAACTTGACCTCTTTTCGGCCGACCAGTTGATCGAAGTAGAGCGCAGGTTGGATCGAGCCGATGGTGAGGCCGTCTGGTTTGGCGACCTCGTAGATGTAGTTGGCCGCAACCATTGAGGCAACGCCGGGCATGTTTTGTACGATGATGTTGGGCGCACCAGGAATATGTTTGGGGATGAACTGGGCAACCATGCGCGCGTAGAGATCGTACACGCTGCCGGCCGGCGTGCCCGCTACCAGCCGGATGGTTTTGCCCTGATAGAAGGGCGCTTGGGCTTGAACGAAAATAGGCGAGAGAACGACGAGGAGTAATGCTGAGATGCTTGGAAGCATGAATGCCTCTTTATTTGGAACGCTACAGTTCCGGATAATCGGTTTGAATTGCGAATCTAAAAGGTCCAGCTGATTCCGTCGATAGAGTTCGTCAGTAGTTTTCCCGAAGCAATTCCGTTCGTCCCTTCGAGAAGACCTCAGCACGAATGGAGAAGATCAAAAAAGGATTGATCACTTTTCCATTCGTGTCGAGTGTCTCGCGGCATCAATTCGTCAGTCACCCAACAGCTTGCGCATGCGCGCGACAACGTCGGGCGGCGTAGCCATGACGTCTTTGGCCAAGGAGGCCATCTCATCCCACTGGGTCGGATCGATTTCGAGCCGGCGTTTTTCTGCCTCCGCCAAGAAGGCTCCTTCGGTGACTGTCTTGTCGAACGCATCGCGCAAAATCTTCACCCGGTCCAGCGGCACGCCCGGAGCAAAAACCAGCGGACGTCCGAAGTCGCCTGAAGCGAGAATGACTTTGGCGAGGCTGCGTCCGGCATCACCGACTTTGTACCTGTCCATCGCCTCGTAAATTGTCGGAGATTCCTTAAGACGCGGATCGCGCTTGGTGCCGGTTTGGATGAGAACGTTGACAAAATTTTTCTTGCGCCAGGAAATGAAAGGCTCGCGGGCGTGGTACGCGGTAATCGTGAACGCGCGGCATTGCAACTCACCGCGCTCGACGGCCAGATCGATATCCTGGCCCGACACGTAGCCCGACACGATATCGAACTTGGTGCCGAGGACTTCCTCCATGAGCTTCGGCATGTAGTATCCGGTGGAGGCGACGCCGGTGGCGCCGCACTTGGGCGCGGTGTTGGCCTTGCGCACGTCGTCGACGGATTTGTAGGGCGTGTCGGCGCGCATATACAAGAGATGATTCGATTTGACCGGGCTACCGATCCAGAGAAACTTGCCCCAGTCGTATTTCGCTTCCGGTTTTTTGATCAATTGATCGAAATAAAGCGCCGGATAAATCGCGCCGATCGTCAAGCCGTCCGGTTTCGTGACATTGTAGACGTGGTTGGCGGCGATCAACGAAGCAGCCCCGGGCATATTTTGCACGATGATGTTGGGATTGCCCGGTATGTGCTTGGTCATGTACTCCGCAAGCAGCCGCGGATAGAGATCGTAGACATCGCCGGCTTTGGTGCCGACGACGATGCTGATGGTCTTGCCCTGATAGAAGGGCGTCTGCGCCAGTAGAGCCGAGCTCCACCCGAGAGTGAGCACGAGGACGAGAATCAGAATCATAGTGTTTCTCCTTCCCGCCGGAATTTGGGCCGAAGCATATCCCTCAAGGCTGCTTGTGCGCAACCTTGAGGGGTGCCGACTGGTTGCTATTTTCCGCTCAACAATTTCTCCATACGCTGCACGACGTCCGGGGTTGACGCCATGACTTCTTTCGACAACGCCTCGATCTCCGCGCCGCTCGCCGGATCCATTTCGAGCCGGCGCTTTTCGGCGGTTGCCAAAAGCGCAGGATCGCTGACTGACTTGTCGAAGGCGTCGCGCAAAATCTTCATGCGGTCCGCAGGCACGCCTGGAGGGGTGACCAGAGGACGACCAAATTCGCCGGCAGACAAAACGACTTTCGCTAGGCTCCTTCCGGCGGCGCTGGTTTTGTATTTGTCCATCAACTCATAAATCGTCGGCGCGTCCTTGAGGCGCGCGTCGCGCTTGGCGCCGCTCTGCATCAGCGTGTTGACGAAACCGCGCTTGCGCCACGAGATGAAGGGTTCGCGGGCAAAATAAGCAGTGATCGTAAAGGCGCGGCAAACTACCTCGCCGCGCTCGACGGCGAGGTCGACGTCCTGGCCGGATTGATAACCTAAAACGATATCGAACTTCGTGCCGAGAGTTTCTTCCATGAGCTTCGGCAGATAGTAGCCGGTCGAAGTGATGCCGTTGGAGCCGCATTTCGGCGCTGCCGACGCATTCTTAATGTCGTCCATCGACTTATAAGGTGCATCCGAGCGCATGTACAAAAGATGATTCGACGTCACCGGGTTGCCGACCCAACCGAATTTCGGCCAATCGAACTTAACCTCGGGTTTTTTCGTGAGCTGCTCGAAATAGAGCGCCGGGTAAATCGCGCCGATCGTCAGGCCATCCGGCTTGGCGACAGTGTAAACTTGATTGGCCGCGATCATCGACGCGGCGCCGGGCACATTCTGGATGATGATGTTCGGATTTCCGGGTATGTACTTCGGCATGAACTCGGCGAGCATGCGGGGATACAGGTCGTAAGCGTCGCCGGCCTTGGTGCCGACGATAATCGTAATCGTTTTTCCTTGATAGAACGGGGTCTGGGCGTCGACATGACTGATCCCAAACAACGTCGTTAATAATAGGGCAACGAGCAAACGTAGCATTTAGTTCCTAACCTCCTCGGATAATTTTTTCCGCACGAACCTTACCATTTAAAAAGCTACTTTCAACTAATTGCTGAGGATTTTTTTAACCCGGGCCAGGACATCCGGGGGCTGTTGCAAAATCTGCTGAGCAAGCTTTTCCAAACTCGCGCCGCTGGTCGGATCGACGTCCATTTTCTGTTTTTGCGTCTCGGCGAGCAGCTCAGGATCTTTCATGGCCTGATCGAACGCCTGACGCAGCATATTGACCCGGTCAGCCGGAATACCCGGCGTGCCAATGATCGGCCGTCCAAAGGACTCGGCGGCGAGAATGACCTGGGCAACGCGGCGGCTGCTTTCCGGCACTTTTTCTTTCTCGAAGATCTCCGCGATCGTCGGCACGTCCGGGATTCTTTCGTCGCGTTTGGCACCGGTATAGAGGAGAACACGCACGAAGTTCTTCTTTTGCCAACTCAAGAACGGCTCGCGTCCAAAGTACGGCGACGCGGTCATGCCTCTGCACATGACTTCACCTTTTTCGACGGCGATGTCGATCTCGGATCCGCCCGGATAGCCGAGAACGGTGTTGATTTTCAAAGGCGGCAACGTGTCTTCAAGCATGCGCGCGAGGATGAAATCGGTGCTCACGGTGCCGGTGGAGCCGCATTTGGGCGGCTCTTTGGCATTTTTGATATCGGCGATGGATTTGTACGGGCTATCGGCGCGCATATAAAGAATCATCGGCTCACTCACCGGAGAGCCGATCCAGGCAAACTTGCGCAGGTCGAATTTCACTTCCGCACGGCCGACGATCTGGTCGAGATAAAGTCCACTGCTGGGAAAACCGATGGTCAGGCCGTCGGGCTTGGCCACGCTGTAGACGTAATTGGCCGCAACCACCGAGCCCGCGCCCGGCATATTCTGCACGATGAAAGTGGGGTTACCCGGAATATATTTCGGCATGTAGCGCGCGAGCAGGCGCGCCCAGCGATCGTAAAAACCGCCGGTGGTAAAACCGACGACCACTCGGATCTGCTTCTCTTGATAAAATGGCGTGGCTTGGGCGTGAAGCTGCGAAACCCAGGCAAAGACTAGACTTAGCGCTAAAATTGCAACTGTCATGTGTCTCCCTTTTGTTCGCACCACCTTCGGATCGCGGTGCCGAGGATTTTGCACGTGCTTATTCAAGAAGTTTTTTGACGCGTTTGAGGACGGCCGGGGGTTGATTCATAACTCTTTTCGCCAATGCCTGCAGCTGTTCGCCGGTGACCAGCTCGATGTCCATGCGCGCTTTCTTGGCCTCGGCCAAAAGCTCGAGATTATTCATAGCTTTGACGTAGGCCTCGCGGAGTATATTCACCCGGTCCGCCGGCGTGCCCGGCGCCACGATCATGGGCCGGCCGAAGTCGCCGCCGCGCAAAATGACATCAGCGACCCGACGGCTCTCATCCGCAGTATTTTCCTTATCAAAAATCTCGTAAATCGTCGGCACCTCTCCGACGCGCGCATCGCGCTTCTCCGAGGTTTGCAGGATATGTTGATCGAAACCTTTCTTGTGCCAGGTATCGAAAGGCTCGCGGCCGAAGTGGGGGGCAATGGTCATGCCGCGGCACTGAACTTCGCCCTTTTCCACGGCGATATCGATTTCACTGCCGCCGGCGTATCCCAAGATCGTGTTGATCTTGATGCCCAGCGTGTCCTCGAGCACTCGCGCGATCAAGTAGTCGGCGCCGGCCGTACCGGTGGCGCCGCACTTGGGCGGCTCGGGCAGTTTCCTCATGTCCTGGACGGATTTGAACGGAGCATCGGCGCGCGCGTAGAGGATGATATCGCTTTTCTCCGGCGAGCCGATGAAGTAGCCCTTGGTGATATCGAAGCGGACTTCTTTGCGCCCGGCGATTTGATCGAGATAGACGCCGTAGTTGGGCATGACGAGGGTAAGTCCGTCGGGTTTGGCGACGCCGAAAACATGGTTCATCGCGATCATCGATCCCGCGCCCGCCATGTTCTGGACGATGAAGTTAGGATTTCCCGGAATGTAAAGAGGCATAAAGCGGCCGAGCAGGCGCGCCCAGCGATCATAAAAGCCGCCCGGAGTGAGACCGACGATGATGCGGAGGGTCTTGCCTTGGTAAAAATTCGCCTGCGCGAATGTTTGTTCAACGTTGAAAGGGTTCAAGAGTTCAAGGACAGAGAAGACTAAGACTCCGAACACCTTGAACATTTGAACTTTTGAATCTTTGAATCGATTTTTCGAGAAATTGTTCATAACTTACCTCACTCCACCAAGACTTTTTTCACCCGCTCGACGACATCGCGCGGCTGATTCATCAGCTCTTTCATTAACCCTTGGAGTTCTTCGCCCGGGGTATGTTCCATGTCCATTTGACCCTTTTTTGCTTCTTCAATCAGGCCCGGGTCGCGCATCGCCTTGGCGTAGGCATCGCGCAACAACTTGACTCGATCCGGTGGGTTTCCGGGTCCGGCGACCATCGGCCGGCCAAATTCCCCGCTCGCCATAATAATCCGCGCCACGCCGCGCATCACTTCGGGAGATTTGTATTGATCCATCAGCTCGAACAGCGTCGGCGCATCGCCCATGCGCGGATCACGCTTGGGTCCGCCTTGAAGAATATGGCGGTCGAAGCCTTTCTTGTGCCAACTGTCGAACGGCTCCCGGCCAAAATGCGGCGGGATGTCCATGCCGCGGCAAATGATCTCGCCGCGCTCGACGGCGACATCGATTTCAGAGCCGCCTTGATATCCGCTCACGGTGTTGAGTTTCGCCTTGAAAGCCTCGTCCATGATTTTGGCGAGCAAGTAACCGGTGCTCGCGGTGCCCGTCGAGCCGCACTTCGGCGGTTCTTTCGCTTGAATAATATCGCTGACGTTCTTGAACGGACTATCGGCGCGAAAATAAAGCATGGTCGGCGCTTTTTCCTGGGTGCCGATAAATTCAAATTTGCGCATGTCGAACTTGACTTCCCTGCGCCCGACGATTTGATCTAAATAGAGACTGTTGATCGGCACGAGCAGCGTCAGCCCATCTGCCTTAGCCAGATTGTAGACGTAGTTGGCGGCGATCACCGAGCTGGCGCCGGGCATATTTTGCACGACGAAATTGGGATTGCCGGGAATGTGTTTCGGCATGTAGCGCGACAGCAAGCGCGCCCAACGGTCGTAAAAGCCGCCGGGGGTGAAGCCGACGATGATGCGAACGGTCTTGCCTTGGTAAAAATTCGCTTGCGCGAATGTTTGTTCAACGTTCAAAGGGTTCAAGAGTTCAAGGACAGAGAAAATTAGGACTCCGACAACCTTGAACGTTTGAACTTTTGAACCTTTGAACCGATTTTTCGAGAGATTGTTCATGACTTACCTCAGTCGGCAAGAATTTTTTTGACGAGATCGACGACCTCGCGCGGCTGGTTCAAAAGCCCTTTCATCTGCGCTTGGAGCTCTTCGCCGGGGGTGTGGACCAGGTCCATCTGGCCTTTTTTCGCCTCGTCGATCAAGCCTGGGTCGCGCATCGCTTTCCCGTAGGCATCGCGCAGCGCTTTGATTCGATCCGGCGGCACTCCCGGCCCAGCCATCATCGGACGGCCAAACTCGCCGCTGGCTAGCACGATACGGGTAAGATCGCGCATGACCGCGGGTGATTTGTACTGGTCCAATAATTCGAAAAGCGTTGGGACCTCCGCCAGGCGCGGATCACGCTTCGGTCCGCCTTGGAAAATATGCCGGTCAAAGCCTTTTTTATGCCAGCCGTCGAAGGGCTCGCGGCCAAAGTGCGGCGGCACATCCATCTCGCGGCATACCAGTTCGCCGCGCTCGACGGCGAGGTCGATCTCGCTGCCGCCCGGGTATCCGGTCACGCTGATGGTCTTTGCATTGAATGCCTCGATCAAAAGCTTCGAGACGATATACGCGGTACTCGCGGTGCCCGTGGAACCGCATTTCGGCGGCTCTTTCGCCTGAATGATATCGCCGAGAGACTTGATCGGACTGTCGGCGCGAAAATACATCATGGTCGGCGTCTTTTCCTGACTGCCGATATACTCAAACTTGCGCATGTCGTACTTCACTTCGCGCCGGCCGACGATCTGATCGAGGTGCAAGCTGTTGATGGGCATGAGCAGCGTCAGGCCGTCACTCTTGGCGACGTTGTAAACGTAGTTGGTGGCAACGACCGAGCTCGCGCCGGGCATGTTCTGGACGACGAAACTGGGATTGCCCGGAACATATTGCGGAATGTAACGGGAAAGCAGCCGAGCCCAGCGATCGTAAAAGCCGCCGGGCGTGGTGCCGACGATGATACGCACCGTCTTGCCGCTGTAAAACGGCTCGACCTGAGCATGACCGCTTCGGCTAAGGCTGAGCGCGATTACTACGCAAGCGACTGCGAATCCGAGAGAGCCGCTTAACCTTGCGAGGTTTCGTGCCTTCATCGCAGGCCCCTCCTTGAGACCGATTGTCAGACTACGGGTTCGACAGTCTAGATCCTTTCCCGCAGACGAATGGGCGATTCGGCCGAGATACTGGGCAGTGGCTAATTTTTGCGGTGGGCCGAAAGGAAACGAACTATGCGCCCAAACCAAGCCACGTAATGATCAATCCTTCCGGGAACGGTAGGGTCAGCAACTTGACAAATAGACCATAAAAAAAGAGCCACGCGATGACGGTCAGCGTGATCGATAAGACCCACGGCTCGCCGCCCTGGAACCTGAAGTAGGCGAACATCATTAGTGGGATTGCGATGGGAAAGCCCAACAGCCAAATCGAAAAAAAGAAACCTAACAGCCATGAAAACATGATGATTGCTCTTTTCTTGGCGGTTACCGGGTCAACGTCCTTGGTAAACTGAAAATCCATCGGAGTTGGAGGAGCTCCGTCGTCCGACTGTTTGGCCTTGACGCCTTTCAAGTCCAGGATGACTTGAATCCCTGCGAAAATCACCATCGGAATACCGATGACCCAGGGATAGAGTCGCGCCTGGGGACGCCATTCGTAAGCCATATAAACAAACACGCAAAAAAATATGAAAGCACAAAAGCTAAATATAGCCGCGGGTCTGATCTTCAACGCAAACTCCTTCCGAAATAATTCTGACAATGTGAAACGGCCAAGCCCTTTGGCGCAGCGGAATCTAACAGAGTTCTCGACCTTCGTCCATCGCTGCTGGTCATCGTAAACGCATTAAAATTACGCGGCCTATCCCTGCTACAATCCCGACTTGCGCCTCTCGCTTAGCACAGAGACGAGCGATGGGTCAATGACCGGTTGCTCTTTCGTTGACGACGCGAGGTATGATAAATGGACTTGAATTACCCGTGAAATATTGACCCGCGATCGACGAGTTGCATCGCGCACAAAAGGAACTACTCGACCATGGAGTTTCGCCTTTCCCCGGAAGAAGAAAATCTCCGCAAGTCCGTCCAGGAATTTGTCCGTGATGAGCTTATTCCCTTGGAGCCGGAATTTGCCAATGCTCCGGACATTTTTGAAGGCAGCCGCTGGAAAAGCCGGGTCAAATCGAGTCAGGATCCCGAAATCCAGCGCTATGTCGGGATCATGGAAGGACTCGAGAAAAACGCCGAAGCCAAAGGACTGTGGCATCTCGACGTGTCGAAGGCGTACGGCGGCATGGAGGTGAGCAACGTCGCGCTGATCGCTGTCACCGAGGAGCTCGAGAAAAGCTCGATTCCCTTCGAACTCGGCAATCATGTCTCGAATATCCTTTATAGCTGCAAAGGCGATCAAATCGACAAATATTTATGGCCGTGCATTCGCGGCGAGAAGACGTCGGCCTTCGGTTTGAGCGAGCCCGCCTCCGGGGCGGACCCGTCGATGATGCAAACCACGGCGACGCCCGACGGCGATTATTTCATGATTAACGGCACGAAGATGTTTCCGACATTCGCCGATGTCGCCGACTTCGTGCAGCTCTTCGCGCGCCTGCCGGGAACCACAGGACGCGAGGGCGTCACCTGTTTTCTGATCGATACCGGCACGCCGGGCTACCGAGTAGTGCGCAGTATCGCGACGATCGGCGGCACGGAGCCTTGCGAGCTAGTGTTCGAAGATTGCCGGGTTCACAAATCGCAGGTATTGGGCGAAGCCGGCAACGGCTGGGCGCTTAACCAAGCCTGGCTTGGAGCGAGACGATTTCAGGTCGGCATCCGCGCCCACGGCAAGTCTCAGCGCGTGCTGCGCGTCGTGCGTGAATTGTTACGGCATGAGCCGAAAGACGCCGATCAATATGCCGCTAGAGTCGGCTACTTTCTCGGCGAGATCGAGGCGCTGCGGACGCTGACCTATCTCGGCGCGTGGAAGGCCGATCAAAAAATGGATGTCCGCTCCGAAGCGGCTAATGTGAAACTTTTTGCCACGGAGCTCTTGCATCGGGTCACGGACTTCGCCCTCGAAGTCGCCGGACCGCCGGGTCTGCGCAAGAACCACGTGCTCGCGCAAACGTTTCGTCATGCGCGGGCGACGAGAATCGTCGAAGGCCCGTCGGAAATCCAACGACATATCATCCAGCGCGCGTTGTTTCGCGAAGGGATCGCTTCATTGGAATTGCTGTAGGGACGCAGCATGCTGCGCCCCTACAAAAAAGGGTCGATGGCGAATCGTTAGCGATAATTTATGGATCTCAAACTCACAGAAGAAGAAAAGCTGATTAAGGACACGGCGGCGAGGTTCGTGGACACGGAGTTGATCGCGCGGGAAGGAGCCTACTTGAAACAGCCCGCGCCGTTTTTGCCGCCGGGCGCACCGGCAAAGCGTGAGCTCAGTCCTGATCTACGCGACGAACTGACCGCGCGGGCGAAGCAGATCGGTCTCTGGACGCTGGAGCTGCCGGAAGTTTTTGGCGGCACATCGATGAGCGCCGTCGCTCGGGTGTTGATTCATCGCGAGTTCGGTCGCTCCGTGTTGCCGTTTCGACCGATAACGATTCCTGGATTCATGTTCGAAACCAGCTACGGTGAAGGCCTCGCCCAGGGCACGGTTTCCATGGCGCTGGGTTTTGAAGAAGCGCATAAGACCGGCGAACTGAGCCGGCTGCAAGTGCTTTACCGCCAGGAGCCCGACGGCTCGATCTTGCGCGATTCGTCAATCTATATTGCCAATTCCCACGTCGATCTGTTCCTGTTTCCCGCGCGGGAGCAGGGGACGCAGCGCTTGGGACTTTTTGTCATTGAACGCGACATGCCTGGGATTACCCTTACGGATCAAGTCGACTTGACCACGGATGCGGCGGTGTCGCGGCTGGTGCTCGCGCACTGTAAAATTCCCAACGAGCAACTCCTCGGATACGAATACGAGGCGGGGGAGATCATTGCCGGCGAACAATTGAGCATTGCCGCGCGTGCATTGGGCATCGCGACACGCTGCCTGGCGAGCTCCATTGAGCACGCGCGCAACCGCGTCACGTTCGGCCGCCGGCTGGCCGAGCGCCAGGCCATCCAATGGATGCTCGCGGACTTGTCGATCGAGATCAGAACATGCACTTGGCTCACGCTCGAAGCCGCATGGCGCTGTGATCAGGAACTGACTTATTTCGAAGAAGCCGCGTTGGCGAAAAAACGCGCGGCAAAGATGGCTTTTCAAGCCGCCGATACCGCGATCCAGATCCACGGCGGGTATGGCGTGTGCAGAGATTTACCGTTCGAAGGCTTTTATCGCGAGGCGCGCCTCATGCGCTTGTTGTACGGGCGGGAAGAAGAGTTGGATCGAGCGGCGGGAGAGAAATTTTTGAGGCAATAGGTGTAGGGGCGCAGCATGCTGCGCCCCTACAACGACAATTTGTCGCCTATTGCTTGCGACTGAAAGGGGGGCTGCAATGCGCAGGAAAAAAGTTTGTTTCGTGGGTTACGGTTCGACGGAATATTCGCGAAAGTCCGAAGCGTCGGCGCTTTCTTACTATGCTGATGCAATCCGCGACGCGCTCAGGCAGACGGGGCTCGACAAAAAAGAAATTCGCGGATTCTCGATTACCACACAAGCGAGTCCCGATTACTCGCCGCACGTGGCGGAGCAGTTGGGTTTGGAAGTCGATTGGGTATTGAACGGCGACTACGGCGGCGCCGGCGGCGTGATGAGCGTCAGACGAGCGGCGGACGCGATCGAATGCGGTCACCTCGATTTGGCGGTCCTAGTCGGCGGCAATTCCTTCGATCGCAGCACGCCGACGCAACGCCAGCTGGAGTATCAGCGCGGCAACTTCGTCGACGTCTTTGGCTACGGCGGGCCGAATTCGCTGATGGCGCTGATTCAAAGACTGCACATGGCGCAGTATGAAACGACCCTCGAGCAGATCGGCAAGATCGCCATTGCCCAACGCTTCAACGCCATCAATAATCCACAAGCGCTGTTTCGTGAGCCGATGTCGATGGATGATTACCTCAACTCGCGGATGATTTCCGATCCGATTCGCCTGTTCGATTGCGTGATGCCGTGCTCCGGCGCGGAGTGCGTGCTTCTGGCCTCGGAAGAGAAGGCAAAGAAGATTACCGACAAGCTGGTGTATTTGGTGACGGACGCCGAGATCTCGCACTATCAGGTGGCGAACATGCTGCCCGACAAAACGACCTTCGGCCAGAAAGTCGTCGGCGAAAGAATTTTCTCGGAGGTCAAGCGCGAAGACATCGATTTGCTGGAAATCTACGACGACTACCCGATCGCGGTGATGATTCAGATCGAGGACTTAGGCTTTTGCAAAAAAGGCGACGGCGGCAAATTTGTCGACGCCCATGATCTCACCTACAAAGGCGATTTTCCCGTGAACACGGGCGGCGGCGAATTGTCCGTCGGCCAAGCTGGACTTGCCGGAGGATTTCTCCATATCGTCGAGGCCCTGCGGCAGCTCCGCGGTGAAGCGGAAGGACATCAAGTGCGAAAAGCCGAGCGCGCTTTGGTCACCGGGATCGGTTGGCTCAACTACGGGCGCAATCTCGGCACGACCGCCGCGCTGGTCATGGAAAGGAGAAAATGATGGCCGAAGCAAGAGCACCGCAAAAAAGTTTGCCCAAGGTAAACAAAGTCGATCAACCGTTTTGGGAGGGCGCGGCCGGCGGGAAATTCTTGCTGCAGAAATGCAAAAGCTGCGGCAAAGTGCAATTCTTTCCGCGCGTCGCCTGCGTCGACTGTTTCGGCGAGCTCGATTGGATCGAGTCCAAAGGCACCGGCAAGGTTCACACCTTTACTCTGGTCCGCGTTCCGCGCAATCCGGCATTCAAAGACGAAACGCCGATTTACTATATCAATGTGATTTTGGACGAAGGCGTGATCATGGAGAGCAGGTTGGTGGGGGACAGCAGAGAAAAAGTAAAGATGGGCGACCGCGTCAAAGTGGTTTTTCAAGAGACGCACGATCCGGGGATCAAACTGCCGTGCTTCGAGTTGGCCTAAGACATTTTGGATTTGAGATTTTGGATTGAAGACAGGAGAATACGATGATGTCAATGCGCGCAATGAATTTCTTGTCCGATAATCCAAAATCTAAAATCCAAAATCCAAAATCAAGTTCGCTAGTTGTGGCGACCGTCATTGCATTCTTGCGTGAGCTGTTTGATCGGCTTCAAACGCCTTCGCCCAAGCCAAACCTCTCCGCGAGATTAAGGTTGGCTACCCATTGGGCGGTTCGTCCAGTTATTTCTGGGTTGCGTACCGCTCGGGTTCATTCGAAAAGCACGGCTTGAAGCTCGAACCGATTTACATCAGGGGCGGGCTTATGGGAATCCAAGCGGCTCTTTCCGGCGACCTGCCTTTGCAGTTGCAAGGGGCGTCTACGGTGGTGGCCGCGTGGGCGCAGGGCGCCAAGGAGTTTCAATTTATCGGCGCAGTCGGCAATCGGCTGGACTACATTCTGGCGGCGCATCCTTCGATCAAGAGACCCGAGGATCTCAAGGGGAAGCGAATCGGAGTCAGCCAACTCGGTTCGAGCACGGATTTCATCGCCCGGGTGGCCGTTCGACGGCTTGGGCTCAATCCCGAGAAGGACGTGCAGATCGTCGGCATTGGCGGCCAGGGAGACCGTTGGACCGCACTCACGGCCGGACAGGTTCAAGCCAGCGTGTTTCAATCTCCGTTCACCTTAAAGGCGCGCAAAGCGGGTTACCCTACGTTTATCGATTTTTCCAAGGAGGATTTCGAGTACACGGTTGCTGGACCGGTGACTATGCGCTCCTTCATCCGGACCGACAGAGACACTGTCATGAACTTCATGCGCGGGTTGGCCGACGGCATGGATTTCTATCGCGACGAGAAAAATAAAGACCGCGTGCTGAAATTTCTAGGTGAATATTACCGTTCCAACAACACCGAAGAATTGGATGAAACCCGCCGGACTTACACTCAGGTGACACCGGGATTGCCCTTGATTTCAGTCAAAGCACTGGAGAACGTGATCGCCAACGATAAGAATCTCAGCGGGATGAAATTGAATGCCAGTGAGTTGTTGGACTTATCTTTCCTTGAACAGTTGGCGCAGGAAAGAAAGGCGAAGGGACGCTAATAAATTAACTCGGTCAAACCGTTCAAAAAGTTCAAGCCGTTCAAATCGTTCACCCCTCACCTTCCTTTCGACGCGGCCGGACCTTTCTCTCCCCCGCGACGCGGGGGAGATTCAAAGAGAGGGCTTGAACCCTTCGCAGCTCTCAGGGCAGGCTCCGCGAAGCGATTGAACAGCTTGAACGTCTGGAACTTAGGGGCCAAGAAAGAGGTAGGAGCAATGGATTACCAGACAATTCTGTTCGACGTGCGTGATCAGATCGCTTTTGTCACCTTCAACCGGCCGGAGTCGATGAACGCCGTGAACCGGCAGATGGCAAAGGATCTGGTCGAAGCGTGCCGGCAGATCGAAGACGACAGCGCGATTCGCATCGCGATTTTTACCGGCGCAGGCGAAAAAGCTTTTTCCGCCGGCATGGATCTGAAAGAGCGATCGGAAACGGCGTCCTCGCCGATCGAGCGGCGCGCGCAGAAACTGTCGGCGACGATCCATACCCAGAGTCGCGCTGTGGCGGCGATCACCAAACCGACGATCGCCTCGATCCGCGGTTACTGTGTCGGCGGCGGGTTGGAATTCGCCCTGGCATGCGACATGCGCGTCGCCGCCGAAGACGCCAAGTTGGGACTTGCCGAGGTAAAGCGCGGCTTGATTCCCGGAGCCGGGGGCACGCAAAGATTGTCGCGCACGGTGGGCGTAGCGAAAGCGTTGGAGATTTGCCTCACCGGCGACAACGTCAGCGGCAGCGAAGCGCTGCGTTTGGGATTGGCTAACATCGTCGTGCCGGCCAACGACGTCATGAAAGCAGCGGAGGATTTGGCCAACCGCATTCTCAAGGGCGCGCCGATGTCGGTGCTGTTCATTAAAGAAGCGATCAAAAAAGGTATCGAGCTGTCGCTGGACGAGGGCTTTCGCCTTGAGTCCGATCTATCGGCGTTGATTGGCACCACGGAAGACAGCAAGGAAGGACCGCGCGCCTTCGCGGAAAAACGCGCGCCGGTGTGGAAGGGGAAGTAAGAATTTTAGATTGCCGATTTTGGATTTTGGATTGGGGAGATGAAAATCCAGCAATAAGACACTCGCGTATACTCTCCGACAATCCAAAATCGAAAATCTAAAATCCCAAATGGAGTACGCAATGGCGGACGAAAAAGTTTTATACGAAGTCAAAGATAAGATTGCTTGGATCACACTGAATCGGCCGGAATCGTTGAACGCGGTCAATCGGGACATGGTGAAATCGATTGTCGGTTACTGCCGCGAGGCGAATGAGGATCGCAGCGTTCAGGTCGTAATTTTTAAAGCCAACGGCGAGCGAGCGTTTTCGGTCGGCGGTGATATTAAGGATCGCGTGCGCGCAAGCGAGGCGGCCGCGACGGTGGAACCGGAGTCGCCGCTGGTGCTGCGCCAAGCGCGTTCCTCGGCGATTCCCGGCACGCCGGCGCCGGCGATCGCGGCGATTGACAAAATCACCATGGCGTTGCTGCACGGCTACACGGTGGGCACGGGGTTGTTGATGAGTCTCGCCTGCGATATTCGCATCGCCGCGGAAGGAGCGCGGCTCGGCGTCAGCGAAGTGCGTCTGGGTTTCATGGCGGGCTCCGGCGGCACCCAGCGCATGGCGCGGCTGATCGGCATTCCGAAAGCGTTGGAAATCTGTCTTTCCGGAGAGCTTTATGACTCCGCGGAATGTCACCGCATCGGCTTGGTGAATCAAGTGGTGCCCTACGATCAGCTGATTCCCGCCGGTGAAAAGATGGCTGCGTCGTTCTTGAAGGGCGCGCCGCTGGCGCTGCGCTATATAAAGGAAGCGATTTACAAAGGCAGCGACATGACGCTGGAGCAGGGACTACGTTATGAGTCCGATCTGCAGAGCATGGTGATGCAGACCGAGGACGCCAAGGAAGGGCCGAAGGCGTTTGTCGAGAAGCGGCCGGCGGCGTGGAAGGGGAAATAAGATAGTTCAAGGTTCAAGGGTTCAAGGTTCAAAGTCAGAGTGCCACGGTTGACATTGCCATCGGATCGGGTTTCCGACCTTGAACTTTGAACGCTTGAACCTTTGAACATTCTGCGAATGCGCAAAGGGTTTGGTTTGCGGCCGTAAACCCAATAGTCAGGTAGAAGTAACCATGGGCACAAGTATCCCAATGCTGATGGGCGACGGATTGCGTCGCAATGCGTGGAAGTATCCGCTCAAAGTTGCCGCGAAAGACCGGTCCGGGCAAATCACCTACGGCGAGCTCAACGCGCGCGTGAATCGGCTGGCACACGGGCTGCTTTCGCTCGGGGTGCGCAAGGGCGACGCGGTGGCGTTGTCGGTGGGGAATCGGATCGAGCATTTGGAAATCATTTTCGCCATCGCCAAGATCGGCGCACTCGCGATTCCTCTCGATGTTAAATGGAAGGCGCTGGAGCTCGCATCGGTGGTTTCGGCGTTCGAGCCGCGATTCATCATTCTTCAGGAAAACTGCGCCGATGAATTCGCCAAGGCAAAAGAACTCAAGGATCTGGGTTTTCTCAAACCGGTGTCGCTGTCGTCCGACCGAAGTTATGGCGGGCTTCTCGTCGGCCAGAGTCCGGAGGAGCCCGACGTCAATGTGAGCGAAGACGATCCGTTTGCCGTTATGCTCACGTCAGGAACCACAGGATTTCCCAAAGGCTGTCTGACGACACAGCGGACATTTGTTTTTCACTGTATCAATAACGCGATCGAAAAGGGCTTGGGCGCGCATGATACCGCGATTCTCTCGTCGCCGATCTACTTCAACGCCGGCCGCTCGTTCACGATCGGGATTATCTACTTCGGCGGCACGATGATCTTGCACGAACGTTTCGACGCCGAGGAGGTTTTACGGACCGTCGAGCGCGAAAAAGTAACCTACATCGGCGCGGTGCCGACGATGTGCGAGCGCATGCTACATGTCTTGGAATCCAAGAAATACGACACGAGCACACTGCGCTGTCTCGCGATTACCGGCGGCAAGGTTCATCCGGCGGTGCTCGAGCGCTTGAAGAAAGAAATTACGCCGAACATTTACCGCACCTACGCTTCGACGGATTCGGGGCAGATGGCGATTTCGAAGCCCGGCGATATGGACGCAAAGCCGAATTCCGCGGGTCGGCCGGTCTGGTGTGTAGATCTGCGGATTGTCGACGACGCCAACCATTCCATGAAAGTCGGTGAAGTCGGCGAGATCATCTGTCAGAGTCCGCTCGCAACCCACGGCTATTACAAGAACGCCGAAGCAACCAACGCTTCGTTCCGGGACGGCTGGTTTTACACAGGCGACCTCGGCTATTTCGATGAAGACGGTTACCTCTTCGTCGCCGGCCGCAAGAAAGACATGGTAAAGAGCGGCGGCATCAGCGTTTACCCGTTGGAGATCGAAAGTGTCATCTACAGCCACCCGGCGATCCTGGAGGCCGCCGTCATCGGTGTACCCGATCCGCAGTGGGGCGAGGCTGTGAAAGCGGTAGTGGTTATCAAACCGGACGCGAATCTTGAAGCGAAAGACCTGCTCGGCTTCTGCAAGGAGCGGCTGTCGGCGTACAAAGTGCCCAAGTCGGTTGAGTTTCGTTCCTCGCTACCGCACACGGAAGTCGGTAAGGTCAATAAAGTTAAATTGAAGGAAATGATTCTAGCAGGAAGCGAAAGCTTGAAAAGCTGATCGCGAGAGCTTGGGGAGATTTTTCGTCGGGCGAGACTGTGTGAAAACACGTTCATGGTTGGATTGGGCTCACTGCGAACGGTGTGGTTTAACGGAAAAATGAGTATTTATCCGTTCGCCCGGAGCAGCAAAAGGGTGCGAAGCGTTGAACGGACCATTGGCGGCTGTAGGAATATTAGATCATCGCAACTGAAAGGAGACCTGATCATGAAGTTTCTAGGCGGAGCTTGGTTATTCCTTTTTTCCGGATTGGTTTTGCTTGTTGCTCCTGCTTTCGCGGCGGAAAAGGCATTTTACCAAGGAAAGACTATAACTTTCCTGATTAACTTTTCCGCCGGCGGCCCGACTGATATCGAAGGCAGAATCGTGGCGCGCCATCTCGCCCGGCATATTCCCGGAAATCCGACGATCGTGGTGCAAAATATGTCCGGTGCGGGCGGAGTCACGGGCATTAATTTTCTCGGCGAGAAGGCTAAGCAAGACGCTCTCACGCTGGGCTATTTTACCGGGCCCTACAATCACCACATGATGAAAAGTTCGACGTTGAGGATCGATCTGATGAAGGTGCCGTTCATCGCTGCGGTGGGGAGCGTGACGGTCTGCTACATACGGTCCGATGTTCCGCCGGGGATCAAGAAACCCACGGACATCGCCAAAGCGGAGCGTTTCAGAGCCGGCGGCTTGTCATTCGACAGCAACAAGGACCTGCGTTTCCGGCTTGCCTTCGACATCCTTGGACTCAAGTACGATTACGTGACCGGTTACAACAGCAGCAACGACGCGCGGCTGGCTGTGCAGCGCAACGAGATTCAATACCATGATGAAAACATTCCGGGATACCGCGGCGTCGTCGAGCCGCAACTGGTGAAGACCGGCATTGTCACGCCGCTCTACTATCACGATGTCGTCAAACCCGATGGGACCATGGGAAAGAGCCCGGACTACCCCGAGCTCAATTCATTTACCGAGGTGTACATGCAAATTCACGGCAACGCGCCGACCGGGATCAAATACGAAGTGCTCAAAGCGGCGAATATGGCCAGCCAGAATCTCAGCCGCGTGGCTTTGTTGCCGCCGAATTCTCCCAAAGAAGCGGTCGTTGCAGTGCGGCAGGCTTTTGCTTCGCTTTCCAAGGACGAAGAATTCCTCGCGGAAGGTAAGAAGGTCATGCGCTTCCAGCCGCGCTTTGAGGTCGGCGAAGATGGCGAGAGACTCCGGGAAAGGGTGCTGAAGGCGCCCCCGGAGGTTGTCGATTTCGTGCGGCAATTTATCGAGCAGGCGAGGAAATAATTGGCTTGCAGGAATTCATCAAGCATGAACGAAAGGTGATACATCACGGATGAATCTAGAACCGAGACGACGATACTTTGATCATGATGGATTGCGATTGCATTATTGGGAGTGGGGCGATGCCAGTGCGGAGACGTACATTTTCGTTCACGGCGTGCGCGACCAGGGACGGAGCTGGGATCATTTTCTCGACGCATTGCTCAAGCGCGGCGTGCCGATCCAGCACGCCGTCGCCATCGACCTTCGAGGCCACGGCGACAGCGACTGGCCGGGCACCAGCCGCGGTTATCAGCACGAGGATTTTCTCTCCGACCTGGCCGGATTGCTCAAACATCTCGACAAGGAACCGATAACTCTCATCGGTCACTCGCTCGGCGGCAGCATGTGTCTGCTCTACGCCGCGGCGTTTCCAGAAAAAGTGCAGCGCATGGTGCTGCTCGAATCGCTCGGCCCGTTCGCGCGCGCCGACGACGAGGTGCCGAACATTATCGCTGAGAGATTGAAAGGTCGCGACTACGTCGAGATTCCCTTTCCCCATGAAACGCTGGAGTCCGCTGCCAAGTCGCTGCAAAAAACCTTTCCACTGATTCCCGACGCCGCGGCGCTGCACATGGCGTGCCACGGCACGAGCTTCAAAGGCGGACGATACCGCTGGAAGCACGATCCGATCCTGCGCTACCGCACGACGACCGCGATGTCGGAAGGACAGATCGAAGCGTTTATCCGACGGTTGAAATGTCCGATCCTGTTTGTCTACGGCACTGAGAGCGATTTCATGAAATCCGTGCGCGGCCACCGCGCGCAACTTTTTCCCAACGCCAAGATCGTTCCAGTCGAAGGCGCCGGCCATCACATTCCGCATGAGAAGCCGGAGGAATTGGCGGAGATCGTCGTGCCGTTCTTAATCAGCGGGGAATAGCTCGTTCCAGACGTTCCAATCGTTCCAGCGGTTCCAGTCGTCTCGGAAGAATACATTGCTTATGTTATCTTCACGTCTTGTCCACGAGTGGAACGTTTGGAACCATTGGAACGACTGGAACCACCAGTAACGAGCGAGGTGACTATGTATCTGTCAGCGCAGAAAATTGCCGCAATGGAAGGCGTGCGTAGAGTCCACAATCTGAATCCGGCGGCGATTCGGATAGACAAGTCCCTCGGTGACGAAGTTGGCTTAACAAACATCGGTATTCATCTAATCACGATCGCGCCGGGGGATAAATCGACGGAATTTCATTCGCATAAGTACGAAGAAGAAGCGATTTACGTGTTGTCGGGTCATGGGACCGAAGTCATGGGCGATACGAGCCAAAAGATCGGGCCGGGAGATTTCATCGGCTTTCCCGCGGGCGGCGTCGCGCATGAGACGATCAACGACGGTTCAGAGCCGTTGGTTTGTCTCGTGATCGGACAGCGACTGGCACAGGATGTCGTCGACTATCCGCGCAAGGGCAAGCGGCTCTACCGCAACAGCGGGCAGCGGGATTTGGTTGACGTCGCCAATGTGGCAAAGCGCTAAGTGTGCTTGCTCACGTTTCCCAAGAGAGGCTTAAGCCGTGCTGATCAACTGCGTCGCGTACCGTGACGGAAAAAAACTGGCTGATATTCCGGTCAGCCAGATTCATCTGTTCGTTAACGAGCCCGGCTGCTTCGTCTGGGTAGCCATTAAGGATCCTGATCCCGGGGAACTCGAAGCGATGCAGAAGGAATTCGGTCTGCACGACCTCGCCGTCGAGGACGCGCAGCACGGCCATCAGCGGCCGAAAATCGACGAGTACGGCCAGTCGCTTTTCATCGTCCTGCATATGATTGAAAGCAGCGGCGAGGAATTGAACGTCGGCGAAGTCTGCATCTTTGTCGACAGCAATTACGTTCTCTCGGTCCGGCACCGATCGCAACAAGGATTTGTCGACGTGCGCAAGCGATGTGAACAGGAGCCTGAACTGTTGCGTCACGGCTCGGCTTATGTGCTGTACGCGTTGATGGACGCGGTGGTGGACCGCTATTTTCCCGTGCTCGATGCCATCGAGACGGAGTTGGAACAGGTCGAGGATCGCATTTTTGCCAAGCAAACCGAACGGGCGAGCATCGAAGCGCTCTATTGCATCAAGCAAAAGCTCATGACGCTGAAGCATGCGACCGAGCCGCTGCTCGAAGCGATGGGCAGGCTGCACGGTGGGCGGGTGCCGCAGCTCTGCGCCGGTCTGCAGGATTACTTTCGGGATGTTTCGGATCATCTGGTCCGATTGAGTCAGTCCATCGAGAGCCTGCGCGAAATGGTGACGACGGCGGTTTCGGCCAGCTTGTCGTTGATTACTTTGCAAGAAAATGAAGTGACCAAGCGTCTCGCGGCGTATGCCGCGCTGGTGGCCGTGCCGACTTTGATCGCCGGCATCTACGGCATGAATTTGAGCACATGCCGGAAATCCAGTGGCAGCATGGCTACCCGGTATGCACTTATCTCCATGGTCGTCATCGATCTTTTTCTCTTCTATCGCTTTCGCAAAGCGAAGTGGCTGTAAGGTTCAGTTTCAGAGGTTCAGTATGCGATTGTGCGGCATTCCTTCGGAAAATCTCCCCTTCCTTTCTCTGACGCCGTGCCGCGATGTCATCCTGAGGCCCTTCGATGTTCTCAGGATAAACTCCGCCGAAGGATCTCGGCTTTGTAAGTCGGGCATGCGAGATTCTTCGCTGACGCTCAGAATGACATCGAAGCGACTTTCTTCCCTGCGATACGATCTTATTTTCAAAAAGGGCTAGTGCCTCGCGGAGACTCTCGATCATACGCAGACATTAGTTTTTCGTCCCATTGCGTTTGATGACTCACCTCAAGTTCTGATAGGGAACACGATAGATATGGGGAGGACGGTTATGGCTGAACTGACGACGGTTCTACAAAAGATCGATGAAGCGAGCGGGGTCGCTTGGTTGACGTTCAACCGGCCGGAGAAAAAAAACGCCATGAGCCAGAAGTTCATGGCGGAATTGATCGCTGCGTTGAAAGAATTGGCCGAGAACGACAAGATCAAGTGCGTCGTGACGACCGGCTCGGGCGACTCGTATTCCTCGGGGCTCGATCTTTATGATCTGCGCGAGTCGTGGAAGCGCAAACGAAATTGGGAACACGCCGGCACGACGTACGAGATCGTCAGGCTGCTGCGCAACATGCCGCAGGTTACGGTGGCGGCCGTGCGCGGCTGGTGTCTCGGCGGCGGTTTGGCGCTGATCAACGGTCACGATCTGTGCATCGCGGCGGAGTCGGCAAAGTTCGGCATGCCGGAGGTGATCCGCGGCAGTTACGGCGCGGTGGCGACTTCGACGCTGTTCCACAGCGGTATTCCGATCAAGAAGGCCTTTTATATTCAACTGACGGGGCGCAATCTCACCGCAGCGCAGGCCGAGCGGATCGGACTCGTCTCCGAGGTCGTGCCGGACGATCAGTTGGTGGAGAACGTCGAACAGCTGGCCAAAGAACTGGGCAGCCGCAACGCCGTGACCTTGGAGAGCGCGAAGATCGCCGCCTACATGCAGAAGGATATGGATTTTCAGATGGCGCTCAAGACGGATGACCTGGTGTCGCACCGCATGCGTTACTACACCAATCCGCTGAACGACGTGGAAGGTTATCTCCATTCGCAAAAGGGCGGCGGCACGACTGGGTATGTCAAGCCGGAGGATCGGAAGAAATAGATTTGTTCAAGGGTTCAAGGTTCAAAAGTTCAAGGGTTGTCGGAAGCAACGGTGGCTTACCATTGAGTCAGCCCTGGGCTCTCGACATTGGAGGATTGTATGTCTTTGCACACGCCTTTATGCGATCTGCTCGGCATTCAGGTGCCGATCATTCAAGCCGGCATGGGCTGGGACAAAGAAGGTTTGACGACCCCGCCGGCGTTGGTCGCCGCGGTGTCGAATGCCGGTGGCTTGGGTTGCATCGGCGGCAGCTCGATACGACCCGAAGTCATCCGCGAACGTATCCGCGCGGTTCGGCAGCTGACGGACAAGCCCTTCGGCGTCGATATCACGTTGCCGAAAATGGAAGATGTGAGAATTCCCGACCCAGACGAAGTGCACAAAGAGATCCAGGAAAAATTTCCCAAGCACGCCAAGTTCAACGATGAGTTGATTCCTAAACTCGGCTTAACGCCGCAGCCGCCGGACCGAAAGAGCTGGGTCAAGACGCCGGCAGCAACACGCGAGCAGCTCAGAGTGATTCTCGAAGAGAACGTGCCGATCTTAATCATCGGTCTGGGCGATACCGCCGAAGTCGTTCCCCTAGCGCATGAGCGCGGCATCAAAGTCATGGCGCTTGCCGGCGCGGTCAAGCATGCGCTCAGTCATGCGCGCAAAGGCGCCGATGTAATTATCGCCCAGGGCTATGAGGCGGGCGGCCACACCGGAACCATCGGCAACTTTCCCTTGATTCCGCAGATCGTCGACGCTGTGAGACCGAAGCCCGTGGTCGCCGCCGGTGGCATTTCCGATGGCCGTGGCGTGGCGGCGGCACTGGCCTTAGGTGCCGTCGGTGTCTGGTGCGGTACGACATTCCTGGTGACGCGAGAAGGCGGTATCAATCCGATTTATAAAAAGCAGATTCTCAATGGCAGCTCGGAAGACTTTGTTCGTACGGCCTACACCAGTGGCCATTTCGCGCGCCACTATCGCAGCGATGTCATCAAGGCCTGGATGAGCTCAGGGCTTGAGGCGATGCCGACGCCCTACCAGGGTAACGCGATGGACGAAGTGCGGCGCGCGGCCGAAGCGGCGGATCGTGTCGATCTTTTGCACGTCCCTGGCGGACAGGTTGCTGGAATGTTGAGCGAAGAGCGGAACAACGTCCCCGCCAGGGAGATCGTCGAACGCATGGTTACAGAGGCGGCGCAGATCTTGAACGATATGCGCAGCCGATACGTGGGAGCGTAAGGGACGCAGTCGCACTAGGAAATTCCCCCTTTGCCAAGCAGGCTTTATCGCAATGGGAGAAAATCCCATGGTGTCATGCTGAGCGGCGCGAAGCATCTCGCATTTTCAGCTACCGACGAAGACGAGATCCTTCGGCGATCGCCTCAGGAAGACATTTTGACGAAATTTCCAAATCGGGACTATCCCGCCAGTGCAAAGAATTAACCCTCGTTGAAAAGATGGGCGAGGGGAGATTTTCGACGAGAATCATCAACGATGGATTATAAGGAAGAACTATGAGCGAGCCATTTCTCAAAGGATATCGAGCACTGGATCTCACCGGTTTGAGCGGCCAATTGTGCGGCCGCATTCTCGCCGACTTGGGTATGGAAGTGATCAAGATCGAACCGCCGGGCGGCGATCCGGTGCGCAACTTGGCGCCGTTCATTACTTCTGCAAATGGCGCCAAACTCAGCACGACGTTCGCGCATCTGAATGCCGGCAAAGCCAGCAAAGTTTTAGATCTCGATAAGGAAGCTGATCGCGCGACATTGCGCAAACTCGTTGAAACTGCCGATGTCGTGCTGGAAAGTTTTCAACCGGGTGAGTTGGCGGCGAAGGGCCTCGATTACAGCAACTTGGCGCAGATTAATCCCGGCATCGTCATGGCGTCGATCACGGGCTTCGGTCAGACGGGTCCGAAGAAAAATTTGGCGTGCAATGATCTCGTCGCGCTGGCGGAGAGCGGGTTTCTTTACATCTCCGGCGATCCGTCGCTGCCGCCGGTGCGGCCGCCGGAAACTCAGGCGTATTATTTTGGCAGTCTGTTCGCCACGGCCGGCGTGCTCGCCGCGCTTTACCGGCGCGAGCGCACCGGGCAGGGCGATCACGTCGACGCGTCGATGCAGGAAGCGCTGGCGACGCAGGAGCATATCATTCGTCTCTGGGCCAACGAGCAACAGATCGCCAAGCGCGCCGGCAGCCAGCACGGTTCAGTGGCGCCGGCGAAAATTTTTCCCTGCAAGGACGGGTACGTTTATCTTTACGTGACGCGCCAGCATTGGAAGTTATTCTTATCCGTTTGGAAGGATCATCCCGCCACGTTCGACACGCCGGATTGGCTCAACAATCTTTATCGCCGCGCTCACGCGGACGAGCTCAATCCCGCGGTGGAGGCTTTTCTCGGCAAATTTACCAGGGCCGAGATCACCGAGTTCCTGCAGACGAAGGGTATTCCCTGCGTGCCGGTGAACACGCCGATGGGGTTTGCCAATGACGAGCAAGTGCAAAGCCGCGGCTTCATGGCGCCCGTGGAGCATGCCGGTTTCGGCAGCACCAAACAGCCGGCGATGCCGTTCGTGATCGACGGCGCTCGGCCCGCCGTTGGGAGCGTGCCGGTGCTGGATAGTTGGCGCGACAGCGGCGAGAAGCGCAACGCGCCGCGCGAAATCGAATTCAGGCGCAAACAGCGGCACGGCTCCGCTCAACGGCATGCGCATCGTCAGCTTCGATCACGTGCTTGCCGGGCCTTACGGCACGACGATCTTGGCCGAGCTCGGCGCCGATGTGATCAAAGTCGAATCGAGCAAGGGCGGCATGGATCCGTTTCGCTTTTTCGGCACCGGCGAAGATCCCAATCTTTCGCCGCGCTTTCTCGAGTTCAACCGTAACAAGCGCTCTTTTACAGTCAACCTCAAACATCCCAAGGGACAAGGAGTGCTGCACGACTTGGTCGCTAAATCCGACGCCGTGTTGGACAACTACAGCGTCGATGTCGTGGAGCGGATTGGCTTGGCTTATGATCAGCTATGCCGAGTGAAGCCGGACATCGTCAACCTGCGTATGCCCGGTCTCGGCACCACCGGACCCAAACGCCACTTCTCGACCGTCGGCGTGAATATCACCTCGTTCACCGGGCTCACTTACATGTGGAATCATCCGGGCGTAACCAACCCGCCGATCGGTTCGCAGACGGTGTTTCCGGATTATGTCTCCGGCGTATTGTGCGCGATCATTATTATTTCCGGCGTGCTGCATCGCGACCGGCAGAAAAAGGGCGCGTTCATCGATCTGGCGCAATCTGAAGCGACGGCGTTCATGATCGGCGCAAATCTCATGGAAGCGGCGTCGAGCGGAATAAATCCCGAGCCGATCGGCAATGTTTCGGTGTCCGTGGCGCCGCATGGTTGTTATCCATGCAAAGGTGAGGACCGCTGGTGCGTGATTGCCGCGGAGAACGAACAGCAATGGGCGGCGTTGGCAAAAATCTTGGGCACCGGCGTGGCGGGAAATCCACGCTTCACGACCAATGCGGAGCGGCTGCAAAATCGCGACGCTTTGGACAGCATTATCGAGCAATGGACGAAGAACAAAGACGCCTTCGCGATGCGCGAGCAACTGCAAGAAGCCGGTATCCCTTGCGGCGTCGTGCAGACCGGCGAAGATTTAGTCAACGATCCGCAATTGCAAGCACGCGGCTTCATCGTCGCCGTCGACAATGCGCGACTGGGCAAAGTGGTGTTGCCGAATTTTCCTCTGCAATTTACCAACGCCAAACTGACTCGGCGATGGGAATTCCCGGTGCTCGGGAGAGATACCGAAACGGTATTGCACGACGTGGTCGGCTACGACAGCGAGAGAATTGCGGCGCTCAAGCAAGAGGGTGCGTTGGAATAGGTTTGAGACAACGAGTTCGGCCGATTAAGGCCGAGATTCTTCGGCTCCGTCTCAGAATGAAATTCATGGGTTGTCATCCTGAACGAAGTGAAGGATCTCGCTTTCGCGGAATTGTCCGAAATAGTAAGGAAACGGTGATGCGGTCACTACTGTTGGCTCTGATATCGGTTTGTTTCGTCGCCTCATTTGTATCCGCGCAGACCAAGTCGGTCGCCGATCTCGCCAACTATCGCGGCGCGGACCGAGAAGAGGTGCTCAAGGCGGGGGCGAAAAGAGAAAGCAAGATGGTGTGGTACACGAGCCTCACGGCGCACCGCGACATCGCCAATGTCTTCGAGGCGAAATATTCGGGCATCAAAGTTGAAACCTATCGCGCCGGGCCCAACGATTTAACGCGTCGCCTAATCACCGAAGCTCAGTCCAAGCGTAACATCGCCGACTTGATCGAGACCACGCCGGCGACGCTGATGATGATGCGCGAGAACAAGCTGTTGTCGCCGTATTTTTCGCCTCATTTGGCGCAGTTCCCCGACGATGCGAAAGAGGAAGCCGACAGAGGGCGAGTGTTCTGGACGACAGACCGCGAATCGATCGTCGGCTTGGGTTACAACCGAAATTTGATCCGCGCCGCCGACGTGCCGAAAAATTTTACCGAGTTAGCCAAGCCGGAATACAAAGGCAAAGTCGCCGTCAGCGGCGACACCACGGGAGTGCGATTCATCGGTGCGATGATCAAAGCCAAAGGCGAAGAGTACATCAAGCAACTGCGCGCGCTGGACATCCAGATGCACATGATTTCCGGCGGCGCAATGCATGAGTTGATGGCGGCCGGCGAGATGCCGATGTCGATTTCAATATTCCGAAACCATGTGCTGGCAGGGAAGCCAAAAGGCGCGCCGACGGAATGGGTGCCGATGGATTTGAATCCCACCAACGCCGGCGGCGTTGCCTTGCCCGCGGGAACCAACAGTCCGCACGCGGCGCGTGTTGTTTATTGACTTTCTGCTTAGCCCCGAGGGACAGAAGATCTTCGAGGAAAAGTTCCGCTTCGCCACTTCCACCAAGAACTACGGCTTCAAGCGCTGGTATCCGGAGAAGGGCTTCACGCTCGAACAATACGAAAAAGCCGAGGACCACTGGAAGAAACTGCTGAGGGATCTGGTTCGGCGCTAGGTCATTTTATTTGACCGATGGATGTCATTCTGAGGCAACGCCGAAGAATCTGGGCTTAGAATCGCGACGAGATTCTTTGCTCTGCTCAGGATGACAACGAGAACAAACTTGTCGCGTCGCTAGTCGTTGACAGTTTTGCTTAGAACGGAGTAGGACGAGGAAGTAATTATTCGAAAATATTTTAAGGAGGAATGGCAATGGCAAATTATCAGACTTTATTGGTCGACAACAAAGACGGCGTGACGACGGTCACGTTGAATCGTCCGGAGAAGCGCAACGCGATGAGCCCGCAGCTGCACCGGGAGATGTACGATTGCTTAACCGACCTGCGTTACGACAAGGATACGCGAGTGATCATCATCACCGGAGCGGGGGAGAGCTTTTGCGCCGGACAGGATTTGAAGCAGTATTTTATCGAGATGGATTCGCAGCCGGAGCGCGTGCGCGACGAGGTGCGGGAGAAGTCGCGCCAGTGGCGCAACGAGATCCTGCGCAAAATGCCGCAGCCGGTGATCGCGAAAATTAATGGCTGGGTATTCGGCGGCGGCTTCACCGTCGTGACAGGCTGTGACATCGCGATCGCGGCCGACGACGTGCAATTCGGTCTCTCGGAAGTCAATTTCGGTCATTTCCCCGGTGGCGAAGTGACGATTGTGTTGACGGAACATTTACAGCCCAAGCACGGACTTTACTATGCACTCACCGGCAAGACCATGAACGCAAAAGAGGCTGAGCGCATCGGCCTGATTACCAAAGCGGTGCCGCGGGCGGATTTGGACAAAGAGGTGATGGATATTGCGAACAACTTGAAGGAAAAAGCACCCTCGGCGCTCAACGCCGTCAAAGAAGCTTGGTATTACACCTTCTACTCCAATCCGGACGTCGCCTACGAGATCTCGGGTTTGATTTCCGATAAAGCGAAAGCAGCGATCGGCGGGCGGCCGGGCCTGCAACAGTTCGCGCGCAAAGAGTATCGGCCGGGGCTGGGGTCGTATAAATTCGAAGAGAAAAAATAGCTCGTTCAAAGGTTCAATCGTTCAAGGTTCAACGTTCCAGGAAGCTGAAGTCGAGCTCGGTTCCGTTCCGGCAAATCGTTGAACTTTGAACCGAGTGAAACGGTTGAACGTTCGTAGTTAAGCTTCGGAGGACAGGAATGGATTTCAATTTGCCTGAAGAACTGCAGATGCTCAAAGACACGGTGCGCAAATTCGTCGACAAGGAACTGATTCCGATCGAGATGCACACGCTCGAGAACATGGAGCTGAAGCCGGACATTCGCGAGCGGTTGGAAAAGAAAACCAAAGACATGGGACTTTGGATGTTCGACGTTCCTGAAGAGTACGGCGGCGGCGGGCTCGGCAGCTTGGCGCAGGTGCTGGTATGGGAAGAGCTGGCGCGCACGGTTGCGCTGCCGTCGCGCGGCCAGGGCATCTTCGGGCCTGAAATCCGGCCGATCCTTTACGCGTTGAACGACGAACAGAAAAAACGTTTTTTGGATCCGATTAGAAGCGGCGAGAAAAAGCTCTGCTTCATGCAAACCGAGCCGGACGCGGGCTCCGATCCGGCATCGATGAAAACCCGCGCGGTGCGTCAGGGCGATTATTACATAGTCAATGGCACCAAGCGTTTCATCACCGGCGCCGGTGAAGCCGACTTCGGCCAGCTGATGGCCGTCACCGATCCGGCGAAGGGCGCGCACGGCGGCATTTCCTGTTTCATGGTCGATATGAAGACGCCGGGGCTGACGCTTGTCACCCGATACAAAACGATGATGGGCGAGGAGCCATGGCATATCACGTTCGACGACATGAAGGTGCCGGCGGAAAATATTGTCGGTAAAGAAGGCGAAGGCTTCAAGCTGGCGCAAAAATGGCTCGGCATCGGCCGGCTGAAACACGGCGCGCGCGCTCTAGGAGTCGCCGAGCGCTGCATCGAGATGGGCGCGCGCTATTCCAAAGAACGAATCACTTTCGGGAAGCCGCTGTCGGAACGGCAGGGAATTACATTCAAACTAGCTGATTCCTACGTCGAGCTGCACGCCGCTCGACTAATGGTTTATCAGGCCGCGTGGAAGAACGATCAGAAACAAGATATCCGCAACGAAGCTTACATGGCGAAGCTATTCGCCGACGAGATGTCATTCCGGGTCGTCGACCGCGTGCTGCAAATCCACGGCGGCATCGGCCTGACCCTCGATCTGCCGCTGGCGAAGTGGTTTGTCGATCAGCGCAGCCGGATGATCACCGAAGGCGCATCCGAAGTCATGCGCATGGTGATCGCAAGGGAAGTCTTAAAAAAGTACAACTAGGGAATCGAAAACAGTTCCAATCGTTCCAGATGTTCCAAAAGTTCCACCGGATTAAATCAGCTGGAACCGTTGGAACGATTGGAACTCCTGGAACGACTATCGATTTTCCTTCGCAAACGACAGCTCCCAGCGATTGCCGTCGGGGTCGAAGACGTTGATCGAATAGTTTTCGCTGTCGCGGTGCGGCCGGACCTTTTCGATGTTGGCGCCGATGTCTTGCAGGGCTGAAAGCGCCTTGTCTTTTTCCTGCCACGGAATATTCAACGTGTGATGCGGGTCGGCTTCGCGCGGCTTGATCGACGCGTCGAACAGATGGACTTCAAAGTTGCCGAGGCGCACGTCGACTTCTTTGACCTGGCCGTTCTTTTTTTGATCTTCGGTCGGCTCGACTTTTTTCACGATCTGACCGCCTAGCGTCTTGGTATAAAACTCCACCGATTTGTCGAGATCCTTCGCGCTCATGGCGAAAGTTCTGAGTCCTTTGATTTCAAACATGGAAACCTCCCTTTTATCCGGTGATAAATTCGATTGCTAAAGTTACGGCGGGGCCGTTTGAGTTGTCAAGACTCATGAGAGCTCACTGGTCCATTAGAACCTTGACTCGCTCGATGATTTCCGGTGGCTGCGACATCACCTGTTTTGCCAGGGCTTCAAGCTCTTCACCGGTGGACGGCGTGATGTCGAAATTTTTTCGTTTGGCTTCCGCCAAGAGCTCGGGATCCTTCATGGTCTTTAGAAATGCTTCGCGCAAGATTCTCATGCGATCCGCAGGTATTGCCGGTGGCGCGACAATCGGACGGCCGAAATCAGTCGCGGCGAGCACCATCGGCACCAAGCGCCGCTCTGATTCAGGGGTTTTATGCTCGTCCATCAGCTCGCGAAGAGTCGGCACATCGGCCAATCGCGGATCGCGCGTCTGGCCCGTCTGCATCAAAATGCGCGCAAAACCCTTTTTGCGCCAGGTGTGGTACGGCTCGCGGGAATGATAGGCTTGAATGGTGAATGCGCGACAGTGCAGCTCGCCCCGCTCAACGGCCAGATCGATTTCGCCTCCTCCCTGGTAGCCGGCGACGATAGTAAATTTCGTTCCCAACGTCTCTTCGAGCAGCTTGGGCATGTAACTGCCTGAAGTTCCGGCACCCGTCGAGCCGCATTTTGGCGGTTCCTTGGCTTTTCGAACGTCGGCCAAGCTCTTATACGGCAGATCGGCGCGCATGTAGAGAAGGTAATCCGATTTGTCCGAACTGCCGATCCAGGTGAACTTCGCCCAATCGTACCTGACTTCTTTTTGTTTTAAGAGTTGGTTGAAATAGATCGACGGCTGAATCGCGCCAATCGTCAGCCCATCGGGCTTAGAAACGTTGTAGATATAATTCGCACCGATGATCGATCCCGCGCCGGTCATGTTTTGCACGATGAAACTCGGATTACCCGGAATATGCTTGCCCATAAACTGGGCCATGAGCCGCGCGTAAAGATCATAGGCGCTGCCGGCGCTCGCCGCCGCGATGACGGTAATGGTTTTACCCTGATAAAAAGGAGTCTGCGCCCAGGCGGTGGGAGTCAGCAAAAGCAGCGGCAGGAGCCAAAAAAATCTCTTCAACGAGAAACCTCCGGAACGACTTGCCAAATCAAAGCTCAATATCGCTTAACACTCCGCTAAATACCGTGTCAATTGCCGACGATGGTCGCATTTCTCGAGGAATGACCGTGAGCGAAATTCGATTACGTCATGTTTCCCTCTCACAACATTGACAGCACCGGCAAACGGGCGTTATAGGACAGATGGAATTCACGTCGCTAAATTACTCTTAGAACTGGGGGAAAGATTATGATCGCCGGTCACGCAGTGGCTCAATGTCTTCGCAACGAGGGGGTACGGCATGTGTTCTGCGTGCCGGGTGAAAGCTATGTCGCGGTTTTGGACGGACTCTACAGCACGCCGGAAATTCGACTGATTACCAATCGCCAGGAAGGCGGCGCTTGTTTCATGGCAGAAGGCTATGCGAAGGCGACGCGCATGCCGGGGGTCTGTCTCGTTACCCGCGGTCCCGGCGCGACCAACGCGAGTATCGCGGTCCATAGCGCAAAGTACGATTCGGTGCCGCTGGTATTGCTTGTCGGACAAGTCGGTCGGGCGGCGCGCGGCCGGGAAGCGGGACAGGAAATCGATTACACGCACTTCTTCGGCACCATCGCCAAATGGGTCATTGAGATTAACGACGCGCGCCAAGTGCCGCGCATCATGGCGCGGGCGTTTCATATCGCACGCAGCGGCCGTCCTGGGCCGGTCGTGGTGTCGTTGCCGCGCGACATGCTCGAAGAAGACGCGAAAATTTCCATGATCGATCCGTATCCAATGGTACGATCCGATCCCGATCCTAAATCGATCGAGCAGATCGTCGATCGGATTAACGCGGCGAAAAAGCCGGTGTTGATCGCCGGCTCGGGAACGCAATATTCCAACGCGCGGCAGGAGTTGATCGATTTCTCCGAAAAGTTTCAGGTTCCTGTGCTCACCTCCTATAAACGCCAGGATGCTTTCCCCAACAGTCATCCGAACTACATTGGCAACCTGGCGAACGCCAACAAACACACGCGAAATTTGGTTTCCGATGAAGCCGATTTGGTGGTGGTGATCGGCAGCCGGCTCAATCAGCAGACCACCGCTAGTTTTGCTTTTCCCAAACCTGGACAACCGTTCGTTCAAATTTATCCCGACGAAGAAGCAATCGGCCAGAACTTGCGTCCCGACGTCGGTATCGTCGCCGATGCAAAAACGGCGTTGGCCGCGGCGCTCAAATTTCAAGGGCCAAGACCGAACGAGAGCCGGGCGGGTTGGGTCGCGGAACATCATGCCGCGCAAAAACGTTACGCGACTCCATCCGAGCGTCCGACGCAGCGCGTGTCGATGGAGCGGGTGATGGCGGATCTCAAGGCGGCGTTGCCGTCGGACGCGATCACGGCGACGGACGCGGGCAGCTTCGGTCAGTGGCATCAGCGCTATTTAGAATTCGATTACGCAGACTCCTATATCTCACCGAGTCTAGGATGCATGGGTCCGGGCGTTCCGTCAGCCGTGGCCGCGAAGCTTGCGCATCCGGGCCGCCTGGTTGTGGCGCACGCCGGCGACGGCGGATTTCTCATGACGGGCCAAGAAATGGCGACGGCAAAACAGTTTGGCGCCGACATCATCACGATCGTCTACAACAACGAAGGATACAACTCGATCCGCATGCACCAGGTAGCGCAATATCCCGGACGTCCCTCCGGCAATGACCTGATGAATCCCGATTTCGCCGGTCTCGGTACCGCCTACGGTGCGTTGGGCTTGAAGGTAAATCGCGACGACGAATTCATGCCGGCTCTCAAGCAGGCGATGAGCGCGAACAGATCGGCACTGATCGAGGTGTCGACCGACCTTGAATATGTCACGCCGACCGCGACGCTAACGGAACTCTCCGGGAGGCCGCTGCAGGGCGGGGATTAATATGGCGTCATTCCGTCCAAAAAATCTCCCTTGCCCCTCTTTAGTAAAGAGGGGTGAGAATTGCACGGAGGAAAAGGGGGACAAGGGGGATTTGAGTTCGACTTCAGCTGTTGCCATCGGTTGGACTTTTTAGACGAACTTCGGATCCAGAAGTGAAGGTCGGCGATCGCCGCTATATCGAATAGAAATCCTTGGGATTTCGCACCAGTATTTTATCTACTAAAGCAGCTGAAAGATCCTCGCGCGCTTTCATCGTCTCGACCAGCGCCTTTTCTTCCGCGGGATCATTGTGACCGTAGTCGGAGCCGATCATCAGGTGATCCTCGCCAATGTATTCCGCCAGGTACGGGATGTCTTCGTCCGCTTCACAGGCGACGTAGATCCGATAGTTGCGGAACAGATCTTTGCACGACGCATGTTTCCAGCGCGCATCAGGAAAGGACGGGCGCGGGCGCGCCGAGCGCTTCAAGTGATGGTATAAGAACGGCACCCAACTTGCCGAAACTTCGAGAAAACCGAATTTCAAGCTAGGAAATCTTTCCGGAATCGCACTGGCCACGAGATCGCGAAAACCGATAATCGGCAGCAGGTGCGAGGCTGCGAAAGTTCCATTCAATTCAAGATCGAAGAAGTCCAGTAAATGGCGGCAGCTTTGTCCGGTGTGAACACAGATCGGCAGGCCGAGCTTTTCGGCTTCCGCGTAGATCGGATAAAAGTGAGGATTGTTCAGGGTGAGCGACCCCACGATGCCGCTGAAAAATATTCCCACGGCGCCGTTCAGTTTGGCCTCGTGCATCTCTTTGATAGATTCGTCCACGCTGTGCAGCGGCAGCACGGCGACCCAACGAAGGCGCCCGCGCGATTTGCCGAACACCTGCGCCAGGTACCGGTTGTAGGCGCCGCACAGTGCGATCTCCAAGCCGACGTCGTCGGTGATGTGAATTAGAAATAACGTCGGGTAAATCACCTGCACGGCGACTCCAGCCTTGTCCATGTCGGCCAAGCGCGCTTCGACATCGGTAATTTCACGGCAGCCCAGGCTGATATCGGTCCTGCCGGCTTCGCGTTTCGACGCGGTCGGCGTGATGATGCGAAAGCCGCCTTTGCCGCTGGCTTTTGGAAAAATATTTCCGTCGATGAGCCACAGAACATTAAAATCCCGATACAGCGTGTCGTCCGGAGCGGCGAGCATGACAGGCCGGCGGTGATACGAGTTTTTGTCAAATAGCTTCCACATGCTCTCCGACTCTGCGATGTGCGTGTCGGCATCGATGATTCCGGTCATAAAGATCTCCTCGAATACGGTCTTACGAAATCTATCGAGGACCGATCGCCCGCGTCAAGCGGCTTGGCCGCATTGAATCTAGAAAAACGTTCACCGCACGGAGTTCGAGCCGAGAAAATATCGTACGGATTGACAGCCAAATCTCGGCCGTGATTAAAGAGGCCCAGGGCCAAGGAAGGGAGGCTTGTCGTGATCAACGGATATCGAGTTTACGATGCCGACGCCCACGTCAATGTGGCGCCACAGATGTGGGAAGATCTGCCGAAGGAATTCGCCGCGCGACGGCCGCGGCCGGCGTTGATCCACGACGGCGCCGAGCTTGGCGCGTTTACCGCGGGCTGGTTGACCGATGGGCGCATGGAGCCGCATGGGTTGGGGCCGGGCTTGCAGCCGGCGACGCCGCCGCGTTGGGTGGTCGAAGGGCCGGACCGGGGTTCTTTGACGCTCGTCGATCCGGACGCGCGCATCCGCGATCTCGAGCGTCTGGGGATCGACGTGCAGTTCTTGTTCCCGTCGACGTTATACGCGCGTTGGACGAGCGATCCGCGTTTCGAAGCGGCACTTTTTCGCGCCTACAATCGTTTCATCGCGCGCCAAACACGCGCCCACTCGAAACGTTTGAAATGGGCGGGCTTGATCCCGCTGCGCGAAGCGCGCGAGTCGATCGTCGCTTTGGAAGAAATGCTCAAGTTAGGAGCCTCGGCGGCCGTGGTGTTCGGCACGGCGGGTGACAAGATGCTATGCGACAGCGGTTTTCAGAATTTCTGGGAAGAGTTCGCGCGCTGCAGGCTGCCGCTCTGCGTGCACATGGCGGCGAGCTTCCCGCCGTTCGATAGCTGTGTGGAAAGTTTTCTCGATGCCCACGCGCTCAGCATGGCGTTGCCGGCGCAGATGGCCTTCGTCGCGCTGCTCGGTAGCGGTATGATGGATCGCTATCCTGACTTGCGCATTGCCTTCATGGAGTTCGGCGCGGAGTGGATTTTCTACATGGTCGGCCGGCTGGATCATTATTTAGCGCGGGATCGCGAGATCCAACCGAGCGTGCTGAATGCGCGCATGCCTGAAAAAACTATGAGGGAATATCTTCGCTCCGGGCGCGTTTTCATCTGTGGCGAGATGGAAGACCCGCTGATGAAAGAAGAATTGGCGCTCATGGGCGAGGACCAGTTGCTTTACTCGTCCGATTACCCGCACGGCGAGGGGCGGGAAAACGCGGCTCAAGAGCTTTTACAGCGAAGCGATATCAGTGAAACGCAAAAACAGAAGATCCTTTATCAGAATCCGATAAGGCTGTTTGGGGATATTTAACGCGTTCAAGCCGTTCAAATCGTTCAACGCGTTCAAATCGTAAGGCGAATGTCGGTCGGTGGTCGGCGCGGGCGGAGGCTCTTTCAAACGTCGGGAAACCGTACTAAATAATAGAAAGCCAAATTATTTCAAGGAGACTTTGACCGTGGGAATTATCGATGCCGATACTCATATCGATGAAACCGATGACACCTGGGAGTACATGCAAGAAGCGGATGTGCAGTTCAAACCGGCGACCGCTTATCCGTCGAATCCGGATCCGAAGCTGCCGCCGGCGCGCTACTGGTTGATCGACGGCAAGCGCCAGATTCGCTTCATTCGCAGCGACAAAGACTCGGGCACCACCGTGGCGACGCGCGAGCTGCTCGACGTCAAGGCGCGGCTCAAGCACATGGATGAGCTGGGCACGGATACCCAAGTGATTTATCCGACGCTTTTCTTGATGGAGGCGACGGAAAAGCCGGAGCTCAATTCGGCGATGCGCCGCAGCTATAACCGTTGGTTAGGCGACCGCTGCAGTCAATCGGGCGGACGACTGCGCTGGGTTTGCATGCCGCCGCTGCAGAAAATGGACGAAGCCTTGGCGGAAGTACGCTGGTCAAAAGAGCACGGCGCCTGCGGCATCTTGAAAAAAGGCGACCGCGAAGCGGGTAAGTATCCCGCTGATCCGTACTTCGAGCCCCTGTACGCGGAAGCGGAGAAGCTCGATCTGCCGATCTGCATTCACACCGGCTCGGGCGTGCCGGATTTCTCGCCGGCGCGGGAATTCTCCCACGGCCAGTTCATGCGCACGAAGGCGGCGGCGATGAACGGCATCATCGGCCTGATTCTGCATAAGATCCCGACGAAATTTCCGAAGCTCCGCATCGGTTGCATCGAAGCCGGTTCCATGTGGGCGCCGTTTGTCGCCTACGATCTGCGCCGGCAACAGCTTCGTCAGCAGGGGCGCGAGAGCACGAGCGTGCTCGGTGTCCCGTTGCTGAACCTGGCGCAAAATGTATTTCAGGAAAATCGCGTCTATATCACCTGCCAGGTCGACGAGGATCTTCCATATATTATTAAATCCGTCGGCGAAGACAATTTGATGGTCGGCTCCGATTACACCCATCGCGATCCGTCGATGGAGCTTGAATTTCGCAAGGAGCTGCAAGCGCGCGCGGACAAGGGCGATATCCCGCAATCGGCCGTGCAAAAAATTCTCTACGACAACCCGAAGGCGTTTTACGGATTATAGAACATGTTGTTCGGTCGTAGTTCAATTTGGATTTTTCAATCTATCAGCGTAGGGGCAGGCTCCTGTGCCTGCCCTGGGTCGAACGGGCAACCACAGGGGGTTGCCCCTACGAATTTCAGGAGGTCATGAGATGATTGTTCTCAGTCCAGAAGGAAAAGCGCAAACGTCGGCGGCGAAAGTCGCGAGTTTGCCGCAGTTCACGGAACTGCGGGGCAAAGTGTTGGGTCTGCTCGATAATAGCAAGCCCAACATGGACAAGCTGGCCGAGCGCTTCGCCGAACAGCTCAAGGAAAAATACGGCGTCGCCAAGGTGATTAGCCGCCGAAAGCTCACTGCCCAGCAGGGCGCGCCCAAACAATATCTCGACGAACTGGCCTCGCAGGCTGATTTTGTTATTAGCGGGCTCGGTGATTGAGGATCGTGCACGTCGTGGAGTGTCCACGACTCAATCGAGATTCAAAAGCGCGGCCGCTTTGCGATCACGGTGATTACCCACGCCTTCGCCGCGTTGGCGAAATCTGAGAAGGAAGCCTTTGGCGCTCCGGATCATCCCGTGCTGGTCGTGCAGCATCCGATCGGCACGGTGAAGATCGAAGAAGTGAATAAAAAAGCCGACGCGGCGTTCAGTAAGCTGATCGAGATTCTGCTCGCGCCAGAGGCGGCGAGGACGAAAGTCGCGTAACCAAATTCGTTTCGGTTTCGGCTTCAAGTTCAGCGGCGTCTCGGAAATTCGTTCACAAAGTTTTTAGAGTTGGCAGCAGGTGAAGTCGAACGCAAATCCCCCTGTATCCCCCTTTTTTCAAAGGGGGGATTTTGTTCCGTGTGGTTCTCACCCCTCTTTGACAAAGAGGGGAAGGGGAGATTTCTCCGATGGAATGCCGTGGCAATAATTCAGCGACCTTCCGGAACAGGATATTAGCGCGTAGCCAGAGAAAGCGATTATGACTACAGCAGCACTTCAAGCGGAACGTTTCGAAATACCCGACGATATTTGGGCGGCGCAGGCTTTTTTCGAAGAAAAAGGTTGGGGTGATGGTTTACCGATCATTCCACCGACGGAAGAACGAGTGGCGCAAATGCTCGCGGCGACCAAGCGCAAACCCGACGAAGTGATCGGTGCGGTGCCGCCGCGCTGGGCTCAAGCGACGGTGGAGAAGATCGCCATCAACGGCGTGATGGCGGGCTGCAAGCCGGAATATATGCCGGTGCTGATCGCCGCGGCCGAAGCGCTCACCGATCCCAAGCTCAATCTCTATGCGTTGCAAGCGACGACCGGAGGGCCAGCGGTGATGCTCATCATCAACGGGCCGATCCGCAATCAGTTGAACATCAACGGCGGGTCCAATGCGTTGGGCGAAGGATGGCGCGCCAACGCGACCATCGGCCGCTTCGTGCAACTGGTGAAACGCAATATCGGCGGCTCCTATCCCGGCACGACCTGCAAGGCGACTCTAGGTTGGCCTGGAAAATATTCCATCTGCGTCGGCGAAAACGAGGAGGCGAGCCCGTGGGAGCCGCTGCACGTCGAGCGCGGCTTCAAAGCGGAGCAAAGCACGGTCACGGCGATCAGCGCGGATGCGTCGATCCGCGCATCGGATTTGGACAGCTCGACGGCTGAAGGCGTGCTGATCAATTTCGCGCAGAAAATGGACGGACCGTCGGGGCCGGAAGCGATCATGGTAATTTGCCCCGAGCACGCCAAGATCATCGCCGGCGATGGTTTCAGCAAAAAGGACGTTCAGAAATTCATCTGGGAGCGCGCCGCCTATCGTATGAAAGATCTTCCCGACGAGACTTTCGAGCAGCGCGTCAAGCGCCGATCGGATCTAAAGCTGACGCGCGACAGCATTATTCCCGTAACCGATAGGCCCGAGGACATACTCGTCATCGTCGCCGGCGGCGACGGCTCGCAGTCGCAGTACATTCACGTCTGGGGACAAAGCACGCCCGAGGGCGGGTCGACGAGATCGGTCACTAAAATAATCAAAGATTAAGAGTTCCAAACGTTCAAATCGTTCCAGTCGTTCCAATCGTTTCGGATAGCGCTTGTCCGATGTATTACCCTCGCCCGCTCGCGGGAGAGGGGAGGGTGAGGGCGTGCATCGACCTTTCCTATTCATCAGCCTGCTTTTGAGCTTGTTGTCCCGTGGTGACATTTCTTTCGCCGCCGACAAGTTGCGCATAAGCTACTCGGGTACAACGACGAGCAACGCGCTCCTTTGGGTGACCAAGGAAGCGAAACTTTTTGATAGGAACGGCATCGACGCCGAAGTGCTTTACCTGGCTGCGTCGCTCGGCCAGACCGCGTTGATTGCGGGAGAGACTCAGTTCGCGGTTTACACCGGACTGTTGATGACGCCAACCCGGCTTGCAAGGCGCCGACGTGACGATGATCGCGGGATTTCTAAATTATTTAGTCTCCCGCTTGGTCGTGCGTCCCGACATCAAGACCGCTGCGGACTTGAAAGGCAAACGTTTGGCTGTGTCGCGCTTCGGCACGGCGTCGGATTTCGGCACCCGTCTCATGGTTTCCAAGCTCGGTTTGAATCCCGACACCGACGTTACGATTCTGCAGATCGGCGATACGCCGACCCGCGTCGCCGCGATGATGGCGAAGGGCGTGGACGGCGCGATCTTCGATCCGCCGGATCACAAGCGTGCGGTCGAAAACGGCGGCCGCATCATGATGAACCTGGAAGAAACTGTGATTCCCTACCAACACGCCGGCTTGATGACGACGCGAAAGTACATCGCCGCCCGGCCGGATATCGTCAGACGTGTGGTCAAATCGATCGTCGAGGGCGCCGCGGTGGTGCGCAAAGATCCCGAGACCACCAAGCGAGCGCTGTCGGTCCGCATGCGCATCAAAGATCCCAAGGACCTCGAAGAAACCTATCAGCAGCTGCGCGGTTTCACGCAAGCCAAACCTTATCCGAGCCTCGAAGGTTTCAAAGCGATCTTGAATGATTTGTCGAAGCGCATGCCCGCGGCGAAAAATGCTGATCCCAAAGATTTTGCCGATCTCCGGTTTATCGAGGAATTGGACAAGTCGGGTTATATCGATGGGCTCTAGAACCGTTCCAAGTTCAATGTTCAAAGTTCAAAGTCGGACGATGCTATTGCATACGCGTGGGCGGTCTGGCTCGCGGTGATGCTTTTCATCTTGCCAGATTCGAGCGGTGCCGCCGACAAGCTCCGCATCGGCTACTCCGGAGCGACAGTCAGCAATGCGATGCTCTGGGTGACCGATGAAGGCAAGCTCTTTCAGAAAAACGGCATCGATCCGCAAATACTCTACCTGCAAACGACCCTTGGACAGACGGCAATGATTGCCGGCGAGATCGACATGTGCGTCTATTCCGGCAGTCTGCTTTCGTCGGCGCGGTTGCAGGGCGTCGACGTGGTCATGGTCGTGAGTTTTCTCAACAAGCCGCTATATCGGCTGGTGGTTCGCCCCGAGATTCGTACTGTCGCCGATCTCAAAGGAAAGCGGCTCGGCATCACGCGCTTCGGCACGGTCACCGATTCGATGTCCCGGCTCCTGGTTGGGCAGACTCGGGCTGGATCCGGATAGAGACGTTTCCTACGTACAGGTCGGCGACGTACCGGTGCTTCTAGCGTCCTTATCCAGCGGCAGGATCATTGACGGCGCGATCATTCAACCGCCTTACTATGTCAAAGCCGTAGCTTCCGGCATGCATGTTTTAGTCAACATGCAAGAGATGGATCTGCCGGTTCAGCAAACGGGCCTGAATACGACGCAAAAGTTTATTGCAAAAAATCCCGACGTCGTGCGACGAGCCGTCAAGTCCGTGATCGAAGGAATTCATCTAATGCGCACCAATCCCGCCGTGGCCAAGCGGGCGCTCTCCAAGCGCATGCAAATCAAAGACGAAAAGGAGATTGGAGGATACCTATCAATTCTCAAAAGTTTCATTCAGGTGAAACCGTATCCGTCACTCTGGAAGGTTTCAGAACGATCTTCGAAGATCTGGCGAAAGCGGGTGCCGGCGGCGAAAACCGCCAACGCGAAGGAATATGTGGATACTCGATTCATCGACGAGCTGGACAAGTCCGGCTATATCGACGGACTGTATCGCCAGTGAACTGTAAGAGCTACATAGCGTTTGCCGTTTATGGTTTCCTTCGACTTCGCTCAGGGCAGGCTGCCTCACCACGAACGGCTTGTCCCTTGACCGTTCACCCTGCAGCTTGTCGAAGGGTTCTTCGAATTTAGACGTGAAGCAACTGTTATAGATCACTAGTGATGAACTGCTGTATGACGGGTAACGGAAGAGAACGATGTTGAGAGTAAAAAGATGGATGATTTGCTTTGCTTTCACTGTAGCTCTTGCTGCCGCCGCACAGGGACAAAGCCTGCCCAAAGTCCGCGCCGCCTACACCTCCATAGGCATCCAATTCGATCCGGTTTACATCATGAAGGAGCTCAACCTGTCGCGGAAATACGGCGTGGATGCCGAGATTCTTTTTGTTCCGGTGAGCTCGCGCGCCGTTCAGGCGGCTCTGGCCGGCGAGATTCAGTTCATCACCAGCGCCGGCGTCGCGAACATCAACGCCAACATGAGCGGCGCTGACTTCGTCGGCCTGACCGCGACGCTCAATACTTTTGTGTTCAAAATCATCGCGCATCCGGATATCAAAAAGCCCGAAATGCTAAAGGGCAAGAAGGTCGGCATTTCCCGGCTCGGAGGCGCCAGCGATTTTTCCATCCGCTATGCGCTGACTCGCTGGGGCTTGGTTCCCGACAAAGACGTCGCCATTATCCAGGTGGGCGGCGAGCAGGAAGAGTTTCTGGCGCTGCAAAACAAAGCGGTGGACGCCGTCGTTTTATCGGAGCCCTTCGCGGAGCTGGCGAAACGATCGGGTTCCGCCGTTCTCGCCGATTTAAGCCAGCTTGGCGTGGCCTATTCGATGCATGGCTTCGGTGCGCGAAAAAGTTTCATTCAGGCCAATCGGGACGTCGTCATCCGATTCATGAAAGCCTATCTCGAGGGCATCTATGTTTTTAAAACGAACAAAGACCTCGCGCTGAACGTCCTGAAAAAGTATACGCGGGTCGACGATCTGTCCCTGGTACAAGTGGCTTATGACGAGATGTCGCAGAGACTGATCCGTAGAGCTCCCCACCCGGACCGCGAAGGCATTCAGACCATCATCGATCAACTCGCCAAGACCCGCCCGCAAATGAAAAATCTCAACCCCGGCGACTTCATCGATCCGTCGATCTTGAAAGAAATCGAGGACAGCGGCTTTATTAAAAAGTTGTATGGAAATTAGCGGTCGATGTGTCCATGCCTGATCCCTGATCTAATCCCGGATCTGACCCAAACAAACTAAACCTTTACTTCTACCTATCTGTGAGATTAGGTGGTATCGATGTCGAATCTTAAACTTACTCTTGCATGCTGGGACTACGATCGTACCCGGCCGCTCATGGATGGTCGGGTGAAGGCCGAAGGAATCGATCTCGACATAAAGGTCATGCGACCGCGCGAATTGTTTGCTCGGATGCTGGAAAAAAAAGAGTTTGAAATCTCCGAACTATCGCTTGGTCACTATGTCACCCTCAAAGGCCGCGGCAGCTGTCCATTCATTGCGGTGCCCGTGGCGTTATCCAAGATCTTCCGCCACTCGTGTATTTACGTACGGACCGATGCGGGCATCAGAAGCCCCCAGGACCTGCGGGGCAAGCGGGTGGGAACTACTCAGCTCGGGTCTACCGGAATTATTTTCATGAATGGAATGATGCAACACGAGTATGGCGTAGGTCTGGAGGATATCCACTGGTTCATTGGCGGATTGGATTCTCCCGCCACGAGACCGGTGGTTCCTCTGAGTCTGCCGGATAAAATTAAGGTTGACTTGCTTCCTTCGAGCCAAACCCTGGAGGCAATGCTAGAGGCCGGACAACTGGACGCCTTGTTCGCGCTGAACATTCCTTCGGTCTTCCAGAAGGGCTCAGCCCGCATAGCGCGCCTGTTTCCGAACTATTATGAAATAGAGCAGGACTATTATCGTCGCACAAAGATCTTTCCGATCATGCACACCGTGGTGGTCCGCGACGATGTCTACCGCGAGAATCCATGGGTGGCCGGAAGTATCTATAAGGCCCTCTGCGAGGCTCGGGATCTAGCCGTCGACGGACTTTATGACACCGACGCGCTCCGCCTCTCGCTTCCTTGGCTCATCAACCATCTCGAGGAGACCTGGAAGGTCTTAGGGAAGATTTTGGACCTACGGTTTGGAGCCCAACCGTCCGGCTTTTGAGGCTATCGGCCAGTATGTCTACGAGCAGGGTTTCTCGCCCCGCCCAGTCAGCCCCGACGAGCTGTTCGCGCTGAATTTATGAAGACTCTTCGGCCAAGCGTTGCCACTAGCTCATGTTGTAAAACACTCATAGTTAAGTAGAGGAACATTGATGAACGAAAGCATTTCTTCGACTCAGATGGGTGACCCTATGGTTCCGGTACCCATCCCGGCGCAGGTTCCGGTGAAAGAGGGGATGGCGGAGCTTCCCAACACTCATCTTGGGTATTGGGATACGGGCGGCAGTGGAGAGCCGGTCGTGTTCCTCCATCCAGCTTCGGGTAGCGCGCTGGTATGGCTGTACCAGCAGCCCGTATTTGCCAAAGCCGGTTACCGTGTCATCGCTTACTCACGGCGCAACTATTACAACTCGGACTCGGCGCCCCAAGAGAATCCGGGGAGCGGATCGGAAGACCTGCAGAATCTGATTGAATTCCTCGGTCTGGAGAAGTTCCATATAGTGAGCTCGGCCGCCGGCGGCAGTGTCGCTGCCGATTACGCGCTGTCCCACCCGGAGCGTCTGCTTAGCCTTACGGTATCCAGTAACAACCTTGCGTCTACCAAAGGCTACATTGCCGAAGCCGCCGCCAGGATTCTTAAATTCAACGAGTGGAACGATCTGCCGCGCTGGTTTCGCGAGCTCGGGTCTTCCTATCGCGGGGCTAACCCTGAAGGCACCGCTAAATGGACCGAACTCAACCACAAATCGGAGACCGGAAGGGGTGCCAAGCAAAAGTTGATGAATGTGGTGACGCCGGAGAAGCTGGAGACCCTTAAAGTCCGGACGTTGCTGATGACCGGCGCCGCCGATTTGTACACTCCGCCTTCTATCATGCGGATGATCGCGCGCCATGTTCCCAACAATGAGATGGTGATCGTGCCGGAGTGCGGCCATGCAATCTATTGGGAGCAACCCGAGCTCTTCAACCGCATTGTGCTGGGATTTATCGGCCGAACTTCGAAATAGGCCCGCGGTAGACCATTCGCGATGCTTTGCACATCCGAGTTCGAGTTTACCTCTTAGAAATTTCTCAGGAGATTGCCATGAGAAAAAGCGTTCTTTCTGGCGTGATTTCAGTTCTGGTTTGCGCGTGGGTAGTGGCGGCAACGCCAACAGCGGCGCAGGAAACCGCCGGCCAGATTTTGGCGCGACTTGAAAAGCTTTCGGCCGAGAACCGGCAGAAAGCCCTGGTCGAGCGCGCAAGGAATGAGAAAGAAGTCACGTTTTATAGCTCGCTCCAGACCAGCGATGCGGAACCCTTTCTGAAAGCGTTCAACAAACGATACCCCTTTATCAAGGTGAATACCTATCGTATCTCCGGCCAGAAACAGGTGATCATGATCCAATCGGAGTTCAACGCCGGCAGGCATGCCTTTGACGTTACCAACGCCTCAGCCGCTCAAGCCTTTGGGATCAAGAAGACCGGCGCGTTGGACCCGTATCCAAGCCCACAGCGCCAATATTTTTCCACCGCGCACAAGGACAAGGAGGGATACTTCACTCCGACTTATATTGTGCCGGTAGTGCTTGGTTTCAACACCAACATGGTCAAGCGGAGTGAAGCGCCCAAACGCTATGAAGATCTGCTGGAGCCCAGATGGAAGAGCAATATGATTTTGGACATCGAGGAGTTTCCCTGGTTTGCCGTGATGCTCAAACACTATGGCCGGGAAAAAGGTTTGGACTACATGAGGAGACTGGCCAAGCAGGAGATCCAGATGGGCCGGGGACGCACGACCCAGGCGCAACTGATCAGCGCGGGCGAGCGAGCCGTCGGCATAGCGCTCAACAGTTCTTCCGTGCTCGACTTCAAGACTCGCGGCGCGCCACTCGACTGGACCATTCTCGATCCGTACTACGCCAAACCCAACATGCTAATGTTTGCGCGCCACGCGCCTCATCCCCATGCAGCGGCGCTGTTGATCGACTGGACGCTCTCCGAGGAAGGCCAATCTTTACTGTCGACCTTGGGTTACGTGGTTGCGCGCAAGGGCGTGAAGCAAAGCGTCCCGGCATTATTGGAAAAGGAGAGTTTTCTCGCCGACCCTGATTTTATTGGTCCGATCTTGGAAGAGACCGGCAAGAGACTTTCGCAGCGTATTCACAGGTGGACGTTAGTTAGAATGTGCCGGACTTGCCTGACTCTACTCAGCGTCTTGTTCATGACGCTGATTCCGTTTTTGCTGATAGAGATATAATTAGGCAATTAAGACGAGTGACATGACTCGAACCTGAATGCCGGCGGGAGTCAATCTTCAGGTCGGATGAGAGGTGAGATTATTCCGTTGGAGAAATCAATTCAATTAGAGGTTCCGATCACTCTGGTTGAGCCGAACGGCTCTGCGAACACCGTCTTCAACCGGTCTAGACAATCGTGGGCGATGCTTGGAGATCTAATGCATCCTGTGCCGCTGTCGTTCCGTCGCCTTATGCAGTTGTTAGTGGCTTCCACTTTCGTCACCGCCCTTCTCGGGCGCGAGATTCGACGGCACCCACCACCGCAAGAATTATCACGGCCAGGAGCGTGCTGAAGAGTGCCACGCCTAAACTGCCTAAGCCCACGGTCACGCCGATGGCAGCCGTCATCCACACGCCGGCCGCCGTCGTCAATCCTTGGATGTCACGCTCTTCGCTCAACTTGAGGATGGAACCGGCGCCAATGAAGCCGATGCCGGTCAGAATCCCTTGGATGACTCGCGACAAGCCGTCCAACGACATGCCGACGCCGGAGCAGGCGAGGATAAAGACGGCTGTGCCGAGGCTCACGAGTGTATGAGTCCGTAACCCCGCTGGCTTACCGGCCCGCTCGCGCTCGAACCCCACGACCGCACCCAACAGCGTGGCCGCTATCAACCGGATGATTACTTGGGTCAATTGCCTCGTGTTAGACAACCCTGAAGTTAATTCCTCCCAAAGGATATCCATTGTGCATCTCGTCAAATTTTGTGGTGTTGGATCAGTATCCTAACGTCCGCCCAAACCGCTGCGCTGCCCGGCATGGTGACGCCGCTCAGTGTTCCAGTCCGTTTCATTATGATGCTCAACTGTGAAACTAGCCGATGTAGCCGGCGACAAATGCCGGTCCGCCCATCTCCGAGCGCGGCTCGCATTCCGAATTACATATGGGTCACAATATCGTCGCCTTAAATCAACTCATCAAGAATATGCCGACCGCCAAACCACAGTCCGGCATGGCGCCCATCTCCTACTGGCCCGCAGCCTATTTCGTCCGCTCGACCAGAGTCAAGATCGGTAATCGACGTGAGATTGAACTGCGCGACCCCTCAAACAAGTCGCGTAAACTGTTTGTAGAAGAATACCGTTCGCAAACCGTAGTCCTGGAAATCCCCCGCCAGGTGCTTTTCAAGGTGGCGATACGCCAATGAAACGAGCGGTGTAGAGCGTCAGACCAAGACAATAGCTCTTTGGACTGTCGGCTCGCTCGAGCGTTAGCCGTCTTGTTGGAGATCGATATAGGCACCTTCGATCAACTGCGATGGATGGACCCCCAACTTTTCCATGAGTTCATGTGCCTCGCGGACGCCACGTTCGGAAGGCTCGTCATCGGCGAGCATGACTTCGATCTCGAGGAAGTGTCCCAGCCCTTCAACTCGGTCGAGGTGGACGCGAGTTCGGCCGACAAGGAACAGGGTGCGATGTTTCCGAACGCGCCCGACCTGGCCATATGCCAAGGAGAGTGACGTGCGCATCGCGTCGGGATCAGACGTCGGCGAGCGCAGGTAAAACGATTCCTTCGGGCCAAGCTGATTCGCACGACGATAGAAGATGAGCTCGCCGCTTTCGTTTGAGAAGGCACGAAGCTTTAAACGTCCCGAGTCGCACCGGAAGAAAGTATCGTCTTGCGCGATCTCGATGGGGCCTTCTATCGCGAGGGCGACAACCTTTAGTGCGAGTGTTTCAACGCTCTCGATACGCGCTTTGATTTCAATATTGCGTGCCATGTGGTTCGATGAATCCCAAACACAATTTCAGAAAATATGTCGCCGATCTGAATCATCACGAGATCGCCAAGCGCATGCAGGGATCCGTTTTTAGTTTCATCTTCCTGGCAAATTCGATAGATGATTAAGCCGTGGGCCTGGCAATTTCTGTGGGCAACCTAATGAAGGAGATCTATTCGTTGAATACGCCGAAGTCAAAGAGTTACGTTTATGTTCGCGAACGCGCTGCGATGGAAGCGCTGATCAAGCGCATCGGCGCGGCTGAAAGGGTCGCGCTGGACACCGAGGCTGACAGTCTCCACAACTACTTCGAAAAGGTTTGTTTGATCCAACTCTCGCTGGGAGAGCAGCACTATCTCGTCGACCCTCTCGCAGGTCTGGACCTGAGCGGATTCTTGGAAGCGTTGGCCGGGAAGCCGCTGATTCTGCACGGAGGCGACTTCGATCTACGCATGCTGCGAACGTCTCTGGGTTTCAGAGCGCGGGGTGAAGTTTTCGACACCATGATTGCCGCGCAATTGCTCGGCATCGAACAGATCGGGCTGGCTGCGCTCATCGAGCGATTCTTGGGAGTCACGATTGAAAAAACAGGGCAGAAGTCCGACTGGTCGCGCCGACCGCTGAGCGAGAAGCAGCTCAGCTACGCGGTCAACGACACGCGTTTTCTCGAGCCGCTTGCCGACTGTTTGGCTCGCGAGCTGAGCGAACGGGGCCGACTCGAATGGCAGGTGGAAAGTTGCCGAGCGATGGTGGAGTCGACCGGCCGTGATAAGTCACGCGATCCCGACGATGCTTGGCGAATCAGCGGGGCCGGGCGGCTGACCCGCCGCCAGCTGGCCTATCTGCGAGAACTCTGGCATTGGCGCGATGAGCACGCCAGGCGCGCGAACCAGCCGCCTTTCAAGGTCTTTAGCAATCAACAAATATTGGAACTCATCACGTGGGCGGAGTCTCACCCTGGCGCACCGCTGCAACATGGACCTAAGTTGCCGCGAAATGTCCGCGGCTCATTGCTGACAACACTCGAGGAAGCGCTCGCGCGGGCGACTGGAATGTCTCAGGCGCAGTGGCCGGAGCTGAGACGACGCGAACGCCCTGAGCCTCTAAGCGACGAGTGCTTGGAGCGGATCGACGCGCTGCGGGATGAATGCGCTCGCGTCGCCAAAGAGCTGGGCATCGCCGCTTCGACTTTGGCGCCCAAAGCCGCGCTCGAGGCCATCGCCCTGAGCCGGCCTCGGACCGTCGATGAGATTATGAAAAGCGGCGGACTGTTGCGCTGGCAGGCGCAACTTGTGCAAGAGCATGGGATTTAAAGGAGTCGGACGGTTCCAGTCGTTCCAAACGTTCAAAACGTTCCAGTCGTTTAAGAATAGCCGGCGCGACCGGCTCAAGATTTTCGTGTCTAAGCGAATTGCGATGGAGTTTACTGGTACGTCGTCTACGGTAGGAAGTCCGAACCGACGCATACGCAAGAGTTGCTTCGCGGATTGTCCCTAAATGTCTCTATCAGGGATGGTTGAAATCCCTCGCGTTCAGGCGAAATGAAAGTTCGTCATGCCGGCCCTTCAGCGCTGCTCAGGGTAAATTCCCAACCGGCATCCAGTTTCAATTTCAGTTCAAGCTCGAAACCCGCTTAGGTTCCGGCTTTCGCCGGAATGACAGAACCCCTCGGCTTGGAGCCGGGGGCCGTTCGGTTGATTTGCTTAGAAAACAACGCCCGTCTCTAAAACTTGCTCCTAAGAAATGCGGCGGCGTTTTCAATTGGTTCATCATATCCCGTAAAACTGCCTCGGATTGTCACACAAAATCTTTTCCACGAGGCTCGGCGGCACATCTTCTCGCGCTCTCATCTGCGTCACCAGATGAGTTTGTTCCGCAGGATCGTTGTGGCCGTAGTCGGAGCCGGTAAGCAGGTGGCCTTCGCCGGTGTATTGGATTAGGTAGGGAATATCTTCATCAGCCTCACAGGCGACGAAGAAACGGCAATCATCGAAAAGATCGGCCGGGGATTGCCATGATGCTTTCCAGCGCTTGCTGTTATCGCGCCGTAGCTTGTGGATCAAGAACGGTATCCAACTGGCGGAGGCTTCGATGAAGCCAAAGCGCAGTTTCGGAAACATGTCGGGAATCTGATTCAGCACGAGATCGCGAAACGCGTATAGGGGCGGGAAGCCGGAGTGAGACCATTGCCGATTGCGTTCCAGATCGAACATCGCGGTGAGAGCCGGTGTGCCGGAGCCGGTGTGAATGCAGATCGGTAGATCGAGATCCATCGCCGTTTGATAGACTGGGAAAAAGTATGGGTTGTCCAACGTCAAGTTGCCTTCCATGCCGCGGAAGAATACGCCGACGGCGCCGTTTTGTTTAGCCCACTTCAACTCCTTCACGGATTCCTCGATGCAGCGCAGCGGCGGGATCGCCACCCAGTGGATGCGGTCGTGACTCTGCGCGCAAGCTTGCGCCATGAAGCGGTTATAGGCGCGGCTCAACGCTACGTCGAGGTCGGCGTCGTCGGTGAGATAGATCAGGAACAAAGTCGGATAAACGACCTGAGCCGCGATGCCGCCGCGATCCATATCGGCAAGCCGGGCCGCTACGTCGGTCAGCTCTCTGCACGCGACCTGAATGTCTTTTCTGTTCGACTGGATCTTCGATGCCGATGGGGTGACGAGACGGAAGCCGCCTTTGCCGACCGGCTTGGGGAAAATATTGCCGTCGATGAGCCACGTCGCATTCCAGCCGCCGTATAAAGTATCGTCCGGCAGAGACAGCAAAACGGGCCTGCGCGGATACATTTTTTCGTCGATCATCTGCCACATGGCTTCCGATTCGGCGATGTGGGTGTCAGAATCGATAACGGGTTGCATATTCTAATCCTTTCATTTGGAAGCGTGTTTATATCACACGTCTGCTGTGCGGTGGGGGCTCTCTTCCCCTTGGCAGACCGTGTCTTGATTCGCACGATCATACTGACGTCATGCTGATCCTTCGCCGGAGTTTATCCTGAAGCAAGGTCGAAGGGGCTCAGAATGACATTAAGTCGCGCCTCCCGCGGGGGAGAAGGTAAAAAACCAGCTCGGACGCAACATCAAGACTGACTCCGACGTTATGGCAGAAAACTTAGATCGACAAGCTGCGAGATCGTGAGATTTTTCGCTTTAGGATTCTCCTTCGCTATGTTGCAAGGATGCCGGTATTCTGAAACAGCATCAACTGGATGCCGAAGTGATCTTCATTCGCCGGCGGCACACTAGCGATGCAGGCGCTGGTCGGGCGAAGTCTGTAAAAGAGATTCTCGCTGCGGTTACGAAAGCTAGAGCTAAAACAATTGCCCGGACCTGTCAACGAGAAATCGTCGGCCGGTAAGGTTGCAGCCAAACGATGAGTTTGCCTATATAGGAACGTTCAAGTCTCGCGCTTGTTAGGAGGATTAGGTTCATGGCGACGATCAAATTTCTCGATCCGAGAGTGACGATCAATCCCAAAGACCGGCCGCTGGTGCCGGGTCTGGATACGCTCGAAGGGAAAGTTGTCGGCATCATCGATAACGGGCAGGCCAACTCGACGACGATGTTTCAAGAACTCGCGCAACTGATGCAAGAACAATTTCATACCAAAGAAGTTCTGTTCAAGACCAAACCGACGCACATGCAGGGAGCGCCGAAACCGATCATGGAGGAAATCTTAAGCCGGTGTGACGCAGTGATCACCGGTTTAGGCGCCTGAGGGTCGTGCACGTCGTGGAGTGTCCACGACGCCATCGAATTGCAAGAGAAAGGAAAGCCGACGGTAACGCTGTGCCAGTCGATCTTCATGGAGCTGGCGCGCACCGAGGCGAAGTTTTTCGGCATTGTTAAATTGCCTCTGGTTGAAATCCCGCATCATCCCAGCGGCGGCGCGCGGCCTGGCGAACACCGGGCGGATGCCGAGGGCGCGATTAGTCTAGTTAATGAGCAGTTGACGTTGGGAGGGGATGGGTTGAAGAAGACGCGGGCGGGGTGACGGGGAAAACGTGTTGCAAATTTGCAATGTGTGATTGAGTTTGTGTGTCTTGAGTAGGCGATTCCTTTCCCCCTTGCGGGGAAAGGAAAGGATAGGGGGTATGAACGCAAATAGAACGCGAGCTCGCCAGCTGCGGAAAAACCTAAGCAAAGCCGAACGATTGCTCTGGCGAAGATTACGGTTCTGGCAAGTAGACGGCTTCAAATTTCGTCGCCAACAGCCTTTGGGAAACTATATTGTTGATTTTGTCTCTTTGGAAAGACGATTGATCATTGAAGTGGACGGCGGACAGCATGCTGAAGATATGAATTATGATACCGACCGTGATGCTTGGCTACGTAATCAAGGTTTCGTGATTCTAAGATTCTGGAATAACGATGTGTTGAAGAACATAGACGGCGTAGTGGAAGTGATTGCCAAGAATTTACAAAATACCCCCTTCCTCATTCCTTCCCCGCAAGGGGGAAGGAGGTTAAGAACGAGGAGAAATGCCTCGTCGCCCTCTCGTCTTTAAATGTGTGACTTGGAGCGTTCCATAATGAAAACTCTCACCTCAAACCTCATCGAAGTCGAAGATAGCTGGGAAGCGGTCAATGACTGGTTCTGCAACGAAAAACTGAGCGACGGGTTGCCGATCGTGCCGCCGACGCCGGAGCGGGTCGAGAAAATGCTCGGCGCGACGGCGCGCGATCCGCAGGAAATCATCGGGCCGATACCGCCGAAGTGGGCGCCGTGCTCGATCGAGAAGATCGCGATCAATGCGGTCATGGCCGGATGCCTGCCGGAATATCTGCCGGTGATTGTCGCCGCAGTCGAAGCGATCTGCGAGCCGCGCTTCAATCTTTACGGCGTGCAGGCGACGACGGGATATGTCGGACCCGCGCTGCTGCTCAACGGTCCGATCAGAAAGCAGCTCAACGTCAATTGCGACTCGGGTGTATTCGGTCCCGGCTTTCGCTCCAACGCGACCATCGGCCGCGCCATGCGATTGATTCTAATTACCGTCGGTGGCGGCTATCCGGGCGACACGGATCGATCGACGTTTGGCTGGCCGGGCAAGTACACGATGTGCTTCGGCGAAAATCAGGAGAAAAGTCCCTGGGAGCCGTACCACGTCGAATTCGGCTTTAAACCCGACGAAAGCGCCGTCACGGTGTTCGGCATCAACGGCTTTCTACCGATTCACACCGCCGGCAATCGCGGCGAGCAGGCGCTCTCGTCATTGGCAGAAGTAATCAAGATGCATCACGGCGTGAGCCATCTCGACGTCGGCAGCTTCGGCGGCGGCACGCCGCTGATCGCGCTCGGCATCGAAGACGCGGAAATCATGGCGCGTGACGGCATTACCAAGAAACAGGTCAAAGATTATTTGTGGGAGCATGCGTCGCTCAAGTTCTCCGAGATTCCTGCGCGCCGCAAAGGGCACAAGAGCGACGACGAGTTATTAAAAGACGCGCCGCACGTCACGCCCGATATGGTTGTCCATCTCTCATCGAAGCCGGAAGACATCATGGTGATTGTCGTCGGCGGCAAGCACCGGCATTCCGTCTTCCTACCGATGTGGACGGGGCGCAATACGCTGTGTGTGATAAAGCCAATTCGATAGTAATTGGAGTACTGAAGTGATGGAGTAATGGGAGGATGGTGCTTTCGGTCATGAGAATCGAGGATGCAGGCTCGAGGATCGGTCGAGCCGCGGCGATCTTCATGCTTGCGTTTGTGTTAGCAACCCCTTGCGTGGCACAGGAGAAATTTCGCTTTCCCATCGGCGAGTCTTCGAAGACGTTAAGTTACGGCCCGCTTTGGGTTGCCGGGAAAATGGGTTTCTTTGACAAGGAAGGCTTGGAGGTGCCGATCGTCACCATGCGCGGATCGCCGTTGACAATTCAAGCGCTGACCGCCGATTCGATCTACGTCGCCAACGCGACGGTGGATACTCTTATCAGCGCTTACGAGCGGGGCGCGGATATCACTATGATCGGCGGCCTGATCAACGGTCTCGGTTTGAGCATGATCGGCGGCAAGCCGTACAAGACCTACGCCGACCTGCGCGGCACAACCATCGGCACGCAGACGCTGACCTCCGGCACCGGCTTCGCTTTGCGCCTGGTGCTGAAGGTCCACGGCATGGAATATCCGCGCGATTACAAGTTGCTCAACATCGGCGGCGCAGCCGATCGCTATCAGGCATTAACCTCAGGCCAAATTTCCTCGGCGCCCGTTGGCGTGCCCCTCGATCTCGTCGCCAAGCAGCAAGGATTCAACATCATCGGTTACTTCGCCGATGATCAGCCCAATTTTCAGTTCAACGTCTACATCGTCAAACGCTCCTGGGCCGAAAGAAACCGGCCGCTGGTCGTGCGCTTTATGAAAGCGATGGTCTCGACGATGCGCTGGATGATGGACAATACCGAGACTGCCTGCGCTTATTTATCGAAGGAAATGGCGATCAGCGTAGAGCACTGCCGTTACGCTTCCGACTATAACTGGAAAAGCCGCATCTGGGACCGCAACGCCGAATTGAACCAGGAAGGCGTGCGCACGTTGATCAAAATCACTGCCGAGCAAGGCATTCTCAAGGAGCCGTTGCCGCAGCCGGCGAAGTACATCGATCAGAGTTTTCTCAAGCAGGCGCTGGCGGAAATTGGTAAGAGGTAAGGGGTGAAGCGTCAGGAATAAGGAGATTTGATGAAATCGCGCGGCATTATTGCAGGAATGATACTGTTGATCGCTTTGATGTTCGTGTGGCGACCGGCGACGGCTCAAGACAAAATCAGAATGGGTCTCAGCTCGGTGAGCGGGCTTCACAGTGCGGTGTGGGTTGCGGAACAGAAGGGCTTGTTTCGTAAGCATGGAATCGACGCTGAAGTCATCGTGACTGGTCAGGGCGGCACGGCGGGAATCAGCGCGCTGCTCGCCAACGATATCCAGATGGTGAACTCTGCGGGCGATGTTCTGGTAGCCGCGGCGTTGCGTGGCGGCGATACCGTGATGGTCGCAAGTGTGGTCAACAAGGGGCTGCAGAGGCTCGTGACAAAGCCGGACATAAAAACCCCCGCAGATCTCAAGGGCAAACGGATCGGCGTCACGCGGATCGGCGCGGTTTCTCACTCCGTTCTGCTCATGATGCTACAGCGTTGGAAGATGACTGTGAATGATATTCAGGTGCTGCAACTCGGTTCATCGCCGAATATGTTGGCAAGCCTCGATAAAGGCGGCGTCGAAGGAGGCGTGCTGACAATTCCGTCGATGTTTGTGGCCGAAGATCGGGGTTATCGAGTGTTGTTGGATATGGCAGATACCGACATTTACTATCTTCACACAATGGTCGCGACGACGCGGCAGTACATCAAAAACAATCGCGATAAGGTTTCAAGATTTCTCAAGGGGTACGTCGAAGGGATTGCGTTCGTGAAGCAAAACAAGAAGGAAAGCTTGGAGATCGTCAAGAAAAAGCTTCGCATCGGCCCTGAACAGGAAAGAAATTTAGAACGGTCTATCGATTTATTGATCGCAAAATACTACGAGAACGCTCCTTATCCCTCGCTGCGCGGCGTCGAGACCGTGCTCGGCTTCGTCGAAAAAGATAACCCCAAGGCAAAGGGCGCGGATCCAAAATCATTCGTCGATGACAGTTTGCTGCGCGAAATCGATCAGAGTGGTTTTATCAAAAAACTCTACGAACGTTAGATCGTGAGTCGGATCGACCGCCGATCGGCGAATTCATCACATCTCCCAGTAGGTCGCTGCGGCGATCGAGCTTTAAGTTGTTTGCTGACAACTCGCGGTTTCTCCAGAAAAAATTGACAGGCGAACCTTCACGTCAGCGGTATTTGCGCCCTACGCCGGCTTCTCTTATTTCCAGGCAAATTTCTGTGTTCCGCCGTAGTGTGTTGATTTTGGGCAGATCCACGGCGATTACAGCCGTCAGCGATCGGATAGGTATTTCTCCATTCGTACACTTTTGGACGTATTTCACTTAACCCACCTCAACATATTAAGTTGGCAAATTAAGGCATTTTTAGCAATCCTTTTCCGCAGCGCCGCAATCACAGAGACACTGTTTCGGCAATCAATTCCGTTACTCGCTTAAAGGCCACGGTGGTACAAAAAATGCTCGGATATCTGAGGCCATTCCGCGAACTATCGCGGCTTTGATCGACGCGCTCACACAGCGCTTTTGATGGCGCGTTGTAATTTAGCAAACCGATGTAATTAAAGAAGTTATTAGCGAAGGGCGATTACTCTCTAGTGGCTAAACACGGGCCTCTGGCTGGATCTCAAGTGACGCGCCTGGAATTGCTGGTTACGTACGACAACGAATGCTCGGCTGGCTACCGTCAGTCGGGCTTTCGTCTTAATGGCCGAGACGGTGCGCGAGCATTGTTGTGCGCAGGAACGATCTTGAGACACAACTTGCTTGTGTCGGTGCTGCTGTTCCTCGGCTTCTTTTTAATTCAGGAGGCGCAATATGGGCGGCTTCAAGAGCTCTGGGCGCACGAAGGCACGCAAGCGTCGGTCGCCGATACGACGCCCGCGAGCGTGATCACGGCATCGCCCGAGAACAGCGCCTTTCGATCCGAAAGTGCCAACGCGTTCTCACAGTTTCTGCCCCACGGCGTCTGTCTTCTTTGGGATGAGTCCGTGCTTCTCCTGCACGTCATATCGGATTCCATCATTGCGCTGGCGTATTATTCCATTCCCATCGCGCTTATTTTCTTCGTGCGCAAACGCAAGGATTTGGCTTTCAGTTGGATATTCGTGCTGTTTGCGATTTTCATTGTCGCCTGCGGTACGACGCATGTGGTCGGCATATGGATGATTTGGCACCCCGCCTATTGGCTGGACGGCGTCGTGAAAGCGCTCACCGCCACAGTGTCGCTCATTACCGCGATCCTACTCTGGCCGCTCATTCCCAAAGCGTTGGCGCTCCCCAGTCCCAATCAGTTGCGCGCCGCGTACAAGGAATTGGAAGAACAAAATCGTCTTGTCGCGCGCGCGAGCCGTATGAAAAGCGAGTTCCTCGCCAACATGTCGCACGAGCTGCGCACGCCGCTCAACGGCATCATCGGTTTCACCGAGCTCATGCACGACGGCAAAGTCGGTCCCGTGTCCCCCAACCACAAGGAATATCTCGGCGACGTTTTAACCAGCGCCAAGCATCTGATGGAGCTCATCAACGATATTCTTGACCTTTCCAAGGTTGAAACCGGCAAGTTGGAATTCCACCCTGCGCCGGTCAAACTGAGCAAGATTGTCGCGGAGGTCAGAGACATCGTGCGGGCGATCGCGGCGCGCAAGCAAATCGCGATCAAGCTCGATCTCGATGCGCAGGTCGACGATCTCGTCATCGACTCGGGGAAGCTTAAGCAGGTTTTGTACAATTATCTTTCCAACGCGGTTAAGTTCACTGCCGACCGCGGCACGATCGTCGTACGCGCCGACGCCGAGGCGGGAAATCGATTTCGCATCGAGGTTGAAGATAACGGCATTGGCATACAAGCGGAGGACATGGGACGCCTTTTCGTGGAGTTCCAACAGCTCGACTCCAGTAGCGCAAAGAAATACCCCGGGACCGGCTTAGGATTGGCGCTGACAAAAAAAATCGTTGAGGCGCAGGGGGGCGAGGTCGGCGCTCGCAGCGTGCCGGCCCGAGGAAGTGTGTTTTTTGCGGTGTTGCCGCGCGATCTTTCCGTTAAAGAGCCCGTAGACGATCCTTCGAGACTCATGGGGCAGTGGCAAGCTCAGTCGCGCGCATAATGAAAAGATTTGGGATTGGGAAATGAAACTCGAGCCATTGATCACATATTGGCGTGGGCAGTTTGCGGACGAAGAGCGACGCTATGCCTGGCTCACGGTCATTCCGGTAATGCAGCTCCGCGCAGGCGTCGGTGCCGCAAACGGAGTGGTCCTATGGTTTTCGCAAAAGTCTCAGCACGTTTGAGAGGAGCGAGGTAAATCATGGCAGACAAATCGATTCTGATCGTTGACGACAATCCGGTGAACTCAAAACTCATCCGTGTCTTGTTGGCCGGAGAGGGATATGAAGTTCACACCGCGGCAGATGCCGAGGCGGCAATACGGGTCTTAGGGGGACTAAATCCGGATTTGATCCTAATGGATGTACAACTTCCGGGAATCGATGGTCTTGAATTGACCCGGCGGCTAAAGGCGGATCCGGCAACTCGGGGAATCAAGATTCTCGGATTGACCGCGTATGCGATGAAAGGGGACAAGGAAAAAATATTGGCGGCCGGCTGTGACGGCTACATCGCGAAACCCATTGACACACGCACATTGCCCAAGGTGATCGAGCACTATTTGGAAAGATGACGGGAGGGAAATCGAGAGAATACCATGCATATGCATTCAGAAACGTCTCCCGCGGTTATTTCGATAATGAAGATTCTTGTGGTCGAGGACAACCCGATATCGCGAAAACTCACCCGTTTGGCACTGGAAGCGGAGGGATTCTCCGTGATTGAGGCGGCGGATGGGCAGACGGCGATCGATTATGTCACTCAGGAAATTCCCGACCTCATTCTCCAGGATATCCTTCTTCCCGACATGGACGGCTTCGAGATTGTTAATCGATTACACGCTCTGCCAGGCGCGGAGAAAATTCCTATCCTGGCGCTCACTGGCCTCATCTCAGCCGGAGATGAAAAAAAACTGCCGACGGCGCCTTTCGCGGATTATCTGTTCAAACCGGTAGAACCGTCGTTCTTGATCAGCACGGTGCGGGCGCACCTGGCAGCCAGTCAAACTTCCGAGCACATGCCCGGAGAGGGCCGGGTTGTCCTTGTCGTAGACGATGATCCGACGCAACTCAAACTCTTAGCCACCTATCTCGCCAATCTCGGTTTCGGTGTCACGACGGCTATTAACGGCGCCGATGCCATGGTCAAAGCCAAGACGACCCTGCCAGACGCGGTTTTCACTGATGTATTGATGCCCGAAGTAGACGGCTTCGAACTTTGCCGGTTGATTCGGCAACATGAGCGGCTCGGCAACACTCCGGTGGTGCTGTTGACCAACAATTACGGGGACGAGGCCGATAGACGCCTCGCGGTGGACGTCGGTGCCAACGCACTGGTGCACCGCACGCCCGATTGTAAAGAAGCCGTCGAGGTCCTGCTCGCAAGTTTAGATCGTCCGGCGCCGTTACCAGAGCGCAATGACGCTGCGTTTGAAGCCGAACACAAAGAAAGCTTGTTGCGGCAGCTCAATCGTCAAGCGCGACTGAACGTCGATCTGGCACGCCGTTGCGCGGCGCAGAGCGCCCAGATCTCGGTGCTCGCAAGCGCGGCGCAAAGCTTTTTGCGATCCGGCGAAAACATTGAAAACCTTCTTTCGGAAATCCTTGCGCATTACCTGGCGGTCATCGGTTTCTCCCGCGGCGCGGTGTATTTGTTGGACGCCAGCGCACGGCTCAAGTTGTCGGGACAAATTGGATTCTCTCCGGCCAACGAAGCGGTCTTGGCGAATTTCTTCGGCCACGCGGAATTACTCCAAGAGATCATGGCCCGTGACGAGCCGATCATGATCAGCTCGCCGGCGAGCGACGCGCGATTTCAAGTCTTATTGACTGAGGCGTCGGTGCGTTCGATCCTTACCGCGCCGTTGGCGTTCGACGGCCGACCGCTCGGTGTAATTGCGCTTTTTTCCGACACTCGTGAGCTCTACCCGGAATGGATCCACTTTTCCAATCTCATTCACGGCCAAATCAGCCAAGCCGTCGCGCTCTGGCAAACTATTGCGCAACTGAAATTCTTGGCCGATTACGATCCTCTGACCGGTTTGCCGAACCGCTCCCGTTTGACCGAGCACTTGCAGCAGCTTCTCAGCCGTCAGGACGTGCCTGTTGAAGTTGCTCTCTTTCGGGTCAATATCGATCGCTTCGAAGAAATCAATAATGCTCTGAGCTACCGGAACGGCGACGAACTGCTGCGCCAGTTCGGCAAGCGATTGAAGGACGCCGTCAGTGACGCGGACATGATCGCGCGGTTGGACGCCGACGAGTTCGGCATTGTCGTCGCCCAAGCGGGCGTGTCACAGGTGGCGGCGGATATCTCCCGCTTTGTCATTTCCGCCCTCGAGGCGCCTTTTGTGATCGATCAATTGCCGTTGGACGTTCACGCGAGTATCGGCATTGCGCTCGCTCCCGAGCACGCGACGAGCGCCGACGAGCTGTTACGCCGGGGCGATATGGCGATGCGCTCGGCGAAACGTTCGACGGCAGGGTATGCGCTCTACACCGACGCCATCGATCAGTATGACCCGCAGCGCCTGACGTTGATGGGCGAGCTGAGTCACGCCATCGATCACGATGAATTGTCTTTGTATTACCAACCCAAGGTCAGTTTAAAAACAGAACGGATCATCGGCGTCGAAGCGCTCGTGCGCTGGCATCACCCGCAGCGCGGCCTGATTGTGCCCGATCAATTTATTCCGCTGGCCGAAAAGACCGGCGCGATTCAACGGCTGACCCTATGGGTGCTCGAGACTGCGATCCGTCAGTCTACGGTCTGGCAGCGAGCGGGCTTCGATCTCAAGGTGGCGGTCAATCTTTCCGTTCGCAATCTGCTCGAAGCGGCGTTTCCCACTCGGGTGATTTCTCTCTTGAAAGACGACGGGATGGCAGCCAACGGCTTGACCATGGAAATAACCGAAAGCGCGCTGATGGCGGATCCCGCGAAGGCGCGCAAAGTGCTGATCTTGCTGAGCCATCATGGGATACGCTTTTCGATCGATGATTTTGGCACCGGCTATTCGTCCCTGGCTTATCTGAAGCATCTGCCGGTGAGCGAAATAAAAATCGACAAGCTCTTCGTTTCCACGCTGATGACCGACGCGGATAATTCGACGATCGTGCGCTCGACAATTGATCTCGGCCGCAATCTCGGCCTATCGGTCGTCGCGGAAGGAGTGGAGGACCAACAAACCTGGGAGAAGCTCGGCGCCATGGGGTGCGACGAAGCTCAAGGTTACTACATGAGCAGGCCATTGCCTGCCGATCAGGTTGAACGCTGGCTAAAAGAGTCGCAATGGGGCATCGCAACGCGCGCTTGCGTCGCCGAGTAAACCACCGGTATCAGACACACTCAGTGTTAGGTTAGATGGGACAATCGAGCACCCACGATCCCCGATCTCAGGAAGTGGCCCCCGAGTTTGCGGGCCAACCCCTCGCCTCGTCTCACATCAACGTGCTGATCGCCGACGATAACGTCACGAACCGCAAACTGCTGCGCACATTGCTGGAATCCGAGGGGAACGCCGTGCTCGAAGCCGACAACGGCGTCACCGCCCTAAAATTTCTCGAGCAGCGGCAGGTGGACGCGGTGATCTCCGATATTCTCATGCCCGGCATGGATGGGTTTCGCTTGTGTTTTGAAATCCGCAGAAACCCGAAACTGCGCAAGCTGCCCTTTATCGTATATACGGCGAGCTATACTTCGGCGTCGGACGAGAAACTCGCGATGCAATTCGGCGCCGATCGATTTATTCGCAAGCCGGCGTCCATCAACAGCATCGTCGAGACGCTCTATGAGGTCGTCGAGTCGGTTCAGAACCGGGACCAAATCGAGGTCAAAATTCCCGAAGAAGCCGGCGTGATGCGAGCGTACAGCCAGGTGTTGGTGACTAAACTCGAACAGACCATTCTTAATCTGTCAGAGACCAATAAGATTCTCGCCGAACGAACGACGCTGGCGGAATTTGCGATGGCCGTCAGCACAACGCTTTCACAATGCACGAATTTGCAGGAGATGCTGCGTCAATGTTGCGCTGCCACCGTTGACCACTTAGGCGCCGTCTTTGCCCGGATTTGGACGTTGAATGAACGGGAAAAGGTGCTTGAGCTGCAAGCAAGTTCGGGAATGGATCCCCACATCAACGGCGCCGATGCCCGCATCCCGATAGGTCGGTCCAACATCGGCCGCATCGCCTCGGAACGCAAACCGCATCTCACTAACGCCGTTATCGGCGACCCCAGGGTGCAAGATCAGGATTGGATGAGGCGGGAAGGCATGATCGCGTTTGCGGGCTACCCTTTGATGATCGCCGATCAGGTCGTCGGCGTCATGGAGACATTTGCCCGGGCGTCTTTCAGTCAGAATACACTTGAGATTATGGGTTCGGTGGCTCGGAGCATCGCCGTCGGCATTCAGCGCCAGTTCGCCGAAGAGGAGGTGCGCCGGAGCGCAGAGCGCTTTGGCGATCTGGCAGAAAACATCAACGAGATATTCTTCGTCGCGGCTCCGGGGGGAGGACAATTTTATTACGTAAATCCCGCTCACGAGCAAATCACAGGTCAAAAGTGCGCTGAGCTCTACCAAAATCCGCACGCGTGGCTTGAATGCATTCATCCGGATGATCGCGCGCGGGCTCACGAGGCTTTGCGAGCCAATTCTGCGGATCTCGATCAAGAATATCGTATTTTGAGACCGGATAGGGAGATACGCTGGCTGCGCTCACGCGCGTATCCGGTAAAGGATGCCGAGGGCAAAGTAGTGCGGGTCGTTGGCATTGCAACCGACATTACGGAACGCAAGCAAGCCGAAGAGAAAGTAAACCAGAATCTCAACCGTATCAAGGCGCTGCACGATATTGATCTCGCAATCACTTCGACCCTGGATCTGGCGACAATTTTGAAAGCCCTGTTGGCAAAAATCGAAAATGTTTTCCCCTATCCCACGGTCACGACAGTTCGGCTGTTGAATCGGACAACTGGTGAATTGGAAGCGTTGGCCTGCCATAACGTCGATCTAGACGATTGGAAGGTAAGTTTCGTCGATCAACGGGGCGGTCGCGCCTATCAGGTGCTCAAAAGCCACGCGCCTCTGGTTGTGCGCGACGTGCGGGGCCATTCGGATACCGTCAACCCTGCACTATTTCAAAAATATGGTTTGGTCTCTTACATCGGTCTGCCGCTAATCGCAAAAGACCAGTCCTTGGGCGTTTTGAACTTCTACACCAAGCAGGAGCACGTGTTTAGCCCGGCAGAAATCCAATTTTTGATGACGCTGGCATCCCAAGCAGCGATCGCGATTCACAACGCTCAGCTCCACGAACAAACCCAGCGAAATTTCGAACGGATCCAAGCGATTCTGGACAGCGCGCTCGATTGTATCGTCACCATGGATCGCGATGGGAAAATCGTCGAGTTTAACCCGGCGGCGGAAAAGACATTCAATTATATGCGCGCTGAGGTTATCGGCAAGGAACTGAGTGAGTTGATCATCCCGCCGTCGTTGCGCGAGAGGCATCGCCGTGGTCTGGAGCATTATTTGAGCACCGGTGAGGGACCGGTGCTCGGCAAGCGACTTGAAATAACCGCAATGCGCGCCGATGGTAGTGAGTTTCCCGCTGAGTTGATCGTCAGCCACAGCTCCATCAGTGGTGGAGCGCCAACTTTTACCGGCTTCATACGCGACATTTCCGCGCGCAAACATGCAGAAGAGCAGATTCAGCGCAATCTGGAGCGCATCCGGGCGCTCCACGAAATCGACGTCGCCATCAATTCGACGTTAGACCTAGACACCGTCCTGCGAGTGTTGCTGGAAAAAATCGATCTTTTTATTCCCTATCCCTCGGTGACCACCGTGAGGCTGCGGAACCCGGAAACCGGCCAATTCGAGGTCCTTGCCTGCCGCAATATTGACGCCGCGGAGTGGAAGAGTGAATTCGTCAGATCTCACGGACGGGCGAGACGCGTCATGGAAACCAAGACACCCGTTACGGTGCGCAGCCTTGCGACCGATCCGAACACTCATAACCCGGACTTTTATCGTCGTCATGGCCTGATTTCCTATGCTTCATTGCCGTTGGTCGTGCGCGACGAAGCCATTGGAGTTTTCAACCTCTACACCAAAGAGGAGCATGAGTTTAGCGCCGAAGAGCTCGAATTCTTGCTGACGCTGGCGGGCCAGGCGGCAATCGCGATCAATAACGCCCGGCTCTACGAGCACACCCAGCGCCATCTCAGGCGCATCCAAGGGGTTTCCGAAATCAATACCGCGATCGCCTCTTCGCTCAGCTTGAAGAATGTTTTGGACGTCTTACTGGAGAAAACCGAACTGTTTTGTCCGGTTGCGGTCGCGTGCGGCACCCGCCTGTTCGACGAGGCGACGGGAAACATGGTTCCACTGGCCTCGCGCCATATTCCATTCGAAGAATGGAAGCAAGAAGTCGCGAGCGCCAAGGGACGTCTGACCCGGCTGCTCATCGAGACGAAAAGGCCCGTGGCGATTCTTAACATGCACACAGACTCTCGAACTTCGATGAACCAGTTCGCGCGCCGACACGGCCTGGTTTCCTACCTCGGGGTGCCGCTGATCGTTAAAGACAAGTTCATCGGCAATCTGGTCATCTATACGAGAAAGGAACATGCCTTTACCTCCGAGGAGATCGAGTTCTTTTCCAACTTGGGCAGTCAGGCGGCGATAGCGATCCACAACGCTCAACTCTACGAGGAAGCGCGCGCGCGAGAGACGCAGCTGCAAGATAGCAACCGAATGCTCTCGGCTCTCCACTCGGTCGCTGCCGCTGCGAATCAATCGCTGGATGTGAATCGCGTGCTACAAGCGGCGATCGGCAAGATCACCGAGATTTTTCAATTCGACGCGACTCGAATCCATCTTTTCGAGGGTGATTCCGGCCAGCTCGTGCGCCGGGCATCCTTTGAAAAAGATCCCGAACGTTCGACGGCACCGAAACCCTTCAAACCGGATGATGGGGTGATCGGCAAGGTCGCGGCGACCGGACAAGCCTTGGTGTTCGAGGACATCGACTCGGACGCGCGTTATCGCGAGCTGAGTCGAAGCAAATACTCTGTCCGGTTTCACGATCGTTTCGTTGCTGTCTTTCCGATTCGCGCCAAGTCGGGGATACTCGGCACGCTCACGTGCCTTGGCCATGAGATGCGAAACTTGGGCATGGCGGAAAGACAGCTTCTGGAAGCGATCACCGACCAGATCGCGGCGGCAATCGAAAATGCCCGCTTGTTCGAAAAGAACGAGACCTCCAATCGAGAGCTGGCCGCGACGAACAGGTTTTTAGACAAATCTCTCGGTCAGCTCACCAGCCTGTACACTGCGTTGACACCGCTTGCGCCCTCGGAATCGCTCGGAGAAATGGTCAGTGGAATCATGGAACGGCTCGTCGAAGCGACGGGCGCGGACGCTTCGTTGATTCGGATTTGGAATCGCGATGCGGGCAACTATCCTGTTATTGGGCAGTTGGGCTATCCGCATGCATTTATTGCGGAGGCTCGCCCCGAAAGGTCGGAAGGAGCCGTCGGTTGGGTGCTCAAGAATAACCAGCCGATCATCTCCGCCGACATTGCCTCCGATGCTCGCTTAAGGCGAAAAGCTCAATTGCCGATCGGATTTCAATCCTGCGCGATCCTGCCGCTACAGGTACACGGCGAGGTACGCGGTGTAATCCAGCTTTCGAGCCGAAAATTGCGCTATTTCGACAACGACCAAGAGTACCATCTCATGGCAGTGGCCCGGCAGATGAGCATCGCGCTGGAAAACCGGGAGCTGTTCTATACCCTCAGGACGTCGCGCAACGAGCTCGAGAAGGCTAACAAGGTGAAGGATGAGTTTTTGAGCGTCATGTCGCACGAACTCCGGACGCCGCTCAGCGTGATCATCGGCTACAGCGGGATGTTGAGCCAAAAACAGCTGGGTTTGCTCACGACCGAGCAAGACCAGGCGGTCGAAGTCATACAGCGCAATTCGCAAGAGCTCGCCGCGATGATTGAAAGCATCATGGACGCGACGAAGATCGAAGCCGGTTCGATGCTCGCGGAAAAAGAGCTGATCTCGCTGTCCGACTTGCTTGATGAAATTAGGCTCGCCTACGACTTTGCCACGGGCAAAGACATTCGCTTGGAGTGGCGCTTTGCGGACGCGCCGCCGGCGATCTGGACGGATTCGCGCAAATTGCGCCAGATCCTTACGAACCTCATCAGCAATGCCATCAAGTTCAGCGACCGGGGCCAGATCGTCACCTCAGCGCGGCAAAAAATCGAGCCGGGCGCCGGCGCGGATGAAAAATGGATTGAGTTCGAGGTGGCCGACAGCGGCGTCGGAATTCCGCCGGAGGAATGGGAAAAGATCTTCGAGCGATTCCACCAACTCGATAGTTCCGGAACGCGACGCTTCGAGGGCGTCGGTCTCGGACTCTACATCGTCAAGTCGTTCAGCGAGTTGTTGGGTGGTCGGGTATCAGTGCGCAGCGAAGTCGGCAAAGGCTCGACCTTTACGGTGCGCTTGCCGATGCTGACGGCTTCCTAGTGTCCTGCCTCTAAGTTTGCTGCATTATTCCCGCGGCATTCTGACGGAAAATCTCCCCTTCCCCTCTTTGTCAAAGAGGGGTGAAAACCGCAAACTCCGCCTTTGAAAAAAGGCATACAGAGAGATTTGCGTTCGATTTCACCTTCTGCCAGTAGGTATAGAAGAGAGATTTGATCTTTTCCGCAGCCGTCAATCCCTCCTAATCCTTTGTTAACGGAAAGAATGCCGGAACGACCGAGACGCTCGTTTCTCGCGAGCCATCTTCAATGGAGCCGGAATTTCGGAGCATCTTAATTCAATCCCGTCTTTATGCGCCTGCACGGCGATCTGCGCACGTTCGCCTGTGCAAGCAGTGCATCCGTATCATCATTCTCGCGTCCCAGACGCACTTCCCTTGACAATCGGTTCGCGGCTCAAATAAGGTCAGCTCAAATTCCCCGAGGAGGTATCAAACCGTGGCAGCGACACTATGGAAAGAATACAAAACCGTTAAGGTGGAAAAAGAAGACGGCATCACCTGGTGCATTCTCAATCGGCCTGAAAAACGCAATGCGATGAACCCGCAGCTCCATTACGACATGCTCGAAGCTCTCACTGAGCTCGAAGTCGACAAGGATACGAAAGTTTTGGTGCTCACGGGCGCGGGGCCGAGCTGGTGCGCGGGTCAGGATCTGCGCGAGTATTTTCGCGGCACGGATAATAATCCGCTGGAGCGGCGCAAAGCGAGCTGGGCATCGCAAGAGTGGCGCTGGCGCCGTTTGTTCTGGTTCCCGAAGCCCACCATCGCCATGGTCAACGGCTTCTGTTTCGGCGGCGCGTTCACGCCGCTGATCGCCTGTGACTTCGCGATCGCCGCGGAGGACGCGACCTTCGGTTTGAGCGAAGTGAACTGGGGTATTTTCCCGGGCGGATTGGTGAGCCGAGTTTTGGCCGACGCGATGTGCTACCGCGACGCCATGTGGGCGATCATGACAGGTGATCCGTTCGACGGCAAGAAAGCCGCCGAGATGAGGCTGATCAACTACGCCGTGCCGAAAGAAAAACTGCGCGAAGAGACGATTGGCCTGGCGCAGAAGCTGATGAAGAAAAATCCCCAGGTGCTGCGCGCGGCGAAGGAAGTCTATAAATATTGCCGCACCATGGATTACGCTCAGGCGGAAGATTACATGGGCGCCAAAGGGACGGCGCTTCGCCTGACCGATCCGGAAAAGGGCCGCGAAACCGGCATGGAGCAGTTTCTCGACAAAAAGACTTACCGTCCGGGTCTGGGCGAGTACAACCGCAACGCGAAATAGTTTTCTAAGTTCAAGGTTCAAAGGTTCAACGTTCAAGGTTGGGATCGGATTTTGGATTGGCTGAAAGATGCCGCTCCAAAATCCGAAATTCAAAATCTAAAACAGGACAGCGGTGGATTTCGATTTACCGGAAGAGCTGCGACTCTTAAAAGACACGGTTCGAAAGTTCGTCGACCGCGAGCTGATTCCCCTCGAGCGCGAGTGCCGCCCCGAAGGGGAGGACATGCCCGAGCAGTACATCAAGCCGCTTCAGGAAAAGGCCAAAGCGATCGGGCTGTGGCTGCTCGACGTGCCGCAGGAATACGGCGGCGCCGGGCTCGATCTGATGAGCCGCTGCGTGATCATGGAAGAGGTGGCGCGCACCGTGGCGATTCCGTTTCGTTACGCGCCAATATTTGGCCCGGAAGTCCGGCCGGTGCTGTTTCATTGCAATGAAGAACAGAAACCGCGCTTTCTTCTTCCCGTCATTCGCGGCGAGAAAAGAATTTGCTTTGCGCAGACTGAGCCCGATGCCGGCAGCGACCCGTCGGGCATGAAGACACGGGCGGTGCGCGACGGTGATCACTATATGATCAACGGGACCAAGCGGTTCATTACCGCCGCTAAGAACGCGGATTATGCGCAGGTCATCGCCGTTACTGACCCGCAGAAGGGCGCGCGCGGCGGCGTGAGTTGCTTTGTCGTCGATATGAAAGCGCCGGGCGTAACGCTCGAACGATTGTGGCCGACCATGATGGGCGACACGCCCGGACAAATTCATTTTGAAAACGTGCGCGTGCCAGCCGCCGACATGATCGGCAGGGAAGGCGAAGGATTCTCCATCGCCCAAGGCTGGATTCAAGAAGGTCGCATCCGCGGCCACGGCGCGCGGCCCGTCGGCATCGCCTCGCGCGCCCTCGACATGATGATCGAGTATTCCAAAGTCCGCACCACTTTCGGACGCCCGCTGTCGGATAGGCAGGCGATTCAGTTCATGATCGCCGACTCGGCGATGGAGCTGCACGCATGCCGTTTGATGGTTTACGAATGCGCCTGGCGCCATGACCGCGGCGAAGATGTTCGCCAGATTTCGTACATGACCAAGATTCAGTGCGCCGAGATGGCGAGCCGCGTGGTCGACCGCTCGATTCAAGTGCACGGCGGACTAGGACTGATGCGCGAGTTGCCGCTGGAATGGTGGTATCGCCAAGTGCGCAGTATCCGCATCACCGAAGGCACGCCGGAAGTTTTACGCTGGCGCCTGGCGCAGCACATCATCAAGAATCACAAGTCCTGAGCGTCTGCTGAAGCGACTCACATGTTTTATCAGCTGCGATTGTGTCCCTTTAAAGAATCAAAATTGGAGTGTTGGAGTGTTGGAGTAATGGAGTGATGCGTCCGCTACCCAACACTCCAATGCTCCGGTACTCCGACACTCCGTTCTGCCGATGACCGACACGAACAACGCCACTTCGCTCCTTTCCGGCTACCGCGTTCTCGACCTGAGCTCCTCCATGGGCGCCTTTTGCGGCAAACTTTTGCGCGACCTCGGCATGGACGTCATTAAAATCGAACCGCCGGAAGGGGATGCGGCGCGCGCCGAGCCGCCGTTCGCAAAGGGCCACGTGCATCGCGAAGGCAGCCTGCGATTCGCTTACTTGAACGCCGGCAAGCGCGGTGTCACGTTGAATCTCGCCAAGCCCGACGGACGGAAATTACTTCTCGACTTGGTCGCGCGCTCTGATGTCGTCGTGGAAGATTTTCCTCCCGGTCATCTCGCTGGTTTGGGACTTGGCTACGATGCGCTGGTCGCAGGGAAAACAAATTTGATCTTGGCGTCGCTGAGCGGTTTCGGCCAGGACGGACCGTACGCTCATTATAAGACTCCGGATATCGTCGGCAATGCGATGGGAGGTCTGCTCTATATCAGCGGCGATCCGACGATGACACCGTGCAATCCACCCGAGACGCAATCCTACTATTACGCCAGTCTTTTTGCCTCCTACGGCGTCATGCTGGCGCTGTGGCAGCGCGAGACGCGCGGCATCGGCGCGTGGATCGACACGTCGATTCAAGCAAGCATGGCGCTGCACGAGCACGTCGCCTTTAATTATTCCGCCGAGGGGCGGGTGATGAAACGTGCCGGCAGCCAGCACCAGCACAACGCCCCGGCGAATCTGTTCCAATGCAAAAACGGCTGGATCGCGCTCTTCGTCACCCAAACTCACTGGCCGCTATTGCTCAAAGTCTGGGATGATCATGACCCGGCGCTCGATGATCCGAAGTGGATCAATAGCAACCTGCGCCGACAACACGCCGAGGATATCAACGCGCAGGTAACCTCTTTCACGTCGCGTTTTCTTAAGGAAGATCTGGCCGAGCTGTTGCAGAAAAACGGCATACCCGGCTTGCCGGTCAATTCTCCGTCCGACTTCATGAAGGACCCGCATATTCAAGCGCGCGGATTCTTCAGCGCCGTCACGCATCCCGTTCTCGGTTCGTTTCAGCAACCGGGAAATAGTTTCATGGTTGATGGTGCGCGCACCGGTCCCGCGCCGGCGCCGCTCTTGGGGCAACATAACCAGGAAGTGTTTTGTAAAGAGTTGGGGCTCAGCACGAGCGATATAAGCGCGCTCGCTGGGGACGGCGTGATATGATCCATCTCAGATGTCAAATTTCAGATTCTAAAAAGGACGGAGCGGTTTAGCCTTTGAGATCTAAGATTTGTGATTAGAGTAGGACGTGAATACCACCAACGACATACTTAAAGGCGTGCGCATTGTCGCCTTCACCACCGGTTACGCCGGTCCGTACGCCGGCAGGTTGCTCGCCGGTTATGGCGCGGAAGTGATCAAGATCGAGTCCAAGAAGGGCGGTCTCGATACCTTTCGTCATTACGGCCAGCACAAAGACATCGATGCGGCGCCGCGCTTTATCGAGTGCAATCTCGGTGTGCGCTCAATGGCGATCAATCTAAAGCATCCCACCGGCGCGCGGCTGATTCGCGAGCTGGCCGGAAAATCAGACGGGGTCTTGCAGAATTTCCGTCCTAGGGTCTTGGATAAATTGGGTTTAAGCGACGACGAGTTGAGAAAATCTAATGCAAAGCTTGTGATCGTGAAACTTCCCGGCTTTGGCAGCGAGGGGCCGAAGAGCAGCTACGGAACCTGGGGTTTTAATCTCACGGCGTTTTCCGGCATGACCTATCTGTGGAATCATCCGGAACAGGATCGTCCCATCGGCAGCCAAGGCGTCTATCCGGATCACTTGGGTTTCGTCATGGCGCCGACATTGATCGTCGCTGCGCTGCTCAATAGCCGTCGCACGGGCAAAGGCGTGACCATCGATCTGGCGCAGATCGAAGGGACCGCGGCCGTTCTGGGCACGACCTATCTGGAGACGTCGGTCAACGGCGATGATCCGCAACCCAAAGGCAATCACTACGCCGTTGCTGCGCCGCATGGTTGTTACCGCTGCCAGGGTGAAGACCGCTGGTGTGTAATCTCGGTCCGCGGCGACGACGAGTGGCGTGGATTCTGCCGCGTTATCGGACGCGGCGAGTTGGTGAGCGACGCGCGTTTTGTGAGTTTAGCGGCGCGGCTGGAGCAGCGCGCGGCGCTTGACGCAATCGTCGAGGAGTGGACTCGAGCGCGTCCCGCGGAAGAGGTGATGACGAAGCTGCAAGGGGCGGGCGTGCCGGCCGGTGTGGTGCAGACCGGTGCCGATCTATCAAAAGATGCGCAACTGCGCCACAGAAACTATTTCGCCCCATTCGCCGATTCGCTGATCGGACCCTTTGAAATTCCACGCAGCGGTTTCTTGTTTCGCGGCGCGCAGGAAGAACCTTTGCGCTTGCCCAACCGCTTTGGCGCTGACAACGACGCGATTCTCAGTGAGCTACTCGGCTATGACCGAGCGACGATCGAGCAATGGCGCCAGGAAGAGATCTTGACATAACGTCTCGGTTTACGCCTGGAAGCGTTCACGAAACCATTCAAAGCGTCGCGAGTTAACGGAAAGTCGGCTGACGTTTCTTCACGTTTAGGAGATTGCATTGAACTGTCATCCTGAGGCGAAGCCGAAGGATCTCGACTTTGAAACGAGTTTGAAATGCGAGATGCTTCGCTTTGCTCATCTATGAAAGCTTTGTCAAGGTGGCTGATATTCACATATCGATATTCCGTCAAAGGTTTTGAACAAACTTACTCATATCGTCCGTAGTCCTGCGCACCCGATGTTATCGGACTCATGCTATTCGCCGTCTTAAGCGGCAGAGGAAAATGCCACAGGGCTGTCGCAATCAGCATTCGAGCCTTGTTTGGCTCATGAGCGAAACGCGCTTAGCCCCGCGTGGACGACATCGGTTCCCGATAGGACTCTCCCTTCTTAAGCATCCAGAAAGCCGCCTCGGCCAAGTGTCGGGCGACCGCCACAATCGCTTTGCCATGACCGCGCCTGGCTTTGACGTTTTCATACAGCCGGCTGATATGTCGGTACTGGCAGCGCTCGCGGTTGAGCACCGCGCTGTTGGCCGCCTCGACGAAGGCCCACTTGAGATACAGGTTCACATCTTTGCGCACCCGCCCGTAGCGGATCTTGCCGCCACTGGAGTTCTCTCGCGGTACCAGTCCCGCATAGCTCGCCAACTGTTCGGCTCGGCCAAAGCGTTCGATGGTGCCGATCTCAGTCCAAATCACCACCGCCAGCATTTCACCGACCCCCGGCTCACTCTTCAAGTAGGTCGTCTGGGGGCAGGGAGCAAACGCTGCTTGCATCTTTGCTTCGATGACCTTGAGATTGGCTTGTACATGATCGAGTTCGTCAAGCATCAACTTCAGCGCTTCGCCGGTATGAGGGGGCAGTTTAGCCAGCAGTCCTTCGAGGATCTGTCGTCCCTGCTTGCCAAAGGCGTCGCTGATTCCGTCCACCTTAAAGCCGTACTTACTTATAGTGGCGTGAATCCGATTCTTGAGTTGGGTGCGTTGATTGCTCAACACCATGCGGGTGCGCGGCAACTCCCGAGCGTCGCGCACCGCGGACGGGGGAATCCGGACCGTCGGCAGGGTTCCTGCCCTCTGCAAACGGTTCATTCCTTTGGCATCCAACTTATCGCTCTTGTTGACGCTGCCGATCATCAGCTTGGCCAAGCGTGCATTGACCAGTTGCGGACTCCCTTTTCCAACTTCGATCTCATCGACTACCCAGTACCAGTTCCCAACCGTCTCCACCGCCACGGGAGTTCCGGGATTCCACTTCTTGGTAAAGTTCTCGATGGTTCCACCAACGTGCGCGAGTTTGCACTCATAGAGCTTATCGCCCTTGTCGTTTTCCACTCGCGCCCAGCTGTAGTGCTTGTGAACATCCAATGCAATGTATTCCATTTGCGATTTCCTCCTTCACCCGCCAGTCTAGTCACTGACGCTGTGGATTCCATCGCTTTCATATTAATCAGCATGACACTTAAGTGTTTGGGCGGTTTGCGACCTGTGTAGGATCGGCGAGAGAGTGGATTTGGAGAAAGTTAGCCAGACCTCTCATAGTTTCTGTCGCGCGTTCGGTCGAGGGGGAAAATATGTTTGGAGTGTCCGCTTCCCTGGCGCTTTTCCTCGTATTCGTCGGTCAAGCTGAGATCACCTACGCGCAAGAGCCGGTTAAACTCCGTGCCAGCGTGGTGGCAAAAACGTTCGGCTTCGGCCCGCTCTGGGTGGCATCGAAGCAGGGATTTTTCAGCCAGCAAAAGCTCGACGTAGAAATTCTTCTGATTCGCGGGTCCGATGTATCCACTCAAGCATTAGCCGGCGGTTCGTTGCAAATTTCCGGCGCGTCTGCCGATGCGCCGATCGCCGCCTTTGATCGCGGCCTGGACATGGTGATTATCGGCGGCATCATCAATGGGCTGAGCCAATCGATCATGGCGGGCAAGAATTATAGGACCTACGAAGACTTGCGCGGCGCTACGCTCGGTGCCAATAGCCTCACCGCCGGGACGGCATTTGCTTTCCGGCGCGTGCTCAAAGCGAAGGGACTGGAATATCCGCGCGATTACAAACTGATTAACGTGGGCGGAACGCCGCAAGCGCTCGCGGCGTTAGCTTCGGGCCAAATCGCCGCAGCGCCGCTGTCGTTACCCGTAAATTACGTGGCCGAGGAGCAAGGATTCAATACCATCGGTCGCTTCATCGACGTTATCCCGCACTATCAGCTCTCGGTGTACTCGGTGCTTCGGCCCTGGGCGGAAAAAAATCGTGCGGTTGTCGTTCGCTTCATGAAGTCGATCGCACTGGCGGCGCGCTGGATTTACGCGAATAAGGATGCCGCGACGGATTTGCTCGCCAAGGAGATGGGCCTCAAGCGCGAATACGCGCGCAAAGGTTGGGAGTTTTACACCGAGAAGGGTCTTTGGAATCCGGTCGGTGACGTGACCCTCGACGGACTCGGCATCGTCGCACAAATCTACGCCGAACAGAATCAGTTGAAGACGCCGCCCAATCCGGCCAAGTTCGTCGACCAAAGTTATCTGCGTGCTGCGCTAAAAGAGATGGATGGAAGGTAGGATTCGAACTTCGTCGGAGATGTTCAAACCGTATCCTTCGTTACGGATGTGTTACGTGATTCTCGATCGTCCGCGCGCGATCTCTTGAATATTTTTCCACGTGACCCTAAACTCGGCGATCAATGTCAGTGGGATCCGCCTAGAGTGATAAACCCGCCCAAGACTCTCAAGACCGAACGTCTGCGATTGAGAAAAGCAAAATTGAGCGATGCCGAGGCGATTTTTTGCCAGTACGCTCAAGATCCGGAAGTCACCAAGTACGTCAGTTGGCACGCGCACAGAGACCTGGAAGAGACGCGCGAGTACATGCGTATGTGCCAGCTCGCCTGGGACGTCGGCAAGGCGTTTCACTGGGTCATCGAGCGAAACGAAGACAAACAAGTGATCGGCATGATGATCGCGAGAGTGAGCGGAGAAAAATGGGAGCTCGGTTACGTTCTGGCGCGTATTCATTGGGGCCGAGGATATATGACCGAAGCCCTGAAGGGATTGGTCGCGTGGGCGCTCAAGCAGAAAGATATTTTTCGCATCTGGGCGGTGTGTGACGTCGACAACCTCGCTTCCGCCCGCGTTATGGAAAAAGCCGGCATGGAACGCGAAGGGGTGCTGCGCCGCTGGTCGGTTCATCCCAATTTGAGTCCTGAGCCGCGGGACTCGTATTGCTACGCGATTACGAAGTGAAGAAAAAGATTGAAGTGTTGCAGTAATGGAGTAGTGGAGTGATGGGTGAGGAGAAGAGGTTCCCGATGGCAGCTTGGGAAATTGGCATTCGCAGGATTACGGTCAAATACATGGGCGTCGCTGTCCTTACATTTTTGACATTGGTCTGCGGTCCATCGGGCGCGCACGCCGCCAGCGATGCTATCGGCTCACTGGAAAAGACGGAACTTGTCTTGGCCTATCCTCAGGCGAGCGGAGTTTTCACGCCGATCTTCGTCGGCGAGCGAAGCAGGTCTATTCAAGAAACACGGTCTCACCGTCAAACTCCAGCAGCTCAATCCGCAACTCTCCGTGCAGGCCGTGGTTTCCGGATCGGCCGATGTCTCGGTTGCCGCCGGCGACCTGGTTAACGCCAGCATTCAAGGGGCAAAGATCAAGCTGGTCGGCAGCTCCATGTCGCAGCTTGTTTTTCAACTTTGGGCAGCCAAAGAAATTACTACTGTCCAACAGCTCAAGGGAAAAACGCTTGCCGGGACGACGCCACGCTCGGTTCTCGAAATCGCCACCAGAGAAGCTTTGAAGCGCCAGGGACTTAACTTCGAAAGCGATTACAAACTGATCTACATGCAAAGCGTGCCGGCGATTCTTACGGCGATTTCGACAGGCAAAGCCGCAGCCGGGGCCTTGTCGGCGCCGACGACTTTGAAAGCAAAGGACGCCGGTTTGAATTTGCTCGTCGATATCGCCAAGGCCAACGTTGCCGGACTGCCGCTGGCTTATGGTTTCACCGAGAAATTCATCAAAGAGAATCCCGGCACAATCACGGCATTTCTAAAGGGAGTCGCCGAAGGCGTGGCGCGCACCAAGAACGATTCGGTCACGGCCAAACAGGCCATCGGCAAATTCACCAAGACCGACGATGCCAAAGTGATCGACGACACCTACGATTTCTATGCGCCGTATTGGGTGACGAATCTGACGCTTAGGCCGGAACAGTTGCAAACCTGGTTTAGTTATCTCGACGATAAAGAGTATCCGCAGGCCGCAAAGGCGAACCCGAAAGACTTCTACGATAATTCGTTTGTCGAGGCGTTGGAGAAGTCAGGCTTCTTTCAAAAGCTCGCCCAAGCAAAGTGAGCGCCGGCGTTTACGCATCAGCCGAGGTGATCCATGTCAAAGTTGATTAGAGCCCTGGCGATTCTACTGATGATCGTGGGCGCGACGTCGGCTTCAGCTCAAGACCGCGTGCGCGTCGGTTGGGCGGCCATGACTGCGTCACACACGCCGTTATGGGTGGCCCAGGAGAAAGGATTCTTGTCGAAGCAGGGACTGTTCGTCGAGCCGATTTTTTTCGGCGCCGGTCCGCCGGCGATGCAAGCGTTGGTTGCCGGCGACCTCGATATTGTGGTTACGTCGGCGCCCAATGTGGTCAATCCCCGCCTCGGCGGCGCGGACGTGGTCATGGTGCTCTCGATTATCCCGACGTTTATCGATCACATCATCAGCGCAGCCGAGCATCCGATCCCGAACAATTGAAAGGCAAGATCGGTTCGGTCAATCGCTTCGGCAGCATCTCGGAGATGGGGTTGCGGCTATCGTCGCGCCGCCTGGGCATCGATCCCGAAAAGGACGTGACGATCGTGCCCGCAGGCGGGAATCCCGAGCGGCTCGCGTCTATTTCTAAAGGGATTTCTCAATTTACCATCATGAACGAGCCGTTTATCAAAGAAGCGGAGCGTCTCGGCTTTCGCGATCTGGTCAACATGGCGACGCTGAAAATTCCTTTCCATGGCAATGGCGTGGTGACGCGCGAGGCGACCATCAAAGCGCGACGGCCGGTCATCACAAAATTTGCGCGCGCCATCACCGAAGCGATCCATTACATAAAAGCCGATAAAGAAACCACGAAGGCGATCATCGGCAAGTACACCCGGCTCGCGGACCCGGAGGGACTGGAGCGGACCTATCGGAACTACACCTCGGTGTTGATGGATATCCGTCGCCCGATCCCGCCGGCATGAAAACATTGCTCGATGACATGGCGCCGAAAAACCCCAAAGCCGCGGCCGCCGATCCGAAAAGCTTCGTCGACCAAAGTTTGTTCAGGAAATGGAGACCGCGGCTTTATCAAGCAGCTACACAAACGCTAACGGGACCATTGGCGGAAGGTCGCGGCCTGCTACCGCTTTTCTTTCCGCTCTAGGTTCCTCAGCTTGTGATTGCAAGCGGAGCGTTGTGGATGGTTGCATTTGCGATATTCGTCGTCATCTACACGCCCATCCTGACCCAAGCGAGAATCGACAGCCGCCCGGGCTAAGGTTGTGCAAATCGGCGCGGCATAGTACTGGCTCAAAGACGACGGTCGAAGTGCCGGCGCGGATCGCGTCTGTGCTTGGCCTCCGGGTACTTAAATAGTTAAAGCGGGAACCTACATGAGCGATTAGGTTTTTGCTGCCGATAAAAAGGCTAGGCAAGGAGAGATAGTCCATGAGTCAAATTATTATCACTCGGTTCCTAGTCCTGACATTCGTCGTGATCTGCGCGATTCTACGCTGCGAGTCACCGGGATTCAGCCGCGGAAAAACTCGTTGGTCTCCAGTCTGCGCCGAGCATTGCGATGGCCTTGCCCTGGTTCGCCGAAGAAGCGCGGCTCCATCCGAAATACGATCTCGATTTTCAACTGGTTTACATCGCCTCGTCGGGCATCGTGACTGCCGCGATGAGCGGCGGCAACGGTTCGGTGGCCCTGGTCGGCGGCGAGGGACCGATCCGCGCCTTTATCGGCGGTAATACCGATTTCGTTTTCATCGGCTCGGTGAAGAATGTCCTTACGCACAGCATCATGGGCAAGCCCGAGATCAAAAGGCCGGAAGACCTGAAAGGCAAGAAAGTCGGCGTCGGCCGCATCGGCGGCAACTCCCACTACTTTGCTCAATACGGCATGCGCCAGAAAGGCATGGACCTGGCGCGAGACACTAACTTTATTCAAACCGGTGGGGCTCCTGAAACATTTCTGGCTCTGGCGACGGGTGCCGTCGATGCCGCCTCGTTGACCACGCCGCAGGACACGCGGGCAGCTTTCCTGGGTTACAATTACGTCATCGACGGCAGAGAGCTGAAACCGCCTTACGTCGCGACCGGGTTTGTCACGTTGCGCTCGGTCATCGCCAAGCGGCCGAAGGTGGTCAGCCAGTTCATGCACATGATGGCGGAGTCGCTTAAAATCATGTTGTCGGATCGCGATCTGGCTTTCCGACTCATGTCAAAGAAAATCGGTCTCACCGACCGCAAGGTCTTCGACGCCGCCTACACCGCGGAGCTTAAAGTGCTGGAGCCGCGCCTGGACATTAAACCGATCGCGATCCAAGCGACCCTCGATGAGATCGCCAAAACAGACCCACGCGCCAAGCAAGTAAAAGCGGAGCAGTTGATCGACCGGCGCTTTCTCGAAGAGATGGAGAAGGACGGGACGTTTGAGCGGTTGGGACTGGCGCGCTAGGTGGGACGCGAGCGCGTTCAAAGTTCAAGGGTTCAAGGTTCAAAGTTGGGAGAACGAAGACCTTGAACTTTTATAGGCGAGCGCGACCTTCGCGGGTAAGCTGCCATAACAAGTGACTGCTATGCCGCTATATGAGGTCATAATACGTATCGTTGACAACTATTAATGAAAGCAACACAATCGCCGCTTAACTGAATCTCGCGCTGTGCGGAGATCGTGTATCGGTTGCTTAAGGCTGCGTGGGGTCACTTCCGGCCGCGCGGCCGAGGTGCGCTCGGAGAGAACTCGTGAACCTTGGCCAAGTCATCCTGACTGTTCAACACTTCACACGGCGATGGCCAGAAGTGAAGAGGTTTCCAGGCGAGGCGGCGCGTGCCGAAGGCGACACCGATGGCGGCTTCGAGCGTCACCTGCGCGCAAATCTAGAGGCAGTCGGCATTCCTGGAGATGTCGCGCTTGCGCGCGAGCTTCACTTCCACGACGGACGTCCTGGCGCGATCGTGCCTCAGCACGAGCTTGACTTGGTCATGCGACTCAGCGAGGGCCCGTGCGTTCTCGAAGCCAAGGCGTGGACTGCCGTCGTCGACAAAGACCCCATCATCGTGTTTCTCGGTAAGGTGCTCGACTTTATCGCATCGCCGAGGTCTGACTCCCTGACGGACTCGCTCAAGGTGGGCTTTATTGGCCTCTCCGGCTTCACCGAGGCCGCACGTCGGATCATGTTCGATTCGGCGTGGTGCCGTTCTCCAAGATCGGAGCCGATCTGTCGTTCCAATTCATTGACCTTCAGCTTGCCGAGCTTGAGCGATGTTGTATCAATGCTAGTGATGTAGGGGCGGAGGATGTGATCACGGCCCGCGCATTCATCGGGCCTTTCGTGGCTTTTGAGCGCAGGGAACTCACCACAATTGTGCGAGTCGAGGGCGACGAGGCCATTGTGGACCTTGCCGGACTCAGGCGCGGGGCGGAACTGTATGAAGAGGCTAGGACTGCCCATGCTTATGCCCTGGACATTTACCGCAAAGTGAGTAAGCGCTTCACGGTGTGAGCAGGGAAACGCGATGCCCAACATCACTCATTTCAACGTCAGCGACGTCGCGCTCTACTATCAGGGGCTGGTTGCGCTAGCGGCGTCCCCGATGGCGAGCGCGGTCGCAGCTGAAGAGATACGGAGGCGCGCTGTCACCTATGTCGAAAGGCGTCGGGCTATCTTTTCTCTGCCATCGCCACGAGGACAACTCGACACGCTGGGTGAGAAGATTCTTTTTGACTTGCGCCAGATGGACCTTGCCACTGTCGCGGACACAAAAGTTAAACTTACCGCAGCCGGCCTCGCCATCGTAGACAGTCTGAAAAAAGGCGAAGGCCGTCGGGCGCGGCTTGCGATCCTCGCACGGCTCGTCGAGACCTACGACAACGCCGCATTCCTCTGCACAACGGTCACTCCACCGAAGGGCAAGCCCCTCTTCGTACCGATTCCGCGCGCGACGACGGAGGAGATCGAGGACGACGAGGGGGAGACCCGTCTTGTGCCGGCCAACCTGGAGTCCGTATGCGCAGCGTGGGTGGAGTGGAGTCTGGAAAACCACCGGCCGGACCTCATGCCTCCCGATCTTCAGAAGCAGACGGAGGCACTTGTGGAGGCGTCCAAAGACAAGCGCGGCTTCGCCGAGAAGGCCGCAACGCTCTCGCGCAGATTGTGGTGGGCACAGCCACGAAGGGCCACATCGCCAAGGCCCCAATCTACCGTACTGTCCGGGATCGCCTGAGCACGGCAGGCGGCCTTAACAGCATCATACGTCCTGTCCCAGAGAAACCGCTCTCCGTCGAGGTCGTGTTCTCTTGCATGCATTTTGGCCCGCCTTCGTCGCGCGGTGGAAGAGTGGCAGCCGCTGGGGCGGTAAGTTCATCCCGGACATCTGGATTCACGAGGCGGAGCCAGCACACTTGGAGTCGAGCGTCCTTACGGCACTCCGAGAGGCGCAATCCTCCCTCGTCGAGCGCGCTGGCTACTATAGGATCTACGAGCTTCGAGACCGAGTCTGCGAGGCACTCGCATTGTCGCAAGGAATGTTCGACTCGGTCTTCGTTTACATATATCGAACGCGACCCGGTTTGATGACGCTAGGGGTCGATTACGAGAAGATTACGGCCAAGCGTCTTCCAATCGAGATCCGCGATGGGACCTCATCCAATCTCTTTAACCTTGTCGCCTTCAAGGGCGAGTAGGAGGTAGCACATGCCGTTGCCGATAAAGTCCGGGACCTTGCCGACTTCGAATCATTACGAAGCGCTCGCCCTGACAAATAACCCGTTTCCGAGCGACCCGATCATCCGGCCTCGTTCCACCGACCGGCGCACGAACGGCGCGATTTTCGCGGACGGATGCCGCAAGGAGGTCATCTCTCGATTTGAGAAGCTCCTCTTGCGTGGCCCGGACTTCGAAAATCGCGCACGCATGGCGCTGCTGTGGTCAGAGGGTGACAAGGAAACCGGCCGCGGAACCGGAAAAACGGCGCTCCTTCGCCACTTCCAACACCGAATCAACAATGACTGGGGTGCAACTGAATTCCGGCAGTTCAGTGCGGCGGTCATCTACGTCTGTTTCCCTGACCAGGTCGATCGCCTGTTCTCAGAGCAGCTTGCGTGGGCGGCCCTCGTCGACGCTCAGGACTCCGGGCTGATTCGCGCCGCGAGCGCGATGCTACGCCTCGGGGAGATTCAGAAGCGTTGGCCGAAACAGAGTGATGCACTGCTTGAGGAAATGAAGCGTGCGGAATCTGAGAGCCGCGACTCTGTAGACGTGCTGTTCGACGACCAAGTGCTCAAAACCACCGGCCTTATCGTCGAGGACGTCGTCAGCGCCGTCGTCGAACATTTGACTGACGCTGAGGTCAAGGCTGCGGTCGCCGAAGCGCTTGCCGCTGCGGACCTCACGGGACACCTCCGTTCCTTTCGTCGAGACGGTGAGGTGCGGCCGTACTACGTCCAGCGAGAAACCAAGGGCCTTACGCATGCGAAGGACGTTCTCTTCAACGACGTCGTCCGCTTCTTAAAGGAGGCAGGATTCGCCGGTGCGTACCTATTCATCGACGACGTCGAAAACCTCACGGACCAGATGGCGAACAAGGAGACAATCGAGTTTGCCAAGGAGCTTGCGCTGTGCCTTGTGCGTCCAGGGCGTGCATCTGGCGACACGCGCTTCTTTACCGGCGTGCTCACAACGCACCAGCAGGCGGCAACGAAACTCGCTCGAGGCTGGGGCGAAGCTGGCCTCCAGGGCGTGGCACGGTTGGATGCTACGGCGGAGACGTCGGTCAAGGTACCTCTGCCCTCTGAAGATGGCGCATTGGAGATGTTGGGGGAGTACATCATACATCACCGGCTGCCGAGCAAGATTGATTTGGAGCCGCTTCATCCATTCACCGAGGCTGCCGCACGCAAGCTGGTATCCGGTGTAAAGCCTGCGCTTCACCCACGCACCTTTCTCCAAAAGGCACATTTCGCCGTGCGGCAAGCCGCTGACGATGGCTTGAATTCCATCGAGGTGGCGCAGATCGAAAAGCTTTTTACCAACATGGGCGTCGAAGCGACCGCGAGCACGGGCGAGCCTGAAACCTTTGACACCTACTGACAGGATCGTTTCCCGCGACGGTATGTGCCTTGGACTGGGTCGAGAAAGGGGTTCGTACAGTGAATACTGAAACAGCGTCTTCGGCCTCGCGAAAATGCTGGCAGTGCCGTCGTCTTCGATAACCGGCAAGCCCTGCCGTCGCAACAGGGTGAGTCAAACCCTCGGGGCAACAACCGCAACAACCGGGCGCAACAACCGGGTCAGGCTTGCATAGATGAATGTAGGTTGAACGAGGATGATCGGCGATGGATTTCCGACGCCATCCTCGATCTTCTATCCTCGGTTAGTTTAGCTCCAGCCCCACCACCTTCGCCGGATTCTTCGTACACACCGTGTAAAGCTCGTCCTGATTCAAGCCGAAGGCTTCCATGTACCCGCGCACGAGGCGCATCGCTTCGACGGAGTCGGGGAAGAGCGGCTCGCCGGCGTCGCTGGAAAGCGTGAAATGCTCCGGGCCGACGTCGCGGATGGTGTTGTACATGATCTGCGGGTCGACGCCGAGGAGCGGGGAGAGCTCGTCCCAGGTGAAGTTAAAAAGAATCCCGACCGGCGCGAGCTCTTTCATCATGTCCGGCGAGACGTTCAAGAACGGGCTGTAAGGATGATCGATGACCGCGCGTTTGAGGCCGGCCTTGTCGACTTCTTCAGCAAGCTTATAAATTTCAGAATGGGTGGCGTGGCCGAAAAACAGCGCGACGTTGCGATCGGCGCAGAGATGCACAATGTCGCGGATTTCCGGTTTCAACTTGCCGTTCTCATCGAGATCGTAGTGGCCGACCTGCATCGCTTCATCCCATGGCAGCGGGCCGGTCCAACCCGGAGAGTTGCGGCTTTGCACGAAGCGTCCGTAAGTTCCGACCGTGCTCATGGTAATCACGTGGGTGAACACCGGCAGCCAGACCGCGGCGATGCCGCGATCGATCATCGCGCTCACCGTCTTCGCCGAGATCGGCGCCATTTGCCGGCCGCACACGTAACTCGACCAGCAAGTGATCGGCGTGACGCCTTCCTTTTCCGCCCAGCGATTGACATCATCCTGAACGTCTTGCGTAGCTTTGACCGGATCGTCCCCGGGAATGCTTTTGAACAACAGGCCTTTCATTTCTGCTAGCGAAGCGCGCTTTGCCAAGTCATAGGGGTCTTGCTGTCCTTCGTGGGTATGGCAGTGGATGTCGATGGCATCTTTGACTTTGATATGCGGCGGATGCACGACGCCCGGCTTATATTGCGTGCGCGCGGCATAGGAAGTGACGCAGCGTTCGTGGGTCGGGGTGGAGACGGTGGGGTTACTCATAAGAGTCGTTCTCCTTTGTTTAACTTGATTAGATGTTGCTACAATCGCGATGAGTTTGTCAAAGCGTTTCGAAACGGTAGAGGTTCAAGCCGTTCAAAACGTTCAATCCCCCGGATCAAGTCCGGGGTCCGTTCAAGTCGTTTAACGCTAAGATCAGAAAGGGCTTAGGCAGGCAATAGTTTTGGGAGCCGAAGGGAATGGAGAAATTCGAGTTGGTTTTTGTCCCATTGTTGATATAAGAACGGGTCGGTTGTTAGGGGACTTGCGCGACTACACGGAGGACCGGGTATGAGGCGAGACGGCTTCAATTCACAATACTGGACATCTTGTTTGGTCTTCGTGTGGATTCTGCTCTTGCCCGGTTCGAGACTTTTCGCGGCGGACAAGGTCAATATGATCTACACCGCGCGCGTGATGTCGCAGGCCTATCCCTGGTTCGCTCAGGAGGCGGGACTTTTCAAGAAGTATGATCTGGATGTTCCGCTGGTTTTCGTCACGCCGGGCGCTCCTTCGGTGGCGGCGATCTTATCGGGCGACAGCGAGATCGCCATCATTGGCGCGGCAAGCATCACCCGGCCGTTTGTGCAGGGAAACAAGGATCCGGTCTTGATCGGCGGCATCAAGAGTTTGCTGACTCACAGCATCATCGCCAAGCCGGACATCAAACGGCCCGAGCAACTCAAGGGTAAACGCATCGGCGTCTCGCGCATCGGCAGCAATCCGCATTATTTCGCGGTGCAGGCGCTGCGCCACTTTGGTATCGAATCGCGTGAGGTCAGCTACATTCAGGCCGGCGGCGCGCCGGAGACACTCGCGGCGCTGGTGGCCCAAGGAATCGATGCGGCGGTGTTGACCGTGCCGACAGACGCGCAAGCGCTCAAGCTCGGTTATCACTATGTCGTCTATGGTCCGGACCTTGGCATCGCCTACGCCGCGACGACGATCACGACGCGTCGCTCGATCATCGCCAAGCGCGGCCCGGTCATCGGCCGCGTGATGCGCGCCTTGGCGGAGGCCGCGAAGATCATGCACACGGACAGAGAATATATGTACAAGGTCATGGTAAAGTATCTCCGCGTCGACGACCGCAAACTTTTGGAAGCGAGTTTCAACGTGGAAAGCAAAGCGCTGGAGCCGAGACTGGCAATAAAACTGGAAGGCATCCAATCAACGCTCGACGAGATCGCGCCGACCGACCCGCGCGCGAAGGCCGTGAAGCCGCAAGAGATGATCGACACACGCTATCTCGACGAAATGGAAAAAACCGGCTTCATGGAACAGCTTTGGGGTGGAAGGAAGTAAGAACCAAATAAGCATATTCGCTAATGCTTCGTCTGCGGGAAAAAATTTTAGTAGGACTCGCCGCCTGCTGTTTAAGCAGCGCATGAGCAACAAATGAGCATTAGCAGCGCTGGCGAATTATACCCCACTGAAATAAAGGTAATGTGAGCGAAACGCCGTGGCATAAGCATTGCTCTATGGCCGAAGAGTTTGGCGAGCACACTCTAATTTAGTATTCGGGCTTTTGCTGTTGCGGGCACGAGTTCCATCAAAGAGGTTTTCGAAACATGAGAGGAGAATTGACATGAGTCGTCAGCAGGTTTTATCGACCACTATCAAACGAGGGATCGTTTTTTGGACAATCGCCTTCGCCCTGGCGTTTTGCGGGATTTTTGCCGGTGACGTTTCGGCGGCTTCGGATTCCCTCGATCAACTTTATGAGAAAGCTAAAAAGGAAGGAAAGATCACGCTCTATGCGCCGCTTTCCGCACAGGCGATGACGGTCGTTCCGGCCGGTTTCATGAAGCGATTTCCCGGCATCACGGTCGATCATATCGACGGCACCAGCGATAAGCTGATCGCCCGCGTCCTCGCCGAGCAGAAGGGCGGACGGGTGATCGCCGATGTCCTCAGCGGAGCTCTCACCTATTTGCCGCAGATCCTGGACCTGAAGATTGTTGCGCCTTTAGTCGTGCCGGAGGCTGCGCCGTATCCCGCACAGCTCAAGGGCGACCTTTGGGTCGCGACCGACATGCAATTTTACATCGCTGGTTGGAACACTAATCTCGTCAAAAAAGGCGAGGAGCCAAAGGGCTACGAGGAGCTGGGGAACGCTAAATGGAAAGATAGCCTCATGGGCGAGCCGCGCGATTACCAAATGCTGGTCGGATTTGCCAAGCGGAAGTTTAACAACGATGAAAAGGCAGTCGATCTGTTTAAAAAAATCGCGGCCAACCAGGTCGAGTTTCACCGCGGCCATTCTCAGTTGATCGAGTTTCTCGTGGCCGGCCAGCGCCCCGTTTGTTTTACTTGCTACTCGCACCATTTTCCGGGACGGGTAAAGAAAGGCGCGCCTATTCAAGCGTTGCTGAACGAAGGCGTGGGTGAAATCGGTGGGTCCACGACTATGCTAAAAGGCGCGCCCCATCCCAACGCCGCCTTGCTGTGGGTGCGTTGGGCCGTTAGCGAAGAAGGGCAAAAAGTCTATGCGCAGGCCGGTGAAACTCCCGCCCATCCCAAAGTGGAACCTTTGGAAAAAATCCGGCCGGCGACGCCGTACATGCTTACGATCGACGACGTTAAGGAATTTCCCAAGTATGAAAAAATATGGAAGGAGATCTTCCAAATTCGTTGAATGGACCAGGTGAATACAATTCTTGGCCCACAGTTGGCGCGCGCGTCTTGCGGGGCGATTTATAGATGAAAGTTTGCAGGTCTACGGAAGGACGCAGTTGCGGCGCATCGGCATGATTTAGCGGGGATGTGAAAGCCGACGCGCCGCAATCGATCGGATTACTATGCTTGTTGCACCGCCCGTCAATTTCCACGAATTCGGACCGACCGGACGGCCGAAGGTCCAATATTCCCCGAATTCGATTGGCTCGGAGTTGCTGCCGGTGACGACGGCGCCGGTCTTGGCATCGACCGTGTAATCGAGGAGATTGGCGCGAAGCCGGACGGTGATGAAGTCCTCGCCGTTCTCCGTCCACACTTCGCTGACTTCGCTTTCGAGCAAGGTAATATTTTCTATGCGGTTTTGTGGTCTGCCCCATTCTCGACGAAGCAATCCGAATTCACGGACGCAGCTCTGAAATTCTGTTCGGCGATCTAATCGCGGTTTTCTGCAGCGGCGAATCTTTACTGTAAGCTCCTTCGAAAATTGGGGTCGGGGCCGCGCGAGTGGCCCACTTAAGCCGATCGGCGACAGTGCCCCATTCCTTCCCCTTGAGAGACTGTTCTCAATGTCATTCTGAGGAGTGGAGCGACGAAGAATCTGCTTTTGGTTTTGGGGTTTCGGACACCATGCCGATTCAACCCGAATACGGAAGAAAAAGCAGATCCTTCGCTAGGCTCAGGATGACGCAGGGCAAATTTTTGGATTGAGACACAGTCTCGAAGACAAAGGTAGGGATGATAGTTTAATCAGTTCCCAAGCACCCCTATCCCGGCCTTTCCCTATCAAGGGGAAAGGAGTCTAAGTAAGATGCAGCGATACGCCACTATTTTTCATCCTTCGCTGGTGAGCGTAAGCTCATGACCCACTTCGTTGTGATAGGCGGGCCTTTTTCTTATAATCCGCGAAACTCTCCCCGTCATCAGACTTACGAACCTGGAGGTTGCAAGATGGATTATGTTCGTTGGGTCGAAGCCCTCGACAAATCATTCAATCTTTTTATCCAGAGAATCGCCGAGCATTTTCCGAATATCCTGGGCAGCATTTTGCTCGTCCTCGTTGGATGGCTCCTGGCGCGGCTGCTGCGCGCGGCGATCATACGATTGAGCGGTAGGCTCGACGGCTTGTTCCACAGCCAGATCAGGGACGATTTCCTCAGACGCTTGGGCGTCGAGCGGCCGGCCTCGACTTTAATCGGCGGCATCGTCTTCTGGCTCGTGTTTCTGGTTTTCTTCACGGCGGCCACCGAGACCTTGGGGCTGCCGGTGCTGGCGACGTGGCTGAGCGGAGTGTCTTATTACCTGCCGCGCATTTTAGTCTCCGCTTTGATCATTCTCGCCGGTTTGTTTGCCGGCAATCTGGCGCGCGATGCCATCGCCGCGACGGCGGGCGCTGCCGGACTTGCCTACAGCGAGCTGTTAGGCCGCGCCGTTTACGTCATTGTTCTGCTCGTCGCCATCGTGACCGGGGTCGACCAGTTGGGCATAGAGAGCCGGTTTTTGACCTTGACGATCACCGTGGTGATCGCTGCTCTGATCGGCGGCGCCGCGCTCGCCTTCGGGCTCGGCTCGCGCACGGCCGTGAGCAACATCATCGCCGCTCATTACCTCCGGCAGATTTACCGTGTTGGTCAAACCGTCAGAATCCACGACATCTACGGTCGCATCGCGGAGATCACACCGACATCCGTCATTCTCGACGGGCCGGAAGGACGCGTGCTCGTGCCGGCGAAGGATTTTAGTGAAGTCGCGTCGGTGTTGATCACCAAGGAGAGCGCATGAACTCCGACTGGCCGCTGGCGCGTGATTTTCTGGAAAAGCATCCTTACGAAGCGGGTCTGGTTTTGGAAAAACTCGCACCGGCGCGGATCGCAGAGCTTTTGCGGGAAGTTCCGCTGGCGACGGTGGCGAGGGGATTGGAGCAAATGACTTCTTCGACCGGCGCCGCCTGCCTGCTCGCCTTTTCTCTCGACCATGCCGGCACCGTGATCGAGTCACTTTCGCTCGACGCCGCAGCGCGCATGCTGCGCTGCCTGCCGGCCGGCGAGCGCGATCGTTTGCTTGCAGCCGTTTCGGACCGGCGCGCAGAGCCATTGAGGCGTCTTCTCACTTACCCGCTCGGAACCGCGGGTGCGTTGATGGATCCTCGAGTACCGGCGCTGCCGGATTCGCTTCAGGTCGGCGATGCGCTGGAGCGCGTGCAGCGCACGCCTGAACATACTCTTTACTATCTTTATGTCGTCAACCGGGAACAAATGCTCGTCGGCGTGATAAACCTGCGCGAGTTGATGCTCGCGGTGCCGCAGGATCATCTTTCTGCGGTCATGCATACACATGTCGAGCGTTTGGCGGCCGGCGCGGCCCTGGCGACCATTCTGCTCCACCCGGCATGGCGCGAGTTCCACGCGCTGCCGGTCACGGACAGTCAAAACAAATTTTTGGGCGCCATTCGCTACAAAACCCTTAAAAGACTGGAACAAGAAAGCGCGCGGCAGCGTCCGCCGGACGAATCGCTCACCGCCTTGCTCAGTCTTGGCGAACTATGCTGGATCGGTTTTGCCGGGATGCTCACCGGACTTGCGGCAACCGTATTTCCGCGAGCACTGCCGACGAACCGAGGCGAGGAGAGCACGCATGATTCCAATGACTGAACCGGCCGCGGTAAATTTGGCGCAGGCGTATTTGCGACTCTATCCCGGCGAGGCTGCGCGAGTCTTGGAGACTCTTGCGGTCGATGAAATTGTCGCGCTCTTCGGGCGGGAGCCCGCGACGCAGTTGACGGCGCTTTTCGAACGTATCCTGCCCGACGTCGGCGCGGAAGTTTTGCAGCGCATGGACGCCGACGCCGCGAAAGACGTTCTGTCGAAGTTGGAGCCTGATCGCGCTGCCTTGCTGCTGTCGCGCGTCGATCAGGAAGCGCAAGCCGCTTTATTGCGAACCTTGGACGGCTGGCTCGCCAAAGAGTTGCAAAGTTTGATGACCTATCCTTTCGGAACCGCTGGCAGCCTCATGGACCCGCGCGCCACGGTGGCGCGGCCGGAAGCCACCGTGGCGGAGACCTTAAACGCGGTGCAGGCCGCCGGTCGTAAGCGTATTTACGACGTCTGTGTCATTAACGACCAAGGCCAACTGGTCGGCACGGTGGCGCTCCAAGACCTGGCGGTGTCCGACGGCCAGGAACGGTTGGAAGAATTCTTGCGCGCGGCGCCGGTGAGCGTGAGCGCGATGGCGACGCGCGAACAAGTCGTCGACCTCATGACGCAGCACCAGCTCTCGAGCCTTCCGGTGGTCGACGCGGATAGTCGAATCGTCGGCATCATCCGCCATGACAAGTTGATCGCGGTGGCGCAGGAAGAAGCCAGCGCCGATATTCAGACCATGGTCGGCGCCAGCAAGGAAGAGCGGGCGTTGTCGGACGTATCGTTCGCGATTCGCAAAAGGCTGCCCTGGCTGCAAATCAATCTGGTGACAGCGTTCGTGGCCGCAACGGTGGTCGGGATCTTCGAGGGGCTCATCGCGAAATTTACGGCGCTGGCGGTGTTGCTGCCGATCGTTGCCGGACAATCGGGTAACACGGGCGCTCAGGCACTTGCCGTCACCATGCGCGGGCTCGCGCTGCGCGAGATTCGCCCGCGTCATTGGCTGCGCGTCACATTTAAAGAAATCAACGTCGCCTTATTCAACGGTATCGCCGTCGCACTGACCACCTCGCTCGGTGTCTATGTCTGGAGCCGCTCGATCGGCCTAGCTTTGGTGATCGGTGTCTCGATGATTATTTCGATGGTCGCCGCCGGATTGTCGGGCGCGGTGATACCGATGATCCTGCTCGCGCTCGGCCAAGATCCGGCGCAGTCATCATCGATCATTCTGACGACCGTGACGGACGTCGTCGGCTTTTTCAGCTTTCTCGGCCTCGCTACACTATTGGCTAGCATGCTGCCGACGTGACGTATTGATTGGACCGACCGGAATGCAGTCCTTCGCCTGCAGTTGGCGCTCGCATTTTATCTGAGCTGGTGAAGTTTTATGGATCTAAGGAAGGAATCAGGTGCGGCGCATCGGCGTGATTTAGCCGGGATGTGAAAGCCGACGCGCCGCAATCGATCGGATTACTATGCTTGTTGCACCGCCGTCAATTTCCACGAATTCGGACCGACCGGACGGCCGAAGGTCCAGTATTCCCCGAATTCGATTGGCTCGGAGTTGCTGCCGGTGACGACGGCGCCGGTCTTGGCATCGACCGTGTAATCGAGGAGATTCGCGTGCAGACGAACGGTGATGAAATCTTCACCGTTCTCTGTCCACACTTCGGTGATCTCACTTTCGCGCAGGGCGATATTCTCCATGCGATTTTGCTGGTTGCGCGCGCGCAACTGGCTCAACTCTTCTTCCCAGGTTTGCATCAACTCGCGGCCGCAAAGCGAGTTTAGAGCCGCGGTATCCTGCTTGTTCCAGGCGCCTTGAACCTTGAAGAAAATATCCTGGGCAGTTTTCAGGAAACGATCGGGATCGAAGGTCCGGTCCATCAGCGTCAGAGAGCGATAGTCGATCTGGTCATTTATTGCCGGCGCTTCCTGAGCGGGTCCGCTTGCGGGAGTGTATTGCGTGTAGGGTTGGCTATTCTGATACTGCATCGAGCCGAAGCCGGACGATGCCACTGCCGAGCCGCGAAACTTGCGATAAAGGAAATAGGCCAGGCCGCCGAGCAACAGAATCTCGATCATGCCAAAGCCGCTACCGCCGAAGCCGCCAATGCCGCCAAAACCATGAGCTAAGCCGGAAAAGAGCATGGAGCCGAGAAATCCGCCCAAGACTGCGGTACCCAAGCCACGCATAAAACCGCCGCTTTGAGGCATCATGCCTGGTTGTTGCCCGGGAGTCGCCTCGCGTCTTTGCTGCGTCTGGCTTGGCTGTGACGGTCTACTGGGTGAGCTGTAGCTGCGCGAGCCGCGAAAACCGCCCGAGCGGCCGCCGCCGGCGCGTGCGTCGACGTAACTCTCTAAAACCACTTGCGATAAGCCAATGACGGCGAAAAGGCTAATCGCCATCAGGACTGTTGAGCGTTTTGATATCCACATAAGTTTGCCTCCTACGATTAAGACGCAGTCTATGCTGGAAAGAGCTAATGTCAAGCTCGCTGTCAGTTATGTGAATATGCGGTTTCCGACGATTTGACGGGGCGATCTCCTTTCTCGTATGTATTGAATTCTCGATGCATTTTCTTACCCATCCTTTGTGTCTAGTGGGCTGCGTTGCCGGCCCGAGAAATAGGAGGAGAGCTATGATATGCAGGTTCCGGCACGTATTTTGGGTCGCGGGTTCGCTGCTGATCGCTTTGCCTGCTGGACCGGTGGTCGCGCAAACCAAAATCACCATCGGCGTCGCGGCCATGAGCCCGCGCACGATACCGTTGTTGATCGCACAAGAGCAGGGGCTTTTTGCTAAACAAGGCATTGAAGCGCGCATCGTCTTGATCAAAGGCGCGCCCATTCTCGTCGCCAGTCTCATCTCCGGCGACCTCGAAGTCGGTTACACCGGCGGCACGTCGGTGCTCGGCGCGGCGGCGCAAGGGCCGTACTTAAAAATCCTCTCCTCGATCTCCAGTAAGCTCACGCATACGATGCTCGCCAATCCGAGTCTCAAGACCGCCGAGCAATTGCGCGGCAAGCGCTTCGGCATCCAAAGCATGGGCGGCACCACCTGGATGCACACCATCCTGGGTCTCGAATATGTCGGTCTCGACGTCAAACGCGACCACATCAACATACTGATGATCGGTGACTCGGTGCTGATCGGCCAGGCGCTGGAGGCCGGCCGGGTGGATGCTGCAGTCCTCGATGGCGTGCTGGCGCGGCGGCTGATCAATAAAGGTTTCTCGGTGATCGTCGACCTTACTCCCGCGAATATTCCCATGGTCAATCAAGCCGTCGTCGTGGCCCCCGACTTTGTGCAAAAACGCCCGGAGCTCGCCGAACGGATTCTAATGGTACTGGTGGATAGCCTCGCGTATACGCTTGCGCCGATGAACAAGAGCGTCGTGGTCAAAACTATCATGCGGCGCCTCCAGATCGACGACCCAAAGGTCAGCGAGGAAGGTTATCAGGATCTCATGACGAGCATCGAGCGCAAGCCGTTTCCTTCGCTCGAAGGGCTGCGCAATATTCGCCGGCTTATGGCGACGCAAAATCCCAAAGCCGCGAACGTCAAGGTCGAGGATCTGATCGACGCGCGGATCATCCGCAAGCTCGATGAGAACGGGTATATCATAAGGTCGCCGCGGGTTATGGGCTGAAGTAAAGATCGAAGGATTGGGAGACCGGATTCATAAATCTTACGGGACTTCCGTGCGGCGTGCGCGAATGCATAATGCATCTAACGCAAGTCTGTCGCGACGGCTTCCGCTCATCGAATGATTCGGCTTTATACTTCCAGCGCCTCGCATATTTTTGCAGCGGCTTCCTCAATTGCCTCACGCGCTGGCCGGTGATTGTAGCTTTCCGAGAATCGAAGACCAAACCCATCGCCAGTGAAGCGGGGAATCACACGGAGATGAGCGTGAAAAACCTCTTGCATCGCCGCCTCACCGTCTGCGAAAAATAAGTTTACGCCCTCGCAACGCAGACCGCTCTTCCGAAGGGCTGCGCTAACCGTCTGCGCGACAGCGAACATCCTGCTTCCGATATCGGCTCGCAGATCCGCCAGACCCACGAAGTGTTGTACAGGGACAATGAGCGCATGCCCGGGATTGACCGGTCGGAATGTCCATAAACGCTGCGACTCGGTCGTCAGCGTAAATGAACGTTGCTTCCAACTTTCCGGTCAGTGTGTCGCAGAATATGCACTGCATGGCATTCTACTCCGGCGATCGCGCGCCTGCAGGGTCGCCGCGTGCTTCGCTGGGTTCGTTCCGAGGTGTGGCTAGGCGCTTCGAGTGACTACAGTACGGAGATTCAATCGACGACAAACGCATGGTCGGCGTACTTGATCCTGCCGGGCATGAGCACCTCGGCGTACACTCCGAAGTGCGATTCGGCGCGAGCAATACTCCTCAATATTCTTGGATCGGCCGGCAGATCGGTTTGTGAGAGCTCCACCATAACGCAACGCTCCGTGAGATCTCTTACCCGCAGCCTGACCTCATCGCCAATGCAAAGCGTCTTGCCGAGCCAGCCTTGTTCGACCTGCGTCTCCCCCGGCACATCGATCAACAGATTGGGCCGAAACCGACGGTCATCGACACGCGCCTCTGGCAGCACCGTCCGCAGCCAGGCGAGGGACGCGGTCGTAAGGAGGTGAAGAGGCCCGGCGTCGAGATGTGAGATACCACCCTCAGGAGTAAGTGTGACCGGCTGACCTAAAGTATCGGAGAGCGCGGCGTGTATGTCAGGATCATCTCCCAGCATGCTGCGGCCGTTTGGGAAGGTGATTCTCGGGAGATCGCCATCGTAAGCGGCACGGAAAGCGAAGAGTCCGTCGATCTGCCGAAACCGATGAGTAGTCTTGCCGCTTCCAAACTTTCCATCGACATCACGAACTGCGAAGACGCGATCGCCATCGACGCCGCGCTCATTTACAATGATGTGGTCGCACTCTTCACCGAGCATCGACTTCACAGGGTAGCGCCAGAGCCTGACGACTCTTCCCGTCACATCACCGTATCCTGCTGGGTTTCTCGGTTTCATGACACCTTAACCGCTGGCGAGTCCTCTTTGGGAAACAGCCGCTGTCCAATGCCATGGGCTTCGTCTAAGTTCATAGTTACATCCAAGAAGCGGTTCGCGAAGTGGAACGCTTTGAGATCACTGCGTAGCGCTGCTGGGTTTGCGCGTCGGCGATATTGCGGGAACCGCTTTGCCGCGCTCCCAAACAATTAGACTCACGCCCAACACTAGGCCGGCGGCGTCGGCGATCAGCCATGCGCCGTGCCAGGTGGGGAGCATGAGCAGCAGGCCGGCTAAACAGAATAGGCTGCGCTTAAACCAATCCAGCGGACGAAAGAGAAAGCCGGCGCAGCCGACGGCGAGCAAGAAAGTTCCAATGGACGTGGCAATGACGGCGAGAACTATCTCGCCGAGCGTGCCTTTCAAAATCAGCGCTGGATGGAGCGCAAAGACAAACGGAACCACATAGGCGGCGATGCCGAGGCGCATGCCGGTCCAACCGGTTTTCCAGAAATCCGAGCCAGCGATGGCCGCCGCCGTGTACGTCGCCAGGCAGTCGGGCGGGGTGATGAGGGACAGCATGCCGAAGTAAAAAAGAAACAGATGCGCGGCTAGCGGATCGATACCGAGCTGGGCTAGCGCGGGCCCGACGAGAACGGCGAGGGTGATGTAGACGACCGCGGTGGGTAGGGACATGCCGAGAAGAATGCAAACGACGGCGGTTAACGCCAACAGGGCCAGCACGTTGCCGCCCGAGAGACTTACCAATATAAGCGACAATTTGAAGGTCAGACCGGATAATTGGAGCGCACCGATGACAAGCCCGGCCAACGACGTGATGACGACGATATCGAGCAAAGTACGCCCGGTTTCTTCGATACTGGTAATGATTTTTCCGAGGGTCGGGCGGGTGTCTTTCTGCAAGGCGCCGACTAAAAATGTAAGAATTACGGTTGCGATGCCCGCCTTGCCTGCTTCCCAGTTAAGAAACATCAGGACGTAGATTAAAAAACCAAGCGGAAATATGAAGACCCAGCCGATGCGCATGATGCCGCGAAATTTTGGAATCTGGTCCGCCGGCAGACCGCCGAGGCCATGCTTGGCCGCCTCGAGATCGACTTGGGTAAACAGAGCCAGATAATAGAGCGGGCCGGAACAGATGGCCGCGAGCGCGACTTGGCCGTAGGGAATATTCAAAAATTCCGCAATGAGAAAAGCCGCTGCGCCCATCACCGGCGGCGTGATTTGCCCGCCGTTCGATGCGACGGCTTCTATCGCCGCCGCCACGTGCGCGGGATAGCCGGTTCGTTTCATCAGCGGGATCGTGATCGCCCCGTCCACCGCCACATTGGCGACAGCACTACCGGAAACTGTGCCGAACAGCGCCGAAGAGACTACCGAGACTTTGGCCGGACCGCCGCGGTATTTCCCCATGGCAATGAGTGCGATGTCGGTGATGAACTTGTCGCCGCCAACCGCATAGAGGGCCTGGCCGAAAAAAATAAAGGCAATGACGACGCTGGCTGCGACCGTGAGAGGCACGCCCAAAAGCGCATTGGAATCAAGATAGAGATAACTTGCAATGCGTAACCACGAGGCGCCTTTCGCGGCCAAGAAGACCGGGAAAAAAATCTGCGAATTTCGCATAGAAAATACACGCAAGCCCGACCCAAACGAGGGGCCATCCCGCAACGCGCCGCGTCGCTTCCAAGATTAGAAGAATTGCCAAAATGCCCAAAATCCAGCGCTCCGGCGATAAAACGCCGAGGCGGTAGGCGATGGATGGATACATCACCATAATGAATCCGCCGGTGACCAGACAGCCGAAAAAGCAAAACCAGTCGTTCCAAGGAACACTGTCGCCGCGCTCGTCACTCCGGCGTTTGACGCGCAGAAACACGCCGGCCATGCCGAACGCAAAAAAGAAACCGAGAAACTGTTCCTTGAAAAAAGTAAGATTTAAATAAACGTGAAGCTCGCCGGCCCACGCCGCCGACACCAAGGTGAGAGCGATGACGATTATTTTCTCGAGGATCCGGACACCGCCGGTCAACGGACGAAACTTAGTGGCGGGATTAAAATCGTCGCTCATTTCTTAAGATCGAACCGTTTCAATCGTTCAGTCGTTCAAAACGTTCAAACCGTATTCGGAACGAAGTCCCTTTCGTCCCGTGGAGTCTTTGGCGCGAGCCGCGGTTGTCAGCGGTTGAGCGCGAGAAGCCGGTTCTGTGTTTCGTCCATCTTTGCCGACCAAGCACCATTGTCCTTGAAATATCGGATGGCCGCGGGATGATAGGGAGCGTCACTCGGCGTCGACGGCTCGCGCTTTCGTCCATTCCGCAAAGCCCGGATGGAATTGGCGGAAGCTTGTCGACATTCACCCATATCGCTTGCAGGACGTTGCGTACCACCGCGTCGGGCAGCGCTTTGTGGCCAACCAGATAGATATCGTAGGTGTACACGCAAGTGTCCTCGACGATGCCGGTGGAGGAGCCGGCTTTGACGACGGACAGATAGTAACCCGGCACCGCTTTTTTTATGCGCGCTTCGCCCTGCTTCGAGCAGTCGAGAGGAATATAACGGATACCTATTGCGGCATCGGCTTCTTTCATTTTCGCCATGCCGATCGCGCGCGTGGTGACGTCGGCGCGACCCTGAACCAGCGCGTCGACGCCTTCGTTGACGGCTGGAACGGGCACGACTTTAACATCATTCCACGTGAGTCCGCCGTTGGAGAGGGCGCCGAAGACGTTGTACCAGACGGCAAGTTGGGCAGGATATTCGCCGGTCACGCGTTTCCCTTTGACATCGTCGATGGTCTTGATCGGCGAATCTTTGCGCACAATCAGGCTGCTGCGCAGCGGCGAGCCGCGCATGATCAAACGCGAGCTGGCGACATGAGGAAAGGGGTTTTTTCCTCCGGCTTTGAGCCTCTGGCCCTGGTACACCATGCCCATATCGACCGCATTCACCACGCCGAAGTCGAGCTCGCCGCTATCTAACAAGCGGCACGAAGGTGCTGGTGCCGGCGTAGTGGTTGAACTTGCGCCTGTATCGGCGACGCTTCGCTGACCACTTTGGCCAAGCCGCTGGCCAGAGCATAGAAAAGCGAGCCGGGCGGGTTGGTGCCGATCGTGATGGATTTGGGAAGCTGCTGTGCCTGTGCCGGGCCGCAGCTGGAGGAGTAGTGACACCAGTAGCGAAGCCAAAAGAAGCGCCGATGTTCCATCTCGTTTTCATCGAATCTCCTCTTTCACCCAAGAAATCTATTTTTCATTTTTTGCCGCAGTCATTGAAGCGCCGGCTCACGGATTGAGCGCCAGAAGTTTCTTCTGTGCTTCGTCCATCTTTGCCGACCAGATTCCTTTTTCCTTGTAGAACTGCACGGCTGCCGGATGATACGCCACCGTCACGTCGGCTGAGGCCGCGCGTTCGCGCGTCCATTCTTTGAATTGCGGATTTAACGGCGGAAGCTTTTCAATATTGTCCCAGATCGCCTTCAGCGTCGCTTGCACGACTTCGCCCCGCAGCGCTTTGTGGCCGACAAAGTAGATGTCGTAGGTAAGCACACAAGTGTCGGCGACAACGCCCGGCGACGTTCCCGGCTTGATCGTGGTGAGATAGTAACCCGGCACCGCTTTCTTGACGCGCTCTTCGCCCTGGGGCGAACAGTCCAACGAAATATAACGGACACCCGTCGAAGCGTCGGCTTCACGTACCTTGGCGGCGCCGATCGCATGATTGGTGACGTCGGCGCGCCCTTGAACGATCGCATCGACGCCATCGTTGACGGCGGGAACCGGCACGACTTTAACATCGTCCCAGGTATATCCGGCGCTCGCGAGGCCGGCGTAGAGATGAAACCAGATGGCGACGTTGGCCGGATATTCTCCGGTCATGCGTTTGCCCTTGACGTCGTGGACGGTCTTGATCGGAGAATCTTTTTTGACGACCATGCTCACCGACAATGGCGAGCCGCGCATGATCAATCTCGTGTTTGGCACATGCGGCAGCGGATTTTTGCCGCCCACTTTCAATCGAGCCGGTCCCTGGAACGACAGGCCCATTTCGATGGCATTGACGATGCCAAAATCGATCTCGCCATTGTCGAGTAGCGGCAAAAAAGTGCTGCTGCCGGTATAGGGCTGAATGCCCGCTTGAAAGGGCGCGCCGCCGCTGATGACACTCGCCAGACCGCCGGCGACGGGATAAAAAACCGTCCCCGCCGGATTGGTGCCGATCGTTACGACTTGGGGCTGCTGGGCCTGAGGCAGAACCAAATCAGAAACAATAGCGCGATCAGAATCAAAGCCAGTGCTCCATTGCGCGCGCATATGGCTACCTCCTTTATAGGGCGGTCAATCTAATCCCAGCCATAGTTTGTGTCAACGGATAGATGGCACTAAAGAAACTCGGAAGAATTCACCGCAGAGACGCCGAGACCGGAGGGGAAAGCATGCCTTGCCCCTAAATCTATTTCCCTCGCGTCCTCAGCGTCCGCTCAGCAAACCTGATCCTCCTTCGGCGGCTCCGCGGTGATTCTTTCTCGTTCTTCAAGGAAGCGTCGCTCCGAGATGCTTCGCAAGAAAATCACCGATGGCCGGACGGTAGCGGAACGGCATGTTGTTGCAAACGTGATTGCCGCCTTCGAGCAAGAGCCACTCTTTAGGGCCCGAGGCTTCGTCATAAATCCGTTTCGCCTGCTCCACCGGCACGAAATCTTTGTCGCCGTGGACGACCAAGAGCGGGCAGCGAATTTTCGACGCCAACCCTTCGAGCGTGCAGCGGCTGTGCAGTTCGACTAATTTCTGTTTGTCGTAGACCTTCCAGATATGCGCGATGCGCGCGAACTCGAAAGGATCTTCGAGACGATTGAGCACGCGGGTGCGATCGTACATGCCGCCGGCGAAGGCGCAGGCTTTGATGCGCGTGTCGCAAGCGGCGGAGCGCGGCGCGAGATAGCCGCCCATGCTCGGTCCGAAGACGCCGATGCGGCTGGCGTCGACTTCGGGCAATTTTTCGAGGTAATCGATCACGGCCGAAGTCGCGCGCTCGAACTCGACGATGAGTCCGCCTTGAAACCAGCTCTCACCCTGGCCCGGCCCATCGAAAGTGAAAGTCGCCATGCCGCGGCGCAGAAACCGTCCTCCATCGTGCGCGCTTCTTCCTTGGTCGACTCCAAACCCGAGATGATCATGACCACGGGCGGTTTGGTGATTCCCGCCGGCACGCGTAGGTAGGATGCCATGCGAAAATTTTCAAACGGCACTTCGTGGCGCACTGCCGGCGGATTCAAATACGGCGCCGCCTTGGCGTAACACTCGACGCGCTTCTTCGCCGCGGGAACATACTCGTCAAGATTTTGCGGCGAGTTGTTGCAACCGAAGTGATAGGCCATGGACGCCATTAAGTATGCCTCGGTGGCGCTTTCCCGATTGCCCGCCGATTCGGCTTTACGCGCAAACTCTTCATGTCCGGCAGCGGTCACGCACCATTCCCGGCACCAGTCGTCCCAAGTCCCAATGCGCTCACCAGTCGTCATCAGATCGTTGTAATCGATCCCCTGAACGATCATGCGCGGTGCCCAGGTTTTCAGAACGTGATCGACGGTCGGATCGGGATGATTGGTGAGCATTGGACTGCCTCCTTGTTTGATAGGTGTAAGTTGCGCTCTGCTTTTCCGTGATCGAGTCTTACGCCGCAAAGGTAATCGATTGCAACCTGCCCCCGTTCGCAGGTGCAGCCGGCTACTTCATTTCTTCTCTCAGCAAGTTTTTGCTTTAATAGTTCGAGAGAATCCGGTCCGTCCAAGACTCTCACCGAGGCAGAAGCGGTCAATGTCCTTCCCTGAGCAACTGCAGGATCGGGCTGGAACACGGCTTTTAGATCATACACTCCTGGTGGATTACTGATATAAAACTCATCAAAATAAGTTCGCGTTCCCCGTAATCTAGCGCTCTCGTTCATTGCGCCGGCTCCAGAGAACCCAGATGCTGAGGCCAGCTCCCTAAGCTGACTGGTAAATTGGTCGAGCCTGTTCTGCCTGACACTCTCCGGCTCAAGGATATCGATCGAAACCGATAAATAATGAATTCCCTTGCCATACCCTTGCCCGGACGAAAATATACGAATCGGCAGCAGTTCCCATTCGTTTGTACCGACCCGCCTCACCTCCAGTGAAACAGTAGGTCCAGGCCTCTCTTTGAAAAAATCGGGATGTTGATTAGTTGCACGAATCGATAACGGACTATAGTCGATGCCTGGGGAAACTCGGTAAGGAACGTTGGTTACAAACTGAATCTGAAACTCCAGGCGCTCCGCTCTTTTGAGAGTGACGGGACTGTGCGGCAATTTCGCTCTTTGGTTATTTCCCTCGCTGAACTTGAGAGACAGATACGGTGCGGAAGAGGCAGATTGTGGGAATCCAGCTTTGACACTAGCGCTGCAGAAAGCAATCACTAGCGTTCCGTAAATCAACCTTTTCAAAAACTTAAAACTCATTTGTTTCTCGGGTCCTTACACCGCATCTAAACGTTTCGGCTGAGCGGCTCAGTCTCCTAAGTTTCCGCTCAAAGCTGGTGGTTCGGCGTCGCGTACCTATTCGACGCCGGTTGCAGCAAATGCCGCCTTGGCGGCCGAAGTCATCAGAAAACTGATGAACGCTTTGGCCGCCTGTGGAGACTTGGCACTGGTCATCGGAGCTGCGGCGTAGACAATGTGACTTTGGATTTCCGCGGGGAGCGGCCCCACTAGCTTTAGACCTTTGGTTGCGATGATCTGCGTTATTGTGCCCACGCCGATGTCGTTGCCCGTCCCTTGAAGAATGCGCTCAAACACAACTGGAGGATCGACGCGAATAATCTTCGTTTTCACTGTGTCGGCAATGTTGAGACGATCGAGAACTTGGCGAAGTAATTGCCTGACGCGACGTTGTTGAAGACGATCGAATCAGCGTTCAGCAGTGTCTGCTTGAGCGCCTCAGTTGTGGTGATAGCGGTACCGGGGGCGTCGGCACGTGCGGTCAGGCCAAAGCCAACGCGCCCGATCACGGGGTGTTCGCCACGGACCACTTTTCCAACTTTAAAGAGTTCCTCGATGAAATTTGGCTGAATGATCAGGACGTCAGCGACTTCACCGTCTGCTACCTTCTTGTGCACGACCGGTGAAGTCCCAAAGGTAAACTCAACGTGGTGCCCGGTATCGCGACGGAACGCTTCGCCAATCTGGATCAATGCCGGCCGAAGGGGGCCGTCGCTCAGAACCTTGATCTTTTCTTGTGCATGAACCGACGGCTGTGCCGTCACGAGCCCAAGGGCGCAAACCACCGCTAGGACGTAAGCGCTCTTGTTCATCGCTGTGCCTTTCTGTGACGTCGAACCAGCCCCGATCGGCTTTGTCCGCTGAAGCGGGATGGTTAGGCGGCGCCGATGGCCCTACAAGTGTACAGCTCTATCCCAGCACTCCATCAGGATCTTCATGAAATCTCCTTCACGGACAGCCGCGCGGATTGCCTTGCCGGTGATTGGACTTATCCCCTTTTTCTCCCTGAGTCCTCATCATCTTCCGGCATGTCATTCTCCTGCGTGTCCTCAGCCGCTTCGCGATCTGCATAAAACTTAATCCATGCAGCAAGATGTTCGAGCAACTCGGGCGGAATTTTGTCTTTGTCCAAGACGCCGGTGACGATCGCGTGCGCGACCGGCGCTTCGAGGTGATTCGTGTTGTATTTCACAAAGAGCTCACGCGGCGGACCTTGATGAAACTTATGAATGAGATTGCTAAGCTCCGAGCTGGTGTTGTCGCCGCGCTTCCAACGATCGAACGCCTCAGCCAGCGGTACAAGCGCCCGTCGCAGTTCCTCTTCATGAGCCTCTCCCGCCCACGTCCTAAGAAGCCTCTTCAGCCGCTTTGGGATCTCTGTCATAAATTCTAGTTCGTGTGGCCAGCAAGCTTAGCCGCTGTAGGAGTCTGGAGTATTGGGGTTAAATTCATCACTCCATTACTCCATCATTCCAGTACTCCAATCTCTAATCGGCGCAGCCGCGAATCTTGGTCGGCCCGCCGGCGGCCTTTAGCGCTTCTTCGCCGAGCTTGACGTCGACGACCTGCTCGTAGGTAGGTTTTTTGTCGGCCTGAATGTCGCCGTTCTCGATGCCGTTGTCGATGGACCAGTCGGTACGCTCTCTGGAAAAGCCGGTGTTGACGCTCCAGACGCAATTTTTCACCAGGTAATCGTACGAGAAACTGACAGCCTCCTGAGGCTTCTTCGTCGCTTCCACCATGATCGGGATGACTTTTTCCTTCTGGTTGTAGATGACGCGGTTGGCCTCAATGAGGGATGTCGCCACGTCGCGCACCATGGCGCGGTCTTTGGTGAGCATGCTGTCGGCCGCGCCGTAAGCGTTGAAGAAATATTTCGGCATCAGCTTGGAGAGATCGACGAGCACGTGCACACCCGGTTTTTCCTTCTGCGCCAGGTGAACGTCTTCCGGATGGAGCGCCACTCCGTTTAGCTGGCCGGCAAGAAGACCCGGGAAGTCTTCCCGCGGTCGCTTGGGAAATGAACTGAACGTCGTCGACTTTGAGGCCGGCGGTCTTGAGCACCTCGCGGCCCATCACCCAGTTGAAGCCGCCCACGCCGCCGCCGGTGGCGCTAAGCCGCTTGCCTTTAAGGTCCGCCGCGGTTTTGATTTCCTCGCTTACCATGTAGGCGTGCGGCAATCGTGGCGCCATGCCCCAAAACTGCTTTGCCTTTAGGCCCTGCGAGATGGCTGTAGCGTTGATCGTGGCCACCGCTTGGCCTTGGGTGACCGCCGCCAGATTGGCTGCCGATGAGCCACCTTCGAACTCGACGATTTCGGCATCGATACAACGGCTTTTGAAGATTCCCAAATCGCGCGCCACATAGACCGGCGTGTGCACCACGTTGGGTGGCGCGACCGACACGCCGATTTTTATTTTGCGCATCTCTTTGCAAGGAGCCTTGGTTTGAGCCGCGGCGGTGCCGACTTCGGCAATGATCCCGGTCATAGCGGCGATCATCATCAGCACCGCGCGCAACGCCAAAATAAGACGATTGCGATCATTTTCACTCGTCATGTCTCGCCTCCTTAATTTGCGTCATTCTTGGTCCGGTTGGTGCATCCATGGTGCTACTCGCTTCTCAACGAAACGCAGCAAGCCGGTCAAAGTAATACCGAGAAGACCCAATGTCGCGATAGGTACGAACATCGCGTCGGTGCGATAGATGCTGGCATAGCGCGAGATCAGATAGCCGATGCCGGTGATCGCGGTATAGAGATCCGCGAGCACCATGCCGATCAAGCCGCGGCCGATTGCCAGCCGTAGGCCGGTCACAATGAAGGGCACCGCAGCGGGCAAGACGATGTGGATCCAGAGTTGTCTCTCACTGCAGCGAAAGGCGCGGCCCACCTCGGTTAGATGGGCGTCGACGTTTTTAACACCCTGGTGCGTGTTGATCACGATGGGGAAAAAGGTAAAGAGAAAAACCACGGCGATCTTAGCGGTGGTCTCGAAGCCGAACCAGAGGACCAATACCGGCACCAGTGCCACTGATGGTATGGAATAGAGCGCCGTAATATAGGTGTCGAGAGCGACATCGACGACCCAGAAACGCGCCATGACGAGTCCCAAGGCGATACCGAAGACGGTTGCGAGACCCAGGCCGGCGAACAGCACGATGAGGCTCTGGGAAAGATATTTCCACAGCTCGCCGCTGGCGATCATTTTGGCAGCAGCATTGCCGACCGCGGTGGGATAGGTAAATAGGACTGGATTGATGTGCCGGCCCACGTATTCCCAGGCACTAAGCACGACGACGAGAGAGATCACCCGAATCGCTATCTGAGTCGTGGCCCAGCGACGTTGCACGGCCCGTGCTCGCTCCCGCGCCGCCTGTTGCTCTGCGGCAAGCTCTTGGTGCGCGGTAGGCGCTGACGCAGCGGCGGATCGCTCTTCAGTGCTGCTGATGCTCATTGCATCACCACCGAGGGACGCAGCTCCTCCCAAATATGGTTTCGGATCTCGGTGTAGCGAGAATCGGCCCGCACCGCCGCTGGATCGCGCGGTCGTGGAAAACCCACCGTTAAAATTTCCTTGATGCGACCGGGGCGGGACGCCATGACCGCCACTCGGTCACCCAAGATAATTGCCTCGTCGATCGAGTGGGTGATGAAAATCATGGTCTTACGTTCGCGCTCGTGGAGTTGAAGCAATTCCTCCTGAAGTACCTCGCGGGTTTGGGCGTCCACCGAAGCGAAGGGCTCGTCCATCAAAAGGATCTCAGGATCAATGGCAAGGGCGCGCGCTAAGCCCACCCGCTGCTGCATGCCGCCGCTTAGCTGGTAGGGATAATGGTTTTCAAAACCGGTCAATCCGACCAGCCGGATGTAGTGATCGAGGCGCTCGGCGATCAACTCGCGAGGCGCGCCGGCGATTCTAAGCCCGAAGGCGACGTTGTCCACCACGGACTTCCACGGCAATAAGCCGAAATGTTGGAAGACGATAGCGACGCCTTCGCGTGGACGATCAACGGCTTGATCGTCGATCAGAACTTGTCCGGTACTCGGCGGTAGGAGACCGCCGATGCAGCGCAGTAAAGTCGTCTTACCGCAACCGGAGGGCCCGACAACGCAAAGAACTTCCTGGTTGTTTATTTGTAGATCAACATTGCGAAAGGCGACGACGGTTCCCTCGAGGAAAAGCTTGCTGGCGTGGTCAACCACGATTTTGGCGCCGATAGCCATGCGAAAGATCTATCAGTTTAGAAATGCCTTTGTGAAAAAAACGCGCCGAAACGTACCAAGGCACCCACGACCTGTCAAGACAAGCGGAAAAGATTGAGTATCGAACATGGAAGATCCAAAATCGCGATTCTCAATCTTCGATCCTCCATTTCCCTGTAGCGCGCATTACCGCCCCCACAGCTCTTTTGTTGCCAGGCGCGCGCCTTCGGCCATCGCTTCAAACTTCGACCAGGCGATTTGTGGATCGCCGACACGCGGGCCGAGACCGCAATCGGTTCCCGCCATAACGTTTTCGCGGCCGACGATCTTGGCGTAGCGGAGCAAACGATCGGCGATGGCTTGCGGGTGCTCGACGATATCCGTTGCATGGCCGACGACCCCGGGCACGAGGACTTTACCAGCGGGAAGCTTTACTTCTTCCCAAACGCGCCACTCATGCTCGTGGCGCGGATTGGCGGCTTCAATGGAAATCGTGTTCGCTTTCACTTTGAGAATCAGATCGATGATGTCACGCAGCGGAATATCGTACTTGTGCGGGCCGTGATAACTGCCCCAGCAGGTGTGAAAGCGCACGCGGTCCGATGGGATATCTCTCAGGCCGTGATTGAGCGCGTCGACGCGCAGCTCGGCGTACTTGCGATATTCCGGCACGGTCATCTTCGACATGAACTGCCAGCCGTCAGGCAGATCGGGATCGTCGATCTGCAGCAAGAAGCCGGCGTCGACGATCGCCTTATATTCCTCGTGCATCGCGTCGGCGATGGCAATCAGATAGGCTTCGTCGCTCGGATAGTAATCGTTTTTCATCCAGTGCTCGATGGTGCCGGGCGCGATGGCGGGAAGAAAAGCTTCTTCGTAATTTTGGTCCTGAAGCCCTGCCTTGAAATCCTCGATTTCCGATTTCAGAGAATCATGGCCGACATATTTCAGCGGCGCGTCGCAAAACACCCGTTTGACGTTGTCGCCGCGATGATAAGACCGATTTTGAAAATACTCGCGGAATTCCACCAAGTCGCGGGCATAGATCGTCGAAGTCTGATCGCCGGGCTTGGCGTCGCGCTCGATGAAGCCGCTCAAGCGCTCGCGCGCGTAGCGTGAGAAATTCGACTTGCCGACTTCGCCGTCGTTGATGATGTCGACGCCGCAGGCAATCTGTTTCTTCACCGCTTCCGCTACCGCGGCGCGGACTCTTTGGCTGAAAGCGTCCGGACTCAATGGTGTGCCCGAGTCTTTGGCGATGTGCATCTGTTTTAAATCTGGCGGCTGCGGCAAGGCGCCGGCGTGGGTGGTCAGTATTCGGTCAGTGCTGTATTTCATTAGCTTTCCTGTTCTAAACGGCTGGAATGATTGAAACTGTTGGAACGATTATAACCGTTCCATACGTTCCAGTTGTTCCAGCCGTTCCAAGAGGTTGTCACAGAAACGATACCATCTACTTGAGTGACTCCCCGACTTTTTGAACGAAACTAAAATCGAAGACGCGCTCCGGCGGCACCGGTTCTTTCGGTTTGATGCGCTGCGACGCGGTGGCGATCATCTCGCGCTGGAGTTTCTCATCGACGGTGGGCGTTTGCAGATAAAGCTGTACAGCCGCATCGTAGATTCGCTCCGCATAGCGTTCCTTGTCCTTGCCCAATTCGAGATAGGGTCCCTTTATGAACTCGATCGCGTATTTCTTGTCGTTCCTGATGAGTCGAACCGCACGCGTCGTCGCCCGGATCATTTTGCTGACCAGATCGGGACGGTCTTTGAGGATGGCCTTGGTCGTCGTGAGTCCGCCCATGACGGCGCGGTAGACATCCGCGCCGGCGGCGAGATTGCGAAAGCCTTCATCGACGGCAAAAAATTTCTGCGGGATCTGCAGCATAGTGGCGTCGATGGCGCCGGCTTTCAAGGCGACGTAGGTCACGTCGCTGGATCCCAGCGGGAGCAAAGTGACTTGCTCCGTCGGGACCTGATGGGCGATCAAAATCTGCCGCGTGAGAATTTCCGCCAATGATCCGACTCCCGAAACACCGAGCTTTTTACCTCGCAGTTGTTGGATATTCGTGATGCTCGGCAGCGAAATCAAATCGAATGTCGGACGGTCCGTTAGAGCGTAGATGAGTCGGAGGTCGGCGCCGCTTACCGCCGCGCTGATGCCGGTGCCGGTCGCCGTGGCGAAATCGATGCCGCCGGCTAACAGGACCTGCGGCGTCAGACCGGCTTTCACAAATACAAGCTCGGGTTCCAAGCCTTCTTCGCGAAACAATCCTCTGTCGCGGGCGATCATATAGGGCATGTCGAGGATGCTGCGTGAAACGTAACCGATGCGCACGGGCAGGAGCTTGGCGGATTTTTCCGCGGCCCACAGGTTCGCGCGAACTAAAAGAAAGGCCACGAACAAACTGCAGGGCGGCAATAATACGCGCACTGTTGTTCTCACGGCTTGTCGCCTTCCCCGTGCGTTATTTGAATGAATCCGCAACTCTCAATGCGAAGCTGAAATCGAACACGCGCTCCGGCGGCGCCAACTCCTTGGGTTTGATGCGCTGCGCGGCCACGCTGATCATCTCTCGCTGCAGCCTTTCATCGACGGCGCCGGAAGTCAGGTAATACTGCAGCCCGGCGTTGTAGATACGGTCGGCGAAGCGATCACGATCCTTGCCGAGGTCGAGATACGGTCCTTTAATGAACTCCACGGCATATTTCCTATCGGCGCGAATGAGCCGGAGCGCTCTCTGCGTGGCGCGAATCATTTTTGTCACCAGCTCGGGGCGCTCGTTGATCGTTGCCTTCGTGGTGGTCAGCCCGCCCTGGACGGCCCGGTAGAAATCCGCGCCCGCGGCAAGCTTTCGGAAGCCTTCGTCTTGAGCGAGGAACGTCTGCGGGATCTGCAGCATGGTGGCGTCGATGGTGCCGGCCTTTAACGCAATGTAAAGGACATCGCTTGTGCCCAGGGGTAGAAATGTTACCTGGTCGGGCGGAATCTTGTTGGCGAGAAAAATTTGCCGGGCGAGAATCTCCGCAAGCGCGCCAAAGGCCGTGATGCCGATTTTTTTGCCGCGGATTTGTTGTAGCGTTGCGACGCTCGGATGGGCCAGCAGGTCGAAGGACGGCTTGTCCGTCAGGGCGAAGACGATCCGCACGTCGACGCCGCTCACCGCTGCCGCTACAGCCGTGCCGGTCGCCGTGCCGAAATCGATCCCGCCGGCGAGCATCGCGGGAATCGTCTGAGCCGCTTTCATGAAAATAAGCTCGGGTTCAAGCCCTTCCTCGCGAAAATAGCCGCGGTCACGGGCGATGATAAAAGGCATGTCCAGGATGCTGCGCGAAACATAGCCGATGCGCACGGGCGGGAGCTTGGCAGTTGTTTCCGCCGGCCAAATCCGCTCGACCGGGGCCGCAAATAGTACAACGACGGCAAGGCCGATCAGTGCGGAGCGAAGTCCAATAGTCATCTTTTGTGCTTCCGCTTTACATAGGCCCAGACGCAAGCCTCAAAACTTCAAACACGAGACCCGAAACGGAAAACCCGAAACCATCCTATGCATAGGCGTCATAGATGCCGTCGAACTTGGCGAGCTTGAAACGCACCATGTTTTTGGCGGCGGCGCGCACCAGTTCCTTTTCACGATCCGAATTGGCGTTGCGGGCGATGGTCTCGGCGGCCATCGCCGTGTGTTCCTGGTCGACTTTGCCGTGCACGATAAAAAAAGTACGGGCGCGACTATCGAGACCGAAATGCTTCTCCAGCGCAGCATCGAATTCGTCCGAGTATCGTTGGACCATGGTTTCGTTCACCAGCGCGCCGGCGCGGGTTTCCGCCGCTGTGCCGAGAAACATGCCGCGAATGATCGCTGCGGTATGGGCGACGCATTCGAAGATCATGATCTCCTTGTCGAAATCTTCGTCGGTCAAACCCATGGCTTGGCCGAACCGTTTCATTAACGCGGGATGGGACGATTCTTCAACGAAGAGCTCGACGAACTGATTGTACGCCGGCGGGTTGCTGGCATTCTTCACCATGCAGAAGGCGAGCCCCTTGTTGATCGCATGATTAGATAGGTAGTGCTGCATGGCGAAGCCGGCGAGACGCTTTTTAGAAAGCTTGCCCTGGCGCAGCTCGCTGAAATACCGGCCGTTCATCAGCTGGTCGACGCCCGGCCGTATAATTTCATGCAACACGGACTCGACGAAAGCTTCGTTTCCCATAAAAACTCCTTAGATTCCGTTAAAGTTGAGACACAGAAACATTCTCAGAGGAGAAAAGGAGTGTCAAGGGAGAATTTTGCCGAGCGGCGCCTGCGAATCGGTGGCGATCAACTCACATGGGCTCCCCGTAAGTCCCCGTTTATACAGATCGGCTAAAAACGCTTCCCAGCACGCCCCCGATTCACTGGCTGCGGGATAAAAATCAATCATCTCATGGCGGCCTTCCACCGTGATGCCGAAGGCACAAAGTAAGATCTTCTTTTGCACCTTGACCGCTCCTTTGCTCTTTAACACTACGCCATCGAAGAATAGATACTGATATTGATCCTTGAGCGCACGGCCGTGATAGCCACTGACCTCCTGGTCCAAATCCCGCGCGATGCGCGAAATCGTGGAGGCCGAGACCTTCTCTCCCAGCACAGGAGCCAGCACTGAGGCGGCTTTGCGCGTCGACAGCCCTAAACAAAAACAGGCCAACAACACCTTATCGACCGAGCGGCAGCGCCGGGCATAGCGCTCAAAGAGCTTGGAAGGAAACTTTCCCCTACGGCATCTCGGCACTAAAAGCTCGATATCTCCCATCTCGGTCAACAGATGTCATTTGGCCAACCTTGGTTGACAGCCCGGCGTGAGCCTCCTTATATTCGGTTGCGCCGCCAGTGGACCGAGGACGCGGCGGCAATCGACAGATCAAGGGCGTAGGAATCTCTTGAGGCCAGACAATTTTGAGAGGATATAAAATGGCCAAGGCGACGCTCAACGGCGTAGAAATCTACTATGAAGCGGAGGGGAGCGGCGAAGCAGTGCTGTTCCTGCCGGCTTCTTGGTGGCCGTCGGACACGTGGAACGTTGGGGTCGTGCCGTTTCTGTCACGCCGATTTAGAACGATTATCCTCGATTGCCGCGGCACCGGCCGAAGCGGCAAGCCGAACGACGGCTACACGGTGGAGCAGTTCGCTCGAGACGGCATCGCCTTGTTGGAGCATCTGGGCGTGCCGCGTTGCCACGCTGTCGGTTTCGCCCTCGGCGGCCAGATCGTTCAAGCGATGGCCATCGAGCGCCCCGATCTGGTGGCAACGCTGACTATCGCGGCTTCCGGCGCAGGGGCGAAAACGCTCACGGGCGGACCGCGTAGCTTGTCGCCCGATACGGAGCGCGAAATTCGCGACATCGGCTTTGAGCGCTACATCCGCAACTACATCGAGAACGACACGATGGCGTTTACCCCAAAATTCTATCGCGAGCATCCGGAAGTGGTGGCGGCTCTCGCCGATGCGGTTTGGTCGGGACAAAGCACGGTGGAAATGTTTCGCCGCCACGAGGACGCGCGGCTCACTTGGGATACTCTGGCGAAGGCGGCCGAGGTGAAAGTGCCGGCGCTGATTATTTGCGGCGCCGACGACGACGTGAGCCGGCGCGGCAGCACGCCCGTCGGCACGGCGGAGCGTCTCGCCGAGCTGACGCCCGGCTGCGAATTGTTTTTGATTCCAAACACGAAGCATATGACGTTCTGGGATGGCACCGGTGGATTGGTTGCGCTGCAAGAGTTCTTGATCCGCCACCCGATTGGAGCAACGCAGTGATTTTCACATCCGAACTCTTCAAGAGGTTTCTGCGCAGTGCATTCATGTTCTTCATCTGTTGCGTTGTAGCGGCGCTGTCGAGTTTCGTCGAAGCGCAAACCAAAAAAGTTCGCGTCGCGGTTCCCGGCTACACGATCGCAGTGCTGTCGTTTCTTGCCGCCAAGATGAACGGCTATTACGTTGGGGAAGGTTTGGACGTTGAACTGATCGCGATGCGCGCGCCCACGGCTAATTTGGCGCTCATCGGCGGCAACGTCGAGTTTTCGGCAGTTCCACTCGCCGGTCTTACGACCGCGCTGCGCGGCGCACCGTTGAAATTGATTTTCTGCCAGTTCGACAAACCGCAGCATTCGCTTTACGCCAAGGCGGAGTTTCCCAACATCAAGGCGTTGCGCGGAAAGAAAGTCGCTGTTTCTGGCCTCGGTACCATCGACGATATTTTGCTGCGCGAAGCACTCGGCGGGAGTGGTGTCGATCCCGCACGGGATGTCACTGTTCTCGCGATGGGTGCAGCGGACACCCGATTTAGCGCTCTTGTCAGCGGCGCCATCGATGCGTCGATGCTGATCGCTCCGGTTTCCTTTTACGCTCAGGAGCAGGGATTCAAAGAGTTGGCTTCGTTTCAGGACTTAGGTTTTGTTCTGCCCAGCGGCGGTATCGTTGCTCGTGACGAAACCTTAAAGAACGATGCGATCACTGCGGAACGATTTGTCCGGGCAACAATTATGGGTTTCTTGTTCATGCGCGACAATCGTCCGGGAACGCTCAAGGTCATGTCGCGAATGCTTCGAATTGATGAGTCGACGGCGGCCAAGCTTTATGACTCGTCTCGGCCAACTCTGACAAACGACGGCACGGTCACGGGAGAATCGGAAAAAAAGATGACCGGTATGGTCCTCAAAATTGCTGGCGTCAAAGAAGCTCCACCGATGGATAAGCTCTATGACTTCTCGCTTGTGAAGAAAGCCCATGCGGCGCTACAAGCGAAAGGGTGGCGCCCGTAACCAAGGCGCATTGTGGAATCGAGCAAACAGACTAGCGAGGTTGACCATGTCTAGCGCGAAAATCGGCGACATCGACATCTATTATGAGGACCATGGACAAGGCGAGCCGGTGCTGCTCGCGCCGCCGTCGTGGTGGCCGAGCGATACCTGGAAGGTCGGCGTCGTGCCGTTTTTATCGCAGCGGTACCGCACGATCATATTTGATTGCCGCGGCACGGGTTATTCGAGCAAGCCCGATCATGGTTATACGATCAGCCAGTTCGCCAAGGACTGCGCGGGTCTTCTGGAACATCTGAAAATTTCCCGTGCTCATGCGGCGGGATTTGCGCTCGGCGGCCAGATCGTGCAGGCGCTCGCCATCGAGCGGCCCGACTTAGTCGCAACCTTGACGATCGCCGCCGCTGGAGCGGGAATGAAGGCGACCAGCGGCGCGCCGCGCGAGGCGCGCAATACCGACGAGGAGGAGATTCGCGCGCACGGCTTCGAGCGCTTCATCCGCGGTCATATCGAGAACACACACATGGCGTTCGATCCGAAGTTTTACAAAGAGCGCCCCGAAGTTGTCCAGGCGCTTTCCGACGCGCTATGGAAAAGGCAGACGAGCCCTGAGCAGCACCAGTATCACTACGAGGCCCGGCGCACCTGGGACACCCTCGGTAACGCGCCGAAGGTCAAAGTGCCGACGTTAATCCTTTGCGGCGCCGACGATGACGTCAATCGTGGCGGCAGCACGCCGGTCGGCACGGCGCGCAAACTTGGCGAATTGGTTCCCGGCTGCGAGCTTGCGCTCGTGCCTAACGTCAAGCATATGACTTTTTGGGACGGCGACGGCGCGCTCCACGCGCTGCAGGATTTTTTGCAAAGGCATCGCATTTAATAACGTTGAACCTTGAACGTTTGAACTCTTGAACCAGCGGAGGATGAATCGGGTCATGAAACTGCGAAATTTCACAGCTGTCATCGTTATATTGCTCGTGAGCGGATTTGCCGGTGGCGCGGGCTACGCGCAAGACAAGGAGTGGCATCACACAACTTTACAACGCCGCGAGGAAGGAGGGCAGAGTTGTCATCTGGGGGCCGACGGACGCGATTGTCTATCAAAGAATGCAGGAGGCGATGGATAAGCAGTACCCGGGGATCAAGATCGAGTCCTTCGAAAGCATCCCCGAGCCGCTTGTGCAGCGAATCATCGCCGAAAGCCAGGCAGGTAAGCCGGCGGCGGTCGACGTCATACAGTCCGGGTCGTTGCGAGCGCTGCGGCCGCTGATCGATCGCGATATGCTGGCGCCTTACCCGGGATGGGAAAAAGTATTCGGCCTCGATGCCGTCTATGCGAACCAACGGTTCGTCGGCGGTTATAATCTGACTTTGCCAATCGCCTACAACACCAAGACGGTGAGCGCACAGGAAGCGCCCCGAAACTTGGGAGGATCTCGCCGATCCGAAATGGAAGGGTAGGAAAATCATCATGGAGGCTCGTCTGGTGCCGTTCGCCATGCTCGGCACCGAATGGGGCAAGGGCAAGGCGATCGAACTCACCAAAAAAATACTTTCACAGCAGCAGCCCCTGATCGTTCAAGGCGGCACAACCGTAGCCAATGCGCTGGCTGGCGGGCAGGTTTCGATCGCCGTGGGCACTTACGCTTTCACGATCGAAGGCTTGAAAAAACAGGGCGCGGCGGTTGATTGGGTTGCGGTCTCGCCCTTGCCGGTCCTGACGTCCGCGGAAGGAGTTCTCAAAACCGCGGCTCATCCCAACGCCGGGCGATTTTTTGCCGGCTGGATGGGGACCGCCGAAGGGCAGAAGATAAGATACGCCGCGAGGGGCCAAGCCATGGAGGTGGGCAGAAACGCAATCGGTAACGTCGCCGAAAGAATCAGGAGCCAGAAACCGGCAATTATCTTGGAGACGGATAAGACCTTCACGTCGATTCTCGAAATTCAGCGCGAGCTGGGAAAACTGCTCGGCGCGCTGCGATAACAATGAGTTTACCCTCGCTGGGAAATAACAGAAGAAAAAGACCGAATGTCATCCTGAGCCAGGGGCGAAGGATCTGCTTTCGTTCAGTGGCCGCGACGCTTGGATCGCGTGCAGGCTTGTAAAAGCAGATTCTTCGTCGCGGCGCTCCTCAGAATGACATTAGTGGGCATCACAGTTTTTGTGCTATTGACCTGTAAAACAAGATCCATCGATGAGCGTAGCCCAAACCACCCTCGATAGAAGCGCGCGCACGCGGACGTGGCCATGGACTCGGGTGTTATCGGTCCGCTCCCTTGCTTTCGGCGCGACGCTTGCCGTCGTCTCCTACTTGGTTCTCGTGCCGCTTATTATGTTGCTCTTTGCCAGCGTAAAGAGCACCGAGGATAAGTTGCCGTTCGAAGCCACGGGCATGACGATCGCAAATTACACCACGGTTCTGACCAGTCCTTCGACCTTGCCGATCTTTGTCAATACTTTTTTCTTCACCGCCGGCTCGTTGGTGATCGGATTGCCGCTCGCGGTGCTCATGGCGTGGCTCTTGGAGCGCACCGCCATTCCAGCGCGGCGCTGGATCGCCACGCTGATCCTCGTGCCGATGACGATTCCGTCGCTGCTCTCGGCGATCGCCTGGATTCAGTTGCTCGATCCGCGCATCGGTCTCATCAACGTCGTGTTGCGCAGCGTTTTCGGCATGTCGGGCGACAGCGGGCCTTTCGATATCTATTCGCTCTACGGCATGTGCTTCGTCCAAGGTTTGCGACTGGTGCCGTCGGCGTATCTCATGATCGCGGCCTCGTTTCGCGCCATGGACCCGTCGTTGGAGGAGCAGAGCGCCATGGCGGGCCGCGGGCGTCGCGCAAACGACTCTGCGCATCACGTTGCCGATCATGCGCCCGGCGTTGCTCGCGATGTTGATTTACTACATCATCGTGGTCATCGAGTCCTTCGATATTCCGGGGCTGCTCGGTTTCACCGCGCGCATTCGCGTGCTCAGCACCGCGATCTATTGGGCGACCCATTCTGAAGTGGGATTGCCCGATTACGGGTTGGCTTCGGCCTTGGGAGCGATGGTGTTGGCCGTGGCGTTGTTGCTCATGTGGGGATATCAGCGTTTGACCGCGCACCAGGAAAGATTCACTACGATCACCGGCAAGGGCTACCGGCCGCGGCAAATCAATCTCGGCGGGTGGACGGTTCCGGCCACGGCGCTCTGCGTTGTCTATGTGGCGCTGGCGGTGGTGTTGCCGTTCTTGATGCTGATCTGGACCAGCGTGCAGCCGTTCTATGCGGTTCCGTCGGCGGACTCATTCGCTCGCGTCACTTTCGAGGGCTACTTCAAAATCTGGCAGGAAAGTACGGTCATGCGCGCGCTGTGGAATACCACGGTGCTGGCGCTGGTGACTTCGGCGGCGACGATCTTGCTCGCCGTCCTCGTGAGCTGGTTCGTGGTCCGGCGCACACGAGCGGCGGACGGCTTGTCGCATTATCTCGCCACGGTCTCGTTCTTGCCGCAATGCGTGCCGAGCATCGTCATCGGCTTGGCGTTTATTTTCGTCTACGTGCGATTTCCGATCCCGATTTACGGCACGCTTGTGGATTATCGCCTTGGCGATGACGACGCGCTATCTCGCATACAGCTCGCGCACTATGACTTCCGCGCTGATGCAGGTGCACGGCGAGTTGGAAGAAGCATCGCAAATGTCGCGCGCGCCGTGGGCCCGCACCCTGCGTAAAATCACCATGCCGCTATTGGCGCCCGCGATGATCAACGTGTTTTTCTGGGTGGCGGTGCATGCGATGCAGGAGCTATCGATGGCGCTCATGCTCTACAATCCCGACACGGTGGTCGTGTCGACGATGATCTGGAGCATGTGGCAAAACGGCCGGACCATGGACGCGGCGGTTTTGGGCGTCATATTGATTTTGCTCTCCGCTATATTGCTGCTCGGCGGCCAATTGTTTGCGCACCTCCGGCGCGATTCCAATTCTTAGGCCAAGAGTTGAATTCCTTAGCGAGCTTGGCGCCTTTGCGGGAAAATTCGATCGGAATTTCTATTCGTGCCAAGACGCAAAGAGCGCAAAGGTTCGGAGTCAGATGGGTGTAAATGATTAGCGTCAGAGAATTGCAAAAATCATTTGCCGGTGCCAAAGGCGAAGTTAGGGCGCTCCGCGGCGTGTCCTTCGAAGTGGGCAAGGGCGAGCTGTTTACCTTGCTCGGTCCGAGCGGCTGCGGCAAGACCACGACGCTTCGCTGCATCGCCGGATTGGAGCAGCCGCTGTCCGGGGAAATTCTGATAGACGATCAGCCCGTTTACAGCGCGGCGAGCCGCATATTCATTCCGCCGGAGCGGCGCAACATCGGTATGGTGTTTCAGTCCTACGCCATCTGGCCGCATATGACGGTTTTTCAAAACGTCGCTTATCCTTTGACGAAAGAGGCGGGCCGCGCCGAGATCGGCGAGCGAGTCGCGGGGATTCTCGACCGATTGAGTCTCGGTCCCCTGTCGGATCGGCTGGCGCCGAACTTGAGCGGCGGGCAGCAGCAGCGGGTGGCGCTGGCGCGCGCGCTGGTCGCGCAACCCCAGGTGCTGCTCTTGGACGAACCGTTGAGCAACCTCGACGCCAAGCTGCGCGAGCAAATGCGCTTCGAGCTGAAGGCACTGCAGGAGTCCTTCGGTATCACGACGGTATATGTAACGCACGATCAGGAAGAAGCCCTCGCGTTATCGGATCGAATCGGCCTTATGCACGAGGGCGCGTTGATCGAAGTCGGGTCCCCGGCGGACCTTTATCTGCGTCCGGCGCATCGAGTGACGGCGGATTTCTTGGGAACAGCAAATTTTCTTCCGGCGCAAGTCGAACGCAACGGCAGCCAGCCGTGGGATGAGATGATGGTCGCGACAGCCGATCGGCTCGTTCGTCGCGCAGCGCAGCGTAGAATGGCAACCGGGAATGGCCGCGCAGTTGTTCTTTCGTCCGGAATCCGTCGAGTTCCTCGACGAGGCAGCCGCGGCGGACAGCTCGCCGAACCAGGGCGCCGGCGTCGTGGAACGGGTCACGTTTCTCGGGAATTCCGCGGACGTGATCATGCGCTGTAACGACGTCAAACTGCGCGTGCGCACACATCCCGCGCGCACGCCGGCTGTGGGCAAAGCCGTCCGTTTTGTTGTGGCACCTAACTCGTGCATTGTTTTTCCGATTTGAAAGGGAAGGCTTCTAGAAGCCGCCATGATAGTCAATTTAGGATTAGATCGATGTATGGGCGTGCGGCGCACGCCCTCGTTTTGACACCCCTATATCAGTCTTCCCCCGTCGAAGGGGGAAGAGGTTGCGGTCGATGCTTGAGGGAAGCTCCCAGCAAGCCAGCCCGGTTTGCGGAAACAGTGGTGCAATTTAGGAGCAGTAGCATGACGTCAGAAAATATTTCGAATGACAAGGATCAGCAGAACAGCATCGAATGGCGGCTTTACACCAATATGCTGACGACGCGGGTGTTCGAGGAGGCGCTGGTCCGCTGGGAACATGAGGGGAAGCATTCGGCGCAGACCTTTCCGAGCAAAGGGCAGGAAGCGATTGCGGTGGGAACTTGTTTGGCGTTGGAGCAAGGCGACGATGTCATCCCGTCTTTTCGCACGCGCGGCGCGATGGTCGCGATGGGGGTGCCCATAGTCGAGCAGATTCGCGAGTTTTTTCACACGCCGTTCGCCGTAGGAGATGCGCGCGATGCGCCGCATCACGCGTCGTGGCCGGAGCGCGGCGTGATGCCGGGCTCGACGATGATCGGCGGCCACCTGGCGATGGCCGCGGGCATCGCATTGGCCGATCAATGCGATCGGGCCGGCAATGTCAGCGTCGCCTTTTTCGGCGACGGCACGCTCGGTTCCGGCGATCTGTACGAGACCATGCATATCGCCGGCGCGTGGAATTTGCCGTTGATATTGGTGTGCGAGAACAATGGTTGGGAGATGGCGACGGCCTGGTCGAAGGTTCGCAAATCGCGCTCGTTGATCCCCTACGCCGAGCCGTTCGGTTTTGCGACGCGCAACGTCGACGGTAATGATGCTTTAGAGGTTTATCAGGCGGCACGCTGGGCGCGCGCGACGGCGCTCGCGGGTCAGCCGGTGTTCCTCGATTGTTTCACGTTTCGCCTCGGACTCTACAGCTCTCACTTCGGCGAGGTGCGGAGCGGTATCGAGGGCGACTTGGCTGAATGGGAAGCGCGCGATCCGTTGAAACGGTTGGGAGATTGGCTGGTTGGGAAGGGTTTTGCTTCCGCCGCCGATCTCGATCGGTTGCAGCATGAGGAAGAGAAACGAATCGACGCGGTTTTTGAAAAAGTAAGGAGTGAAAAGTAAGGAGTAAGGGAGTAGGGAATGGACGAACCCCTCACTCCTGACTCCTCACTTCTCACTCTTCCAACGGAGTAGAAGAGGCAAGTCAACGATGTCCACCATGAATTACCGCGATGCCGTCAGCAAAGCACTGCAGGACTCCATGCGCGAGGAGCCGCGCTTGATTATCATCGGACAGAACATTGCCAGCCACGCGCTCAAGCAATTGGCCGATACCTACGGCACGGAACGAGTGCGCGATTCGTCGATCAGCGAGAGCGCGATGGTAGGTATGGCCGTCGGTGCGGCGATGAAAGGTATGAAAGTTCGTGGTCATGATCGCCTACGCCGACATCGCGTCGGTGTGCCATATGGCGATCGTGCAGAGCGCGGCAAAACTTCATTATCTGACCAACGGTCGTCTGAAGTGTCCCGTGATCATCCGGCTGCCGATCGCGCGTTTCCGCGGCCACGGGCCGGAAGGCAACGAAGTCGGCGCATCGTGGTTTTACAATGTGCCGGACTTGAACATCGCCATGCCGGGCTCGGCGAGCGAAGCTTACTGGAGCTTTCGCCAGGCGCTGCAACGACCAACGCCGACGCTGTTCTTCGAAGACCGCTCGATTCACATGCGATCGGGAGAAGTGGACGAAACCAATCCCGGCAGCAAAGCGCAGGTCACTCGCTCCGGCGACCGGTTGACCATCATCGCTGCGGGACGTACCGCGGCACTCGCCGAAGACGCCGCCGACGAGTTGGCCGGCCAAGGTTATCGCAACGCCGTGGAGGTGGTAAGCCTGGGATTCATCAAGCCGTTGGATAAGGAAACGGTGCTCAGGGCCGCAAGCAAGACGGGCAGAGTTTTGATCGTGCAGGACGAGCCGGCAGTATCCGGCTACGCGCCGTACGTCCGTTGCGTGCTCGATGAATTACCGGCGACGAAACTTACGCTGGCGCCGCGCATTCTCGCCGGCGCGGACCAGTATCTGCCGTACTGGGATGAACGACCGTTTTTGCCTTCCTTGGAAACCGTGATGGCCGCGGCAAAGGAGTTGATGCGATGAAGGCAAATAACAAAATTCTGCTGCTGAGTGGTGCGCTGGTTCTGCTAGGGTTTGGACCGGCGATCGCTCAAGTGGCGAATCCTGAACTGCTCGCCCAGGCAAAGAAGGAAGGGCGGGTGACTTGGTACACCACCGTTTCGATCCCTGAGAGCAAACAATTCATGGACATGTTTGAGAAACAGTATCCGTTCATAAAAGTGGACCTGCTTCGTTCCGGCTCCGGGCCGCTGGTCAATCGGATCGTCAGCGAGTACGCGGCAAAAACCTACGCCGCGGACGTCTTGCACGGCATGTCCAGCCGCGGCGGATTCACTGTGCTCAAGCAAAGAAATATCATCGGCCGCTACGACTCGCCCGAGCGCAAATATTATTCCGCCGACCTCAAGGACAAGGATGGATTCTGGTCGTCGACATTTCAGAACACGTTTGTGTTGGCTTATAACAAGCGGAACGTAAAGCCTGACGATGTTCCGAAAACCTACGAGGACTTGCTGAAGCCCTTGTGGAAGGGCAGGCAGATCATCAACGACACGGACAACTTCGAATGGTTCGACGGGCTGCTAAAGTTTTGGGGCCGCGACAAAGGCATGGCTTATTTCAAGCGGTTGGCGCAGCAAGACCAGATTTTTCAGCGCGGTGCCCGCGGCCGCATCCAACTCGTGGCGGCGGGCGAAGCGCCGCTGACGATCGGCTACGGCCCGCATGCGCAAAGTTACGTCAACCAGGGCGCGCCCATCGAGTGGGTGCCGTTGGAGCCGGTCGTGGTTATCGTCAATACCGTTAGCTTGGCGCAGCGTGCGCCGCATCCCGCGGCGGCAAAACTCCTTATCGACTTTCTGCTCTCCAAAACCGCGCAGACGAAACTTCGCGAGATGAGTCGGATCCCATCGCGCGGCGATGTCGAATCCGATCCGCCGCGGCTGATCAAGGGGTTTAAGAAAGTGGTGCAAGATATCGAAAATGAACATATGGCGGAGTCGATCAAGCTTTATCAGCAAACCTTCGGTTTGGCTCCAGGGTAGAAGCTGAACTCGTTCAATCGTTCAAATCGTTCAAGCCGTTCAAAACGTTCGGAGGTGGAACGGCGACTTTCGAAGACAATCATGCGGTGTGCCGTTGACCCAATAAAAATGCGCTTTGAAGATTTCCGGAGCAAATCATGGCGATTGCGAATGTAAACGGAGTCGACATTTATTATGAGACGCAGGGGAGCGGAGAACCGGTTTTGCTGGTTCCGCCCAGCTGGTGGCCGTGCGCGACGTGGAATATTGTTGTGGTTCCGATCCTTTCGCAGCGCTATCGCACGATCATGTACGACGGACGCGGGACGGGGCAAAGTGGTAAACCCCGGGACGGTTATACCGTGCGTCAGTTTGCCGCTGATGGCATCGAGCTTTTGAAGCAACTCGATGTTACCCGATGCCACGTCGTTGGCTTCGCAATCGGCGGCCAGATCGTGCAGGCGATGGCGATCGAGCGACCCGATCTCATCGCGAGTTTGACAATAGCTACGACGGGACCAGGCTCACGACGGCTCGACGGCACGCAGCGGGAAGTCGGTCCGGAAGCTTTGGAGGAGATCGGTAAGATCGGGTTCGAGAAATACATCCGCAGCCACATCGACAATGACCACATGGCGTACAATCCCGATTACTACCGCGATCATCGCGAGGTGGCCGCGAGTTTGGCGCAGGCGCTATGGGCGGGGCAAAGCACGGTGGAGCAGTATCATATCCATGAACAAGCGCGGCTTAGCTGGGATACGCTGGCCGAGGCGGCGAAAGTAAAAGTGCCGACGCTGGTTCTTTGCGGCGCGGACGATGGCGTCGAACGGCGCGGCAGCACGCCCGCAGCAACTGCGAAAATGCTGGCGCCGTTGATTCCGGGATCGGAGTTAGCACTGATTCCCAAAACAAGACATATGACGTTCTGGGATGGCGATGGCGCGTTGATCGCGTTACAAGATTTCTTGGCGCGCCATCCGATTGCTTGAAAATAAGCAGAGTTCAAAGTTCAAGGTTCAAATGTTCAACGCCGGACCCGAGGAACAAAGCAAAAACTAGGGGCGGGTTTCAAACCCACCCCTAGTTGTATACTTCGTGTTCTTCGCGTCCTTCGTGGTGAATATGTTTCTTACGCGAATTTTGCGGTCACCAGCATCGAAAGCTTGCCTTCGCCATCCAACGCCCACAGCTTCGCTTCGCGGCCGTCCGCGGAGGGTGAGCCAGCGAGGGCAACCTTGCCGCTGGTATCGTACACCGAGCGCAGATTCTGAAAATCAAAATTGGTCATGCGGCGATTCGGCAGTTCCCTGCGGCACATCTCCATGAGCAACTGCGAGATCAGCGAACTTTGTACGACCAGCCCGGGGAGTTTTTCCACCTTGGTCACGTAGTCGCGATCGTAGTGGATACGGTGGCTGTTGAAGCGGATCGCCGAGAAACGGAAGAGCAGCGGGGGATTGGGCTCGACGACTTGCTGCCATTTCGCTTCTCCGGGAACGGCGGGCGTGGTCTTTGGCGCCGCGTCTGCCCGCGCTTCGCTGAGCATGCACATATCGCGTTCTTCGACGACGCAGAGTCCACTTTTAGTGGACAGGCTGTTGCGTTCGATCACCGTCACCATGGCGCCGCTCGGTCCGTCGTCGATCTGAATATCGGCGATCTCGGTCTTGCGCGTGACTTCGTCGCCGATTCTCAACGGCTCTTGGAACGAAACGCGCGTGCCGCCGATGCGACGGCGCGGCAGCGGAATAGGCGGAGCAATTCCTCCGCCGGACGCCTGCCCGTCGGTACGCATCTTGTCCGGCCGGTGCGACGCAGGGAATAAGCCGCCGTACCAACCGGGCGGGATCGGCGAGCCTTTGTCCAGCGGTGGATTCTCCAATCCCAACGTGGCGGCGAATTTTACCAGCAGCGATGCCGAGACCACGTCAGTAGCGGTTTCACTCTTGCCGATGTAGCTTTTGAAGCTTTCCAAGGATTCAGCCATAGCGTTGACCTCCATTTGGATTTGTCTGTGATGCGAAGACTATTCCCGCGTGAACGGCTGTGTCAAGCCAGCGCAGCATCTTCGACCACCATCTGCCTCATCTAGAGGGTCTAGAGGGTCGTGCAGCGCCCGGATTTGGACTTGGAATTTGTCAGCGTCAGGGAAACAGGTTTAGATTGCCCGGGAAAGGCGATGCGGTGCATTGTTCGCAGCGCCTATTTAGAAACCAGGCCGCCTCTAGGTTTTGGAAAATACGCAGTCCGTGAAAGAAATGCGGAAAACCGTGTATACTCAAACCAGTTCAGTTGGAATGGTTGTCGTTGAGGCCGTTACAAACAAAGAAAAATTTCCAATTCACTGGTTGAAATTCGGGGAGAATCGAAATGATGAAGATCTCCGCCAACGTGCTCGAAGCCGTCGGTAACACTCCGCTCGTCCGCCTCAACCATATTACCGCGGGAATTTCTGCGACGGTCTGCGTGAAACTCGAGGCGTCCAATCCGGGACGGAGCGTCAAGGACAGAATCGCGCTTGCGGTGGTCGAGGATGCGGAGAGGAAGGGATTGCTCAAGCCGGGAGGCACGATCGTCGAGCCCACTTCGGGAAACATGGGAGTGGCGCTGGCGATTGTCGCCGCGGTCAAGGGTTACAAGTGTATCTTTACGATCCCGGACAAAATGAGCATCGAAAAGATTCGCCGCCTGCGCGCTTTTGGCGCGGAGGTCGTCGTGACTCCCACGGCGGTGCCGCCGGAATCCTCCCAGTCCTACTATTCGGTTGCCAGACGTCTTGCCGAGGAGATCCCGGGCGCCTATATGCCCATGCAGTACGATAACCTCGCGAACCGGGAAGCTCATTACGCGTCCACGGGTCCTGAGATCTGGCAGCAGACCGACGGCAAGATCACTCACTTTGTCGCTGGGATTGGAACCGCGGGGACAATCTCGGGAACCGCCAAATACCTGAAAGAAAAAAATCCCCAGTGCACGGTCGTCGGAGTCGATCCTGAGGGATCGATCCTCGCCAAGGCTTTCAAGCGCGAGCAATGGTCATGGAGCGACTCACACCCGTACAAGGTCGAAGGGATTGGCGAGGACTTTGTGCCGAAGAACCTGCTCGTCGAATACATCGACGACGTCGTAACCGTTTCCGACCGCGACTCGTTTCTGATGGGCAGACGGCTTACACGGGAGGAGGGCCTCTTCTGTGGAGGATCTTCCGGTTCAGCCGTTGCGGGCGCGCTTGAATACGCTCGCGAGCGGCAGGTCGGCAAGGACAACCTTGTCGTCGTCTTACTTCCCGACGCGGGAGAAATCTATCTTTCGAAGATGTACTCCGATGAATGGATGAGGCAAAACCAGTTTCTTGGCAAAAGCGCCCGGGTGGGCGACATTCTCGAATCGAAGCGGCGAAAGCTTCCCGGGCTTCTGTCGGTCGAGATGACCTCCACCGTGCGCGATGCGATCACCACCATGAACCGATTCGGTGTCTCGCAACTTCCCGTATTCGATAAAGGGAATCTCGTCGGGTCGCTATGCGAGAGCGCGCTCTTCCAAAGATCTATGGAGACTCCCGAGGTGATGGAGCTTACTATTGGATCTCTGCTCGAGCCGCCGTTTCCCACGGTCGGGCCGGACGAAGACGTCTATGAGGTCGTGCAGCTCCTCAAGTCCTCGCCGGCCGTTCTCGTCCGCGATGCGGAGAAATACCAGGGAATTGTGACACGATTCGATATCGTCGGTCACATAGGTGGACAGCCCTGATGGCACGGAAGACGGGCGGCGGGCAGCTCCATGCAATTTGCCACGCGCGCCATCCACGCCGGACAAGAACCCGAAGCCGCGACCGGGGCGATCACCGTTCCGATCTATCAGACCAGCACTTTCGCTCAGAGCGCGCCGGGCGTCCACAAAGGTTACGACTACTCGAGGACCGACAATCCGACGCGCAGCGCGCTCCAGACGGCGCTCGCGAGCTTGGAGTCGGCCGAATACTGCCTCGCGTTCTCCTCCGGTATGGGCGCGGCGACCACTGCGATGTTCCTGTTCAAAAAGGGCGATCACGTGGTCTCCTCGCGCGACGTTTACGGCGGTACCTACCGGCTCTTTAGGACGGTGCTGGAAAACTTCGGGCTCACATTTTCCTTCGTGGAAACGTCCAGCGGCAGAGAAATCGAGCGCGCCATGACTCGGCGCACCCGGCTGGTCTGGATCGAGTCGCCGACCAACCCGCTTCTCCGGATCACCGACATCAGGGCGGCGGCGAAAATTGCCCATCACCACGGCGCTCTCTGTCTGGTCGACAACACCTTCGCATCGCCGGTTTTCCAGCGGCCTCTCGAACTCGGCGCCGATCTCGTCCTTCACTCCACAACAAAATACCTGGCGGGACACGCGGACGTCGTCGGCGGAGCCATCTGTCTCAATGAATCCTCACTCTACAAGCGGCTCAAGTTCCTGCAAAATGCCGCCGGCGCGACGCCTTCTCCCTTCGACTGTTTTCTCACGCTGCGAGGGATAAAGACTCTCGCGCTGCGCATGCGGGAGCATGAAAAGAACGCGATGCAGATCGCGCAGTTTCTGCAGGAGCATGCGCGTGTGCGACGGGTCTACTATCCCGGGCTGGACAATCACCCGGGCCATGATGTCGCGGCTGCCCAAATGGACGGCTTCAGCGGGATCGTCTCGTTCGAGGTGAAGGGCGGGCTTGCGGAAGCGCGCCGCGTTCTGGCGCGCTTGCGCCTCTTCAAGATCGCCGAGAGTCTCGGTGGCGTCGAGTCGCTCGTCGAGTTGCCCGCAGTCATGACCCACGCCTCGATCCCCAAACAAGAGCGCAAGAAGGCGGGACTCGATGATGGACTGATCCGTTTGTCAGTGGGAATCGAGCATGTTCAGGATCTTCTTGAAGACCTCAGGCGAGGATTGAGTGGGTAGCCCGTGTGAGTGATTCAGTTGCTTATGACGTAAATCGACTCTTTCAGCGTGCGCACAACGCGCGTGGACTTCCGTGCGCCGAGTTTCCGCTTACCGAAGAGGTCTTGCAACCGAGCGAGCGAAGGGGACTTTCAACTTGGTTGAACGTGAGTTAGATAAAAAAGTGTATCTGTCGATCTGGCTTGGCAGAGTGTCGATGAGCCGGGGCCAGGTAAGTAGATAGGCCCCATATGAAAAGGGTCACCCTCTATAGCTCGAGCCGTTCGTCGGTGTCTCGCAAGACAGTGTCCGCCGGCGAGCCGTGGCGACCGGAAGATCTCCAGCAAAATCAAGCGCAGAACGTCGCCGCCGGACCGGCGCTGAATCGACGGCCGCGCTCCCGGCGGCGAAACCTCTGCGTTCGCTATGAGCGCCCGCTTTGGGTTGGTGCCGCCGTGCTGCTCGCGCTGCTCGTGGTGCTAACGCATACGTGGATCATGCCTGGGCCGCGCCAGATCACCCAAGAAGATATCAACGCCGCGGTGCTGCACACTTTCGAAACCAAAGACCTGCCTTCGCCGGCGGTGAAAGCGTACGACGCCATTCGTCCTTCGGTGGTGCGTGTGCGCCGCATGGAACCCGATAAAGCCGGTGGCTCGGACATCGAAAAGGGAGTCGGCACCGGCGTCGTGATCGTCGCCAAAGGCATCATCTTAACAAACCTCCACGTCGTATTCGCCGCCAAGCGCGTGCAAGTTGTGTTCGCCGACGGGCTCGAATCCGAAGCAACTGTCACGGGCGTGCGTCCGGAGCATGACTTGGCGGTGCTGCAGGCGCACAAGGTTCCAGACGACCTCGTCGCGGCGACGATGCGTTCCACCGCCGATCTGAGGCTCGGCGACCGGGTTGTCGCCGTCGGTTTTCCGTTCGGCATCGGCCCATCGACAACGGCCGGAGTCGTGTCCGGGCTGCGCCGTGAGTTTCACTCGCCGGAAGGGAAACGACTGCTGACGAATCTCATCCAGTTCGACGCCGCCGCGAATCCCGGCAGCTCGGGTGGTCCGTTGGTAAACGGCCAGGGTGAAGTCGTCGGCATCGTGACGGCAATATTAAACCCGACGAGGGAGCGTTTCTTCGTCGGCATCGGCTTTGCGGTGCCGATAGAAAACGCCGCGGCAGCCGCTGGCTTGCCGCCGTTTTAAGGAAAAGCTAGGGAACGACGTTGGCCGTTACGCGATGATCTCGAGCGTCGCGCCGTGTTTCCGCTGATCGTGAGTTTCGTTGAACGATAGCGAAAGATATTTCTCGGCACACTCATCGTGGGATAGAACATTTATGAACAGAGAAACCAACCGTAGCGAAGTTGCGGCGCTCATGGAGCGCATTCTCTACGAAGTAAAAAAGGTCATCGTCGGTCAGGATCATTTTCTTGAGCGCGTGCTCGTTGTGGTGCTAGCCCAAGGCCACTTGCTCGTCGAGGGCGTGCCGGGGCTCGCCAAGACGCTTACAGTCAAGACGCTGGCGCGGACGATTCGCGGCTCCTTCAGGCGTATTCAATTTACGCCAGACTTGGTGCCCGCAGATCTGGTGGGCACGCGGATTTATAATCAAAAAACCGGCGAATTTACCACATCGCTCGGACCCGTATTTACCAATCTGCTGCTCGCCGACGAGATCAACCGCGCGCCCGCGAAAGTGCAGAGCGCACTCCTCGAAGTCATGCAAGAGCGCCAGGTGACCATCGCAGGCGAAAGCCATCGCGTGCCCGACCCATTCCTGGTGATGGCCACGCAAAACCCCATCGAGACCGAAGGGACCTATCCGCTGCCCGAGGCCCAGGTGGACCGCTTCATGATGAAGGTGCTGGTCGGCTATCCGACTGAAGAGGAAGAGTTCGTCATCGTCGATCGGGTGACCGGGGTGCCGAACGATGTCAGCCCGACGGCCACGACCGATGAACTGAACGCGCTGCAGCGCGAGTGCCAGAACGTCTACGTCGATCCGTCGCTCAAGCAATATGCGGTGCGCCTCGCCACGGCAACGCGCCATCCGGACCGCTTCGGCATCCAGGAGATCGTGAAATACGTTTCCTTCGGTGCCAGTCCGCGCGCCTCGATCAACCTCATCGAGGGCGCGCGAGCACTGGCGTTGCTGCGCGGGCGCAGTTACGTCTTGCCCGACGACGTGAAAGACTTGGTGCCCGATGTATTTCGCCATCGGCTGGTGCTCACCTATGAGGCTCTTGCCGAAGGCATCACACCAGATCATTTAATCGAAGGTATCATGCGGCATATCCCGGCTCCCGATAAGCCGCTGGAGACCCATGTTAAAGTTGCCGCCGGGTCGTGAGGAGGAAGCACGGAGTACTGGATTATTGGAATGCTCGGCACGAAATCACAACCCCATTGCGCCACCGCTGCGGCACGCCAATTTTTTTCTTTGAGGCGCTAACCCGTGAGTCTTCCTCAACAACCAAGCCGTACCGCCGGCGCCGAGCACATCCTGCGCCGCTTGGAATGGACCGTTGTCCGGCGCCTGGACGGCTTGCTGCAAGGTGATTATCGCACCTTGTTTCGCGGGTTTGGTTTGGACCTCGCCGAGCTGCGCGAGTATCAGTATCACGATGACGTCCGTTACATCGACTGGAATGTCACCGCCCGCCTTCAGACGCCTTACGTCCGCGTCTACAATGAAGACCGAGAAGTGACGGCGTGGTTCCTGCTGGACCTCAGCCCTTCGGTGGAGTTCGGCTCCCACGAAAAAAAACGGTCGGTGTCGACAGAGTTCGTCGCCGTGCTGACGCGGCTTTTGACTCGCCACGGCAATCGTGTCGGCGCGCTTCTCTACGGAGATAGCGTCGATACCATGATTCCGGCGCGCAGCGGCAGACGCCACGTGCTGCATATTCTGCATAGAATTCTCTCGCGGCCCGAGGCTACCCGTTCGGCCGCGACAAATCTGCAAGATTTTTTCAAGACAGCTTTTAGCGTCATACAAAGGCGATCGCTGGTTTTCGTCGTCTCCGATTTCATCAGCGCGCCCGGCTGGGTGAAGCCGCTCGCTTACCTGGCGCGGCGCCACGAAACCATCGCGGTGCGGCTCTACGATCCGTTGGAGGTTGAATTACCGGATCTCGGACTGATTACGATGCGCGATGCCGAGACCGGCGATCAGTTATTCGTTGACACGCACAACCGCGCCTTTCGGAAACGTTTCGCGGCTTTGGCCGAGCGGCGCGAGCAGGAGTTGCGCTCCGCTTTCAGCCAGGCCGGAGTGGATGCGTTGGAGTTGTCGACAAACGACGATTTGGTCGACGCGATTCTCCGCTTCGCCGACCTGCGCAAGCGGCGCAGCCAGCTCAGCGCCGGTGGCGCGTTGCCGCGGCACTTGAGAGAAAGTCATGAAATTTCTTTGGCCTGAGATGCTCTGGTTTTTATTGTTCGTGCCGGTGTCGGTGGCGGGATACTTTTATCTTCTGCGCCGCAAGCAGCAGGCGGCGCTGCGCTATGCCAGCCTGACCATGGTCCGAGAGGCCATGGGCACGGGCCAGCGAATCCGCCGACATATCCCGGCGCTATTTTTCTTGCTTGCACTCATCGCCATGCTCGTCGCCGTCGCCCGGCCCGCCGCCGTGGTGACGCTCCCGTCCCAGCAGCAAACGATCATCCTTGCCATGGATGTCTCAGGCAGTATGCGGGCCACTGACGTCGAGCCGAGTCGTATCGTAGCAGCTCAGGCCGCGGCGAAAGCCTTCGTCGCTGAGCAGCCTTCCAATGTACGCATCGGTGTGGTTTCCTTTGCCGGCACGGCGGCGGTCGTGCAGATGCCGACGAATAACCGTAAGGACATCATCGGGGCGATCGACCGCTTCCAGCTGCAGCGCGCCACCGCCATAGGGAGTGGTATCATCGTCGCGCTCGCGACGATCTTTCCTGATGCCGGTATCGATGTGAGCTCTTTGCTCTATGGGCGCGACCCCTCACGCGGAGCGTCGCTCGATCAGTCCGGAAAAAAGGAAAAGAAAGAATTCAAACCGGTATCACCCGGCTCGTACACGTCCGCCGCGATCATTTTACTAACCGATGGGCAGCGGACTACGGGGCCCGATCCTCTTGATGCCGCGCGCATGGCCGCCGACCGCGGCGTGCGTATCTTCACTGTCGGCGTCGGCACAAAAGGCGGCGAGACCATTGGCTACGAAGGCTGGTCGATGCGCGTACGCCTCGACGAAGACACGCTCAAGGCGATCGCCGACATGACCCGAGGCCAGTATTTCTATGCCGGCAGCGCCAACGATTTGAGAAAGGTCTACGACTCTCTGAACAGTAAGTTCATGTTGGAAGAGGAGGACATGGAAATCAGCTCCCTCTTTGCAGGCGGCGCCGCGATCATCGCGCTGGTCTCCGCACTGCTCTCGCTTTTGTGGTTCAACCGGATTCTATGAGGCAGCGCTTCGGCAATGGCAGACCGACATTTAAACGCGGAGCAAGTGCTCGTATGCCTGCCGCCAATGCAACATCAGCCGACGCGTAAGCTCGTTCGTCCCACGGAAATTTGATTATCGGCTAAGACGCCGAGACGCGCGCCGGATTTGTGCCGCGCACGCACGTGCCAAACGTCACATTCAATGCGGTACGGAATTGCCTTCGCTGAGATGGCTGAAACGAGAATATCGGTTAGGCTCGTGAGATGCACCGCGCAATTTGTAAATGTTAATGTACAGCTCGTAAATAGCAGAGCCTCGAAGCTCCTCAGCCATTCTGGAATGCTCGCTGGTTTCGTATTCGAGCGTTAGGATTGGCACGGTCGGGAGCGAAGCTGTGTTGGAAACAGTTAGTAACCGGCCTTGCTTACTGCTTATATATGTTGCGATCGCCCACAAAATATCCGCGAGACTTAGAAAGTTCTTCACCAATGAGATGTGATCGTTTCTTTGTTGCGATTCGCGCATCAGCCGCTCGATATCGGATCGTGTGTAGTGCAGCGTGACAGGCATAACAGCCGGGGGCGATTGGTAACCCCCTTCGACAACCAATATGTCAGCTTGACACTCTATGAGAAAAGTCTTGATACCGCGGAAATCTAGATCCCGGCCAATCGTACGCAAGTCTTCTAAACGAGAAAGCATTGGTAAAATTTTTGTTGGCTCTCACCTAACGACAAACTCTAATCACTGGGAGTCCAGGTTAAGCACAAGGGATGCCACATAGGGAAATAGTTCCGAAACGGACTGAGGCGCTAGAATCTTACAAAAAACTCAGTCCACATTGGCAAAGAAGGCGACAATACCTATGACCACCTTGTCACAGGGGTTATGAATCTGCGAGGTGGGGGCGCCCGGCGCTGCTGATTTTGAAGTCAGTTAATGAACAATTGGGTCTTTTCATCCCAGTGCCGTCACTATTCAATATCCCAGAGAGCCTCGGTGGCGTCGAGTCTCTCGTCGAGCTGCCCGCCGTGATGACCCGTGCCTCGACCCAAAGCAGAATGCAAAAAGGCATGACTGGACGACGGCTTGATCCGGTTGTCAGTCGGCATCGAGCACGTTCAGGATCTTGTTGAGGCCTTTGACAAAGGGGGATGTTACTTAAAGCATCTGAAAATCCCTCTTTGAAAAAGAGGGGCAAGGGGAGATTTATTCAATGGACTTCTGATATACACTGGGACAAGTCAACAACGCGGATTTAGGTCAAACTTCGTGTATGCCTTTAATGTTTCGCGGATGTGGTTTGACATGACAGATCGCATTCAGATAGGCTCCGCCCAAGTTCCGACGATGTAACCAAGAGGAGGTCCAGCGATGAATAGACGAAGCTGGAGGCTTTTGGTTTGCGCAATCCTTGCGCTCCTCCCCGTTTCGGCGGCGAGCGCCGCCGCGGCTCCGAAGGCGGGAGGTATCTTGAACGCCACCCTCATCGAGGCCCCACCTAGCTTTTCCATCCACGACGAAACCACGATTTCCGCAGTCTGGCCAATGATGCCGTGTTACAGCAATCTGCTGCTCTTCGATCCGCTGAAAAAGCAGGAGAGCCTGGACACGATCATTCCCGAGCTGGCCGAGAAGTGGTCGTGGCAGGACGGTGGCAAGAGCCTAGCTTTCTCCCTCCGAAAGGACGTGAAGTGGCACGATGGCCAACCCTTTACTTCCAAGGATGTCAAACACACCTTCGATACCATTCGAGAGGTCGAAGGAGTGACGGCCAAGCTCCGTGTGAACCCGCGCAAACTTTGGTACGAGAACGTGGAGTCGATCGATGCCACCGAGCCTCAGAGCGTGATCTTCCGGCTCAAGCGGCCGCAACCGTCGCTCCTCCTGATGCTGGCCTCGGGCTACGCACCGATCTATCCTGCCCAGGTGCCGTTGTCGGAGTTGCGGACCAAGTGCGTTGGCACCGGTCCGTTCAAGCTCAAGGAGTATCGACAGGGCGAGCTGATCGAGCTAGCGAAAAATTCTGACTACTTCGTGAAAGGCCGGCCCTATCTTGACGGAATCCGTTATACGATTATCAAGGAGCGCGGCACCAGATACTCGGCCCTTCAGACGGGACGGCAGGATATTCCGTTCATCTGGGAAGTGGCCAAAACGGCCGTGGAGACGGCGAAGCAAGCGGTACCCCAACTTGTGATGATCGAGACGAGCACAAACGTCAACGATCATATCGTCGTCAACTTCAGGAGGCCACTCTTCAAAGATCCGAAGATTCGCACGGCTATCAGTCTCGCCGTCGATCGCAAAGGTTACGTTCAGGCCGGCAGACAAGGGGCGGCGGTGCTTGGGGGTGTGATGCTTCCGAAGCCGTACGGTGTGTGGGGATTGCCTGAAGCGGAGCAAAGGAAGCTTCCCGGATTTGGTGATCCGGCCAAGCAGAAAGCGGAGTCGAAAAAGCTCTTGGCTGAGGCTGGCTTCGGGCCGTCCAAGCCGCTCAAGATCAACGTCTCGACAAGGGCCATCCCGATCTATGTTGACATTGCCAGCTATATTATTGACCAGCTCAAGCAGGTTGGGATTGAAGCCACTCTTGAGCAAGTCGAGACCGGAGTGTGGCACCCGAAGATGACGCGGGGAGAATTTGACGTGGGCGTCAATTTGACCGGCATCGGTCCCGACGATCCTGACGCCAACTTTTACGAGAACTTTAAATGTGGCTCTGCGCGGAATTACTCCGACTACTGCAGTAAGGAAATCGACAGCCTGATCGACAAACAGTCACAGACGACCGACCAGAAAAAGCGCCTCCAGTTGGTCAACGAGATCGACAAGCGCCTCCAACTCGATGGCGCTAGGCTTATGCTCGGATGGAGCAAAGAGTACGTAGTGATGTGGCCCTACGTTAAGAACCTCGTGCCGCACCAGTCGATTTACAACTACGGCCGCATGCAAGAGGTCTGGTTGGATAAGTAAGTAGCGTGCACGTCTATCTCCTCCAGCGCTTAGTCACGGCGTTCCTGACCTTGTTCGGGATGTCCGCCGTGATTTTCGTCTGCTGCGACTAGCCCCCGGAAATATCGTTGACATTCTCTTCGCAACGGCTGGGTTCGTCAATCCCGCAGCCAAGCAGGAGATCGCGCGCGAGCTCGGCCTCGACCAACCGATCCCGATCCAGTATGGCCGTTGGCTCAAGGAGATTGCGCGGGGAGAGCTGGGAAAATCCTATCGCTACGACATCCCTGCCTGGCAGGTGATTAAGCCTCGGATCCCTGTCACCGTTGAGTTGGCCATCCTGGCGATTCTCATTGCTATTTCTCTGGGGGTACCCGTCGGTGTGTCAGCACCATCCGGCAGGATACGGTCACGGACTACCTGTTACGGACCCTAAGCCTTGCAGGACTGTCTATGCCTTCATTCTGGCTAGGCATGGTGATCATCCTGTTCCTAGTCTCTTATTTCGGATGGATTCCTTCGATGACCTACGTCTCGCCGTTCGAAGATTTTAAAGCCCATATCTTGCAATTCCTCTTTCCCGCTCTAGCCGTGGGCTACCGCAGTTCCGCTCTGATCATGCGCATCACCCGCTCTTCGATGCTGGATGTGCTCCGTGAAGACTACATTCGAACGGCTTGGGCTAAGGGACAGCGGGAGTGGATCGTCGTCTTCGGTCACGCACTGAGTAATGCCACTCTTCCCCGTGATCACTGTGATCGGCATTGAGTTCGCGTTTATGATCGGAGGCCTGGTAGTCACGGAAACCGTCTTCAATCTTCCTCGCGTGGCCCGTTATCTTGTCGACGCAATTCTGTGGCGCGATTATCCTGTGGTTCAAAACCTAGTCATGTTCATGGCGATTGTCGTGGTCATCGCTAACCTGACGGTAGATCTCCTTTATGGTTGGCTGGACCCACGCATCCGCTACCAGGTTAGGTGAGTATGAACGTAGGGACCGCTGGATCTTCTTTTGAAGCATCGGCCAGTTTCCATGCGCACGGCAGGGCGAAAAATCTTTTCCTCTTCTGTCGGGAGAAGCCCCTGGGAGCGCTCGCGGCCATTCTCCTTTTAGTCTTGGTACTGGCAGCCAGTTTTGCTGAGACCCTCGCGACCCACAACCGAGTCGGACCAATGCGGAGCACACGCTGGCTCGTCCCGATCACGTCCACTGGTTCAGGCACCGACAATCTCGGACGAGACATCTACAGTCGGATCATTTACGGCGCTAGGATTTCTCTCGCGGTGGGGATCGCCTCGACTCTTCTTGGCGCCGTGTTTGGAGGAATCATCGGGGTCATCTCGGGCTACTTCGGTGGATGGTTCGACCTGATGACGCAACGCATGATGGACATCCTGCAGGGATTGCCGCTCCTGATTCTAGCGTTGGTGATGGCGGCTGCCCTTGGACCTTCTATCGGAAACGTCATAGTAGCCATCTCGGTGCCCATCATACCGAGGGCGCAGCGTGTGATCCGTGGGAGTGTCATCGTCATTCGCGAATTCGCTTATATCGAGGCAGCAAGGGCCCTGGGGGCTCAGACATTCGAGAATAGCTTTTCGTCATGTGCTGCCAAATACGATCGGTCCTTTCATCGTGTTGATGACCGCTCAGTTCGGCGGCGCGATCCTCGTCGAGGCTGCGTTGAGTTTCTTGGGACTCGGTGTTCCAGAACCCTATCCCTCGTGGGGCAGAATGCTTTCCGTCTCGGCGGCCGAATTTGCCCAGAAGGCGCCGTGGCTTGTCCTTTTCCCTGGAATCGCGATCAGCCTGGTGGTTTTTGCCTCGAATCTTCTCGGCGATGCTGTCCGCGACAAACTCGACCCGCGACTACGCGGAGCGTAAAAGCGAAACAATCTAACCGGAAGGGCTTAAGCAAAAAAGTTTCTGCGGGATATTGTGATCGTCGATGCCCTGCCGTCATGACCCACGCCTCGATTCTCAAACAAGAACGCAAGAAAGCGACTCGATGACGGTCTGATCCGTTTGTCAGTGGGGATTGAACACCTACGGGATCTTCTTGAGGATCTGAGGCGAGGACTGGGGCGGTAACGCGAAATGGCCAAAATCGTCCGCAGCGATAGATTTCCCGAGCGCTGTTCGATCCGCAAACGTCGTTTCATCTAAGCGTCCGCTTAGCTCGACCACGCGCTAGAGAACTCTACTTAGCC
>CAWDPO010000018.1:0-58101 GCA_963804165.1 uncultured delta proteobacterium
ATACCTCAGAGCAACTGACGTGGGTGGAGTCCGGTGATTACGTAACAATACTCCGGCTCGCGTGCTTCAGATTCCCGGTCCGGGGAACCTAGAGACGTACGTTTGGGGAATTAGAATCGAATCTTGCTGGAGTGGTCCGTCGCCGTCCGGATTGCGAACCGAGCTGTTGAAGGTCTTTCGCCGTAAACATTTGACTATCGCGCTGGCCGAATCGCCGCGCGTAATTTACGGACGCCGAACGAGAACTCCAGGAAATCCGAAACGCGCCGGCCCCGGCTCGGTCAAGGTGATCGCCCAAATTACGTAAGAGTTGTGAGAGCCTATTTGCGTCTCGCGTGCGTGAAAAAGAACCATTTCGCCTTTGCTTTTGTCCCTGGGTGTCCAGCCGTGAGATATCGGCTGGAGTGAAACGCATGAGTCAGCGAATTGCTGAGCACAAGATAGTCATCACCGGCATTTTCCAACTCAAAATCCGCGACCCTGGCGACTTCCAGCGACTGTGCGATCGCATGTATAAGTCACGGCTGCCAAAAACTCTTGCAGAAAGTGAGTGAGATCGCTTCAGAGGTATGAAACAAAATTAAATTTTGGAACGCGCGGCGCACATTGTCTTTGCGGGCAAGGTTTAATCGTCCCCTACCCGACTGCGTCCGACAAAACATCTTACGGGTATATAGCCGAACTGGAACAGTTCGTGCACATTTGCGGTAATCGAGATAGCCGTTGAAATCCGTGAACGGTTTAAAAGCGCCGTTTTTTTCACACTGGTTTTTTTGCGGCGGGATAAAGTATCCTTGGTTTACACCGGTGTATACGCCGGTTGCTTTAATGGTCGCACGAGAATCGACGGAGGCTGTCTTGGTAGCAGTCAAAAAGCTTGGATATTTGTTCGGATGGCTATTTGTTTTGATAGCCTCAGGCGTGGCGTTTGCGCAACCAGCGACCGACTATTCCGATCCGCCCCCACGAAGCGACGGCATGGGACTAGTAATGCTCGCGGTGATTGTGTTGCTCGTCTTGAGTGCCGGGGCAATCATCGCCGGCGTCATTTATCTCTATAAGAGATCCACCAGAAACAGGAGTATCGAATCTAGTCGAAGCAGCCAGCCCCAGATGCAGGAATCAAAGGCGACCAGTACTCCGCCACCGTCCGCTGATCCACGTGGCAGCGTGTTTATCTCCTACCGTCGTGACGACAGCGCGGACATTACCGGTCGGATTTACGACCGACTTCTCCAACGCTTTGCGAGGGACGTGGTTTTTAAAGACGTGGACTCCATTCCCCTCGGCATCGACTTCCGACAACATCTGGAAAGCGCCCTGAGTCAGTGCCGCGTGTTGATAGCGGTGATCGGTGACGAATGGATTGAGCGGTGTTGCGAAAGGCAAACGACGGATCGACGATCCCCGTGATCACTTGAGGCTGGAGTTAGAAGTCGCCCTGGGCCGGAATATACCCGTCATTCCCGTTCTGGTCCGAAAGGCGTCGATACCCCCGGAAGAAGAGCTACCGCCCACGCTGCAGTCACTCGCTTTTCGCAACGGCATTCACGTCCGGCCCGACCCCGATTTCCACGGCGACATGGACCGACTCATCAAGGGGATCGAGCCGCATTTGAACCGGTAGCGCAGACGACGCGGATGCCTGTCCCAAGGGCCGATGAAACTGATCGATGAAGATATTTTTATCCTACGCGCGACCAGCACTACGATGCAGGGCAAGAACTATGCAGTGCGATTCGGACCCGATTGGGGCCGCGACGTGCAGGCGAGAATCTGACCCGATCCTTTGTAAGACAGCTAGGTTTTTGCATCGTAAGCTGTAATCCACGCTCTGCCAGCTGAACGGCTCATAGAGTTAATGGAGTCAATGGATCATGAGTTTCTATTCTTGGGAATCATCCAGGATTATCGAATTTGACGGTCACTGGTTTGTTTCTGTGGCGATAGGAGAGCTCCATAAACTTTCAGCTCTCTAACGCCCGCCCGCCTTTTCGATTGCCTTGATGATAATTTTTTTCGCTTCCTGGCCGGAGAGATTTGTAACGGTCAAATGCGCAATGGATTCTCGCCGGCGCGTTTTTGTTTTAGCATCGATGGAAATCTCGGTGATCTGTATTGCCACCCGCGGCGCGCTTCGATTAATAATTGTAATTTCTGTGTCTTTTTTCTTGGCCAAGATATCACCTCACAAAATATAGCCCGTTAAATGTAGAAACTGTGTGCTCGGTGTGTGTTGTTGCCGAGAAGCTGTCATCGACACGGCGATGTTATGTTTTATCCAGTATCATTGTGACAAACACATGACAATAAAATAAAGAAAACAGTCCGGTGACATGATGATTTCAGGTTGTACACACCTGTGGATAAAACTGGTGATAACTTCGGTCTTAAGATTCGACCACACAATTCAACGGCTTAGCAGATTATACTGAAGGCGAGATTGACAAGGTGTAACGTATTCGTAACGTAGCAAAAGATAGTGCAGCAGAATTTTATTTCCGAGAATATGCAAGACTTGACCGGCGCGGTGGCAGTGGATCGCAGGCACCTTTCTCCTTGCGGGTTTGGTGAAAGGCGTGGTCGGTATGGGGTTGCCGACTGTGGCGATGGGATTGCTTGGACTCGTGATGCCACCTGTCCAGGCCGCAGCGCTTCTCGTTGTCCCTTCTCTGGTCACGAATGTGTGGCAACTCGTTGCCGGACCGCGGTTGACAGCCTTACTCAAACGATTTGCGACGATGATGTTGGGGGTGTGTCTAGGTACAGCCTTGGGGATCGGGCTGCTGATTGGTGACGCAACTACACTGGCGGCCACAGCACTCGGCGGCGTGCTTGCCGCTTACGGTGCGATCGGGCTCATCTCGGCTCGCTTTACTGTATCGGCGCGCTCGGAGGTATGGCTCTCGCCAGTCATTGGCCTGGTCACGGGTGTCCTGACGGGAGCCACAGGCGTGTTCGTAGTTCCCGCTGTTCCGTATCTGAACTCGCTCGGGCTCGAGAAGGAGGAACTTGTCCAAACGCTCGGCCTCTCCTTTACTGTTTCAACAGTCGCGCTCGCCATTGCTTTGATGGCAAGCGGGCAGTTTCAAGCATCGGTGGCGGGCGTTTCGCTCTTGGCGCTCGTGCCTGCCCTTGGAGGCATGTTGCTTGGGCAAAGTATCCGGAACCGACTGCATCCAGAGGTATTTCGCCGCTGGTTTCTCGTGGGGCTACTCGCGCTGGGCACCTACATGGTCGTTCGTGCATTGAGTTCCGCATACGTCTAATAACCGGTTGCAGCGTTGGGCGCTCGCTGCGCCGCTTCTGCAACCGGAGCGAGGGGCAGCGCGTAGAACAATTTACTCTGTATCGGGGTGCCTGTGGTTTTTTTGATTGTCGCTACGTTGGCTGCCGGCCTTTTTGCAGGCGCGGCTATCTATGTTAGCGCCGTCGAGCATCCGGCCCGTGTTGGTTGCGGTACGGATCTCGCTGTTCGAGAATTTGCGCCGAGCTATAAACGCGGCGCAATTATGCAGGCTTCCCTGGCGCTAGTCGGATGTGTGACGGGCGTTATCGGCGGCTGGCAGCTTAACGACATAGCATCCATCGTCGCTGCCTTGCTCCTCGGCGCCGTCGTGCCGTTCACGCTGATCGTCATACTTCCGACGAACAAACGCCTGCTCGATCCAGCGTTGGACGCATATGGCGCGGAGGCGTCTCGCCTGTTGAATCGATGGGGTCGCCTGCATGCCATTCGGAGCGCATTATCCGGTGCGGCTTTTCTGATCTTAGTGTTACGACTGGTGCTCGGCGCTACTTAGCAGCGAACTGCAATCGCCTCTGAAGTTTCCCGCCCCGTCGAGGCTTCCGCATCTGCTTGAACTGAATTAAATTCACCATGTAATCGAACTCGTGCCACAGCAAACTGAAGCGGCGTACGGCACACTCTCAATGAGGGAGACGAATACCTGATCCGAATGGCAGCGATCGCTGTTTACCAGGATTCTATAATCAGTTACCATTTGCCCTATGGCGGGAAGATCAGATGATCATATTCGAGCGAAATGTTTCCATCCGAGCGGAACGTTCATCGAATTTTGCGAGGATGAGATCGAACAATCCATCACGGAGCGGTTTGAAAAGATCGTGCGAAAGTTTCCGGATCGGACGGCGGTCGAAACTAGACGGCACCGTTTGACCTATCGCGAGCTCAATCGGACCGCCAACAAAACGGCGCATGCGGTATTGTCGACATGCGGCGATAAAAATCGCTCCATCGCGGTGCTTATGGACCACGACGCGCCGGTCATTGGCGCCATCATGGGTGCGCTGAAGGCAGGTAAGTTCTATGTGCCGTTGGATCCCTCGCTTCCCTCTGCCCGCAGCAAGTTCATTGTGGACGACGCCCAAGCGGAATCCATCATCACCAACTCGAAATATTTGTCGCTGGCAAAGACTTTAATGGAGTCGCCGAGCCGGCTGCTGAACATCGACGATCTTGACGATGTCCCCGATACGGATCCACTGGTGCGCGTGCGGCCTGACGACCTCAGCTGGGTAATCTACACGTCGGGTTCGACGGGAAGACCCAAAGGGGTAATGCAAAATCATCGCAACGTCCTCCATTTCATGATGACCTACACGAATGGGATTCATGTCTGCGCGGAGGACCGGTTGTCTCTGCTCTATTCATTCAGCGTCAATGGAGGCGCTCACGATATGTTCGCCGCTCTCTTCAATGGCGCGACGCTTTGTCCGTACGACCTGAAGACGGAAGGTTTCGCCGAACTCGGACAATGGTTGATCGACGAGAGAATCACGATCTACCATTCGGTTCCTACCGTCTTTCGACGGTTTGCCGACAGTATGACCGGCCGGGAGGATTTCCCGGAACTCCGCATCGTCCGGCTGGGCGGTGAACCGGTTTACAGGCGAGATGTCAACCTTTTCAAGAAACATTTTTCAACCGATTGTATACTCGTCAACCGCCTGGGAAGCACTGAGACGGGAAGTCTCAGGATGTTTTTTTTGGACAAGGAAACGGAGGTACAGAACAACTTGGTCCCAGTCGGTTACGCCGTTGCCGACAATGACGTTCTTCTCCTGGACGAGTCCGGAGCGCAGGCCTCCGGCGATGAAGGCGAAATCGCCGTCCGGACCCGCTACGTTTCCCCCGGATATTGGCGCAGGCCCGATCTCACGGCCGAGTCGTTCTTCGCCGATCCGGCGGATGAAAATCGAAAAATTTATCGCACCGGGGATTTAGGCCGCATCTTGCCGGACGGCTGTTTGTTGCACCTGGGACGTAAAGACTTTTTCGTAAAGATCCGCGGCTATCGCGTCGAACTCGACGAGATTGAAATGACGCTGATGGAATGTCCCGGCATTAAAGAAGTTGTCGTGACGGCTTTGAATAATAACTCCGGCGACGAGCGCCTTGTGGCTTACGTCGTGCCCAAAACGGCTCCCGGACCCAACGTCAGCGAACTGCGGCGATTCTTGGAAGATAAGCTTCCCGACTACATGATCCCGGCCACTTTCCTCACCCTGGATGCCTTGCCCCTAACCGATACTCTCAAAGTCGACCGAAAGGCGCTCCCGAAACCGAACCGGTTACGGCCGGAGATCGCGGTGCCTTTCGCGATGCCGGAAAACTCGATCGAGGAGGCACTGGTGAAGATCTGGGCCGAGATACTGGAACTCGATCGGGTCGGCATCAACGACAACTTCTTCGACCTAGGCGGGGACTCCCTAAGAGCTTCCCGAGTTATTTCTAGAGTGATTCAAACGTTTCAGTTGAAGTTGCCGATAATGATGCTCTTCGACTCGCCGACTGTGGCGCAGATGGCGTTGGTGATCGCCGGCCAAGCTGGCGACTCGTGACGAGTTGGAACGAAAGTTAAGCGAAGTTAAGGTGATATCAGACGAGGAAACACAGCGGCGTGTCGAGGAAATTAATTCGAAAATCGCCAACAAGTAGCTTGTCGTTGATTGCCGCCTCTTTTGTCCGTGTGTGCGATTGACTCTTCGAGAGAATCGGCGAAAACACGCGCGTAGATGATGGGGCTCATGTCTCCATCCCAAGCCGAAATTTACTGGTATTCCCCTTCGTGCCATAGGCAGAGAATGATGCTATACCCGCTTCATTTAATGAATTTGACCGCGACTTATTAAAGAAATACTTTCAGGCGGCGCAATATGGCGTCGCTTGAGCGGCCCATCCACTCCTTGAGTAGCGGGCGCAACAATTTACGCTGCATCGGGGTACCCGTGGTGTTTCTGCTTATCGGTACGTTGGCCGCCGGCCCTTTGCAGGTGCGGCTACTAGCTTCCGAGAACCTGCGTTAGCCGTGGAAGAACACAACACGGCCACGCCGCGGATGCATTTCTACCCCAGCACCCTCACATAACAATCACACCCAGCGGCACTTTACAGCTCACCTCCTCCGGCGTTTTCGCTGGTCGGCTCTCTTCTTGCCAAAGGACGCAAGTCTCGCGCTCTCTTTGAGCGCCGCTATCATCGCGATTACGCGGCCGGGCGCCGGATTGTAACCAGACCACGATTGACGGCCGAATCTCCAGAACCTGAGCCGGCAATCTCGGCAACGGAAGGGACGTATCCCCACCCAGCTCGAGGCCCGCTCGCTCATATTCCTGCGGTAAGACGGCCGACAATCGTGGCCGTTGCAATTCGGGCAGATGATCTCCCGGCGGCGAATGACCACCGATTTAACCTCTCGCAAACGTCGCTTGCTCAATACCCGTGATATAGAAGCAATAATTTGGCCACACGGTTTCGGTTAAGCATGTTTTACTCGGAAAACGCGGATTGCCCCATTGGCAAAGATATCTTGAGTCTCTTCAGTGTATGTGGAAAACTTCTCCTGGGATAAAATAAACGCTCACAGGAGAAAAATCTATGAAGTTTCTGGCCTTGACGATCGTGATGGGTTTGATTGCCGGCTGCGTTCACAGGTCTCCGCCGCAGCCCGTGGCAATGCAGCAGGCCACTGATGCCAACCTGAGCTGCGAGCAAATCTCGGTCGACTATACCGCCAACACGGAAATTGCTAAAGATAAGATCGCGAAGAACAAATCCACGGATGTCCACGATGCGCTGTGGATTATTTTTGTTTGGCCGGGACTGGCGGACTTTCAAAATGCCGACGGCAGTGAGGGGAACGCTTTGCTCGACCGTAATATCTACCTGCGCGGAATGGCCAGAGCGAAAGGCTGCAAGGAAATGGAATCTTGGCCGCCTCAGCCTGAAAGGTACGCTCTTCGGACGACCGGCACTGACCTCGGTGCTTGAGTCTCCACATCCGGAAGTCTGAAGATGCGCCTGTCAGGGTGCTGAAAAACTCTCTGGGAGTTCTTCGACCGCCTCAGAGTCTGCTCTGAGTTTATCGAGGGGACGAACGGAGTAGGATTGAAACCGCCGAGAAAGTTCCGTTCATGCTGAGCTCGTCGAAGCTTTCTTTGCCTTTTGTCGGCACCCTACTGGTGCCTCTCAAAAAAGATATTCTCGCCCGCCATTGAAATCATTTGCGGTGTCGCGCTCAAGAAGCTTTTGTTCATGCGATGCCATCAGCGTGACTAAGCGAGCGGATCAAACCTAAAGTCTTCTACCTAAGGCTCGATCGGTGCTAAGCGTTTTCCTGGCGAGAGACTTCTGATAATTTTGTCCGTTGGAGTGATACAATACTGACGCCGGCAGAGTAGCGCGCCAGCGAAGGAGGCAGCCAATGGCGGAAGCCGCATCGAAGTTCAAAGGCAAGCAGGTTGAAGTCGAAATACTCACCGACACGTATAAGATACGCGGCACGCTTTTTGTGCCCTTGGCGGGCAAGGACGGCTATAGCGCCCGGCTGTCGGACTTTTTGAACAATCCGGAGAAAGCTTTTATCGCGCTGACAAACGTGTACGTGGAAGCATTACCCGATCCCGACATGAAATGGAACGCGCCCTTCCTGGCCGTCAACAAGAGCGTCGTGACGATGGTGCGGGCGATTAAGGAGTGAACGTAGAGGTATTCGACTTGATCTACCGACGGTCATCAGACGGTTGAATCAATAATTCGATTTGCCCTGTCACTGATCGCGCAACGGGAGAATCTTGCCGGCTTTAATCTGCGGCGCGGCTTCGGGGCAAGATTCGGTAACAGTTTCGATGAGTCTCCGGGCCTGATCTGCGTCACAAATGAATTCAACAAATTTCGACATTCCACACCCCGTGCAGGAGCGTGTCGTATAAAGACAGCTGTTCATGGTATGCACACAGGAAATCGGCCACCCGCTGCCCTTGTCGGTAATCAAGTAATTAGATTCCGCACGAAATCAAAAGTAAAACATTACATGGCGAGGCGTATCGAGCGTACCAGTTTTCACGAAACAGCCGAAAACCCAAACTTCTAGTATTAGATTCGGTTAAATAAACCAAACCTTGAGATTGGAGAATTCGGTGGATTTCGCGGAAAATTGCTATCGGATGCGGCAAATATTCGATGACGTTCCTCAGGTGCACGACGTTGAAAAAATTCATCCTCGAACCGTGCGTTTTCCAGCACGCCCTTTCCGCACAAGGCATAGCGCTATCGCCGGATGCGAATAGCCACGGGTAAAGATCGAACGGTGCCCCGGGAAATGGGCCTGCGGTTTCTATCTAACGGCTTTCGATAGGGGTCCACCGAATAAAGCCCACGACCGACATCGATGGACATTCTTGACACTCTGAGTTAGATCCTTCTCTATGACGTCCGATGAATTTATCGCCGAACTTTGGCGCTACGCCGCCGAGGTGCCGATGGAGCAACATCCGTGGTTTGACGGCATCATCAAACACCGCTGGAGCCGGGAGCAAATTATACTCGGTGAAGTTCAGCATTATCTCCGCGTGCGCACCAATCCGATATTTTTCGGTTATATGGCGGTCAATGCGGTCAGCGCCAAGGAATACGCCGTGATGGACACCGTGCTGGAAAACTTCATGGAAGAGCTCGGCGGCAAACAAACCCACATGGACATCATGCTGCAGTTTCTTGAAGAAGGCGGTATCTCGCGCGAAGTGGCGGACAATGCCGAGCCGGCGCCAGGTACGCTGGCGGCGATCGAGATGATCATCGGCTGCTGCCAGCGGCGATCCGCGCTCGAGGGTGTTGCGATGCTGGCCTTCGTCGAAAGCCAGCTCGGCGGAGCGGGTAAAATATCCGACAAAGTTTATCGCGAGTTGACCGGATACTACGGCTTTTCGCCGCGCGCCGCGGAAACATACAAGCTGCACGCGGATGAAGACGAGGGCCACGGCAGCCGTCAGATCGACGCGATTCGATTGTTAGCCACCGACGATAAGACTCAGGACAAGGTCCGAGCCGCGGTGAAGCTCGGTTTGACTGCGTTTACGCTCGAATGGGACGGCCACGTGCAGGCGATGACGGGCAAGAGAGAGTTTTGGGGCGGCGTGGCCGACTTGAACTTGCACCAACCGAAGGTGCGGTTGCCGAAATAAAATTGCAGCTTGCGTCGAACGAGCACCCCCCATCTTCATCTTCCCCCGTCAAAGGGGGAAGAAACAGCTTCAATCTCTGTGGGGCGATTCCCCGCAGTTCGCTGCGTTAAGCAAATTCTCTATCCGAAGTCCGTCATTCCCGCATGCTTTAAGCGGTGGTTCGACATGGCTCACCACAGGCGAGTTCGGAACTGGACCCCCGATAAAAACATCGGGAGTGACGCCTTTAAGATGAATCTCATCGCCGAGTTCTGATACCCCGGAGCTTGCTGCGGGGTCATTCAATTGAAAAGAATTGGTCTCGGTGAATCGACTCGATACCCGAGACTCTCTTTCAGATCGGCCATTCTTTGGGCAAATCTTTACGGAGCTTTTGGTACTCCGGATCGTCGCTGTGTTTTGCCTTCAGGCGCTTGAGCGCCGCGACGACTTCCTTCTGATCCATCTTCACCGCGTTGGAGACCATACCCGTGGTCTCTTCGAAGCCGACGCCTCAGTTGCGTCGTCAACCGCGCATGCGCGATAGTAGATAAAGATCCTTTTCCTTTGTCGTCACTGTCGTTTCCTTGAAATTTGGCAACGATTAAGAATCTATTCCGGAGAATCCGACTCTCTGGGTCGTGATCGATTGGGTTTCAGTCTCCGGTTTGCCGTCGACATTCATCGTAACGCGGATTCGGACAAAAATCCGCCATGGCTCGTCCGAGCATTTGACGTGGAAGATCACGAAAGCATTCTCGGTAACGAGACCCGCGGGCTCGTCACAGCGAGCGAAGACCTGAAACATTTTTCGCTCTCCAGGCGCCAAAGCCAAAGCGGTGGCGAAGCGCAGTTCTTCCGACTTGAATTGCCCATGCGGAAGATGAGCAGACAAAATATCGAGCGCATCGGTACCTCGGTTTTCGATCCGCCAAGTAATTCTCCAAGGACCGGCCGCGCCTTCCGATTGTGCCGCCGTCTGAGTCAGTTCGATCTCCGGGCCCGGCTCACGATCAGGCTCAGCGCTCATCGGTTATTTCAGCCGACCCTCGGCGCGCAATTCCTGCTGGGCAATTTTCAAGATGCGGTCGTTGATGGCGCGATCGAGGGTGAATTTGGCGTCGATCAAACCGTTGCGTTTGTCTTCGTCGAGCATGAATTGAAAGCCCGGAATGTTGAGCGACAAATCGCCCGAAAATACCGGCGCAAAAAGATCGTAGGCCTCGTTGACGATGTCCGGTTGCCCCTGAAGGCCGCCTTCGTAGCCGGCCTTTATCGCCTCGGCCTTGTTTGTTTTGGCGAGCTGCATGCCAAGGATCAATGCCTTGAGAAAGCGCTTGGCGGTATCCGGGAATTTTTCCAGCGCTTCATTTCGTGAGACGATGATGCTTTGCGGGATATTTAGCGTATCGCTCATGTTAGCGATCATCGGATAACCGAGACGCACGAGTCTCACCGTGTCCTCCGGTGAAAAGGGCGCCGCGACGACGATCCCCTTCTCCAGCGCGCTCACGCGCATAGTGCTGCCGCCGACGGAGCGCAACATGACGTCCTTGTCCGGATCGATGCCTTTTCTGCGCAGAAAAGTTCGAACGGCAAAATCCGAGAATGCGCCGGCGCCGGTGACGCCGATGATCTTGCCTTTGAGGTCTTCCAGACTGCGCGTCGATTTTGTCCCGACTAGTTGGAAAGTCGTCGCGTTGGCGATCGAGGCGATGATGGCGGCGTCCATTCCCCGCGACCGGCTGCGCATGACCGCCTGCGCCCCGCCGATCTCGGCAAACTCGACTTCACCGGAGGAAAGCGCCGCGAGCGCCATCGGGCCGCCACGAACGAAAATGGGCTGTACCTCCAAGCCTTGAGCTTTGAAAAAACCGCGCGCCAGCGAGACCCGAAATGGCAGCTCACTGTTCCATGCCAAACCGGTAAAGACGACGCGCAGATTTTTCTTTTCCTGGGCGTGAGACGCGCCGGGATACACGGCCAATAGGACGTATACGATCAACGCGGAAACCCGAATACCGCAACTACCGGACATCACGCACTCCTTACTGGCGGAGCTTTCCTTCGGCTCTCAGCTCCTGCTGAGCGATTCTTAGTAAGCGGTCGTTGATCACACGATCAACGGTGAAGCCCTTGTCGACGAAGCCGGCGCGGATGTCTTCGTCGAGCATCTGTTGGATACCCGGTACCGCGATGGACAAATCGGCGGTCAGTCCCGGCGAATAGAGATCCCACGCCGCGCTGACGACATCGGGTTCGCCCTGCATGCCGGAATCGTAGCCTGCTTTGATCGCTTCTTTCTTGTTGAACTTTGCGAGTTGCATGCCCTGAATATACGCCTTGAGAATACGCTTGCTGGTTTCGGGATATTTCTCCAGCACTTCAGTGCGCGTGACGATGATGTTTTGCGGGATGCCCAACGACTCGTTCATGTTGCTGATCACCGAATAGCCGGCACGAATCAGGCGCACCGCGTCTTCCGTCGAGAATGGCGCCGCCGCGATGATGCCTTTCTCGATCGCCGCCGCGCGCAACGCCGTGCCGCCGATCGAGCGCAGCATCACGTCCTTGTCGGGATTGATATTGTTCTTTTTCAGAAACGCCTTGACGGCAAATTCCGAGTAGGTCCCTGCCCCGGTGATGCCGATGGGCTTGCCTTTCAGCTCCTCGACGGTCCGCGTCTGCTTATTGCCGAGCAGAATGTAGTTAGTGGTGCTGGAAATGCAGCCGATGATCGCCAAATCCAAGCCGCGTGCATTGGCGCGAAAGATCGCCTGCGCCCCGCCAATGCTCGCGAAGTCTGCCTCGCCTGAGACCAACGCGGCGATCGCCGCCGGGCCGCCGCGAATGAGGATAGGTTCGATCTGCAGACCCTGCGACTTGAAGTGGCCACGCGCCAATGCTGCGCGAAACGGTAGCTCGCTGTTCCACGCGAGGCTGACAAAGACCATGCGAAGGTTTTTCTTCTCCTGCGCCAACGACGGCGCAGCGATGCAGAGCACCACGACCATGGCTGCAATTGCCACGGCAGATTTCAGATTCCGCATCACGCCATTACTCCAACACTCCAGTACTCCATTCTTCTACGCTTCTACCGCTTCGCATACACAGTCGTCCGCCCGTTCTTGTCGAAGGTCAAGACTTCATAGGGCTCCGGCTTACCGCCTTCCATGCCCGGCGAGCCGACGGGCATGCCGGGGACGGCGAGGCCGAGCACCTGGGGTTTTTCTTTTAAAAGTTTGTAGATCAGGTCCGCCGGCACGTGCCCCTCGATAACGTAACCCTCGATCAACGCGGTGTGGCAAGCGGCCAGCCTTTCCGGCACGCCGTGCTTGCGCTTGAGTTCCGTGAAGCCTTTGCCAAAGACAACTTTCGTTTCGACTTTGAAGCCGTTCTTTTCGAGATGGCTCATCCAGCCATCACAACAGTCTCAGGTCGGCGTCTTGTAGACGGTGATCGCCGGACTGGGAGTTTTGGACTGCGCATAACTCACAGCCGGCGACAGCGCCAGGCTCAGAAAGACGAATGTCACGCTAACCTTTAACAATTGCAGCATGGTAGTGCCTCCGGGGAACGCTGCTAATTTAACAAACGGACTGCCTTCAGGGAAGCGGACATTAAGATACACTTGCGATCAGCTTGACAGACGCGCCCCTTCATCTGTTAAGTAGGAACGATTCCAAGACAGAACGGAAATATCATGGCCGAATCAAGCACAGGAAGAAAGTTAAGGCTCGGTATCGTCGGTATCGGCGTCGGCGCGTCGGAAATCCTCCCGGCGATGGAACAGATGCAGGAATTTGAACTGGTCGCCGCCGCGGACGTCAACCCGCGCGTGCTCGAAACATTCCGCCAGCGCTACGGGGCGAAGACTTACGACAGCGTCGAAAAACTCTGTGCCGACCCTGACGTAGAAGCGGTCTGGGTCTCGACGCCGAACCGATTTCACGCGCCGCACACGATTAGCGCCGCCAACGCCGGAAAACATGTCGTCGTCGAAAAACCGATGGCCATTTCGCTTCAAGAAGCGGAGCAGATGATCGAGGCGTCGATAAAGAACAAGATCAAACTGCTGTGCGGCCACACGCAGAGCTTCGGCCCGCATATTCGCACCATGCGCAAGATCATTAGGTCGGGAGAACTAGGCAGACTTTGCGCGCTGCATGTGTGGGCCTACACGGACTGGATGCTGCGGCCGCGCACGGCGGAAGAGCTCGATATCAACCAGGGCGGCGGTGTCCCCTATCGCCAGGGACCGCATCAGATCGATACCCTGCGTTTGCTCGGCGGCGGCTTGGTGCGCAGCGTGCGCGGCTCCATCGGCCAATGGTTCAAGGGCCGGCCGATTCCGGGCTACTATTCCGGTTTTCTGGAATTCGAAGACGGCACACCAGCAAGTCTTATGCACAACGGCTATGGTTATTTTCTCGCGTCGGAACTGGTTCCGTGGGGCGGACAGAACAGCCGATATAGCGAAGCCGAGCGCGCCGCGATTCGCAAAGCATTACTCGACGGCACGCGCAACGAAAACGCCGACAAGGACGAGATGCGCATCGGCGGCGCGCACGAGCGAGAAGTCCGCGACCGCAGCAAAGCCAAGCCGTGGCTGCCCAACGACCTCGGCATTCTCGTCGCGACGTGCGAAAAAGGTGATATTCGCCAATCCCAATTCGGGCTGTTCGTCCACAGTGACGAGGGGACCAAAGATGTTCCCCTCATCGGCGGCGGCGGACCATCGCGCCGCGGCGAGCTGATGGAGCTCTACAACGCGGTCGTCCTCGACAAACCGATCCGCCACACCGGACGCTGGGGCATGGCGACCTTGGAAGTGTGTCTGGCGCTGATTCAGTCGGCGCAGGAACGCAAGGAAATATATTTGAAACATCAGGTGCCCGCGCCGGAAGAGGACTAATAAAAAAACACGAAGCACGAAATCCGAAATTCGAAACAAATTCAAGTAGTCCAAATTACAATGTTCCAAACAGTTTCGACTCGGCTTCCGCGTTTTGAACATTTTCGGTTTCTGATCTTGTGGGTATTTGTTTGTTTCGGATTTCGATATCAGGATTTCGAATTTTGTTGGTCGGTTAGCTAAGATCGACTGTCTTCTAGTCATTCTGTTTAATCATAAAAATCCAAGGAGGCTCTATGCACAACGGACAAAAAATCGTCGACGTTCACGGTCACATGACCACGCCCGCACCCTTTCGCCAGTTTCTCGCCGAAACTGTGGCGCAAAACACCCCCGGGCGAAAACTCGATATGACGGATGAACAACTGGAAAATGCCCAACAGCGCCATCTCAAATTTATGGATGATCGCAATATCGACATCCAACTCATCGGCCCGCGTCCGATCGCCATGTGGCACTGGATGCGCCCGTTTCTGCAGGACTTCTGGTGTCGAACCGTCAACGATGTCATTGCGCGCATCGTCAAGCTTCACCCCGACCGGTTTCGCGGTATGGCGCAGTTGCCGCAATCGAAGGAAACGGACGGGCGTCATTGTGTCGCCGAGCTGGAACGCTGCGTCAAAGAATTGGGCTTCGTGGGCGCCTATCTCAATCCCGATCCCGCCGGTGACAAGCAGACGCCCGGCGTGCACGAAGAATACTGGTATCCCCTCTATGAAAAAGCCGTCCAACTCGACGTGCCGCTGATGATCCATCCATCCATTACGTACGACAAACGTCTGGAAATCATCCCGGCGAATTATCAGATGAATAATTATCTCGAAGAGTTCGTCGCCATGCAGCTCTATTCGCATAGCAAGGTCTTCGAAGCTTTTCCCAAACTGAAAATCGTTATCTGTCATTGCGGCGGCGGCTTGAACCGCTTTATCCCCAGCGATCACCACGTCGGCAAGGCGGGTCTTAACAGCAATCTCTTTTATGACGCCTGCTGCTATGACGTTCACTATCTCGAAGCCGCCATCAAACAGCGCGGCGTTGATCAGATGCTCTTCGGCAGCGAATCTCCAGGTTCCGGCGGCGCCGTGCGTCCGGAAACCGGCAAACCGTCGGACGACCTCGTTCCCGTGATCGACAGCCTGGGTTTCCTTAGCGCGGAAGATAAACTGAAAATCTTTCAGAAGAATCCCTTGAAGGTATTTACGAAAGTCAAAATCTAGAAGAATGGGGTAACGGAGTAGCGGAGTGCTGGAGTGTCGGGTTTCGGGACCCATCCCTCCAATACTCCACCACTCCAGTACTCCGATCGCAGGAATAGACCCGTTGGAGGAGATAGATGTCATTCAAATTCGTCGGCAAGGCGATTCCAAGACTAGAAGGCGCGGAAAAAGTTTCCGGCAAGCTGCGTTACGCGGCGGATTTTGAAATCCCCGGTTCTCTTGTCGCAAAAATTTTACGCGCTTCGCTGCCGCACGCGCGCATCGTTAAAATCGATAAGTCAAAGGCTGAGCAATTACCGGGTGTCCGCGCAATTATCACGGGTGCCGACGTTCCAGAGGTGATGGTCGGATTGCGCATGAAAGACATGCCGCTGCTCGCTCGCGAGCGCGTGCGTTTTGTCGGTGAACCGATCGCCGCTGTGGCGGCGGACAACGCTGAGATCGCCGAAGACGCGTTGAACCTGATCGACATTCAATACGAGGAGTTGCCCTACATCACCGACCCCGTCGAGGCGATACGGCCTGGCGCTCCGGTGCTGCACGATAATCCCGGCGCATACAAGAACGCGCCGGAGCGGGCGACCGAGCTGCCGAACATTCAATCCTACGGTCATTGGAGCAACGGCGACGTCGACGCAGGATTCAAAAAAGCCGCCCGCGTCTTCGAGCATACTTTTCGCACGCCGTTGGGATTTCACGGCTATATCGAGCCGCACGCGTGCACCGTACAGGTGCAGAGCGACGGCCAGATCGAAATCTGGGCTTCCAATAAAGCGCCGTTCACGTTACGCGATCGCTTTGCGCGCGATCTCGGTCTCGACCCCGCGAAAGTCAAAGTGCACATTCTTCCCGTCGGCGGCGATTTCGGCGGTAAGACTTCCGTGGTCGAAGCGCCGGTTTGCTATTTTCTGGCGCAGCGAACCGGCAAGCCCGTCAAGATGGTACTCGATTATACCGAGGAATTGACTGCGATCTCGCACCGCCACCCGGCCGTGATCACGCTGCGCACCGGCGTCGACAGCGAAGGCAAGCTCTGCGCGCTGCACGCGCGGGCAATTTTTAGCGGCGGCGGCTACGCGGCCCTCAAAGCAAATGCCGAAGTGACCGTGCAAGGACCCCGGCGCGTCGCCAGCTACTACCGGATTCCGGCGATCCAGGTCGAGACGATCTGCGCCTATACCAATCAGGTTCCTTGTACACAAACGCGCACTCCCGGCAGTCCTCAGACGACTTTTGCCATGGAATCGCAAATCGATATCATCGCGCGCGAATTGAGCATGGACCCCGTCGAGTTCCGCATGAAAAATCTGCTCAACGATGGCGACCCGACGCCCTTCGGTCAGAAGCTTAAAGGTATTGTCGTCAAGGATATATTAAAGAAAGCGCTCGATACTTCCGGCTGGAAAAAGCCCAAGGGAAAAAATATCGGTCGCGGGGTCGCCGTCTATGAGCGTCCCTCCGGCGCCGGAAAATCCGGGGCGGCGATCACCATTGAAACCGATGGCCGCGTTAACGTGCACCTAGGCGTGCCCGACGTCGGCCCCGGCATTCATACCGTAGTCCAGCAGATTGTCAGCGAAGTGCTGGATATCCCGATGGAGCGCGTCAACGTGCGCGTGGAAGACACTGACAAGTCGCCGTTTGATTCTGGGACAGGCGGTAGCAAGTCAACCAACAGCGTCGGAACCGCGGCTTATCAGGCCGTCGCCGAGATCAAAGATAAAATCGTTGCAACCGCCGCGGTCCGTTTGGGTTGCAAACCCGAGGACCTACGAGGCGTAAACGGCCGCTTCGCCGTTCCCGGGAAAAAACCGGTGCAGTTTGCTGATCTCATGCGGCTCGCCGTCGAGGAAAATCACGGAGCTATCACTCACCTGAGTGTGTATGAACCGTCGCGCGCCGCGATCACGTCGTTCGCGGCGCAGGTGGCAGAGGTCGAGGTCGATCCCGGCACCGGCCAAGTAAAGGTCAAGAAACTCACGACCGTCCACGACTCCGGCACCGTCTTGAATCATTTGAGCTACCAGGGACAGATCGACGGCGGCGTCGTCACCGGGTTGGGTTTCGCCTTGATGGAAGACAATTCCTTGGTCGATGGGAAAATGGCTACGGCGAATCTCGGCGAGTTTAAAATGGCGACGATCGCGGATGTCCCTAGGCTCACGACTGTATTAATGCAGGACGCTACCGGCCCCACGCCGTATCAGGGCAAGGCTATAGCCGAAATCCCCAACGTCCCTACAGCAGCGGCCATTGCCAACGCCATCGAGGATGCCGTCGGCGTGCGGTTGTATGATCTACCGCTGACGTCAGAAAAAATCTACGCGGCGCTTAACAAACGATAGCAATATGCCGAGCGCTAAGAAGTACGAATCAGCTGTTCCAGCTCTATTAGAGTCCGTCATTCCCGAATGCTTCTATCGGTGGCTCGACTGGGCTCGCCACAGGCGAGACCGGAACTGGCCCCCCGATTAAGAAATTCCGGCGGGTGACTTCTTCAGGATACATTCTCGTCGTCACATTCTGATACCCTGTTAGCCTACGACGGGGTAGTTCATTCATTTCCACACCGACTTGATGAAACCGGATTTCTCCAGCTCGTCCATGTAACTCGCGTCGATGAACTCCTCGACCTTGCGGTTTTTTGCTTTGGGATTATTCTCCGCGATCAAGCTCAGCGAGTTTTCCACGCCCTTGAGATTGATCTTGGGAATCTTTTTGATGTAGCGCGACGTGAAGAGATCGTAAGTGTTCGCCAGCATATCGCGGTCGCTAATTCCGCCGTACTTGCGCAATGCCCTGATGCCCAATTCGCGATCCGCAAACAACCGTTGCGTTCCTTCCATATAAGCCTTCAGGAAGCGTAGAACCTCGTCGCGATTGCTCTTGCCGTACTTGCGGCTGATCACGACGGTTGTCGCCGGCAAGCTATAGTCCGACTCGGCAAAGTCGTACAGCGTCTTGATATTCATCTTTTCCGCCTGAACGGACGTCGGAAAAGAGATCACCCCGCCGTCCACCGATCGCTGTGCAATCGCTGTCGCAATGTCCGGCATTCTCCCGATCTGAATCAATTTCACGTCTTTCTGTGGTTCCAATCCCCAGTTCTTCAGTGCCGGCCGAATGAGCAGGTCCGTGAGCGAGCCGAAGCGCGTCACCGCCAGTGTTTTACCCTTGAGATCCTGCGGCTTGGTGATGGAAGGATGAACCATTACTTTCATGAGTTGGCCATCGATGGAGCTAGCGACCTGGATCAGATCTGCGCCTTCGACGGACGCTTGCAGATAGACGACGGAAGAGATCGTCGAGACGTCAATTTGACCAGCGACGTGAACCTGCACCAACTGCACGCCTTGGACATAAATCATTTCCGTGTCGAAGCCGTACTTTTCAAAAAGGCCCGCCTCTTTGGTCGCGAAGAGCGGAAAAAAACTCGCGCTCGGAGACGGATAGCCCACGCGGATCCGCGGCGCATTCGCGCTTTTGCTCCGCATGGGCGCAAGCACACTGATCATCACCGAGAAAAATAGAACGGTTCGCGGCAGCAATCTCATAGTTTGCCTCTGTTCCTTTATCGAAGCAGAAAACCGCGGCGCGCAAGTGTTCCGCGCAGTCTCGATGTCGTATCTGATCGCCCGTGGCAAGACGCAGCACTAAAGTCTGCGCCCCAGCTTCGGTGTGGGCTTGAATGTGATCCATTACTTGATTCCAACTGCCCATGACGCAGAGCATCGCCTTAGCTACGGCTGCCGAGATCAACGCGTCCGCGGCTAAGCCAGTCCGATCGTGGCGACCATGTGGGCGACGAGCAGCGGCCAGATACACCGCTGTGCCCAGCCTTTTGGCGACCAAATAATTCGACAATCACAATTCGCAGATATCGAACTTACCCTTCTGCAGCATGCGCGCATGACGGTCCTGACCGTGCTTCAGTGGACTCCACTGGCCGACTTCCAAAACTTGAAGGTCAACTCCGTCAACCTGAACCGAGCCGTCGAAGAACGGAATATGCCGGTCGTAGTGGGACAATGCCATCGATAATCGCAAATTAGCCATAGTGGGTCCTCGACTGTTTTCCAATTTTGCTTACTTCATTTTCCGCCGGCTTTCTACTCCCAAACCGAACGGTCAAATCAATTCAAGGCGCTCCGCGGGACTTTGCAGCTCCGGAACGACTTGAACATTTTGAACGACTGGAACTACTTGAACGGATTTTTATCTTATTATGCCATTGGTCGTGGCGGGATGATCGGGAGAAGGAGATATGCAGCGCGCTTGGGGCCGCTATGTAGCGCCGTCTTGCCCGCGAAAATCTCCAGCGGTCGGTCACGCGGGTCGTCATGAAGGAACGGCCCGCAGCCTTTCAGCTCGTTCTTGAAGCTAGCAATCCGTCCGCCACTTGGCCCCGGATACTCGTAATCTTTTCCGCGCACAGTGAGGCCGATCCGGTATCCGGTGGGCACCACGATGGAGGTCGGCCAGATCTCGACGTCAAGCTCGACGATCTCACGCGGTTTTAGCGGCTGCTTCTCGTCGTGAGTGTGATACGGCCGGTAGGGCGTGCTCAACTCAGGATTGAGCTTGCGATGCGACGCTCGGAGCCAACCCTGACTGATGGGTGTATGGGGATCGATGGCGCCCTGGAACACGACCTCATTCCCTTCGGGAGAGAAGATGCGCAGCACGAGGAAGATGTCCGCGTCAGTCGTTGAAGATGAGACAAAGAGCCTAACCGCCGAAGGTCCCGTGATTTCGATCTCGCGCTCCAATGGTGGTGAAAGAAACGTGAGTCCGTCTCCAGTTGCGTCGAACTCGACGCACCCTTCGGCGGCGGGAATTGCGCTTAGACTTTGATCGGCAGGATTGAGATAGAGCTTCGTCCATCGAGTGCCAGCGATGGGCCATTCGTTTTCCATGCGCTCGGCGAATCCTTCGATCGAACGAATCTGCAGTCGAACGCGCGGCTGGTTGACCCAGCCGTTGTCTATGCCTTTTAGAAAATAATCGAAGAAGCGTTTCTGCAGCAGTCGCCCGTAATCCGTGTAGAAATGAGTCCAGTGCTCGAGGCCGTGCAGTTCGAGCCACTTCTGGTGTGATGCCGCGCGCACAAAGCCTTCAACATTTCCCCGCAAGTGTAGTCCTTGGCCGCCCCAATTCCCCGCGGAGAGAAATGGTATCGTCACCTTCGACCATACAGGCGAGCGGGCCTTGTGGTAATCGTCGTCGAGCGGATGGGCAAGGATTTCATTGCCGAGATCACAGCGATTTCCTGCCAGCTCTTTCCCCGAGAGCGTTTCGGATCCGCAGACAGGCACGCCGGTGACGCGGCTACGCGGGCCGCGCTCCCCTAGCCCATTCTGCACGGTCTTCACCTGCATGTCGTACCAGTTCGCCCAGAAGGTGCAGAGAATGCCGCCGTGGTGTGTCATGTCGCGGTACCAATCGGCGGCACCTTCCCAGATGCACATCGCCGCAAGGTGCGGCGGCTGAAGCGATGCCACGTGCCACTGGTTGATCGCATAATACGAGATGCCGTTGAGACCGACTTTTCCATTGCCCCACGGTTGGATACCTGCCCACTCGATGCAGTTGTAGAAATCTCTGGTCTCGCGCGGCGAGAAGTGGTCGATGTATCCTGGCGAGCAGCCGCAGCCGCGCGAGTCTACGCGGACACAGACGTAACCATCCGGCACCCACTTTTCCGGATCGACGACTTCTCAATTCTGATACTTGTTGCTTGAGCCTGCCGCCACGTCTGGGTGCTCTGCGGTCATGAACTGCCACTGGTTCGGGTAGCCATCCTGAAAGGCGAGCCCTTTCGCGTAGGGTCCGTAGCTGAGAATAACCGGGAATTTCCCGCCAGAGATCGGACGAAAGACGTCGGCGCGCAGGACCAGGCCGTCATCCATCGTGATCGGCACGTTCCAGTCAATGCGCATGCCGTCGCGTGTTTCAGATCGATGCTGCATCGCACCCTTCTAAGTTGGCATGCTTAATAACTGCCTACTCAATCGACTTGAGCGAAGAAGCGAGCCGGCGCGCCTTCGGTTCCTTCGATTTTGTAAAACGGAGCATAGAATGGCACCCGCTGGCGAGGCAACGCTCCCAGGTTGGTAATCCCCTCCATGATCACGATTCCCGCACCGAGAATTACGCGGTGCATCGGGAAATCCTCCGAGGTGAAATCAGGGAGCCGTGCACAGTACTCTTCGAAGAAATCGAAGCCGATCGATTTGGGGCCTTTGGCCACCAGCCACTCGGCAGATTCCGGCGGGAAGAACGGCGACTGGGTGAAGTAGTCGGGCCACTGGCCGTACATCTTATCGGTCCAACCGGTGCGCAGAAGGGCGATGTCACCTTTTCTTACCTGGTCGGCTCCGCCGCGTTTGAGATCGTCGATGGTGATCTTATGATTGGCGTCAACAAACGAGAGATCGATCGTGATAGCCTCACCAATGACCTGATCCAAACTGATCTCGGCCGTGGTGATCCCGTCCTTGAAGACGTGCAGCGGAGAATCGATGTGAGCCCCTGTGTGAAGCCCTTGATTGACACTCGAGACCTGCCAGAAGCCCGGCCCGCGCCGATGTGGCGTGATCTCCACCCGGATGTTAGTTGAGGGAGGGCTCAGAGTATTGGTGTTCACAGCAACAGAAAGGTCTACGAGCCTAGCCATCAACGCGCCTCCTTAACAATGCTTGCAGGACGGGTAGTCGCGGGAATAGACGGGATTCTTTAGATACTCCTCGGGCTTGTATGTCCAGAACTGCGAGACGTTTTGAAAAGTGTGAATCACGCTGTTCTGGAGCCGTCCTCCAACCCGCTCCACTTTCCGCACATAGATGTTCTGGATTGGGTTACCGTACTCGTCGAACCGAATCGGCCCTCGAGGAGTATCAGCGAGTTCTGCTTTGCGCAGGGCCCCCGCGAGCCGATCGGCATTCTCGGCTTCTCCGCTGATCGCTTCGAGCGCGCGCTTCAGCTGAAGCCCTCCCACGTATGTCCCCTCAGAGTAGTACGAGGGAATCTGCTTGAACCTTCCCTCGTAGGCCTGGGCGAACTTGCGATTTCCTGGAGTCGTCAGAGCCGCGGAATAGTGGAGCGCTGTGACGATGCCAAGGACCTCATCGCCCATCGTTCGAAGCACGTGCTCGTCAGTGAATGTCCCGCCTCCGATGAGTGGAATGCGCGCCTTGAGTCCGGTCTTCGTACTGCTTGGCAAAGCGCAGCGCGTCAGCCCCGGAGAAGACGGCGTAGACTGCGTCTACGTCGCGCTTGAGCTGGGCGAGATAGGGGCCGAAGTCTGAAGTGCCCAGGGGTGACCAGAGTTTTTGGACCACCTGACCTCCGGCCTCTTCGAACATGCGTTGGAATCCTCCTGCCACCTCCCAGCCAAAGGCGAAGTCGAAGCCGATCATGGCAATCCGGCGGTACTTGAGATTGTCATAAGCCCATTTACCGAACGGATGAGACGGCTGAGTACTCGCCCAACCGGTGCGGGTGATGTAAGGGGTCCGCTTCCGCTGAGTGATATCCTCGCCCGAGACGATAGGATAAATGGCCGGGAACTTTTTGCTTTCGATGTAGTCGCGCAGAGCGTAACCGACCGCGGCTGACAGCGGTCCCATGAGAACGTGAACTCCCTGGCCCTCTACCATCCCTCGCAGTTTGGTGAGACCAGTGGCCGGCTTTGATTCATCGTCCTCGATGAGAACCTTCACTTCCCGACCTGCTAGCTTTCCACCTTGCTCGTCCAGAAAGAGTTGAAAGCCGTTGACCATATCCTTGCCGTTGGCCGCTTGCGGCCCGGTGACGGGAAGCAGAAGACCAACTGTTATGGGTCCCTTTTGTGCCTCCGCCAGCGGGATACCCAGAAGAGAGATCACAGACAGAGCGATGGTGACGATAAGTCCCTTACGCATACAAATCCTCCTTTCAGTTTCTGCTAAAAAACCAGCCCTTCATGCTTCGACACTTCGACTTGGCTCAGTGCAGGCTCCCTCGACTGGGCCTTTGGTCCCGAGCTCGTCGAGGGCTCAGCATAAACGAAAATTTTCAACGCTATCCCGGTAATTCCCGTTCGCCTTGCGTTGTCGAAGGAGAACGAGTTTTTCAGGAAATCCTTTCAGTCTTTTTTTCTGATGGACGATCCTTTTCCAATCCGGCAAGCAATTCCCAGGTGGTCACGATGGCAGCCAGATCTTCCTCGCCTCGTCCCGCCGCGGCGGTGGCGGTGGTCAGCTGCTGCGTGACGCTTGTCAGGGGCAGCGGAACTCCGAGGCGAAGCCCTTCCTCCAACATGAGCTTAAAGTCTTTCAAGAAAAGATCGATCTTCATCTGCGGATCGAAGCGGTGGCTCGCCATGAGCGGGCCGCGCACGTCGACCATCTTGGACGCCCCAGCACTCTCTTTGAGAATTTCAACCAGCACGCCAGGTGCCAAACCTCCTTTTGCGCCGAGGACGAGCGCCTCTGCAAGCGCGGCCGTGTTGAGCCCGACCAGTAGGTTCGTCGCGAGCTTCGCGAGGGAAGCCATGCCGGCATCGCCCACATAGTGAGTTTTCTTTGCAATCACGTCGAAGATAGGTTGGCAGGCCTCTGCCCGCGAGCGGTCACCGGCAACAAAGATCGCGCAGTCACCGCGCTCGACCATCGCGCTGGTCCCACTCATCGGTGCATCGAGAAACCCAAGCGATTTGGCCACCGCGGCATTGCCGAGACGGCGAGTCAGATTTGGAGAGATGGTGCTCATCTGGATCACAGTGCAGTTGCGCGGCGCGCTCTCGATCAAGCCCCCCGTGCCGAGGATTGCGGCCTCGACGCTCTCAAGCGACGGCAGGATTGTGAAGACGGCGTCAGCTTCTACTGCGGCCTCGGCAATGCTCGCGGCTGCGATCAATCCCTGGGCCTGGAGTGATTTAATTTGTTCCGGGCGGGTGTCATAGCCTTTCACTTCAAATTTTTCTTGGAGAAGACGGGTAGCTACCGCGCTGCCGAGGAGCCCAACTCCGATGATGCCGATTCGTTTCATCTAGGCACTCTTCCTTAAAAATTCTAAAGGCCGAGATACTTGCTCTTAATCTCCTCGTTTTCCCAGAGCGCCTGCGGCGAGCAGGAGTGCACGATCCGGCCGCGCGAGAGCACGTGAACATAGTCAGACACGCGCAGCGCGAGTGGCAGATTCTGCTCTACGAGCAAGATCGACAACCCTTGAGATTTCAGATTCTCAATGACGCGACCGACCTCGCGAACCAAGAGCGGCGCCAGCCCCTCGGTCGGCTCATCCATTAATAATAGCTCGGGATTCGTCATGAGCGCGCGTGCGATCGCCAGCATCTGTTGCTCGCCGCCTGAAAGCTTGCCTGCCCGAATCGCACGACGCTCACGAAGACGCGGGAAGAGCTCCATCACACGCTCGAGATTCCATTGGCCGCCGTTCCGTTTATCAGCAACCGTGAGATTCTCGAAAACGCTGAGGGAGGGAAAGACCCGGCGACCCTGAGGCACCAAGCCGAGACCAAAATTGATCGCACGGTTCGAGGACCATGCGGTGATATCGTGATCCTTGAAGAGTACCTGTCCGCGGCGTGGCGGAGTAAAGCCGACGATGGAACGGATCAGCGTTGTCTTGCCCATGCCGTTCCGTCCGAGAAGCCCCACCACCTTCCCCTTCTCCACCTCGAAAGATATCCCCTGGAGGATGTGGCTGTCACCATAATAGGTGTGAATATCGTGCACCTTCAACATGGTGCCGTGCCGATAAGCTTCGTATCTCATCGTTCTCGGTCGTCGGGACTCCTCGACGTACAACCGCGTACCCCTCCGGATCCCTCCTCCCTCGGGCCTCGATCTACTTGCTTCTCGCCACGGCACAGAGATGCTGTCACTCTACGTCTGTTCAACATCACGCAGTCTCCATGGCGGCTCCGAGATAGATCTCTTGCACGACCGCGTTGGACTTCACCTCCTGACCGACGCCGTCGGCGATGACTTTACCGTAGTGCAGCACAGTGATTCGATTGGTCAGCTCGAACGCGACATCCATGTCGTGCTCGATTACGAGCAGGGTAATGGCGGGATCGAGCTTTTTGAGAAGGGCGACCATCATGTGGGACTCGGCCGGCGATAGTCCGGCGGTAGGCTCATCCAACAAAAGGACTTTCGGCGCTCCCGCCAGCGCCAGCGCGATCTCAAGCTGGCGCTGCTCGCCGTGAGAAAGATTGCGGACAACCTCGTTCTCCTGTGCCCGAAGCCCCACGGCTCCCAGGGCAGAGCGAGCCTGATCAATATGATCAGTATAGCGGGATAGCGCGCGGTGAAGATGGAGCTTGGCAGCGGTTAGAGCTTGAACTGCGAGCAGAGAGTTCTCCAAAACGGTCAGGCGAGGGAAGAGATTGGTGATCTGATACGTCCGGGCGAGCCCCAGTGCAGCGCGCCGATGAGGCGGCAAGCGCGTCACGTCTCGACCGAAGAGATGAATTCTCCCTTCCGTCGGCTTGGTTTCTCCGCTGATCAGGCTGAAGAGCGTCGTCTTTCCGGCGCCGTTCGGCCCAATGATGGCTCGGCGCTCGCCGGGCGCGACGGCCAGGCTCACACCATCCACCGCGTGAAGGCCGTCGAAGGCTTTCGAGACGGTGGAAAGGCTCAGTGCAAGTGTGGACGACTCGGGCATACTTTAAGTTTTCTCACTCATGCCGCGCGACGAGCGCGGACGTGAGCAGTGAAGGGTAAAGCGTTGGGACAGCACTCCCCTGTCTTACGCCTTGCTTAACAATACTTGCATGCTGGATAGTTCCGGTCGTAGACGGGTTGTTTGAGAAATTCCTCCGGCTTGTACTTCCAAAACTGAGAGACCCCTGGAAAGGTGTGGATCACTGTGTTCCAGAGCTACCGTCTTTCTTCTCCACTTTCCGGACATAGATGTTCTGGATCGGGTTGCCGTAAGCGTCCAGTTTGATCGCCCCTCGCGGCGCGTCGGGGATTTCCACCTTTCGGAGCGCGGCGAGAAATTTTTCCTTGTCCTCGACGTTTCTCCCCACAGTTTTGGCGGCCTCGTTGATCCAGCGCGCCGCTGTGTAGCAGGTTTCTGGGTAGTAGGAGGGAACCTTGCCGTACTTCGTCCTATACTCTTTGACGAATCGCTTATTCACCGGCGTGTCGATCGCGGCGCTGTAGATGAGTGGCGTGATCGCCCCAATGGCCTCGTCGCCCAGCGAAGGAAGGACGAACTCGTCGAGCGTTGTACCGCCGCCAATGAGTGGCAACCGGGCTTTTAGCCCAGCGTCTTGGTATTGCTTGGGGAACCTGAGCGCTGACGCCGCGACCATCACCGCGAAGACGGCGTCGGCGTCACGCTTGATCTGGGCCAGGAATGGGCCAAAGTCGGTGGTGCCGAGGGGTGGCCACAGTTTTTGGACGAGCTGACCGCCGGCTTCTTCGAAGGTCCTTTGAAAGCCGCCAACCTGTTCCCAGCCAAACGCATAGTCCATCGCGATCGTCACGATCCTCTTATAGCCAAGCGTCTTCACAGCGTACTCCCCGAACGGTTGGTTGGGCTGGCTTGAGGTCCAACCGGTTCGGACCAACCACTTGACCGGCTTGCGCTGCGTGAGGTCATCAGCCGACACCACGGGAAAAAGGGTGGGAATCCTATACTCATCTACCTTCGGCGCCAGCGCGTAGCCCTCGCTGGCGAGGAACGCGCCGGCCACGACCTGCACGTTGTCACTCTCCACCAGCTTGCGAAGTTTCGTTAGGGCTTGGGCCGGGTCTCCCTGAGTGTCCTCGATAATCACCTCCACCTTCCGTCCGGCGATCTGATAGCCGATCTCCTCGAGGTACATAGAGAAAGCGTTGGTCATGTCCTTTCCGACTGCGGCACCGCCACCAGTGACCGGAGCGAGGAATCCGATCTTGATCGGCCCTTTCTGTGCCGCCCATCCTAGGTTCGGTGCGGTTAGAACCAGAGTCACGATTGCTAGAAGCGCGACGATGAGTCGCTTCTTCATACGATCCTCCTTTTGTTCTCCCGGTTGATCTTCAGGCCTCAGAACGCAACCGGCCGCTAGTTGCCCCGCCGCGTCCACTGCCTTACGGCTCCCACGATGCCTTCGGGGGCATAAACGATCGTGCCGATGTAGACGACGCCAAGAATTAAAACCCAGCGATGGGTATAAACCGAGACGAGGTTCTTGAGAAAAACGATGATGCTCGCTCCCAGCGCGGGTCCGAGCAGCGTTGCGCGGCCGCCCAAGGCGACCATGAGAAGCGCCTCCACCGAGGTCGCGAGCTGAAGATCCGTCGGGCCGACAAAGCCATTGTAGTAGGCCCACAGCACTCCGGCGAAGCCAGCGAAACCGCCCGCAATCACAAAGCCGATGTACTTATGAAGCCACACATGGTAGCCGAGAGTTCTCATGCGGGATTCGCTTTCTCTGATTCCCACGAGGCTGCGCCCGAACGGCGAGCGAACAATCACGCGAAGAATCCAGAAGGCGATGACAAATCCTGCGAGCGCGAAGTAGTAAAAAGGTATGGAATGCGCAAGCGACCACGGCAGGCCAAGGTCCGGGCGAGGAATTGCGGAAATCCCGTTGTCACCTTGGGTCATCGTCACCCATCGATGGGCAAGTCCCCAAACGACCATGCCAAGGGCGAGCGTGATCATGAGGAAGTAGACACCTGTGGCGCGCAATGCCACCAAACCGAAGATCGCGGCAACCGCCACGGCGAGCAAAACCCCGACCGGCAGCGTGATCCAAAAGCCGGCTCCGTGTCTCGTGGCCAGGATGCCCACGCTGTAGGCCCCAACGCCGAAGTACGCCGCATGCCCGAGCGAGGCCAAACCCGCATAGCCGAGGATGATGTCGAGACTCATAGCGAGAATTGCATAGATCAACGCCTGGGTCAGCAACGTGAGCAGGAACGAGGAGAGCAACGGCGGCGAGATGAGCAAAAGGAGAAAAATAATTGCGACCACCACACGCTGCCCGGAGAACAGAGCTGGACTCATCATGCGCGACCATAGAGTCCGGTAGGCCGCACCGCCAGGATCGCGGCCATCGGAGCGAAAAGCGTAAAGTACGACAGTTCGGGGAAGAGCGCTTTGCCGAAGTTATCGAGGAGTCCGACGAGCAGGCTTCCAATCATAGCCCCCTTGAGGCTTCCCATGCCTCCAACGATGACCACCACGAACGCGTAGGGAAGGATCTCGAAGTCGGCGCCTGGATAGACTCCTACGAATCCTCCGGCAACGACTCCCGCCACAGCTGCCAGGAAAGCGCCGAGCGCAAACACCACCATCGAAATCCCGTGAACGTTGATCCCGACCCCACGCGCCATCTCCGGGTCATCCACCGTCGCGCGCATCATCGCTCCAACCCGTGTTTGCTCCAGGACCAACCAGAGGATCAAGGCCACAATTACGGCCACAGCAATGATAAAGATCCGATAGACGGGAAAATAAAGACCACCCATCTGATATGCGCCGGAGAGTACCGCCGGAGCCGGAATCGTGTAAGGATCACCGCCCCAAATGATCAGGGCGAGATCCTGGAAGATCAGGGCGAAACCCATCGTGGTGAGCACCTGTCCGAGCTCCTGACCGCTGAGCCGTTTGAGAAAAGCGTTCCACTCGCACACGCCTATGAGAGCAATGGCTAGTGCCCCTGCGAGGATTGCCAAAGCGAAACTTCCGGTCCGCCAGATGACGGTGAGCCCGACGTACCCTCCCAGCAAGTAGTAAGAGCCGTGCGTCATGTTGACGATCCGCATCATCCCGAAAATGAGGGAGAGCCCTCCCGCAAGAAGGAAGAGAAGCGCGCCGTATGAGATACCATTGAATGCCTGCGTCACCCAGAATTCCATGGCTCCTTTCGGCTACCACTCACTGCTTGCTCTTGTCAATTGGCTCGTGCGTCGCATAGCATGACTCGAATTTTCAAGGAGGAGCATCATGGCTTTCCCGCGCGACCAGATTCTTTACTCAGCGATCATCGATCGTCCGGCACTTCGTCTGCCAAAATCTGCTCGGGTCGTGGTATGGACCATCGTCAACGTAGAGGAATGGGACATTCAAGGTCCGATGCCGCGCACCGTGCTGCCGCCGCCGAGCGGAGTTCAGGTCATTCCTGACGTTCCTAACTTCGCCTGGTTTGAATATGGAATGCGCGTGGGTTTCTGGCGTCTGAAGTCAGTCCTCGACAAGCACAAGATCAAAGCAACCTTAGCGATCAACGCCTCGGTTTGCCTTTCTTATCCGAGAATCGCCGAAGCTTCGCGAGAGGCGGGCTGGGAGTTCATGGGACACGGCTACATCCAAAAGCCTATGCATCAGCTAAAAGATCAACGCGATGCGATCCGCAAATCTGTCGAAGTGATTCGCAAGTTTATCGGAAAGGAACCGTCAGGATGGCTCGGCCCAGGGCTCACCGAAACCGAAGAGACTCTCGATTTTTTGGCTGAGGCCGGATTGCAATACGTCGCCGACTGGGTCAACGACGACCAACCCTACGAGATCAAGACGGCACATGGCCCGCTCGTTTCGCTCCCGTATTCTGTGGAGCTGAATGACATCCCGATGATGATTCTTCAGCACCACGAGGCGGAAGAATTTTTTCGCCGAGCCAAGGACCAGTTCGAGACTCTCTATGCCGAAGGAGCGAAAAGCGCTCGCGTGATGGCTATCGCGGTCCATCCGTATATCAGCGGAGTGCCGCATCGAATTAAATACTTCGAAAAGACTCTTGGTTATTTGAAAAAGCAGAAGGGTGTGCTCTTCTGGACGGGTGAAGAGATCCTGGAGTGGTACCGAGCGAGCCGAAGGTGACGGGTGGCGACTTGAACGGTTTGAACCGCTTCCAGAACGCTAAAATGGTTCAACACGGTGCGCATGATCATGAGCCGTAGATTTCTGGGTTGAAGAGGTTGGGCGGCTGGCGCCCTTCGATCACGCTGATAACGTTTTCAACCACAATATCGGCGATCCGCGAACGCGTGTCCAATGCTGCGCTGCCGAGGTGAGGAGTTAACACCACGTTAGGCAAGTTGACGAGTCCAGGCTCGACCATCGGCTCATGCTCATAGACGTCAAGCGCTGCGCCCGCGATGCGCTTTTCTGCCAGCGCCCGCACCAGAGCCTTTTCGTCGACGATGGGACCGCGCGACGTGTTTATGAGATACGCAGAGGGACGCATGAGGCGCAGCTCTTGATCGCCGATGAGATGGATCGTCTCAGGGCTAAGCGCAGCATTTACCGACACGAAGTCCGACTCTGTCAGAAGTTGATCTAAGTTTCGGTATTCGACTCCGAGCGCGGCTTCTCTCGTCTCGTCCAAGCGCCGACGCTTGGTGTAAAGGATCCGCATGCTGAATCCTCTGGCTCGTCGTGCCACGGCTTCGCCAATGGCACCGAGCCCGATGATTCCCAAAGTTTTGCGGTTGACTTCGCCTCCGACAAAATGGATCGACTGGCTGCCGGGAAAAATCCCGGACCGGAGAGCGCGATCTCCTTCCACGATCCTCCGCGCTACGGCCAAAAGAAGCGCCCAGTGGAGATCCGCGGTGGCTTCAGTAACGAAAGGCGGTATCGTGGTAACAGGAATGCGCCGTAATGTCGCCGCCGCTACGTCAACTCCAGCGGGCGCGATCGCCATCGAGGCGATCAGCTTGAGATCCGGGCTAGCGTTAATAATCTCCGCATCGACACGGTCATGCAGCAAGCACACAAGATAGTTGTTTCGCTTGAGCGCCGCTATCAATTCGGACTTCGTGACGATGTGAATTGAGTCAGGATTTAATTCGACTTCGGCGACCTCTCGGAGTCGAGACATCGCCTTCTCAGGAATCGGCTGTGTGGCAAAGACTTTTGCGGCCATCGCGTGATGATCCGTGCGTCAGCAAGAACGCTTATCCTTAGCTGCGGTGATCCTAACACGCACAGGACGGAACGAGAAGAGAAGAAGATTGACAATGATCGCTGAGATGACTTATCTGTCGGTATCTGCAACGAGATGTGAATCGCTTTACTCCTATAACTATGGAGGCTCTATGGTAACCCGCAGCACCTCGAGTTTCGGCTTGGTCGGTACCGACTGGCAGCAGCGGATCAACTGGGATCGGCTGAGGAAGTACCGCTTGGATCGTGCCCGAGAAGCGATGAAGAAAAATGGCTTGGGAGCGCTGCTCGCAATGTACGACGAAAACGTTCGTTACATCTCCAGCACCGTCACGCCGGGCTGGTGTCGGTTGAAACCCGGGTTACGTTACGCCCTGCTTTGCGAAGGTTCGGAGCCGATCCTTTTCGAACAAGGAGACATCGGCATACAGATCAATCGCCACTGCCCGTGGATCCCGCGCGACAACGTGCGCTACGCCTACTCGTGGATCAAGGGAGCAGTAGGCGGCGCATCCCGGCAGCAAGTGAAAAAATTCACCGACGCGATCGTGGAAGAGCTGCGCAAGTATCATGTCGAGAAGGCCCCGGTGGGCGTCGACTTCATCGACCTCAACATGATCAACGCCTTCAAAGAGGCCGAAATAAATTACACCGACGGCGCGTCGCCCATGGTGGAAGCTCGCGCGATTAAAAACGAAGATGAGCTGGAAGCGATGCGCATCGTCGCCGCCATCTGCGATGGCTGCCATACAGCCATCTCAAATTTCATAAAACCGGGCATGCAGGAGCATCAGATCACTGCCTTCGCCATGAACTTCCTGTACAACATTCCCGGGATCGAGGATGTCGAGGACATCATCGTCTCCTCGGGCCCCAACAGTTGGCCCAACTGGAGACACTTTTCAGATCGCATCATCCAGCCGGGGGACCTGGTGATCATCGACATGGCGGCGGTGACCTGGAACGGTTACAAGAGCTGCATGTATCGTACTTACTGTGTCGGCAAAAAACCGACCCAGGAGCAAAAGGACTACTACAACATCGCTTACGAGTGGCTTTATCGAGCAATCGACAAAGTCACGCCGGGAGCGACGACTAAAGAGATCGCGGAGGTTTGGCCCTCGGCGATGGACACCTGGGGCTACAAGGAGGAAGATCAGGCCGCGGCGAATCTTTGGGGCCACGGACTCGGGCTCGCGCAATATGATACTCCGGTCATCTCGCGGATCTATTCGCTCGACTTCCCCGTCGAGATTAAGCCGGGAATGAGCTTCGCGTTAGAAACACAGCACGGCAAGCCGCTTCAATGGGGCGTTAGGTTGGAAGAAATGATGGTCGTGACGGAAAAGGGTCCGGAAGTCACCACCCAGTTTCCCATAGAGGAAATTACCGTCATCGATTGAACTACACCCGCGGAAAGTGACCACCACGAAGGACCTAGCGCGGCATAGCCACAACTAAAAATGGAAAAAGCGGGATTCACCGCAGAGGCACAGGACATGAGAAAAAATACCCGGCGGCTCAGGGGCGTAGTATATATAGGAGCATACTGAAGTTCAGAGCAAGAGCCGGACTCTTATAATAGAAGTCAGACGTGAAGCGGAGCGGACGAGGAGAAAAGAGAGTGGGGATTGAACAAGGGAGATTGGCGGGGTGTGAAGCGGCGGTTTTGAGTGAAGCTGAAGGGGAAGGCAGGCCGAAGTCTGAAGCCAGGTTTAGCAAGCCGCGCTACGAAGTGATCGACCGCGAGCAGCTGTGTTGGCGGCGGGTGGATGTAGAGCGGCTGATCGGGGAAGAGCATGCGGCGCGAGCGATCTGGGAATTTGTTGGGCGGCTGGATATGAGCGGGTACCGAGAAGAGGTTCGAGCGGTGGAGGGCAAAGCGGGACGGCCCGGGTGGGAGCCGCGGTTACTGATCAGCCTGTGGGTGTATGCGTACAGTCAAGGAGTCGGATCAGCGCGAGCGATCGAAGAGTTATGTGAATGGGAGCCGGCCTACCAGTGGCTGACGGGATCAAGAGTGGTCAATGCCCATACGCTATCGGACTTTCGCGTCAAGCACGACAAGGCGCTCCAAGGATTGTTCGTCCAGATCCTGGGGCTGTTGAGTGCCGATGGACTGATCACGCTGGAACGGGTGATGCAGGACGGGACCAAGATTCGAGCGAAGGCGGCCCAGGATAGTTTTCGGAGAAAAGAGCGAGTCGAACAAGCGCTCAAAGAAGCCAAGGAGCAAGTCGCCGCGCTCCAAGCGCAGAGCGAAGAGGAAACCAGCCGGCGCATGGCCACGGCACGCCAGCGAGCGGCCCGCGAACGCCAGGAGCGGTTGGAGCAGGTGCTTAAGGAATTTGAGCAACTGGAGAAAGAAGGCAAGGACAAAGAGCACAGACGAGTCAGCACGAGTGATCCTGAGGCGCGAGTGATGAAGCAACCTGACGGTGGCTTTGCGCCGAGCTACAACGTGCAGATCGACACCGATGCGAAGAACTGTGTGGTGGTGGCGGTGGGAGTGGTGCAAGCGGGCAATGACTTCGAGCAATTGGAGCCTGGGATTGACCGAGTGCAACGGAACCAAGGCGAGACCCCTAAAGAGGTGGTCACCGACGGAGGATTTGTCAGCCGAGATACGATCGTGGCGATGAAGCGGCAGGCCATAGAGTACATCGCCCCCTGTGTCGATGAGGCGGGCAAGGGACAGAGTTCCTATGACAGCCGCGGCGTGAGCGCCGAGTATCAAAGTTCCCAGTTTATCTACGATGCCCAGAGCAATAGTGATCGCTGTCCGCAGGGAAAGATACTCTCGTACGAGGGCAAAGAAGAGCGCCACCTGCAGCTGAGCTAGCGGTATCGAGCGCAGAGATCGGACTGCGAGGGATGTCCGATGAAGAGCCAATGTTGTCCTGGGAATCGAGTGACGGGGCGATCGGTGCATCGCAGCGAAGAGTTGGCCGAAGTGGCTGAGTTTCGCCACAAGATGCAGAGCGAAAGAGCGCGCGAGATCTACAAAACCAGAGCGCAGGTGGCCGAGACGCCCAATCTGTGGATCAAGGCGAAGTTTGGGCTACGCCAGTTCAGCGTGCGCGGGTTAGTCAAGGTGGGGATGGAGGCGTTGTGGGCTTGTCTAACTTATAACATCCGCATCTGGATTCGTCTGTGCTGGAGACAAGTGGCAACGGTACCCGCGTCCTGAAAAGGGAGAAGCAGCTCGTGTAGAGGGGAAAATCGCGAGTTGGGGCGGCTAATGAGCCCAACAGCGTGTCCGAATCGGCTCAACCACTGAGCACGGATGGTTTTTCTGCAACTGAGAAAACCGCCGACATGCGAGAACGACTCACGTCGCCAAGTTTCGATTTTTTCTCACGACCACAGAGCACGCAAGAGATTTTAGTTTTCAACTTTCCCCTCCGCGTCTCCGCGGTAAGTTTTTTTTCTTGATTCGGCAACTTTAATATCGGCGCGGGAATCCACAAGTGCGCCTAAACAATTGTAGATTTTCGATTGCCGATTTTAGATTGAGCGATTCATGAGCAAAAAGGTTTTTTGTTTTGCGCTTAGCACCTGGCTCTTGGCGCTTAGCTTTCCCGTCGAGGCGCAGCAGCCGAAGAAAGTCCCCCGGATAGGATTTCTAGGTGCTTCCTCCGCTGCCGTTCTCGCGGCGCGCACCGAGGCATTCCGGCAGGGTCTGCGCGAGCTTGGGTACGTCGAGGGGAAAAACATTGTCATTGAGTGGCGATCTGCTGAGGGAAAACTCGATCGCCTCCCTGCGCTCGCGGCCGAGCTAGTGCGTCTCAAGGTGGACGTCATCGTCACAACTGGTCCGGCACCGACCCGTCCCGCCAAGGAAGCAACTTCTATGATTCCCATTGTCATGGCGTTTGATAATGACCCGGTTGGAAACGGGTTCGTCGCCAGCCTCGCGCGACCGGGAGGAAACATTACTGGGTTGTCCACCCTTGCCCCGGAGATAAGCGGAAAACAACTGGAGCTTCTGAAGGAGGTCGTTCCTAGGCTCTCCCGCGTCGCCGTCCTAGGGTCTTCGACCACCCCGGGCAACGCACAATCGTTAAAAGAGACGGAACTCGCCGCTGGGTCGCTCGCGGTGCAGCTTCAATACCTAGACGTACGAGATCCCAAGGATATTGAGACTGCATTCCGAGCCGCAGGCAAGGGGCGTGCTGACTCCGTCATCGTGCTGACGAGCCCTGTCGTCAATCCTTATCGAACAGAGATTGCAGACCTCGCGGTAAAGAACCGGCTACCGGCGATATACTCGACCCCAGAATTTGTGGAAGACGGCGGGCTTATGACCTACGGCGTGAGCCTTACCGACTTGTACCGTCGCGCCGCCACGTATGTGGACAAGATCCTGAAAGGAGCCAAGCCCGCCGATCTGCCCGTGGAGCAGCCGAAGAAATTCGAGCTACTGATCAACTTGAAGGCCGCCAAGCAGATCGGTCTTACGATTCCGCCGAATTTCTTAGCTAAAGCAGATCGAGTAATCCGATGAATGCCCAATCTAAAATCCGAAATCGAAAATCTAAAATCGAAAGGCGCTCAAGCGCCTCGACCGTCGCAATCGACATTCACGCCCATTTTGTTCCTGAAGAATATCTCCGCCTCATTGAGGCGGAAGGAGAACCCTACGGCGTGCGACTCCGCCCAGGTCCGAATGGGCCGTTGATTGCCGTGGGCCAAGTCGCAATCGGTCCCATCACTCCTCACTACCACGATCTAAACCTGCGGCTCAAAGCAATGGACAGACTGGGCGTAACAGTTCATGCGCTTTCACTCATGCCGCCGATGGTTTACTGGGCGGACGGCGCTCTCGGCGGCAGGCTCGCGTGTCTCGTCAACGACGCGATGGCCGAAGCTAGCCAGGCGCATCCGGGCCGCTTCGTATTTCTTGCCACGCTCCCGATGCAAGATCCTGAAGCTGCAGTCAACGAAGTGAATCGCGCGGTGACGGAGCTTGGCTGCCGAGGGATATACTTGGGCACAAACGTTCGGGGAAAGGAACTGACTGATCCATCATTTGTTCCGGTCTTCGAGCGCATACACACACTAAACATTCCGATTTTTCTCCATCCGCTCAATGTCATCGGAGCCCAGCGTCTCACGAATTATTACCTGCAGAACCTTCTAGGAAATCCGTTCGACACTGCCGTCGCTGCTGCCAACATAATTTTTAGCGGACTCCTTGATCGATTTCCGAACCTTCAGGTGTGCCTCCCGCACGCCGGTGGAGCTCTTCCCTATCTCATCGGTCGTCTCAACCACGGTTGGAAAGTGCGGCAGGAGTGCAAGGCTTTGAAGAAGCCGCCCTCGAGCTATCTCAGACGCTTTACCTACGACACGATCAGCCACGCTCCAGAGTCACTTGATTACCTCGTCAAACTGGTTGGCGCTGACCGTGTGATGATGGGAAGCGACTACTGCTTTGACATGGGCTACGACCGCCCGGTTAAAGTCGTCACCGCTCTCAAGCTGAGTCGTGCGGATCAAGAAAAAATTCTTAGCGGGAACGCCGCGCGCTTGCTTCGGCTCGGCTAGGCGTCCCCTCGCCTCTTTGCGAGCAGCACATTCCCGAATTGTTCGGAGGAAACAAAACGCGGTCGACTAGAAATTTTGGCGATCACGGAAATTTTCCTCAACAACATAGAATTGAAGCGTCTTGGACTAAACCGCTTCGCGGTGGATGAGAGGGCGCTGTTATTGAAGCATTTTCGTAATCCAGCCGCAGTTCCTTTATCATCGATCTTTTCTTTGACTCGGTGCCTGAGCGCAGTGATAGCCTCGGTGAATCAAATTCACTGAAGGAGGCAATCATGGGAATTTTACGTGATCGAATGATCGAGGAGATGAAGCTACGGAACTTCTCTACGGCAACGCAGGAGTCCTACGTCTACGCGGTAAGCAGACTGGCTAGATATCACAACAAATCACCGGATCAGCTCGGCAAGGAAGACATCCGAGCTTTTCTTGTGCATCTCACGATAGAGCGGAAGTTATCGCCGAATAGTCTGACTGGATACTGTTCGGGGTTGCGGTTTTTCTACAACGAAACCCTGGGGTGGGATGAGACCAAGCTGTTCATTGCACCGAGAAAGAAATCTTCACTGTTGCTCGAAGTATTCAGTCCCGACGAAGTCGTGCGATTGATTGGTGCCACCCGCGGACTCCAGCAACGTGTGTTACTGATGACCGCCTATTCGGCAGGACTCCGAGTCAGTGAGTTGGTAAACCTCAAGATCACAGACATCGATGCGCAGCGCATGACGCTGCGGGTGAAGCAAGGCAAGGGCGGGAAGGACCGCTATGCGATCCTGTCTCAGAACCTGCTTGTGGAACTGCGTCAGTACTGGAAACGCTACCGGCCTTCTCTCTGGCTTTTCCCGAACCGGGCCAAGAACGGTCCATTAAGCCGAGGGGAGGCCTGGCACATCTTTCGCTCGGCGAAGAAAAGAGCAGGGCTTAAAAAGGGCCGTGGCATTCACAGCCTTCGTGCCTGCTTCGCCACCCATCTTCTGGAGGCCGGTGTGGACTTGCGCTCGATCCAGTTTTTGATGGGGCACACCTCTCTTCTTTCCACCCAGCGTTATCTTAGGCTACGGCCACAGAACGTGGACTTTGCCGTGAGTCCGCTCGACCGTCTCCAGTTATAGATGGCCTAAAGCCATGCTGCCGGCCAGTCAGCGGCTGGCAGCGGCAAGACGCGGCGTTGAACTGGCCGATATCTTTCGTGCCCATGGCGAGTCCTTTCGCCGCGCTCATCCGTTGCCGGTTTCGCATCTCAAGATCATGCAGGCCGTAGAACGCTGCCGCACAGCGGCCCTGGGAGGCCACCTCGAGGAGTGTGACTCCTGGGCTATGAGCGCCCCGCCTATAACTCCTGCCGCAATCGCCACTGCCCCAAATGCCAATCACTGGCCAAGGTAAAGTGGCTGGATAAACAAAAGTCCGAACTGTTGCCGGTGGGATACTTCCATCTGGTATTCACTTTGCCGCACGAACTCAACGCTCTGATACTGACCAACAAAAAGATTCTGCTAAGTCATCTCTTTAAAACCGCGGGTGAAACGCTCGTTGATTTTGGCCGAACTCGTCTGGGCGGACAAATAGGTTTGATCACGGTGCTGCACACCTGGGAGCAAACTCTGTTAGATCATTTTCATCTCCACTGTCTGGTCCCTGCTGGAGCTCTGTCGTTCGATCAAAAGCACTGGCGTCCTGCCCGTCAAAACTTTCTGTTCCCAGTTAAAGCCCTGAGCCTCGTTTTCCGTGGTAAGTTTCTCGACTTACTCAAAAAAGCTTTCGCTCGAAACAAGCTCCTCTTTGTCGGTCAAACCGCTTCCCTGGCTGATTCTGTAGCGTTCAACCTTCTGATCAACGCGTTACGAAAAAAAACCATGGATCGTCTATGCCAAAAAACCTTTCGGTTCTCCCGTCCATGTGCTGGACTACCTCGGCCGTTACATCCACCGCGTGGCGCTGTCCAATGATCGGATTGTTTCAGCCTACAACGGAGCCGTCACCTTTAGTTATCGGGACCGAAAAAATCACGACCGAAAAAAGACCATGACCCTCGATGCCCACGAATTCATCCGGCGCTTCTTGCTCCACGTGATCCCCAAGGGCTTTGTGCGGGTTCGTCACGCGGGCGTTTTGGCCAACCGATCCAAAGGCCTGCTGTCCAAGTGCCGTCAACTCCTAGACCTCAATCCCGCTGTGCCCAAGCTCGCGCAAAAATCAGTTCACGAGCTGATGCTTGAACTCACCGGCATCGATATTACTCGATGTCCTCTGTGCCAAAACGGAACGCTGGTCTTGTTTGTCGCGCCGCCCGTCCTCGCAGCATGGGATTCTTCGTGATGATCGCTCAACGAACCAACACCCGAGTGCGTGCCCGGTTCTCTTCTAGAGCCAACGCATCGGTGCGCCTGGTTTCATCGTTTCTCTCTTCTTGGCTCGTTCTCACTTCGGAGGTGATAGCCAGTTGAGCTCACAAGTCAACTTGAATGAGGCCTGCTTGTGACACGATCACAACCACAGCAATGTTTGGTCGGCGCGCTGCCTTCGTTCCAATCCCCATAGGCGACCGTCACTGCTTCACCCAACGCTTTAATCCAACGGGTTTTATCCTGAATGCGTCCACGTCCAACGGTACTCATCCAATCGCTCTGCCCTCGCATTCAGGTTAAAACCTATCCGTTCAGTTCAATCCTACGGGTCCGCGAGGACTTCTTATTTGACAAATCCGTTCGTTCGGCGGGATAAATAACGCTCGAATCGAGGTGCGGAATGAAGAAAGCTGCGGGGCCGTCAATCCTGTGTGCGGTGATGCTGCTCGCCGTTGCGGTGATAGCCGACGCACAGCAGCCGAAGAAGGTCCCTCGGATAGGGCATCTGTCGCAGTTCGACGTAGCTGGTGAGTCCAGCCGTTCCGAGGCAATTCGGCTCGCTCTGCGCGACCTTGGCTACATAGATGGACAGAACATCGCCTTCGAGTACCGATATGCGGAAGGAAAGGCCGATCGCCTCCCAGAGCTTGCAGCCGAGCTGGTGCGTCTCAAGGTTGATATTATCGTAGCAGCAGGAGCGGACACGCTGGTCCGGGCGGCCAAGAATGCGACCAAGACGATTCCCATCGTTATGTCTGGCCAAGGGATCGATCCTATCGAGGCAGGGCTGGTTGAAAGCCTTGCCCGTCCCGGCGGCAACATCACCGGCCTTACAAACCTTACCGGAGAACTGGGCGGTAAGCGGCTGGAGCTGCTCAAAGAAGCCGTTCCCAAAGTTGCCCGAGTCGCGGCTCTCTACGATCGGGCCGCTCTGGGCAGTTTACGTCAGCTAAAAGAGGATCTCCCAGTTTCGGCGCGTGCGCTGGGGTTGACTATTCAGCTTTGGGAGGTACGAGATGCGAACGGTTTCGAGAGTGTATTCGCCGCGCTGACTAAAGAGCGGCCGGATGGACTCTATGTGCTCGGGGGCACGCTACTGCGTGCTAACCAAAAACGGATTGTGGACTTTACGTTAAAGAGCCGGCTTCCGTCGATGTACTTCACCAAAGAATTCGTAGATGCCGGGGGGCTCATGTCCTACGGGGCGGACCGCGCGGACAGTTACCGGCGCGTTGCATATTACGTGGACAGAATTTTGAAGGGAGCCAAGCCCGCTGATTTACCGGGGAGCGGCCCACAAAGTTCGAGTTAGTGATAAATTTAAAGACGGCGAAGCAGATCGGCCTAACGATTCCTCAGAGAGTGCTCGGGCGGGCGGACAAGGTAATTCGATAGGCACAGGCGGTAGGCAACACTTGGGAGAGAAAGACATGAGGCGGATCAGGCATAATGTCCTTTGGCGTTCCCGTTTTTGGTTGTAAGTATTATTGCTTTGGCTTTCTGTGCCACCGTTTGAAAAGGGCCCATACCACCGCGCCCAATAGCGGCTTTACTCGAATACGCATATTCAGGATGATGATCGTCGATGAATCTTGATTCTTTCTCAGCGAGCCGTGTGACTTCGGTCAGGTGCTCGACATCCTTAAGTCTTTGTGCACACTGTAAAGCGACCAGGAGTACACAGTGGGCTATGTCGTACTCGCCGTCAGCAAACGTGTCGCGGTTCATTTCCAAGGAACTTTGATAAATCTCCCTAATCCGGTGCTCGTTCATAGCAAACTCTCCTAAACATCGATTTCGCATCGATGTTTACTTATCCGCTAAGCGCGGATCTATGATTTGATCAGAGGCTAATCCAGCTGGCACACTCACTACAGACCAATCCGCCAAAGTCGGAAATTTTGACGGCTACGTCAGAACGGCGCAGATAACATCAGGATTGGATCATCATCAACAACCCCGAGGAACCATAGAACCGGCAAATTTATAACTGCCGTGGCCCACAAAGCTGCCAGCACGCCGGTGGCTATGATGATCCTGTTGTACATACCTTGAGGCGATCTAGTTATCCCGTCCAGTTCTGCATTCGCAGAAGCCCCATTCGTCAGGCAGAGAACCGCAAGTGCCACAGGCAAACGCGATCAGATCCTCATAAGTTCTTCGATGCTGTAGAGTCTCGCGGAGCACCGTGGCAACGAGCTGAACCGATCGATCACTACTCGGTTTTGGCCATTGTGGCATCTCGCACCTCTTTACGAGCCTGGCGGAGTCGGCATATCCAAGAGACCTAGGCTCATCTGCCAAAGACACCTAAATGGCAGTGAATATGCCGACTCCATAATTTTTTAATACTGAGTGCCGGGTGCTTTACCAAAGCAAATCCAGTTCCCACCCGGAATTTCAGTGATTTTTGTTTTTCACGGGCTTTTTCTATCTGCCAATTCCCGATAATCGAAGGATAAGCCTGTAGTAAAAACACTGACATCCATAGGTGCCAGATAAGCTGCGGCGAAAGAGAACACGACATTGACGATGCGACCGAGCGCATCGCGCATTCACATTCAAACTTTTTCATATTGCAATATTCGAAAGCACTCGCTTTTTTCAGGTCGCCGCTCGCTTCCTAAAATGTAGTAGTGACGCCTCGCCTCTATCTTTTTGCAGGAAATTGCCGAATGATCGATTAGGATTTCGCTTTGCGTAATAGAGCTCTCGCCTCAAGCTGCACATTTTTGGCCTACCTCTGCGTCGGGACAAATATCTTTGGTTTTCGCGGCCTCTCACACGCTTTTTCGAAACCTTAAGCGTCTGGCACATCATATGCTCTGCGCTAACTCTGTGCTTGTGGTTTCGGCGCAGTTGGTAGTTGATAGTAGGCCGGTTTTTTTCCATGAAACTCCGCGATCACCGGTCAATGAGCTACTATGGACAGCGCAGCTGGCCACCGTTATGGACGCGCATTTCTGGAGCGAGCGCTACACCACTAACCGGTGAATTCGGCATTCTGATAGACGCGCGTCTGTCCACGGTTGATGATAATCGCTGTTTTCTCTCCATGGACTATGGCGTAACGAGATATGTAACGTGTCTGTGGCTTGACGATAGCGCATTTTGCCGCGGTCTCGTTGATCTCTTGAAAAAACATTCTGGCGAGCCGATCAGTCAAATCGCCGAGCTAGATGTTCCGTAAAATTTCTTAAAGTAGCGGTCGTCTTTAATGGCAAAGTGCAACGCATTGCAGCTCTTTAGACTGCACAAAGCCGAGTTAGCCATGAAGTTCACAGTATACGCCGGGCGATGATCACCACCACATAGGCCGCGGCGAAAGAGAAAACCACATTGACGAACCGACCCAGCGGACCGAGCAGGCGGGCAAGAAAGAACGTGACCAACCAAGCGACTATCAGGTAGAGCGTGAATTTGAGCCAGTACGGCATCGCCCGCATTTATTCTCGACTATTCAGTTTTGCAAGCTATTACCAGAGCCCGACCGATTCTTGATGACTGAGTTAATAACCGAAGACCGTGTCCCACACATCAATCCGCTTTTTTGAAACTTCCAGGCCGTAGTTTTCGGCTTCCGCCCGCATGGAAAACTCTGTAAGCGTAAATATGTGATGACTCATTCCCTACTGTGCGGATCGCCATCGTCCTGGGTATCGTCGTCAGCCATAATCCCATAGACAAATGCCACGACGACTAAAACGAGAAAGCTAATCAATAGCGCTGCCGCGTAAAAAGTCACGTAAGCTCCGCCAACCGAGAGCTGGGAAAGGTCTGGTACGAGGAGATTCTGTAGCGAAGTTGCGGCTCCTTTGCTCCAGCGAAAGGACCAATAGAGCATGCACTGTGCCGTCATGCTCCATAAAACTTTGGAGTGATTGTGTCAGTGTCCGGGAGTCGCACACGCGTAATCGAGCGTCAACTTTGCCTGCTAAAACGCAGCCCAAGTGTAATCGGGTTAGAGTGTCGATTTCTCATTGCAAAAAAACGGGAGTGTTGTTGGGGCGCTGCGGGATAGGAACACGCGGGCCGAGTAGTTTTCGAAGGTGGGCTATGTTACGATCACTCGCTTTACCAAAGCAACCAGGAGGAAGTAGTATGACACCCACTGCATGGGATTTTCGTAACAAACTGACCGTTATTCTGAACACGGCGAAACATAGTGGCAAGCCTTACGTGGATGTAGAATCGGGTAATCTACACAAAGAGCTGGGAGGTGACTCAAACTCCCATCACAGGCTGCCTATTTTTCATGAAGTCATGACCAAGATGATGCGTCCCGGTGATTCAATTTTAAAGGAAGCTCGCAACACGGACGGCGCAACGATGCTGGTTCGTTACGTTTTCAATGCCAAGCTGACAACCTGAGAAAACGACCGGCCAGATACAATCCACTCTAAGAGACGTGGCAGTTCGATACCTCGCTAATATAATTCTCACATCTGTGATTCGCTTCGCTATCGTCGTGTAGCCGGTCGGGAGCAGACGACAACCGTGACTTTGCGGCATTGTTGCCGCTGTCGAAGAGGTAGAAGCTGGCAAGTGTCATCCGCGCGGAAAGTGTCCCCAGTGCGAAGACAACTTGGCCGTTATCAAGCGAATCATTTTATAATGACCGTCCGCTTCCTTCGTCGTAATCTTGACTTCATTATCGCCTGACGCGTCGGCTCCACGGCTTCGGCTGATTCTGCGGTAACGATCTTTGCGTTGTCGCGTACAGATTGAGATTCGTCGCAAACTTTCTTGCTCTGCTTCGAGATCAATTTCTGATCCTCATTCATCGCAGGATCCTCCCTGTTCAGGCTTGCAAAACAAATCCAGAATACCGTCAGACTTTTGATATGCACCCCTCACACATCCCATGTGAGCGGCAATATTCATCACAGTTGCTCCCTGATCGGAAATTCGAAAAATTCAATGAATCGCTCGACAATACTTCGTGACCGCCACTGTTCGTAAGTTATTTCCTGGGAATGCTTCAAATCCTCTTGGAAGATTTGTTCGAGCCGATGAGCGAAACCGGTATCGTAGACCGTAAGATTGATTTCCTGGTTTAAGGCGAAAGATCGATTATCGAAGTTCGTACTTCCGATGGTTGACCAGACCCCGTCGATCACTATCGTCTTAGCGTGCATGAGAGAGACTTTGTACTCGTAAACCTGAATACCACCGAGAAGAAGAGAGCCGTAGTGGCTGCGGCTTGCTGTGTAAGTGAGATGACTGTCTGACTCGCCTGGTAAAAGTACGCTGACCTTTACACCGCGCTTGGCCGCTTTCACCAGAGCTTCGGTCATCACCTTGTCAGGGATGAAGTAGGGATTGGTGATGAGAATCGATTTCTTAGCCGAATTGATCGAGAGCAGGAAGAGCATGTAATTTTGAAAGCTGCCACCGATGGGCGAACTCTTGACGATTTGTGCTTGCAGATTCCCGGTTGGCTCAAGGCGTGGGAAATAGCCGTCGCCACCGATGGCAATGCCGGTGGTTTCCAGCCAGCTTTCGGCGAAGGCGGCCTGCAGGAATCTCACCACTGGACCCTCAATTCGTGCGTTCGTATCGCGCCAATGTTCGGGCTTCCGACCATTGCCCGTCCAAGCTTCACTTATTCCGTACCCACCGGTAAATCCGATTCGACCATCGATCACCAATACGCGCCTGTGATTTCGATAATTGTACCGCAACAATTTCCAGGGAAAGATAATTCCCTCGGCGTCAACTCGGCGGAAGTATTCCACATGGCAACCCGCGTCCTTCATAATCGCGATGATCTCGGAAGGCACTTTACCCGATCCGTGACTATCTAGAAGAATATCTGCCTTGACACCGGCTCGGCAGCGTTCGGAAAAAGCCTGGGCTAGCTCGCGAGCGATAGAACCGTCTTCATAGAGATACTGAGCGAATGTGATCGTGGATTTCGCTTTTCCAATGTCTCGCAGCATCACCGGAAAAGTCTCATCGCCGTTGAGTAAAACTTCGATCCGATTGCCGCTGATAATCGGCGCGTCAGTATGAGCTTCAATGGTAGGAAAAAACGTCGCTTCGCCGAGTGTGATCTCAGGAATTTGCTTTACGGCTAAAACCTGTGTGCAACCCAAACACGCAAGAAGGGTAAAGAGCCAATATAATCGTTTCATCGGTTTGAAATCGGTTATGACGGTCGAGACTTCGCGACCATAGCGTTCTCCTAGTGACTTGGAGCCGGGGCAGGAATCAAGGTGTGGTATCCGGTTGCGGTTCCCTGCCCCGGCGACTGCAACCTTGAGCAAGGGCCGTACCCTAATTTTTGAACAGACGGTTGGTAATTTATAAAGGAATAAGATCCACCTGTGGGAATTTGATGCTCTTTGGCTGAGCGGCAACTTCGCCTGTTAAAGAGCAACGCCGATGTAATCGGGTTAGAGTGTCGATTTATCTTTGCAAAAAAAGGGGAGCGTTGTCATGTTGAGGCGGGTCGATTGTTACTGCTGTTGGCTTGGTCGAAAGTGTTCTCCTTTTGTCGTTTGGATTTGATGGTCTTGAGCGGCGAGGATTTTTCACAACATGACAAAATTCCCCTCATTCGAAGAATCGTTAACATTGGTACAGGCCTTGCTCCAAGCTTTGGCTTATCGATTCATGTTCTGAAAAAGTGGACAGTAGGGAGAGCGAAAATGAAGTCCATCGATGTAAATCTACATAAACCCAGTTACTGGCAGGTGGTATTTTTGCAGAGCAAAGTAAACGGCGCGACTTACAACGGTGAAGCTCTTCCACGGCGAAGGTGGGATTGGCCGAAAAAATACGTACCTGCAGCGCCGCTTGCGACCGGATACGTATCTAGGTGCAGAAGCCTCAAAATTCAATTAACAACCAGCATCTCGCACGCCATTCACGGACGGATGAAGCAGGTTGGACGCTGGCATTGCCAGTAGAAAAGGCTAAGCCACGAATTCGTTACACGATTAAGCATCGGAAAGGCCGCGAAACAGATCGATTAGAGAACGAGGATATTGGAATGATTTGGGCGCGGCACTATCCTAAACGGACTGAGAGCGCATCGTCGAATTCTCCTACGACTAAATCTTGTGAGATTCGACTGACGCGTCGTTTAGTTCAATCTCAGGCTAAATCGGTCTTCGCGTTCGCCGAATCCCTATCGCCTTCCTTCCTAAATCTCAGTTTCCTCTATTACCGTTTCCCGTGATACATAACGAATGATGTGTGCAATGAGGAAAGCTGCCGTCTTATCGATCCTGTTTGTAGTGGTGCTGCTTGCTGTTGCAGTCATAGCCGACGCGCAGCAGCCGAAGAAAGTTCCTCGGATAGGGTATCTAGTGTCGGGCGATGCAGCTACTGAGTCCACTCGTGCCGAGGGAATTCGGCTGGGTCTGCGCGAGCTTGGCTACATCGAAGGCCAGAACATCGCTATTGAGTACCGATATGCGGAGGGAAAAAACGATCGGCATCCTAAGCTTGCGGCCGAGCTAGTGCGTCTCAAGGTCGATCTCATCGTGGTAGCAGGAGGGGTCGGGACGATCCGGGTGCTCATGAATGCGACCAAGACGATTCCCATCGTTATGGCGGGCGAAGGGGTCGATCCTGTCAAGGCAGGCCTAATTGAAAGCCTTGCCCGTCCCGGCGGCAACGTCACCGGCCCTACAACCCTTTCCAGAGAACTAGGCGGAAAGCGGCTGGAGCTGCTCAAAGAAGCCGTTCCCAAACTTGCCCATGTCGCGGTTCTCTACGATCCAACGAGTCAGGCCGGTGTACTCCAGGTGAAAGAGGTTCTTCCAGTCGCGGCGCGCGCGCTGAAGTTGACTCTTCGGTCTTGGGAGGTACGAGATGCAGACGGTTTCGACAAGGTATTCGCCGCGCTGAGTAAGCAGCGCCCGGATGGCCTCTATGTGCCCGCCTCGGGCCCGCTAATGCGTGCTAACCAGAAACGGATCGTCGCCTTTGCGTTAAAGAGCCGGCTACCGTCGATATATTCCTACAGAGAATCTGTAGATGCCGGCGGGCTTATGTATTACGGCGCGGACTTCGCGAACAGCTACCGGCGTGTAGCCGTCTACGTGGACAAGATCCTCAAGGGAGCCAAGCCTGCCGATCTGCCGGTGGAACAGCCGACGAAGTTCGAGTTGGTGATCAATCTGAAGACGGCGAAGCAGATCGGCGTGACCATTCCGCCGAATGTGCTGGCGAGAGCGGATAAAGTGATTAAATAAACATGCGACGATGCCATGATTGAACTGAATTCTCCAACAATCCAATAGTGCGTGAGACCGCATCGAAAAGGTGCAAGCACATCATGAAGGTAGGCCCATCCCGGTGCCTACCCTTATCTGCCAGTGCCACGGCTTGTCTCGACGTTCGATCGGCGACTAGGGGCCGCAGATTGCCGGGAAGGGAGTCGGTGGAAACTCGCCCGGAAATGCCGCCGGGAGACTTTCACCGATGAACTCGACTTTGACCGTCTTACCTTTCAGCTCTTCGATCAAAACGAGGCCGGCCGAGTTCCCCTGTGCATCGAAGCAGTAGAACTTGTGCTCTATCTCCCCAGGTGCAAGTGGCGTCCACTCTTTAGTCTTCAGGCACCGATTGAATTCGCCGATTGCGATCGACACCGAAGCGTTCACCCTCAGTACCGCAGCCATGTCCTCGGCGACATCTTCGGCGAGCTCTTGCCGGTATCGGAGCCCGGGGCGCGGACGGGCTAGCATGATGATCCCAGGTTCCGCCGCGGGCGTAGGAGCCCCTCCGGCCAGCCAGGAACCTCGCTGCTGCACTCCAAGGTTTCGGGGTCCAGTGCCCGGGTCGCTTCGCCGAAATACCAGATGTTGCCGAAGATGTCCTGCGCGTAATAGTCCTCGGTATCTTCCGTCAGTGTTGCCGTGGCCAAATTACAGGACCCGTCATCACTCACCTCGGTGACCCACTCCTGGTCCCGCACCACCCGAGTCTGCACCCCTAGCACTAACTTGGTGTTCGTAGTGACCGTCACCTTGTTAAAGCTGCACTCGTCCTCGGTTTGCGCGAAGTAGACGAAGGTGGCGCCGACTGGAAGCGGCCAGAATGGGTTGTTGATCACGGGAGAGAGTGGAAAATTTCCCGCGTCGAAGGGAAGCTTCACCAATCGGCCACTCGCGGTGCCTGGAGCTAGAGCCACGACAGCAAAGCTCAGCAACATTAGCATTATTGGCACAAGCCCGATGAGGTTAGTCCGTGTTTTCTCTTGATTACGTGGTGACAAAAAATACATGGCTTTATCTCCTTCCCTGTTACGTTAAACGAAACACTACGAACGCTTATTCTGTTGAAAGCATGACGTTTGATCCTAGTGAACCTCCTGGTTCGTTGCAATGACGAAGATTACGGGAAGATGACCTGAAGATTACAAATCGGTAAGCTTGGGAAGGCTTGAACGAGGGGACTTACACAAGAGAGTAGCTCAAGCGCCTGTCAAGATGGCCGCCTGTTGTCATCCGCGTTTTGGTAGCAATCACGAGGTTACGATTGAACTGATTTCTCCTACGATACAATTCTGCAGGAGATCGAACTGACGCGTCGTTCAGTTCAATCCTGAGCTGAATTTAGCCTCTTTTTCCTCGACAAATCCGGTTTTCCTTCCGTCCGTAAATATTACTTTTCTCAGCTTCCATGTTCGTGATAAGTCTGCTCACGAACGAGGCGAGCAATGAACAAAGCTGGTTGGTCATCGATCTTGGTTGCAACGTCAGTGCTTTTTTTTGGCGTCGCTGCCGAGGCGCAGCAGCCGGGGAAAGTCCCCCGGATTGGATACCTAACTGCTGCCTCCCCTTCCACTAACGCCGCCCGCACCGAGGCCTTCCGGCAGGGCCTGCGCGAGCTTGGGTACGTAGAGGGGAAAAACATTGTGATTGAGTGGCGATATGCAGAGGGAAAGTTTGATCGGCTGCCCGCGCTCGCAACTGAACTAGTGCGTCTCAAGGTTGACGTCATCGTCTCGGGTGGTCCGCAATCAACGCGACCCACCAAGGAAGCAACTTCTACGATTCCCATCGTTATGGCGCAGGATACCGATCCTGTCGGCAATGGGTTCGTGGCCAGCCTGGCCGGCCGGGTAGTAACATCACGGGATTGTCCAACCTCTCCTCAGAGTTAAGCGGGAAACGACTGGAGCTTCTGAAGGAGACTGTTCCTAGACTCTCCCGCGTGGCTGTCCTCGGGAATTTGACCGAACCAGGCAACGAACAAGTGTTACGAGAAATGGAACTGCCACTGAAGCGTTCAAGGTGCAGCTTCAATCCCTAGACATATAGGTCGCAAGAAATTGAGAGCGCATTACCGAGCCGCGAGCAAAGGACGTGCTGACGCAGTCCTCGTCGTCCTGAGTCCAATCCTAAATTCCTCATCGAACACAGGTTGTAGACCTCGCGTTAAAGAATCAATCGCCCGCCATTTATGCCACACGAATTTGTCGAAAACGGAAGGACTTATGAGCTACGGCCCGAATTTTAGCGACTTGTACCGGCGCGCTGCTACGTACGTGGACAAGATTTTGAAAGGTGCCAAGCCCGCAGATCTTCCGGTCGAGCAGCCGAAGAAGTTCGAATTTGTCGTCAATTTAAAAACAGCGAAGCAGATCGGTCTCACGATTCCGCCGAATGTTTTGGCGCGGGCGGACAAGGTGATCAAATGATCGGCGATGCTAAGATTGAATTGAATTCTCCGACGACTCGATCCTGTGAGATTTGTCCGTTGCGTTGTTCAGTTCAATCCCACAAAGGAATAATGAACTTCTTTCCTTTTTTCATGTACAAAAGCCACATCTTAAGCCGCCTGGAGCAGAGGTCAAAACTATCCGCGTAGTGCTGTAATCCCTTTTCAAGGCTATAGTTTTTCTGAAGGCTGTCCAATATTAGACAGCAATCCGTCACCCGTCCATTTATCGTCAGGCCCAAAGGAGTTCATATGAAAAACAGATCCGTGTTCTTTGCTTGTTTGATCGTTCTCGCGCTAACGCTGCCCTCTCTAGCGCAGGAAGATAAGCTCGGCAAGGTGAGCTTCCCGACCTCTTGCGATCCCAAGGTGCAGGCCCAGTTCGAGCGCGGCGTGGCCATGCTGCACTCTTTTTGGTACAACGCGGGCGAAAAGATCTTTAGCGACGTGCTGGCGCAGGACCCGTCGTGCGCCATCGCGACGTGGGGTATCGCAGACGCTTTTAATGTCCAATCCACTCGGCGACCGGTTCTTCGCCCTAGGGTGCGGCGCAGGCACAAGCAGCGATTGACCAGGGCCGCAAAATTGGTGCTAAGACCCAGCGCGAGCGCGACTACATCGAAGCGGTCGCCGCCTACTACGAGGATTGGACCAATCGCTATGAAAGCGACCGCCAAAAAGTCCCGGGCCAAGGCCTATGAGGCACTTGCCGCCCGTTACCCAGATGACGACGAGCACAAATCTTTTACGCGCTTTATCTAGCCGGCACTCAGTCACAGGCTGAGCAGACTTTTGCAACCTATCTAAAGTCCGCCGCAATCTTGGAAAAACAATTCACTAAATACCCTGACCACCCAGGCGTGGCGCACTATTTGATCCATAGCTACGACGCTCCGCCCATCGCGCAAAAAGGTCTGCCGGCAGCTCGACGTTACGCCAGTATTCACCCGCGGCGCCGCACGCCCTGCAATGCCGTCGCACATATTTACCCGGGTCGGGGCGTGGGCGGATTCGGCGGCGACCAACCGGCGCTCGGCGGAGGCCGCCAAGAAGGGCAACGATAAGGACGAGCAAATGCATGCCCTGGACTATATGGCCTATGCGTACCTGCAGCTCGCACGCGACAATGACGCGCGCCTCGTTATGGAGGAAGCTGCCCAGGTATCCGGCTTCAATTCTTTCCCCCGGGGCCTGACGTGTTCGCGGCGATTCCTGCGCGCTATGCGATTGAGCGCGGCGACTGGAGTGGAGCGATGAAGCTGCAGCCAATCGCCAACGATCTCCATTACACCAAGCGTTGACCCGCTTTGCCCGCGCTTTGGTGCGGCTCGTAGTGGCGACTTGTGTCAGCCGAAACGGAAGTCGGACATCTTGCCCGGCTGCGGGACGCCTTAAAAGCCAGCGAAAAACGCATACTGGGTGACTGAAGTGGAGATAAGCCGGCTCGCGGCCAGTGCTTGGACAGCTCTCGCATTGGGAAAAAAGATGAGGCCGTCAAACTTATGCGCAGCGCGGCGGACATGGAAGACAAGAACGAAAAACATATCGTGACCCCGGGACGGATCGTTCCGCTGCGAGAGCTATTGGGGCAAATGCTGCTGGAACTCAAGCGGCCTGCCGAGGCGCTCAAAGAGTTCGAGGCGTCGCAGATCCGCGAGCCAAACCGTTTTCGTGGATTTGCCGGTGCCGCGCAGGCGGCGGCGCAAAGCGGAAACTCCGCCAAGGCCAAGCAGCACTATATCCGGCTCGTTGAACTGGTCGGCAAAGGCGGGCCGCGACCGGAACTCGCGCAGGCAAAGACATTCCTAGCACAGCGATGAGTCGCACTACCTGAGCGTGCGAGCTTGGGAAATGGAGTCGAATGTTTTCGCGGCGGCGAGTGATTGTCACGCTTGCCGCCGCATTCGGGCTTGGCACGGGCTCGCCGTGCTTTTCGGACCCGGCGGAAACTACTCCTGAAGTTTCGGCGCAGGACCCTGATTACGTTACCGGCAGGAAAGCCCTTGAGGCAAAAAACTGGCCCTCCGCTATTAGGTCATTTTCGTCGGCCGAAGAGCGCAACCCCCGAAACGCTGACATCCAGAATTACCTCGGATACTCTTACCGCAAATCAGGAAAGCTCGATCTCGCATTCAAGCACTATAATCAAGCTCTCGCGCTAAATCCTCGGCACCGGGGTGCGCATGAATATATCGGGGAGGCTTACCTCATCAAAGGTGACCTAAAGAGCGCGCAGAAACACCTCGGTTCGCTGCGCGAGATCTGTTCGCTGCCGTGCGAAGAACTCACGAATCTTGAGCGCGAGATCGCGAAGCACATCAAGAAACCAGCCGCGAGCCGTTCACGCCGATAACATCGGATGCAAATCCCGTCGGGAACGCCAAATTTTCATCGGTTGTATAACCCGTAAAAGATTTCCAACTGGAATTCCGGATTTCAGATTCCAGAAAATTCTGGCGCAGGAAATTCGACCATTGACCAGAAAAGAAAGCCAGACCCCGCTGTCACCGACCCCGCTGCTTGTCCAATGCCTCGGGTGTGGCTATCAGTCTCGCTTGCATCATGATTCAATGACTTTACTGACGCGCGTACGCCGTCTTGTAATCCCTTGCTTAGGTCTTAGCTGGCAGGCATTTCACGGAAATACTTTTCGCTCAGCATGGCATATTCCAGCCATCGTAGGGTCAAGGAAATGAGTTTCTTAAGATCTTCAACATCATGGCTCTTCCACTCACGAGAGTAGTGCGTTTCGTCATTGCCGAGCCAGACTGCCCTCCGGGCACATTCTCTGAGGTACTCTTCCTTCAGATACTCGTTGATGCAGGAGCCGAGAGGTTTTTTCTGGATGGCGTCTTGGTCCTCGGGATACCGGGAGATAGCATAGTCCTTAACAAGAAATTCGAGTGCTTTACGAAAACCAAGTCCGGTCAATTGCGTCAGGCTTAGCGACTCTGCTACTAGCGTCTGCCTATAAATTGACAGAAAATTAGGCGACAAATTTGCAATCTCGGAGCTTACTTCTTTCGCTGGGAATTCCCTCGGCACTGCGACAAGTAAATCCACCAAATCATAATTCGTTGTATTACCCGTTTCCGCTCGCAACTTATAAACTGCAATATTAACGCGGTTACATGTACCAGTGCACTGGTATGCTTGGTAGACGGTCTCAAAGTTAATTTTTACTTTGTCAGTCGAGTCAGATAAAGCGACCGGATACGGCAATAGGCGAGAACCACACAGAGCGCAAATGTCAGGTACAGGTAAAAAACCGGGGGCCTCTCTTCCTGATAGTCCGTGTATAGCAATCTGCTTTAAGGAATCTCTGAACAAGCCCTTCAGTAATGTCGTCTAATATCGAAAAGCAGCAAGACCGACAATGGTAGAGGAGGAAACAGATTGAAGGAGCAGACAACGTTTGCGAGTTTAGCGTGGGCGGGAAAGAAAAAGCAGACCAAGCGAGAGAAGTTTTTGTCTGAGATGGATCAAGTGGTGCCGTGGGAGAAATTGCTGGCGTTGATCGAAGCGCACTATCCCAAAGCCGGCAGTGGACGGCGACCGATGCCGTTGGAACGGATGCTACGGATATACTTTGTGCAGCAGTGGTACGGGTTGTCCGATCCCGGGATGGAAGAAGCGTTGTACGACATCGAGTCGGTGCGGCGATTTGCCGGGATAGAGTTGGGGGAAGAAGAAATTCCCGATGAGACCACGATTTTAAACTTTCGCCACTTACTGGAAAAGCACCAGTTAACCGAGAAGCTGTTGGAAGAGGTCAACGGGTATTTGAGCGAGAAAAGGCTTTTGCTCAGACAAGGCACGATCGTAGACGCCACGCTGATCGGTGCGCCGTCCTCGACCAAGAACAAGGACAAGAAACGCGACGGGGAGATGAGTTCGACCAAGAAGGGCAACAACTACCACTTCGGCATGAAGGTGCACACGGGAACGGACAGTCAGAGCGGTTTGGTGCACACGGTCAAAGTGACCACGGCCAGTGTGCATGACAAGCAGGAGATGGAAGCGCTCCTTCATGGAGAAGAGCAAGCGGTGTTTGCCGACAAGGGTTACTTCAGCGACCAGGATAAGCGCTCAGCGAGAAAGACGGGACTATTCTGGGGCGTGTTGGACAAGGCCAAGAGCAAAAAGAGCTTGAGCCATAAGCAGCGGCGCAGAAACAGAAAACTGTCCAGTATACGGGCCAAGGTGGAGCATCCGTTTCGGGTGGTCAAGCGCCAGTTCGGCTACATCAAGACCCGGTATCGGGGATTGAAGAAAAACGCGGCACAGATCTACACGCTGTTTGCGCTGGCCAATCTGTATCGAGTGCGCCGTGCTTTGTTGGCGTAGTCCGATGGGGAGGAGCTTGGGCCGTCCACAAACGCATTGAGTGGCCAAGAAATCGAGGCAAACCCCATCCGATGTAATCACCGAGCCGCTTAGTCAACATGAAACAGTTTTAAATAATCGCCCCCTTCCAAATAACGTAGTTATTCAGAGGTTCCTTAAATACATAAGTTCGTTCTCTAGTGGTGATAAATCATGAATGGAATATCCCCTGACGAGGCAAGACGTGTCAAGTCTGTGGCGAGCCATGGTTCGGAGTTCCTCGCAGTGCGCCGTTCTGAAGGCGATATCCAAACTCTCCTGTCTCCACGCTTCCGGCTCCGTGCTGGCGGTTTCCGGTAGTCCGCTTCGCCGCTACCGATTCCGCGGGTCCATCGCTAAGTTTTTCGGCGTGTGATGTTGTTGCTCACGTGTGCGGAAATTATCCGACAAGGGGCCGGTAGCGGGCTCGTACTTTGATATCTTGCCAATTCTCGTAACCTGAAACCTTAGAGTCATATCTCCGCATGCCGCGGCGAGCGTGAATTTCACGTATCCTATGACAGTCGCTGCCGTATAAATATTTTTCTCGACTGAGAGCCATACCGATTTGTTGTCGATTCCTTACGGCGCATTAGTTGGATCCCAGGAGGTTCGCAGGTTCGCGTTGAATCCATCCAAGATTCGCATGTCCTCGTCGGTAATTTCAAAGTCGAAGACATCGGCGTTTTCGCGGATGCGATTGGGGTTGGCTGATTTGGGGATCACCACCAATTGGTGTTGGATCGCCCATCGAATCAGGATTTGCGCCGTGGACTTGTTTCCACGACCGCGGGAGTCGCGCGACAGAAAAGGAAGCTTCGCCTGACGTGCGGGCGGTTGTGGCGACGCTGTGCTGTATTTCTTAGCTACGGCAATCAGCTTCGGATCGTTCAGCCGCTGTCCCTGGGTCAGTGGACAATAGGCCTCGACGACGATCCCTCGGGCGACGCAGACATCTAATAGGTCCCGCTGATACAAGTAGGGATGAAACTCGACCTGATTCACCGCCGGGGTGATCTCCGTCTCGGCAAGCAATTCAGTCAAATGTCGGATGGTGAAGTTGCTGACGCCGATCGAGCGTGCCCTGCCCTGCTGCTTTAATTTTTCGAAGACGCGCCAACTCTGTCGTCGTTCGCGCACCGGATAGTGGATCAGGTACAGATCGACATAATCCAACTTGAGCTTGCGCAGGCTCGCTTCGAGAGCACGCTCAGGGCTTGCGTGATCGTTGTTCCATAATTTCGTGGTTACGAAAATATCCCTCCGGTCAATGCCGCTCGCCCTGACCGCGGCGCCGACGCTCCCCTCGTTGCCGTAGAAAGATGCCGTGTCGATATGGCGGTAGCCCGCTTCGAAAGCGGTGAGTACCGCCGCTTCGCACTTCTTGCCCGCAGAGATCTGCCATACACCCAGGCCCAGTTGAGGGATCGCTCCGCCGTCATTCAATTTTATCTTGGCGCTAATCACCAGTCATTTTCCTGCTTATGGAGCGTCGCGCAATAAGGGTCACCGAATCCGATGGTATCAATGAAAACGAATAACAGTCTCAACTCGCGCCGAATGAATGCGCTCCGATTCCAGCGGATTTTGCGCATCCAGGCGGGATACTTGCCACCCTTTGTCTTCCATCAAATATTTCACGCTTCGGACGAAGTCGAACGGCGCGACCGAGAAATTCTTGGCAAATCTTTTCGCGCTCGCCCGAAACAAAACGCGCACAATGGATTCCCTGACTCGCTTATCATTGCCCGGCCAAGACACCGACCTTTCCCGCGGATAACACCGCTTCAAATTTCATTGGGGACGCTAAATTTATTTGATGATATTTTCAACCTCTTATACGGGCAAGATCAATAGCGGTTACCCCACCCGACTACAATTGACCAACCTCCTCGCGCGTCAATGTCTTTCTTGGGGATGGTTGAAATCTCTCGCCTTCAGGTGAAGTGAAAGTTCGTCATACCGAATGCCGGCATCCGTATTTGATTGGAGTTCGAGGTCAAAAGCCGCCTGGATTCCAGCTTCCGCCGCAATGACCGGAACAATTAGAAAGGAAAGTCAGATCATCCCGCTGGAAATTTCAAGGCGGCTGGAGCCGATTTTTCGGTGACTCTGCTTGTAGACCTCGATTTTAAGACTTCGCTGAAATTTTAGACCTCCGTATTTTCGTTTTAACGCACGATCTCGGACTGACCTTGGTCTTGGTATTGGCTTTTTCAGGGCGAATCTCATAGTCGCGTTCTTCTTTAAGCATCTTGTAGATGATGCGCGTCAAGTGTCGCCCCAGAGCTCGAATCGCTTGGTTGTGCTTTTTCCCTCGGCTGCGTTTCTTTTCGTAGTATCTTTGCGACTCGGGGACACACTTTTGCGATGTCGATCCAAGCCGATCATCATCGCGGCTTTGGCTCGAGTGTTCACGTGCTTGGGGACCTTGGTTCCCTGGTATTTTCCCGAACGGTTGTCCAACGTGGACATGCCAAGATACAAAGAAAGCTTCCCTCAGAGGCTAAACCGCTCGATGGTGCCGATCTCGCCGGCCAATTCTGAACTGCACACGGCACCAAACCCCGGAATCGATCGTAAAATCTTGGCGATCTTGGAGTTCTCAGCAAGCCCTGCGATCTTCGCTTCCAACCGTTTGACCTTCTCATCGAGATCCAGACACCGCCGGGCATCTTCCTGGATCATCTCGCCGACCCAGTCGACCTCTTCACTAAAGTGAGCATGGCTTCTGCCAGCCCGCTATGATGGCGGCGGTTTTCACTCCCACGGCCGGGATCTTCAACAGCGTGCTGCCTCTGAGCTGGGCAATCTGTGTCAGACTCTCCGCACTGAGCAGGAAGTTTAAAAACCATTGGTTGCTGGCATCGTTGGTGATCTCCAACAATCCTGGACACACCGCTTGCAGATCGGCCTGGAGATTGTTCACCACTCGTACCCGCTCGTTGACCAATCGTCGGCGTCGTCGAGTCAAGCGCTTGAGAACTTCATTCTCGGCCGGTGTTCCTTTAACTTCCTGCAATACTTCTTTGGCCAAGGGCAGGTGATCCCGTAGTTGAAATAGCTCCAGTCCCTTTCGGCGTCGATCCGATCGCTCTTGGCGGCTCCAGGGAAGATCTCTTTGAACCGGGCAAACTTTAAGTTGTTGAGATTATAGAGCCGGTAGCCCCGCCCGCGCACCAAACTGTCCAAGGGCCGGGCATAGCCGTTGTAGCCTTCCATGGCTACCGCTACTGGACTTGCTCTTGGTCTTGTGGTGCTTCTCAATGCGGGAAAAGAATTCTTGAAACCCTTCGGGCCGGTGTTCGATCTCGAACTCTTCCAACACCTCGCCGCTCGATAGCCCTATCGCCACACTGTGACGGCGATAACCCACGTCCACACTGACTCGTAACTCTATAGCTTTTTCTTCTGACACGTAGCTCCTCCTTGGTAGATCGAGATTTCATCATCCTTAGGTCTCGTCTACTTACAGAGCCACGTATTCTGGTGAGAATATGGCACCATCCCGGTCGACCCCTCGGATGATGCAGGTGACGAGGGCGGCATTTCAGACTGGGTGAGCCCGAATAAACAGGCCACTGACCCCAAGAGCCACACCCTCGTCAAATCTCTTTTACAAGAAACTTTCAGCGCTACCGCTACCTGCTAAATTCCGATGGTAGAC
>CAWDPO010000019.1:0-122924 GCA_963804165.1 uncultured delta proteobacterium
ACCCTGCATGCGGGCTTCGGAGAATCTACCTTCTACGAGGTTGGGTGAATAGGGACAAGAAAAAGGGCCGGGGCCTCCTAGAAGAAAGGATCCCGGCCCCTGCTTAGCCGTTTACCCGAGCGACTGTAAGAAGGTGGCCGTGTCCACGTAGTTGCGGTGGTGCACCACCTTTCCATCGCGCAACGTCCACACGTGGGCGTAGGGAGCGTCGATCGTCCTGCCGGTCGCCTTGCCCCTGACTCTGAAGTGGCCCAACACGATCACGCGGTCGCCCGCGTCCAAGAACTCATCTGCCACGGCTTGGAACTCGTCCCAATGCTCCGCCACAGCCCCGAAGACTTCGTTGGCGACAGCTTCGGAGCCATGGTGCGTACCCCGGTCCGGCAGCCCCTCCACATCGGGCTCTTGCCATTCTATTTCTGGGTCCAAGAGGCCCATCACGGCCTCGATGTCGCCCCGGTTGAACGCCTCGTACCCCTGGCGCATGATGTTCACGTTCTCTTCGGACATACCCTCATCTCTTTTTCCGGCCTGCTTGCTCGGCGGGCCACCCTTTCCACCGCAAGCATGATGCCATCGCTACATTAACACGGACGCAACTTCGGAGAATTCACCAGCGTGTTGAAAAACCCCTTTGCGCTCACTTCGGCCCCCTAAACGGGGGCCGATTACGCTGTCTTGGTAGTGTTTCGGCCTTGTTTTGGGGCTCTTTTGGACCGCCGACCGGGCCAACATCTACTTTTTCAACACGCTGTCCCCTTCCACGCACTCCTGTGAATAGGATCGGAGTACCTGCTCTGCCTAAAGTGCCGCTGGTTGCATCGCATCCGCGATATCCCCGCTACCGAGATGGAGCGCGTGCAGCACTCCGAGTCGCACTCGCTTACGAGGTGCGGAAGCCGGCGAGCGAGCAGGACCCCGGCGACGCCGCTGACCAGCAACCCCGAGAACCGCCCAGCCGGTATGAACCAGACCCCATGATCCGTCACGAAGTAAAGCGACGATAGCAGGCCCGCTGTAGCCGAGACAAGCCCGGCTATCGCTAGCGGCCGGGGCAACTCGCCGGTACGCAGCCCAGCCAGCCCCAGGGCGCCAACCAACACCCCGAAGCCGGCGCTGAACCGGACCCCCAGCGGCGAACATCAGCCGGTGCAGGGCGGCGGCGCTAACATCCTGCTCTCCCCGGCTACCAGTGAGCGCCGCCGCGCACAGCGCCGAAGTCGCCAGCGACGCGGCGGCTAGCACGCCACCACTGACTGCCGTCGCCCGCAGCCCTCGCGACCCCCGTTCCGACTGCTCGGCCAGCTTCGCCACCGACGCGGTGAACCATGCCAGAGAGGTCGCGGAGACTAACTGGCCAACCACGCTCACCCGAGCCGCGCCGGACTCCCTCTAAAGTACCGGCGAACGTCCGCCGGTTGCGCGCCCCGACGGGGATAGGGAGAGTCCGACAGGGCTACAGCTCCGGCTACGCTGGCGATGAAGCTGGCGCCTGCCAAGGGACCGCTCAGTGCTCCGGGTACGCGCAACGAGGTAGCGACGTCTAACCCGACTTGTACCTTGCGACCGTCCGACGATAGTCCCGCCCTGAGGCGCTCTATCAGCTCGTGTGTCGGAAGTGGTTGGTCCATGCTCTATACCTCCGAAGATTGGGGGCCGGGGCTCCCCGCAGGATACCCCAGCCACTGCTTCTCCGCGGCCCGAAGTGCCCCGGACCTAGAAGATGCCAGCGAACTTCGTAGAACTCCGTACAGGCGAAGTTCGCGGATCTTCCTTCCCGACGTTGACTGAATAGACGGGCTTTAAGCGCAGTCAGGTACGCGGCTTCTTGGCGATCGAGGGCGTTGCCATCCGGGTCCCTGAAGTAGGCGACCTCGGCTCCCCCCTCGAACCTGGCGATGCCCTTCTCGTCCGTGATGATAGGTCCTACGTCGTAGTGCTCGAAGGCTACGCCCTTCGAGGTCAGCTCCTCGACGACCCCCTCAACGTCGTCTACGTACCAGCTGGCCAGTGTCGCTATCGACTTGCCTGCGTGCTCCGGCGAGAGGTAGACGTGCAATAGCTCCCCTCCGCGCACCGGTACGCCACGTTGTCGCCCGAGTCGATGCCCACCGAGAGGCCCAGCTTGCTTTCGTAGAACTCTCTGGCACGGTCCATCTTGAGACCGCCAACCCTGCGACCACCTTGTACTCGCTCAAGCTCATGGGAAGACCCCCTCCAACCCAGTGTCCCGACCAACATTCGGCACGCTTAGTATCCTCAGGACGCACGTTTCTGCATCAGCGAACTCGGAGACTCCCCCTTCCACGCACTCCGGTGAATAGAGTGCTCTTGTATGGTTCTTGATAGCATGGCCCTTGCAAGCGGGTGGCCACTAAAAAGGAGGCAAGGGCATGTCCAGCAGACCACACCCCGGGTCGGAGCGCCCTTTGCACGGCCCGCTGCAGAGGTTCGATCTGGGAGCCGAGGTAGGCCATCTGATGGAGGAGGGAGCTTGGCAGCGAGGGCAGCGCAACTCCATCACCCTGCGTAAGGGCGAGGGCATGAGCGTGGTGCTCCTGGTCATGAAAGCCGGAGATAGGCTCGGAACACGCCGCACCGGGCCCCTTGAGCCTGAGCGTCCGGGAGGGGCGCATCCGCTTCATGGTGGCTGAGGAGGTGGAGGAGAAGGTGGCAGAGGCGGGATCTGATACTCTGCTCACCTGCGACGCTGGGGTAAGGCACACGGTGGAAGCCTTCAGCGACGCGGTGTGCCTGCTCACCATCGCCGGGTAGCGAGAAGAGCTACCCTTCTAGCAGCTTCAGCGCCCGCCGAGTGAAGAAGTAGAGCGCGTAGCCGTGGGGGTGCTCCTCGCCGACGTCGAAGGCCGTGTGCTCATCCCCCACCAACGCGCCCTCCTCAAGGAGGTAGCTCAAGGCGTGGTGGTAACGCTCGGAGCCGACATCGCCTACGTCCAGCCCGGCCTCGTGGGCTGCCCTGGTTGGGTCCACCCTGGCTCCCGCTCGGCCGTGGGCTTGGGTTGCGTTGATGGCCCGAAGCAGCTGCAGCCCGTCGCTCTTTGCCTGCTCATCGATGGTGGTTCTCCTTTAGAGCTCATACGAAGCTGCGAACATCTTACGCTACCAAGAGGGGCTCCGGGCAGTGACGCTAACTTTCGAGAACGCCGTCTAGGCGAGGTTCACAGAATTTGCCTTTCACGCACTCTGGTGAATAAGGCGCCAACCTCCTACTATGAGGGTGCGTCTTGGGCTTCTCCACCGATCAGGTCGCAGTCATCCAGCCGCAGGCACTCGCAGCGCAGCCCCTTCTCCAGGAGGACCTTCATGCCCAGGGCCCGCTTCACCAAACCCTCGACCTCAGGGAGCTTCGCTGGGCAAGAACCCGCCAGCGCTCGGAGGGTGGGGTGCCCTCGGAGAACCCGTCCAAGAGCGTTCCGATCTCGGAGATGGTGAACCCGGCTTGTTGGGCGACCCGAACGACGGCCATGCGGTCGAGCACCTCGCGCAGCACCTCTTCGTCGTAGCGTCTGCGACCGTTCTCCCGCTGGGAGCAGGCAACAGCCCCACGCCCTCGTAGTAGCGCAGCGCCGATGGCCTGACGCCCGCCCTCCGAGCCACCTCTCCGATCTCATGCTATCCACCGCGGCTTCCTCCTTGACTTAAAGCGTGCTTTAACAGGTATAGTCGAGGCCGCCATGCACGAACCGTGAGCGAGGAGACCCTATGAACGGTGAAGCAGCACACGAGAGGATCGAGGTTCCCCTCGCCTGTAGGTGGTCGGCTCTCAGCACCGTGCAGCAGGAGCGCCAGCGAGCCTTGTACCGACAACTGCGTGCGGACGTGGAAGAGGTAGTGGAGTTGGAAGACGGCTACGCCTTCAGGCACTCCCCCGACAGAGTGGTGCTGCTGGCCGTAGCGGAGTTCGTCTCCAACGAGCGCCTGTGCTGCCCCTTCTTCGAGTTCGGGATCACCGTCGAGCGCGACGGCGGGCCGGTGTGGTTACGCATGAGGGGCGAGGGCGAGGCCAAGCGTCTCCTGGAGGCCGAGGCGGGCATCGGCGCCTGAAGATCCGGCTACCCCGCATCGGGCTGGTACCAAGTAGTTACATACGTGCTAGCCGCTCCAGCCGTTGGCAAACAAGGTAGGGTCGACCTCGGAAGGTCCGGTAACTTGAGTTGCTTGATCAATGCGATGTCGTACGACTTCTCGTAGATGATGCTGTTCACGTCGGCTATTGTGATGCGCTCGGGGTGGGCTCGTATGAGATCGAAGCCGTCGCCCGCAGCCACCAACCCCTCTGACAACACGCGCATATAAAAGCCCGTGTAGCCGACGTTCGCCATCAGCTTGGGCAGCATCGTCGAACCATTCTTTCCCGCCACCTTGGCGCACGGCATGCGCGGCTGGCTGACCTGCACCCTCGCCTCCCCGATCCGGAACACATCGCCCACGCACACCTCGGTTTCTATAGCCCCCGAGACGGTGAGGTTCTCGCTGAAGGCGCCGGGCTGAAGGTCGCGTGATACCTTTCTACTCCAGTATGGGTAATGGTCGAATGGGTAGACGCACACCGCCTTCTCAAGCCCCCGTGGTTGACCTGATCGGCCTGCAGGTCCCCGTCGACACGCCTTGTCTTCGGTTCTTCAATCGAAAATCGGCAATCTAAAATCTAAAATTAGTTTTCAGTCATCCTTGCTCGGTGACCAATGCAAGAACTCCCGTGTACGCGAACAAATGATTGGCGCGCCCCAGCGGCGCCAGTTCGTAGCCACCGAACATACCGATTAGCGGCACATCGCCGAGCGCCTGCCGAATATAAGCGGAATCGATACCGGGAATACCGTAGAGAGAATTGCCGCGGGCGCAACAGTTGAAATATAAGCCGAAAGCCGGGCTTCTCCCTCCGAGCGCCTGAACTTGCCGGCGCAGCATTTGACTCAGATCCTCACGCGCGCGCTGGCCGTCGCGCATGGTAAAGATCATCGCCTCGCCTTCGCTGACTTCGTCGGTGACAGCCAAGACGCCTTTGTCCGGATCCAAGCCATAAATATTGCGGACCAGATACTTACCCGGCGCCACGCTATTTTCCTGCCGATCCGCGGGTAGACCCACGAACAAGACCAACAAGGCGCGGCGGACATCTTCGGCGAGGGGTCCCTTGAGCAACTTGGCAAAGGCTTCGATCGCCGGACGGCCGTTGATTTCGTAAATCAGATTACCGTCGGCCTTGGTAATCACCATGGGTTCGGATATCGGTTGGCACCCTTGAGTGATGTCAACATGAACGTTGAATTCACCGGAGAGATATACGCCGGCTACGGAATTGCTCGCAACTTTATCGCCGCAAAGCTGAAACGTCGCTCCTGCCGCGCCGTTTTCCGTCGCGCCTGCGCCGATCACGGGATGAAAGCCGGCTTTGCCCGTCATGCTTTGAAGCAGTGGCTGCGGGTTCCCGTTATAGGAATCCGGAAGCAAGATCATGAGCGATTTTTCATCCTGCGTCTTGGCGACGAATTCGCCGAAACTCGCCCCCAGGTGGGTTTCGTTGCCTTTGAGGGGTTCGAAAATAAATGGCCGGCCGATCATTGCGTCCGAGGCGACGGCAAGCACTGCGACGCCGCTGCTGCCCTCGATCTCGCCCTCGCCCGTCAGAATACCCGCGCCGCTGCAGCCGACCACGCAATCAGTGCCCGTTGAGCGAATTAGCGATGCGACAACTTCCCGCGGGCGAGCGCCATGATCCGCCGTGAAAAAGATCATCGCTAAATCGGCCCGCGATATCCCGGCGCGCGTCATCGACTGGCTTGCAGCCTCTTCGACGGCCTGCTTAGTCGCTTGTTTCTGCGATTGACCGACTCCAGCTCGAATCATGATATCGATACTATAGGAATGTCCGTCGTCGAGGGTCAAGGGCAATAAGCCGTCGCATGGCGATTTGAAAATGTTCCCTGTTGGGACTAATATTCACGATAACTTAAACCTCATCAATCAGGTCGACTACCAAATATGAAAATTGTTCAGATTCCGTTGCTGCGTGACAACTACGGCTACCTGCTTGTTTGCGAAAAAACCAAGAATGCCGCCATCGTCGACCCCTCCGAAGCGGATCCGGTGCTCGCCCGGATCGCCAAGGAACAGGTCCCGCTCGTGGCGATTCTCAACACCCATCATCACCGCGATCACACCGGCGGAAATGAAGGGATCCTCGCGGTGCACAAAGCCGAAGTCTACGGCCACAAGAGTGACAGCGCCAGGATTGCCGGATTGAGCCGCGGCGTCGATGAGGGCGATGAAATACAGGTCGGCGAGATGAAAGGCAGAGTTCTTTTCATTCCCGGCCATACCACCGGCCACGTCGCTTATCTTTTCGAGAATAACCTGTTCTGCGGCGACACGTTGTTTACGGCGGGCTGCGGCCGCCTCTTCGAAGGCACGCCGGAACAGATGCAGTCTTCACTCAAGAAACTAATGGACCTATCGGATAACACTAAAGTTTACTGCGGGCATGAATACACCGAGAGCAATCTGCGTTTCGCCGTTTCAGTGGAGCCGAAAAATCCCAAGCTAGTGTCGCGCTTCGAGCGCATCCAAGGCTTGCGCGCGCGCGGTACGTCGACGGTGCCATCGACGTTGGAAGAAGAGAAGCAAACCAACCCGTTTTTGCGCTGGGACAGCAAGGAAATTCAAGCGCACGTGAAGTCGGCGAACCCGTCTGCCCGCCTCGATCCGGTCTCAGTTTTCGCCGCAGTGAGAAAAATGAAAGACGCCTTCTAGCTCTGACCCCTTTGCACTCCGCGCCTCCTTGTCTACTTTTCAGCTCGTCTCCTTGTCACCCGTTCTTGCTTTGCTACTCCCGTCCTTTGCGATGCATCTTGTCGACGGCGAATTCCCGGCCCGCTGCCGTGGCAAACAGCGCAGCTCTCGCGCCCGACGGATGCAATCTGCGCTTCCATGTGCGCTTTGGCGGGCTCGCCCGTGTGACACCCGACGCACGCGCTCATAATCGGCGTTAACTGCCTGACAGACCCATCGGCCTGCTGTATCCGCGTCGGCAACGAGCCGTCCGGCAACGGCAGTTCATTGGCGCCTTTCTCATGGCATTTGAGACAGTTGCGCCTGTCTCCGGGAAATCTGACTTCGCCTAGGTTGTTCGGCACCGGCGCTGCTTGCGGGCCGCCGTAGACGATGAAAGGCTCACCGAGATTCCGGCCCGTATGAATTCGGTGGATGAGCCGTTTAAAGTGCACGTTCTCCGGCGGCATCGGCCCCTTGGCGGTTTTTCGTTTATCCGCATCGGTGTGATTCGCGTTGTGGCACATGACGCAGAACTCGGTGTTGTTGCGCTGCTCGCCATGCAACTGCAGCTTTAAGTGACAGGCGTTGCAATTCTCCGTCTTCACCGCCTTGCGTCTCGGTATCGCTTCCCTGTCCGTAATCGCAAAATACTTCACCACGTTGAGTCCGGCATTTCTTTGCCCTTTTTCGACGGCCGTGCCGTTGGGCCGCTTCACGGCGAATACCCGGTAGCCTTGTATGCCGACTGCGCCGGATCCGGTAGCGTCGGCGGGAATCGTGTAGTTAAACTTATACGTGTGAACGCCGTTACCCAGCGGCTGGGCTTTGCGCGCGTCCTCGATAATCTCCAATTTGTAGTCGCTCGTCGGCCACGCCAGCACCAAACCCAAGTTATTCATCTGCGCTGCATTCACCGGCTCGCCTTTATTATTCCTCAGGCTAAACGTCACGACGGGATTGGTTCCCGGTTTGCCGCCGTCGATTTTTAGTATCTCGAAAACAATTCCCGGCAGTTGCGCCGAGTTGCCCGGAAATACATGGGCGCCGGCAACGGAGGAGCCGAACTCCGGGCCATCGGACTGATGGCAATTGACACAGCTACCGTCAGCTGCGGGCCCTGGACCGTGCTTTTTGCCGGTCCTTAAATCGACGTCGTCATGACACGACACGCAGCCGGCGATCGAGGGAATCGACTTCCAGGACGTCGCCTTCGGATTGGCGTGGCAAGCGGTACAGTTGCGGTACTCTTTGGGAATCGTCTCCGTCACCACGGACTGCGGCGACACCACCGTGGAATAATCATAAACGGTCTGGCGCGTGCCGACGACGAGATAGGGGTTCCCTGCTTTCACGCTGGCCAGATACTTACCCCGGTGCAGTTTGTGGACGAAGTATTTGAAATCTAAGTTTTCGCCGCTCTCCGGATCGACGAGCTGGGAAGTGTGGCAAAGCGCGCAATAGCCCGTCTCGCGTGCCGCACCGCCATGTGCGCGCAGGGGATCGTGGCAGGTATTACACGTGGCGGTTTCCGGCAAATCAAAACGTTCTCTAACTTTACCTCCGGCGGGGACGAATTCAAATAGAGGATTGGCGGCGTAGAGTCGATTCCCGCGCGTAAGCTCGCCGCCGATCATGTGGATAGCACGCGCATTAAAGCCGGCCGGAAGCGCACTCTTGAAGGTGTAGCTGAACACTCCCGGCCGGACGCGCGCCAACTTGCCGCCTTGGTCGGAGTCGGGTTGCAGCGTCTCGGTAACCACGGGTTTGCGCGTCTCGCCCTTGAAGAGGTAGTCTTTGCCGGCGACTTTCCTAAGGAGGTAATTGTGATAGTCACGTTCGCCGTTCTTGCCCACGCGCAGCGTGGCGATGGTAAATTTCACGCTGTCGCGGTCGAGATCGTCGAGGTCGAGCGGCTTATCTTTCGCGTCGGTTATTTTAAAGGTTACTACCGGCCGTCGGTCGGTGGGAATTGCGACGGCGGTGATTTCCGCCTTGAGTCCGCCCCGCGCTGAAACCTGGCCGTAAACCGGCGCGGCCATTAACGCGAAAAACAGCCCTAGTGCCTCACGGAGTCGCATCTCGTTTTGCCTCCAATCGCAACTGCTGCCCTCACCGCAATACTCGCATAGAGTCAGCGACGAGCAGCATCGCTTGGCGCTCGAATCGGGGATTTTTAATCTCGAGGAGATAAGTTGTCAAACGAAAATTCACGCCGGAGCGCAATTTCGGGATGTTATTGCTTGATCGCCCGTCGCATCAGGGATATTTTAACTGACAGATTTCAATAAGCATGGAGTCCGCCGCGCTATTGAGTAACTGGAAAAATGTGCTAAAGCGTCCATCCCGCTGCATGGAGGCGACGGTTGAATCTTAGGGAGCGCACCTATCTTTGGTATCTCGCGGTTCTGCGGATCTATGTCGGATACTATATGCTTCATCAAGGGGTTCGAAAGTTTCAACGAGATTTTCCCAAAGGCGATTGGATTGGCCGTCAAATCGGCGATCTGAGCACGTTGGAGCTTTACCCCTGGTACAAAAAGTTTTTGCTCGACTACGTCGTGCCGCACCAAGAGCTTTTCGGTTATCTCGTCATGGTCGGGGAAATTGCCGTAGGAGCGTGTCTATTGCTGGGCTTGCTAACGCGCTGGAGCGCGTTGATCGGTCTTTTCATGATGGTCAACTACTATCTGGGTCCCGGCACTGCGCGCGGCGGCGCAACTTTGGCGCAACAACAAACTTTCATCGTCGCGCTCGCCATATTTGCGCTGGCCAATCCCGGCCGAACTTTAGGTCTGGACGGCCTCCTCTTCGGCGGCGGGACAGGAAAGGGGTCGCGATGAAACTTCCAGGATCCGCTACACCTGAAGGCACGGACCGTTATCGGCAACGCTTCGATGGCAAGATCCCGCGGGAACACTTTCGCAGCATGAACGGCGTATGGATATCGTCGATCGGCATCGGTACTTATTTGGGTAATCATGACGACGCCACCGACCAACAATATCGCGAAGCCATCGTGCGCGCCGTCCAATCCGGCTGCAACGCGATTGACAGCGCGATTAACTACCGCTGCCAAAGAAGCGAGCGCTCCATCGGTACCGCGTTAAAGGAACTGGCGACCCAGGGATACGGCCGCGACGAAGTGATCGTCGCGACCAAGGGCGGGTTTCTTCCCTTTGACGGAACGCCGCCGAGTGATACCCGAAGCTATTTTACTAAGACTTTTATCGATACGGGCTTGGCAGCCGCGCCGGATGTCGTCGGCGGTTACCATTGCATGACACCGCGCTATTTATCGAATCAGCTCGATTGCAGTCTTCGGAATCTTGATCTCGAGTGCATTGATATCTACTACCTGCACAATCCCGAAAGTCAGCTGGCAAAAGTCGCGCGCGAAGAATTCGACGTCCGGCTCTTAAGGGCATTCGAAGCGTTGGAGCAAGCAGTGGCCGGCGGCAAAGTCCGTCTCTACGGCACCGCGACATGGAATGCCTATCGCAATCCCGTCGACGCCAAAGACTATCTCTCCCTGGCGCAAGTCGTCGCCTTGGCGGAACAAGCGGGCGGCAAAAATCATCATTTCAAAGTCATTCAGCTGCCGCTCAATCTCGGCATGAGTGAAGCGTTATCGAGCACCAATCAAAAAGTCGGCGGTAAAGAGTCAACGCTGCTCGAAGCCGCCCAAGCCCTCGGCGTCACTGTCATGTCCAGCGCTTCCGTGCTCCAAGGACAGTTGACCCGCAATCTTCCGGAGTTAATTCGCGACACTTTTGAAGGACTGGAGACCGACGGTCAACGCGCGCTTCAGTTTGTGCGCTCGACACCCGGAGTGACCACGGCTCTGGTGGGCATGAAGCAAGTCGCTCACGTTGACGAAAATCTCCAAACCGCGCGCGTCGCTCCCGCGTCTTGGGAGCAATACTCGAAGTTGTTCCAGGCGAGCTAGCGGCGACTGTCTGGTCGTGATCTCGCGACGGGCGAGGTTCCCCTCGCCTGCGAATACGGGAGAGCCCTACGGTGAGGACGAACAAAGCGAACGGCTGGAAGTCAATTCCCTGTCAAATAATCCAAGCCGCCGAATAATTTTTCGAGCTTGTCGAGAGTCGCTTTCGCCAGCGGCGGTTTTAGAATCGCGCTGACGTTTTCTCTTAAGTGAGTCGGATTGCCGGTACCGGTGAGCACGACGTCGACGCCTCGTTCATGCCGGCAAAAGCGATAGGCCGCTTCCGGCAGCGACGTCGCGTCCGACTCTTGCAGCAAAAACCCCATCGGCTCGTTCGTGTCCAATAAATTTCTAGCGATCGCGCCTTTTTGAACCAGTTCGGCGCATATCTCTTTCAATCGCCCAGGCTGGCTCAGCGCGCGCCGCACGGCGAACATATCGAGCACGCCGACGCCTTGCTTTTGAGTCAGAGGCCATACCGTTTTACGCGCGGAAGGATTCAGCAGATTGAAACCGACCATCACGACGTCCCAGAGGTTTTCTTTCAAACTCTCTTGAAGCATCGTGTGCGCTGCGTCGGTCACAAAGCCTTCGGTTACTCCGATGAAGCGAATTTTTCCTTGCTCCTTCAGACGGCGCATCGCCGGCATCAACCGGTTCTTGGCAAACTCGTAATCTTTGGGCTCCACGCCGTGCAGATGATAGACGTCGATATAGTCCGTATTGAGCAGCTTGAGACTCTCTTCCAGGCCTTTGATCACTTCAAATTCGGGGTTTGCGTGATCGACGGGCGGCAGAGTCTTCTTCGTCGAAATCACCACCTGTTCTCTGGGTAATCCCGCAATCGCTTTGCCGACGATCGCCTCTGTCCCGTAGTTTTGCGCGGTATCGAGAAAGTTGACGCCGAGATCGAGCGCTTGCTTGACCATCCCAATCGCATGGTTCGCCGATAGTGGATCATTGCGCATGCCGAGCCGGCTGGGCCCGCCGCAGCCGAGGCCTGCCACGCTGACTTTTAATCCAGTTTTTCCGAGGGTCGTGTATTCCATGGTCTTCAAGATCGTTTCAATGGTTCAAATCGTTTCAGAGTTCCAATCGTATCAGAATACTCCGAGAACGTCTTGAACCATTTGAACGATTGGAACCTGTGGAACCGCTCCCGATTTTTATTCCCATTCCACCCGCACGCCGAGCACTTCCCCTGTTGCCCGCACTTCTCCGCCCGCGCTCAAAGTGCAACTGACCCAAGCTTTTCGTCCTTCCACCTTGTCGATGCGCGCACGTAGCTCGATCGTTTCATGAAGCGGCGTCGGCTTGATATAGGACACATTCAAGTTCGCGGTCACGTAGCCGATGCGCGGCGGGCTGCCGATGGGGCGCTGCTCCGCGCGATACGCGTGGGCAATCGCCAGATTAAGACTGTGACAATCGATCAGCGACGCGATAATCCCGCCGTTTAGATTTTCCTTCGTGCCGCCGCAGTGGTGCGGCTCGGCCTGCCACTTCGCTACCGCCTCGTCGCCATGCCAGTAGCTTTTGAGCCTCAGTCCTTTTTCGTTCGCTGCGCCGCAGCCGTGGCAATGATGAACCGAGCCTTGATCCTGAATGGCGAGCTCGCTCATGCGCGAAAGTTATTTGTCCTTGTCGAATTTCAACGATGCCGAGTTGATACAATAGCGCAGGTTCGTCGGCTTCGGACCGTCGTCGAACACATGTCCCAAGTGGGCGCCGCATTTGCCACACATCACTTCGGTCCGACGCATCAAAAAGCTGTTGTCCACTTCGGTCTCGACGTTTTCTTGCGAAACCGGCGCCCAAAAGCTCGGCCAGCCGGTGCCGGAATCGAACTTGGTGTCTGCGGCAAACAGCTCATTGCCGCAGCAGACGCAGCGGTACATGCCTTTCTCGTGGTTATCCCAGTATTTGCCGGTGAACGCACGCTCCGTGCCTTTCTGTCGGCAGACATTGTACTGTTCGTCGGTCAGTTCCTTTTTCCATTCTTCATCGTTTTTTTTGATTTTTTCCATCGCTTCCTCTCCGGTCAATGACTACGCAGGCAAAAATCACTGCTGCATATTGATGAACTGCAGCGGGATCGGCATCTGGCCGGCGCGCAGCATTTGGATCACTTCCTGTAGATCATCGATCTTCTTTCCCGTGACGCGTACTTGGTTTTCCTGGATCGCCGCCTGCACTTTGAGCTTTTTGTCCTTGATCATTTTAACAATATTGCGCGCGGTGTCGGAGTCGACCCCTTCCTTAATCACAATCTCGCGCTGAATCATGCCATGCGCCGCCGCCTCACTCGGCTTGAGTTCCAGGCATTTCCGGTCCACTTTCCGTTTCACCAGGTTTTCGATTAATGTATCCTGCACGGCGCGCAGCTTCATATCGTCTTCGGTGGTCACGCTGATCTTCTTATCCTTCTTGTCGATGGTGATCTCGGTCTTCGAATTGCGGAAATCGTAGCGCGACAAAATCGCCTTCTTGGTGATATTGACCGCGTTGTCAACTTCTTGCAGATTGACCCGGCTGACAATATCGAAAGACGGCATGGTTCAAGAGTTTCCCGTTTAGACGTTTGCTTTGGCGATTTGGATGCGTTTGTTTTTGCCGCCTGATTTCCCCGACACGGCCGGCAACTTCAGGGGTCCACGCTTCCGCTTGGCGCCGCCCTGCAGCACATAGTCGAGAATATCGCTCCGGGTGACGATACCGACGAGTTTTTGGTTTTTGATCACCGGCAACGCACCGATACGGTGGCGTCGCAATAACCCGACGGCGGTCGCCAGAGCGGTTTCCGGTCGCACGATGAAGACATCGTGAGTCATGACCTCTTCCACCGTGATTTTTTCGGCAAAGCGGTCGATCTCTTCGGTCCGGTTAATCATCATACTGGTCGGATACGCGTCGCGAATGTCGCGGTCAGTGACGATTCCAACCAGGTTATTCTTGTCGAGCACCGGCAATTGATTCACGCGGTGCTTTGCCATCAGTTGCCGGGCGATTGCGATGCTATCGAAGGTCTCAACCGCGAGCACCGTTTCAGTCATCCAATCGGCAACTCGAATAGTCTTAATATTGTTCTTTTTGGCCGCCATTACTTTTGCTCCACGCTATAGCCTTTCGCCCTTAACATCTCAACAACGCCATCTTTCCCGACCAAATGCGCTGCCCCGACCGCCACCATCGCGCCGCTTGACTGTTGAATCAATTTCTCGATCTCCGGCAGCCAACGCCGATTGCGATCGACGATGATCTTTTGATGAAGATCAGGGTACTCCATCATGCCTGCCAGGAGAAGTTTTGCCAACAGATCGCCGTCCCCTTTGAGCCACGATTGCACGATCTCGTTGATGTTCTTATCCAACAATTCCAACTCAGTCACGGTCTCACGCAGCATTGACTCTTGGTCTTTTTTTGACAATTGGTCCAATAAACCGATCTGGAATTCCAAGGTCTCTAAACCGCTGGTTGGTTTGCCGCTACGCTTGGCCTCATTCGCCAAGTAGCGGTCGACTCCGAGATTGGAATCTAAGCCGATGGCTTGCAGTTTGATCGCGACCAGCGTCAACGCCGCGAACCAGGGCTTCATGGGGTTTAGGATTCTTATGTCGATGCCCTGTTCGGCCGCGCGCTTGGCTGCCAGCTGGTAAGTCTCCTCGCTGACATTTCGCACCAAGCTCGTACCGTCCCGATAAACCGCTCTTTCCATCGTGACACGCTGGGCCGTCTCCGCTGTCGTGCTGTCGAGATTGATTTCCAGCACCAGCCTTTTACTCGCGTCGAATGCGCCAAGGATCGCCTTGTTAAGAGGATAATTTTCCTTGCGCAGATAATGAATCGATCCCAACAGAAAAATGCTGTTCTTGTCGTTGCTCACTTTCCACAGGAGACTTTTCTCCTGGGCGTGGAGCATCTCGGCACAACCAAACCAGACGAGCGCAAGCACCAAAGTAAAAAACAGACGCGTGGCGCGGCTTGGAATAGTATGGGCGCTCGGATGCTTGGAAGTCTTCGTATTTACATCATACATTGTGTAAATCAGAGCGTATTATTGCCCCGGCCGCGGCAGGCGTAACCAGCAAAATTTTATTCTCTCCTAAGCGGGTTGGCCAGAGCTATGACGAAAATCGCCGAATGCGCACGCCGCAAAGGCTCTGGGCAGCGCGCGCTGCCCGGCATATCGTGGAAGCGGGAGCGCGAGTTCGTCGCTGACAAAGAAACAGAGATTTACCACTCCAGTCGAATGCAGATCTCTTCGCCTCGTTCCTCGGCGGGTAAAACCGTCAGCGGCGCCGCGCCCTTGGGCAATGTGCATTCGCCGGACTTGAGATCGTAGCAATAACTGTGGTTGTTGCAGCGAATCGTCGTGCCGTCGAGCAGCTGGCCGGCGCTTTTCAGATCGGCTTCTTCGTGCGGACAGTGCCTGGAAAAGGCGAAATATTTTCCCTCGACGAACGCCAAGAGCACCTGGCGCCCGCCGAGGTCGATCTCCTTCATTGCGCCCGGTGTTAATTCACCCGCTCGGGCAACGGGGATATAGCTTACTCCCATGGGTTACGCCGCGGCCTTGTGTTCGCGATAAAGCGCGCCGCGAATCACGTGGCCCGGCAAATCGCCCGTCATGTGGCCGTCTTCGTTAATCACGCGGCCGTTCACGATCGTATAGAGCATACCGGTCGAACGCTGAATCAGCCGTTTGCTGTTAGCCGGATAATCGTTGGCCCATTCGGGTTCGTGAGCGGCAACCGTCTTCGGATCGAAGATCGCAAAGTCAGCGGCGTAACCAGGCCGCAGCAAGCCGCGATTTTCCAGGCCAAAAATCGAGGCAACATGAAATGTCAGCTTGTGAATCGCCTGTTCGAGGCTCATGACTTGCCGTTCGCGCACCCAGAGCCCGAGAAGAATTGTGCCGTAACCGAAGTCGGCGCCGAACTGCACGTGCGCCCCGGCGTCCGAAGTACCGACCAGAACATAGGGGCTACGGAGAATTTCACCCATCGCCTCCCAGTCGCCGCCGTTGTTGGCGTTCCAGAAAATGGTTCCGAGATCTTCTTCCAAAGACAGATCCAGAAGCGCATCCAACGGATCTTGATTGCGCATGGCGGCCAATTCCGCGATGTTTTTGCCGACATATTTCTGATTCTCGGGATTCATCACTTTTTCCACTCGCGGAATATCCCAGCGCTTATGAAAATTCGTCGGGCGCGGGTCGGCGAAATCGGCGCGCATTTTGCGCCGCGTATCCGGGTCGGCGAAAGCCTGCTTACGCACTTCCACCGGTAAAAACATCAAATTCTTCCAGGTTGGAAACTCATCGAAGACCTGACAGTCCTTTAAAGTAAAATGGCGCACCAGCGGCACCGTGTGCGACAACCCGTATGCCTGATAGCCCGCTTTGAAAATCGGCTCTACTGCATTGAGCTGTTCGCGCCAAAGATTGGGCTCCGCCCATCGGTGTTGCAGGCTTTGCCATAGAACCGGTCGCTGCGTGCGTTTGGCGAGCTCGTGGTAAAACTCGAAATGTTCGATCTTGTTGCGCCCGAGAATCGTTTCGATCACGCCCGCGTTGCGTTCTGCGAGCACGTCGCACAAGGCAAACAATTCTTCGTCGTCGGCCAAGCGGCTTGCCACCGGCTTGCCGTCCTCGCGCATATGGCGTTCGTTGCGATTGGTCGACATTCCCAACGCGCCCCCCTCCATCGCGTCGAGGATCAAGCCGCGCATTTTTTGCACTTCCGCACCGGTCGCTTTGCGCTCCACGGCTTCTTCGCCCATGACGTTGTGGCGCACGGCGATATGGCCAACCAGTCCACCGACGTTGATGCCGACTTTGCCTTCGAAATTATCGAGGTACTCGCCGTAGCTATGCCAATTCCATTTTACGCCCTGTTCCAAAGCATGGCGCGGTATCGCTTCGACACGGACAAAGCTTTTTACGATCGCATCCTCGTCGCCTTTCTTTATCGGCGCTAGGGTGAGACCGCAGTTGCCCATGACCACGGTCGTCACGCCATGCTGCGGCTCGCACGTGCCGTAAGGGTCCCAAAGCATTTGCGCGTCCAGATGCGTGTGGTGATCGATAAAACCCGGTGATACGGCCAAGCCCGCCGCATCGATCGTCCGTGCCGCTCCGTCCTTTAAGCGACCGACTTCGGCAATCTTACCATCCTTGACACCCACGTCGGCGACGTACGACGGCAACCCGGAACCATCGACAACGCGCCCACCGCGAATAATCAGATCGTATGCCATGAGTGTTTTCCTCCGTTGCAGTTAAGCGCCTCTTACTTCAATGATTATTGCTCGCACCATACGCAATGACAAGATGGTCGTCAACCGCTCTACCGCCCTCAGCGACGAGGCGTTAGCCGTCAATGTCGCCGTTGCCGTCGCCGCATTGCTTCAACAGAGTTGTGTTGACTCGCCGCGTCGACCACCTTAGTATGACGATCAAATTAGGGGGTAGAAATGGCTGACGTCACCGACATGAGAGGCTACATCGAGCTGCTCGAACAGATGGGCGAATTGCGCCGAATCGAGGGCGCCGACCTAAATACAGAAGTCGGGGCGCTGACCGAGCTCGCTGCCGACAAAGAAGGCCCGGCGTTGCTGTTCAGCAACTTCAAAAATTATCCGGCGGGTTTTCGCGTGATCTCCAACGTCTTTCGCACTTGCAAGCGCACCGGCCCGGCAATGGGCATCGACGCACAGAACGGCATCGACTATCTCTACGCCTGGAGAAAGAAACTCGCGGCCTACAAGGCCGTGCCCGTGCAACAGGTGGAAGGCGGCCCGGTGATGGAAAACCAGATGGCCGATGACGCGGTCGATCTTTACAAATTTCCTACGCCGAAATGGCACGATCTCGACGGCGGGCCGTTTATCGGCACGGGCTGCGGCGTGATCACCAAAGATTTGGACACGGGTAAAATCAACGTCGGCACCTACCGCGTCATGGTGCAGGACAAAAATCATGTCTCGGTGAAAATGAACATGGGCAAACATGGCCGTCTCGCCTTCGAGCGCGCCCGCGACGCCGGCAAGCCGCTGCCGATCGCCATTACTTTAGGCCAAGGTCCCGCGGTTTTCCTCGCGGCGCAAATGCCGCTGCCGCCCGATGTGAACGAATTGGAATTCGCCGGCTACTTGCAGGGTGCCCCCGTGCCCGTCGCGCGCGGCGCGGTAACCGGTCTGCCGATTCCGGCCAACGCCGAAATCGTGCTCGAGGGCGAGCTGCCGCCGATGAAAGACGAAGACATGCCGAAGGAAGGACCGTTCGGCGAATGGCCGGGTTATTTCACCGACGAAAATGTCGGTGAGACGCCGGTGATGACCGTGAAGCGCATCTATTATCGAAATGATCCAATTCTTCTCGGCGCGCCGCCGCTCAAACCGCCGTCAAGTTATTTGCCGATGCCGCTCGGCGCCGCGACACTCTGGGAGCAGTTGGAGAAAGCCGGTATCCCGGAAGTGAAAGGGGTCTGGGGTTTTGTCTACGGTGGCCAGCCTGGGCCGTTCACCGTGATCTCGATCAAGCAGCGCTACGCCGGCCACTCCAAGCAAGCCCTGCTGGTCGCCGCGGGCGCACGCGCTGGAGCCTACGGCGGCAAGTTCGTCGTGGTTGTCGACGACGACATCGACATCACCAATCCCGGCGAAGTGATCTGGGCAATCGCCACGCGTTGCTACGTCCGTGGCGGCATCGACATCATCAAAGATGTCTGGGCATCGGTTTGCGAGCCGGCCATGCCGCCCGAAGAGCGCTCGCCGCGCGGCTACACTTCCGATCGCGTGTTGATTGACGCCTGTCGGCCGTACAAATGGATGGATCAGTTTCCGGCGGTTAACGCCTTTAGCAAGGAATACAAAGATCAGATCGCCGGCAAGTTTAAAATCTAGTAGGAATTTTCGATAATTCCCGGCGACTGATATAGTTTTAGCCAAGCCAACGTCAAATCTGTATTACGATGGCCTGCAAACGGCCGGAATGGGAGTGGTCCTATGGGTACGATTGAAGCGTTGAGTTTGGCGATGGGCACCGCGTGGACCTCAGGCATCAATCTGTATGCCACGGTGGCGGCCTTGGGCATCGCCAATCGGATGGATTTGATACAGCTGCCGCAAAACCTCGAAGTGCTGTCTCATCCCGGCGTCATTGCCATCGCCTGCATCATGTACCTGATCGAATTCTTTGCCGACAAAGTACCGTATCTTGATACCGGCTGGGACGCTTTGCACACTTTCATTCGCGTCCCCGCCGGTGCGATCTTGGCGGCGCGCGCGTTGGGCGACATGAATCCGGCGCTGGAATTAATGGCGCTGCTCGGCGGCGGTTCGATCGCGCTCGTCGCGCACGGCACCAAAGCGACGGCGCGTTTGGCGATCAACGCGAGCCCGGAGCCGTTTAGCAATTGGGCGGCTAGCGTCACCGAAGATCTCACCGTCTTCGGCAGCGTCTGGCTCATGTTCAATCATCCGATCGTCATGATGATCTTGGTCCTGGTTTTTCTCGCCCTCGTGGTATGGCTGGTGCCGAAGATCTATAGATTCGCCAAACGCGGCTTTCAGGCGCTCCGCGATAAAATGCGCGGAGTGAAGCCCGATCAGCCGACGCCTGACGGATCGTCGCCGCAGCCGACATAATTTTTACGTGGAATACCATGGAGCAGCCAAGGACAACCGCACAGACCGCGGAGATTCCCGCCACCCCGCTGACTCTCGACGGATCATTCGTTCTGCATCAAATGTTTCGCGTGCGCTGGACCGCTTGGCGTGCGCTCGGGAGCTCGGATAGAAAGCATGTGCTGACCCAAGCCGGCGCGATGTTTGCCGCCATGGAAGGCAACAAGCAGGAGCCCAGCGGACTGTTCTCCTTGTTGGGACACAAAGGCGACTTGATGCTCGTGCATTTTCGCAAGACCCTTGACGAGCTAAATCACGTCGAGCTGACGGTTGCGCGATCCGAACTCAACGAGTACCTCGAACCGACGACTTCTTATCTTTCCGTCGTCGAGCTCGGCCTCTATGAAGCCTCGGTGAACCTCTACGCCGAGCTGACAGCAAAAGGACTTCAACACGGCACGGCGGAATGGAACCGGGAAGTCGAAGCGGAATTGGCGAGGCAGCGGCAAGCGGCGGCGCCCCGGCTCTGGCCGGAAATCCCGCAACGCCGCTATCTTTGCTTTTATCCGATGAACAAATTTCGCGGCGAAGCCAAGAACTGGTACAGCGAGCCGATCCGCGAGCGCCATCGGATGATGCGCGAGCACGGCATGATCGGCCGCCACTACGCCGGGCGCGTCACGCAAATCATTTCTGGATCCATCGGTTTCGACGATTGGGAATGGGGCGTCGATCTTTTCGCCGACGACCCGCTGGTTTTCAAGAAACTAGTTTACGAAATGCGCTTTGACGAAGCGAGCGCGGTTTACGCTCTGTTCGGCGCGTTTTTCGTCGGGCTGCGATTTCCCTCATCGCGTCTTGAAAGTTTGTTCGACGGCATGACGCCGAACTTTACCTAAGTCTCGCAAGATTCCGCTCGCAAAATCATCGCTTCCGCAATTCGAAGTGGAGGAACGATGCGCTTAAAAGACAAAGTGACCATCATCACGGGTGCGGCCCACGGCATCGGCAAAGCCTACGCGCGGCGCTTCGCCGAGGAAGGCGCTCACGTCGTCATCGCCGATATCGACGCCGACGGTGGCGAAGCGACAGCTAAAGCGATCATCGACAGCGGCGGATCGGCTTGGGCGCGCACAACCGATGTCCGAAACTTCCCCAATGTTCAGGGGTTGATACAGGAGACCGTAAAAAAATATGGCCGCATCGACGTATTACTCAACAACGCAGCGATTTACGTCACGCAGAAATTATGGAAAGGCGCGGTGGAAGATCTCGCGCTGGAGGAATGGGATCGGGTGATCGAAGTCAACTTGAAAGGCGTGTTTCTGTGCAGCAAAGCGGTGATCCCGATCATGAAGCAACAGAGGAGCGGCAAGATCATCAATATCGCCTCGGGCACGTTCTTCAGCGGCTCGGGCAATATGCCCCACTACACCACAGCCAAAGGCGGCGTGGTCGCGCTGACACGCGTGATGGCCCGACAATTGGGCGAGTGGGGCATCAACGTGAACTGCATGACACCCGGTTCCACCATGAGCGAAGAGGCGGTGTCGGACGAAGTGGTCAAGCGGCGCGAAGGCAGCATGGACAAGCGCGCCTTTCGCCGCATCGAAACTCCCGCCGACATCGTCGGCACGGCTTTGTTCTTGGCCAGCGCCGACAGCGACTTTGTCACCGGCCAGTTACTCGTGGTCGAGGGCGGCGGAATCATGTACTGACTCGACCCGGCCCACATAGGCGCGATAGAGCAGGTTCATTGCGACGTTATTTAATCGTCCCTCGTCAAATAAACTACCCCGCGGCAAGCTGCGGGGTATCGAAGACCCATCATGTGAACGATTCCCATTCCGTCACCCCGGAATGTTTTGGTCCGGGGTCCAGATCCGGATTGGCCTGGATTCCCGCTTAAAACATGCGGGAATGACGGACTTCGGATTGGCCGTTGCGAAAACGCAGCAGCTGCGGGGAATGAACCCCAAGCGATTCAACACATAGGGCCCAAATCATTCGAAGTCGGTTTGGAGGTCTGTGAAGAGCTGCTAAGGAGATCTGTCGGGGGAGTCGGCGGATTTTGAGCAGGTCACTCCGGGTGGAATCTCAGCGGACAAGCCTACAGTGAATCAAGTCGAGCTCGGTGTAACCCCGTAAACATGGCCGCACGCGTTGCAGAAAACAATATTGAACGGCGCCAGGATGAATTGTTTGCCACGCGATGACCCTCCGCCCCCCTTACGGGACACAATATGATCAACCCCCGCCGCTGAACAGGACGGACACTTGGGTTCAGGCTCGACTTTGGCCTTAAAGTCCTGGGTAAAGTGAAAACCTTGACCTAGGCCATCGCCGAACTTCGGCTCTTCCCGCTCGACTTGCTCTTCTTCAGCCTCATCCTCCGCTTCTGCGGGCCGCGTAACATCATCGTAGTTTGCGCGCTTACTACTGTCCGACAAGGTCTCATAAGCGTCCAACACCTGCTTGAATTTGCCGGCTGCTTCATCGTCGCCCGGATTTCGGTCGGGATGATACCGGAACACCGCCTTGCGGTATGCGCGTTTGATTTCCTCGGCGCTGGCGCTGCGCTTCAGGCCAAGTAGAGAATAATAATCGAAGGATGTATCCAACGTCTAAAGCCTCCCGGTGGTCGATGAAAGTGCCGAGGCTGAGGTAGCGCTCGCTCGCAACTTACTTTGATAGATCACCCGCGCCCACGTGACCGCCGCCCACCGGTACCGGTCAATTTTCCTCTTTGCTTGTACATGACAACACACATGTCGTAGAGGGCCGACCCTGCGCGGTCATCGACCATATGCTCACCGTCTCGGGTCACGTACTCGACCTTGAATATCGAATCCTTTCCTGGAGCGCCATTATTGGTGATCCGAACTAGCCGAGCTTCGTTTTTGTCCAGGTATCCGCCGATCGTTCGAAAAATTTGGACTTGGTTGAGAAAGTCTTTGCCAGGTGGATGCTCGCCGCGTTTGCCCTCGCCCATGCGATCCAACTCGTCGATATCCTTGAGCGTGTAATGTATGGTAACCGGAGTCGGCGATGGCGGCTCCTGGTAGCCGCAGTCTACGATATACTCATTCCGTAGCAGCCGGATATCGAATGTCTTTAGCCCTCGCCGCTCTAGATCTTGAGCTATACAACGGAGAGTGATGGCATATTTCCTAGGCATTATGGAGACTTCCAAAAAATCGAAAGGCGAGGTATTTGAAGTTGCTTTTATCGCTTTTTAGCCAATCTATATCGTAAATGGTACGAACAGTAGCCGCAAAAATCAACTTAAAAAAAAGGCTCATCGAGAGCGCTGATGTATGTGAACGCCGCTTGATGATGTTCGCGGAGTTAAGAGGGTATTTGGAGGAAATTGTCGGAGCTATTCAGGAATCGAGTCGAGGGCGTCCATCACGCCGATCATGCTGTCGCGCGTCACCAGCTTGGCGAGATCGGCCTCACTCCAATCTTCCGTGCCCTTCGGGCGGAGCGGCAAAACCAGATAGCGAATATCGGCCGTGCTGTCATGGACGCGAACTTCGACCTCGTCCGGCAGATGCAGGCCAAATTCGCGCATCACTCCCCGCGGATCAACCACCGAACGCTGCCGATAGTTGAAGCTCTTGTACCAATCTGGCGGTCTACCCAATATCGGTCGCGGATAACAGGAGCAGAGCGTGCAAACCACCATGTGGCGCAGCTTCTCCTTGTTCTCGAGAACAACAAACTCGTTGATCGCCGTCGCATCGATCCCCATTTCCGCGCAGGCCGCTTTCGGATCGGCGATGAAGCGCGCCTTGAAACCCGGATCGACCCAAGCGCGGGCAACGAGTTTTGCACCGTTCGCCGGCGAGCGCGCTTCCTGATAATCGATCTGGCATTGAATATCTTTCTCGTTGATGACGCCCTTTTCGATGAGCAGATCACGGATCGCGTAAATCCGTTTGGCGTAATGACTCAATTCGTGCTTTGGATGCTCATGAACATGTTCGTCGCTCGACGAATGACTCATGTTTGCTTCTCCTCACGCAATCGGCTCTAGCCAATGGTCGTAGATATCGACGAGAACCTTGTCGGTCCGCCCTGCGGGCTGGTCCCACACATCGCTTTGATCAAAGGCAACGAGATAGAGCGTTTTTTTTGGCAACCCGTCACGACCAAACGCCAAGGATTCCGGATTGAGAAAATCACCGTAGATGCGCTCGATCCAGCCGGTCTTGCCGCGAATATACCATGGCGTTCGGATGTGGCCAGGTCGGTCTTCGAATTTTACTTTGACACGGTCGCCGGGCTTAAACCTGCCGACATCTGCATTCATGGCTCGCCCCATTTGGAATCGAATTCCGCGAGCTTACGATCAATCTCTTGCCGCGTGAGAATTTTTTTTTCGATGAGTATCGTTTCGATACTGGCAATCCACCGTTCGTAGTAAGTCATGTCCCGGTAGGCGGCGGAGTCCATTTCTTCCCGCGCGCGGCGCATTTCGTCGGTGCGCTTGATTCCTCTGGCGCCGAGCGCTTGATTGACCGCATCGGCGAGAATCTCCCAGTCGGAAAGCTCGTGCTGGCTTTGATCGATCGGCCCGGCACCCGGAAGACCGCCAACATCGTGATGTCCGCGCGCCATAATTACCCCCTTGATTCAACCCTTAAGACGATTCGCCAGCGAACTGTGCTCTTCCCTTAGGCCCGCCGGCAAATGATCGCCGAATGTATCGAAAAAATCACTCTGGCTCTTGAGATTATTTTTCCAGGCCTGGCGGTCGACACTAAGGAGCTGATCGACATCGGACTTGGATACGTCGAGACCTTCGCCGGTCAAGCTCGTTGCCTGCGGTACGTATCCGATCGGCGTTTCATTGGCCTTGCCGCCGCCCTTCGAACGTTCGATGACCCAGCGCAGCACGCGCAGGTTCTCGCCAAATCCCGGCCAGAGAAATCGGCCGCGCTCGTTACGCTGGAACCAATTGATGCGGAAAACTTTCGGCGGATTGGTCACTTGCTTGCCCATCGATAGCCAATGGCCCCAGTAGTCGCCCATGTTGTAGCCGCAGAACGGCAGCATCGCCATCGGATCGCGCCGCACGACACCCACCGCACCGGTAGCTGCCGCGGTGGTTTCGGAGGCCAGTGTAGCGCCCAGAAAGGTGCCATGTTGCCAATTGAACGATTGGTAGACCAGCGGAACCAGCTTCTGCCGGCGCGCGCCAAAGAGCATGGCGCTGATCGGCACGCCTTCGGGTTTTTCCCATTCTGGTGAATACGTTGGGCTCTGTTTAATCGAGACCGTGAAGCGCGCGTTGGGGTGCGCGGCAGGGTGGCCGCCTTCCGGATCCCATGGCTTGCCGCGCCAATCTTGCGCGTTGTCGGGCACCGGGATCATCATGGCCTTCCCACCAGACCGTGCCGTCATCGCGCAGCGCGACGTTGGTGAAAATCGTATCTCTTTTCACCATTTTAAAGCCGTTAGAGTTGGTGTTCGATCCGGTTCCCGGCGCCACACCAAAAAAGCCCGCTTCCGGATTAATCGCCCAGAGCCGGCCATCCGCGCCAACGCGCAGCCAGGAGATATCGTCGCCGATCGTGTGGATCTTCCAACCCTTCATGCTCGCAGGCGGCACCAGCATGGCCATATTGGTCTTGCCGCAGGCGCTCGGAAAGGCGCCGCAGATGTAAGTGATTTCGCCGTCCGGACTTTCGACGCCGACGATGAGCATATGCTCGGCGAGCCAGCCTTCTTTTTGACCGAGCTTGCTGGCGATGCGGAGCGCGAGACATTTTTTCGCTAGCAACGCATTCCCGCCATAGCCTGAACCAACGCTCCAGATCGTGTTGTCTTGCGGGTAGTGACAAATGAAGCGCCGTTCGATATCGAGGTCGGCTTTGGAATGAAGGCAGCGGGTAAAGTCGTCGGAGTTGCCGAGGTGATCGAGAGCAATCTTGCCCATGCGCGTCATTAAGCGCATGTTGAGCACGACATAGACGCTGTCCGTGACTTGGACACCCACCTTGCTGAAGCGCGAACCCGCAGGCCCCATGAGAAACGGAATCACATAGAGCGTCCGTCCGCGCATCGAGCCGGCATAAATTTTCGAAAGCTTATCGTAAGACTCGGCTGGCGCCATCCAATTATTGTTGGGGCCCGCTTCCTCCTGTTGATCGGTGCAAACGAAAGTGAGATTTTCGGTCCGCGCCACGTCGTTGAGCGCGCTGCGATGCAGATAACAACCCGGGAGTTCCTTTTGATTGAGCGGGATGAGATCGCCACCGTGCACCGCGATCTTGGTGAGACGTTCTTTTTCATCCTCCGAGCCGTCGCACCAAAAAACTTCATCCGGCTGGCACATGGCCGCAACGTCTTTGACCCATTTTTGAATATGCGCATTTATGGGAATTGTCCCTGTCGACTGGCTCATGGTTTAACGATCTTTCCTTTCCGATCGCTTAATGTTTTGAATTTTCTTATATGGAGTCGATGAAGATTCGTGACGTGGCCCTCACAAAAAGCGCAGCGTTGATGTAGCGAATCAGGAGCGCGCGTGCATTCGACAAACCCTAACCGATGATGCGCAGCCATGTCAATAATTGCACTATTCGCGGAATACCCGGGAGAGTCGCCACCGCCCGCCGGGAATGTCCTCGACCCATCTAGCCAAAGCCGCCAGCTCGCCGCGCGGATCGAGGATGCCGACGTAATTTTCGCCATTTTGCCGCGCGCCAATTTGGCCGAGCAGTTCCTGCTGCCCTAGGCGCAACCGGGCAATAACACGGCTTTGCCACGTCACGGCTCTTAAATGCGCGAGCGCTGACCGTAGCGAAACAAGCGGGATAACGCCGTGCGAATGGCGATCTTTCAGTTCTTCGATGCCGATGGACTGCGCGACATCGAGATGATCGCAAGCGAGACGTCGCAGATTTTTCAGGTGGGCGCCGCAACCCAGTTCCTTTCCCATATCCGCCGCCAACGTCCGGACATAGGTTCCGCGCGAGCAGGTAACTTCGAATTCAAGCTCGTGATCGCTCAATTTCATCACGCGAAGCGCGTCGATACGGATCGGGCGCGGCTCTCGAGGAATCTCTTTTCCCTGGCGTGCCAGGCGATACAGTCGCACGCCGTCCTTTTTCAAAGCTGAAAACATCGGCGGTACCTGTAGGAGGTCACCGGAGAATTTTTGCTCCAAGGCGCGAAGCTGGGTCTTCCCGACTGCCGGCACCGGCTGTTCTTTCAACACTTTTCCCGTCGCGTCCTGCGTATCGGTTTCGACGCCAAGGGTCATCACTGCCTGATATCGCTTCACCCCGCCGAGAAAAATATCGGCGATCTTCGTTCCTTCATTGACACCCACCAAGAGCAAGCCCGAGGCAAAAGGATCGAGTGTGCCGAGGTGGCCGACTTTCTTGGCGCATAAGAGTTTCTTGACCTGATGGACCACGTGAGCGGAAGAAGGGCCTTCTGATTTGTCGATCAGTAGAATACCGCTTTGCGTCATCAGCGTAAAAGGAAAAAACGAAGAGTTAAGAAAACAACCTAGAACGAAAGCCAAAAGCAAACCGACCTCATGATTTCGCGACTCTTAGCAAGGACTCGATACGCTGGGCTTCCTCCTCGGTTTCGTCGTAGATAAATTCGATCGACGGCACGAAACGGAGGTTGAGTTGCTTGCCAACTTTTGAACGAATAAATCCCGAGGCGCTCTTCAGTCCCGCCAAAGCCTCGCCCTTGCCGACGCTGTCGCCGAGCACGCTGAAAAAGATCTTGGCGAGCCTGAGATCCTTGGTGACATTGACCGCGGTCAAATTTACCGTTTGGACGCGTGGGTCACGAATTTCTCGCCGCAAGAGCTCCGCGAGTATTTCGCGCAATAAGTCTGCCACGCGATCCGATCGTTGAAAGTCCATAGTCAAACAGAAACGCCGATCCTAACAATGAAAACATTCCACTTCGGCGTGGCCCAGCTGGACCAGCCCGAGGGCCTCGACGAAATCGACCACCTTATTCAACGTCGCTTCCACCACCGGTTGGCTCGTGCCGGCGGCGGCAAAACCTAAAACCGAGCTTTGCCAGAGCTCTTGATCGCCGCACTCCGTGACCGATACGTTGAATTGATTGGCAACCCGCGCCTGGATACTTTTCAAAACCCCGCGTTTGCCTTTTAGAGAGTGATTCTCAGGAATCGTCAGCTTGAGCTTAAGGACGCCCACGACCATGGCGATAAGAGACTCGCGAGCGGCTTCGATCGGTTCACTAGACGCCGCTAAGCCGGTGCGCCTCGCGCCCCGGCGGCGGCGGGTTAATCCGCCGATTCACCGAAATGCGCTCGAAAGCTTCGATGACATCGCCCTGTTTGATGTCCTGAAATCCTTCCAAGGAAAGGCCGCACTCATAGCCCGCGGCCACTTCGCGCACGTCGTCTTTAAATCGCTTGAGGCTCGCCAGCTTGCCCTCGTGAACCACGACTTGGTCGCGCAACAAACGCACGATGTTGCCGCGCGATATTTTCCCCTCGTTAACATAGCAGCCGGCGATGGTGCCGACACCGGCGATATTAAAGATCTGGCGAATCTCGACGCGAGCTTGCGTTTGCTCGCGGTACGTCGGCTCCAGCATGCCTTCCATCGCTGCGCGAACGTCCGCGACGGCTTCGTAAATGATTGTGTAGAGTCTTACGTCGACGCCTTCCTTTGCTGCCAGCGTCGCGCCCTTAGACTCCGGCCGGACATTGAACCCGATAACGATGGCGTTCGACGCCGCTGCTAACAAGATATCACTCTCGGTAATCCCGCCGACCGATCCGTGAATGACTCTCAGCTTCACCTCGTTCGTCGACATGCGGCTCAATGCGTCACTGAGCGCTTCGACGGAACCCTGCACGTCCGCCTTGAGCACGACGCGAAGCTCTTTGACATCGCCGGTTTTGATCTGATCGTAGAGCTCTTCCAAAGAAACTTTGCTCGACTTCACCAATTCCGTTTCTCTTTGCTTGCTCTGACGATACTCGGCGACCTGCCGCGCCTTGGCCTCATCGGCGACGGCTACGAATGAATCGCCTGCTTGGGGCACGCCCTGGAGTCCAATAATTTCAACTGGGAATGACGGCGGCGCCGACTCCAACTTGCGGCCGTGGTCGTCGATCATGGCGCGCACCTTGCCGTAATAAACGCCGCAGACAAATGCGTCGCCGCCGTGCAGCGTACCCTCTTGGACCAAGACGGTCGCCACCGGACCTCGGCCACGATCCAACTTGGCCTCGACGATCGTCCCGCGCGCAAGTTTGTTCGGGTTTGCTTTAAGATCTAAGATATCGGCTTGAAGCAGGATCATTTCCAAAAGATGCGGGATGCCGTCGTGGGACTTCGCCGATACGGGGGCGAATACCGCGTCGCCGCCCCAGTCCTCGGCAAGTAGACCGTGCTCGGAGAGACCTCTTTTGACTTTTTCTATGTTGGCATCGGGCCGATCCATCTTGTTTACGGCAACGATGATCGGCACCTCGGCCGCGCGGGCGTGGTTTATCGCCTCCACCGTTTGCGGCATGACGCCGTCATCGGCGGCAACGACTAAGACGACAAGATCCGTGACCTTCGCGCCGCGTGCGCGCATGGCCGTGAAAGCTTCATGGCCCGGAGTATCCAGAAAGGTTACACTTCGGCCATCCACCTCGACATGGTAGGCGCCGATATGCTGCGTGATACCGCCATGTTCCTGCGCCGTAACATGGGTGCTGCGAATCGCATCGAGCAAAGAAGTCTTGCCGTGATCGACATGCCCCATGATCGTCACCACAGGGGAGCGTGGCACCAGCGCCGTCTCTTCCTCCTCCACTTGATGCTCGAGTTCCAAGGCGCTGTCGGCATTGAAGGCGACATTTTCCACCTGGTGATCGAACTCCGACGCGATCAACGTCGCGGTATCGGCATCGAGCACTTGATTGATGGTCGCCATCATGCCCATGCTCATCAATTTTTTTATGACCTCGCCAGCCTTAACGCCCATTTCTCTCGACAGATCTCCCACGGTCACGACTTCGGATATCTTAATGACCCGCTTGCTCGCTTTGGGAACGGTAATCTCGGTTTTTCTGACCTCTTTGCCGGGTAGCACCCGTTTTTTCTTTGGAATTCGACCGCCGCGCAGTTCCTTTTCTCGCAACTCCAAGACATCCTGTTTTTTGACGACGCGCCGTTTGTGACGTCCTGGTTTCGGCTTGTCCGCACCCGCTGCCGTTTCACCCTCGCCGGTTGGCGGCTTCTCCACTTCCGGCACACGCGCGCCCGGCTGGACTGGAGCCGTACCCGGCGACCGGCGCAACACCGGCGTCGGCGCCGGCTCGATCCGCATGGTTTGCTTCAAATCTATGCGTCCGAGAATACGCGCGCCGCGCTGCACCTCTTGCGGCGCCGACTCTTGGGTTTGAACTGCCGCTTCCCGCCGAGGCTCGGGCTGGGCCGGTGCCGATATTGAGGCCCGTGCTGTGGCTTCGGTCTCACTGGGTGGTGCCGGCTCGGGTTCCGCTGGCGTCTCCGCAGCTCTGGCAGATTCGTCAAAAACTTCGACTTCAGATTCGGCTTCCGATGGGCTTGCCTCGGCCGGAGACACAGGACGGGCGGTCTCGATGACGACTGGCGGAGGCTCCGACACCGGTGATTTTGCCGGTTCGACCGGGCCTGCCGTCGGTTCGGCTGCTGCAACCTCCGTTCGGCTGGTGCGCCTGCGAATAACATTGGCACGCACCCGACGCTCGACGATCGTTTCATGCGCTTCGGACCCGCTGTCCCCCTCGTCGTCGCTTTTGACCCATCGATCTGCAACGATTTTCTCTTCACCGACGTGAACTTGGGGTTTCTCCAGCGCAGTCAGAGCGGCGCGCACACGCGCCACCTCGTCATCTTCGAGCGCGCTCTGGGCTTTGCGCCCTCTCATTCCCAGCTTATCGAGCTGGGCAATGAGATCCTTCGTTTCAATGCCTAATTCTTTGGCTAACAGATGGACTCTCGTCTTACCCATCTCCCCTTACTCCCGCTCTCGATCTTTAAGTGCCTCGACCAATCGTTCTTTCGCTGCCCGGTCGATCTCTACACGAAACGCGCGGTACTGGCCTTTACGCCCGAGGAACGCTCGCCAGCAGTCTTTGTTTTGGTGTAAATAGCCACCACGCCCCTGTGTTCGATCGACAATCAATTCACTCTGCTCCGTCGTCGTCAGGCGGATCAACCGATCCTGGTTGTCTCGTTTGCCGCATCCTAAACAAGTTCGTTGCGGACAGGATCTCCTTTTTGGCACGATTACTCTGGTTGCGACTCTTGTTCCGGCGCGGGCGCCGCAGCCGTCGCTGCTGCAGCTGCTGCCGCTGCCGCGCTTGCGGCCGCTTCGCCTGCTGCGTTTGCGGCCGCCTCGGCTTCTCGCGCGCGTTTCTCGACGACGTATTGCCGAGCCGAACTATGCAAAGCCTCGGCTTTTTCCTTGCTGATGCCCTCGACTTCGAGAATCTCGGCCAGATCACTATCCGCGACATCTTCCGCCGACTTAAATCCCTCTTGATAGAGCAACTCCGAAGCAAAATCACCGATGCCCGGGATCGCGCCGATCGATTGCCGCGCCCGACGCGTTTCTTCCTCGGCCTCGGCTTCGCTGCGCACGTCGATGCGCCACCCGGTCAGACGAGAAGCTAATCTCACGTTCTGTCCCTTCTTGCCGATGGCGAGCGAAAGCTGATCGTCGGGCACGATGACTTCCATCGTGTGATCCTCGTCATCAATGAGAATCTTGGAGACTTTAGCCGGCGCGAGCGCCCGACAAACAAATTCCGCCTGATCCGGAATCCAGTGCACAATGTCAATTTTCTCACCACGCAACTCTTGAACCACCGCCTGAACCCGAGTGCCCTTCATGCCGACGCAGGCGCCGACCGGATCGACATCGGGGTCGTGGGAAACTACGGCGATCTTCGCGCGCCCACCAGGCTCTCGCGCTGCTCCTTTGACTTCGACGATGGCTTCATAAATCTCGGGAACTTCCTGGGCAAAGAGCTGAATGAGCATGCCAGGATGCGTGCGTGACAAAACGATCTGCGGACCCCGGCTAGTAATTTCTACGCTTACGATATACGCCCGGATACGGTCGCCCTGGCGGTAGCGTTCTCGCGGCACCTGTTCTTTCTCCGGGAGAATCGCATCCGTGCGGCCGAGATTGACGATGATGTTGCGCTTTTCAAAGCGCTGGACGATACCGTTGACGAGTTGCCCCTCACGTCCTTTGAATTCATTGTAGATAATCTCACGCTCCGCATCGCGCAATCGCTGGACGATATTCTGTTTCGCCGCCTGTGCGGCAATGCGTCCGAAGAGGCTCGAATCGAGCTTGCACAGCAGCTCGTCGCCGATTTCGGCATCGGGATCGAGGTTATCCTTCGCGTCCTGCAAGGTGATCTCGGTGGCCTCGTCCTGTATGTCTTGCACCACGGTTTTCGCTTCGAACAGTTCGACTTCGCCGATCTCCGGGTTAAATTGCGCTTCGATTTTGCGCAGGTGGCCGAACTTTTTCTTCGCCGCCGAGACCATGGCGTTCTCCAAAGCGCTGATGAGAATCGTTTTGTCGATTCCCTTCTCCTTGCTGACCTGTTCGATGACTCTATTTAGATCCTGCTGCATATTCGGCACTCCAGTCGTGCTCGTAATTCGACTTTTCGATCAGTGTAAACGGAATTTCGCATCGCGTTCCGTCTTGATTCAAGGCAATCTTATCTGCGGAAACCTCCAACAACGGCCCCATAAACGATCTTCGCCCCTTGATCATCTCGCGGGTGCGAACGCGAACGTTCTTACCCACAAAGGGGAGGAAGTGCTCCGGCCGCTTGAGCGGACGGTTCACCCCTGGCGAGGAGACTTCCAACGTATAGGCGCCGTCCACGACTTCGTCGCCGTCTAGAAGCTCGCTCAGTTCCCGGCTCACGCGGCTCAGATCGTCCATGTTCGGACCGCCCTGCTTATCGAGATACAAGCGCAATACGCGACCGCCGCGGCTGCCCTCGTGCCTGAACTCGATGTCGATAATCTCCATTCCCTGAGTTTCCGCCAAAGGCGCCGCGAGCTGCCAAATTCGGGAAATGGTCGCATCCATGGTTGCGGCCCAGAAACAAAAAAAGCGGGCAAAGCCCACTTCAGTACTAACTCCTAAAGTGTAAGAAAATTACTACCATGTGCAACCTCGTCAATGCAAGGCCCGGGACGGTTCGCGCGATTGCACCGCTGTCGGTATTTGCTATGATTCGGTCTTTAAATTCTCTTGCCTCCCATGAACGCATTGACTTCACGTAAACGGCGCTCGCCCAGGCAGATATCGTGGGAACAAATCCTTGCAAACCTCGACGACGGTGTGATCGCACTCGACGTCGACGACAAAGTTATTTTCTTCAACGAAGCCTCGGAAGTGCTTACCGATATCTCATCGGGATCGGCAACGGGGCAGGCCTTGGAGCAAATTTTCAAACGCGAGCCGTGGCTGGTCGACCTCGTGAAAACAACCCATCCGCCGCGCCAAAGGCGGGCTCGCGGCGAGGGCGATTTCATCAACCGCTGGGGGCGAAAGATTCCCGTGGGCGTCACCGTTTCGTCCCTGCAAGATCGGCACGGTCATTTTGTCGGCACGATTTTGCTTTTGCGCGACATCAAACGACGCAAAGAGTTAGAAGAAGATCTCAAGCGCGCCGATCGCCTGGTCTTGATGGGCACTCTCGCCGCGGGTCTCGCCCATGAGATTCGCAATCCCCTCGGCGGCATTAAAGGCGCCGCGCAGTTGCTGCGCCGCTCCGCGGACGGTAATCCTTCGGTACGAGAGTTTACCAGCATCATGATCCGTGAGGTGGATCGGGTCGATCAACTCATTGAACAACTGCTCGATCTGTCGCGCCCAGCGCAACTGACGCTGGGCCCTGTCAATATTCACGAGGTATTGGAAGACGTCTTGCTGCTCGAACGCCAAACTGTCGGGGCTAAAGAGATTCATGTAAGAAAGTGGTTCGATCCGAGCCTGCCGCCGATCCGTGGCGACCGCGGCCGGCTCACGCAAGTCTTTCTCAATCTGGTGAAGAACGCCTTTCAGGCGATGGTTGGCGGCGGCGTGCTGACGGTGACAACTCGGGTGGAAACGGATTATCATATACGCGAGCATGGCACCGGGCCCAATCGCTTTATCTGGGTGGACCTCGCCGACGAAGGACGCGGCATCACCGAAGAGGATCTACCGCATATCTTCTCGCCGTTTTTCACGACCAAAACCAACGGCACCGGACTCGGCTTGGCAACCTGCTATCGCATCATAAAGGAACACGGCGGCATGATCCGCGTTGAAAGCACCGAAGGAAAGGGAAGCATCTTTAGAGTCTCATTGGTGGTAGCCGACTAAAATGGATCAAGGAAAAATACTCATTACAGAAGACGAAGAGTCGCTCAGATTTGTCTTACAGAAAGCTCTCGAGACCGAAGGATATTGGGTTCAGATCGCGGCCAACGGCGCGAGCGCGCGACGGCTTTTGACCGAAAGCCACTTCGACGTTTCCCTAATGGACATCAAGTTACCCGACATCGACGGCTTGGAGCTGCTCAAGGAAATCAAGGAAAATGGCATCGACACCGCGATGATCCTGATGACCGCGCAGAATACCATGCGCAACGCCATCGGCGCCATGAAGAACGGCGCCTTCGACTACATCACGAAACCTTTCGATCTGGATGAAGTCCTGGTGTTGGTCAAGCGCGCCATGGATAGCCGCAAGCTCACGCGCGACTTTCGCGAGCTCAAAGAGGAAGTCAAAAAGCGCTTCGAGCCCGGCGTCAACATCATCGGCACCAGTCCGAGCATGCAGGTCGTCTACAAGACGATCGGCCAAGTGGTTGACACTCAGGCGACCATTCTGATTCTTGGCGAGAGCGGCACGGGCAAGGAACTGGTGGCGAAAACCATCCATTATAACTCGCCGCGCTGGAACCAACCCTTCGTCGCGATCAATTGCGCCGCGATACCGCGCGATTTACTCGAAAGCGAGCTGTTCGGCCATGAAAAAGGTGCCTTCACCGGCGCTCTCGACCGCCGGCTTGGTAAGTTCGAGCTGGCCGACAGCGGCACGCTGTTCTTGGATGAAGTAGGCGACATTCCCTTGGATCTGCAGACCAAATTATTGCGTGTCTTGCAGGATCATGAATACAGCCGGGTCGGCGGCCGGGACGTGATGAAAGCCGACGTGCGCATATTAGCCGCCACCAATCAGGACTTGGATAAGGCCGTTAAGGAAAAACGTTTTCGTGAAGATCTTTATTTCCGGCTCAAAGTAATTCCGATCTACCTGCCCCCATTGCGCGAGCGGCGCGGCGACATTCCGCTTTTGATCGGCTATTTCGTCGATAAGATCAACCGCGAAATGGGTATTCAAATCTCCGGAGTTTCGCCGGAGGCGCAAAAACTCTTGGAAGAGCATACCTGGCCCGGTAACGTGCGGGAACTGGAAAATACATTGATCCGCGCCGCGGTGTTGTCCTCGGGGCCGATCATGTTCCCCAAGGATTTTACGTTACAAAACAAACCGGCGACGACTACGCTGGAAGTCGACCAGCTCTCCTTGGAAGAAATCATCCGGCACAAGCTCGAGGATTATTTTCGTCGGACTGAAGGCGTCGATGTGGATAATCTCTACTCGCTCGTCATCGAGCGGGTCGAGCGCCCGCTGATCGAGCTCACGCTCAAGAAGACCAAGGGCAATCAAATCCGCGCCGCGCAGATCCTCGGGATCAACCGAAATACCCTGCGCAAAAAGATCACCGATCTGCGCATCGAGCTCAAAAAAGAACCCTCGTAGAACTTCATGCCGTCGCTCGTGCTGCCGCCGCTCTACGCCATCCTCGATCCGGAACAAACCAAGGGCCGCGCTGCCGAAAAAGTGCTCCATGATCTCCTAGAAGGCGGCGCCAAGTTCCTCCAACTGCGGGTCAAATCACTTCCAGCCAGTGATTTTTTTGAGCTGGCGCGACGCGCTCGAGCAGCGACCCGATCTCACGGATGCAAACTGATCGTCAACGATCGAGTCGACATCGCTCTAGCTTGTGACGCCGACGGTGTGCATCTAGGTCAGGACGACCTTCCTCTCGCCGTCGGCAAAAAACTCATGGGGCAAAAAATCGTCGGCATTTCGACGCATGATCTCGAGCAAGCACAGGAGGCCGAACAAAACGGCGCCGATTATATCGGCTTCGGTCCGATGTTCGGCACGACCACGAAAAATACGAGCGTCACGCCTCGCGGTGTTGCAATGCTCCGGCAAATTCGCGCTGCAGTAAGACTGCCCATCGTCGCCATCGGCGGCATCACGGAACAGAGCGCCACGCAAGTTTGGCAAGCCGGAGCCGATTCCGTGGCGATCATTAGCGACCTCGCTGGGGCGGATGACATCGTTTCGAAAGCCCGGCGGATCATCTCAGCTCACCCCAGCGCTTGACGCTTTAAAACAACGGAAATCACCGTATGACAAGCAACTTCAAAACAGCGCCCGATAACCGCTATTTTGAAGACTACATCCCCGGGGCCGTGCATGAATTCGGCTCTATCAGCGTCGACGAGCAAGAAGTTCTCGAATTCGGCAAGCGTTTCGTGCCGCTCTCCTACCACATCGACAAAGAAGCCGCGAAGAACAGCATCTACGGCGGCGTGATCGCCAGCGGCTGGCACACCGCGGCACTCATGATGCGGGTCTATACGGAAAACTATCTTTCCAAAGTAGCCAATCTCGGCTCGCCGGGCGGTGACGAGCTGCGTTGGGACAAGCCCGTCTTTCCCGGCGACGTCTTGTCTGTGCGCGCAACAGTTCTCGAGGCGCGGCGTTCCGAATCCCGGCCCGATCGCGGCATTGTCCGCACATTTATCGAAGTGCTAAATCAGCAGCGCGACGTGGTGATGAGCATGAAGATGGTGAACTTTGTACGTTTCCGCGAAAATTCTCGCTAACCCCCTGCCGCCCACGTCAACGGGAAGATACTTTGGAGCGTTCACGGGCCAGAAACGTCCCAAACGGACGTTACCCATCCCGGCCCATGATTCACGTCGAGCCGATGGCAAGACAAATGGGAAGCCACTTGAAAGTTTCTTCGGAGATTCGTGAATGGCAGAATCACTTGTTGCGTATCGACCACTGCGCCAGATCGCGTGCCGCGCAACTGATTTCTTTCATGCCAAGGCGCCGCCGCTGAACCTGGCAGTCTTTCGCATTTTCGTCTGCGCCGCCCTGCTTTTTCACACGCCGCGCTCCTCTGACTTCCTGACGCTCCCGGAGACTTTGCTGCAAGTGCCCTTTGGCAGCAAAATCTTTTATATACTGACCCCGAAGACCCAATTGTGGAGCGATGTCCTCTCAAGTGTTTTCGCTCTCTCATGCCTTTGCGGAATCGTCGGCCTGTATACGCGCTTTGCCGTGGCAATCGCTGGTGCGACAGGCCTATTCGTCTATGGGCTGCCGCAGTTTTTCGGCAAGGTAGATCACAGCCATCATCTCGTTTGGTTCGCTGTCCTCCTCGCGTGCAGTCCCTGCGGTGACGCCGTTTCGGTGGACGGGTGGCGGGCCAAGCTCTCGGGCCGCGCCAAGTATATGGAACTGATGCCGGCACGGAAGTACGCGTTACCGCTGCGCCTTGCGTGGGTGATCATGGGGCTGATCTATTTTTTTCCAGGAGTATGGAAACTGCTTGCCGTTGGTTGGGACTGGGCGCTCAGCGACAACATCAAGTACACCATATATCACAAGTGGTTCGATCTCGGTGTGTATCGGCCGCCTTTTTCGGTCGATGCTTACCCGCTCGTCTACCGAAGCCTTGGACTTGCCGCGTTACTGTTCGAGCTTGGCTTCATCGTCGCCATCTTCCTGGTGCCCCTGCGCCGGCTGTGCGTGGTCGCCGGCCTTGCCTTCCACACCTGGATCTATTTTTTCCTCGACATAAAGCTTTACGGACTGCCCTGGTGCTACGTCGCGCTCATCGACTGGGCCGCGCTACGGCATCGCCTGAGCGGTTCGAACGAGTCTCCTCGTTTTGCCCGCAATCCCGGCCCCGAAAGTGGGCAGGATACCGGCGATACGCTGCCAATCCGCGTCGCCGGAGCCACGCTGATAGCCGGAGTGATCCTGTCCGGAGCGACGCACCTCAACTCCTGGCCATTCGCCGTGTATCCAACTTTCGCGGCCCACTATGGCCCGACCATCGCAACCCTCCGCGTCGATGCGATCTCACCGGGCGGGCGGGCGACGATCGACACCACGACCCTTTACTCGCTCTTCGTCACCCCGATGCGCTGGCGCGTCGTGCAATATCGAGCGCTCCTCGCCGAAGATCACGAGACGCGGCGGCGCTACTGCGAAGCGCTGCGAGCGCTGTTCACAACTCGGCTAAACGAGCTACAGGCTGCCGATCGGGTGGAGCTCCGACAAGTTGTTCAGTGGGTCGATCCAGCGCGCCGCCATGACCCGCCGCTCGCGGACGAGCTCTACTGCTCCTGGCAAACGGCCGCTAGCAAAGAGCCTCTGGCGCAGATCTCCGACAAAACTGTAGATGTGAGGGATGCGATCCCTGTTCTGCATCGCATTTATATGCGCGATGCTCCCCTCGCCGAACGCATGGGTGCCGCCCTGAGAATAATTCTCGGCATCGACGATTCGACTTCATCGCGGAACGACTCACCACGACATCTTCCGGCGCGTACGAAAGTGGAATGAGAAAAATAACAAGCATCGCGCCGGTACGGATCTCGTATCTGCTTCTGCTCCTCATCTGCGGTATCACCCTCGCCGATCATTCTATCGAGCTCTTCGATATGGCGCTGGCCCGGATACGCTATCCCTATGAGCTCAATTACACTGAAGGATCCATTCTCTGCCAGATTCAAGACTTGGTCGGCGAAGCTTCGCTCTACGGGAAAGTCGGCGCGCGTCCCTATACGTTCACCGTCTACCCGCCGCTCTATCATGCGGTCACCGCAGCTCTCTCCACGCAAATTGGAGATGCCGTACTGGCAGGACGGACGCTTTCTTTTGCGTGCGCGCTGGTTCTCGCACTCGTCCTCGCTGCCCTCATTTTTCGCCTTGGCGCTAGCGCCCCCGCTCTTATCCGGTGGGCTGCCGCAATGATTACCGCAGTGTCGTTTTTGGCAACCGGCCCCGTCGTCGATGCAGCGACTTCCATGCGAGTGGATATGCTGGCGCTGACCCTGGCCGTGTGCGGTCTCTACCTGTTCCTCAGCTCCTCCAGCACCGGTGGCAAGGCGGTGGCTCTGGTTTTCTTTATTCTCGCCCTGCTGGCCAAACACACGGCAATCGCCGCGCCCGCCGCATGCATTTTCGGCAGCGCAATGATCAGGCCACGACTAGCGTTGAAGCTCGGCCTCGCGTTTGCGCTTTTGCTGGGAATCGCGTTCGGCGCGCTGGGTCTGATCTTTGGCGACGCGGTTTACTTCCACATCTTCCGCGCGAACGCCCTCTCGTACCGTCTACTTCAGGCGGTCAAAGTGGTCTGGCGGTTCAATATCCAGTATTCCGTTCTCGCAGTCACCGGAATTGGCGCTTTAATTTATTTCGTGTGGAACATGCTGATGGCACAACGCACGCAAGCCGTTTGCGCCAAAAAATGGACGCTGCTTGTCTATTGTGTCATCGCAGGAGCTTCCCTGCTCGGTACCGGTCGGGTTGGCACCGCCGCCAATCATCTGCTCGAAGTCACTGTCGCTCTTTGCCTGCTCAGCGGGCTTGCCGTACTTTGGACCGGTAGCTATCTGTGGACCCGAGCGCCGCAATCGACATGGCTGCTGCCGACGGCTTTCGCGATGGTGCTGCCGACCGCACTGGTCTGGCAGGCCACACAAAACACGCCTCCGCAGCGATTCTCCATGCCCGACTATAGTCCAACCTCGCTGTGGGTGCGCGAGACCCTTCTCGATCGTATCCGGGCAACGCCGGGACCGGTATTCGGCGTCACACAGTTTCTCGTTTGCAGGGCGGGAAAGCCGGCGCAGATCAATACCTTCATGGTGGCGCAGCTTGCCCGGATCGGCGTTTGGGACGCCCGTCTGTTTCGAGACGACATCCGTCGCAAGGAATTCGCGCTCGTGTTTCTCGATTTCGATCTGATGGGGGAACGCTACAAAGGGCAGCGATTCACGCCGGAGATCCTTGACGCTCTTCGCGAGAACTATCGACCAGACGAGCGGCTCGGCCCATACCATCTTTATCGTCCCGTTGCCGTGAGCGCTCTCTCTACAGCAGCGCACGCCCTAGGGGAGCCTTAGGTCACTTCAGACGCGAAGTCGCGATGAGTGAGAATTTCGTGAAACGTCGCAATGCCGGATGGCCATTTTTGTTGGAACGAGGGCAACGTCTTTGTGATACACGTGCGATCTATCAACAGGTCAATTAAGGAATCTCTGAACAAGCCCTTGAGTAATGTCGTCTAATATCGAAAAGCAGCAAGACCGACAATGGTAGAGGAGGAAACAGATTGAAGGAGCAGACAACGTTTGCGAGTTTAGCGTGGGCGGGAAAGAAAAAGCAGACCAAGCGAGAGAAGTTTTTGTCTGAGATGGATCAAGTGGTGCCGTGGGAGAAATTGCTGGCGTTGATCGAAGCGCACTATCCCAAAGCCGGCAGTGGACGGCGACCGATGCCGTTGGAACGGATGCTACGGATATACTTTGTGCAGCAGTGGTACGGGTTGTCCGATCCCGGGATGGAAGAAGCGTTGTACGACATCGAGTCGGTGCGGCGATTTGCCGGGATAGAGTTGGGGGAAGAAGAAATTCCCGATGAGACCACGATTTTAAACTTTCGCCACTTACTGGAAAAGCACCAGTTAACCGAGAAGCTGTTGGAAGAGGTCAACGGGTATTTGAGCGAGAAAAGGCTTTTGCTCAGACAAGGCACGATCGTAGACGCCACGCTGATCGGTGCGCCGTCCTCGACCAAGAACAAGGACAAGAAACGCGACGGGGAGATGAGTTCGACCAAGAAGGGCAACAACTACCACTTCGGCATGAAGGTGCACACGGGAACGGACAGTCAGAGCGGTTTGGTGCACACGGTCAAAGTGACCACGGCCAGTGTGCATGACAAGCAGGAGATGGAAGCGCTCCTTCATGGAGAAGAGCAAGCGGTGTTTGCCGACAAGGGTTACTTCAGCGACCAGGATAAGCGCTCAGCGAGAAAGACGGGACTATTCTGGGGCGTGTTGGACAAGGCCAAGAGCAAAAAGAGCTTGAGCCATAAGCAGCGGCGCAGAAACAGAAAACTGTCCAGTATACGGGCCAAGGTGGAGCATCCGTTTCGGGTGGTCAAGCGCCAGTTCGGCTACATCAAGACCCGGTATCGGGGATTGAAGAAAAACGCGGCACAGATCTACACGCTGTTTGCGCTGGCCAATCTGTATCGAGTGCGCCGTGCTTTGTTGGCGTAGTCCGATGGGGAGGAGCTTGGGCCGTCCACAAACGCATTGAGTGGCCAAGAAATCGAGGCAAACCCCATCCGATGTAATCACCGAGCCGCTTAGTCAACATGAAACAGTTTTAAATAATCGCCCCCTTCCAAATAACGTAGTTATTCAGAGGTTCCTTAAGACTTCGGCCACCGAAAGTGGCTGTTACGTCGCTATCCCGGTGCGGTACTCCGATGAAACGTTAGTCGGTCCAGATAGCATTTGATCATGCCACCACACATTGTGCTGAATCAGAAATTCTCGCGGACCCGTAAATAACTGGCAAACCGCGGCAAGCCCGATTGAGTCAGGCCGCGGTAAGTGTAAGTGACGGTCATGCCCAACCGCGGGGGATTCTTGCGCACTTCATCGCTGAATCCTGTGCCGATCAGAAATTTCTTGCCGTCCGGCATTTGCACGCGCAGGGCGCCGAGCATGCCCTGGTATTTGCCCTTGCCGGATACATGTTCAATCACCACCGCCTCGGTGTCTTGCAACGGCTTGAGCTTGAGCAAAACATCGCTGCGGCCGGTCACATAATCCGCGTCTGCCAGATGCAACATGAGCCCTTCGCCGCCGCCACGCACAACGTCGTCCAGTTTGCGTTTGAGCGCCGCGCGGTCAGCCACACGAAATTGCTCCACCGCAAGTAACTGTGGCCAGTGCGTGCCGGCGACAATTTCTTTAATGCGCTGTGCTCGCTCGGTGAAAGTTCCGGGTGCATTCGGTAGCTCGAAGATCATGTACTTGAGCTGCCGCCATTCCTCGTCCTGGGGCTCGCTCTTGCGTACGATGCCCGAGAGCGCCTCAAATCGTCCCCGCGCCAGCCATAGCTCACCGTCGAGAGCCTGCGCGGGCAGTTTAGCGATAAACCACGGCGGCGCGTTGACCACGCGACCGCTGCGAAAACGCAGCACCTCGCCGTCCCAAATAGCGCGCACGCCGTCGTATTTTTCGCTGATGAGATATTTGGCCGGGTCAATCTGCGGCCCAAGCTCGTTGGCCAACAACAAAGCCGGCGTTCCACTCGATGCTCCGGCGCTGACAGCGCTGTGCATGGGTGTGATCAGCGCCAACATCAACAGAATAATGGAGAAGCCGTTAGAAACGGTCTGCATAGGATAGCTGTGGATCAGGCCGTCCAGCCAAGGCGCAGTTTTACGCCAAGGTCTGCGCGATCGGCAAGCTCGACTTTCGCTGATCTAAAGTATGGGATGTGAAATGGGTAATCTAAAATGCCCGCAACGCCTAAGCTTCGTCCGCTTCATCGAAACGAACATCATCCCGTTCCGTGTAGTTCTCGAAGCGCGTGTACTCGGCAAGAAACGCGAGGGTTATCGTTCCGGTGGGGCCGTTACGCTGTTTCTCGACGATGACTTCCGCTTTACCCTTCACATCGTCGTTGTTTTTGTCATAGAGCTCTTCTCGGTAAATGAACATGATCACATCCGCATCTTGCTCGATGGCTCCGGATTCACGAAGGTCCGACATCTGCGGCTTTCTCCCGGTCCGATCTTCGACCTTGCGATTGAGCTGCGACAACGCGATCACGGGAACATTCAACTCTTTCGCCAGCGCTTTTAGGGATCGTGAGATTTCAGAGATTTCCTGCTCGCGGTTGTTCGCGTTGCCCATGCCGCGCATGAGCTGCAAATAATCGACGACGATCAAGCCGACTTTCTTGGATCTGTCGCGCAGTAGACGACGTGCCTTGGCGCGCAATTCCAAAACGGAAATTGCCGGCGTATCGTCGATATAAATCGGCGCCTCGTGGAGCCGTCCCGCCGCCTTGGCGAGCTGCGGAAAGTCGCGCTCGCCCAGATATCCGGACCGTACCTTCGAGCTGTTGACCCGCGCTTCCGAACAGAGCATGCGCAAAACCAATTGCTCCTTGGCCATCTCCAGAGAAAAGATTGCTGCACCGACGCCGGAATAGGCGGCGTTTGCCGCAATATTGAGAGCGAATGCGGTTTTGCCCATACCGGGACGGCCGGCGACGATGATCAATTCCGCGGGCTGAAGTCCGGCCGTGATCTTATCGAGATCCTCGTAACCGGTGGGCACGCCGGTGACCATCTCCTTGCGCTGGTAGAGTTTGTCGATGGTCTTGAGCGTGTCCGTGATCATGTCGCCGACGGCGACAAAAGAGGCTTTGATTTTCTTCTCGGAAATATCGAAGATGACTTTTTCCGCGCTGTCGAGAAATTCTTCGACGCTGCCCTGCTCCTCGTAGCCCCGCGTCGCAATTTCGGTTGCGGTGCTGATCAGGCTGCGAAGAATGGCCTTTTCGCGCACGATGCGGGCGTAATACGAAATATTCGCGGCCGTCGGCACGAAATCAGCCAGCGCCGCCAGATAGGCGCTGCCGCCCACCGCTTCCAACTCGTTTTTGCTCTTTAAGAAATCGCTTAGAGTGATCAGGTCCACCGGCTCGTTCCGGTCCGTGATCTCGATCATGGCGCGAAAGATTTTGCGGTGCGACTCGCGGTAAAAATCTTCGGGGCGTAAAAGTTCCAAGACCGAATTGATCGCTTCGTTGTCGAGCAAGATGCCGCCTAGGACCGAGGACTCGGCTTCCAGGTTTTGCGGCGGGACTTTGCGCAGGTTATCTTCTAACGCGGCCATGGCTTCGATGCTAGTTTTTCAATTACGAGATCGACGATACGGGGATGACTAGTTCAGACATGCTGTGAGTGACGGAAATGTAACTGAACGAAATTAAAATGCAAGATAATTTTCTACCAAAAGCAAAAAAACTTTTTGCGAGACGCCAAGAAAAAGTTTTTTTCGGCAAAGGTCGGTCAGGAATATCGCCGTAAGCGCTGGCGCGTCAACACGGGAAGCAACAGCTTTTGCACAGCTTATTCACATGCCGTCTGAAATTCCGCAGATCATAAAACTGTGGCGAAACCCACCGTCCTTCACGTGATAAAAATCAGGACTCCGTGTAGGTCGCCGTCACTGTGGTATGGATCCCTCCGCGCACGTTGAAGTCGCCGACCACGGTCATCTTGCGCGGCTGGCAGGCTTGAACGAGATCGTCGAGAATCTTGTTCACCACGGCTTCGTGAAAAGCGCCTTCGTTACGATAGGACCAGAGATAAAGCTTCAGGGCCTTGAGCTCCACGCAGAGTTTGTCGGGGATGTAGGTCACTCGGATCGTGGCAAAATCCGGCTGTCCCGTGCGCGGACAGACGCAAGTGAATTCCGGGCATTCCATGTTGATCTCGTAATCGCGCTCGGGCCTCGGATTGGCGAAGGTTTCCAGCGCGGTGCTTGGAGTCGACGGCATGCATCTATCTTAGCTTGCGGCAAAACCATTTCCAAATCGCCGAGTTAACTTGACTTGGCCGGAGGCCGATGATAACCGCTAAAAGCAGGATATTTTTGGAGGATGATTACGGTGAGCAAGCCCAAGGAGCCGCAGGCGGGAGAAAAGCTCAGCGAAGCCGAAGCCAAAGCCTACGTCGATTATCTCTACTCAACGCTTTACAAATACGCCCATGAAAAAATCTTCAAGGGCGCTTTCATGACCCAATTGCGTGAAGGCAAATTGCCGCTGCCGGTGATGCGTCAGTTTTTCAAAAACTGGGGCCATTTTTCTTTGGAAGTGAACGCGCTCAATGCGGTGTCCTATTACACGCATCTGCCTTTCTTCGTGCGCAATTTCGATTTACTCGGTCCCTTCTGTGCGAAAATCGCCGATGAATTGATTTCCCCCAGAGCGCCGGGGCATGTTTTGGTGCTGCTCCAGACGGCGGAAAAAATGGGCCTCAACAAAAAAGAAGTGTTGGAAGATCCGTATCTCCCTGCCGCCCGCGCGATCAACGATTTCTGTCACAAGATTTTCATCGACGGGTCGATTATCGAGCTCTGGGGATTGCATGTTTTCGAAGAGTCCCTCTCCATGTGGTCGGGTCAATGGTTCACCGCGCTCACGACGTATTACGGTTTCACCAAGCAGGACGCCGTTTATTTCTCCACTCACGAAGAAGCCGACATGGACACGCACAAGCTCGGCGAGGACGGCGAGGAGGCGATGGGGCACGGCGCATTTAACCGCACGGTGCTGACCCGCGCGCTTCAGGAAAGCGTAGAGTTCCGCACGGGTTATTCGATGGAGTATTGCGCGCTGACGATGGTCGACCTGCACGCCCAGATGAAACAAGCAGCCCTGGACAACCCTTACAATCCCTGAAATCGAACTGATCCACGCCGTGCTCATGAGCCGATCCGTTCGGCGCCGGGTGATGCAGCTCGACAACTTTGGATGGCGCGGTCGAACAGTATCCCTTCACATCTATTCACTTTAGACGATGGCTTGCAGACTGCTTTCAGGTAGGGCACGATTGCCATCGATCCGCAATCAATCACGGTCGCGGCCTTAATAAATCAGGCAACGATAAAAATGAACCGGCACCGATGCCTGGAACACTAGATGAGTGATAGCGAACTCGATCCCCTGCGCTCGATCCTCGCCGAGTTGGCGCCGCAAGGCCGCGCTGCGCTTTTGCCAGCCTTGCACGCCGCACAGCAATTTCACGGCTGGATTCCCGAAGCCGTTGCGACTGAGGTGGGCCGCGCCTTGGGCGTACCCCTCGCTGATGTGTACGGCGTCATCGATTTCTACGAGATGCTCTCCCGCGAGCCGCTCGGCCGAACCGTGGCGCGTGTGTGCGACTCGCCCGCCTGCGCCCTGGCGGGTAGCGATGAATTGGCGAACGCCCTCTGCCGCCATCTGAAAGTTGCGCCGGGCGAAGTCAGCTCGGACGGTGCGTTCACCGTCGAGCATGCTCCCTGTTTGGGTTTGTGCGATCATGCGCCGGCGCTTCTTGTCGGCGAAACCGCTCTGGGACAAGGCGATCCCCGCCAAGCAGCGGAGATCTGCGCGCGTAGCGCCGATAAACCGATCAGCTTCGTCGGCGGCGATATCCGCATCCTTACCGGCAACTGCGGTCAAGGTCATCCCACCTCTTTTGCCGATTACAGCAGCGGCGGCGGTTACGCCGGACTGAAAAAAGGCGTGACGATGACGTCGCAAGATGTGGTCGCGGAGCTGAAAACTGCGGGGTTGGTCGGCCGCGGCGGCGCGGCATTTCCCACCGGCATCAAGTGGGAGGGAGCGGCAAAGGCGGCGGGCCAGCCCAAGTACATCGTGTGCAACGCCGACGAATCCGAGCCCGGGACCTTCAAAGATCGCATTCTCATGGAGGAAGACCCACACCGCACCATCGAAGGGATGATCATCGCGGCCCATGCCGTGGGCGCCAGTCAGGGTTACATTTACGTGCGCGGAGAATATCCTTACGCCTTCAAAGTCATGAGCGAAGCGGTGGCCGAGGCGCGGCAGGCCGGCGCCATTGGCAAAAATATTTTGGGTTCCGGATTGGACTTCGATATTGAAATGCGGCTGGGCGCAGGCGCGTATATTTGCGGCGAAGAAACTGCGCTGTTGGAATCCATCGAAGGCAAGCGCGGTTTCCCGCGCATCAAGCCTCCCTTCCCCACCACTCACGGATTATTCGGCAAGCCCACCGTGATCAACAACGTGGAAACATTCTGCAACGTCCCGCTGATCATCGAACGCGGCGCCGCAGAGTATCGAAAAATCGGCACGGAACGCTCGCCCGGTCCGAAGCTGTTCTGCGTGTCAGGCCAGATCCAGAGGCCCGGGCTCTACGAGGTGCCGTTTGGCGTCAGCTTGCGCCATTTGTTGTTCGATCTCGCAGGCGGACTGAAACAGGGGCGCAAGTTTCAAGCGGTGCTCATGGGTGGCGCCGCGGGCGCATTCGCCGCCGAGAAAGACCTGGATATAATTCTGTCCTTTGAAAACCTGAGCGCCGCCGGCTTGCCACTCGGATCCGGATCAGTCATGGTCTTCGACGATAGCGCGGACATGCGCGACGTGCTGAAGCGGCTGACGCACTTCTTTGCCGACGAAAGCTGCGGCAAATGCTATCCCTGCCAGCTTGGCGCGCGCCGGCAGTATGAAATTCTCGACCGGGCCGCAGCCGGGCATTCGCTCGCCGGCGACCGCGAACGCTTATCGGATGTGGGCGGCACGATGATCGACGCCTCCCTGTGCGGCCTCGGCCAGACGGCGGCGACGGCGGTCCTGAGCGCGATCAAGCTATGGCCGGAGATGTTCAAATGATACGAGTCGCACAAATTGGAGTGATGGGGTACTGGAGTAATGGAGTGATGCATCCGGACCCAACACTCCATTACTCCACCACTCCAATACTCCAAGGGTGATTTTTCATGCCTGATGTAACACTCACCATCGATGCCGAAGCCGTCACCGTGCCCGCGGGGACGACGATCCTCAAGGCCGCGGAGCACCTCGGCCGGCATGTTCCGACCATTTGCTATCATGACCACTGCACGGCGAACGGGCTCTGCCGCATCTGCGTGGTCGAAGTCGACGGCGTAAAGCCGCTTCTGCCAGCGTGCTTGAGCCCGGTGAGCGAAGGCATGAAAGTCTCCACCTCGAGCGCGCGCGCCGAGCGCAGCCGCCGCACGATTCTCGAAATGCTCGCTTCCGCCGTAGATCTTTCTCAGGCGCCGGAAATTAATAAGTTCATCGAAGATTATCGCGCCGACCGCGCGCGCTTTCCCGACGCCGAGCGGCGCGAGGTTCCGGTGCTCGATGATAATCCGATGTACATCCGCGACTATTCCAAGTGCATCTTGTGCTGGCGCTGCGTGCAGGTGTGCGCGGACGACGCGCAGTTTACCTTCGCGATCAACTTCAAAGGGCGTGGTTTCGACACTGGTATCGGGACTTTCTTCGACAAGCCCATGCCTGAGACGACGTGCGTATTCTGCGGCCAATGCGTCGGCGTCTGTCCCACCGGCGCGCTGAAGCCCAAGCGCGAGTCGCTGCTCGAGCAGGGAGTTTCCTTGGACGAAATCTTGCAGGCGACTCGCAGCGGCGGGAAGAAGCGTCGGAGGAAATCGCCATGATCAGCGCCGATCGCATCGTACCGACCACCTGCCCGTACTGCGGTGTGGGTTGCGGCCTTGAGCTGCACATTAAAGACGACTACGTCTTCAAAGTGACCTCGTCCTTTGACTCAGTGGTGAACCACGGCAACCTGTGCGTCAAGGGACGCTTTGGCTACGACTTCATTTACAACAAGGACCGGGTGACGACGCCGCTGATTCGTAAGAAACCTCAGGCACCCGGCGCGCGCACCCAGGCATTCGAACGCGATCAATGGCGCGAGGTCTCGTGGGACGAAGCCCTCGAATATGCCACCGATCGAATGGTGGAGATTTACCAGCGCGATGGCGCCGACGCCATGGCGGTTTACTGCTGCGCCAAGGCGACCAACGAGGATAACTACCTCCTGCAAAAACTTTTCCGCGCGCTGTTCCGCAGCAATAACATCGATCACTGCACGCGCCTGTGCCATGCGGGCTCGGTGGTCGCGCTGCAGATGGCGCTCGGCTCCTCAGCGATGAGCAACACCGCCGCCGAAGTCATTCACAGCGACGTCTTTCTCGTAACCGGCTCCAACACAGCCGAAACGCATCCGATCATCGCGCTGCAAATGAAGGCAGCGGTTGCCAATCACGGCGCCAAGCTCATCGTCGTGGATCCCCGGCGAGTGGAGATGGTCAACTGGTCCGCGCTCTGGCTCCCTGAGAAACCGGGCACCGATGTTCCGCTCTTTTCCGCCATGGCGCATGTCATCATTAAGGAGAAGCTTTATAACCAGGATTTCATCGATCGCCGAACCGAAGGTTTCGCAGGCTTCGCAAAATCCACGGAGAAATTCACGCCCGAATATGCCGAAGCGATTTCCGGCGTCGACCGCAACCTGATCGTCCAGGCGGCGCGGATGTATGCGACGGCGAAAAACGCAGCGATTTATTGGGCGCTGGGCATTCCCGAACACTCGCACGGCACCGACAACGCGATGTCGCTCATCCATCTGGCGCTGCTCACCGGCCATATCGGCCGCAAAGGCACGGGTTTGAATCCATTGCGCGGGCAGAACAACGTCCAAGGCGCATCGGATTCGGGCGCCATGCCATGGCACTATCCGGGTTATCAAAGAGTCGACGACGAAGCGGCAGCGCGCAAATTCGAGCAGGCGTGGAATATCGAGCCAGGCGGCCTTAATCGTAGACTGGGGCTGACGACGACCGAAATCATGAGTGAGGTCCGGCCGGGTGGAGTGCGCGCGCTGCACATCATGGGCGAGAATCCCATGATGTCCGAGCCCAACCTGAATCACACGCGCCACATGATGGAACAGCTGGAGTTCCTGGTGGCGCAGGACTTGTTTATCAATGAGTCCGGCGCCTATGCCGACGTCTTTTTGCCCGCGACTTCCTGGGCGGAGAAAGAAGGCACATTCACCAACACCGACCGCCGCGTCCAGCGCGTGCGCAAAGCGTTGGACCCGCGCGGCCAATCCCGACCTGACTTGGAGATCATTTGTGATCTTGCCGGGCGCATCGAAAAGAAGCTCGGCCGCCCGCGGACAGCTTTCTGGGCGTACGCGAGCCCCGCCGAAGTGCTCGAAGAAATGGGTCGCGTCGTGCCTGAATACGCTGGAGTGAAATATCGGCGCATCGAAAAAGAAGGCTTACAGACGCCGGTGTGGGATGACAATCATCCCGGCACTCCTTATCTCTTCACCGAGACTTTTCCCAGCGGCAAGGGCAAGTTCCACCCTCTTGAGTACATACCTTCCGTGGAGATGCCCGACGAGGAATATCCGTTCATCCTCACCACCGGACGCCTGCTCGAACACTGGCACGGCGGCACGATGACGCGCCATTCAAAGCTCGACGAGCTCTATCCGGAGGCGCGCATCGAAATCAATCCTGCCGACGCGGCCCGCCTCAAGATCGAAGACGGCGACACTGTGCGCGCCTCGTCGCGCCGCGGCACCGTCGTCCTGCGCGCCTGGGTGACCCAGCGCACCACGGTCGGCGTGGTTTTCATCCCCATGCATTTTGTCGAAGCCGCCGCGAACCTGCTCACGATCGATGCCCTAGACCCACTCGCCAAGATCCCCGAATACAAAGCCTGCGCCGTGAGCATCGTACCCGCGGCTGAAAAAGAGCTGGCGCGACCCGAGGCAAAAGTGGAAAGGGGCCGGTACTGAGTCAGCACGCATCCAATTCCTTCTCCACTGCTCGCGGTTAAATTCTAAATTTCTGCACGGCCGATTCATGAATCGCCCCTGCTTCACCTGCCATGCTAATAATTTCGCCACCCCCGAATGTTTTTATCGGGGGTCCAGCTCCGGATTCGCCTGTGGTGAGCTCAGTCGAACCACCGCTTAAAGCATGCGGGAATGACGGACGTTAAGTGCTCTGAATAGTTTTCTACGCACCAAGCTGGGGGAATAAACCCGCAGTGATTCAAGGAGCAAACGTCTCGGCGCCTTGACTATGCCGTTCCCGCGACCCTAGTATTTCACCAAGGGTCCCGCACGGGATTATGGACAATCATCAGAGGATTACCGATGCGACTGCTGTTGTCTTGACGGGTGGCAAGAGTTCGCGCATGGGCCGGCCCAAGGCGCTGCTGCCCTTCGATGACGAGCCGCTCATCGCGCATGTCGTTCGGAGGCTCGGGCGCATCTTCGCGGAAACCGTCGTGGTGGCCGCACCTGATCAAGAGCTGCCGCCTCTTCCGGTCGCGCTGGTGCGCGACGAGGTAGCCTATCAAGGTCCGGTGAGCGGCATTTACCATGGCCTGAGAGCCGCCACCAAGGAAGTTTGTTTCGTGACCTCCTGCGATGCGCCCTTTCTCAATCTCATGCTAATTTCGCATCTCCTGTCGCAGATCGCGGACTGGGACGTGGTCGTGCCGTTCTGGCAGGAGCGCTTTCAACCTTTGCATGCTGTTTACCGGCGCAGCGTCGCGCCGCTCTTGCGCGAGCAGCTCGAGCGCAGCGAGCTGCGGCCGATTTCGCTCTACCCAAAAGTTCGCACCCGGGAAATCCATGAGGTCGAAGTGCGCCGGTTCGATCCCGAGGGCCTGAGCTTTCTCAACATGAATACGCCCGAAGACTACCAGGCCGCCGTCGACCGCTGGCACAGCATGAACAAAAACGGTTTAGAAACCGCCGATGCGATCTCCGTGTCCGTTGAGCTGTTCGGTGTGGCTCGTTTGATCGCAAAGACCAGATCAGTATCCTTATCGCTGCCGCAAGATGCGACTCTCGCGAACGTTTTTTCGGCGCTCACTGAGCGGCTGCCGGTTTTGCTCGGCAGGATCATCAGCTCCGACGGTCTGGTTAGCGGCTATACCTGCAACATCAATGGTTTGAACTTTATTCGTGCTCCCGGCGCCAAGGTCAATTCGGGAGATAAAATTTTTATTCTTTCTGCTGACGCGGGAGGCTGAGCCAATGTACGGTTTTCACGGCCGCATGCTCCACGTCGACTTGAGCACCGGGCAAAGTCTCTGGCATGAGATCGATGAATCACGCCTGCGCGCATTCCTCGGCGGCATCGGGCTGGGCACAAGCCTGCTCTACGACTATGCGCCGCCGGGAGTCGATCCCTTTTCTCCCGCCAATCCTTTGATCTTTGCCAGCGCGCCATTAGTCGGTACGGGCCTTACCACGACCGCAAAGTTTGCCGTTGTGACGAAATCTCCTCTCACCGGATTTATCGCCGATTCACTCTCTTCAAGTTACTTTGCGCTCGAGCTCAAACGGATCGGCCTCGATGCGTTTGATTATCACCGGCCGGGCCGCCGCTATGGCGTATATCTTCATCCGAGATCAAACCGTCGAGATTCGCGCGGCCGAACATCTGCGCGGCAAGAGTCCCCTTGATACTGAATCTGCAATCCGCTCTGAGCTCAACTCGCCCATGGCGCGCGTTGCCGCCATCGGCAAAGCCGGCGAAAACAAGGTGCGCTTCGCCACCATCAGTAACGAAGGGCGCCACGCCGGACGCGGCGGAGTCGGCGCGGTTATGGGATCGAAGAATCTCAAGGCCATCGCCCTATGCGGCGATCATGCGATCGCTGTCGCCGATCCGGCCGGCGTCGACAAGATCGCCGGCGCGCTGCGTGAGCGCAGTCTAAGTTCACTCACCGACAAGTATCGAAAGATCGGCACGGTGGCCAATCTGGCGGTCTTTAACCGCCTCGGCACTTTGCCCACGCGCAATTTTCAGCAATCAACTTTTGACGACGCCGACGCCTTGAGCGGAGAGTCTCTGACGGAAAATAACTTCAGCCGCAGGCATGGCTGCGCCGCCTGCACGATCCGCTGCGAGCGCCTATTCAAAGCTCTCAACGGTGAGGAACAGCGTCTGGAATATGAAACCCTTTTTGCCTTGGGACCGCTCTGCGGCATCGACAATCCTGCTGTGGTGCTTCAGGCCGCCCAGCTCTGTGACCTGTACGGAATTGACACAATCAGTGCCGGCGGCACCCTAGCCTGGGCGATGGAGTGCAGCGAGAGGGGATTGTTGCCTGGAGCAGAGGAGCTTGGCTTGAAGTTCGGCCAAGCAGACGCACTTCTCGCCGCTATTCCAGCCATCGGAGAGGGACGGGGCCTGGGCGCGCTGTTGGCTCAAGGCTCGCGTCGCGCCGCGATCGAGATCGGCGGAGAGAGCATGCATTGGGCGATGCACGTCAAAGGCTTGGAGCTCCCCGGCTATGAACCGCGTAGCTTAAAGACCATGGCGCTGGGCTTGGCGGTCAGCCCGCGCGGCGCCTGCCACAATCGTTCCGGCGCTTACGAAGCCGACTTCTCGGGTGAAGTCGACCGCTTGCACGCCGACTCTGGCCGAGGTGTCTTGGTCGCCGCCTCAGAGGATTTCGCCGCGGTACTCGACTCGCTGATCGTCTGTAAGTTCCTGCGCAAATGCTTCACTGACTTTTACTGCGAGGGCGCAGACCTGCTGAGCAAGGTTACCGGGTGGGATTATTCAAGCGCTGAGCTGAAGCGCACCGGCGAGCGCATTCACAACCTAAAAAAACTTTTCAACATGCGCGAGGGCTGGCAGATCGAGCATGATTGGCTGCCGCCGCGACTGTTAACCGAAACGCTTCCCACCGGCGTGGCTCAGGGCATCGGCCTGGCGGCCGAAGAACTGCGAGAAATGATTCAGAGCTATTACCACGCAAGAGGATGGGATGAATTCGGATTGATTACCGAGGACAAGTTGCGGCAGCTGGGCCTTTCCGGAGTGTCGGGTTCGGAGTTCCAAGTTCCGAATTGATCCGGAAACCGCAACTTCGTGGACGCAGGAGGAGCCGGAGGCAACTTAGCGAGTTACTAGCGCAGCTGCCCGCTGCCGGGAATATGCACGAACGCGCTCATCTCGTGAGCGAACGTGACCGGCGCGGCCTTGCAGACGTAGCTCGAGGTAATCTGATCGACGCGAGTGACTCCCATGAGCGCCATGTCGATAGTGATCTCTTCTTCGAGCAGCTCGAGAACCTTCACCAGTCCAGCTTGACCGCCCGCACCCAAACCCCAGCCTTGCAACTTGCCGATGGTGACGGCGTTTGCGCCAAGTGCCAAAGCCTTCACGACGTCGGTGCCGCGCGTCACTCCGCCATCGAGAACGATTGGAACTTTGCCGTTCACCGCCGCAGCGATTTCTGGCAGCGTGTCGATGGTGCCGAGGCCATGGTCGAGCTGGCGGCCGCCGTGGTTGGAAATGTAGATCACGTCGACACCATGATCGACGGCGAGCTTAGCGTCCTCCACGGTAGCGATGCCTTTGATGATCAGCGGCATGCCTGCGATTTTTTTGATCTCCTTTGCCATTTCCCAGGTGAGCATCGCTTGATAGATGCGCCCGGATTCCCGGTGCCGGCTTGGCGGCTGCCAGCGGTTGAGCAGCGGCCGCTCGCGCCGGCTGTAGTGCGCCGTGTCGACGGTGAGGCAGAGCGCGATGTATCCGGCCTTCTTCACCCGACCGACGATCTCGGCACACCAGTCGAGACCGCCGCGAATGTAGAGTTGAAAAATTTTCGGATGGTCGGTGGAAGCGGCGACCTCTTCGAGGGCCGGCTGAGTGACCGAGCTGAGGAAGTTCATGGTGCCGAACTCGGCGGCGGCTTTCGCCACGGCGACGCCTCCCTCCGGTGTAATCGTTTGCAGAGAACCAATGGGCGCCATCATCACTGGGATACGCAGTTTCTGTCCGAGGAAGGTTGTCGACGTGTCAACCTTGGAAACGTCCACTAGCACTCGCGGCCGCAACCCGAGGCAATCGAACCCCAGGCGGTTGCGCCGCATAGTCGTTTCCGACTCCGCACCACCGGTAAGATAATCCCACACATCCTGCGGCAGATTGCGCCGCGCCGCCTGAATGATTTCTTGATTGCTGACATAATCGAGGCTCATGGATTCTTCTCCTTCAATAAATCTTGATTGCATTGCACACTATCGAACCGCGCAACAAACTGTCAAACAAATCGGCCTCAACAGAAAAGGGGGAGGCAGTGTGCCTCCCCCTTTTCCGACCTTGAACTTTGAACCCTTGAACCTTGAACGAGCTATGCCTACCGCGTCACCGCGCCCTCGGACGCAGACGACACGAGTTTGGCGTACTTGGCCATGACACCGGTTTTGTAGCGCGGTACGGGCGCCGTCCACTGGCTGAGCCGTGACTTCATCTCTTGATCGGAAATTTCGACATCCAAGCGCCGCGCTTTGATGTCAAAAACAATCGTGTCGCCGTCGCGCAACGCGGCGATCGGTCCGCCGTGAGCTGCTTCGGGTGCCACATGACCGGCCATCAAACCATGGGTTGCACCTGAGAAACGTCCGTCAGTAAGAAGGGCAACGGAATCGCCTAACCCCGCGCCAACCAGCGCGGCGGTAACACCGAGCATCTCACGCATTCCTGGTCCGCCCTTCGGTCCTTCGTAGCGAATTACGACGACATCATTGTCTTTGATCTGACCTGCCTGCACCGCTTTGAAAGCATCTTCTTCGCGCTCGAAAACCCGCGCCGGACCTTTGTGAATCATGCGCTCATGCCCGGCGACTTTGACGACGCAGCCTTCCGGCGCCAGATTACCTTTGAGAATAACCAAGCCGCCGGTTGATTTTAGCGGGTTCGTCATCGCCCGCACCACTTCTTGCCCGGGAGTTTCCTTGGTCATTTGCGCTGCTTCAGCGATCGTCTTACCCAACACCGTGATCGTATCGCCGTGAATCAGTCCGGCCTCGATCAAGCGCTTGGCAACGAGCTGAATGCCGCCGGCTTGGTATAAATCATTGGCGACAAACCGCCCGCCCGGTTTGAGATCGGCGATCAGCGGCGTGCGCTCGCTGATCCGGTCGAAATCGTCGATCGTCAATTCGACACCCGTTTCGCGCGCAATCGCGAGCAAATGCAACACTGCGTTGGTCGAGCCGCCGGTAGCGGCCACCGATGCAATGGCGTTTTCAATCGCTTTACGCGTAAGGATCTGCGACGGCCGCAAATCGGCATTGAGTAAATCCATGACCAACTTGCCGGCGTTGAACGCAGCTTCGTCTTTTTCCCCGATGGTCGCGGGAATGCCGTTGCTGCCCATCGGCGAGATGCCGAGAAATTCCATTACCGTCGACATGGTGTTGGCGGTAAATTGCCCGCCGCAAGCGCCGGCGCCGGGGCACGCGGCATTTTCCACAGCGAGAAATTGTTCGGCGTCGATCCGTTTGCTGGCATAAGCGCCCACGGCTTCGAACACGTCTTGAATGGTCAAATCTTTGTCACCCAAGTGGCCCGGAGCGATCGAACCGCCGTAGAGCGCAAGTCCCGGAATATCAAGGCGAGCTAAAGCCATCACCACGCCGGGGTTGGTCTTGTCGCAACCGGACAGACAAACGAGCGCGTCGAAATGATTGCCGCGCGCCACGAGTTCGATCGAATCGGCGATCACCTCGCGGCTGATCAGGGAGCATTTCATGCCTTCCGCGCCCATGCTGATGCCGTCTGAGATCGACACCGTGTTGAACTCCATCGGCGTTCCGCCGGCGGCGCGAATACCCTCTTTCACTTTCGCCGCCAGCCGCCGTAAATGATAATTGCACGGCCCGATCTCGATCCAGGTGTTGGCCACGCCGACGATCGGCCGGCGCAAGTCTTCATCGCTAAAACCCACCGCTTTGAACATCGCCCGCGTCGGCGCGCGATCCGGTCCATCCGTGATCACCCCGCTACGGGGTTTCATATTTTCGGCCATATGTCGCTCCTGGTTAAACTGATGACGAGGCTTTCAATTAACTATGCCGTCCGCGGATTTGCAAGCCACAGATTCTCTCAATCAACATCTCTACCAGGCCGATCTCCGACACAAAGTTCGCAGGTACTCTTGAAGCCCCCGGCGCCAAACCCTATCGTATGAATAGTATGAATCTTAAGAGGCTTCGATTTAGGATGTATCCGGCGGCGGTGATCGTAAGCTTGGCGATTTCAAGCGCGCTCGCGGTGCAAGTATCCAGAGAGCAAGGCGATAGTCTTCAACGGAAGTTTGACGAAATTGCCAAGAATGCTTCCAGCGATCCCGTCCGGCCGAAACGAACGCCGATGTCAGAGCTCGAAGTAGCGTCGTACCTCGCATTCAATGCCAAAGATAAAATTCCTCGAGGCCTGACCAATCCCCAGATCTCGATGCTCGGCAACGGTAATCTCGCTGGCCGGGTCTATGTCGATATGGATGAATTCAAACGCCAGCGCGGCTCCGGTGGACTCATGGACCCGTTAAGTTACGTCTCAGGTCGAGTGCCGCTAACGGCGCGTGGCGTCCTGCGCACGCGCGACGGCAAAGGACAGTTTCAGCTGGCCTCCGCCGAGATTCTCGGCGTGCCCTTGCCAAAGCCGATATTGCAGGAGCTTGTGAGTTTCTTCTCGCGCACTCCTGACCGTCCGCGCGGATTTAACATGGACGAGCCGTTTGACCTCCCGGCGAAGATTCGTGAGGTCGCGGTCAATCAGGGAGAGGCGGTCATCGCGCAGTAGCACCGCTGGCGGCGTCCGGGCGGTCTAATCGGAAGAAAGCCGCGGCATGATCGATGGTTTTACTTTTGCACACGCGCTGGCAAGGCGAGCCAGGGACGCAGCAGATTATTTTTTGTAGAGCCTATCGATAAAAGCCGCTTTGATCGAGCTCTTTCAATAACGCCAGGTTCACGAATTCTTCGGCTTTGGCGCCCTTTTAGTTCAATGATTTTTTCCTCGCGATTCGTTATTAGGCTATTCCTATATTTGTCGAAGCCTATGCGAGCGTGTCAACGCAATCACTGCGCCAGTCCGCGGTTAATCGCAACCAGTGGAAACCCCGATTCTTTCAAACCGAGGGAATCATTTTGCCGCGCGCCGCTGCTCATCCATTAGACAGAGCTGCTATAATTCAGGCATCTTAAAATTTGCGCCCTAGTGAGAGAATCGCGAGGCGGCGCGGGAGAAAGAGAATGCGGGAAATTGACTATCAGTACGGCAATGACTTAAATCTCGATCAAGTGATCGAGTTATACAACGCATCCACTCTAGGCGAGCGGCGGCCCGTCGACGATCGACGCATCATGACGGACATGCTGCGCCACGCCAATCTCGTGGTCACGGCGTGGGATGGAGATTTATTAGTCGGCCTCGCGCGCACGCTGAGCGACTTTTCCTACGTCGGCTATCTAGCCGATCTTGCCGTGCGCTTGTCGCATCAACGCCAAGGCATCGGCGTCGAACTCATCCGGCAGACCCGTGAAAAGATGGGCCCGCGTTCCATGCTGGTGCTGCTGTCCGCGCCGAAAGCCGTCGAGTACTATCCCAAGATTGGCTTTACCCGGCATGATAGTGCCTGGACCTTGCGCGCCGCTGAGCCTTTGCCGACTTCCCGCCGCTGACAGTCCCATCAACTTTTTAGCCGATTTTAAGGAGCATGTTATGTGCGCACGAATAGCGACCCTCTGAGCCGGTTGCGACCAACGGCCTTGAGCTGGCATCTAAAGCGTGGCATTGCTGGTCCGGCGGGCGAATCAAAAACAAGAATTGGAGACAACGTGGTTAAACCTCATCACCTTTTCTTTCGTTCTCTAACACTGCTCTTGCTGGCGCTCACTTACCCGTTCGCCGCCTATGCCAATGCCCCGATCATGGCAGGAGTCGCCGGACCGGGCGTCAACTTGATCTATGCGTACCTCGCTCAGGACGCGGGAATGTGGAAAAAACACGGGCTTGACGCGCGCGTGGTTCTGTTTGAATCCGGTTCGACGCTTGCCCAGGTTGCGCGAACAGGCGAGGTCAAGTTTGCCATCAATTCCGGGCCGGCGACGATCGCCGCACGCACCCAGGGCGCGGACGCCGTGATTGTCGCTGCCGTCGTCAATACCCTTCCTTACAGTTTGGTCGCCGCGAAGGGAATCACCAAATGGTCCGATCTGAAGGGAAAGAAAATCGGCATCAGCCGCTTTGGGTCAGGAACCGACACCGCCATTCGTCTGGTGTGCAAAAAATTCGGCCTCGACCCCACTAAAGACATCATCATCTTGCAAGGTGGCACTCAGCCGAGCCGCTTGCAGGCTTTGGCAGCGGGCGCCCTGGACGCCACGTTGGTATCCCCGCCCTTGGATTTGACCGCGAAGAAGCAGGGCTTCTCCGTATTGGTAAACGTCGCGGAGCTGGGTATTCCCTATCCCCAGCTCGTGATCGAAACCACCGACCGTTTCAACCGGGAAAATCCGCAAACCGTCAAGAGCTTCTTGAAAGGATTCATCGAAGGCGTGCACTACGCCGCCACACACAAAGAGGAGACCAAAAAGATCATCACCAAGTATCTGAAGACCGCCGACCCCGAGATTCTTGAAGCGACTTATCAGAGTTTTCTCCAGGTGACCGATTACAGCGCCAACCCAAATCTCGAAGGCATTCGCAACGCCATCGACGAAGTGGCGCAACGGGTCCCGGCGGCGAAGAACAAGAAATCCGAGGACTTCATCGATATGCGGTTTCTCAAGGAGCTCGACAACGAGGGTTTCTTCAAACAATTTCAAAAAAAGATCTAAAAGCGGAGCGCTATGAATACGCTGCGCTTTAAGCAGGTCGACGTCTTCACGCGAAAGCCTTTCTCAGGAAATCCAGTCGCAGTCGTCTTGGACGCGGATAAGCTTGACGCCGACGAAATGCAGCGAATTGCTGCATGGACAAATCTTTCCGAGACGACCTTTGTTCTACCGCCTTCCTCGGCCGTTGCGGATTACAGGTTAAGAATTTTCACTCCGAAACAGGAGTTGCCCTTCGCCGGACATCCGACCATTGGCAGCGCACACGCCGTGCTCGAATGTGGTGTCGTCGCTGCGCCCAACGGAAGGCTTCGCCAAGAATGCCTCGCCGGCGTCATCGAAATTCAAATTGAAAAAGACTCCGGTTGGTGACCGGCACCTTTATCCGAACGCGCCGAAAGCTAAAATCAGCGCTCTTGAGCCAAGGTCAAATGCACCGGCTAACTGGCAGCATTGGGCGTGTCAGGAGACGCTTCGCGCCCGCCGCTGCGTGTCGATGTCGGCGTGGTCTGGCTGATCACGGACCTCGGCAATGCGGGTATCGTCGACGGGCTGAATCCCGATTTACAAAGCGTGTTAGACATGAGCGGCGAGACTCGCGCCGCCGGCGTTACGGTTTTCGGTTTGGCGGATGATGATCGAGCGCGCTTGCATGTGCGCTCATTCGCGCCCGCCCTCGGAGTTCCCGAAGATCCTGTTTGCGGCAGCGGCAACGCCAGCGTCGCCGCATATCTAATTCACAACGGATTGATAAGCGAAATTGGCACCGACTACACGGCCCGGCAAGGCATGAACGTCGGTCGTGACGGTTTGGTGACGGTAAAGGTCGATGGCGGCGAGATCAGCATCGGCGGCTATGCGGTGACCTGTATCGACGGCTCGTTATGCATCGCGTGATGTCGGCCTGGAGTTGGATTTGATCCTCTTCCACGATGGCAGGGGAAATTCCTTGACCTTGTTCGGTTTCTCGACGAACATCCGAAGGCCGGTTACGACAAAGAGACTAGCCAACAGCCCATACGAAATTAAATCCGATACCATCGTTCCTCCCATTTATTCAAGCGGGTCTAGTGAACCGGTGTGTTTTCAAAGATAATCTAAACGCAAAACGCGAGCCATAAGCAGTTTTTCCGGCGACACAGCTAAGTAGTTGAATCTAGAATAATCTTGTTATTCTATTCGAATCCTCACAGAATACTTTTGCAATCATTTTAGACATTTGTGCTCAATCGCGTAAGCGACGGCGCGAACATTCAGCAGCAGGACAAAGGATCGCGGGTGTCGTTCCTCATTATCATGCGCAGCTTTTTCCGCTGACACTACCCGTCATCCCTACGCCGTAAGGCTGAGTGACATTGGGAGGCATTGGCGCGAGCTTCTTCGGGGAAGAGAAGGTGCTGCCGGCACCGAACTGAGAGCAAGTGTCGGCGCGCACAAAAAAACGGGCTATCGTGAAGTTTGCTGCGCGGTACTGCGCAGCGTATTTGCGGTTAGAGGCTTTCGCCGGGTCGTTATCTCGGGCGCAAAGCGAGGATCCGACCGAAAACAATTTTCACGTCAGCGGCGCTTTGATCGTTTCTCTCGCGGCCATCGCTGCGCCGTTGGCGCGCGCCAACCACTCGATGCTGACTACGATAATCGCCAGCACAAGCCCAACGGCATTGACGGCCCAGGTTAACGCCGCGAAGTTGCCGCTGTGAACGATCGGTATCAGCAAGCCTGCAGCCGCGGCGAAAATAGCACGCGCTTGCCCGCGCCGACCGGTCGGAACAAATAGCCCACGACGCCGACCCCAAGCAAGATTGCGCCGATGATCGCCGTAAAAACCGACAGCACGACTTCATACCAATGACCGATGAGCAAGAGCGACGGCGAGAAAACGAACAGAAACGGCACGACATAGGCGATCATACACAGACGCATCGCGGCCCAGCCGGTCTTGATGGGATCGGTTTTGCCGATCGAAGCCGCGGCGTAACTCGCCATGCACACCGGCGGCGTCACCATACTGAGCATACCGAAGTAAAAAATAAACAGGTGCGCCGCGATGGGTAAGATGCCGAGCTTTGCCAGTCCGGGCGCGACCAATACCGCGAGCAGGACGTATACCGCCGTCGTCGGCATCCCCATGCCGAGAATAATACTGACGATCGCGGTGAGGACCAAAAGCAGCAACGCACTGCTCTGCCCGATGTTGAGCAGCGTCAGCGTGAGCGTGAAACCGAGTCCCGTGAGCTGCAGCACGCCGATCACGACGCCGGCGAGCCCGGTTATCGCCGCGATCTCCAACATGCCTCGGCCGGAGTTAGTGAGAATTTTCAGCATCTCCGGCTAAGCCTAATTTCACCCCAGGCGTAAGAAAGCCGACGATCAACGCCGCCAGAGCGGCCAAGAGCCCGGCTTCTTCAGGACGCCGATTTAGAAAAAACATCCATACGATTAACACGGTCAGCGGCACCACGAAGCTCGCCGAACGCTTGAGCACCGGCAGCAAACTTGGCACTTCGTTGCGCGGCAAACCGCGGATGCCGTTGCGCGCCGCGAGTAAATCCACCTGAATAAACAGCGCGACGTAGTAGAGCACCGCAGGCACAGCCGCCGCCAGCGCCACTTGGGCATACGGCATCTGCAAATACTCCGCGATCAAAAACGCCGCCGCGCCCATCACCGGCGGCATGATTTGTCCGCCGGTCGATGCCACCGCCTCCACCGCGGCGGCAACGGGCGGCGGATAGCCGGCCTTTTTCATCATGGGAATAGTAAAAGCGCCGTCGACCACCACGTTAGCGACCGCGCTGCCGCTGATGTTTCCGAACAAGCTCGATGAAACGATGGCGATCTTCGCCTGGCCGCCGCGGAAACGCCCCATCAAAGCAAGCGAAAAATCGCTCAGAAACTCCGCACCACCGACGACGTAGAGCACTTCCCCGAAAATGACAAAGACCACCACGATGCTCGCGCCCACTTGCAGCGCCTGGCCGAAGATACCGTTGGCGTCGAGATATAAGTATGTGGCGAGCCGATTGATGGACCAGCCGCGACCGTAAAAATCGCCGGGGAATAAGTAGGCGAACAAGGCGTAAAAAAGAAAACATGCCGCGATGATGACCAACGGCCAGCCGACCAAGTCGGCGCGAGGCTTCGGCAAGCAGGATAATTGTTATGCAACCCAGCGCGACCCGTTCCGTCGCGATATCGCCCAGTGAGTTAACGATCGATGGGTAGTAGATAAAAACGTAAAGCCCGATCGCCAAACCGGCTAGAGCTGCGATCGCGTCGTACCACGGAACGCTATGATCGACCATGACCGGCTTTCGCCGGAATCAGTAAATACGTAGCGCACAGCGCGAGACCGAGAAATAGTCCCATGTATTGCTCGTTGAAAACGAGCCAGCCGATATACTGCGGCACGTTGAGCAAAAAAAACATGCCGCTCACGGGAATCGCCATCAGCAGACATTGGCCGAGCGTGTTTAGACCCTTGCCGAGATCTCTGGTACGGACGCTCTCTTCGATTTCCATGAAAGCTAATCCCTCTTTAAATCCCACGTGGCGACTGCGACGCGCTTGTCGTTCTCCATCTAGCCGCTTGGTCTCACCTTAGCTGCAAATCTCCTTGGTTCGAGCGTCGTGTTTCGCGGTCCAGATGCCAACCTGCTTATAAAATCCCACCGCGCCCGAGTGGTAGGGAACGGTAAAATTCGACAATGGCTTGCGTATCTTTGGTCCAGCGCTTGAACAGCGGGTGAATGGTCTGAAGCTCCGCCAAGTTGTCCCACCAGGCTTTCAGCAACGTCATGATCGCCTTGTCGCTCACCTTCGCCGAGCTGACCAATTGGAGCGGATAGCCAATCACATAGGTATCGCCTTTGATGCCGGTGGCCGCGTCGGACTTCACCACCGAAGCGCCATAGCGCCCGAGAATCTTGTTGGCGGCATCGGTGTGCGGCATGCTGAGGAAACGTATCGGTTCCATCGCATTGGCTTCTTCGACCACGCCGATGCCGACCGCGGTAAACGCAGCGTCGACTTTTCCTTCGGGCACGTTTCTGACGCCGTCGTTGAGGTTCGACACCCTAACTTGCGACACATCCGCTGGTTTCAAGCCACCCGCTTCCATGACAGCGTTTTGCCACGTCTGGTTGATGGCGTGTCCGCCGTAATCCCAAGCGACTCTTTTACCTTTGAGATCGCTGATTTGCTTGATGTCCGACCTGTCACGAACGATGAGCCCGGCCGTAAACGGAAAAACGCCGCCCGAAATCACGCGCACGCTGGGATAGGCGGTTTTGTAGTTGCCCGTTCCGGTCGCCGCCATATGCGAATCGAGAATATTGATGATCCCCATCTCGATCTCGCCGCCTTCCAGCAGCGGTATCCAGGCGTTGGGACCGTTATAAGGCTGCACTTTCGCCGAGATCGGCGTTGCTTTGCTGGCCACCGCGGCAAGACCTGACGCGATGGCGTGGGCGCCGGTGCCTGCCGGATTCGTGCCGATCGCCGCGGTGCGCGGCAGTGCGTCGCTTTTATTGGTCGCCGGCCCGCAGTCGAGCTTGGCTTGTGCGAATGGCGCCTGCGCCGCGAAGAACAATGCGACCGCGGTAAGCGCACTAATTTTCTGGGACGGTTTTTTCTGAACCATTACTCCATCACTCCTTCACTCCATATTTCTTCTTCAGCTACAGATCTCCTTCGCGCGCGCGTCATGCTTCGCGGTCCAGACTCCCGCCTCTTTATAAAATTTGACCGCGCCCGAATGATACGGCACGGTGAAGTTGGTGAGCGCCTGCACGTCCTTCGTCCATTTCTTAAATTGCGGGTGGATCGTGTGCAGTTCGGCGAGATTGTCCCACCAGGCTTTGAGCAAAGTCGAAACCGTCCGATCGTTGACCTTGGTCGACGACGCCACGTGGAGAGCATAACCGATCACGTCCGTATCTCCTCTGATGCCCGCGGCCGGATCTTGACGCACGATCGATGCGCCGTATTTAGCGAGAATTTTATTCGATGCCTCGCCGACCGGCAGGCTCAAGAACCGAATCGGCTCCATGGCGTTGGCTTCCTCATTGATGCCGATCCCGATGGCGGCGAACGTCGCGTCGACTCTGCCCTCGGGCACGGCGCGGATCGCGTCGTTGAGATTGGAAAAACGCACCTGCACGACGTCGCTCGGTTTAAGGCCGCTGACTTCCATCGCGGCGCCCTGCCAGGTCTGCGTGATCGCGTGGCCGCCGAAATCCCAGGCCATGCGCTTGCCCTTTAAATCGCTCGGCCGTCTGATGTCCGATTTATCGCGCACCATGATGCTGCCGGTGAATGGAAAAACCCCGCCCGAAACGATGCGAATCATCGGATACGCTTTTTTATAGTTACCCGTGCCCGTAGCGGCCATATGGGCATCGAGAATATTGATAAAACCGAACTCGATCTCGCCGCTTTCCATCAGCGGCATCCAGGCGTTGGGGCCGTTGTAGGGCTGCACTTTCGCCGAGATCGGCGTGACTTTGCTGCCGACGGCGGCCAAGCCGGAAGCCATCGAATGCGCGCCGGTGCCGGGCAAGTTCGACGCGATTGCCACGGTGCGCGGCAGATCATTGCTCGTGTTGGTTACCGGGCTGCAATCGACTTTGGCTGCCGCGACTCCGCCAAGTTGAGCGTAAGGCAAAAACAGAAAGGTTAGCGCGAGGACAATTCGTAAGCCGGCGTTTTCTGTTTTCATTTGGGGCGCCTCCACTTCAGTCCGTTATCAATCCTTGAGCCGGTAAAATCGCCGAGCGTTTTCCGCGAGAATTTTTCGCTTGGCGGTATCCGCGATATCCGCTCGCGCCTCGATGCCGGGAATGTCTTCGAGATATTGCGCTCGCTGGCGCTCGTGCGGATAATCGGATGCGAAGAAAATGTGATCCTCGCCGAAGAGTTCGAGCACGTAAGGCAACGTGCGCTCCTCGGATTCGAGCGAAACGTACACCTGCCCGCCGGCGATGTAAGCGCTCGGCAGCCGCTTGAGCCGCGGCGCCCACTTCTTGCCCCGCCGCTCGAAGTCCTCATCGAGTCGGTCCATCATAAACGGAATCCAGCCGGCACCGGATTCGAGATAGGCCACGCGCAACTGCGGAAACAGCTCGAACACGCCCTGGAAGATCATGTGGGTCAATTGGATCATCAACGGCAGCGGATGTTCGAGCGCGTGGACTTCGGCGAAAGAATCGAAAAAATCGAAGCCCAGGCCGCGGCTCGGCGCGCCATGGACGGCGAGGGGCATGTCGAGCTTGCACGCTTCTTCGTAGATCGGGAAAAAACTCTCATCGCCGTAACCTTTATGCAAACAAGTCACCGACGGCAGCATCGCGCCCGGCATGCCGAGCTCATGTTTTGCCCGGCGCAATTCTTGAACCGCTGCCGCGACGTCGTGGATCGGGATCAAAGCCGCGCCGAGAATGCGCCCGGTCTTTTTCGTGTAAGTGGCGTGCAACCAGGAATTGTAAGCGCGCGCGATCTCCACCGCCCACGCCGGATCTTGAATCAAGCCGAATGCCAACGCCGCGGTGGGATAGACGACGGTGGTTTGAATCCCGCATTCGTCGAGAAAAGAAAGCCAGGTGTCGCAGTCGGGATAATCGCGCAGCCCCGGCGAGCTCATGCCGGACAGCCGGGCCCAGCCATCGAGGGAAGGGAATGGCGAAAAGGTGTCCGCCCAGCTTTCGTCCTTGCTGGTGCCGCGATAATTGCCGCCCAAGAACTCCAAGATCTCTTTGCTGCGCTCGGTGATATGACCGTCGCCATCGATGACGGGAAATCGGTTCTGTCTCATGCAACGAACTGCCTTTCATAGCCACGGCGGCAAAAGCGTCACTACGAGCCGCTATCTATTTACCGACCATCGCAACATTGTCAAGCTCGATCGGCAAAGGCTTTGTCCTTGGTGGGATGTCATCGAACTTCGACACTTGAGATTCGAAGCTATAGTTTGCCGCTCAGGCTAGATCTTGTAAAAGCGCCGCGCGTTTTCTCGCAGGACCGCCCGTTTATCTTGGTTCGACAGCGGCGCTTCGGCGACCTCTTCGATCTCGTGCATGATGTCATCCGGGCCGATCTCATGAGGAAAATCACTGGCGAACAAAAAGTGCTGATTGCCGGCTCGTTGAATCTGGTAAGGCAGCCCTTCTTCGTTGCCCTCGCAGCCGATGAAGACCTGACCGTTTTTGATGTAGTCGCTCGGGCGCTGCTCGGCGGACGGCCCCTTGTATTTTCCGCGTAGGTCGAGCTCAAGATGATAGGAGTGTGAGCGATCCAAGCGGTCCATCCAGAACGTCACCCAGCCGGCACCGCCTTCCAAGAAACCCATGCGCAGGCCGGGAAACTGATCGAAGACGCCGTGATAAACCATGCCCGTAAATGCAATGATCAGAGACAACGGATGGCCGAGGCCGTGGATGGGAATGAAAGTCTCGAAGGTGTCCAGGCCCATACCGTGATGCGCGCCGCCATGAACTCCCAATGCGCAACCTAAACGCTCGGCTTCAGCGTAGACGGGCCAATAGGTTTTGTGGCCGAGATCGAGCGGCAATCCGCGCGAGGGTAACATCGCGCCGACGAAGCCCAACTCGGTGATTGCCCGGCGCAACTCGACCACAGCCTCGTCGACGTCCTGCATAGGCAACAGTGCCATGCCCTTGAGCCGCGGACTCTGCTTCAAATAGCGCTCGTGCAGCCAGTCATTGTAGGCGCGTGCCACGTAGCAAGCCCAATCGGGATGGCTGATGTTGCCGATGCGTAATCCCTTGGTGGGAAACAGCACGGCATACTCGATGTCGGCCATCTCGACGAAGTCCATCCATTCCTTAGGCCCAACCCGCTTGCCGCCGCCAAAGGATTTCTTGTTCCGCGTGCTATGCCCGCCGATATGATGAAAATCCAAAGACGGGAACAAACGGTCCCAGCTCAACTGATGGTCTTGCTCCCGATAAGATTTCTCCAAATAATCGAACAAACTCTCATCCTCGATGACGTGCCCGTCCGCATCGATAATTTTATAATCCATCGTTCCTCCGCACTTATTCAAAAACCGTACTCACGAAGATGTTCCTCAAGATGTCATTCTGAGGCGAAGCGGAAGAATCAGCTTTTTTCAGCCCACGGCAAAGCAGATGCTTCGCGGATTTTATCCTGAGTGGCGCACTACTGTTCGGGTCACGCACGACGAAGCTCTCTTTGTCGCCTACTTGCCCTCTTTCAGCTCCCGCACCGCTTCATTCAAGAAACTTTCGTCGATATACTTGGTAGCGCTCGGCAATGGCCCCTTCGTCTGATTTTGCTCCGCTGCCATTTGGATCACTGCTTTCATCCCCTCCAGGTTCACACGGCCGTCGTAGTCCCACGCCTTGTTGCCGGCGTAATACTGCCAAGCTTGGCGCGCATGGCCGGGCTTGAAACCGAATTCTTTGATCATGAAATCGGTCGCCGGCGCCTCGTTGTCCTGCAGCCAGCGAATCGCGCGCACCCAACCCTTTAGAAATCGCACCTGCAAACGTCGATTTTTCTCCGACCATGCACGGCTTCCGGCCAGGACCGTAAGCTGAAAATTAGGAAACACTTCCATGAAGCTGCCGATGGCGTGATAGCCCAACTCCTCGGCGGCGAAATTGTACGGCAAAGCCAACGGCGCGGCGGCGATCTGATTGGAAGTGAGCGCGGTGAAAAGTTGCGGCGTCCCGCCGATGATGAGCAACTTGTAGTCGCGCGGATACTCCAATCCCTTGGCTTTGAGCACATGGCGCAGCACCAATCCGGTGCCGGCGGTCAAGCTGATCGTGCCGACCGTGGCGCCGCGCAGATCCTCGAACGTTTTGTAATTCTTGCCGCCGAGAATCCAGTGCGCCAGGCGCTGCGTGTTGCCGGCGATGATCGCGGCATCCAAGCCGCGGTCGGCCGCGATCATAGGCGCATCAGGCGCCAAGAGCGCGGCATAGACCGATCCTCCAATCAAAGCCTGGATCGATCTGTCTGAGCCGCGAATGACGACAGGTTGAACGTCCAGTCCCTGTTGAGCGAAGAAACCCTGCCTCACCCCCGCCCACAACGGACTGTATCCAGCCGTCTTGGTTGAAGCGGCTACAGGAAATGTGACTTTTTCTTGCGCTGCGGCGGCAGAGACACAGCACTCAAACAGAATTGCGACAAGAAGAAATTTCCTAACGGCGCTCATCGTCATCCGCCTCATGTTTCCCACGGTGGAAGCCTCAGTTCCAAATTGTGATGCCCATCAAGTTCGTTCCGGCTTCCAAATCGTGAAAGGCGTCGTTGATCTCGTCGAAACGATAGCGTTTGGAGATCAACCCCGCTACTTCGACCCGCTTGTCGCGCACCATGTTGAGCACTTCCACGACATCGGTGGGACGGCGCAGAGCCACCCCCGCGATTTTTATCTCTTGCATCGTGAAACTGCCGTCGCTGATCGTGAACGGCACTTTGCCGAGCCCGCCGATAATCGTCGCCGTGCCGCCGGGCCGGGTCGCTTGGATGATTTGATCGGCGGTCTTGACGTTGCCGAGCGCCTCGAACGCCTTGTTCACGCCGCCGTCGGTCAGGTCGCGCACCGCCTTGACCGGATCTTCTTTCGCGCCGTTGACCGTGTGAGTTGCGCCGAATTTTTTTGCCGCTTCCAGCTTGGCGTCGAGCACATCGACGGCAATGATCGGATAGGCGCCGAACGTCCGCAGAAATTGAATCGTGTTGAGCCCCACCCCACCGCAGCCGATGACCAATGCGGAATCGCCGGGTTTGATCTCCGCGGAGTTTTTTACCGCGTTGTACGCCGTCGTCATGCGGCAACCGACGACGCTCGCTTCGTCGAGCGATAAGCCTTCCGGCAACTTGAAGATCATGTAGCCCGGCAGCGCGAGATACTGCGAAAACCCGCCGACGTTCCAGCGATAGATATCCTCGCCATCCATCCGCTTCAGTGACGCCGGCGCGGGCCGCGCGCGGCACAGATTCTCCCTGCCGGAAACACAATACTGGCAGTGACCGCAACGATAGCGCGTGCCGACGATGACCGCATCGCCGGCTTTGAAAGCGCTCCGCTGGCTGCTGCCAACCTCTTCGATCGTCCCGGACACTTCATGGCCGATGATCGCCGGCATGCGGCTCTGAATGCGGCCTTCGATGACTTTATGGTCGGTATGGCAAACCCCGCAAGCTTTCACCTTGATCAAGACCTCGTCTGGAGAAATCGCGGGCATTTCGAAATCTTCGATGCTTAAAGGGCCGTGAACTTCGTGCAGAACCGCAGCTTTCATTGAATCCTCCTTCGATGCACGATCCTACTATAGGTTGGAACGAGTTTGTCAAACAATCAGCGGAATCGAGTTCGAAGGTTGGAATCAGGAAATATTTCTCAGATGCTTTGTCTGGCCGGCGGTCTGGCGAGAAACATGAGAAGAGTCGACAGCAAACTGACGATCGCGAAGATGGTAAACGCGACCGAGTAGCTTTTGGTGAAATCGTAGAACAGTCCGGCAAGGACCGGTCCCACAAACGTGCCCGCGGTGGTGATCGAACGGCTCACGCCCTGAATCGTCGCAAACGCTTTCGTGCCGAAATAGTCGGCGCGAATCGGCTCCTGCAAAGATGCCAGCCCGCCGTAGGCCAATGAATAGATGATCATGAACGTCGTGAAAGCGAACGAACCGGCGGCCCACCCCATGACGCCTACCGAAACACTCAACGCCAACAAAAGCCCCATGATGAGTTTGCGCTTGTCGACCATGTCTCCCAGCCAGCCCATGCCGACGCGCGCGGGCGCCCCGATCAGCGCGGAGATCCCGAGCAGAGTGCTCGCCCCTTCCGTGCTCCAGCCGCGATCGACGAGTAGAATAACGAAGTGCACCGACACTCCCTCTGTCACCATATGGCGCAGCGCCATCGCGATCGAAAGAAACCAGAAGCTGTCGAGCCGCAGCACTTCCTTCAACGTGAACTGCGGGTCCAACGATCGTTGCGTGATCGAGCCGGCTCCAGGATTCGTTGCCAGAGCCAGTTCACGGTCCGCCTCCTCCGCTTGCGCGATTCTGTTGATCAAATAAGCGATCGGCAACCCGGCCGCCAAAAGCATGCAGCCGGAAGCCACCGCCGCGGTGCGCCAGCCCCACCAGACGATCATCGCTCCGACCAAGGGAACGATCGCGCCGGAAAGTCCCGGCCCCATGCGGAAGATGCCGAACGCGAGGCTGCGTCGTTCGTGGAATATTTTGGCGATGAGCAAGCTGATCGGCATGTGGTAGCCGAGACTCGAACCCAGCACGATGCCCAAGACGATGGCAACATAGAGCATCGGCAGCGAGTCGACGAAACTGAGCGCGACGAAACCGAGAACGCAAATCACGATACCGATGTACATGATCCGCCGCGGTCCGACGCGATCGACGAAATAACCTTCAATTGGACCTAACAACCCTGATTCGACGCGCGCCAGCGAGAAAGCCCCGGAGATAGCTGTGCGGCTCCAATTGAACTCGCGCTCGAAGGACGGAAAGAACGCGCTCATGCCGAAATAGCTGAACCCGGTGTTGACCGCATGCGTAATGCAGCCGAGGACGACCAGCCACCATTTGCGATCCATTACAAGGTGCGACTTTCAGGTTGCGTGACGAAAAGCACAGTACGGCACAACTCACTTTCACGATGGCAGTACACGATCAGGCGCGATAGTACTATGAAGTACCCTGCGCGGTCTATGTTCTGCACTATCTGACCAGGCTCATCTTGTTCCACTCTAGGATCGGCAAATGCCGAATGGTATTTCGCTTATTCGACCAATCCTCAGTGCTCACAAATATTTACCGCGAAGATTGCATTCCGCTGCGGGAATTGGAAAAAAGAAGCAACCGATCTGCGCTCGATGCTCTGCGCTGCAGCATACTCGGTCACCAGTTGGCAATCATGAACGAGGCAAAACTCCTTGGGCTCTTGGTTCATAATCGAAACGGATAACGCAGAACGATGCCGCATAGCATAACCCTGATCACTACGATCGCTGCGGCTTTGGGGCTCGCCCTGATCCTGGGCTTCATCGCCGCTCGTCTCAAGCTGCCGCCGTTGGTGGGCTATTTGATTGCCGGCATCGTGATCGGTCCGGCCACACCGGGCTTTGTCGCCGACGTCGACCTCTCGCACCAGCTCGCTGAAATCGGCGTGATGCTCTTGATGTTTGGCGTCGGTCTGCACTTTTCCCTCGACGAACTCCTCGCCGTACGCCGCATCGCTCTGCCCGGCGCAGTCGTGCAAATCGCCGTTGCAACCCTACTCGGTACGGCCGTCGCCGCGATGTGGGGCTGGAGCCTTGCCGGCAGCATCGTCTTCGGCCTGGGCCTTTCGGTTGCGAGCACCGTCGTGCTTCTGAGAGCGCTGGAAAGCCGCGGCATATTAGAAACTGTCAACGGCCATATCGCCGTCGGCTGGCTCGTGGTCGAGGACTTGGTCATGGTCCTGGTGCTAGTGCTCCTGCCGCCGCTTGCGGCTTGGCTCGGGGATAGCGCGCGGGTCGTGCGGCGATCGGAGTCTGCTGACAACCCTCGCGCTCACGCTCGGCCAGGTCGCGGTCTTTATCGCGCTCATGCTGGTTGTCGGCCGGCGCGTTTTCCCATGGCTGCTCTGGCAGGTCGCCGGCACGGGTTCGCGCGAGCTGTTTACTCTGTGCGTCGTCGCCGCCGCCGTCGGTATCGCCTACGGCTCAGCCGCGTTGTTCGGTGTCTCCTTCGCTCTCGGTGCTTTTTTTGCCGGCATGGTCATGCGCGAGTCGCCGTTGAGCTATCGGGCTGCCGAAGAATCATTGCCCCTCAGAGACGCTTTTTCAGTGTTGTTTTTTGTTTCGGTGGGCATGCTCTTCGAGCCGCAGGTGTTGATTCGCGAGCCGCTCCACGTGCTCGTGGTCATCGCGATCATCGTCGTCGGCAAATCCTTGGCCGCTTTTTTCCTCGTCCTGCTTTTTCGCTATCCGCTCAACACGGCGCTCACGGTATCGGCGAGCCTGGCGCAGATCGGCGAGTTTTCCTTTATTCTCGCCGGACTGGGAATCTCTCTCGGCATCATGCCGGCCGAAGGTCAGAGCCTGATTCTCGCCGGCGCGATCATTTCGATCGCCCTCAATCCGCTGGTGTTTCGCGCCATCGAGCCCGCGCAAGACTGGATTCGCCGACGCTCAAAGCTCGCTCAAGCGCTGGAGCGTCCCGACGATCCGCTCGCGGCGTTGCCGATGACCGTCGATCTCAAGCGGCTTACGGGACAGGTTGTTTTGGTCGGCTACGGCCGGGTGGGCAGGCGCATCGGCGAAGCTTTGACTGCGCAGGGTATACCCTTTGTCGTCGCCGAGGAAAATCGCGAGATCGTCGAGAAGCTGCGCGCGATCGACATCCCGGCAGTCTCTGGCGATGCCTCCGACCCCGCCGTTTTGATCCAGGCGCATATCCATCGCGCGCGCATGCTGGTGATTGCCACGCCGGATACACTTAACGTTCGGCGCATGATCGAGACCGCGCGCACGGTCAATCCTCGAGTCGAGATTATCGTGCGCACGCACAGCGAAGAAGAGGCCGTGCTGCTGGAAAAAGAAAACGCTGGAACGGTTTTTTTCGGAGAGCACGAGCTCGCCCGCAGCATGATCCATCACGTCTTGGAGCGCTACACGGCAGGACCGCAGGAACGCCATTAATGTGGTGTCGCCGAAGTTCGTTGATTGTTTCGCGCCGGGCCGTTTTGACGTTCCTCCCTTTGACTAACGGAGGTTAGGAGGGATTTTTAGAGTTGAACCGTTTGCTACTCTTCGTTGACACGCTCCGACTGGTGGCGTAGCGTTTTCACCGATGTGGACCATCCGTGCAACGTCTGTTACCGTAAAGCATGCCACGACCCATCGATTCGAAAGCTCCCGCCGCTTGTCGCTCACATTTTTTGCGATCCTGATGATCATGCCCATCGTCGCACCTAACTCAACTTCGTTCGCGCAAACCTCGCCCGCCGAAGAGGCGCTCGTCAAGCGAGCCCAGGCGATTCACGAGAAGGTGATCAACCTCGATACTCACATTGATTTCGAACCGGGCAATTTGACCGGCGAGAGCAATTATACCCAGCGTCTCGAAACCCAGTTCAATCTGCCGAATATGTTCGACGGCGGCCTCGACGCGCTGTTCCTCATCATCTACGTCGGCCAGACGCGGGAGGCGCAGAATCCGGATGCGCTTACACCAGCCGGTTACGAGCGCGCCTACAAGCTCGCGGTTGAGAAATTTGACGCGGTCAAACGCTTTACCAGGGAGATTGCGCCGGACAAGATCGAGCTCGCGCTCAGCGCCGCCGACGTTCGCCGAATCCATGCCAAGGGTAAAAAAGTTGCTCTCATGGGCGTCGAGAACGGCTATCCGCTCGGCGAAGACATCGCCCGTGTCAAGGAATTCTACGATCGCGGCGCGCGCTATTTGTCGCTGACACACAACGGTCACAACCAGCTCGCCGACTCACACACCGGCGAGCGCGACGGCTGGAAGTGGAACGGCGTGTCGCCATTCGGCAAACAAGTCATCGCCGAATTGAATCGCCTCGGCATCATGGTCGACGTATCGCACGCGTCCAAAGAATCAATGATGCGAACCGCAGCGATTTCGAAGGTGCCGATCATCGCATCCCACTCCGCCGCACGCGCCCTTTGCGACGTGAGCCGAAACATGGACGACGAGCAGTTGCTGGCGCTAAAGAGAACCGGCGGCGTCATCCAAGTCGTCGCCTATAGCAGCTTCGTCAAAACGACCAAACCGGACTCCCCGGAACGTGCCGCCGCTCTAGCCGCAGCCAGGAAAGAGTACAATTTGCCTGAGCCGACAGGCCCCGGCCAACGTGCACGCTTCCAATCGTCCTTGAAGGCAATGCCGGCAGAGCGCCGAGCAGAATACGAAAACAAACTCGCCGAGATCGACAAGCAACACCCCGGCGACCCGCTCGTCAACCTCAAAGACTTCGTCGATCACATCGACCACGCCGTAAAGTTAATCGGCATCGACCATGTCGGTATCTCGTCCGACTTCGACGGCGGCGGCGGAGTCGTCGGTTGGAACGACGCCAGCGAAACGTTCAACGTGACTCTGGAACTCGTCCGCCGCGGTTATACGGAAGAGCAAATCGAAAAACTCTGGGGCGGGAATCTGCTGCGCGTGATGGATGAAGCACAGCGCGTCGCGAACGATATTCAGAAACAGTAGGAGTAGTCGAAGTCTGACGTTTCTCAATTTTGTGTGACACAACCTACCCAAACCATCTGGAGGTGAATATGCGATTTTTACTGAAGGTCAACATTCCCGTTGAGTCCGGGAACGCGGCCGCGAGAGCCGGCAAACTCGGTGCGACCATCAATTCCATTCTGGCGGATTTGAAACCGGAGGCCGTCTATTTTACCGACAACAACGGTCAGCGCTCGGGTTTCATTTTTCTCGACATGCAAGATGCTTCTCAGATCCCAGCCATCGCCGAGCCGTGGTTCCTCGCGTTCAATGCAAGCGTAGAGATTCATCCTGTCATGATACCGGACGACCTAGCCAAGGCCGGCGGCGCCATCGAGAATGCGGTCAAGAAATACGCCTGACCGCTCACGCGCCTTCTAAGAAGCGGTTCGACCGGTTCGGGAGTGAAGTCGTTGGGACAGGCCCTTCAATCTCACATTGTCGCAAAGCAAGTCGCCAACGCTGCAAACGTCGCGGGCTAAAGTTGTGCAGTTGGCAACAGATGGCTTACGTTAACGATGCCGACTGAAGAATTTGAAGATGTGCTCCGGTTCTGGTTTCCCCAGCAACTGAGCGGCGATTATGCGGCGATGGGACGCCAATTGGAATGGTGGTTTCGCGGAGGAGCGGACTCTACCATCATCGAGCGATTTTCATCACTGCTGGAACGAGCAGTACGAGGTGAACTCGATCACTGGTCGCACGGGCCACGAGGTCGGCTCGCGCTTATCGTCGTCCTCGATCAGTTCTCCCGAACAATCTATCGGGACACTAGGCGCGCATTTACACAAGATCAGAAGGCTCTCGGTCTCGCACTTCAAGGAATTGAGATTGGTCACTACCCGGCCCTCGATACTCCGTGGGAGAAGACTTTTTTCATCTTACCCTTGGGGCACTCTGAGGAGTTAACGCACTTGGAAACCGTGGTAAAGCTTGCGGAGGAACTCGTGAAACAGGCGCCATCGGAGCTACGCAGAGGTCTGGAGCACTCTGCGTCGCAAGCCCGTGGACATCGAGATGTAATTGCCCGCTTCGGTCGTCATCCTCATCGCAACGCAGTCTTAGGAAGACAATCAACCGCAGAGGAGCTCGACTACCTTGCCAGCGGCCAACTCGTACACACGCGTCCGCTACCGCATTACTAATCGGACAAAATTCCGGGTACACATACTTTTTTTCGGAAAGTAAATTAGGGCAAGTTAGGCAAGTCAGACACCGGCGACAGCACTGCGGCTTAGAGGTGCGTAAGAGAGGTGCGTGAGATCAGTACATCACCTATCTCCGAGTCGTACGAGGGGTTAGGAAACAGAGTATGACGCACATTGCCAATGACAGACGACGTGGACTTGCCAAAGTGTGAAAACAATCCGAGGGAAACAAAAAATGAAGCCGATACTTTTGTCCGGCGCTTTTGCTCTTGCGCTGACCGCCATCTCGTTTAACGCGACCGCCGAAGTCGTCAACATTGGGATTTCCACGGTGGGTCTTTACGAGTTGCCGACGGAAATTTCCAAGCGCAAGGGTTTCTATCAGGAAGAAGGACTTGACGTGCGCAAGATCGTGGTGCGGACGCCGCTCCACGTCGCGGCGCTGCTCGCGGGCGAGTTGGACTATTCGACCGTAACGGGAATCATTTTGAGCGCCAGCGTGCAGGGAATGCCTCTCAAGTCGGTTATGGGGTGGTTCGACAAACCGCTGCATATGCTGATCGCCCGTCCGAATATTAAAAAGATCACCGATCTCAAGGACAAAAAGGTTGCCGTAAGCACCTATGGGTCGATCCCCCACGTCATGCTGCGCGAGGCGCTCGCCGCCCCCGGCATGAATCCGGAAAAGGATATCACCGTGCTTGCCCTCGGCGGCTCGGGAGACAGACTGGCGGCGTTGGCGGCGGGTATTGTCGATGCAACGCCGCTGGATGTGGCCTACATTCAGCGAACCGAAAAACTCGCTTCAATAATCTGCTCTATCTCGGCGACGTCGTAAACCTGCGTCTTGGCGGCTTCGCCGTCAATACGGACAAGATTCAGCGCCATCCAGAACAAATTTCACGAGTAGTCCGGGCTACGCTGAAAGGAGTGAGGTTCCTGAAAACCAACAAGCCGGAGCCGCTCGCGATCATGCGCGACTACCTCAAAATAAGCGGCGATTACGTGGAAAAGATTTACCAGTTCGCCATGAGATCACTCAATGAGGATGGCCTCGTTGCGAAGAACAGTTTGGATAACGAGATCCGTCTGGCGCGAGAGCAGCTCAAAATCAAGAACAAGTCCCCGAATCCAAGGTCGCCGAATGGAAATTTATCAAGGAGATTCTCGCTAAACGATAACCCTACAACTCCGCGACGCGAATCGGTGAATCCGCATAGTGAATCCGGGATCCGGAATCCGTGTCAGGCTTGACAGATTGACAGATTGACAGATAGGAAACCAAGTATCAGGCGGGCGCCAAGGTTATTGAAAGTCCGGTGGAACGTATGGGCGGGCGCGACAATGGTCGCGCGAAGGGCACAAGCCTCTACGTCGTGACCCCGATTCCAACCTCCTAGAATTCATTATCTATTCGGACGGAGGAGCCGTCTGGCAGCACGTTGGAGCCGAATACGGCGGCTGCTAGCCTTGAGGCATCTAAGCGAATACCGAAGCTCTGGTAAAGGGCGTTAGCTTGCAGCCCGTCGCGAATCTGAAGTATCAGAGAAAAATTTCTCCCTTGGGTCGAATGACAATGCGTGCACTTTGCGCGGGTTACTCTCCGGCCTGCTTCTTTATTTTACGTTTCTTGCTTTAAATCTCTTTCCCCGTCTTGCGGCTCCGCCGCGCCAAGCTCTTCGTGCTCTATCCGCGTCTGCCTCGGCGCCGAAGCCGAGCACGGTCGAAATATTTTGCAGCTTCACATTGCCGACGCCGGTTCGACATTTTCCTCACTTCGCGGGGAATCCGATCGTAAATTCCTAACGGGAGACAAGAAGCCGAATATCCACGCAAGGAGGGCATATATAAAGGAGCGATATAAATCTATTCGCAAATTAAGCAGTGCCAGCAGCGGCACGTGCCGAACGCTCTTATTGAACGGCAGCAGATATCCAATCCGCTGGGATGTGCTGCAGCTTGATTGTCTCTGATGCGTAGATTCCCACAGTAGAAATGCCTTCTCTCAGTAACCTGTTTGGAGAGTTTTTGCCTACTGCTCTACGACTTATGGCAAGATTGGGCAGCTTGACGAAAACCTCGCACTGTACTAGGTAGCAGAGCGGTCCATCACATAGAAGTGTAGTTGACAACTGTAAGCTAGTAGCTAGCTAGGGAACGATGCAGGAGGATTTCATGTCACAGAGACCCCCCACCTTGATGCTCCCCACGTTGATGCATCTCTTCCTCGTCTACGTCCTTTTACATGCAATGCTAGGAACAGGTGAAACGGCTCAGGCACCGTTGCGACCAAACGACCACGTCGCTGATGAAGTCCTCGTCAGATTCAAAACAGGGATCGCCGAAACCGCTAGGAACTCGGCGCGATTAACGGTTGCCGGGACACGCCGAAAAACATTTCGTACCCTCGAAGGTTTGGAGCTTATCAAGCTTCCATCCAACCTGACCGCGCGCGTAGCAATCGAGATTCTTCAACGACACCCAGACATTCTATACGCGGAACCGAATTACATCCTGCGAACAACTAACGTTCCGAACGACACTCGTTTTAGCGAACTTTGGGCATTAAGCAACTTCGGCCAGGCCGGGGGGACCGCAGGGGCCGATATTGAGGCGGTTGCCGCCTGGGACTTAAGCACGGGAACCAGCAACACGATCATTGCCGTCATCGATTCGGGCGTGGACTACAACCATCCAGATCTTTCCCCGAACATGTTCCGCAATACCGCGGACTGCAACTCGAACGGCATCGATGACGACGGCAACGGCTATATCGACGACTGTTACGGCATCGACACGGCGAATAACGATTCCAACCCCATGGATGACAACAACCACGGTACCCACGTTGCGGGTACCATTGGCGCAGTGGGAAACAACAACCGTGGCGTCGTTGGTATTAATTGGGATGTTCGTCTCCTAGCTTGCAAATTTGTTGACTCCAGTGGTTCCGGTACGACGGGAGACGCAATCGATTGCCTCGAGTATGTGAAGATCATGAAAGATCGTGGCTACAACATTGTCGCAACGAGTAATAGCTGGGGCGGGGGAGATTACTCGCAGGCATTGTTTGACGCGATCGAGGCCCAGCACCAGCGCGGCATTTTGTTTATCTCGGCAGCGGGTAATGGAGACTTTTTTGGATTTGGCCTCGATAATGATCAGACCAGTTTTTATCCCTGCGACTACTTCTTGCCGAACGTAATCTGCGTGGCTTCGACCACGCGCACGGACTCACGCTCAACATTCTCTAATTATGGTCGCCGGACGGTGCATATTGGCGCCCCCGGTAGCGACATCTTGAGCACGATACGGAACAACAGCTACTCAACATTAAGCGGCACATCAATGGCTACGCCTCACGTGAGCGGAGTTGCCGCGTTGCTCAAGGCGCAAGAGCCAAGTCGAGATTGGAGAGCCATTAAAAATCTAATCCTTGCCGGTGGTGACAATATCGCATCGATGGAGGATACGGTTTCGCAGAAACGCCTCAATGCACGGGGTGCTTTAAGTTGTTCGACCTCTCCATTAAATTCACGACTCCGCCCTATTAACAATGCAATTGACGGGTCCGTTGGAATAACGATCAACTTGGTCGCGCTGAACATCGATTGTGCTAATCCCGCGGGCGAACTCAACGTCTCGGTAAGTCCTAGTGCCAAGACAATCACATTGCTGGATAACGGACTCGGAAACGATCAATCCGCCGGAGACGGTATTTATTCGGGGCAATGGATACCAACGAGCGATGGCGTCTTCACCTTAGCATTCTCGGGAAGCGATTCGGTAACAGTTACCGTGGCGGCCCCAAACATCAGTGTAAGCCCAAGTTCAATCAATTTTGGTACGGTTAACCTAGGTGTTCAAGTTGACAAGCCTTTTATAGTCAAGAATATCGGCGGAGGCCTGCTGGCGGGAGAAGCCAGCACCATAGCCCCGTTCAGCGTGGTATCGGGTGGCTCTTATGAATTGGGCGCCGGACAGAGCCAATCTATTGTGGTCCGCTTCGCTCCAAATGCGCTCGGAAGCTTCAGCGGCAACGTAAATTTTTCCGGAGCGGCAGGGGATTCACGAACGGTATCCGGGACCGCCGTTAGTCCGGCAACCCTTACGGCGACGCCAACGAGCATTGGCGCCGGTGGAACAATCACAGCGGCCTGGAGCGGGATCGCCTCTCCTACCACGCAAGACTGGATTGGTCTGTATCTCCCGAGCGCGCCTCAAGGTTCATCAACCCCGTCGCTCGCATGGCGTTATACGACAGGGGCCGCCAGCGGAAATGTCCCTTTGACTATTCCCGCCACACTCGCCCCGGGCACCTACCAGCTGCGGCTGTTCGCCAATAACGGTTATACCCGACTCGCTGTCAGTAATTCCTTTGTCGTTGCCGCGTCGCAACCCGCGACCCTTACGGCGACGCCAACGAGCATTGGCGCCGGTGGAACAATCACAGCGGCCTGGAGCGGGATCGCCTCCCCTACCACGAAAGACTGGATTGGTCTGTATCTCTCGAGCGCGCCTCAAGGTTCATCAACCCCGTCGCTCGCATGGCGTTATACGACAGGGGCCGCCAGCGGAAATGTCCCTTTGACTATTCCCGCCACACTCGCCCCGGGCACCTACCAGCTGCGGCTGTTCGCCAATAACGGTTATACCCGACTCGCTGTCAGTAATTCCTTTGTCGTTACCGCGTCGCAACCCGCGACCCTTACGGCGACGCCAACGAGCATTGGCGCCGGTGGAACAATCACAGCGGCCTGGAGCGGGATCGCCTCCCCTACCACGAAAGACTGGATTGGTCTGTATCTCCCGAGCGCGCCTCAAGGTTCATCAACCCCGTCGCTCGCATGGCGTTATACGACAGGGGCCGCCAGCGGAAATGTCCCTTTGACTATTCCCGCCACACTCGCCCCGGGCACCTACCAGCTGCGGCTGTTCGCCAATAACGGTTATACCCGACTCGCTGTCAGTAATTCCTTTGTCGTTACATCTGCGGTTCTCGCATCTAAATAGGCTGAAAAAATGAAGGGACGGCTTTAGCCGTCCCTTCCGGCAAATAGAGTGGCGTCTGCACACGTGAAATCCGAAATCCGAAATCCGCGAAATCCGTGTCAGGCTTGACAGATTGACAGATAGGAAACATGGACCGATCGTGAGACACGCAATCAAGCCGCGTCCGCCACATGTTCACATTGATGCAAGAATTGGCTAAATAAACTCTCTTTACATCATCTTAAACGAACTTCGCCCCGATCATCCTTCTCCGCGATTCAGCCGGGTTGTTGGGACTGTTGCGCGCGACTGCCGGGATGAAATAAATATTGTCGGGATTTTCTCTCAATTGAATTATGAGTAAGTGGATTTGGCTGTTAACTCCGTTGATTTTCGCTGCGACCGTCAACGGTTGCCGGGAAAATGCCGAATCCTTTTTTTCCGGACGGCCATCGGGAATGGCTATGACGCATAACCGTGTGCTCGATGGCTCAGTCGAATCGATGGTGGAATTGCTGAGAATCCCACAACGTTTCCCGGACGCGAACGAATCACACAAGTTGAACTGGCAGGAGTCGGCGATCGCCTGGTGGCGCTCGGGGACCGGGCACGGGGCATTTCTTGCAGCTCTACCGAAGTTAACAGAGCAAGAATTTCAGAGCCTCGAGAACTGGGTGGCAACACGAGACGACTCAAGGACACAGCAGAAATCCGCGACTTTGGATGAGATCAAAGTTGCGATAAGCGCAGTGCGTGCGCGCGGGGTCGGTGCTGGTGGCTGATGCGCTTACAGGAACACGGCCGTAACGAGCCGCTCAATCGGATCACAGAATTCGCCGACTCCGGCCCGCGAGGCCAGGGAAGACGTAATCGAAATCATGCCAATCCATGTCGTGTGGCCCTTGAAATTCATATTCTTCGACGACCTGGAATCTCCTGAAACCCGTTGTTCAGTCGCGGGATCTCAGCAACGTTTGCAAGGCACGGGTCCCTGTAGAAGCAGTTGGCGTAACGTTGCTAAGAGTGGTTATGTGCAGAGGTTTCGCGTTCTATACGAAGCTAGACAGTTCTGGTTAGATGATACTGGGGGGCGCTACCATGACAATTCGAAGCTTTGATCATGTTGCGATACCGATTCAGAATACCGATGCCATGCTAACTTTCTACCGCGCGCTTGGATTCGGCGTGAATGAAAGGGAGCAGTTTTATTCGGTCCATTTCGGCGATCAGAAGATCAATTTTCACGGCCCCGAGAGATGGCAAAGCGGACGGTTCACATTGCGCGGCCCGACCGCCGTGCCCGGCTGTGGCGACTTCTGTTTCGTGTGGGAAGGTTCAGCCGAGTCGTTGCGAACGATGCTCGATCAGGCGGGCGCCAAGGTTATTGAAGGTCCGGTGGAACGTATGGGCGGGCGGAACAACGGTCGCGCCAAGGGCACAAGCCTCTACGTGCGCGATCCCGACTCCAATCTCCTAGAGTTTATGATCTACTCGGGCGGCAGCTCCGTCTAAACATCACGCTAGAGCGGAAACGCGTCGCTCTACTCCTGCGGAAATCGCCCGCGTCCATTTGCACAGTTTGCCGGAGTTTACTTTGATCGCAGATATATGCCGAAATTGTCGCGAAGGATATTCGGCTAAAGTTATCAAAACACGGAATAAGATGAACCGACAGATCAAACATAGCGCAATCCGTCCTATAGGAGATGCGCCCATTGAGCTATGAACCTGAGCAGGAGACCGAATCATGAAACATAGCACAGATCACATTCTCACTACTCACTGCGGCAGTTTGGCACGGCCAAAGGATCTACTCGATCTCTTGAAAGCCAAGCTGAACAACGAACCATACGATCACAGAACCTACGACGAGCGTGTTCAAATCGCGGTGTCAGACGTTGTCCGCAAGCAGGTCGAGAGCGGCATCGACGTCGTCACTGACGGCGAGCAAGGCAAACCTGGGTTCTTTGCTTACGTGCGCGAGCGGCTTGCCGGCTTTGAAGCGAAGACGCCGCCGGTTGGTGGTTGGAAGCAGTGGGCCGCGGAAGTGGCGGCGTTTCCTGAATATTACGAAAATTATTTTAAGCGGCGCATGATGGGCGGCAGCATCGCACCGCGCGCGCCGATGGTGTGCACCGGTCCGATCAGCTATCGCGGTCAAGACGCGCTTCAAAAAGACATTAGAAATCTCAAAGCTGCGCTCATGGGATTAAAAGCCGCGGACGCCTTCATGCCGGCTGTGGCGCCGAGCGGAGTCGGAAAAAACGAGTATTACCGGAGCGACGAAGAGTATTTGCAAGCGGTCGGCGACGCGCTGCGGGTTGAATACCAGGCGATCGTTGACGCCGGCTTCATCCTGCAGATCGATGACCCATGGCTCACGGAAGTGCATAGCCAGGATCCATCGTTGAGCTTCGCCGAACGACGCAAGTTGGCGGAGAGATCCATCGAGGCGCTGAATCATGCGATTCGTGACATCCCGCCTGACAAGATCCGTTTTCACACTTGCTACGGTATCAACGAAGGACCGCGGGTGCACGACGCGCCGCTGAAAGACATCGTGGATCTCATTTTAAAAGTAAACGCCGGCGCCTACGCGTTCGAAGCCGCAAATGCGCGCCACGAGCACGAGTACCACGTCTGGGAAACTTCGAAGCTGCCGGAAGGCAAGGTGCTCATCCCTGGAGTCATTACCCATGCGAGCAATATCGTCGAACATCCGGAGCTCATCGCCGAGCGAATCATGCGCTACGCCAAACTTGTCGGCCGCGAGAACGTGATCGCCGGAAGCGATTGCGGCTTTTCGTCTCAGGCGATTACAACCCCGAAGTTCACCCGAGTGTGGTATGGGCGAAATTCCAAGCCATGGCCGAAGGCTGCCGCCTGGCGACGCAGCGGCTCTGGCGGTAAGTGCGCCGCCGGTCCTGAATCACTTCGTCGACAGCAAGCCGTGGTGTTTGCCGTCTTGCGCGTGCGGATCCAGATGAAATAATCGAAATCATGGCGATTCGCATCGTACGCCTCGGAACCGCCCGTCATTCAAAGGAGGGGGTGCGCATTGGCACCGTGCCCGCCCACCGCGTGGCGTGCGCAAAGCCGATTATGCGCGTCGTAACTATTTCGATGTGTGGTTGCCGGAGTTGGCGCCGAGCGCCCCGCTGGTATCGTACGCGCTTTCTGAGCCGTTCACGCCGAAGCGCTGGGCCCTCTACGCACGGCGGTATCGGCGCGAGATGGCTCAGCCCGCTGCCAAGCGCGTCATCGCACTACTGGCCGAACTATCGCGTCAGACCAACTTTTCGGTAGGCTGCTACTGCGAAGATGAGACCCACTGTCATCGGTCAGTGTTAAAAAAACTCTTGATCGAGCACGGCGCACAAATTGCGTAGCGTGCTTCAGCCGTGCAAATCGTTCTAGATGAAGGGGCGACCGCCGGTCGCCCCTACGGTCAGAAAAAAGAGGCACGGCATACCGTGCCCCACTGTAGTACAAACCAGAATCCATCGCTCAGTCGTGAGTCCGCCTCGAACCCTATCACGACAAGCCGTGCTGCAAAACTCAATGAGTCTGGATATTCTTCGCCCACTCGCGCTGTGTATCGTCGCCACGCTCAGACAAAGAGATGCTTCACGTGTTCGGCCAGACGAAGCGAGAGGGCCACGATGGTGAGGGTCGGATTCGCCGCACCCGAGGTGGGAAACACGGAACTCCCCACCACGTACAGATTGGCGATCCCATGGACCCGCCCGTCTGGATCGACGACCCCACGGCGAGGATCAGAATGCATGCGGGTTGTGCCCATGTGGTGACGGGCCCCCCGCAAGCCCGACGGCCACGGATCATCTTCCCTGCCAAGCGAACTCTGCAGGCGGCCGATCCCGGCTCGCCGTAACTCCTCGCCCAAGATTTCGTGTGCCCGGTGCGCGGTGTGCTTGTCGATGGCGCTTAGGCTGCCACCGTAGCACGACACGCGGAGAGCCAAGGCTGTCCCGGTCGTGGCCGAGCACGACCCGGCTTTCCGGGTTCGGCGCCTGCTCCATGACGTTTTTCACGAGGTAGAATCGCAGCAGCCGCTTGCCCCCGTCGATCTTCAAGCGCGCGGTCGCCACAACGCCGATGTGCCCTATGATATTTCGCAAATGAGCCAGCGCCTCAGTGGGTATCCGTCTCTGGCGAAACGTTCCTATAAACGATCGGCAGTCGCAAAGGCCTCACGCAGCGATTCTTCATCGAGAACGGCGCAATAGTTTGTCAATCGCTCCCGTCGTCGGAGATCGGGATTCAGTCCCAGTATACCCCGCACCCATCGACCTTCGGACTGCCGCCCGAAGGTGTAGAAATCGCTGATGCTTCCGTCGCGAGCTCGAACGGTGGCAGCGCGATCAAGATACACATGCTCCATGAAATAGCGACCGACTAAGTCGTATGTGTTTCCAAGCCCAGCCGACTGCACCTTATTCGCCATCAGCAGGAGCCGAGCATTTTCGATCCCCCCGGCGGCAAGTATGAAAACGCGGGCTGCAACCCGAAACCTGTTTCCTGACAAACATGCGACTTTGACCGCGGTAACTCGGGCCGGAGGTGTTGGGGTCTCCAGATCGACGACATTCGCTCCCAGGTACGTGTCGACATTGGTCGCCTGCGCGATTCTTCCCGATAGACTTCGCCGAAACGAGTGGGAGGGCTGTAATGGAAGGCGTGAGTGCAAACACTCTCGCTTTGAAAGGCGATGGGTCGCACACCGCGCTCGCGCCAATCGGCGACGCTGTAGGCGAACGGCCCGAGCTGGCAAAGGGCTTGTGCCTTCTCGTAAAACGGAAGAAGGTGAGCGAAGTCGAAGGGCCAGCCGCTGTCGGAAACCCAATCGCGTTGCTCGAAGTCCTGCGCGTCAAGCGGTCGGCATTCGCCAGTCCATTCGTTGGTCGAGCCACCGAAATAGCGGGTCCGGGTACGAACCGACCCCAGGGGGAAATACGACCTTGCTTTTACCTCGCCGGCGTAGAGTGACTGGGTTGCCTCATCGGGACTAAGCCAACCGCTCTCGAGAAGGGTCACGCGCAAAGGCAAGGCCCGGAGATCACGGGCAATGGTGATACCCGCCGCCCCGGCGCCAACAATGCAAACGTCGGACTCGATCAGTGATCCGTCGGGAAGAGCGCGCGAGTCGACAAACATCGAGAATGAAATGTCGATTTGACAGTTGGCTATGGTCGCTCGCTTGTTGGCTTCCTAATCCAACCACATGAGCTTCGCCGGATTATCCTGCAACATCAGCTTAACTTCTTCCGGCCTGATGCCGAATCCCAACAACGCGCGAATGAAGACGCGCATGCCGTCGACGGCATCCATGTGCAGCACCTGACCAAAGTCGCTGCCGATAATGCAACGGTCCGGACCGATTTCTTTGATGGTGCGAATGGTTTCCATCGGATCCGCGACTGGCTGATATAAGCTTGGAATCATCGGCTGGCAGTAAGTGCCGACGTAAACACCGAGGTCCCGCAGCTGCTTCATTTCGTCGAGCAAGAGCTTGTTTAATTCAAGCAGCGGATGATCGAGCGTGGCGCGGACGCCGATTTCTTTTGCGAGTCTTGCCAGCGGCAACAATTCCTGAAAATCCGTGTGCCCGAAGCCGATACCGACTTTATTCTCCGCCGCCATTTCCATGATCGCTTTCACTTCCGGCAGAACTTTGCCGTCCTCGCCGCAGAGGCGCACGCCTTCATGATCCGGGTGACCGGCACTGCGCCAGAATCCGTAGGAAGTAAACGATGGGAACCATATCATTTTGAAATTTGGATACTGCAGTCCGACGCGCACATAATCCGGCCGCATGCCGAAACAGATCCCGACGCCGCCATAGACTTCGACGCGATGGGTGAATTCGCCTCTCGCGATCATATCGTCGATGTGGCGTTGGGTCAGATAAGCGGAAGTTGCGCTAATATTCCAATGATCTTTGAACGCGATGGCGCGCATGCCGCATCTTCGACGCCTCGATGGCGATCTGAATCATGTCCTGCGAGCGATGCACGAAGTCCGGAAAGGCATGGATATGGCAATCGATCGCGCCCTGAAGCAATTCGTTTTCGATCCCGGGATAAATCTTGAGCATCTCCGGGTTGTCTTTGAGCATCTGATAAAAATAATCTTTGGCGTTGAGCTCGCGCACCCGCGCGACGCTCAAGGTTCGGCCGACCATCAATTCCTCGGCGGCTTTCGCATCTGCGGCAAAATCACACATAAAAATCTCCCTTCGGTCGTTTTTAGTTCAAAGTTCCAGGTTCAATGTTCAACGTTGAGATCAGTCAAGCGGTTTTCAGTCTGACTTTGAACCTTGAACGTTGAACCTTGAACGGCGCCTTGCGCGCGCTACCCGCGCCCCCACGCTTCGAGGAAACGCCGCGCATCCTCGACGACCGGCTCGGTGACCGGCACATAGGGAATGACCATGCGGGTCGCCCCGGCTTCTTCGAAGGCTTTCATCTTTTCTTTAATTTCTTTTACATCGCTCGCGGGCACGACTGGCAGCTTGTCCATGTATTCATCCGTCAACGCGCCCATCGCCGCTTTGAAGCCGCCTTTTTGAAACGCTTCATGGATCGTGTTGACTTCCTTCTCGAAGCCCATGCCACGCAGCATGTCACTGTAGTGATCGGCGATGTTATAGAAGGTCAGCACCTGGCGCAGTTTCGCGCGCGCCAGATTTTTGTCCGGATTGAGCGACACGCGCGACTTGGCGATGATCTCGATCTTGCTCGGGTCGCGTCCCGGCTTCGATCGCGCCTTCGCGCACGCGATCGGCGATTTCTTTGACCTTCGCGGGCGTCGCCATATTGATGAACACGCCGTCGGAAATCTTGCCGACGAGCTTAGTCATCTGCGGCCCAAGACCGGCAAGATAGACCGGCAGATTGGGATGACTCGGCTTCCAGGAGAGCTGAAAGCGCTTGCCGGTTTGATAAATCTCGCCCTCGTATTCGACGCGCTCGCCGGCGGCGACTTTGCGCACGATGTCGATATATTCGCGCGCTCTCTTTAACGGCCGGTCAAACACTCCGCCATGCCAGCCGGCGATCGCTTTGTTGGCCACGCCGAGTCCGAGCAGCAATCGGCCGCCGGAGAGATCCTGCAGCGTCGCGGATTGAATGCCCAGCGTCACCGGGCTGCGGCCGTAAATATGATAGATCGCCGTGCCCAGTTTGATCGTCTTCGTCCGGCTCGCTACCGCCGACAGCATGACGATCGGATCGGTGCTGTTCGACTCGCCTTTCCAGAACGCGCCGAATCCGACCTCCTCCGCGAGTACGACCAACCCCGGCACGTCCGCCGCCGGATAGTGCGCCGCCGAGTTTATCTCCACGTCATAAATCATGGACGGTTTCCTTCTGCTCGTTGAACTTTTGAACCCTTGAAGCTTGAACGTTCTGTTATGGAATCCCCGAAGTTTTCGGTAAACTAGCCAGCGGTCGGACCTAAGTCAAATCGTCAACCCATTCGGCGCGGCACGTTGAACTTAAGGCTGCGCCGCCTTCGTCTTTTGCGCCAGCCCATCCAAATCCGCTTTGAGCTTTTGGCTCGATTCCATAAATCGATCGACAGACGTCGAAGGAACCCACGCGGCATCGAGCGGCTTGACGATGCCGTTAAATTCCATGACGTTCGAGAACTTGCTTCGATCCGCGTAATCCGAGAGCACGCTCACGCCAATGATCGCCGCGCTCATCGAGGAGGGCCGCCCATAACCGGGAGCGCCGGCGCATGGACGAGGCAAAGCCGAGATGGCCATAAACCAAAGCCGCCAGGATAAGTCCCGTCCCCAACAGTCCGACAATCCACAGCGCCGGAATAAACGGGAAGAGAAATTCGACCCACTCGGAGGAGACGTTGAGCGCCGCGAAGCCGACGATCGCGCCGCACGCAATCATCGCATGCTGAGAAAAATGAAAGCGGCTCACGACGATCCGGCTCGCCAACGCCCAAAGTCCGGCCCAAACCAGCAGGGTCGAAAAAGTCGTCAACGGTTCGCTGACGACCCTGGCGAAAGTTACGCGCTCGACGATGCCGAGATACGATTCCAGGCATAGCAGCAGTAAAACCGCGCTGACGATGAACGCGGCAACGTAGGGCGATGCGAAATGAGATTCTTTGACTTCGCGATCGATGACCGTCGGCGCCAACGGATGCTCGACGCTGCGAAAACGCAGTGACGTGTGGCCGATGCGAAACTGCGCACCGGAGCTCAGCGCTAGAATAGCGACGCGGTCGCTCCGTCCGCCCGCGTACAATCCATTGACGCTCTCCAGGTCACGCGCGATCAATTCGCCCTGCTCGTTTTGCTCGATGGCAAGATGCGCCGGGCAAACATAGGGGTCGTCGACGACCACGTGATTGCTGTAGGCGCGGCCGATATTGACGGGCAAGGAGTCGATGCGAACCCGCTCCGTCACGTTGCCTTTCGCATCGAGAATCTCGATATAACCTAACGCCGCCATCGAATATTCTCCATGTAGCGCCGGGTCAGGGCCTGAACATTATCGAAGCTCGCGCCGGACAGGCTCAGTGTCGTAACCAAACCGACGTTTCTGGCGCCGAGCGTCGCCCCTCTGAACACCGCATCGTACAGTCCGGGCAGTTTCACGTATTGGCGGGCGCACAGCACGGCCTTTGAGCTTGCCCGTTTGAGTTTGCACGTTGCGGGTCTGGCAGCGAAACGGGGTGACCTCCTCTTCGTTGCCAAACGGCGCGACGTTTCCCGCCTGGACCTGAGCGGAGTATAGAGTGAAGAATTGCGCGGGATTCAACTCTGCGGTTGAAATCAATTGATGATAGAAGCGCACGATTCCCGACGATTGCTCGCTCGAAACGAACACATAATCGTCGGTCGAGCAATCATGGGTCACGGCCACGTAAGGCACCTCTTTGCGGCGCAGCGCATCGGCCCAACAGCGAAAAAAGTCCGTCGGCTTCGTCGGCAACGAATAGGGGCCGAAGGCGACACTCGGAGTTGTCGCCGAAAACATACCCGCCAGATATCGCTCTTGATTGGCATGGATCTGCCGGCCGACTTCGGCGAGAAAACTACCCGCTGTCGGGCTCTCGACTTTCGCAGTCCTTTCGAGCAACGCCACGGCGCGCGCCGCCGGCACCAGGAAGCTGATCTGTTCGCCTTCCGTCGCAACATTGACGCCGACAACCTTGCCGGCTTGGGTCAGCGTCGGCCCGCCGCTCATGCCGGGATTGAGCGAGCCGGTAAAATGCACTTTCGGGTAAAGCGTGTGCTGCAAGAGACCGTTGTAGGTGCCCTCGACAATCGTCAAGCCGAGATCGCGCGGATGGCCGAGAGAGTAGAGCCGTGTCCCCTGCTCGACCGGTTTGGATTCCAACGTGAGAAAACCCTTGGGGTGGCTATTCGTGCGCAGCACCGCGAGATCGTAAACCACGTCAACACCCAATACCTCCGCCTGACCCGTCAACCCCGATGCCCCGGAAACCTCGATGCGATACCTGTCAGGCGAGTGAATCAGCTTCGAGATGACATGGTAGTTGGTAATAATATGACCGCGCGCATTGGCGAAAAATCCCGTCCCGACGGCGGCCTTCGCCGCCGAACCGGTTTCGACCACTTCGATCTTCACGACGCTCGTGGAAAATTGCTTGAAGATCTCCGGCGCCGTCGCGCCCAGAGGTTGCGCCGCGGCTGAGCTAGGCAACGCGCGCCGCAACCAGAAGTAAGAGCCAAGCAGTGACAGTTAGAACTTGCGTCATAGAGCAAGAACAAGAGACCCGGGTTCGTTCGAAGTAACGACAGCGGCTAAGAAACGGTTCGAGTGATGCCCTGTGCTTGCAGAGTTTCGATTTGGCCGGTGTCGTAACCCATTGTTTGGAGGATTTTTTCGGTATGCTCGCCGACGAGCGGCGGCGGCGCAGATCTCGCTTTGGCCAAATTATCGTAGCGCACCGGCCCGCCGACAAATGTAAGCGTCCCTGCCTTCGGATGGTCGACTGTTTCCGTAAGAGCGAGATGTTTCACCTGTGGGTCGTCGAGCACTTCGGCGACGTTGTACAGCGGCACCGCCGGGACATCGTGAGCTTCAAGGATTTTTAACCACTCGTCCCGGGTTTTGCTCTGAAACGTCGGCGCCAATGTCCGTTCGAGCGCCTCGTAATTCTGCCGGCGTGCCTCTCTGCTTTTAAAGCGTTCATCCGCGACGATGTCCATGCGATCGGCGGCGTTTAAAAGCGCCATCCAAAATTTCTCCGGCACCGAGCAATGAATCACCAGTGGCAAACCGTCTTTACAGACGAAGGCGAACGCATGCGCGTTCCTAACTCGCGCCATGCGGTTGGGCACGTTGCCCGTGCGCAAATATCCGGCCGCGGTCTCGCCGATGAAGGATAAAGTCGCCTGCAGCAGCGAGGTTTCCACCCGACAACCCGCGCCGGATTTTTCCCGCGCCAGGAGCGCGCCGAGGATACCGTAGCCAGCCGACAATCCCGTGACGTAATCGGACACGGCCATGCCCATGACCTTGGGATCATCGGGATCGCTCAACAAGCTCAATAGCCCGCTCATCGCCTGGCCCAACGTATCGAAACCCGGCTTTTCGGCGTAGGGGCCGGTTTGACCGAAAGCTGAAATCGAACAGTAGACTAGTCTCGGATTGATGCACTTGAGCGTTTCGTAGCCGATACCCAGCCGGTCGGCGGTGCCGGGTCGGAAATTCTCCACGAAGACGTCGGCGGTTTTTAAAAGGTCCAAGCAGATCTCTTTGCCCTTTGCCGCCTTTAGATCCAACACCAAACTTTCCTTGTTGCGATTGAGATGGCCGAAGTTGAAACTAAAAAATGTATCCGGCGCAAAATAACGATAGGGATCGCCATTGGGCGGCGTCTCGATCTTGATCACCCGCGCGCCGAGGTCGGCCAAAAGCGCCGTGGCATACGGACCGGTGACGAAAGTCGCGCACTCGACGATGGTGATGTTGTCGAGAATTTTGACCGGCATAAATTACTTTCCGCGCTAATCTTTCACGGAGCTCTTTGCAATGCAAACAACGACTCTAGTGTCCTGTCCCAGAAGTTGGCGACATAATTCTCGCGTCATTCCGTCGGAAAATCTCCCCTTCCCCTCTTTGGCAAAGAGGGGTGAGAATCGCACGGAGAAAATTCCCCCTTTGAAAAAGGGGGACAAAGGGGGATTTGAGTTCACCTTCAGTGGCTGCCATCGTTTGGACTTTTTAAACGAACTTCTGAGACGCCACACTAGATAGTCGCCCACTCCGGCATAATTCTGGCAAGTTCGACATGGATCTGATATTTTTTTGGTGTGGCTCCAGCAAGAAAATCTCGTCTTTCAAATACGCTCTCTTTCCCCAATGGCGTCGTCGCCGCCCTTCTCGGGCCAAGTCAAAGATTTTTCGCCGATCTTCGCCGTCAGATAATCTCCAACTCGCCTGTGAACTTTCCGATCTTTGTTTGGAGCTGCGCCTCGCCGCGCACAAACATCACTGAAGCTGATCGGCGGTCTCGCCGTCTCCACTTGGGGCGCGGTTAGAGCGACTCAAGATATCGACCTGCTTGCCGACAGTGACCCAAGCCCCATTGGCGATCGGCGCATGCGTGAAAACCTTGCTAAGTTTTTGGCAAAAAAACGTTGCAAGGTTGAATGGCGGGTCGGGGATCCTGAAGATCCTATACCGCTGCTATTAAGAGTCGAATTTTCTCGATCAAGCCGTAAACTCTACACGGACATTCTTTGGGCGCACAAACGATGGCATCAAGAAGCCTTGCGACGACGGTTGGAAGTGTTGTTGGGAAAATCCCGTGTGTTTGTGCTCCATCCGGAAGATCTGATTCTGCTGAAGCTCGACGCGGGTGGGCCACAGGATCTTCTCGACGTGCAGGCGTTACTTGCTTCCAAACCGCCCAAGTTGGATATCGATAGGCTTCAACGAAGCGCCGCGCGGATTCGTCTGCAAAAATTACTCGACAGTTGCCTGCAGGACATACCGGGAAAATTGCGCACCCGATAGCGGACCAAGTTTTCAATTGTTCCGATTTCTTCGGGCCGCTACCAGCCCCCTCACCGCGGCGCGACTAAAATTTCCTCCCGCGGGAAGTAATCCATGATCTCCGCGCCGTTCTTGGTGACCACGAGCATATTTTCCAAGCGCGCGCCGCCGACACGGGCTTCGCCCTCGCGGGACTCGACGGCGATCGTCATGCCTTCTTCGAAGACCTGCGGGTGATCGAACGACCACAATCGGTTGATGATCGGAATATCGTAACCGGTGCTGGTGCCGAGTCCGATACCGTGGCCGATCTCGCTGGCGAGAATCTCCACTTCACTTTGATATCCCCACTTGGTCGCCGGCGGAAAATGCTTCGCCGCATCCGCCGTTGTCTTGCCGGGCTTGATTTCGCCGATCACGGCATCGAGACGATCGCGCACCTGTTTGTACCAGTCCTTCTCTCGGGTTGTCGGCTGGCGTCCGACGATGAATGTGCGATAGGTACAGCTGCCGTAGCCCATGTAGGTCGCGCCGCAATAGGAACCGTAGACCAGGTCGCCGAATTGGATGACGCGGCTGGTCGCGTGCGGGCCACGGTCGAAGGTCATCGGCCCCGTGCGCCACCCACCGGGTACCGCGGACTCCAAACCGAGCTCGTAACCCGCCGTGGAGCCGAGGGTCATCAAGTCGGTATCTCGCATGCCGGGTTTCAATTTCTCCCAGATGCGAAACCACACGCCGTCCACCATGGCGGCGCAAGTTTTGAGACAACTGATTTCATCCTGGTTCTTCACCATGCGCGCTTCCAGCATGAGCTGGCGCGTATCGACGATGTTCTTGACGCCGGCGTTGACCAAAGCCTCCCGCGCATAACCGTCGAAACTGCCGAGGCCAAGCTTTTCGCCGAGCAAACCGCGCTTTTCCAGCTCGGCCTTGATCTCGGCGGCAAACGCCTTCGCCTCCGCGGCGCACACTTCGGGACCGGGCGCGCCGGTCAGCCACGAACGCGCGGGTCGCCATTCCTTGATCCACGGGCACTGATCGGGCATCTGATGATAGTAACCGTCGTGCTCGTACATCACCGCGTCGTGCTCGGCAAAAAACAGCGCGTAGCGGCACATCGGATAGGCGAAGCCCTTGAGCGCGGTGAGGTAGCGAATATTTTGGTGATTGGCTTCGAGCAGCGTCGCGATGCCGTGCTTGCGCATCAGCGTCTGCGCCCGCTCGACGCGCTGGCGGCGCATGCGGTCAGGATTGAATCGTTCTTGCCAGTCCGCAGCTTCCGGACCAAAAGTCAGCTTTGGTGAATATTGGACCATGATAGCCTCCAATCGTGACGGTGACTTTTATTCGCCCCGAATCTATCCGGAACAGGTGACCGCTTCAACTGCTTGAGCTATCTAAAAATGCAGTTCCAAGACCCCCAATACAAAATGCAAGAGGCTTGTGATACTTAAGAATCGGCAATCGAATAGGAGTCACAATATCTCTTGAAGACGATTCTCAAAGTTTTGCTATTTTCGCCGCTCTGCTTTCTCGTCGTTTCATCGGCGGTCGCAGCCGATCGTATCACCGCCGCTTACACCAGCATCGCCGCTGCCTACGCGCCGTTCTGGGTAGCCAAAGACAAGGGCATCTTCGACAAATACAACCTCGACGCGCGCTTGGTTTACATGCGCGGCACGGTGCCGACCACCGCGGCGCTCGCCAACGGCGAGATCGAATTCGTCCAATCCGGCGCCGCGCCGTTTATTAACTATGCCGCGCGAGGCGGCGATGTCGTGCTCCTGGGCTGTCTGGCCAACAAGGTCATCGACTATGTGTTCATCGCCCACCCCTCGATCAGTCGCATCGAGCAGCTGCGCGGCAAAACCATCGGCATCAGCCGCACCGGCGATCAAACTTTCTACTACGTGCGCGAGATTCTCAAGCGCTATGGGATCGGCATCAAAGACGTGCGCCTGGTGCAAACCGGTCTGCAACCGGAGCGCGTCGCGGCGCTGCGCCAAGGTCTTGTCGTCGCCAGTATTCTCAACCGGCCGAGCAATCTCGTCTTGGAGCAGGAAGGATTCAAACGCTTGCTCGATATCGAGGATTTGAAAATCCCCGCCGGCGTGCGCTGCTTGATCACCACGCGAAAGCTGGTCAAGGCGCGCCCCGCTCTGGCTGACAATTTCACGATGGCGTGGCTGGAATCGCTGCGTTTTATCTTGACGCAGAAAAAGGAAACTAAGCAGATCATCGGCAAATACACGCAGAATGCAGACGACGTTCATCTGGAGGAAGCGTGGCGCAGCCTATCGACGCAAACCGAGATCCCGCCGTATGTTTCGGTCAGTCAGTTGCAAGGCCAGGCGAATATGCTCGCGGAAGATCAGCCCGACTTGAGCCGCTTCGACGCCAAAGTAATGGTGGACAACAGCGTAATCAAAAAACTCGAAGATTCAGGCTGGATTAAGAAGCTCTTTAGATAACTGTCGAAAGCTGAAACTCACCGAAGGACACCAAGGATACCACTGTTTTAAGAATCTGTCGTTCCGAACTTCGTGCTCTTTGAATCACTTTCAATCAAAGTCCTTCCGGCTTGCGCGATTTTTTAAACCGTCCGCAACTCCGGAACACGAGGATTTACTCGCGCCAAGACGCAAAGTACGCCAAGTTCGGAAGGGAAAGTTAGATAATCGTACAAACGATCTTCACCATTTTTCTCCGACGTTTGCGGCCTTGGCGTCTTTGCGGGAGATATTCCGAGTCTCGATCGCGGCTGTGCCGCGCTGGGCCTTCGTGGTGAATAACCATCTTACTGATCGAGCCCAACGCTTGTGCGCATGTACCTAGTGTGGCGTCTCAGAAGTTCGTTTAAAAAGTCCAAACGATGGCAGCCACTGAAGTTGAACTCAAATCCCCCTTTGTCCCCCTTTTTCAAAGGGGGGATTTTCTCCGTGCGATTCTCACCCCTCTTTGCCAAAGAGGGGAAGGGGAGATTTTCCGACGGAATGACGCGAGAATTATGTCGCGAACTTCTGAAACAGGACACTAGCGGACACTTCGACATTGCAAGCTATCTAAGGATGCTTGCAATCTTTCGATCCCCTGGGTACACAACCAACTGAAGATGAATCGACATATTTTCAAACTGATTTGTCTACTGCTTCTCTTTGCATTGGGTTCCGGCCGCACGAGTATTGCGGCCGAGGCCGCTTTGGAAAAAGTCCGTATCGCGGTGTCGTCGAAGTCGCTCGGCTTCCTCGATACTTGGGCGGCCAAACAGCGCGGCTTTTACCGCAAGCACGGGATCGACGCCGAGATCATCGCCATGCGCCCGCCGCTCACCATCGGCGCGATCCAAGCGGGAGAGATCGATTACGCCTTCGGCGCCAGCACGATTTCGCGCGGCGCGATTTCCGGCGCGCCGGTGCGGCTGGTGAGCCTGTCCTTGCGAACTTCTTTCCACACGTTGGTCGCGCGCCCGCAATTCAAATCCATCGGCGATTTGAAGGGTAAAACCGTCGCCGTCACCATCGGCGCCGCCGACGACTTCGTCGCGCGCCACCTGATTCGCCGCGCGGGCTCGGATCCGCGCGACTATGCGTTCGTCAATATGGGCGGATCGGACACGAGATTTCCCGCGCTCCATGCCGGCACGATCGACGCCACGCCTTTATCACTGCCTTTCTTCATCGTCGCCAAGCGCCAGGGTTTTACACTGCTGGGCTCGGCTGCGGATGTCATCAACATGGCGACCGTCGGCATCGGCACCTCGACGCGCAAAATCCAACAGGATCGCGAGCAAGTAAAAAAATGGTGCGCGCTCAGCTTGACGTCTTGCGCTGGATCAAAAACCAGAAGAACGATGTCGTCCCATTCCTGCAAAAGTTTTTTGATCTCGACGAAGCGACGGCGATGGAATCGCACGCGATCTACTCGCGGCTTATCATCGACGACGTCAAGCCCTTGGCCGATGCCGTCAAGACCGTCCTCGACCAGCAGGGAAAACCGGATTTACCGCTGGATCGCGTCGTCGACGCCTCGGTGGTGGAAGAAGTCCTGCGTGAACGGAGATAATCATGCCTGACAATGGATTGAGAATCATCGATATCGACGGCCACGTGCGCGAGGCCGACGACTTGTTCGAGAAATATTTGGAGCCGCCCTTTCGCGCCCGCGCGCCGAGGGTCGAAAAAGTCGCCAACGGCCAAATGCTCTTTCGCCTCGAAGGCGAGCGCCATCACCGCCGGCCCGACGAAACTCCCTTTCGCATCAAAGACGACGGCTCGCCGGCCAACGAAAACCGCCATCTCGCCACCGATCCGAAAGACCGGCTGAAAGCGATGGACCGCGACCGCATCGAGCGCGGTCTGCTGTTTCCGTCGGCGGGATTGTATTTACCGTCTGTGCAGGAAGAAGCCTATGCCGCCGCGCTATGCCGCGCATATAATAATTGGCTTTACGATTACTGCGGCGAAGATCGCAATCGCTTGATGGGCGTCGGCGTGATTCCGGTGCAAGACGTGAAGCTCGCCGTCGAGGAAGCCAAGCGCGTCGTCAACGAGCTCGGCTTCAAAGGCATCTTTGTCAGACCCAATCCGGTCAAAGGCCGCAGCATCGACGACGCCTATTACGACCCGCTTTACCAAACCATTGTCGAGCTCGGCGTACCGCTGTTAATTCATGAGGGCTCCGGCGCTTTTCTGCCCACTGCGGGGGCCGACCGCTTCGTCGGCCAGTGGTTTTTCACCCACACGATCTCGCATCCGTTTGAGCAAATGCTCGCGAGCTTGGGCCTGATCTGCCGCGGCGCTCTGGAAAGAAATCCGGAGCTGCAAGTCGTGTTTCTCGAATCCGGCGCCGGTTGGCTGCCGTACTGGCTCTGGCGCATGGATGAGCACTATGAAATTTTGCCCTTCCAAGTGCCGTGGCTCAAGATGAAACCGAGCGATTATTTCCGCCGCCAGTGCTACACGTCGTTCGAAGCCGACGAAACCCGTCTGGGCGAAGTGATCGACTCCGTCGGCGCGGACCGGGTCGTTTTCGCCTCCGACTACCCGCACTGGGACGCGACTTTTCCCGGCGTCACCGATAGGATCCTCAATCGCAAAGATCTCGGCGCCGAGACGAAAAGAAAAATCATGGGCGAAAACGCCGCGCGGTTATTACGGTTGGATTAACCAAAAATTGTTTCGGGTCGCGGGTTTTAATTTCCCGAAACTCGAAACACGTAACTCGAAACGCATTTTTAACGGAGGTTTTTATGGCTGACGTACCAAAACTCGTTTCATCGATGGGCCGGGCGGAGCTCGATCGGATCTTCGTGCGCGGTTACGACCTCAATCAGGAGCTGCTCGGCAAGATCACGTTTGCGCAAATGCTTTATTTGATGCTCGAAGGGCGCATGCCGACGCCCGAGCAGGGGCGCATGATCGATACCATGCTAATCGTCCTCGTCGATCACGGCATGACCACCGGCGCGGCGGCGGCGCGCATGACGTTTCACTCGGCCCCCGAAGCGATCCAGGGCGCCGTAGCGGCGGCCATACTCGGCGCCGGCAGCGTGCATCTTGGCTCGTCGGAACACTGCGCGAAAATGTTGAACGATGCGTTGCCGAAGGATTCGAAAGAAACCGATCTCGATGCGATCGCGCTCAAAACCGTGGAAAAACGGTTGGCCAATAAACAGCTCATTCCCGGCATCGGCCACGGCATCCACACCGGCGGCGACCCGCGCGCCGAGCGCCTGTTTCAGGTGGCGCAGGAAACCAAAGTTTACGGCCGCTATTGCGAGCTGCTGCGAAAGATCGGCAAGATCGCCGACGAAAAAGTCGGCAGGCATCTGCCCGTCAACGTCACCGGCGCCATCGCCGCGATCTCCCTCGATATGGGCATTCACTGGCAAATGTCCAAGAGCTTCGCGATTCTCGGCCGGGCGCTCGGCGGCCTGGCGCACGTGGGAGAAGAAATCCGCCGGCCGATCGCGCGCGGAATCTCCAATTTAATTCGCGATAATTTGCAATACGAGCCGGAAAAATAAGAAAAATGAGAATGGTTTCTGGTTAACTAGACTAGACCAGCAGGTTACTGAAAAAAGCCTCGGAATGCTTCGAGACCCTCAGCATGAACGGAAAACCATTAACGATTTCAAATCCACTCCGTTCGTCCTGAGCCACGTCGAAGGACTCCGAGAGTTTTTCAGCAAACTGCCAGAACCTAGAAACATGAAACTAGAAACTTTTAGCCTGAGGCTACACGATGCCGCTTCGAATTCGAGTCATTCTTACTAGTCTACTGCTGTTGACGCTGGCTGCTCCCGCAACAGCCCAGCTGCGCAAGATGAACATAGCCTACACGGCGACGAGTCCATATCAGGCGGCACTCATCATCGCCAAGGAATCCGGAATTTTCAGAAAGCACGGCTTGGATCCACAGCTGATTCTCACGCCCGGCGGTTCCCTTGGGTTTCAAGCGATGATGGGCGGCGACGTAGCGATGGTTATGGCCGACGGATCCGCGGCAGTGACGAGCAATCTCGCCGGCGCCGACGTCGTCATCATCGCGAGCTTTTTGAACACGTTTCCTTACAGTCTGATTTCCATTCCCGAAGTTAAGAAGGTCGACCAGCTCGTCGGCGGCAAGGTCGCCATCAGCCGCTTCGGCAGCGCCACCGATGTGAGCGTGCGCATGTCGCTGACAAAGGTCGGTTTGAATCCCGACAAGGACGTAACGATTCTGCAGATCGGCACGCAAACCACGCGCTTCGCTGCTTTGCAGTCGAAACAAGTGCAGGCGACGATCATCACTCCGCCGTTCACGCTCACCGCGCGCAAGCAGGGCTACAACACGCTCATCGACATGGCGCAGTTGAATATCCCCTTCGAGCTCACGGCTTTGTTGACGCGGCGAAGTTACATCAAAGCACAACGCGAAACGGTCGCCGACGTCGTCACCGCCCTTTCCGAAGCGGTTCACTACTACAAGCGCGAGAAAGAACCGGTGCTGAAGATCCTGAGCCGCTATCTTCAGACCACGGACCGCGAAGCTCTGGAAGAAACCTATCGCGAAATCGCGCTCAAAACGATGCCGGAAAAGCCTTATCCAACGCTGCCGGGCATCCAGACGATCATCGACGAGCTCGCGCCGAAGAATCCGAAAGCCAAAACCGCGCGCCCCGAAGACTTCGTCGACATGAGCTTCGTGAAAAAACTCGACGACGACGGCTTTTTTCTACGGTTGTATAAAAAGTAGGCTGTGATCTATGGACGTTCGGCGTTCAGATTAATGAATAATCCTTTCCCTACACCGTATCGCCGCCCCATAAAACTATCCAATCCATATCATCATTTTTCGCGGAAAGTGGTTGATCGGATCATTCAAACGAAAGACGACAGACTGACCTGGTCCGATTTCAACACGATCTTTCACTGGGGTACGCCGGCTGGATCTTACCAGGAAATTGTATATTTTCTCCCTCTCGCGCTTCGCCATATAAAAAACAATCCGCGTGACGCGTTGGATTTCATGTCTGGCGTGTTCTGTTTTATCGGAAGCAACGCTCCGAATTTGGAGTCTGATTCACTTCACTTAAATACCACCGAAGCCATAGAAGAGGTCTTTCAAGAGCGGACACGTCAATTTGCTGTCGCTCATTACGATGCTGACGCCTGCCGAGAGAAGGCCTGGACCCTCGATCATCAAGACATAGTAGAAAACAGCCAAAGCATCATGCAGCTCATAGAAGATCTCCAATCGTTTCCCGCATACCCCGAACTTGCCGACAAACTCGTCGAGTCTCTCGCTTTACAGCAACAACACGCCATTCGTTCAGCTTGGTTCTTAGAGTACGCCCGCGAAGTGAGTAATTCGCCGGGCATATTCAAGACTTCAGAGGCTCAGCGGCGCTTCATCGAGGATCGGACACTCCTTCAAGATCATTACAATCGCGTCCTCAAATCCGTGGTTGCGACAACGGAGTCTCCGACCTATTGGTCCGATTTACGCATCGCTCTCAGCCTTCGCGAGGATTGACCTCGGGAGAATTAGCTTTGATCCTTTTTCCAGTTCAGCGTTGCGCCTTCGGAGTCGAAACTGTTATTTTCACCTCGACAAGGGAACAACATGTCGATTAAGATTTACTCAATCCTCGGCGCGATTCTCACTTTGCTGATTATTTCAGTCGGCTTCGCCGCCGACTCACCGGAACTGACCGCCTGCGGCATCGTCACGGGAGCCGATGCCCAGAAATTCATCGGCGGTCCGCTCGATGTTAAGGAGACCGCCAAGTTGCCCGACGACGGTGCGAATTCCTATAGATCGGTTTGTAGTTACCTCGGCAGAGGCGAGAATTTTCAAAATATGTTGACGGCCTCTCGCGGGCTCGACATCACCCTCCATTTCCTGGTTACGGCGGAAGCAACGGCGCAAATATACGAGAACTCTTTCGAGCAGTACCGCCAGAGGCTGAATTCGCCGGATCTGCCGTTCACAAACGCAACCATCACCCCCATCAATGGCTTCGGCGAGAAAGCATTTCTTCTCGAAGCGGTCACGGATACGAAAACTGGTTATAAATCCGCGTTGATTGTGTTCTACAAGGGCAAAATCGCTGGCAGCGTCGCCGCATGGAACAAACCTCAGTCGTCAGCCGAAACGACGAAAATCGTTCTGAAGTATATTCTCGGCAAGCTGCCGTGATTCGGTACACCATCAGCCCGCGATGAATCGGAGAGAACCAATGCTCAAAGCAAGCTTAAGTCTCATGGCCGTCGCTTTGGCGACAATCTTTTCGGTCGCCGCTCACGCTCAAACCGAGCCGTTCTTCAAAGGCAAACAAATTAAAATCGTCGTCGGCTTTACCGCCGGCGGGATCATCGATCTCTGGGCGCGTCTTTATACTCAGCACATGGGCAAATATATTCCGGGCAATCCCGATTTAATCGTACAAAACGTCCCCGGCGGCGGCTCGATGATCGCCGCGAACCAGCTCTACAACGTCGCCAAACCCGACGGGCTGACCCTTGCGATGCTTTCCTCGGGACTTTATTTCGATCAATTGATCGGCGTGAAAGAAGTGCAGTTCGATTGGGCGAAGTTCGGCTGGATCGGGTCGCCGGTGCGCAATTTCGAAGTCTTGACGATGCGCGCCGACACTCCTTATCGAAGCATCGAAGATATCCAGAAGGCGGCGCAACCGCCACGCTGCGGCACCACCGGAACCGGCGCTACGGGCCACTATTTTCCCAAGTTTCTCGAGGAAGCTCTTGGCGCGAAAATCCAGATCGTGTTGGGCTATCCGGGCAACCGCGACGTGGAAGTAGCTATCGAGCGCGGTGAAGTTCATTGCTACGCGATTACCAAAGAAGCGTTCCTGCGCGAGCCCGGTCGCTCCTGGTTGAAGAAGGGCTTTGTCCGCGCGCTGGTCCAAGGCGCACAAAAACGCGACCCCTTGTTCCCGGAAACGCCGACCATTTATGAGCTGATGGACAAGCACAAGACACCGGAGACGCTCAAACGTTTTGCTTCGGTGCTGCTCTCGCCGGGCGCCATCGGCCGGCCCATTGTCGCACCACCGAATACGCCGGCGGACAGAGTCAAGATTCTGCGCGACGGCTTCGCCAAGATGATCGCCGATCCGGATTTTCTCGCCGAGGCCAAGAAACGTGAATGGGACGTCGAATACATCAGCGGCGAAGACCTGGAAACGATGGCCAAGAAAGCCGTGGTTCAACCCCCGGAAACCGTGGCACGGCTGAAAAAGATCCTGGGGAACTAAGTCCTGAAATATTTTTGAGGAGGCAAGACATGCTCACATCTGTCAAAATCGATAATCGAATCAATGCTCACCTGGGCCTCCCAGCCGGCTCCGGCAAAAAGCCCGTCGTCATTCATATGCACGAGCGTTACGGCATCGTGCAGCACACGACGGACTTAGGGCAGAAATTTGTCGATGCGGGTTACGTGACGATCGTGCCGGACTTCTTTTCGCGCTTCACCGGCGATCGCGCCGCCCTGGCGCGCGGCGACGATCGCTGCGAGCTTAGCGACGAGGAAGTTTTGCTCGATCTCGATGCGGTCATCGCTTATTTACGAACGCTACCGGATGCGGACATGAACAGGATAGCTATGTCCGGCGTGTGCCAGACCGGCAGGCAACCGATACTGGCCGCGGCCAAGCGTAACGATATTCGCGCCGCCGTGGTGCTTTACGGCGCCGTCTACGATGCCGATTGGAAGTCGCATGCGCTGCGGCCTGAACCGATCGACAAGCTCATGCAGGAAATCAAGTGCCCGCTCACGGCTGTATTCGGCGAGCTCGACAATCTCATCCATCGCGACAATATCGTGCGCATGGTCACCGTCCTCGCGCAGGCGAAAAAAAGCTTCGACATCCGCATCTACGCCGACGCGCCGCACGGCTTCTTGAACGACACCATGCCGGGCCGGTTTCGCGCGGCTCAGACCGACGCCGCGTGGCATCAGATTACTTCGTTTCTGCAATCGGTTTTCGCCGGCGAATGGAAAAAAGAGCGCCTCATCTGGCGCTTCGACGCCGACACTTCGATGAATTATGACTTCGCCTCGATGAAGCGCTGGGAATAATCTGCGCTGCGCGCAGAATTACAAATGCCAATTGCAGGTTCCAGGTTTCATCTCGGATTTGGAATTTGGAGTCTCTAATCTGGAATGGGACAAGCGCGTAGCGCTTGTCCCCCCGCGCCTTGACAGTCGCACCCGGTGGCGAATACAGTCCTCGCAGCTATCCTGGAGGAGCGCTACGGCAAAGCAAGAACAAAATGCCGTCGATCTCGTTTCGGTCGACGAATCGAATCGGCTGACGACGAACCGGCTGTGGCAGCGGTCGCGCGAATGCCTCTGCGATTGGCTCGGGGTAATCGGTGTCGTATCGTTCTTTCTCGCTTGGGAGTTGTCGACCCGCTTCGAAATCCTCAATCCTTTTTACTTTCCGCCCATCAGCAAGATTATCGCCAAGGGCTACGAGCTTTTCGCCAACGGCTCCATTTGGGAGCATATGTGGTTCAGCCTGACGAATTTCGCGATCGGTTTTTCCATCTCCGTGGTTCTCGGCGTAGTGCTCGGCGTGCCGATGGGCTGGTATAAAAACATCAGCAAAACGTTCGACCCGTTACTCTCGGGGATCTACGCCACCCCGTTGATCGCCCTGCTGCCGTTGATCATCATGCTGTTCGGTCTCGGCTCGATTTCGAAAATCATCATGACGATCCTCGCCGCCGTGTTTCCGATCCTCATCAACACCATGGTCGGCATCGCCAACACCGATCACCGGCTGATCACGATGGCGCGCGCCTTCGGCGCCAAGGACAACCAGATTTTTCGCAAAGTGTCGCTCCCCGGCTCGCTGCCTTACATCGTTGCCGGCATGCGTGTCGCTCTCGGCCGCGCGCTGGTCTACATCGTCGTCGCCGAGCAATACGGCGCGGCTACCGGTCTCGGCTATTTGAGCTCCATCGCGGCGCAGCGTTTTCAGATGGCCGCGATGTTCGTGCCGATCGTCATCATCGCCGGCATGGGCGCCGGCTTGAACGAATTGCTCAAAACCTTCGAGCGCCGTCTGGAAAAGTGGAAACCGCAAAAATAACTCGCGGCAGGTTGCACGGAAACATATCGTAAAGAGGAAAATCCTTTAGGCGTTAGGGTAAGTCTTTCGCCGAGGCTCAGGATAAATTCCGCGAGGCATCTCGCATTTCTCTTGCACAGGGAGATGAGATCCTCTGGCTTCGGTTCAGGATGACATTCAGCGCAGTTTCACTGGGAGGAAGCATGACCGTTTTGGGAAAGATCGCGTTGCTGTCGCTGCTGCTGTTTGTGGCCGCCGGGATCTTGTGCCCGTCCGATGTCGGCGCGCAGAGCCGGAAAATGATCGTCGGACAAGCCGGCGTCAATCCCGGCGCGGGGTTGTTCAGCATTGCCGTCAATCAAGGGTTTTACAAAAAGCACGGTCTCGACGTGGAAATCATCAAGACCAATACCACGGCCGCCGTGCAGGCGATGCTCGCCGGCAAAATGCAGATGGCGACCGGAGCGGGCGCCGCCGCGTTTGTTACCGCGACTCTCGAAGGCGCGCCGCCGTTCGTTCTGGTGGCCTCGTGGGTCAACGTCTTTCCCTATAAAATCATGGCGCAGAAAGGCATCAGGAAAGTGGAAGATCTGAAGGGTAAGACCGGACACGTCGGCGCGCCTTTTGGCACGATCCCGGACACGGCTCTACGTTTCGCGTTGAACCGGCTGAAGATCGACGCGGATAAGGACGTCAAGCTGGTGCAGCATTCCAACGCCGATCCGGCGAGCATCCTCGCGGCGATGGAAAAAGGCGAGGTTCAGTTCGGCATCCTTGCGCCGCCGTTCGATTTGATCGCGGAAAAGCGCGGCTACGAAATGTTACTGGCCCTGCCCGGCCTGGGAATACCATGGCAGCAAAACGGCGAGTTGGTTCCGGTTTCCTACTTGAAAAGCAATCGCGACAACGTCGTGCGCCTGCTGAAGGCCACCGCCGAGGCGGAAAAATTCTACTTTGATCAAAAGGAAAAGACCATCGAGATCATGACCGAATACTTGGGCCGCCCGCGTGGCGAAACGGAGTACGCGTATAACCAATTCAAGCGTTGGACCGACCGCATCCCGCGGCCTCAGGTCGACACGATCAAGACGACTCTCGAAGCGATCAAGAAAAATACGCCCAAAGCCGCCACGGCCAATGCCGCGTCGTTCATCGACACGAGCCTCGTCGATCAGCTGGTGAAGGAAGGCTACTACAAATAGCCGAGCGACTCACGTTCGAGGAATCGGCGCATCGGATATTGTCCGAAAACGATTTGAACGACTTGAACTTTTTGAACGTTTGGAACGTTTAATTGGTCCCCAATAGTTTGACCCAACCGATCGTGGATGTTAGCATCCCGCGAGGTTTTTGCTGAAGGAGAATTCAATTCGTGAAGCTTTATAACTTCGATCTTCTCGCCTATCCCCACTTCCCCAAAGAAGCGCCGCGCACGCCGGTGCCGAGTAGTTATTTCGATCCGCCCAAAGGTGCGGCGAACTATGCGGAGCATATCGAGGAGATGGCCTACTGCGAGGAGCTGGGCTTCGACGGTGTCGTCTTCAACGAGCACCACTACAGCGCCTACGGCACGATGCCGTCGCCGAACCTGATCGCAGCAGCCTTGAGCCAGAGGACAAGAAGATCAAGATCGGCGTGCTCGGCAACATTCTGCCGCTGCGCAATCATCCCGTTCGCGTCGCCGAAGAGTACGCGATGATCGACTGCTTGAGCAACGGCCGTCTGATCGCAGGCTTCGTGCGCGGCATCCCGCCGGAATACATCTGGTACAACGTAAACCCGGAGGAGTCGCGCGGCCGATTCGAAGAAGCCTACGACTTGATCATGACGGCCTGGACCGAATCCGTCTGGAGCTCGAGGGCAGGTTCTTCGAGTTCGAGGACTGCGCATCTGGCCGCGGCCCGTCCAGCAGCCGCACCCGCCGATCTGGGTCGCCGCGCGTAGCGCCGAGAGGATCGAGTGGTGCGTCAAGCGCCACATCCCGTTCGCGCAGGTCTACCAGACCGCCGACCAGATCGAAGACACCTTCGGCTATTACCGGCCAAAGCGCAAGAAGAAGGCTGGGAGGCCACGCCGGACGAATTCATTCTGTGCCGGCACATCTATCGTCGACGAACGGAACAAAAGGCGCGCGAGTTCGCCGAGCCGGCGATGCGCTACTTTTTCACGTCTTCAATCGCGGCTTCAACGAAGCGGTCAACAGAGAGGCGCGTCGGCCAGACAGCTGTCGCCGCCCTGACCACGGAGCGATCCTTCAATTATTTCCGTGAGGAGAACCGCAAACGCCTCGACTTCTCGAAGCTCAGCTGGGAGGACTAATCGCAGCGGCTATCTCATCGCGGCAATCCCGACAGCGTCGCCAAGCAGTTCACTGCCCAGATGCCCAGGTCGGCGCCGGCCAGTTCATGGGCATGTTCCACATCGGCAACCTCACCCACGATAAAGTCGTCAACTCGCTCAATCTATTCAAAAAAGAGATTATGCCACGATTGCACTAGCCTCCTGTCCCAGAAGTTCGCTGAATTATTGCCACGTTGCTGCGTCGAAAATCTCCCCTACCCCTCTTTGTCAAAGAGGGGTGAGGACATATCGAGCAAACTCCCCTTTTATTCAAAACGGGATACAGGGGGATTTGGGTTCGATTTGCCAACGGTAGGACTTTCTAAACGAACTTCTGAGACACCACACTAGGAGCAATCAACACCGTCGCCACGTGTGAGAATCGCAAACTCGTCGGCTGCGGGTCACTTCGCGCCGCATTTGCCGCCCGTAAACCAAGTGCTATATTTTGATCGAGATGGCAGACGATTGCAGCCGGGCAAAGGGTCAGCGCGACCTGTGGAGCCGGCGGCAGGTACTCCTCTATTTCGGCGCAGCGACAGCTGTGGTAGCGGGATGCCGGCGCCGACCGTCTCAACCGTCATTGTCGGCGGACATGGGGACTTCACACGGCGAGGCGTTTGCTGCCACGCTTCCCGCCTGTGTAGTTCGCCCCGAACAAACCGAGGGGCCTTACTACGTCGACGAGAAACTCAACCGCGCCGACATCCGGATCGATCCGTCGGATAAATCCATCAAACCCGGAATTCCGCTGCGTTTGGAGTTCCATGTTTCGCGCGTCGCCGCTGGGGCCTGCGCCCCGCTGGCGGGCGCCATCGTCGACATTTGGCATTGCGACGCTCTCGGCGTCTACTCCGACGTGCGTGACGCGGGTTTCGACACCCGCGGAAAAAAGTTTCTGCGCGGCTATCAACAGACCGACGCAAACGGCGGCGCGGAATTCCTCACCATCTATCCCGGTTGGTACGAAGGCCGGGCGGTGCATATCCATTTTAAAATTCGCGGTCCTCAAGCGACGCGCGCCCAAGAGTTCACTTCGCAGCTCTACTTCGATGAAGCCGTCACCGATCAGATCCTGAAACAGTCGCCCTACAGCGGCAAGGGCGGCCGCAGGACGATGAACGACGGCGATTCCATCTTTCGTCGCGGCGGCAAACAATTGCTGCTCACGCCGACAAGAAATGCGCAGGGCTACGCGGCGAAGTTCGAGATCGGACTACAACCGGCCTGATTTCAAAACGGCAACGGCGCAGTGGAACTAAACTGCGCGCGCCGGCGCGATCGATTTCCGGAGCGACCGACAGCATCTTCTTGACAAGCGAACTTCCCTCTCATATTGCTGCCTGAAGACTATTCTTAAGAAGTCCATTCGTGGCAGCAAAAGTGCAATACATCATCGGCGTCGATACCGGCGGGACATTCACCGACGTCGTCGTGTTAGACAATTCTGGAAAAGTTTGGACGGCGAAAGCGTCGACGACCCCCGACGACTTCTCCCGCGGCGTCATGGACGCGGTGAAAGAAGCCGCCGGCGCCGTCGGCGTGGAGACAAAGGACTTGCTCGGCCAAACGCTGTTGTTCAAACACGGCAGTACCGTCGCGACCAATGCCTTGATCACCCACAACGGCTGCAAGGTCGGTCTCATTACCACCAAAGGATTCGAAGATACTACGGAGATCATGCGCGCCATCGGCCGCGTCGACGGCCTATCCGGCGACGAGATCAAGCATGTGACCTGGATCACCAAGCCGGAGCCGTTCGTTCCCAGAGAGCGCGTGATCGGCGTGCGCGAGCGTATGGATTACCTGGGCAACGAAATCGTTCCCCTCAATTGGGACGACGTCATGGATGCGATCCGCCGGCTGATGGAAGTTGAAAAAGTCGACGCCGTCGCCGTCAGCCTGATGCATGCGTGGGCGAACCCGCGCCACGAAGAGGAAATTCGCGCGCTTACCGCCGAAGCGGACCCGCATGGAAAAGTCTATTGGTCCTTCGGCAGCGCGCTGTCGCAAGTGGCCGGCGAGTATGCCCGCGCCAACACGGCCGTTTTGAATTCCTACCTGGGCCCGACTGTGGAACGTTACTTAAAGGATCTCGAGAGCAAACTGCAGCGCGGCGGCCTCAAAGGGTCTCTCCTGATCATGCAGGGAAACGGCGGCGTGGCGCATCGCGAGCACGTCAGCGCGATTGCCAATCTGCAGTCCGGTCCGGCGGGCGGGATGATTGCTTCAGCTCATGTCGCCGGATTACTGAAACACAAAAACGTCATCACCACCGATATGGGCGGCACGAGCTTTGACGTCGGCCTCATTACCGAAGGCTACTGGCGCTACGCCGCGGAACCGATCGTCGAACGCTTTCGCATGCTGCAACCGATCATCGATATCGAGTCGATCGGCGCCGGCGGCGGTACCCTGGCAGAAGTCGAAGCCGAAACCCGCCGGCTACTGGTCGGTCCACGCAGCGCGGGCGCGAACCCCGGCCCGGTTTGCTACGACGGCGGCGGCGAGCAAATTACCGTCACCGATTGCGATCTCGCACTGGGGATCATCGATCCAAATTATTTTCTTGGCGGACGCAAGAGTCTGAACAAGGATAAAGCGCTGCGCGCCATTGACGATAAAATCGCCAAGCCGCTTAAATTAAGAACCCACGAAGCCGCTGCGGGCGTGTACGACATCGTCAATGCCAAGATGTCGGATCTGATCCGCCGCCAAGTGGTGCGCACCGGCTATCTGCCCGAAGAGTTCGTCATTTACGCGTTCGGCGGCGCCGGTCCCGTCCATGCTGCCGGCTTCGCGGCGGAATTGGGCATAAAAACAATCTATATTTTCGCCACCTCGCCGGTCTTTTCCGCCTTCGGCGCGGCCTCCGCCGATGTCATTCGCACGCGCGTGATGAGCTGCCAATACGTGATGCCCGCCGATCCCGACGTCATTAACCAACGGCTCGCTCTCGTTGAGAAGGAAATGGCCACGGCGATGATCGCCGAAGGATTTAAAGTGGGCCAAGTCGAGTTTCGCCGCTACTTCACCATGCGTTACCGGCGCCAAACCGCCGGCGTCGAGATGCCCGGAACCTTTGACCGATTCAACGCCAAGCGTTTGACGGAAATGCACTCCGCCTTCGAGAAAAAATATCAAGAACTTTATGGCGTCGGAGCCGGCTATGCCAAGGCGGGAATTGAGATCAGTGAGATCCGCGTCGACGCCGTGGGTAAAGTCGACAAGCCAAAGCTCAGCGCGAAACGTAAAAGCGGCCGCAACCCGCGCGCCGCGCTCAAGGGTAAACGGCAAGTGTACTTCACGCGACCCCAACGCAAATTCATCGACACACCGGTTTATGATTATGACAAGCTCTCCGCCGGCGCGGTGGTGCGCGGGCCCGCGATCATCGAGTTGCCGTTTACCACCACGCTGATACCGCCGGAGCATAGAGTGACAGTCGATCCGTATCTGAACTTGGTGATGGAGGTGCCGTAGCCGAGATTGGAGTGATGGAATAATGGAGTAATGGTAAATCGGAATGCATCACGCTATTTGCGTCATGCATTTACCAATACTCCAATACTCCAAGACTCCAACAGTCCGGGGAGGGCATTGCTATGCAACATTTTGCGGTGCTCGGGCACCTAAAGTTGCTTTGTTGCGCCATCGCCTTCTTGGGGACACTCGTTGGGGCGACGGTTGCTTCCGCTCAGACCGTGCGTATTGCTGTCGGTGCGGCCAGCGTCGCTTCATTGCCGACCTGGGTTGCCCAAGACGGCGGTTATTTCGCGCGCGAAGGTGTGCCCGCCGAGTTGATTTATATCCGCGGCGGACCGCAAACAATGGCGGCGCTCATCAGTAGTGAAGTTCCTTTTGCGCAAATTTACGGCGGGGCATTAGTGGCGGCGGGGCTCACCGGCACAGATGTCGTGATCATCGCAGGGCTGATCAACCAGCCGTTTTTCTCGATCATCACGACCAAAGGGATCGACAAGCCGGACGATCTACGCGGTAAGAAAATTGGCATCAGCACATTCGGCTCCGCCACGGATTTCGCATTACGCTTGGCGCTAAAAAAATGGGGCATCAAGGCGGACAGCGAAGTGAGTATTCTGCAGATGCGCGGCGTGCCGGAGATCTTGCCCGCCATGGCGTCAGGCGCGTTACACGGTGGCGTGATGTCGCCGCCGACCAACATGATGGCGATCCGCGCCGGATTCAAAGAACTCGCCTATTTGCCGCAGATCGGCATTTCCTTTCAGCACACCAGCCTGGCGACAACGAGAAAATATTTAGAGAGAAACCGCCCGATCGCTTTGAAAGTCCTGCGAGCTTACAATGCAGCTATTGATAGAATCAAAGCCGACAAAGCCTTCACGCAAAAAACTCTTTCGAAGTACATGAGCACCACCGATTCCGTCGTGCTGGATTACAGCTACAACGTCGGCCAGCCGCTCTTCAGGAACCCGCCCTATCCCACGCTGGAAGGCATCCAGGCCGCGCTCGACTTTCTCGCCGACAAGGAACCCAAGGCGAAGCTGGCCCAGCCGAAAGATTTCGTGGACACGTCGCTGCTGGACGAGCTGGCGAAAAGGCCGACCGTTGAGAAACGATAGAGTGGAGGGCGGACATTCTTGTCCGCCACGGCGGGTTAGAAAATCCGCCCTCCCTCGAGGGAGCAACCAAAGGTGAAAAACAAAAACCTCGCCATCGATCCGATCCGCTATGAAATGTATCTCCACCGCCTGTGGGCCATCGGCGAAGAAGGACGCATGACGCTGCAACGCGTCACCGCGTCGCCGATCGTGTCGCAAGGCGGCGAATGCATGAGCTCCTTTTACGACGAGAAAGGCACGATGGTGCTTGCCTGCTCCGGCCATCTGCGCTTTGCCGCGGCGACCTCGGACGCCATCAGAGACTTGATGCGCCGTTTCGAAAAATCGCCCGGCTTTTTCGACGGCGACCAATTTTTCTTTAACGATCCGTACGTCGCCGGCTCACATACCTACGACATGATGATCGTCAAGCCGATCTTTTTCGGCGGCAAACTGATCGCCTGGACGGCGACGAGCACGCACACCGCGGACACCGGCGGTCTGTTGCGCGGCGCGGCTCAGGAAATATTTCATGAAGGCATTTGCGTGCCGGGATTGAAGATCGTCGAGAAAGACGAGTTTCGCGAAGATGTGTTCCAGACTTTGACCGGCATGTGCCGCGATCCGCAGTACGTCGGCCTCGATGTGAAAGCGATGATCGCCGGCAACAATATTTGCGCCAAACGCTATCTCGGCTTGGTGGAGAAATTCGGCCTTAAATTCGTTCAACTGGCCGGCCAAAAAATGATCGAAGATTCCGAAGCGAAGTCGCGCGCCAAGCTGCGCTCCATGCCCGACGGCACCTGGGTGACGCGCCAATACGTCACCACGCTCGATCGTAAGACGCGAAAATCGGTCGCGCAGCAGCTCTTCTGCACGATGACCAAGAAGGGCGCTGAGCTTAGCTTCGACTTCACCGGCACCAGCCAGCAGACCGACACGGATCACAACTCCACGCTGCCCAGCACGGTCGCGCACCTTGCGCTTGCGCTTACCAATACGCTCTTCTGGGACGTGCCGTGGAGCGACGGCAAAATGCGTCCGGTGAAAGTCCACGTGCCCGAAGGCAGCATACTCAATTGCAAGTATCCCGCGGCCTGCGGCGCAGGACCGCGCATCGGCAACGTGCTGGTTTCCACGGTCTGCGAAGCTGTGGCGAAGATGATTTATGCCTCGGGACGCTACGACGATGTCAACGCGTCGACGACGGGCAATTTGGAATTTGTCGGCGGCCCCGGCTATTTCTACGGCGGCCACACTCGCGAAGGCATCGCGGTCGCGCAAGGACTTTACGACATCCACGGCGCCGGCATGGGCGCCGCGCCGAACCGCGACGGCGTCAATACCGGCGGCCACATGAATATTCCCTCGGCGGGCATCACCGACATCGAGCGCATCGAGATGCAATATCCCTTTCTCTATTTCACGCGCTCGCACAATCCCGACGGCAGCGGCTTCGGTCAATACCGCGGCGGCCTCGGCAGCTATCGCATCTATCTGATCTATGGTTCGAAAGATTGCAGCGTCGACTACAAACCCTATGGGGGCGTGGCGCAAGGCGGTTTCGGCCTCGCCGGTGGTTATCCGACCGGCGTCGGGGCAACCCGCGTGATGGTGGAAGCGGGCTTGGAGACGCTCGACAAAGTGAAAACGGGTGCTCAACCGACCGGCGCAGCCATGCGCGCCGGCCAGTGGGGAAAATCATTTCTACCCGCAGGCGTGCCGGAACGCGTTTCGTTGCCGGAAGGAAGCTTGCTGGTCGATTACGTCGCCGGCGGCGGCGGTTTCGGCGATCCCATCGACCGCGATCCGCAGGCGGTGCTGAAGGATTTTGGCCGCGGTTGGCTAAGTCGAAAAATCGCCCAGCGGATCTACGGCGTAATTCTTCGGGCGATGGAAAACGGATCGATGGCCCGGGCAACCGAAGCGCGCCGCGGTGAAATTCGCGATCAGCGGAAGCGCGATTCGCGCCGGTTTCCGGAAAAACCAGCAAGTATCCGAACACGGGCCAGAACGGCTGGCGCCGTCTGCTCAAGTTTCACGCCGCTCTGGAAATCCCGGCCGATGGAAAACAAAAGGTGATCCGCTGCGCGCGCTGCGGCCATCTGCTCTGCAAGGCCGATGAGAACTACAAACTCTACGCGCTTCATTGTGTCACGCACTTGAGTGAAGTGATGCCGCCGCTCCCGTCGGGCGAGCCGTACATCGGTGAATATCATATTTATACTTGCCCCGGCTGCGCGACGCAGTTGCAAGTCGACATGTTCAGCCCGTCGCTGGGTGGCGACGCCGTGCTGTGGGACACGCGCATCGACGCGGAGCGGCTGAAACTCACCGAGAGCAAGCTCTCCGAAAAAGGAGCAAGGCGATGACCTCGCGGTTGCTATTCTCGTTATTGGTCCTATCCGTCCTATCGGTCCATTACTCCTTCGCTCAAGACCGACTCACCTTCGGCTTGACGACACGAGCCGGAAGCACCTCCCTGCCCTTCGTGATCGCCGAAGAGAAAGGCTTTTTCAAAAGCGAAGGGCTGAACGTCATCGTCGTCATCATGCAGAATCAAGTCGTCGTCAACGGCGTGGTCACGCGCAACGTCGACTACGGCGGAACCTTCTCCAACTTCGTCGGCGCGGCGATCTCCGGGCTGCCCGTGCGCATCGTCATGTCCGCCATGGACGGGTCGGATCACTATTTAGTAACAAGTGCTAACGTCAAACGCGTCGAAGATTTGAAAGGCAAGACCTTTGGCATCAGCAGTTTCGGCGGCACGCCGCACAGCGAAGCAGTGATGATTCTGAGAAAATATGGCATGAACCCGGAGAAAGACGTGACTTTCTTGCAGATCGGCGGCAGCTCGAGCCGCTACGCGGCGCTCGAAAGCGGCTCGATCCATGCCGCGATGCTGGTGCCGCCATTCAACAACTTCGCCAAGAAGCGCGGCTTCAACCAACTCATGTCGTTCAACGAAATCATGAGCATTCCCCTCGGCGGCATCGCCGTCCACACGCAGCAAATGAAAGAAAAACCCGATGAAATCGTCAAGATGATCAAGGCGGTGCTCAAGGCTACCGATTATATCCGCAATCGCAAACCCGATATCTTATCCCACCTGGAAGCTAAGTGGGGCATCAAGGAAGCCGACGTGCGCGAGAGCATTTACCGCGACATGGTGGGTTTATTCAGCAAGGACGGCGTGGCATCCGAAGACACCATGAAGAACGTCGTTCAATTGGTGCGCGACACGCGCAAATCCAAAGACGACAAAACGATCGGCGGATATCTTCGACTGGAGCTTCGCGAAGAAGGCGCAGGCAGAGCTAAAGATCAAATAATCCTCGGGCATGCTTCGATACAACCCACGACTCAAAGACCGAGCCCGTTCACTACGAGCGAACCTAACCGATGCGGAGCAGCGCCTGTGGGCTCGATTGCGTCGAAAGCAACTTCTCGGCGTACAGTTCTACAGACAAAAGCCAATCGGCTACTACATCGCTGATTTCTATGCACCCATCGCCCGACTGATTGTTGAGGTAGACGGCTCGCAACACTCCGACCTCGCGCAAGCCGAACATGACAAGCGCCGCACGGTATACTTCAAGGAAATTGGCTTACGAGTACTGCGCTTCAACGATCGGGAAGTCTTGCTGGAGATCGATTCCGTAGTCGCAGAGATCTTTCGGGCCGTAGAGGAAAATCCCCCTCAATCTCCCTTTTACAAAAGGGGGAGATCGCTCACACCCTAATTCCGCGGTTCTGTATTACCCCTCTTTGAAAAAGAGGGGAAAGGGAGATTTGTATTCGCCGGCCCCGCGCAGTTTCTCTTAGCTGCCCAGCTTTTTAAAGAACCCTTCCTTGTCCAATTCATCCATCAAAGAGTGGTCGAGGAATTCTTCCGGCTTGCGGTTTTTGAAGTCGGGATTCTGCTCGGCATAGAAGTTGATCGTGTCGCGCACGCCCTCCAAGTTCACCCTCGGTGGGAAGGAAAATCGCGGCGCGAAATATTCATAGGTCGTGCGCACGGTTTCCGGATCGTCGATGCGCATGCGATGGGCGAAGACTTTCATGGTTCGAACTCGGTCGGTTTTGATCACGTGGATCGCTTCGGCGTACCCGCGCAGGAAGCGCTTCACCCGATCGCGATTTTCTTTTAACGCGCTGCCCTTCACGTATAACGAAGACTGCGTGAAGTTCGTGCTCATGTCGCCCATGTCCGCCAAGATGCGATAGCCCGCTTTGGCCACGATGGTCAGGTGCGGCGGCGAAAGAATCGTCGCGTCGATGCGTCCCGCCATGAGTGCGCCCATGCGAGTAGGCGCGTCGCCGCCGATGATCACCTGGACATCGGAATGCTTCAAGCCCCACTCTTTGAGCGCCAATTGCAGCGCGAGATCGTTGGAGCCGCCGTAGTTGAGGATATTGATCCGTTTGCCGCGCAGATCCTTGGGACTGCGGATCTCGGGTTTGACGACGAACGCATAGGGAAACTTGTTGTAAGACGCGGCGATGACCTTGATGTCCGAGCCTCTGACAGCGGCGGCCAGCGGCCCCGTCGCCGATCCGGTCGAGAAATGGGTGCTATTCCCCAGCAAGGCAGCGACCGACCGTGCCGCTCCGGTGATCATGACGATTTCGACGTCCAGACCATGCTTTTGGAAAATACCCAAGTCCCGGCCGATCCACGTCGCGCTCTGAAAACCGGCGTGGCCGCCGTAATCCGCTATGAGCTTCTCGGCGGCATCTGCACTGGGCACGGCTAAGCACCATAAGGCAGTTAGAAAAAATATCTTTGCAGATCGCGTCATTATTATTGTCTCCTCAAGCCGATGCAGATCTAACAATGTATAGGGATTAGGAGTCCGCGTGCACGCGATAGTAAAGATCTGATGAACTTCGGTCAAGAGAACAGCAAATCTGGCTGCAGAATTACTATCCGCGATGTCACTCCGAAACGAACGAGTGGGGGAGATCCTAATGCACGCTCACCACACCAGTACCGGCGCTTTTCTACTCAGTCACTGCCGTAGCGCCGCCGTCGCTCGCGAATTAAATCCGCTCGCTGGCGCAGGACTTCTTCTCTGCCCAAAGGATCGTAATCGCAGGGTCCGTAGAAGTCGCGGATATCGCCGTCACTTGGATCTTTCAGTACCGGACGATTGGAAAAAAGCGTATCTTCCCGAATCGTCGGGAACTTCAAATGGCAATAGCCCCCGGCAGCGTCAGGAGCTTTGTAAATAACACCTTGAGCCGCCTCTACGGAGGAAGCCATCGACAAAAAGATTTCCACCAAACATAGTAACGCGCCAAGCGCTCTGAGCCGAACCATACATTTCCCTCCTGTCGGATTTTTTTGGCCATTGGCCAAGACCCTATTCATGAGACTAATGCAATCAAATTCGCAAATTTAACATTCTCTTTCGCGTTGCCGTTTACGCTTCACGCTTATCGAATTACTCTGTCCGCCCGATACAGCAAGGACTGCGGAATCGTCAGACTAACCTGCTTAGCCGTTTTAAGATTGAACGCCAGCTCAAATTTCGTGGGCTGCTGCACCGGCAGATCGGTGGGTTTGGCTCCCTTGAGGATTTTGTCTACGTAGGTGGCTACGCGCCGGTAGCCGTCCGCGAGGTCCGCGTCGTAGGACATGAGCCCGCCCGCATCTACATATTCTGTGCTGCTGCCCACCGACGGTATCCGGCTCTTTAAGGCAAAACCGACGATCCGTTTCAGGTTAGCAGTCATTAGCGGGCTTGAGGTCACGTACAGTCCATCCGGGCGCTCCTTGTTTATCGCCGCGAATACTTTCTCGAAGCCGTCTTTGCCTTGCACCTCCCAAGACCGAACAGTCAACCCCAGCGCACGCGCCGCGACTGGGAGAATCTCTTTTAGCTCGCGTAAACTACCCGGATTGTTCGACTCGTAGAGAACCGTGACACGGGCGATTTTGGGAACCGCTTCCTTGAGTAACTCCAGCCGCTTCCCGCCTAGTTCTCTGGAAAGGTTTGTAATACCGGTGACGTTGCCGCCGGGGCGGGCAAGGCTTTCAACATGGCCTGCCACGACAGGATCGATCCCAGCGCCCACTATAACGATGGGAATCGTCTTGGTCGCATTCTTGACCGCCCGGACCACCGGGTCCCCTCCTCCGGCCACGATGATATCAACCTTGAGACGCACTAGCTCAGCTGCAAGCTCAGGGACCCGATCAGGTTTCCCTTTTGCAGATCGGTACTCGATGGTGATGTTCTGTCCATCGATGTGGCCAAGCTCGCGCAGAGCCAGTCGAATTCCCTCGAAACGGGTGGTCTCTCGAGGTGTTTCGGCCAGCATTAGATAGCCGATTCGAGGGATTTTCTTCGGCTGCTGCGCCTGGGCGGGAAGGGCCGTACTCAGCAAGACAGTCGCCAGGAGCCAGACAAAGATTTTCCCGCTCATTAGTTTCGCTCCCGTGTTGTCACCGACAACTGATAACTGACCACTTATAACTGTCATCTAATAACTCTGTCCGCCCTCACCGGGACATTGGGTGGAATCGTCAGGCCGATCTGCTTGGCCGTTATGTCAATTGACGTTTTCACCCGATTTTGCTAAATTTACTCCAAATTGATATATCGGGTTACAAATATGGAAAACGTATTAACACTGAATCAAAAGTCGCAAATCGTCATCTCAAAAACAATCCGCAAAACCTTGGGATTAAAGCCCGGGGACCAGTTGGCCGCGGCCGTAGAGGGTAACAAGATCGTTCTACGACTGAAACCCAAGAGCTCAGCCAGCCGTTTGCGCGGTATCGGCAAAGGAACCTGGGGAAGTAAAACCAAGATCGACGCTTACCTCGATAAACTGCGCGATGAATGGGAACGCGCTTAAGTTTCGCCGGTCCATCGAAAAGCATGGAGTCGTCGGGCTCGATACCGCGCCGTTGATTTATTTCATCGAGGACGTAACGCCCTACGCCGATCTCCTCCATCCGGTATTTGATCGATTGGAAAGTCATGCCTTGGCCGCTGTGACGTCCACCATCGCTCTCGCAGAAATTCTCACCAAGCCGCTTGTCGAGAAGAACTTCACTCTCGTCGACGAGATCAAGTTCACGATAAAGACGTTCTCGACCCTTTCCATGGTCGCTATCGACGAGAAGTTGGCCGAAGCCGCGGCACTGATCCGGGCTCGTCATGCCATCCGCCTGCCGGACGCTCTGCAGATCTCCGCCGCGATTCAAGGTGAAGCCACGCTGTTCATTACCAATGACAAACGACTTGAAAAAAGTCGACGGAGTCGAAGTGCTGGTACTGTCCGACTATCTTTGAAGTTGGCAACGACGATACTCTCGCTTCGATACGAATATATAGAAGCCACTCTCTGATACCTTACCCGTTACGCCTCGCCACTCATCGAATCACTTTGTCCGCCCGCGCGAGCATGTTCGGCGGAATCGTCAGGCCGATCTGCTTCGCCGCTTTCAGGTTGATGATGAATTCAAACTTCGTCGCCTGCTGCACCGGCAAATCAGCCGGTTTGGCGCCTTTCAAGATCTTGTCCACGTAACCAGCCGCGCGCCGAAAGAGGTCAGCGTAGTCCGCCCCGTAGGACATGAGACCACCTTCATCGACAAACTCCTTCTGAACGTAAATGGCAGGCAACCGGGATTTGCCAGCAAGCTCCACGATCCGCTTTCTTTCGGCGAAAAGGCGGCGACCGGCGCTCGTCATAATCGCGCCCACCTTTTTCTGCTTTGCGGTTTGAAAGGCGCTCTCTAAACCTTTGAGATCGGGTTGAGTCGTGATCTGCTCCAATTTTAGCTTTAGTGCCTGAGCCGCAGACCTGAGCTCTTTCAGCTGGATGTCTCCTCCATCGCCGCCCGGCGTCCAGAGAAGTCCTACTCGCGTAAGTTTGGGGACCGCGTCCTTGAGTATCTCTAATCTTTTGGTGTTTAGTTCGGGGTTCAAACTCGAAAGTCCTGTGACATTGCCTCCTGGCCGCGCCAGACTGGCGACTAAACCTAGACCCACAGGATCCGGAGCGCTCGCAATCACGATGGGTGTGGTAGTCGTCGCTCTCTTCGCCTCCAACGCTGACTGCATCCCTGTAACGACGATCAGGTCAACCTTTAGACGAATCAAGTCCGCTGCAAGCTCGGGCATTCGCTCACGCTTTACGTCCGCGAATCGGTAGTCAACGGCTGATATTCTTTCCCTCGATCCATCCAAGCTTGCTCAGCTCTTGCCGGAACGCATCTACGAGGACCGCGCTACCGGAAGCAGTGCTTGGATCGAGGAAACCTATGCGGAAGATTTTCCCGGTCTGCTGCGCACAGCGGACGAGCAAAGCCCAAAGAGCATGGCGCAAAGGGTAAGACAAGATGCAGTAGGGGAATTGATGTTAGTATTGGAATCATTGCTGTTTATCCGGATTTTCCCAACACTCTACTGACTCCACTGATCCATCATGCCATCTGTTCATCTGATCACCTTGTCCGCCCTGCACCAGCACGTTGGGCGGAATCGTCAGACCGATCTGCTTTGCTGCTTTCAGATTGATGATGAACTCAAACTTCTTCGGCTGCTCCACCGGGAGATCGGCGGGCTTCGCGCCTTTCAGAATCTTGTCCACATACGTAGCGGCGCGCCGGTACAAGTCGGTAAAGCTTACGCCGTAGCTCATGAGCCCCCCGTCTTCCACCCATTCTGGCGCGTAGTATATTGCCGGTAGCCGGTTCTTTACCGTGAGTTCCGCAATCTGTTTTCGCTGAGAATTGAGGACGAGACTGGCCAGCACTAGGACTGCTTCAGCGCGCCCCTTGCTTGCGGCGCGGAATGCACTCTCAATATCCTTAGGATCTAGTACGTCTATGGAATGAAGGTGCACGCCGATAGTCTTGGCTGCGAGTTCCGTTTCTTTTAACGACTGTGTATTGCCGGGGTTAGTTGAACTTCCGAGAACAGCCACGCGTAAGACCTTGGGAATGACCTCCTTCAGAAGCTCCAATCGTTTGCCGCTTATCTCAGGGGCGAGGCTGGACAGTCCCGTAATATTCCCGCCCGGCCGTGCAAGGCTGGCGACGAACCCGCTCCCAACAGGATCGTTAGCCTGGGCAATGACTATGGGAATCGTCACCGTTGCTTCCTTGGTAGCACGAGTCGGCGCCCCGCCGGACGTGACGATCACATCTACCTTGAGACCCACTAGCTCAGCGGCAAGCGCCCCGAGGTGATCTGGTTTTCCGTCTGCATATCGCCACTCCATGACAATGTTTTTCCCCTCGACGTATCCAAACTCGCGCAGACCTTGCCGAAAGGCCTCTGTGCGGGCCAAGGAAGCTGACTGGGAGGTACCAATTAGGTATCCTATCCGCGGGACTTTCGTTGGCTGCTGCGCCTGGGCAGAAACAAAAGTTATCAGCAAGACAGTTATCAGTAACCAGAAAAGAGATTTTGAATTCATTGTCTTCCCACCTGTTCCTTACTGGTAACTGATCGCTGACCACTGGTAACTGTCATTTGATCACCTTATCCGCCCGTCCCAGCACTCTCTGCGGAATCGTCAGGCCAATCTGCTTGGCTGTCTTGAGATTGATCACCAGTTCGAACTTCGTGGGTTGCTCCACCGGCAGGTCGGCAGGCTTGGCTCCCTTGAGGATTTTGTCCACGTAATATGCGACGCGCCGGTAGCTGTCCGCGAGGTCCGCTCCATAGAACATGAGTCCGCCGGCATCTACAGATTCTCTATTGTTGTATATCGACGGTAACCGACTCTTTAACGCAAAGCCTGCGATCTGTTTATAGTTGGCAGACACTAGCGAGCCCGCGGAGCACGTAGAGTCCATCCGGGCGCTCCTTGTTTAACGCCGCGAATGCTCGCTCGAAACCGTCCGTGCCTCGTACCTCCCAAGGCTGAATAGTCAACTTTAGCGCACGCGCTGTCACTGGAAGAACCTCCTTCACCTCGCGTACCTGGGACGTATTGGCCGGATTGTAGAGAACCGCGACACGGGCAAGGTTGGGGACCGCCTCTTTGAACAGTTCCAACCGCTTCCCGCCTAGTTCTCTGGCAAGGCTCGTAAGGCCGGTGACGTTGCCGCCGGGACGGGCAAGGCTTTCAATCAGTCCTGCCTCGACGGGATCGGACCCAGCCCGCCATAACGATGGGAATCGTCTTGGTCGCATTCTTGACATCTCGGACCGGTGTGTTCCCTCCTGCTACCACGATGATATCAACCTTGAGACGCACCAGTTGGGCCGCAAGCTCAGGAAAACGATCGCGCTTCCCCTCCGCATATCGGTACTCGATGGCGATGCTCTGTCCTTCTATGTACCCAAGCTCGCGCAGAGCCAGCCGAAGTCCCTCGGCATCGGTGGACTCACGAGTGGGGTTCCCCGGCAATAGATACCCTATCAGAGGGATTTTCCTCGGCTGCTGCGCCTCTGCCCTCGCCCCGCACAGCGTGAGCGCGACAACGATTGCAAAAAGCCCCGCCATTGCATTTTGGATTTTAGATTTTGGATTTTCGATTGTCGGAAGGAAACTACCCCGACTTAGCTGAGTACAGGTTTTCGATTTCCGACTATCGGAACGGGAACACGGGAGGAGAATCCGAGATATGTCGTTCATGTATTTGACTTCCTGAATCCAAAATCCAAAATCATCTAACGCTTTTTGCTCTTGTAGAGATCATCGATGAAACCACTTTCGTCGAGTTCTTTAATGAACCGCATGTCGACAAAGTCCTCAGGTTTGGCCGCCTTTGCCTTAGCGTCATTCTCCGCCAGCGGTTCTAGGATGTTTTTGATTCCCTCCAGACTGGGATATTGTTTTGGCGGAACTTTTTCATCACTGCTGATGTCATCATAGGTCCTTTCCAGAATCTCCCTGTCCGGCGAGGCGAGGTATTTCGCCAGTACCTTTATTCCTGCGTCCCGGTCCGTCTTGATGCGGTGGACGGCCTCGATCTGGGATTTGATATACCTCCTGACGATGTCAGGACTCTCACGAATGAATGCGCGCGTGGTAGCCACGCCGACGCCCTGATAGGGCAGCCGCACGCTGACTAGAGTATAAAAACCCTTTTTCTGGGCCGTGACGTTGTCGGGTGGGTTGAGCATAGCGGCTTGAATCCTTCCCTTCTCCAAGGCGCTCAAGCGCTCCGGGACTGTGCCGATCTGCACGATTGTGACATCTTTCCCCGGAGCCAGTCCGAGCCTCTGTAGCGCAATGCGAGAGATCGAATCGGCCTGGCCGCCAAAAGTCGCGATAGCAATTGAGCCCCCTTTGAGCTGCTCTGCGGTCTTAATCTCGGGCCGACTCATGAGCCAGTACTCTGAGACCACATTTCCTCCAGCAATCACCACTGCATCCGCGCCCTTGAGAGCGGCACTGACGATGGGCGGACCAGACACCTGACCTATTGGGATCTCCCGTGCGACCAACGCCATGGCGGTGATGGTTCCTCCTCGGAAATAAACGATCTGCACATCGAGGCCATTTTTGCGAAATATCCCGGCTTCTTTGGCCATCCATGCCGGCAGAGCGTTTCCGCTGATTGCGTTGTTACCCAGGGTCAATTTATTGAGTTGTGCCGAAGCGACGGAGCAAAACGAAAACGAGGTCAACAGGCTAACTGCCAAGATTGCTGCCTTCATTAGATCCTCCTTTACTGATGCTGATTCACTTCTAGTGTCCTGTCTCAGAAGTTCGCGACATAATTCTCGCGTCATTCCGTCGGAAAATCTCCCCTTCCCCTCTTTGGCAAAAGAGGGGTAGAATCGCACGGAGAAAATTCCCCCTTTGAAAAAGGGAAGGTGTGAAAAAATTGCTGCAAAAAATTGGTGACATAGCTATATGACTAGTGATATGCTCGCCTCCGTCGGCTTCAATGAGGGAGGCGCTTTGCATGGCTTATTTAACCAAACTCCAGGTGATCGAGCGAGCCAATGGCCAGCAACAGTTTTACCTGATTTGCCCCGCTCCTCTGGCCCAAGCTCTGGAAATGCAGAAAGGCGAGACCATCGAGTGGGTGGTCGAGGACAAATGGACTCTGAGGATAACCCGCACTGAGGCTCGCTCGGCCCAGGCGTCGCGGAGGTCCCATGCCCGACGATAGATCCTTGGACAGTTCCAGCACGCCTGAGCAGCCTGCGGTGCGGTGCAAACCGGTAC
>CAWDPO010000020.1:0-91290 GCA_963804165.1 uncultured delta proteobacterium
ATTAGAATCCCTTCTCGTGGGAAACACATAGTGGTCTTCGCTTTCGGGAGTGCCGAAGAAACTAAATTTATCGAGCTCGTAATCCACCCCGGGTTCATCGAGGACTGCCGCCGAGATGAAACCGCCTGGTGGAAAACCGATGGTCAGGCCGTCCGCGCGGGCAGTTCGATAGATATGGTTTGCCGCCTTTCGGCCGCCGCCGCCGGGCATGTATTCGGGCACGATATTCGGCTGTCCGGGAATATGTTTTTTTAAATAGGGTAATGTGGCCTTCAGCCGCAGGTCTCCCAACCCTCCCGGTTCCTGGCCGCTGATCACGGTGAGGGTCTTGCCTTGATAGAACATTGCCTGGGGCAAGACCGGGAGGCTTGGCACAAGAACAAACATGCCGTCGCCCATGTGACGGCGCCGGCACGGACAGCAAGCGTGCGGCTCTTAGCTTTCATCAGTGCTCCTTCGCCACCAGTCTATAATGAAACTCGGTTGGCGTCACAGGCCGACAAACGCTAAAAATTCCGTTGAAATTTATTGAACAACGGCCAAGGTCGCCAACCCGCTGCATTAAGCAAAGCTAGAGACATAGGCTCGAGCCATCGGTGATTTGACGGATGATCGTGAGATCGTTCTTCCGAGTCTCCTCGTCTACTGTCTCATTGGCCCTGAAAGTGCCTATCAGATCGTCATACATGCGTGTTGCCAGATTGCGGTCGGCGCTAGTTTGTTTTAACGAGCGCAAAGGCTTCATACGCTTCCGACAGGAACGTTTGGACTTTTTCGCGGCTCTTGCGGCCGGTGGAGTCTTCGACGCCGGTGTGGGAGTCGACTCCGGCCGGCCGTACTTCGAGAATTGCTCCCTTGACGTTCTCCGGCGTCAGTCCACCGGCAAGAATAACCGGTCGGTCGGCAAGTTCCACTAGTCGCCTGCTCACGCGCCAGTCGTGAGTCTTGCCGGTGGCGCCCGAGGCGCCGGTTGTTGGATCGAAGGTGTCGGTGATGAACGCATCGACGAACGGCGACAGCTCGCTCAGCGTTACTTCGAGAGCTTTGTCATCGCGCATTCCGACGACCAGGCTTTTGATGACCGTTAAGTTCGGATCGAGAGTTTTTAGACGCTTGAGCTCATCGCGGTCGATGTCACCATGGAGCTGCACGATCCGGGCGCCGAGCGTATGACAGACGGCGGCAATCTCGCTCGCCTCAGAGAGATACGTGATCAGCACTCCGAATATCGGCGGCGCCAGGCTCTTGACGATCGCTGCCGCGTCTTCCTCGGTGAGATCCTCGCGGTGAACCGGAAGCCGCAGCGGAAATCCCAGATAACGAACGCCGCATTGCTGAAGCATTTGCGCCTCAGCGGCGTCGATCACCCCGGCAATCTGAATTAAGTTCTCTTCGAGCATGAATCCATAGGCACGAGGCAACAGGCATTAGGCAAGATCAAGATCGTTTAAAACGTTCAAGCGTACAACGGCTTTGCGAAGCCTGTCGTGAGCGTAGTCGAAGACCTCAAGCCGTTCAACGTTATCTAGGGTCAAATTCGCGCCGTGGTGCACGGTCCCTTCCGCAGCACTTGACAGCATGGGGCGCGCAGCCCTAACAGTGTGGTTGTAGATCAATAAGAAAGAAGGAGCGAACCGATGGCGGTGATCGATGCTGACGCGCATGTCGTAGAGTGGGAGCGAACCTGGGAATACATGGATGAAAGTGAGAGGGCCTTGAGGCCCCGCGTCATGGTGTTTAAAGACGCGGCTCAGAAGCCTTCCGGTCAGAGGGCAGGCGAATACTGGATGATCGGCGGCCGGGTGTTCGCCAAGGACAGCAACATCGGTTTTGACATTCCCAAAGAGAAGCGCGAGGCGGCGGATATAGAAGCCCGGCTCGCCCACATGGATGACCTCGGCGTGGACGTTCAGGTCCTTTATCCGAGCCTGTTTCTCAGAATGATGACAGCCTTGCCGCACGTCGATGCGGCGCTATGCAAGAGTTACAACCGCTGGCTCGCGGCTATTTGGCAGGCCGGCAAAGGTCGGCTGCGCTGGGTGGTGATTCCGCCGCTGCACTACATGGACAAAGCTATCGAAGAATTAAACTTCGGCAAACAGAACGGCGCCTGCGGTGTTTTTATACGCGGAGTGGAAGGGGACAAGCTTCCCACCGACCCATACTTTTTTCCTCTGTACGAAGAGGCCAGCCGGTTGGGGATGCCGATTTGTGTGCACGCCTCACAGGGAAACTTGGAGATGTTCGACGTCTTTGGCCGGGGCGCCAGTCTCGCCCAGTTCAAGTTCGGCCCGATTAATTTGTTCGCCAGTCTTATCGGCGCCCGGCTGCCGCAAAAATTTCCAGACTTACGCTGGGCTTTTGTCGAGGTCAGCGCCGAATGGCTTCCCTACGTGATGAACCACATGGAGATTGGCACCCGCAGGCAAGGGAATGCTTGGCGCGACCAGGATCTCCTCAAGGACAACCATATCTATGTCGCCTGCCAAACGAGTGATGACCTGCCTTATATTCTGGAACACGTGGGTGATGACCATTTAGTCATAGGAACGGACTACGGCCATAACGATACTGCCTCAGAGATCAACGCGCTGAGAAAACTCAAAGCAGACGGGAAGATCGCCGCCGCGTCGATCGACAAGATCCTCGGTACCAACTCGCAGGCCCTGTATGGACTGTAAGTGCTCAACCTCGGGACGCTAGGGTCAGGTCCTTACCAAAAGCATTTAAGTGTCCGCGTTGCTCTGAGCGCATCAAATACCGAACATCTAAATGCCCGCATGCGGCACTTCTATTGCGCTCCGACCAAAGATAACGTTTCGATGATTAGTTCCTCGGGCGGTAGGTTTTTGGCCAAAGACAATTCTTCCTTTCTCAAGACAAACCGCGCCAACAGCTTATTACTCCTGTTTTCTTTCCCGTTTCGCTGGGGTTGACTTGCACCGCTGAGCAAACGCTGGATGTGACGTTCAAAACGTGACAGATGAGGCCATCAGTTTGGTGAAAAACTGGAAATTATTTGCACTAAACTAAGAAACTTATAGACAAAATTTCTTAGTGTGCTATCGAAAAGACCTTCACCGCTCCGACCGCGCCAAGCGCGCGATTTGGACGGTCAAACAGGAGATCCGAAATGAGTCACGCCACGTCACTGAGAACAATCGGACAGTCGCTTGAGAAAGCTCGAGTGACGGTCTTTGAAATCGAGAATAATCGCGGCAATTATCTCGTCCTCAGCAATTCGTTGACCCATCGGTTGATGCGTTTCAGTTCTGCCGACATTTTGCGGCATGAAGGGCAGGCAAAAAAGCAGAGACGTCGTCATTATTTTTTTCGCGGATCAGCCAAGAATAAACTTTCCCATGCGCTACGTAGTTTAGGCGATCACCTTGATAGAGCCGAAGCACTTGCATTTCACATTTCCTGGACGCCTCATTTGGTTCTTGTAAATTCCGCGAGACCTGGTGGACCGAGCGATAGTCGAAGCTTTACGATTAAAGAGCTGCAACAGCTCGGTTCGCCATCTCGTCGACGAACGACTCGTTTCCAACGGTCGATCGACCTTTCCCAAAGATAAGTTGGTAGGGATTCCCTTCATCGTCCCATCGCGTGTCGGATGTGGCCCTCGACCGTGTCCAAAGCCTCGTTTACCACGGTCGTTGACTCGGCGCTCTTTGCAATCGAGCGTGGCTTCTTCGAGGATCTTCAAGACTTGAAGGACTCGCATGGTTCGCCCGAATGGTTCTCATGAAAAGGGCTATGACAAAGCGGCTGGACCGCTTCGACGAAGTCTTCGCCGCCAATGATCCCGACGCAGCCAACCCAGACGTGCAGATCAAAAGCTGCCGTCACACCTTGGGCACATACACCCGTCGTCGCTTTCGGGCTTCATTGTGTCGCGCTCTCTCATCCAAGTCTTTTTTATAGGCTTCTATTTCCCGTTGAGCCGCGTTTTCCGTGAGAGAGTTCTGCAGGGAATCCACTGTCTTCATGTGTTCTTCTAACTCTCGCTTCTTTTCATGCACGTCGATGGGTTCTTTTGAAGTGTTCGCTTGGAGGTCTGCCTTAGATGGTGCCGGCATATGGTTCTCTCCTCGTCGACTTCCCTAGAGCAACAAACAGTCCATACGGTAAGATCTTGAAATTTATGTAATTTGGCGCGACAACTGACGGTCACGATGTCATTGCCGTGACAGTACTGACATTTGGCGAGACAATAGGGAGCCCGATTCAGCAGTCAAATGCTACAAGCATACCCAGCATCGACCATCGTTGCATTCCGTATTGCACCCTGAAGACGGCGAGCACAGGGACCTGGTCTTCGGCAGCGAAGAAGAACGCGGCTTCACAATCCGCCATACATTCTCTGGCGTTGTCATCAGATTCATGTGATACGGGCGCAGAAGAACCCGATGTACCGATGCAGCTTGATACCAGCGGCAGGAGCCATTTTCTAAGGCCTGGCTTGTGACGTGCCTATCAGAGGCAGAGTAAGGGTGAGTCAATGTGGACGACGAACCTGATATGCGGCAAAAATTCATTGAACTTTGGAAATGATGAACCTCAAAGATGAGCCGCAGCATACTCCCATTCTCGCGCAGGGCATCACACGAAATGGTCCCATCTTAATCCAGGTGGAAGTCTCGAATGGCGAATGGACAAATTTAAAACCCACTTAGGCGTTGAGCTGATACCAAGCACCTTCATCGCAAGAGAAGAGGCGTTGCTGGGGTCTGCCGCTATCGTGGCTTACGATATGGATACACGGACTCACCTATCACCTAGGCTGGCTAGTTTTTCGTGGCACCTGCTCATCGAAAAGAGGATTATCAGACGGTACAAGCTGTTGCAGAAGATCCAGAAGAAATCAGCGCGATTTGCTGGCTCTGAAAACTAGCCTCGCTGTCCCATTCGTGTCAATCGTGACAAGGAGTGTCAAAAGATCGAGCAGTTTTCGATCGCTTTTGCCAATTGGGTGACGCTTATAACGGCGTGCGTTGCCCGCCAAATCCCGGAAATTCCACACATTCCTTGCGTTTCTTCCTAGCCAGCAATAAACGCTGATGACCCGGCACACCCATTGCTCTAAAGAGGCGTAACTTTTCGCTCTCCCTGGAGAATGAATGCTCAGGAACATAGAAGCAGAGACTAAGCCTATCCCTCTTACCGTGATCGTTGCCGACAAACATCCCATTGCTCGGGCCGCACTCGCTAGTTTGTTGACGTATGACGGATATCGAGTGTTCCAAGCAGATAGCTTGAAAGCGGCTGTTTCCTATATCAATTACAATGAGAATCTCTCCGTACTCATTGCCGACCTCGAAATGCCGGACTGGAGATCGATTGTGCGACACGCGGTAAGGACAACCCATGCCCTGGTGATCGGCATGGAGGGGAATCATCCAATTTCCGAAATGTATGACCTTCACGATCGCGGTCTTCGGCTCTGTTTGCAGAAACCGATCAACTACAACGACGTGAGCAGAGCGATTGAAGAAAATGTGTTACATCGTCGTGTGCCAAAACTTCGGTTAGTCCTTGAGTCATCGAGCATCCCTTTGTCGATTCTGAGTGATGGCCGCGTTTTGCTAAATCAACGCCAGAAAGCCGAGTCGTAGGCAGCAGACATCGCTTCTGTCAATTCACCAGGATTCTCCTTAATAAGTCCGCCGATCGATAACCAGCAAGCATCATCCGACGATCCGCCATCTGTCTAGCCGTCACCGCGTAACCGTGTGGCAGCACCGCAGAGTCCTCAACGTCATGGCAATCTTTTCGGTGTCCCTTCGGCGTTCCACGCAGTCCGCCTTTCTGATACGCAATCTTGGTCGCAATCTCAACGTAATTAGCCAGCTTGTCACGCAATAGAGAAAGACAACCCTATTACAGAGAAAATAGATAAACCGATTTTGATATTGAAGGTTTTTATGCCAAGGCTATGACTGCGCTACGATTTGATTGTAGCGTCGTTCAGTTCAATCTTAGGCTGAATCTAGTCGAATGCTTTCCATCGTAAATCTGACTTTCTCTACCTGTGCTCTACGATCCGGGTGATCCGGCAAAGATAGCGGAGTTCAACGAGGCACAGGTCGCAGCTTGGTAATCATGGCTTTCTAGCTGGTCAAGAACTGAAGGCCTAGAAGTGGCAACATGTTGAACGTTGCCGGTCTCCGTGAAACCTTCCGACATACCGTATCCGCAAGCTCGACACATTTGACAGTTTAATATAGGCGGGGTTATACCTGCGCCATTCACCGCAACAGAGACTCGCCGCGACTTTACGTGAGATTAGCCAAGGAGATCCAAATGCCTTACGCCGACTCTTTGAGAGCAATCGGTCAGTCCCTGGAAATGGTGCATGTTGAGAGCTTTAGGCTGGAAAAAGAAGGCGATTCTTATGTAGTGCGGAGCGAGTCTCTAACACCGGCCCGGCTATGGATCTTGAGCAATAGTCTCGCCGAGGACATTAGGGACTCTCCACCCCCTGACCCGAAAACCACCCAGCTCACTGTGGGTGAGGGATGGTTCTGTTACCGTCCTCCTGATATTGCAAGGCTTGACGCCCAGGAACGGAGAAAAAGACAAAATCACGGTTTCACACAAATGCCTCAGAAGACGCTAGCTCAGCTTTTACGTACGCTAGGTGAGTACCTGGATACAAAGGAGGCGACCACTTTTCACATCTCGTGTGCTCCTGATTCGATGTCGGTTGACTATCAAATGCCGGCCGGCATCTCTGAGCGCAAAGATTTTACCGTCGAGCGACTCCACAAACTCGCTTTGTACTCGAGATTCCGGCGGGTGCAGCCAACCGATTCTCACTGAAGAAATTTGTGTCCGCGAAGAAACTCAACCTTAGCGGTCGCGTGTAAGCGTGCGGCCTAACGCTGAAATCGAACTGAATTCTCCTACAACCAAATCCTGTGAGATTTGATCGTTGCGTCGTTCAGTTCAATCTCAGTCTAAAAATCTGGGTTTTCCCACTCGACGAATATCTGTCGCTTTCCGTCGTAAATCTCACTATCCCTTCCACCGTCCGCGTGATACACAACGAATGATGTATGCAATGAGGAAAGCTGGAGTCTTTTCAATTTTGTTTGTGGTGATGCTGTTTGCGGTTGCAATCATAGCCGAGGCGCAGCAGCCGGTGAGAATTCCCCGGGGTCGGGTCTTTACCTTTGCTCATCGGTTACGGTTGTGTTTAGTCGGCTGATCGTGGAATAGCGCAGTTTCAGATACTTCCATTGACTATATTCTGACTATATTCGTGCTCGTTTATCGGCTTCGCAAGCAATTGGTCCCGTATTCCTCCCTCACCTGGTCAGTTAACTCTTTCAGCCGTAGTCGAAAAATGAAACAGAAACGCCATACATCTAAATCTGATTTGTCTGCTACATTCTCCGATCCAGACTTCTGTACTGAATCGCTTCGGCGATATGCGAGGCTTCGATGTTTTCTGCGCCGGCGAGATCGGCGATGGTGCGGCCGACTTTTAGAACGCGACCGTACGCTCTCGCGCTCAAGCCCAGTTTATTAATGGCTGTCTCAAGTAACCTCTCTGCGTCGTCTTTCACGCGCAATGGCGCTTGATTTCCCGCGTGCCCATTTGCGCGTTGGCGTGGAGCTTTGTTTTGTCGAACCGCAGCAGCTGAATCGAGCGAGCCGCATTGACGCGCTGGCGAATGACGTCGGAGTTTTCGCCGGCGTCTTTGCTGGCGAGCTCCTGATAGCGCAGGCCCGGCACTTCGACTTGAATGTCGATGCGGTCGAGCAGGGGGCCTGAGACTTTCGAGCGATAGCGCTGGATCTGCAGCGGCGTGCAGGTGCATTCCTTCTGCGGATCGGTCAGGAAGCCGCAGACACAGGGATTCATCGCGGCGACCAGCATGAAATTCGCCGGATAATTGATCGAGCCCATCGCTCGTGAAACCGTGATGCTGCCGTCTTCCAGCGGCTGGCGCATGACTTCGAGAACGTTGCGCCGGAATTCCGGCAGCTCGTCGAGGAAAAGCACGCCATTGTGCGCAAGTGAGACCTCTCCCGGCTTCGGCACGGTGCCGCCGCCCACAAGCCCGGCGTCGGAGATCGTGTGGTGCGGCGAGCGAAATGGCCGCGTGGCGATGATTGCCTGGCCGTTGAGCAAGCCGACGACGCTATGAATTTTTGTCGTTTCGAGAGCTTCGGACAGCGTGAGATCCGGCAAGATCGTCGGCAGTCTTTTGGCCAACATGGTTTTCCCGGATCCAGGAGGGCCGACCAGTATCACGTTATGGCCGCCGGCCGCGGCGACTTCCAGCGCGCGTTTTACGTGTTGCTGTCCCTTAACGTCGTTGAAGTCCGCGTTGTAGTGCGAATGCTGGTTAAAAAGATCGTCGAGATTGACAGCGGTGGGCTCGATGGCCTGGGCGCCGTTGAGAAACTCGACGACCTGCGGCAGGTCGCGCACGCCAAGCACTTGGACTTCTTTCACAACCGCGGCTTCGGGGGCGTTTTGTTCAGGCAGAATGATGCCTTTGACTTTTTCTTTTTTCGCCGCCATTGCCACCGACAGCGCGCCGCGCACCGGCTTGACCGAACCATCCAGGGAAAGCTCGCCGATGAGCAGGTAATCTTCCAGGCGATCTTTCGCGATCGAACCCTCGGCGGCCAGTATGCCGATGGCCATCGGCAGGTCGTAGGCCGAGCCCTCTTTTTTAATGTCCGCTGGGGCGAGATTGATGGTGATGCGTTTGGCGGGGAAGGTGTAACCGCAGTTTTTTACCGCGGCGCGAATGCGATCCTTACTTTCTTTGACGGCGCCTTCCGGCAAGCCGACCGTGGCGAGTTGCGGTAGACCGGAAGCGAGATCGATCTCCACTTCGACACGGAGAGCATCGATGCCGTAGAGCGCTGCACTGTTAACTTTGGCGAGCATGGTCGAGCGTGAAGCGCCCGTACGCTACCAAAGGGAGTGGAGAATAACAATGACAAAAGACCGGAGCGGAACTAAAAGCGATCTGCGTACAGTTTCACCACTTGTTTGTCTGGCGGATTGACAAGCGGCGGTTTGATAGCTTACGCTTCGCGGCGACGGTGGATTTATCAACGCGCCGATTTTTGCCGCTTCTTAGGCTCGCGATGTTCTCACGTTGCAACCGGTATCTGCGGCAACCAAGGAAATAAGACATGGGTGATCTAGAAGTCAGCACAGAGGCTTTGGAATCGACGCTGGTTTTACACGTCGTCGGATCCGTGGATGGCAATACGGCATCACAGCTCCAGGAGCCCTTGTTGCGCGCCGCCGAGGATCCCAAGAGCGCGGTGCAGATCGATCTGGCCAAAGTTCCTTTTATGAGCAGCGCAGGGTTGCGCGTGTTGTTGCTCGCGGCCAAGGCGCTGCAAAAACGCAGCGAGCGGCTGCAGCTCGTCAATGTCCCTCCGCATATCTACAATGTCTTGAACATTGCCGGTTTTACCTCATTCATCGACGTCAAATCCTAAGTCGCGATGCCATTTGACAGCGGGCGCGGCGCAGCGTGAGTGCGCGATGAAGATAGAAGCCAACGTCTGGCAGAAAGTACCCGATAGCGACAGCGTCGAAATTTTTCCCATTATCACCAAGCCCAGCATCATTTCTTCGAACTGCTATATTCTGTCGGCGCCGCGGGCGATTGTCATTATCGACCCGGGCGCCAATTCCGAGCAAACCAAGCAGATCGGCGTGGTCGTGAGCGATGCCCTGCAGTTGTCGCCACGTCCAGTGCTGATGTTTTTGACCCATTGCCATCAAGACCATTCGCAAGAATCAACGGGCTTTCAGTTGCCGCCGGCCGCGGAAATCAAACGGTTTGCACACACAGCGGGCGCCCAAGCGCTCGAGCGTGGCGACGAGAAACTGACGGTTGCTTATCTCTACCCGTGGCGGCCGACGGTCTGCCGCGCGCGTTTCGACTACCAGTTGTTTTCCCTGAACCCGGAATCCACCGTCGTCGCGTCCGAACTCAGCGAAGACGGATGCATCGAGGTGCACAATGAGCCCGTCAGGATTCCGGCTGGCACCGTATTTCGGCGCCAATGGCTTGGGCTTGGCGGCGGCGAGCGCCTGGAGATCTACCATACTCCAGGTCATTCTCCCTGCAGTATCTCGCTGCGGGCGGGCTCTTTGCTCGTTCTCGGCGACTTGCCCTTCGCCGTCAATCCCGGGCTTTGTGGCCTCGACGGTTGGAATCATGTGGATCTTCTGGAGACCCTGGACAAAGTTGACTGGCTGCTGGAAAACACCGGGGTCACGATCTGTTGTCCGGGCCACGGCTATTGCACGACTGCAGAGGCGATGCGTGAAAAGCTGCGCTTGATGGCGGACGAAGCTCGCGATCTCAGCGATGTCCAACTGATGAATGCAGATCGCATCACCGGACTGAAGAGCTACGTCGACGAACTGCTCGAGGAAGCGGCCGCGCTCTTTACTATACTGTCCGGCCGTCTCTACACTGCGTCGTATTATCTTTCGATGTTGGAAGAAAATGCCGCGGCGGAGCAGGTTCTCGGAGCTGTAGATCTCGATCAGATCGACCGCGTCCTGTCCGAGTTTCGCAGGTTCGTCGAAAGCTTCAATGCCAGCGCGGTGCCCGAGCTCACGGTTGTGATGAAAGGGGTCCAGGTGGCCGCGACGCTGCAAAAAATCCTGGCTCAAGATCGTGTGACGCAGATTCTCGACCCCTCCCTGGTCGGCCGCGCCCAACGGCGCCTGGCGGACTACTTGAGCGTGGTGCGCGGATTGCAATTTTTGAATGCCGAAATTCCCGGTGCCGCCAACAACTTGATTGCGCAAATCTTGCAGCGCGCAAAATCCATCTATGAGCCGGAGGCCGCCGACTTGATGGCGGCGTTAGACAGTGAGTCGCTTTTCCTGGAGGCGCTGACGAGGCGATTGGCGACGCATTCACCGCTGCTCGACATCGACTTCGAATTCGTACCGACGTCGCAGTTGACCGACGTCAACGTGGGCGCGGATCGGCTCGAAGACATTTTGCTCAGCTTGATCGAAGGTCTTGCAGGCGCCGGCGTTCGACAGATTAACATCTCCACCGATGTCGTGATGGGTCAAGTGCTGATCCGGCTTTCAAGCCGTCAGCCGGTTGCGCTCGCTGCTTTTGGCAACCTCCGGCTCGATCTCTACAATCGGACCCTCGGCTGGCTCGGCGGCAGTCTCGAGCGACGCCTACAAAATGGCAGCACCGAATTCGTTATCAAACTGCCTCCGCTGCAAATCGGATGAGATCCTTCAGGCGAAACCTGCTCCTCTGTGCTCTGCTGTTCCTATCTCCGGATAAACTCTTTGCCGAAGACATTACCATCGGCATGTCGGCGGCGTTTACCGGCGCATCGAAAGACCTCGGAATTGACGTCTACCGCGGAGCGGCGGCCTATATCGAGCATGTCAATCGAAGCGGCGGCATTCACGGAAAACAAATTATCATCAGGGCCTATGATGACGGCTACAATCCAAACCCCACCATCCAAAACACGATCAAGCTTGTTGAAAAGGACCGCGTCTTATTGCTTTTCGGTTATGTCGGCGCCCCCACCGTGACCCGGGTGCTGCCGTTGCTCAAGAGCTACAGCGACAGGTCGATTTATTTGCTATTTCCCCTTACCGGAGCGCAGCCCCACCGCCAGCCTCCTTACATGCAGCATGTCTTTAGTCTGCGCGCTTCCTATGAGGAAGAAACCGCGGGATTGGTCGAGCATTTTCTAGCTCTAGGGAGAAAGCGCGTCGCCGTGTTTTATCAAGCGGATGCCTACGGCCGCAGCGGCTGGGAGGGAGTAAGAAAAGCGCTCGCTAAGAACGGCGGACTAAAAATTAGCGCGGAAGCCACCTACCGACGGGGGACAATTTTTTCTCAAAGCCTCAACCCGCAGGTCGATATTCTTAAAAACGCCGCGCCCGACGCCATCATCTCTGTCGGGTCATACTCGGCGTGCGCCGCCTTCATTAGAGACGCGCGTGACAGGGGTTTGCAGGTTCCGATTGCAAATCTCTCTTTCGTGGGGAACATAAGTTTGGCCGCTCTGCTGAGCGAAAGCAGCCGGGTAACGGGGAACGACTATACCCAGAATCTTATCAATTCTCAGGTGGTGCCGAGTTATGAGGATACATCCTTGCCGGCGGTGCGAGAATATCGGGAGCTGATGGACAAGTATAAGTCGCTGGACGCGCCTGCGGTGATTGAAAAGGATTACAATGCGTCCCGACGCGGTTATGTGAACTTCGAAGGATTTCTCAACGCCAAGCTCCTGGTTGAGATTATCAAACGGATGGGTCCGAACGTCGCGCGCAGGCGCATCAAAGAGGTAACGGAAAGCATAAATGCTCTCGATCTCGGCATCGGCGCGCCGATCTCGTTCAGCTCTCAAAAGCACCAGGGTTCGGATCAGATTTATTACACGACTCTCAGCGCTGGCCGCTTTGTGCCTTTGGCGAGCTGGGAGCGATGGAAAAAATAAATGTCGCGGCTATTTAGAAAAACCCTGGTCCTGATGATCGTCCTATTCGGCATCATCGCCACGGCGACTTCGATCGTTTCGGGTTGGAATTTGTTCCGCCAACTCACCAAAGAATACCAGAGTAAAGGCGCAGCCATCGCCAAGAGCATCGCCGACTCCAGCGTGGAAGTGCTCTTGAATCGCGACGCTTCCACGGTTCAAGCGATTCTCGATCAATTCGATGAAATCGAAGGGGTTGCCTACGTTTTCGTCACCGACAATACGGGAGAATTTATCTCGCACACCTTTGTTCCCAGTGTGCCCGAGGAAGTCAGAAAGTTTGACGCGGAGATGCGGCAGCGAGGGGGACGCGATCTGACGATAACTAATTTCAGTCGGGAGGGTTTGGGAGACATCATTGATATTGCTTTGCCGATCCTCGCCGGCGCGGCCGGTTACGCGCATGTGGGCATGGACCGCGATATTATCAGGGCGAAAATCTGGTCGGCCGTGATAGCGCAACAGGGCCTAATGTTCGTGATTTTCCTGCTGAGCATCTTGGTCGCTTATGTTCTCATCAACCGCATCTCTCGGCCTCTGAACTTGTTAGCCGACCATGCCAAGACTCTCGCCGCCGAGGACTTTTCGACGGACTTGAACATTCCCGACCAAATCGATGAGCTCTCCATGCGATCCAAGGATGAGATCGGCAATCTGGCCGGGTCCTTCGTTCATATGCAACGCACGCTGCAGCGCTATCTCATCAACCTGCGGGAAACCACGACAGCCAAGGAAAGAATCGAAAGCGAGTTGAAAATCGCCCACGATATTCAAATGAGCATGGTGCCGAAAATATTTCCGCCGTTTCCCCATCGACTGGAGTTTGACCTCTATGCCACGCTGGAGTCCGCGAGAGAAGTGGGCGGGGATTTCTATGATTTTTTCTTCATCGACGACGATCATCTTTGCTTGGCGATCGGCGATGTGTCCGGCAAAGGAGTGCCAGCGTCATTGTTCATGGCGGTGACTAAAACCTTGCTGAAAGCGACAACCCCGAGAGGAGCCAATCCGGACGAGGTGCTGGCTCATTTGAACGATGAACTATGTCGCGACAATTCTTCGTGCATGTTCGTGACCTTGTTTAATGCGATCCTCAATATTCGCACCGGGCGATTGGAATACAGCAACGGCGGCCACAATCTGCCTTATCTTATTTCGAATGGACGACTCCAGCCTTTGGCAAACACCAAAGGCATGGTGTTGGGCGCGTTCGAAGGCGCTGCTTTCGATAGGAACGGGTTGCTTCTTCATCCGGGCGACAGCATCGTCCTATATACCGACGGAGTGACTGAAGCGATGGATGAAAAACAAAGGCTTTTTTCCGAGCAGCGCCTGGAGAAGTTTTTGACGGACGTAAACGGTCATTCTCCAGAGGAGCTGACTCGCGGTTTGGTCAGTGAGGTGCGGCGATTCTCTGCCGGAACCACTCAATCCGACGATATCACCATCTTGGTGTTAAGATTCAGAGGCAGCGAAAATCATGGCTGAAGTAAGATTGGACATCGAGCTTAGGAATCAACTTTCGGAGCTCGCGAGGCTGACTCAAGCCTTGACTGAATTCGGCGAACGCCATCGCGTCACACCGGAAGTACTCCTCGACGTAAATCTCGCCTTGGCGGAAGTCGTTACCAATATTATATCTTATGGCTTCAACGACGCAGATGAGCATTCTATCAGAGTGTCTCTGTCCCTAAACCAGGGAGAACTAAAAGCCGAAGTGGCCGATGACGGCCTACCCTTCAATCCGCTCGACGCTCCCCGTCCCGACACGAAACTGCCGTTGGACGAGAGATCCGTGGGCGGTTTAGGAATTCATCTTGTGCGTACGCTCATGGATGAAATCGCTTACCAGCGCAGCCCGACTGGAAATATTTTGACCATGAGAAAATCACCTAAGGCGTAACTTCAGGTAGCTGCCGCGGTTAGACGACTGCAATCGCATCTCTTGCCGCACAGCAGCTCGGATCGAGTGCACGAAAAGGCACGGAGAATTTTACCGATGGAAGGGAACAATAAAGAGAACTAGAATTTATCTTTTTTAAACGATTTGAGCGACGATGGACGGGCGCGCAAGGCATCGTCTTTAGTCACGCGGTCGAAGACATGGACACCGCGATTGTGCAGCAGGGTCGGTTGCGAGATCGAGCGTTTGGCAGACGCGCTGCGGACGGCGCAACTTTGAGCGGTTTGCCCGTAACTTTCTGGATGGCTTCGAAGCGGTGTCCTTTGGCGCATTCGTATTCGTAAAGTGGCATATCGGTGTTCGTTGCTATCATATCGATATCGCTGCCTCAAGATCGCACTGTTCTCGACCGCTGGAAAGTTTTCCTGGTATAAGATTTCATGTTTGCTTGGAAACACTTGAGCAGCGCTAAAAACCCGGGCGCAGGTCTGGGTTTTTTTTTACCTTCGCGCGGAGATGAACGATGTTAGAACAAGAAGTCTTGCCCGTGGGCTTAACGTTCGATGATGTTTTGTTGATCCCTGCCGAGTCCGCCGTTTTACCCCGGGATATTGATGTTTCGACCCGTCTGACCGAACGCATCACGCTCAATATTCCGCTGGTCAGTGCTGCCATGGACACCGTGACCGAGTCCAAAACCGCCATCGCGATGGCCCAGGAGGGCGGGATCGGTATCATTCATCGCAATCTCTCGGTATGGGCTCAGGCGGGCGAGGTCGAGAAAGTCAAAAAATATGAAAGCGGGATGATCGTCGATCCAATCACGGTCTCGCCGGATCAAAAAATTTCCGAGGCGCAAGAGATCATGAACAAATACGGCATTTCCGGACTGCCCGTCACGAAGAACGGAAAGCTGGTCGGTATTCTCACCAATCGCGATCTGCGCTTCGAGAAGCGCCATGACCGATCGGTGTCCGAAGTTATGACGAAGGATAATCTAGTGACGGTAAAACCGGGCGTCGATCTCGATGAGGCGAAGGAATTGCTGCACCAGCACCGCATCGAAAAACTTCTGGTCGTCGACGACCGCTTTGAGCTCAAAGGCTTGATCACGGTCAAGGACATCGAAAAGAACACGCAATTTCCCAATGCCTCGAAAGACGACCGCGGCCGGCTGCGAGTCGGCGCTGCGGTGGGCGTCGGTCCGGATTGGGAAGAGCGGGTTGAAGCGTTGGTTAGCGCAGGTGCCGATTTGATCGCCGTGGATACCGCCCACGGCCATTCGAAAAATGTGCTCGAAGTCATCGGCCAGATCCGCCGTCGCTATCCAGACTTGGATATTTCAGGGGGCAATGTCGCTACGGCGGAAGGAACCACGGCGTTGATCGAAGCGGGCGTCAACGCCGTCAAAGTGGGCGTCGGGCCCGGCTCGATATGCACCACGCGGGTCGTCTCGGGAGTGGGCGTGCCGCAGATTACCGCCATCGGCAGTTGCGCCAAAGCGGCGGCGCGCCACAATGTGCCGATCATCGCCGACGGCGGAATCAAATATTCCGGCGATATTACCAAAGCTTTGGCGGCCGGCGCCGATTCGGTCATGATCGGCAGTTTGTTTGCCGGCACCGAAGAGAGTCCGGGTGAGACCATCTTGTACCAAGGACGAACTTACAAGGCTTACCGCGGCATGGGTTCCATCGGCGCCATGGGGCAGGGAAGCCGCGACCGTTACGGGCAAGCTGACGTCATGGATTCGAATAAGCTCGTGCCGGAAGGAATCGAGGGACAGGTGCCGTATAAAGGATCGCTTTCGTTTAACATCCATCAACTGGTCGGCGGCTTGCAGCGCGGGCATGGGTTATCTCGGATGCAAGAATATGAGCGCGCTGCACAACAAGGCGAAGTTTATGCAGATCACCTCGGCGGCGCTTCGCGAGGGGCACGTGCACGACGTCTTCATCACTAAGGAAGCTCCCAACTACAGAGTCGAATGATCCTCGTTCTCGATTTCGGTTCCCAATACACCCAGCTGATCGCGCGCCGGATTCGCGAGTCCAAAGTTTACTGCGAAATTCATCCGTTCAATCTCGCGCTGGAGAAAATTAAGCAGCTCGAGCCGGAAGGGATCATTCTTTCGGGCGGGCCGGCCAGCGTTTATCACGAGAACGCGCCCAAAGTCAGTGACGAGCTTTTCAAATTGCCGGTGCCGTTTCTCGGCATTTGCTACGGCATGGGCATCGTGAATTTAACTTTCGGCGGCGAAGCGGGACGGGCGGATCGACGCGAATACGGTCCCGCCGAGTTGATCATCGACGACAATGTCGATCTATTTCACGGTTTTTCTCAGAACGAACTGACCCGTGTCTGGATGAGCCACGGCGACAAGATGACGGTTTTTCCAAAAGGCTGGAGCGTGCTCGCGCACAGCGGCAATTCGCCCATCGCGGCTTTCGCCAATCCGACCCGGCGTTACTTCGGCGTGCAGTTTCATCCTGAAGTCGCCCATACGCCGCGGGGACGGGAGATTCTCACAATTTTATTTTTCGCGTCTGTGGCTGCCGGCCCGAGTGGACGATGGAGCATTTCATCGAGACTTCGATAAAAGAGATCCGTGAGGAAGTCGGTGACGGCCGCGTTTTGTGCGCGCTCAGCGGTGGCGTGGATTCCTCGGTGGCGGCGACGTTAATTCATCGAGCTATTAAAGAGCGGCTGGTCTGTGTTTTCGTCAACAACGGGCTGTTGCGCAAGAACGAAGCCGAGACAGGTGTGCGGCTTGTTCGCTGAAAAGTTTGGCCCGAGCTTTCGCTACGTCGACGCCAGCGAGCGGTTTCTCGCGGCGCTGGCAGGCGTTGAAGATCCGGAGATAAAACGTAAGCGCATCGGCAATAAATTCATCGAGGTTTTTGAAGAACGAAGCAGGCAAACTGGGCGAGATCCAATTTTTCGCGCAGGGAACACTCTATCCGGACGTGATCGAGTCGGTATCGGTTCTGGGGCCCTCGGCGACGATCAAATCCCACCATAATGTCGGCGGCCTGCCGCCCAACATGAAATTCAAGCTCATCGAGCCGCTTCGCGAGCTATTCAAGGATGAAGTGAGAATATTCGGTAAAGAACTTGGATTGCCAAACGAAATGATTCAGCGCCAGCCCTTTTCCGGGCCCGGTTTGGCGATTCGCGTGTTGGGCGAAGTGAGCGAGGAGCGCTTGAAGGTTTTGCGCGACGCGGACGTGATCGTGCTCGATGAAGTGAGGGCGGCGGGATTATACGAAAAAGTATGGCAGTCATTTGCGGTCTTGCTGCCGATCAAAACCGTCGGCGTGGTCGGCGACGAGCGCAGTTACGAGAACGTCATCGCGCTTCGCGTCGTCGACAGCCAGGACGGCATGACCGCCGACTGGGTGCCGCTGCCGTACGACCTGCTCGGGAAAATTTCCAATCGCATCTTGAATGAAGTACGCGGCGTCAATCGCGTGGTTTACGATATTTCTTCCAAACCTCCCGCCACGATCGAGTGGGAATAGAATTTTCGCAATTATCGTTGCGCGTTCAGCTTCGATGCGCCTCGTTGACTCGGTCGGCGAAGATCTTTCCGCATGACAACAAAAAATAGCGACATCGTTGCGCCGCAAGGCTGGGGTTCCACGCCGGGCGCACCTGAAGTGGTGCGCTTTCTCGAAGGGCCGCAAAGGCGAAGCGCCGAGCTCGCCCGGGCGGTTCGTATCTTCTTCGAGTTTGTGCGCGGCTTTCGCGCGCTGCATTTTGTCGGCCCATGCGTGACGGTGTTCGGGTCGGCGCGTTTTAGCGAGCATCATCCCTACGACGATCTCGCGCGAAGATGCGGCTTCGAGCTCGCCAAAGCCGGTTTTACCGTGATGACCGGCGGCGGACCCGGCATTATGGAAGCGGCCAACCGAGGCGCCAAGGATGCCGGCGGGCGATCCATCGGCCGCAACATCGAACTTCCCAAAGAGCAGCGGCCCAATCCCTATCTGGACCAGTGGATCACCTTTCGCCATTTCTTCGTGCGCAAAGTGATGCTGGTCAAATATTCCTATGCTTTCATGGCTTTGCCCGGGGGATTTGGCACTCTGGATGAGATTTTTGAAACAGCGACACTCATCCAACAAACCGCGAAGATCAGCAATTTCCCGCTGGTGCTCATGGTCAAAGACTTTTGGCGGCCGCTACTCGAATTTCTGTCCGAACGCATGGTCAAAGAGCAGACCATCGATCAGGCCGACCTCGATCGATTGATCGTCACCGATTCGCCTCAAGAAGCGGTTGAGCGAATCACTGAGATCGCCATGGGACAATTTGGCTTGTCTTACCGCTCACGCCTCAAGCGGCGCTGGTGTTTCGGCGAGCGCGAGCCGGCGCGATGATGTAGGGCGCCAGAAGTTGAGGTTAAGGCACTGGCGGCGCGTCTGCTTGTGTCCACCAATGAGTGAGTACGTTCCATTCGTTTAGCCGATCGTTGGCATGAAACAAATCGCCCAAGTCCTGTTGTTCGATCGCCAAAATCGCTTGCTGATCTATTTACGCGATGACAAACCGGAAATCCCGTTTCCCAATCACTGGGATTTCTTCGGCGGGCACGTGGAAGAAGGGGAGACGCCTGAACAGGCGCTGGTGCGCGAGGTGAGAGAAGAACTCGGAGTGGACTTGCCGCAATGGGAATTTTTCAGGTCCTATGAATGCTTGACGGGCGATGCCTATCCCAATATCAAGTATATTTATCGCGCGCGCATCGATAAAACGGCTGAAGAGGTAACGCTTCATGAAGGGCAAAGGCTCGTGAGCATCGAAGCGAATGAACGGTCTCATTTCAAGTTCGCCAATATCCTCGGCGCGATCTTGGAAGATTTCATCGCCGCCGGTGGGTGGCCGCAAGCTGTGGATAACTTTCCCGTGAATTTCGCCGGTAAATAATTGTCGAGTCGCCGGCTTTGTGGTAGTTGATTAATAGCCCTGATGGAACACTCTCGCTTCGTTCATCTTCACTGTCATACCGAATATAGCCTGCTGGATGGCGCGAACAAGGTTGACAAGCTCTTTGAGCGCATCAAAGCGCTCAAGCAGCCGGCCGTGGCCATGACCGATCACGGCAACATGTTCGGCGCCGTCGAGTTTTATCGCGAAGCGATGAGCCACGGCATCAAGCCGATCATCGGTTGCGAGATCTACGTGGCGCCGACCAGCCGCTTCGAAAAGAAGGGCGTCGACAAGGGTCCCAAGGAATACAACAATCACCTGATTTTGCTCGCGATGAACAAGGAGGGCTACCGCAATCTTTGCAAGCTCGTGTCCCTCGGCTACATGGAAGGCTTCTATTACAAGCCGCGCATCGACAAGGACCTGCTCAGGGAACTGAACGGCGGCCTGATCGCGTTGAGCGCGTGCCTGCAGGGCGAAGTGTCCCAGGCGCTTAACTACGGCGTTTATGAGAAAGCCAAGGCCGCCGCGGAAACCTATGCGACGATTTTCGGTGACCGCTACTACATCGAGATTCAAGACAACAAACTCACCGAGCAGGAAAAGGTCAATCGGCAGCTGGTCGAGCTCGCCAAAGAGTTATCCATCCCGGTCGTTGCAACCAACGATTGTCATTACGGCGAGCGGGCGGATTTCCACGCACACGACGTGCTCTTGTGCGTGCAGACCGGAAAAACGGTCAGCGATGACAATCGCCTGAAGATCGAGACCGACGAGCTTTATCTCAAATCCGCCGATGAGATGAATCAAGGCTTCGAGTATTGTCCCGGCGCCGTTGAGCGGACGCTCGAAATCGCCGATCGCTGCAACGTCGACATCGAGTTCGGTAAGTATCATTTTCCGAACTTCACACCGCCCAAAGAGATCAGCCTTGACGACTACCTAGATGAGCTGGCGCACCAGGGGCTGGACGAACGTCTCGAAGGCATAACCGATCCCGATCTCAGAAAGAGTTATGCTGAGCGGCTCGAATATGAGCTCGACGTGATCAAGCGCATGCAATTTCCCGGCTATTTCCTGGTGGTCGCCGACTTTATCAACTATGCGAAGCAAAGCGGCATCCCGGTCGGGCCGGGACGCGGCTCATCCGCTGGCAGCTTGGTCGCGTATGCACTCAAAATCACCGACCTCGATCCGATCCGCCACGTCTTGCTGTTCGAGCGCTTCCTCAACCCCGAGCGTCGTTCGATGCCGGATATCGACGTCGATTTTTGTATTCGTGGCCGGGCTCAAGTTATTCAATACGTCAAAGACAAATACGGCGCCGACCGGGTGGCGCAGATCGCGACGTTCGGAACTCTCAAAGCCAAGGCCGCGATCAGAGACGTCGGCCGCGCTCTCGGGTTGTCATTCGCGGAAACCGATGCCATCGCGAAGCTGATTCCCGCGCCGAAACAGGGATTCGACTATCCGCTGACCGAGGCGATGAAAATGGAGCCGCGGCTTCCCGAGCTGATGAAAAGCGATCCGCGGATCAAAACTCTGATGGATCATGCCTTGCGGCTCGAAGGATTGGTGCGCCATGCCTCGACCCACGCGGCCGGTGTGGTGTTGTCCAACCTGCCGCTGGTCGATCACTTGCCGCTGTTTGTCGATAAAGAAGGCGGTATCGTCACCCAGTACGACATGAGCTGCGTGGAGAAGATCGGCCTCGTCAAGTTCGACTTTCTCGGCCTTAAGACGCTCACCTTGATTCACGATTGTTTAAAGCTCATCGAAGTTACGCGTGGCGAAAAGATGGATGTTAACCGCTTGCCGTTGGATGACAAAAAAACTTACCGAACGCTCTGTAACGGCAACACCACCGGTGTGTTCCAACTGGAAAGCACCGGCATCCGCGAGATGACCGTCAAGATCAGGCCCAATTGCTTCGAGGATCTGGTGGCGATCTTAGCGTTGTATCGGCCCGGTCCCCTCGATAGCGGCATGGCCGAGGAATACATCAAGCGCAAACACGGCAAGGAAAAAATCAAATACTTGCACCCGCTGCTCGAGACGATTCTCAAAGACACCCATGGCGTGATCGTGTACCAAGAGCAGGTGATGCAGATCGCCCAGGTGCTCGGCGGCTATACCATGGGCGACGCCGATATCCTGCGGCGCGCCATGGGCAAAAAAGATCCCCAAGAAATGGCGGCACAGCGCGAGCGCTTCGTCGAGGGTGCGCGCGCGAAAAAAATCGATGAGAAAAAAGCCACGGAAATTTTCGACCAGATGGAAACCTTTGCGCGCTACGGTTTCAACAAGTCTCATTCCGCGGCGTACGCGCTGGTGTCTTACCAGACCGCCTATTTGAAAACTCACTATCCGGTGGAATTCATGGCGTCTTTGATGACTTCGGAAATGGGCGACACCGATAAGGTCATCAAGAATCTTTCCGAGTGCCGCGACAAGGGCATCGAGGTGCTCGCACCCGACGTCAACGAAAGCCGCGCGGACTTCACGCCGGTCGGTGACAAAATCCGCTTCGGTTTGGCGGCAGTGAAGAACGTCGGAGAGAAGGCCGTGGAAGTTGTTCTTGAAAGCCACTTAAAGGACGGTCCCTTCGGTTCGCTCTTCGACTTTTGCCGGCGCGTCGATATGACGGCGGTCAATCGCCGGGTGATCGAGAGCTTGATCAAATGCGGCGCGTTCGATGCCACGCAAGTCTCGCGCGCGCGCATGATCGGTGCGCTGGACGACGCGATGAAAGCCGGTCAGTCGCATCAACGCGACCTGTCGAGCCATCAAATCGATATCTTCACCATGCTCGGCACGCCCGCCAAGGGAGCGAACAAACCGGGCGACGTTTATCCCCAGGTGACTGAATGGACGTCGCAGGAAACGCTGACCTTCGAAAAGGAGGCGCTGGGTTTCTATATTACCGGTCATCCTCTGGATAAATTTGATCGCATCCTGAACAAGATCACCAGCGGGAGCATATCGGCGCTGAAAGAGAAGGCGCAGTCGGGTGAAATCAAAATGGGTGGGGTGGTGTCGGCCTTGAAATTGCGCAATACTAAAAAGGGTGATCGCTACGCCAACTTCAACCTCGAAGACAAGACCGGTTTTATCGAAGTCATCACGTGGCCGGATACTTACAAGAAGAGCGCAGAGCTGCTCGGCGCCGACGATCCAATTTTTGTGAAAGGCCGATTGGAAGTCGGCGAGGAACGGATGCAAGTCATCGCCAACGAGGTGATTCTCCTCGCCGACGCCGCCAAGAATCAGAAAAACGGCCATGCCAATGATAATGGCAAAGCGAATGGCAACGGTGAAAAGATCCATTTGTATGTCCGCGAGTCTGAAGTTTCAGCCGATGAGTTGGTTCGTCTGCGCGATACCTTGCTCGACTATCCAGGCCATGCGACGGTCTTTCTCCACTTACTGGCGCCCGCGAACGGCGAGACCGTCATCGAACTTCCGGAACAGGTGCGCGTCGCGTCATCAGCGGAATTGGAAGAGACGGTCGAACGGCTCTTCGGTACACGCGTCGCCTTTCGCTCGTTAGAATCTTGAAGCCGTTGATCTCCACGCACCGTTCCAAAGAGAAGGCCGTCTTGATCGGCGTCGAACTGCCGTCACACGACCACAAACTGCCGCTGGACGAGAGTTTGCGCGAACTCGAGCGGTTGACTGAAACCGCAGGCGCAACCATCTTGGCGACATTCGCCCAGCAAGTCAGAAGTGTGACTCCGGCGACGTTGATCGGCCGCGGCAAGGTCGACGAGATCCAAAGAAGTTTGACCGCAACTCACGCGGATCTGATTATCGTCGATGAAGACCTCACCCCTGCGCAGCAGCGCAACCTGGAAACTGCGTTCAAGGTTCGCGTCATCGACCGCAGCCAGTTGATTCTCGATATCTTCGCGCAACGGGCGCGCAGCAACGAGGGCAAGCTGCAAGTCGAGTTGGCGCAACTCGAATATCTGCTGCCGCGGCTGACGCGCCAATGGACCCATCTATCGCGCCTCGGCGGCGGCATCGGCACGCGGGGACCCGGTGAAACCCAATTGGAGGTCGATCGCCGGCGCATACGCGAGCGCATCGGCCATCTCAAACATCGGCTCAAAACCGTCGAGCGCACGCGCGCCCTGCAGCGCAAAGAACGCCACGAGGTGCCATTTCCGACGGTGGCGCTGGTGGGCTATACCAATGCGGGCAAGTCGACCTTGATGAATACGCTGACACGCGCCGGGGTATTCGTCGAGGACAAGCTCTTCGCCACCCTGGACCCGACCACGCGCGCGTTACGCTTGCCCAACGGCGACAAGGTTATGCTGGTGGACACCGTCGGCTTTATCAATAAGATTCCTCATTCGCTGATCGAGGCGTTTAAGAGCACGCTCGAAGAGGTTAGCCGCGCTGATTTGCTGTTGCACTTGATCGATCTGGCCAATCCACTTTTCCAAGAAGAGGTTCGTGTCATTGAAGATGTGCTGACCGAGATCGGCGCAGGGGAGATTCCTACGGTGTTAGTGCCCAATAAGGTCGACGTCGCGTCGGCGCTTCCCATTCACCAACTTAAATCCAACGGCGCGCTCGGCGTCTGTCCGATTTCGGCATTGACCGGTGCCGGTGTTGAGCACCTGCTGTACACAGTCGGAAGTATCCTGGATCGCGACAAAGAGCAGTTCCAAGCGAGCTTCACTCCGGCTCAAGGACCTTTGCTGGCGCTGTTGCGTGAACAGGGCAGGATTATCCACGAAGACTATGACGGTGAAGTAATCCGAGTCACCGCTTTGGTGACGTCCAAGTTGGCCGGGCAAATACGCAAGCTGTTGAACGGAAAGAGCGTTCAGGCAGGATGGCCGACTTGACGGCTCATGCTGAACCTGCCGAATTTCCTTACGCTCCTACGTATATTGACGATCCCAGTTTTTCTGGAGTTTTTATCCTACCATTTTTATTGGGAAGCGCTGGTGGTTTTTATAATTGGCGGCGTGACCGATTTTCTCGATGGATTCACGGCCCGGCGGATGAAGCAGCAGACGGCTCTCGGGGCGTACTTAGATCCGGTCGCGGACAAACTACTGGTGATCACTTCCTTTGTTATGCTCGGATCCATCGGTGGTATCCCCATGTGGCTTGCCATCGTTGTTGTGGTGCGTGATGTGTTCATCGTCTTGGGATATGTCATTGTTTACTTTCTGATTGAAGAACGCTTGCAAGTGAAGCCAACTCTTACTGGAAAATGGAGCACCACCTTGCAGCTATTAACACTGGGAGTGGCGTTGCTTATGCTGCACGACCCGCGACTTTTGCATCCGCGCATCCTCGATCTTTTTGTTGTCTCGACCGCCGTTGTAACGGTTGTATCCGGGTGCCAGTATCTCTACAGGGGCTTAGTCTGGCTGCAAAATCGAGCTCCCTCCATCGGCCGTCCTGGTTGACATACGGACTAGAAATTGATAGTAAAATCGATCTCTTGCGCTGTTCACTGCCCCGTTTAAGAGACCCGAACGGGCACCAAGTAACGCCAAACTTAATGCGTTTGATGTTTATCGGATCCGCTCATTCTAACCGCTGCCGTCAGAGTTCGCAGGCACGTAGCTCAGTGGGAGAGCGCTTCCTTGACACGGAAGAGGTCGGCAGTTCAATCCTGCCCGTGCCTACCATTTTCTAACCCGATCGCAATGGATAGTATTCACGTCACATTATCTGACGGAAAATCCGTCGACGTTCGTCCTGGCATACGCATCGACGAACTCGCGACTGAGGCGGGGAGCAAAAAGGACCTCGTCGCGGCCAAAGTCGATGGTCGGCTGGTCGACCTAAGCCGAACTTTGGACAAAGACTCGACGGTGGAATGGGTGTCCGTGGAAAGCCCGGAGGGGCTCGACACTCTGCGCCACTCGACGGCGCATTTAATGGCTCAGGCGGTTCAGAGTCTTTTCCCCGGCACGCAGGTCACGATCGGCCCAACGATTGAAAACGGTTTCTACTACGACTTCAAACGGGATGCGCCTTTCTCTCCGGAAGAGCTGCAATTGATTGAGAAGAAGATGCAGGAATTGGTCAAAGCCAATTTGCCGATCGTGCGCGAAGAAATAGCGCGCAGCGAAGCCATCGAGCTTTTTCGCAAAATGGGCGAGCACTACAAGGTCGAGATCATCGAAGGAATCGCGGATGACAAAGTGTCGCTTTACCGCCAGGGCGATTGGGTCGATCTTTGCCGCGGCCCGCACGTGCCGAGCACTTCTGCGATCAAGGCGTTTAAACTGACGAGTATTGCCGGTGCCTATTGGCGCGGCGACTCGCGCAATGAGCAGCTGCAACGAATCTACGGGACGGCATGGGCTAATCGAAAGGACCTGGATGCCTACCTCAAGCGCATTGAAGAAGCGAAACAGCGCGATCATCGGCGTCTCGGTCCGGCTTTAGATCTGTTCTCGCTTCATCCGATCGCGCCGGGATCACCGTTTTTTCATCCCAAAGGCACGATTATCTACAACCGGCTGATCCAATATATCCGCACGCTCTATGAGCGCTACGGTTACACTGAGGTGGTGACGCCGCTGATTTACAAAACCGATTTGTGGAAAACGTCGGGGCACTACGAAGCGTTCCGAGATGACATGTTCTTAATGGATGTGCACGACGGTGAATACGGTGTCAAACCGATGAATTGTCCGGGGCATTGTTATCTTTTCGCCTCGCGCAAGTATTCCTATCGCGATCTGCCGATTCGCTATGCCGACTTCAGCCGCCTGCACCGCTTCGAGCCATCCGGCGTGCTGTCCGGATTGACGCGCCTACGCTCGTTTGCCCAAGACGACGCGCATGTTTACTGTACGCCCGAGCAGCTCGACTTCGAGCTGGCGCAATTCGTCGCGATGACTCAGGAGGTCTACAAAGTGTTCGGCTTCGATCGTATCGAAGTCACTCTGCAAACCAGGCCGGAAAAGTTTCTCGGCCGGATCGAGTTGTGGGACGCTGCCGAGGCGGCGCTGCGCCGCTGTCTTGAACAGTCAGGATTTTCCGTGAAACTTCTTCCAGGCGAGGGGGCGTTTTACGGACCGAAGATCGGCTTCGATTTTCGTGACGTGCTCGAACGCTCGTGGACGCTGGCGACCGTGCAGATCGACTGTGCGATGCCCGAGCGCTTTGAGCTCAAATACGTAACCCCAGAAGGCACCGAGGCGACTCCGGTCATGCTACACCGGGCGGTTTTAGGTTCCATTGAGCGCTTCATCGCCATCCTGCTGGAGCATTGCGCCGGCGCATTTCCGCTCTGGCTGGCGCCCGTGCAACTCAAGATCCTGACCGTTACCGATGACCAACTGGAATATGCTAGAAAAGTCTTCGAACGGCTGCGTGGCGAAGGATGGCGGGCGGAGTTGGACGGCCGAAACGAAAAGCTCGGCTACAAGATTCGCGAAGCGCAGCTGGCAAAAATCCCCTACGCCATCGTGATCGGAGACAAGGAAGTCCAGGCGGGTACCGTGGCGCCGCGGCGCCGCGGCGGGGAAAACCTGGCGCCGGCGCCGCTCGCCGATTTTATTCAGCGGTTGCGCGCCGAGGTTGCGCAAGAAATGGGAGAAGCATAAATATATGGAGATCAAACTGGACACGGAGGTGGCCTATCGCCAGAGAAGCGAGGATTAATCATCAAATTCGCGCGCGCGAAGTACGAGTGATCGGACCGAAGGGCGAACAGCTCGGGGTGTTGCCGTTGCATGAAGCGCTCAAACAAGTGGAAGCCCAGGAGCTGGATTTAGTCGAAGTAGCTCCGGACGCGCAACCGCCGGTTTGCCGGATGATGGATTACGGCAAATTTCGCTACGAGCAAAAAAAGAAAGCCCACGGGCCGAAAAAACATTCGGTGGTCGAGATCAAGGAAGTCAAGATGGGTTCTCGAACCGATGCTCACGACGTCGTGCACAAGGTCCGGAATATTCGTCAATTCATCGAGAAGGGGCAAAGGGTGAAAGTCTCGGTTTTCTTCCGCGGGCGAGAAATCACCCATCCCGAGCTAGGCCGCCAGATGCTTCGAGGGGTGGTCGTTCAGGTCCAAGATATCGCCAAACTCGATATTGAACCTCGTCTCGAGGGACGAAGCATGGCGATGTTGTTGACGCCCAAGTAGCGTCAGGCAACGATTTTGCGAAAGATCAACCTCAAGGAGTGCACAGTGCCAAAAATCAGAACCAACAAATCCGCAGCCAAACGGTTTCGTGTCACGGGAAGCGGAAAGATCAAACGCAACAAGGGATATAAACGTCATATTCTCTCGAGCAAGAACAAAAAACGCAAAAGACATTTGCGCCAGGCGACTACGGTCGCCGCGGTGGAAGCAAAGAACATTCGCAAACTTATACCTTATAAGTAAGCAAGACTGAGGACTGAATCACGAGAGCTGAGTACGGAGGCGTGTTCTATCCTATCAGTCAGCGCTAACTCAGGAAGGAGTTTTTCCAGTGCCCAGAGCTAAAGGTGGAAGCAAATCGCGGCAGAGACGCAAGAAGATCATGAAGCTTGCCAAAGGCTACGTCGGTGGCCGAGGACGCTTATATCGGTCGGCGCGGGAGACGGTGGAGCGAGCGTTGACGTTTGCTTACCGGGACCGGCGGATCAAGAAAAGAACGTTCCGCGGTCTATGGATCACCCGCATCGGCGCGGCGGCGAAAATCAACGGTCTCTCCTACAGCCAATTGATCAAGGGGCTCAAGCAAGCCGGTGTGGAGCTGGACCGTAAGATCCTGGCCGAGATTGCGGTGGCAGATATGTCGGCTTTCGGCCAGATCGCCCAGACCGCGAAATCCCACTTGGGCGCTTAAGCGATCGAGTATTGCAGTCGAATGAACGATTCCGTGGAAACCCTCCAGGGAGAGGTTCTCGCTCGCATTCGGCAAGCCAAGTCGGAGAAAGAGCTGGAACAGATCCGGGTCGAGGTTTTAGGCCGCAGTGGCAGCGTTACGCTGCGGCTCCGCGGGCTCAAAGATTTGCCGGGAGAAGAGCGACGGCGCGCCGGAGAGCAGCTCAATCAGTTGCGCCGCGCTCTCGAACAGCGTTTGAACGAACAGCTTGGCGCGGTCAAGCAGCAGGCTAAATCGCAGGCGCTAAAAGAAGAGCGCGTCGACATCACTCTCCCCGGAACGCGTCGGGCGAGGGGAAGCGCTCATCCGATCACACTCGTTACCGACGAGATCATCGATATCTTCTGGGGCATGGGCTTTGAGATCGCCCGCGGCCCCGATATCGAGGATGACTATCATAATTTCGAAGCGCTTAACTTTCCCAAAGATCATCCGGCGCGGGATATGCAGGATACGATCTTTGTGTCGAATAACCGGTTGTTGCGAACCCACACGTCGCCGGTGCAGATCCGCACCATGGAAGACCGCAAGCCACCGCTTCAAGTGATCGTGCCCGGGGCAGTCTACCGTCACGATGACGATGCGACGCATTCACCGATGTTCCATCAGGTGGAAGGATTCATGGTCGACCTGGCCATCGCCTTCTCCGATCTTAAGGGCGTGTTGACGCATTTCTTGCGGCAAATTTTCGATCGCGACGCGGGTGTTAGGTTTCGGCCGAGCTTTTTTCCTTTTACCGAACCAAGCGCAGAAATCGATATTCAATGTGTGATCTGCGGCGGGAGTGGAACGCTGCGGGATGGGCAGTCATGCCGCGTTTGCAAGACTTCGGGCTGGTTGGAAATTCTCGGCGCCGGTATGATTGATCCCGCGGTTTTTGAGTTCGTCGGCTATGATCCGGAAAAGGTCTCGGGCTTCGCATTCGGGATGGGTGTCGAGCGGATCGCCATGCTCAAATACGGGATCGACGACATTCGCCTGTTTTTTCAAAATGACCTGAGGTTCTTACGGCAATTCGCTTGAGTGTGCGAAAAATGGAGTATTGGATACCAAGATCATCAGTCCGATAGTTCCAACATTCCATCTCAATTCTATGAAGGTGACTTTCAACTGGCTTAAAGAATTTGTCGATTTCACGGGCGCACCTGATGATCTCGCCAGGTTGCTCACCATGGCGGGCCTCGAGGTGGAGTCGCAAGCTGCGCTGCGCGAGCCGGAATCCAATCGCGATGATTGGGTGCTCGAAATCGCTGTGACGCCGAACCGCGGCGACTGCTTGGGGATCATCGGGATCGCGCGGGAAGTCGCCGCTTTGACCGGAGCAAAGCTCAAAGACGTGCCGTCGAGTGCAACTAGGAAGGATTCCAGCATCAACAAACGCATCGCTCTAAAGATTGACGACGCCGGACTCTGCACGCGCTATTCGGCGCGCATCGTGGACGAACTCAAAGTCGCGGCGTCGCCGTCTTGGCTGTGCTGCCGATTGGAAGCTTGCGGCATCCGCGCCATTAATAGCGTCGTCGACGCGACCAACTACGTTATGCTCGAAACCGGCCAGCCGCTGCACGCCTTCGACCTAGACCGGTTGCCGACGAAAAGGATCATTGTCCGCGCGGCCAAAACGATTAAAAAATTTATCACGCTCGACGGCGTTGAGCGTGAATTGATGCCCGAAGATTTACTTATTTGCGATGGCGATATGCCCATCGCTCTTGCCGGCGTCATGGGGGGGATGGATTCCGAGGTGCGCGACACGACGCGCTCGATTCTGCTCGAAAGCGCGAACTTCGCGCCGTCCAGTATTCGGCGTACGGCTAAGCGCCTGGTGTTGCACAGCGAGGCATCGCACCGTTTCGAGCGCGGTGTCGATCCCGATGCAACGATCCGGGCGTTGGACCGGGCCGTATGGTTGATTAAGGAGATTGCCGGAGGGAGTGTATTGGCGGGCGCAGCCGATTGTTATCCCGTCAAGGCTAAACCCATGACGCTTCGACTGCGCGAGGAGCGCGTTGAAAGACTCCTCGGCGTTCGCTTCGAACTCAAGCAAGCTGAGAAATTGTTTGCAGCCCTTGGATTGAAGTCCGAGCGACAGGGGAGAGCGCCAAGCCTGCGAGTCCGTGTGCCGACAAACCGTGCCGACCTTACGCGCGAAGCTGATTTGATCGAAGAGTTGGCGCGTCTTCGCGGCTACGATAAGATTCCGACCACGTTGCCGCTAACGAGAATCGCAGGGAGTAGTATCGATCCCCGTTTGGCTTGGGAAAGAAAACTGCGCGCCCTTTTGAGCGGAGAAGGCTTGAGCGAGGTCATCAATCTGCCGTTCACGTCAGAAAAATTGAATCGAAATCTCACCGGTCCGTGGCAGCCCGCGGCTTCGGCGGTGGTGGTGCTAAATCCCCTGGCGAAAGAAAACGCGGAGATGCGCCACAGTCTGATTCCCGGACTGATCGATAATTTGCGACTCAATCTTACTCACAAGCTGAAAAGCTTTCATGGGTATCAACTGGGGAAGGTATTTGGTTCGACGGCGGCCGGCGAAATAGATGAGCGGCAGTGCATCGCCGGGCTCTTGTACGGACCGCGACAGGTTCATGGTTTGCGTCTGGGCGAAGAGGTTTCGGTGGGATTTCTCCAATGCAAAGGGGTGATCGAAGCCATTCTGGAGCTTTTCCGTCTTGCCGAAAAGGCGTCTTGGTCCCGTGACGACTTGAGGTTTTTGCATCCAGGGAAATCGGCGGCGTTGCGGTGCGATCAATCTGCGTTGGGTTATATGGGTGAGCTGCATCCCGATTTATCCGATGAACTTGACATTCCCGCATCCTGGGTGTTTGAACTTGACTTAGATAAACTGCTTGAGTATGCTCCGCGCCGAATAGTGATGCAGACGCTTCCGCGTTTTCCGGCCGTCGAGCGGGACTTAGCCATAGTGGTCGATCGTGATTTTACCTCCCAACAAGTCATCAGTTGGATAAAGGACCTTGGCGAGTCTTTGATCGAGCACGTTGAAGTCTTCGATCAGTATCTCGGGGCGCCGATTCCAGAGGGTAAGAAGAGTTTGGCTTATAGAGTATCCTATCGCGCTGAAGATAAGACCCTGACCGACGCGGAGATCAATGGGCTTCACCAGAGACTAGTGAAACGGCTTCAGGATACATTCGGTGTGGAGCAACGCGGCTGATGTGCCATGACTGACTGTGCCACGGGAGAGGTGTAATATGACGAAAGCTGAAATTATCACCCGAATTTACGAAAAGGTTGGGTTTGCAAAAAAAGACGCCACAGATGTTGTCGAGGCGACATTCGACATCATTAAAGGCTGCTTGGAGCGAGGCGAAAAAGTAAAAATTTCCGGTTTTGGAAATTTTGTCGTCAATACCAAACGCCCCCGGAAGGGACGCAACCCGCAAACCGGCGATGAGATCATCATCGTTGGCCGCAAGGTGCTGACGTTTAAAGCGAGCCAGATCATGAAAAAAAGCCTGAATGGTATTTCTTCGCCTTCGCCCGAGTCGGCGCCAAGCTCGTCCGCGTCGGAATAGGTCCGGCTATGTCTCCGCGTTTGCCGGAAAAGATCTATTTTAAGATCGGTGAAGTCAGCGAAATCGTCGGTGTCGAGCCCTACGTTTTGCGTTATTGGGAAACCGAGTTCGACCTGCTGAAACCCTCCAAGGCGCCGTCAAAACATCGGTTATATAAAAAACGCGACGTCGAGTTGCTGCTCGATATCAAGCGACTTCTTTACACCGATGGATTCACGATCGAAGGAGCGCGGAAAAAATTAAAAGAAGCCCGGAAAGAAGAAAAAGACCAACTTAAGCTGCCCCTCTCCGAGCAGAAATACCGAAGCGCTCTCGTGAAGCTAAAAAAAGACTTGGAATCAATGCGTCGATTGTTGTCCTAGGCGCGGTCGGCGCAGGCGCGACGGATGCCTATTTGCCGAGCTGACTCACCCCCAATCGAGCGGCCGTGAAATTGATTTGACGCGCGGGGAATGCTAAATTTCGCCTACTTCCAAACCAACATCGGGGCGTAGCGCAGCCTGGTAGCGCACACGCTTGGGGTGCGTGTGGTCACCGGTTCAAATCCGGTCGCCCCGACCATTCATTGATCGAGTATGACCACTCAGCAACGTGAATCCAGCGAGTTTCAACTTCGCGGGGAATAGCCAGACGATCGTTCGTAGCCGAGCGGCGGCGCCTTGCGTCGTTGTAACAAAAAAATCATTCGTGGACTTGTTCGCTGACTCACTGCGCGATGCCGATGCGGCGGGACATTGAAGCATTCACTGGGTTGCCCGACTTTGCGAGCATGGGCGGCGACTTCAAGAAAGTCTCTATCGGACGAATGCCCGTTCTCGGCGACTACTGATCAGGCATCGGGTCGTCATCGGGAATCTGTTTCACTTCTTCAAGCCAGACGGTTGCTTCGCTATCGCTTGGTGCGCGGTAATCGCCACGTGGCGATAACGAGCCACCGGACCCAACTTTAGGAGCGTTAGGAATGCAGCTCCGTTTATACTGACTCATCTGAAAAAACCGCCACACGAAGACGGACAGCCAGCGCTTGATGTCGGTGATGGTGTATTGATTACGTCTCCCTTCGGCAATATCGGGCCATTCGCCTAGCGTCCGATCCCGCCAAGCGCAATAGGCGAGGAAGGCGATCTTTGAGGGCAAGTAGCCGAAGCGCGCTGTGTAATAGAGATTGAAGTCTTGCAGCTCATAGGGACCGATCACATCCTCGGTTCTCTGAGCCGGTTGCTCGCCGTTGGGGTCGCTGGGGATCAGTTCCGGGCTAAACTCAGTTTCGAGGATGGAACGGAGGATCACGCTGGTTTGTTTGCCCAGTTGGTTTGTTTCAGCCACCCAGCGGATGAGAAACTGAATGAGCGTTTTTGGCACGCTCGCGTTGACACTATAGTGGGACATGTGATCGCCCACGCCGTAGGTGCACCAGCCAAGCGCAAGTTCACTGAGATCGCTGGTTCCCAACACCAAAGCTTGATGGAGGTTGGCAAGCCGGAACAGGTGGCTGGTTCGTTCTCCCGCCTGGACATTTTCAAAGGTCACGTCATACACCGGGTCGCCGTTGGCATAGGGGTGATTGATGTCGCGGAGCATCTGCTCGCAGCTCGGGCGGATGTCCACTTCATGGGCGACACAGCCAATCGCTTCCATGAGCGCCTTGGCGTTTGTCAGAGTGCGTTGAGTGGTGGCGAAACCAGGCATCGTAAAGGTGAGCAGGTTGGACCGCGGCAGTCCCAGTAGATCCAACGCGCGGGCAGCGACGATGAGCGCGTGGGTCGAATCGAGGCCGCCGGAGACACCGATCACGATCTTTGATAGGCGGGAACTCTGAAGTCGTTTCACCAGTCCTTGCACCTGAATGTTGTAGGCTTCGTAGCAGCGGCGGTCGCGTAACACCGGATCCGAAGGCACGTAGGGAAATCTTTCGATTTTGCGCCGGCACAACAAGCGGCCCGTTCTTGGTAACTCGATGTCGAAACCGATTTTGCGAAATTGGCGCGGCACTTCGCGATAGTACTGGATGCTCTGACCGAAGCTGTTCTGCCGCATACGTTCCTGCGCAAGTCGTTCAAGGTCAAGTTCCGCTACGATGAGTTGGGAGTGGTAGCAGAATCTCTCGGACTCAGCGATCAGCGTGCCGTTTTCGTAAACCATGGCATGCCCGTCCCAGGCGAGATCGGTAGTTGATTCTCCGGGTCCGGCGGCGACGTAGAGATAAGAGGCAAGACAGCGAGCGGACTGATTCGCGACCAGCGCGTGGCGATATTCGTCCTTGCCGATGGTGATATTGGAGGCGGAAAGATTCAAAATCACTGTGGCGCCCGCCAGGGCGGCACTGGATGAGGGTGGAATAGGGACCCAGAGATCCTCGCAGATCTCCACAAAAAACGTCAACTGCGGCTGCGATTGGCACTGAAATAGGAGACGTTCGCCGAAAGGAATTTGCCGCTGATCCAGGACGTCGATGGCGCTGCTTAGCCCCGCCGATGCTGCGGCGAATTGGCGATACTCGTAGAACTCCCGATAATTGGGCAAGAATGTTTTAGGAACGATCCCCAATATCTTACCGTGAGACAGAACGATGGCGCAGTTGAATAGTAAATTGTCAACCTGCAGCGGCATGCCGACTACGGCGACTAAGTTCAAAATTTCGGAAGCTTTTAATACACGGCTCAGCGCTTCCAACGCGCCTTCCAGCAAGGCCTGCTGGTGAAATAAATCCTCGCATGAATACGCGGTCAGCCCCAATTCCGGAAAGAGCATGATAGCCGCCTTGTCGCGCTCAGCTCTTTCCATCAATTCGATAGTTCGGGCTTGGTTGAATGCTGGGTCCGCCACGCGCACTTCGGGTATTCCGACAGCAGTGCGAACAAAACCGTGACTATAAAGGTTGAAAAACTCGCCGTTCCTCATGGCTTCACGAACCGATGGATGGACTATGTTTGATTTTTTCGCGGCGCGCAACGCCTCTGTGCGGTTGAGCCGATCGCACGCCGTGACAGACCATTTGTGGTTGTTTCACTCGTTGAACTTCGCGGCGCGATACCGCCTTCAAGCGGAAGCAATGCGACATCAGTGGCAGCGACCTGGTTGCTTCCTAGGGAGGTTCCAGACTTGACGACCGCGACGGGCGTGATGCAACTCCTCCAGCGGAAACGGATCGGCGTCGACTCACGAATCGTGCAACGCTGCCAGGCTTCGTTCGATGAATTCCCGAAGTTGCCGGCGAGGTATCTGCTTTACCCGATGAAGGCGTACTTCGTATGACTTAGTTGGTCATAGAGCGGGTCGGTTTCGACGTTGCTGATAATCACGGCTTCCCCGGTCGCGCCTACCGTGCCGGTGATTCCTAGACCTTTCTTGAAGTCCCGGAAAATGGTCGAAAAATCGGCATGCGTCTGGTAACTCGCGCGGGCGTGCAGCATTTCTCGCCGCTCGTCAAAGAGACAAACTCTCATCGCGTCGAAGCCAAATATCTCGGTGATTTTTCGCACGACCTCTTGGAGGATACTTTCCATTTCCAACGACTGGCTGGCAGTTGCCGTTACGTCGAATAGCGCCGAGAGTTCCTTGGATTGCTTTTCCACCTCGGCATACAGACGGGCGTTGTGAATCGCGATGGCGATTTGATTCGACATCGAATTGATCAATTGAGTCTCGTGGGAGGTAAGCTCGCGGGCGTCTCTGCCCATACACATAATCACGCCCAAGGTCGTGTCTTTGTGTTTGATCGGGAAGCCTGCGAGGAATTTACGTTCTGTGGAGCGGGCGTGGTTCGAGGAGCTGAGCTCGGCATACCGGGGATCAGTATCGACGTTGCTGATAATCATGGCTTCCCCGCTCTCTCCCACTGTACCGACGATTCCTTGCCCCCTCTTGAAGCTCGGTGAGGCGAGCGAGATGTCCGCGCGCGTCAAATAGGACGCCTTAGCCTGCAGTGTCTCCCTCCGGTCGTCGAAGAGAAAAACTCTTGTGGCATCGAATCCGAAGATCTCGGTAATTTTTCGTATGACTTCTTGGAGGATGCTTTCCATCTCCAGCGACTGGCTCGCGGCCGAGGTCACGTCAAACAGCGCGGAGAGTTCCTGGGATTTTTTGCTAAGCTCGGCATAGAGCCTGGCGTTTTGAATGGCGATCGCGGCGTGCGCGGCAAGAGACGCAAGGTGATTTACGTCCTGGTCTCTGAATTCGTGCGCCGTCGTCGTCATGATATCCAGGACGCCTACCGGCTGCTCCGCCACTCTCAGCGGGATACCGAGATAGGACACCAATCCATGCGCGCGGTTAAATTCCCTGTGGCGCACCCTCGGATCGTCTTCCAGACGAGGAATCTGGACAGGGATAGGACTGTTCAAGACCGCTTGTGCAATACCACTTCGTCGGTCCGACAAATGCACTTCGTGCGCGCGCCTCCAGGCTTCCGTGTCGATGTTTCGACAGGACGTCGAAGGCACCCGTGTTTGGGTTGAGCAACTGAACGGCCATCACCGCGGTGACCGGTACGATCGTTTCGATCCGATCCAGCAAGACCTTCATCACGTCATCCATGCTTAGCGTCGAAACCATGGCTTGTTCGAACTGGCGCATCGCGCGCATATGCGACAGAAGTCGCCAAGAGCATCGCGCGTAGCGAGGTTTGGCGTCTGCTCGAAAGAAGAATAAGGACCTTGCGTGAATCTACAGCTAATCGATTTGGCCCAAGTGCTGGAAGAAGAGCTTTCCGTCGGCAACGAGCTTCGTTGTAACCTGGACGCGCAAAAACAAGCGATTCTGGTGGGACATCGCGGTGCTGCTCGAGCGAACCAAGTCGCGCCCGAAGGCACTTTGGAGTTCAACCCCGACGGTACGCTTAACGGCGTCGACCCATTACAGACATTAGTTTGAGTGGGCTCGCGGTTGGCGCGGCCGCCATTGCATTTGCCGGTTCCAACACCGCAGTGTTGGCGCAAACACAAACGAACACCACAACGGCTTGCAAGCTCAAATCGCGCGCCTGGACGCGGCCCTCGATCGGATCGCGACTTTTCGCGCCGAAGTCGGCGCCCGTTTGAATAGCGTCCAGGTTGCCGGCGACGCCGTCGGAATCTTAAAAGACCGCACCTTGGGACAGAGATCGCAAATCGAGGATGCCGACGTACTGGCGGCTTTGGGTTTTCCGGATGATCGCCGTTATCGGGGTTGAGCCGATTCAATACCGGCGCCATCAGTTAATCGCCCTTCCTTATTTTGGAATCCATGGATCATGAATTGTCGTTTCCAGTGATCCATATCCCGATTTAGTCGCCCTGGATTATCGCCGTGCCGGTGTGCCCGGAGATCCTTGCCAGTCTTGAGGCTATGACGGCGTCCAATCTCGTGCCATTTTTTAATTGTCACCGTGCGCCAGCGGGTCGAGGATATCAGTGTGAATCTCCAAAAGGACCTCTAATCGTGAATTCGGCTGCGTTGATCGGCATACAATTTGTAATTGAGGAATACCCGGTGCGCTATACATTGATCCAGCCCGATTTGACAAAGTGATTCGTCGTCGCGAGCGCACGGCTGGGGAAAAGATTGCACTAGATTATGTTCAAAGCGCCAAATTTTCAAAACCCGAGCAAGCGGGAGAGTTCCCGAGATTTCACGCAGACCTCACGACCCAATACTCGGGCGGTTCACCGTACCCGGCGTCATTGGAGCCGGACATCCGGCTCATGGTGATGCTCCTGGAAGATGCGGTGCAGTGCTACCAACGATATTTCTCGGCGCAGACAGACGCAGGAAAAAGAACATTCCGCGACGCCGAACGCTGGCTCTTCGGTCAGACCGAAGACTGGATTTATTCCTTTGAAAACATCTGCGCGTGTGTCGGTATTAATCCGCAGTACCTCCGCATCGGCTTAAGGCACTGGCAAAAGTCGGCGTCCAGCGAACGGTCAGCGGGCTCACGTCCCGGTCGGCGTGGTCGAACGCCGTCGGCCCTGCGGCGGGACCCGACGCTTTAAACGATCGGCGCGGCGCCAACTCCCCATTGGATCCGATCATTCGGATCAGTCTTCCCGGCCGAAATCCTTTTAAAAGGCATTAGCGGCGAACAAGTTTGAATCCGCGGAAACGATAACTGATGGGTTCCAACTGCCGAGCCGACCGATCGATGATGAGTCAAGGCGCGGCTCCCCCGTCACTCGCTTCTGAAGCGCGGTCAGCTCTGACGCCCAGGGCCATTGTCCTAAATCGGCTCGTTCGTGGTCGTGTTCATCGTTTTTCCGACGTTGTCGATCACGCGGTTCTCCGCATCACACCCCTTGTTTCCATTTTGCCTTTGTTTCGGCGTTTCGGCGATGCGCCGAGCCATTAACCGCGTTCTAATGTCCCGGTTGCCGGTTTGCTCTAGAATGACAAACTTGACTTTGCAAAGCAGGGCGGGCTACAAGACTCCCTGGTATTTGCGGCATGTGTCTCAATGAGGGAGCCGTGCTTTCTGACTGGCATCAACAAGTTGCCGATTTCTTGAAGGGCAACAGGAGTGAGCAAGATGAACGGACAGTCCGTAGAGCGGCTGATGGATGTTGTACTGCAGATGAGAATAAATCTGTCCCATATCACCGAGACGCTGCATCAACAAACTTGTGAGATTCGCCTGCAGCTCGATGGGGTGTTCGACGAACGGAAGCGAGCGCTCGAGAGCTGCCTCAGCGGCATCGATCAAAAACTCATCGAATGCTCGGCCTCCATCATTGAGTACCGGCGGCATTTCGCAGATCTTGCCGTTATGCGCGAGAAGCTCCTGCAGCTCGGCGCCGATCCTAACGGTCTGCCCGCCGCTTTACCGGGCGAAACTGCATCAGATGTGATTGCCTGGCGTCTGCACGAACTAAGAGACGAGGGCAGGATTTGAATCATCTTACTTTGAAACATCTCCGGCCCATCTTCTTGGGCGCTGGGCTTGTCTGCATCACTGGACCGACAATTATCGTATAATTTGAATCACTGTGGGTCTCATTCCCCGCAGCTTGCTGCATGGAGAACTCTTCCAGACCTCTTCACGTCCGTCATTCCCGAATGCTTCTATTGGGAATCCAGGCGAGCCCGGAACTGGCCCCCCGATTGAAACATTCGGGGGTGGCGTCTTTGGGATAAAGGCTCGACCGTTCTGATACCCGCAGCTTGCTGCGGCGTAGTTCATTCCTCTTCTCCTAATTTTGCATACCTGACATTTCTGGCGGGCTATGCCCGTGTTGTGCTATAAGGGACAATATCGGGGGATTTATTTATTAAAACCGCACTCCCTTTTAAGACCGTCCGGGTCAATATCGTCGAACGAGCGCGCGTCGCAACTCAGCCAGTGTTTCCCCCGCCCTTATTTATTCTGCGATCGTGAAACTCTCCGAAGGAAGTCCCAATGACTTTACCTGGGCCAGGGAACGAATGGTTCAGGAGCAGATTGTCGGGCGTGGCATCAGCGATGCCCGGGTGCTTGCCGCCTTGCGGAGGATTCCGCGGCATTTGTTCGTCGATCCAGGGATCGTCAATCGGGCGTACGATGACAGCGCTTTGCCCATCGGCGAGAAGCAAACATTGTCGCAGCCCTACATGACGGCGCGTATGACTGAAGCACTTGCTCTGACCGGCGCCGAAAAAGTGCTTGAGGTCGGCACAGGCTCAGGCTACCAAACCGCGCTGCTTGCCGAGCTTTGTTTCAATGTCTTTTCCGTCGAAAGAATTCGGGTCCTCTCGCGCAAAGCGCGAACCTTGTTGGATCAACTTAAATATCAAAATATCGCGCTACACGTTGGTGACGGCACGATCGGCTGGTCGGAGCACGGGCCCTATGATGCGATCATCATCAGTGCGGGATCGCCATCCATGCCCAAGCCGCTCCTTGAGCAGCTGGCTTTGTGGGGTCGCTTGGTGATTCCGGTCGGTGACGAACAGAACCAGACGCTTTTGCGCGTGATCCGCACGCGATCCGGGTTTGAGCAAGAGCAGCTCGGTGAGTGCAAATTTGTCAAGCTATTCGGTAAATATGGTTGGCGGGATTGAGGGGGCAGCGAACGCCTTGCTCCAGCGATTATCCGGCTAGGCGAATCCAGCGCAGGCTACTTTCCTCCTGCATGGGCCGGTGCCGCAGCTTGACCGATGAAATTCCACTTCGGAGTGATTTTCGGACTCAGTCTCTCATTGCCGCTGCTGTCAAGTTGCGCTCCCCGAATGGCGACTCAGCGACCACATGTTCCACGGCAGTCTCAAGGGATTTATCACGTCGTGAAGCCGGGCGAAAACCTCTTTCGGATAAGCAAGGCATACGATGTGCCGCTCGAAGAGTTGGCGCGCATCAACGCCATCCGAGACCCAGGCCACATTCGCGTCGGACAACGTATATTGATTCCTGGCGCGACTCGACCGCTGCCGGTTGAAACCATCACGCCCACCGAGGACGTGTCGGTGACACGAAGCACCGCGCCGACGCCGGATCAAACCTATGACGCGCTGCTGGCGCCCGTAAACGGTACAATCAATTCCGGTTTCGGTCCCAGGAATGGGAGCTTTCACGACGGTGTCGACATTGGGGCGCCGGAAGGTACGCCGATTGTTGCGGTGGCACAGGGCGAGGTGGTTTACAGCGATCAACTGCGCGGCTATGGAAACATGGTGATCGTTCGCCATGCCGGTGGGATCGTGTCGGTTTATGCGCATAACCAGATCAACTTGGTGCGCGAAGGCCAGCAGGTCGCGCGCGGCGAAGTGATTGCCAAGGTCGGCAGCACAGGCCGGGTTAGCGGCCCGCACTTGCATTTCGAGCTCCGCAAGAACAACGCGGCGCAGGATCCAATGCTCTATTTGCCGCAGTTGTGCTGCCCGCCGGCATCCGATAATCTGACGCCGAAAGATTAATCGCGCACGCGTGCATGAGCCAGTGACGCCAAAAGAACGGAACTGCTTGGTCGTCGGTTGCGTCCGGCCAATGAAGGATCTGTGGTGGGCAGTTAGCGCGGTGAAGACGAACGGAAACCAAAACCTGAAGCTGTCGTCGAATCCGCCTCGCAGCTGAGGCGGCTAGCGCCCGCTAGACTCGGAATTTCGAATCTCAAATTTCATAATATTGCAGGAGAGAAGGCGAACGAAGATGAGTAATGATAATGCGATTATCCGCCAGGCGATTCGCGACATTCCAAACTTTCCAAAGCCGGGAATCATCTTCAAAGACATCACGCCGCTATTAGCCAACGGGGCGCTGTTTGCCAAAACCATCGATCTTCTAGCCGGTCGCTATGACGGCCAAAAGATCGACACTGTGCTCGGCATTGAATCGCGCGGCTTTATCATCGGAGCGGCGCTGGCCTATCGATTGGGCGCCGGCTTCAGCGTCGTGCGGAAGCCGGGAAAATTGCCTTACGAAACCCATAGCGAGAGCTACGAGCTGGAATACGGCACGGACAAGCTGGAAATCCATGTCGACGCGATTTCCCCTAACGCCCGGGTCATCATTGCCGACGACCTAATCGCCACCGGTGGCACCGCCGCGGCGACTGCCGCGTTGGTGACCAAGCTCGGCGCCACGGTGGTCGAGTGCGCATTTGTGATCGAGCTTTCTTTCCTCAATGGCCGCCAGAAACTGAAACCCTATGCGGTCTATTCGATCGTGCAGTACGACGCGGAATAGCCTGTAATTACAGCGATGTTTTTGCGTTTCCTCTTCCTTGACATCCCCCGGCAATGTTCTATAAGTGAGAGTGAAAGTGGAAACTGACCCATCGTGATGAGGCTTTCCGCTTCAAACCATGCTGCGCGCCGCAGCTCACATTGAAATAACTCATGAAACGCATCGAAGAAATGTCTCTTTGGGAACGGCTCTATTTCCCGGAGGTCATTCGCGGCCTGACGGTTACAGGCTATCGATTCTGGCGCAACTTGGGAATTCACATCTTGCAAATGTTCGGCTTGGCGCAAAACGCCTCGGCGGCCATTACCGTGCAATACCCCGAAGAGCGCTTGCCCTATCCGGATACGTTTCGCGGCCGACACAGACTTACGCTCAAGGATGACGGTTCGGTACAGTGCACGGCGTGCTTTCTTTGCGCGACGGCATGTCCAGCCGAATGCATCTACATCGAAGCCGGCGAGTATCCGGACAAGTCGGTGGAAAAATTTCCGATTCGCTACGATATCGACACGCTGCGTTGCATTTATTGCGGCTATTGTGTCGAAGCCTGCCCGTGCGACGCCATTCGCATGGACTCCGGAACGCATCCGGGCAACCTCGGTTTCGGTCGAAAAGAATTCGTCGAGACTAAAGAGGTTTTAATGAAACGCTCCGAGGATCTCGCGGAGAAGGGAAAAGAAGGCCTCTATGAAGAATACGTCAAACCGTACCGTCACGTCTAACCATGTGCTTCGATAATTGCTGAATCCGAAGGAGGGCTTGTCATGTCAAACTCCAAGAATGGCTCCGAGACAAATATTATCACCAGCAAACCTCTGCCGGCGTCACATAAGATTTACATTCAGAATCAACGGCGGCCGGATGTCCGGGTCGCCATGCGAGCGATCCACTTGTCGAACACCGGCGCCGGTCACAACGGCAATGGCGAACAAATCCACGGGCCACTCACCGTATACGATACTTCGGGGCCTTATACCGATCCGAATATCGACACTGATATTCGTCAGGGTTTAAAGCCGCTGCGGTCAGATTGGATCCTTTCCCGCGGCGATGTTGAACCATTGCTAGGACCAAGCTATCAACCGCCCCCCGGCAAGAACGGGAATGGCAAGCATGTATCGACGGAACGATTCCCAGACGCGTCACGCCGGCCGATCCTGCGCGCGAAGGCGGGCTGTAACGTCAGCCAGATGTACTACGCCAGGAAAGGCATGATTACGCCGGAGATGGAATATATCGCGATGCGCGAAAACATCGGCCGCGAGAAAGCGCTGGAAAGCAGCGCTAATGGGGCGGGCCGAACGCACGCGGGTTATAATTTTGGTGCGTCGATTCCGCAATTTGTCACCGCGGAGTTCGTCTGCGACGAGGTGGCGCGCGGCCGAGCTATCATCCCGGCGAACATCAATCATCCCGAAGCAGAGCCGATGATCATCGGCCGTAACTTTCTAGTCAAGATCAACGCCAATATCGGCAACTCCGCCGTGGCTTCGTCGATCGAAGAAGAAGTCGAGAAAATGATTTGGGCGACGCGGTGCGGCGCCGATACGGTGATGGATTTGTCGACCGGCGAAAATATTCACGAAACACGCGAATGGATCTTGCGCAATTCCCCGGTGCCCATCGGTACCGTGCCGATTTATCAAGCGTTGGAAAAGGTCGACGGCAAAGCGGAAGACCTTACCTGGGAAATTTTCCGCGACACTCTGATCGAGCAGGCCGAGCAGGGGGTGTCCTACTTCACGATTCACGCAGGCGTGCTGTTGCGTTACGTGCCGCTCACGGCGAAACGGGTGACGGGGATCGTTTCCCGCGGCGGTTCGATTTTAGCGAAATGGTGCCTGGCGCATCACCAGGAGAATTTTCTTTACACCCATTTCGAAGAGATCTGTGAAATCATGAAAGCCTACGACGTGTCGTTTTCCTTGGGCGACGGCCTGCGTCCGGGATCGATTGCCGATGCCAATGACGAAGCGCAATTCGGCGAGCTGGAAACTCTGGGCGAATTGACCGAAATCGCTTGGAAACAGGACGTCCAGGTGATGATCGAGGGGCCCGGCCATGTGCCGATGCACTTGATTCACGAGAACATGACCAAGCAATTGGAACTCTGCCACGAGGCGCCGTTTTACACCCTTGGTCCGCTGACAACTGACATCGCTCCCGGTTACGATCATATCACCAGCGCGATCGGCGCGGCGATGATCGGCTGGTACGGCACGGCCATGCTTTGCTACGTGACACCCAAAGAACATCTCGGCTTGCCCGATAAGAAAGACGTCAAGGACGGCGTCATCGCATACAAGATCGCCGCCCATGCTGCAGACTTGGCCAAGGGGCATCCCGGCGCGCAAATGCGCGACGACGCGTTGAGCCAGGCGCGCTTCGAGTTTCGCTGGGAAGATCAATTCAACTTGAGCTTGGATCCGGAAACGGCCCGCGAGTTTCATGACGAGACGTTACCGGCGCAGGGAGCTAAAGTCGCGCACTTCTGCTCGATGTGCGGCCCGCATTTCTGCTCCATGAAGATCACTCAGGACGTGCGCGAGTATGCTGCCCAGAAGGGCTTGGAGGAACAAGCCGCGCTCGAAGCCGGTATGCAGGAGAAAGCCGAGGAGTTTAAGAAAACCGGCGCGAAGATCTACCAGGAGGTCGGCAACGCTAGCGACACCTCCGGCGTCGCCATACGCGCGGCGTCTAAAGACTGAACGTCTTTCTAGTTCGGAATTTCTACTCGACTGGCTGGCTCGATGCCGGCCAGTTTAATTTTTGCGTCCAGGATCACCCCCGCCGGCAGCATGATGCCGAGGCGCGGCGCGAATCTCATGCGGATCTTAATCTACGGTTTCGGTCCCTATCGCCAGTTCCGCGAAAATATCACGGCAAAAATTATCGACGCGTTGCCGCGGCGCGCGGGGCTTAAGAAGCTTGTCTTCCCGGTCAGGTTTCAGCGCGCGCCATTCGTTCGAGCCTTGAAGCAGCATCATCCGGACATCGTCGTCGGTCTCGGACAGAGTTCGCGGCGGGCAATTGAAATTGAAACTAGGGCAGTCAACCGTCGAAGCGTCAGGACACCGGAAAAACTAAGACCTATCTTTACCAGGGAAAACAAACAACTGGCGACGACTCTAAACTTGAAAGGCCGTTGGGCGAAAATATCGAAGGACGCTGGTGATTACGTCTGTAACTATTCGATGTACGTGATGTTGCGTGAAATTGTCCGCGAAAACTTAAATGTCTCGTTCGGGTTTATTCACATACCGCACGATTACAACGAACGCACAGCGCAACGATTCATCGAAGGAGTACTGCGCCAGTGTTACCGATCAGGGGCGGTAAGAATAACCCACCGTGCGACCAAAGTTTCCTCGCGCGGCACGAAGGTGCTTTCCCCACCGGGCCGGTCAAGGTCGCGCACAGGCTTTGCTCAATCTAACGGGTTAGGCGCCTGAGTGCCTCAAGATATTTTTCCTGGGTTTTCTTGACGATCTCCGGCGGTAGCGCAGGTGGCGGCGATTTCATATCCCACGGGAGGTTGAGCAAATAGTCGCGCACGAACTGCTTGTCGAAACTATCGGGAGTTTTTCCCGGCGTGTATCCGTCCGCCGGCCAAAAGCGCGACGAATCGGGAGTCAGCACCTCGTCGATCAGGAGGATGCTATCCCCTTCGATACCGAATTCGAGCTTGGTGTCGGCGATGATGATCCCTTTTTTTTCCGCCAGATCGCGCGCCCGGCAATAAATCGCGATGGTCGCGTCGCGCATCTTTTCGGCTCGTTGCCGGCCGATTTTACCGATCATATCGTCGAACGTAATGTTGACGTCGTGGGCGCCCACCGGTGCTTTGGTCGACGGAGTAAATATGGGTTCAGCGAGTCGCGATGCTTCCATCAGTCCATTTGACAGCGATATGCCGCACACCGAGCCGGTCTGTTGGTAATCTTTCCAGCCCGAGCCGGCCAGATAACCGCGGACGATGCATTCCGCCGGCGCCGGCAGGCTTTTTTTGACGAGCATCGATCGGCCCTCCAACGCGGCTTTGTGTGGCTGGCAGACGGCCGGAAATTCTTCGACACGAGTCGTGATGAGGTGATGGGGCACGATACCTTTGACGATGCCGAACCAGAATTCAGACATCGCCGTCAGAATTTTGCCTTTATCGGGGATCAGCGTGGGCAGGATCACGTCGAAGGCAGAGATGCGATCGCTGGCGACTAACAAGAGCTTGTCGTCTAAATCATAAATGTCACGGACTTTCCCGCGGTTGAATAACTTCAGCCCGGACAGGGTTTCGTCAGTCATGTGGTTGAACCTTTCTGCTAAATTCGGCTGTCATGCTTAGCGGCGCGAAGGTCGCATCGAGACAACTTCTATCCACACCATATCGTTCCGATCGTGTCAATTTATGAATGTTGAAATCTCAAGATCCGATGGGCGACAATTTAGGAAAAAAGGGGCGACGTGAACTTGCCCCGTGGCGTCGATGCACAGGGCAAGTCCGTTGCAAAGTGACGCGCAGAACGGACAGCGTCGCCGATGGCGGGCGCCTAGACGACGCGGTCTCGGTTTGTCAGTAGCAATGATCGAGGGAACTTATTTTTTCTTTATCTTACTCTTGAGCGATTCCACTCCGATCATCAGAGCAAGAAGACCAAACCCGGAGGCTAGGATCCAAACGAGGGGTTCCCACTTTCCCATTTTCTCCTCCTTGCGAAAACGGACAGGCCAGCTGATCTCGATGGATCAGCTGGCCTGTCCGTTAGTTAGTCCCTCCGCGATATGCGAAGGTACGACCTAATTTACCTGCCCGCTATCTAAAATAAAAAAGCCGGCCTGAAACACGGTTTCTCAGGTCGGCCTATTTCCCAACTGGTTGAGTTCGGTCCACGCCAACCCTTCGGAAAATCGTCAGACGGTTGTTTTTATAAAAATTACCGGCGCAAATGTCAAGACTCCTTTCGACGCGCCAATAGCTTCTCGAGATTGGTTTCCAACGTGAAAACAAACACCCGCTCTCCTGAAGCGGTGCTGATGTCGGTATGCAAGTCCAAGATCTTCACGCCGGAAATGTCGCCGACGACCTGATCGAGAAGCGGCCGCGCTTTTTCGATGAGGATCGCGCGCATCTTCTTAACCAGCTCACCGCCATCGGTGGTCTTTGTCAGTTGTTCCTCGGCCGGGGTCAAAACACCTTTGAGCCTGACGACGAGCATGTCTTCGATGATGTGGGCGCGCGCTTCTTTTGGGCCGCGCCCCATGTAATCGATTTCAAATTGGACGAGGGCGCGGCTGATTTCCGCTTCGATTTCACCTTTGGTTTTCATGCGCAAGCAGTGCGCTGCGAGAACGCGCCGGAGCTACGGCCGTCCGGCGCGAGATGATCATTCAAAGAATTGCTTTGACTTCGGCTTCGTTGAAGCCCGTGAGCTTCTGCTTGCCCTTGATGATGACGGGGCGTTTGAGCAAATTGGCGTCCTTGAGCATAAGCTTGATTGCCTCGTCTTTGGAGGGCGGCTTTTGCTTCATGTTTCTTTCCCGATAAAGCGGCGTTCGGGTATTGAGAAAACGCTCGATCGGCTCTTCGCCGATCAGGTCGCGCAGCTCTTTTTCTGTGAAGGGACTTTTGCCGTATTCGCGCTCTGCGAAATCGATTTTTCTTGATTGCAAGAAACTTCTTGCTTTGCGGCAAGTCGTTCACGTCGCCTTATAGATAAATTTGACCTTGTCTGCCATTGGGGCGCCCTTTTACTTAAAGAATTTGGCGACCCGCTCGAACGCCGCCGACTCGATTTCGTTGCGCACCGGCCATTCGGCTTTCGAATTCAACGGTATCGTGGCATCGATGATCGCGACGGTGTCGCCCAGCCAGCCGCGAAAGCTCTGCACTTCGCGGATGATCTCGATATCCTTGTCCCAATGCACGCGGGTGGCAACCGCCCACATTACTTCGCGTTCATTGAAGACGTCGACATCCTCGTCGACGACGACCGCGAGTTTGAGATTCGGCATCTCGACGAACGCCTGCATGCCGGCCTTATTGGGCTCGTTTTCGAATTCTTTTTTGATCGAGATGTAGCAGATGCAGCGGCCGCAGCCCGAGGCTGGGAGATGAATCGCTTTGATCCCGGGGACATTTTTCCTGATCACGTTGTAAGTGCTGCCCTCTTTGGGAATGCTGCCGAGATTCCAATGATCCATATGGCCGGGCCAGAAATCTTCGACGATGCCGCCGCGCCGGTGGGTGATTGCGGTAACTTCGATGACCGGCACGTCCATTTTCGGTTGCGCGTAACCGAGAATCTCGCCGAAGGGGTTTTGCGACTTGCGTTCGCCGGGTAAAATCTCGCCTTCGATGATCACTTCAGCATCCGCCGGAACCATGAATTTATCGCCCCAGGTCGTCGATGGGGTTAACCGAAGGGGCTCCTTCAAGAACGCCGATGCGGTTAGATAATCGTTGTTCCCCATGGCGGTCATGGCACAGGAGGAGAGATAAAATGCCGGGTGGTGTCCCAAGATAACGATCACCGGCGCGCGCAGATTCTTTTCCTCGTATTCGCAGGCCATGGCTTCCAGATGGTGATGTTTGTGCGCGGAGAAGCTCATGTGCTGCGGATCGTGGAATTTGTTTTTCGTGAACGTGATGTCGTAAAAATCGGCGTTCAATCCCTTCATGGCGCAGGTCATCGTGTGATAAGGACCGGCGTCGCCTTTTTGGTGCATCGGCATCGGCAAGACTCTGAGATCGGCCTTGTCACCGGTGAGTACAACTTCCTTGACGGGCGCTTTTTCAGGCGCAATGACTTCGAGCTTGCCTTGCTGTTGTTCGAGCTTGGCGACTTCGAGGCTGACTTCCATCGGCGACTTAATGTCGCCCATATCCAACGAGTCTGCGACGTATTGTCGCGTCACCCACGGGTTGTAAAACATTGGGAACCCGGATTTCTGGCCGTTTAGGGCTGGAACATTTTCGAATAGAACCATCTTGGGTTCGTTGCGCACGTCGAGGTGTTTTAGATAAGCAACGGTTTCGTAATTATTCGCATCGATGAAATTTTTCTCACGAATGACTGAACCTTCTCTCTTTGCGCCTTCCTGGGCGATAAAACTCGGTAGATCTTTGGCCATGAAAATTCTCCTGTGATTGAATGACTGAAAACGGTATCACACTTTCTTAGTTGAATCGCTTTGTGAGTTCAAGGGTGCCTAACTGCGCATTAGCCCCCTTAGGGCGCGCCATTTGTGGCTCAAGCCGGAGTGACATAACAGGTTGAGGAGATGACGAATTTGCTTCGCTTTCTTTTCCGTTGCGGGGTACCAGGGGAATTCTTCCTTGAGTCCGAATCGGTCGATGACGATGGTTTTTTGCTGGCAAAACTTGCGGATACCTTCGGCGCCGTGGCGATAACCGAAACCGCTGTCCTTGATTCCGCCCATGGGCGCGTCGGTAACGATGAAGCTTACTAAACTATCGTTAATGGACACGGAACCACTTTGCAGACCCTCGGCGAGACGCCACGCGGCGGCTTTGTCGCGGGAAAAAATGCTGCCGCTCAATCCGTAGCGTGAATCATTTGCCAAGTGCAGCGCCTCGCCGGCGTCTTCAACCTTGATGATCGGGATCACCGGTCCAAAGGTTTCTTCACTCATAACGGCCATGGAATGATTGACGTCGACAAGGACGGTTGGCTCATAATAGTAGCCCGCTAAACTTGGGTTGCGGCGGCCGCCAGTGAGCGCCTTTGCTCCGTTGGCAATGGCTTCGTCGACCTGCGCCGCAACTTTTTTTAGTTGTGCTTCCGAGGCCATACTACCGACATCGACTTCGTCTCTGCTCGGTCCTTGGCGAATCGCGGCAACACAAGCCACGACTTTGTCGACGAATTGTTTATAGACCGGCGCTTCAACGTAAACCCGCTCGATGGATGTGCAGATTTGGCCGCAGTTCATCAGCGCGCCCCAAACACATGCGCCGGCTGCGCGTTCCAGGTCGGCATCTTTCAGGATAACCATGGGATCTTTGCCGCCGAGCTCCAATGAAACGGGGATCAAGCGATCCGCCGCTCGCCGCATTACCTGTTTGCCGGTTTCGACACTTCCGGTAAACGCGATCATGTCGGCGTGGTCGACCAGTGCCTCGCCGGTCGCACCGTAGCCGACGACAACTTGGACGAGATTCTCAGGGAAGCCGGCCCGGAGCGCGATGTCAGCGCCAAAAATCGCTGAAAGCGGCGTGAGCTCGGAAGGCTTGATGACTACGGCATTTCCCGCCATCAGCGCCGGCAGCGCTTCGCCCAGGGTCATTGTCAATGGAAAATTCCACGGACTGATGATGCCGATGACGCCGCGCGGCGCATGGACGGAAACCACTTTTTTAGTTTTGAGCAGAGGAAAATGCGGACGAATGTTTTGCGGACGGAGATATCCGGCGCTCTTTTTCGCCCAAGAGCCGATGGCGTCGCAAAGGTAGAAAAGCTCGTTGCCGTAAACTTCGGCGCGCGGCCTGCCGGTTTCGGCGGTCAATATATCGGCGAGTCTATCGCCTTCATCGAGCAAGAGATCCCGTAACCTGTAAAGCACTCGCGCGCGCTCACGAAAACTGGTTGTTTGCCAAGCCGCCTGCACTACGCGGGCGCGACCAACGGCGGCGGCGACATCCGGCGTTTGGGCGACCGGCAATTCGGCAACCGTTTCGAGAGTCGCGGGATTGCGGACGATGATTGTATGAGCGCTCACGATGATTTTTTTTAAAATTCGATGAGCTGCAATACTCAGATTAAACGAGAGCGAGTAGGCTTATGATCTGACGGATTGGTCCAGAAAAATGTTTTAGTTCATACCATCGTCTGACCACCGCAGATGTTGATCGCCTGCCCGGTGATTCCCGCGGCGGCATCCGAGGCGATATAGGCAACGAGCTCGGCTACTTCATTTGCTTCTAGAAATCTTTGGATGGGGACGGCGGCGATCGCCTGGGCTTTGAACTCTTCCGGTGTAATTCCCTGGCGTGTAGCCGTCTCGTTTATGCCGATGGTCGCCATTTCGGTGTCCACCCACCCCGGGCAAATCGTGTTAACCGTTATTCCTCGGCTGACGACCTCCAAAGCAAGGGCGCGGGTGAAACCAATCATGCCATGCTTCGTGGTGCAGTACGCTGTATAGCCCGGCACCCCGAATTTTCCCAGGACCGATGAAATGTTGATCACCCGTCCGCCGGCTTGGTCTGGCATGTGTCGAAGGGCAGCTTTGGTAACGAGATACAAACCATTTAGGTTTGTGTCGACGATGTCAAACCACTTACTATCGTCGGGGTCATCGATCATACTAGTCCCCGATGTGCCGGCATTGTTCACGAGGATGTGCAGCGCTCCCCAGCGAGACACGATCGCAGTGATCGCACGCTCGACGTCGGTTTTTTTGCTCACATCCATCGGCAGAGCGAGAACCGACAGGCCGCGGTTTCGGAGCTCTTCAGCGGCACTTTCGACACGGGCCAAGTTGCGTGAAGCGATGGCCACATTCGCACCGTTTTGGGCCAATTGTAACGCGATCGCTTTTCCAATCCCCGTACCCCCACCGGTTACAAGTGCGACTTTAGGTCCAGCCATCGGTATTAGCACCCATTAAAAACAACTCATAAGTATCTGCTTTTAAATATAAAATCAATGTTTTTCACATTGACAAAGACGTTCAGCTCCGGTCATCATAAGATATTGCTTAGAATTGGTACTGTAATTGCTGATAATGTCGAGCGGACAATAATCTTTACAGCTTTCAAGCGGATATAATAAAATCACTAAACCATTCGTAGGGAGCCGGTCGTTATGGATATCACCCAACTCTTAGAATTCGGCGTGGAACATGGAGCATCTGATTGCCATCTGAGCGCCGGTGAGCCGCCGCTCATACGTATCGACGGCGATTTAAAGAAACTTGACAATCCTCCTTTGACTAAGGAAGAAGTCCACGCGTTGATTTATGACATCATGAACGACGCGCAGCGAAAAGCATTCGAAGAAACTCATGAGTGCGATTTTTCATTTGAGCTGGGCAAGCTGGCGCGGTTTCGCGTCAACGTTTTCATGCAAAGGAAGGGTGAGGGCGCGGTCTTCCGCACGATTCCCACTAAAATTCTAACTCTCGAAGAACTCGGCATGCCGCCCATACTCAAGCAGATGTGCGAAAAGGAGAAGGGTTTGATTCTGGTGACTGGCCCAACCGGTTCCGGCAAATCAACGACTCTGGCCGCGATGGTCGACTATTTGAACAGTTCGTTTGAAGGCCACATATTGACCGTCGAGGATCCGATCGAGTTCGTGCACCAATCGAAAAAGTGCCTAGTCAATCAAAGAGAACTCGGTCCGCACACGCACTCGTTTGCCAATGCGCTGCGGGCAGCCCTACGCGAAGACCCCGATATCATCTTGGTGGGTGAAATGCGCGATCTGGAAACGATACAGCTCGCTTTGACGGCGGCAGAAACCGGTCACATCGTCTTCGGCACGCTGCACACATCCAGCGCACCGAAAACCGTTGACCGTATCATCGACGTGTTCCCGCCAAGCCAACAGGCTCAGATTCGCGCTCAATTTGCCGAATCAGTCGAAGCCGTGCTCACGCAAACTCTGCTCAAGAAAAAATCGGGAGGGCGGGTCGCGGCGTTGGAGATTCTGACGGGAACCACCGCGGTGCGCAATCTTATTCGAGAGGGCAAAATCCACCAGATTCCCGGGACCATGCAGGTGAGCCAAAAAGACGGTATGCAAACCATGGACATGGCCCTGACGAACCTCGTCACTCGTGGGTTGGTGACTCGGGAAGAGGCCCAGTCGAAGAGTATGAATCCAAATCTTTTCGGCGCTGCAGGGCCGGCCGCGATCGCCGGCGGTCGCGTGTGATCGTCCGCTGAGAGCCTGACTACGGTGACCCAAGTGGATATTCAGGATTTTTTTAAAACGATGGTCGAAATGGAGGCGTCGGATCTCTATATCACCGTGGCCAAACCGCCGATGTACCGCGTGCAGGGAAAAATCGAGGCGAGCGGCGATCATTCGTTCACTCCACAAGAACTTCGAGAAATTGCCCAATCCATCATGAACGAAAAGCAGCAACGGGAATTCGCTGAAACGATGGAGATGAACATGGCGATGTCGCTTCCGGGAGTGTCCCGTTTTCGCGTCAATATTTTCCAGCAGCGCGGCTCCGTGGGCATGGTGATCCGGCGCATCAAGGCAGAGGTGATGTCGGTGCAGGAATTGGGATTACCCTCGATACTCACGGACATCGTCATGTCGAAGCGCGGCTTAGTTTTAGTTGTCGGCGCCACCGGCTCCGGCAAATCTACCTCATTGGCCGGGATGATCGATTATCGAAATACCCATGAGGCCGGACATATTATAACGATCGAGGATCCGATTGAATTCGTGCATCGGCACAAGCAATCGATCGTCACCCAACGCGAGGTCGGATTCGACACCCATTCGTTTCAGTCGGCGCTTAAAAATACCTTGCGCCAAGCACCGGATGTGATCTTGATCGGCGAGATTCGTGACACGGAGACGATGGAGGCAGCGATCACATTCGCTGAAACCGGCCACCTGTGCCTCGGAACTCTCCACTCCAATAACGCCAACCAGGCCATCGAGCGAATCATGAATTTTTTTCCGATCGAACGGCATGCGCAGATTTATTTGCAGCTTTCGCTAAATTTGCGTTCGATTGTTTCGCAGCGATTAATCCCGTCGGTGGATGGCAAACGGGTGGCGGCATTGGAGATCTTGATGGACACGCCGCGCATCAGAGATCTGATCAGAAAGGGCCAAGTCGATATCTTGAAGGAAGCTATGGAGCAAGGGATCCAGGAAGGGTGTCAAACTTTCGATCAGGCGCTCTTCGCCCTCTACCGGGACGGGAGTATTGTTTTAGATCAAGCGTTAATCAACGCCGACAGTGCCAATAACCTGAGATTGAAAATTAAGCTCGCGGGACTTAAGGTCGATCAAGAGCCACTGCCGGCCCAAGCTCCAGGCCCAGGTCAGGATGTGTCTAGGCCGGAGCCGGTTCAAGCCGCCGCGGGGTTTCGTTTACGGAAAAATTAACGGCCCACGCGGATACCCCAAGCGGAACTTCTTCTCAAAGTCTGTATTGATCGATTTGACGAATTCGGCGTTTTAATTAGCGTTGTGGTTTGAGCACGTGTGCTGATTTGGTGGAGTACGCCACTTGAGAGAGTCTTTCATCCGGTATGTGCTGCCCGGCCAATCACGCGGGAGCTCGGACCATATTTGGCGCGATCAGCGCCGGTCGGACTCACTCGGTATAAGATCCTTAATTTTCTTGACAATTTGCGGGTTGCAGGGTAAAAACCAGTTATACAATTTCTCTAGGCAGCCAAATAGGAGCAGCGAATGTCGCTTATTCAGGACGAAACCACTGCGGTCGGAGGGGGTTTGATGAATGGGATGACAGGCTATGCACAGCCTCTGCGCGCGATAGGTCAAGCTTTGGAGACATTGAACTTGCAGAGCTTTGAGTTGGAACCGGTAGGGGAGGGGTTCCACGTCCGGGGGATTTTACTGAAAGCACACCCGGAACTATCGGACGATCTCGTCACGGCGGAAAAACTAAACGCGATTTGGGGGACGCCGCCCAACACTAACGCCGATGATCGTTCCCGTCGCGAGGGAAGCAACTCACAGGTCCTATCGCCAATCGAATTGCAATATAGTAAGACGGATGTCGATCGACTCGAAGAAGAGGGGCGGGCTAAGAGAGTCGATCCTCATAGGACGCCGGATGCCGCGAGCTTGTCACAAATGCTGCGCAGCATCGGTGCATATCTCAATCAGAAACGTGCCAGCCTGCTCCGGCTCTCTCGCGACATCGACTCGGTTTCCGTTGAATATAAGACATCCTTGGGGAGTATTCTTCGAGAAACACTTGCGGTTGGCGAGCTGTATGATCTTTGGGTGAGAATGTATCTCCAGAGGGCCGAACGCGTAAGCCAGTAGAGTCATATGCCGCTCGGTGGCGTGCCGGAAACGCGCGAGGAACAAAAACGATGATTGAAGACTTTACATATGCCGCATTGCTACGACCCATTGGACAGATGCTCGAGTCGTTGCGTATCGATTCCTTCGCAGTCAAACCCGACAGCGATGGCTTCGTCATACGAGACAAGACCAGAAATCGCGCTCAGTTGACTCCCAGAGAAAGAGCTTTTCTCGCCGAGTTGCATTTAAGCCACACTGCCTCCTTGGATAAGGAAGACGCCCTTCGATTAGCTGCCGGCATTTTTGAGTGGCATTTGACGCCAACGGATCTCGAACGGCTGGAAATAGAGGGGCGTGAGCTGCGGCGAGGCGACAAACGAACTCCGGATTCACACTCAGTGTCGCAAATTCTCCGCGTTATCGGAAGCATGCTCGATCAAAAGCGCGGGTCTATGGCTTCCGTGTCGAAGGACGCCCAGATGGTCACAGTGGAATACTCCTTACCGGACGGTAAGCAAGCGACTGAAGAATTTGCCATGCCTATGCTTTATGACCAGTGGGTACGCATGTATAAAAGACGAACAGTCGACCGCCAAGCGGACCCGATCACAACCGTTTAACGTCAACCCACGACCTCCAGCTGAATAGACCGGCTCCATGGCGCCGAATTTTAGTTTTTCCCAACTACTTCGTCCGGTTGGCCAAATGCTCGAAGCGCTTAACGTCGAGTCATTGTCTCTCAAAGTCGAGGACGCGGGCGTATCTGTACACGCGCAAAAACGGCAGGAGCGGCAAACCTCCGCGCCCAATATTTCGCTGCACGTGACATGGCAAATATTTCGCCGCAAAAAGCCGGAGACCGAATCCCAACCCTCCTCCGGAGTTTTGGACCTTCATTATTCGCATGATGATATCATGCGAATGGACTCGGAAGCCCAAACCCAAAGGAGAGGGACCGGGGGAAGCCCGGAAGCCAATACTCTATCTCAAATTCTTCGTGCCGTAGGCGCATTTGTCGATCAGAAACAGGGCCGTTTGTTGGGCGTGACGATTGAAGGGCAGGATATCGCGATCGAATACGAGTCGGCTCTAAAAAAAGCATTAACCGAGAAATTTACCATTTCCTCGCTCTACGATTATTGGGTCAAATTGTACCTGCGGCGGCGCGACCGTTAGGCCGATCCACGACGATATAATACCTCGCCGAAAAGTTCTCTGTAAATGGACGGACTCTGACAATGCGTCTTAGCGCTAGCCAAATACGCCGCTACTTGGCTAGTCTTTGGTGGATAGAGTCTCAGCAGCTTGTAATAGCGATCAACAACTCTTCCTTGAGCGGATCTTGTCCCGCGTATAGTCGATCAACCCCAAGGAGAAAGTTAGTAGCGACAGCTTCGTTGAAAATTGGGCAACTCCGAGTGGATGCGTTGTCTGTTGGGTATATTAAAGCTATTTGGCAGGAGCGGCGCGGCTTTCGATCTCTCCGTGATTGCCCATCCGTGTTGACCGTCGGTTTGTTTAGGTCAAATCTTTAACAGAATCCACGCAGTAACAAACGTTCCGACGATCGCTCCGCCGTAGCACAGCACGGCGAGAAGTTTATTGATGGCTTTGAGCCCCGTGTCATTGAGAGTGAAGTAGAAGCGATGAGCCCAGTGATAGAGGGGAAGAACGATCAGAACAAAGAGATAAAGCTTTACCCACCAGAGGCGGTACAACGCCCCGGTGTCGGTAGTCCAGCCAAGCGGCACGGCGAAGCCAACTAGAATGATGTGAATGGGAACTAAAAATGCAGCTACTACGCCACCGGCAGAGAAGAGCCCCCACCAGAGGGGTTCGATGGTTTTTTCTGTCGCCATAATTCAGCTCTTAAGCGCGAGGAATAAAACTAGCACTGTCACCGAGACCATCACCCATGCGCCAACGTGCAGCGCCGTAACGATCGGCCGGGAAATTAAACGCTCGCCGATGCGCAGCGGCAGGACAACGGCACTCGACTGAAACCATGTAAAGCTGTGGTACAGCGCGAACAGCAGCGCCACCAAGTGGAAAAGAATCCAGCCGGGCGAATTGAGCTTTTGCGTGAAGGCGCTATACGCGTCGGGGCCCTGCGACAACTGATATAACTGACAAAGGTAGACAACGAGGAAGAGGGCGATAAAGACACTTGAAAGCTCGCGCAGCATGAACAGAAAATAGCTCTGTTTCGTCAGCCACCAAGTCGCCGGCATCTTTCGATGGTAAAGCTTGGATGGGTCCGGTCGCACGGCGCTCATCGTTGCCCCCAGGGCATCAGGATTGATTGAAACCAGTTTTTGGTAGTGTCCACTTTAGAGCGCTGGATCGCCGCGGCGGGATCCACATGCTTCGGACACACGACGCTGCATTCCCCGACAAATGTGCAGTCCCAGATGCCATCGTGGTTGCCGATGATTTCGCGTTGATCCTTTCCCTGGTCGCGCGAGTCCATGTTGTAGCGGTAGCCGAGCGCGATGGCGGCTGGGCCCAAAAACCTCGGCTCCAGCCCGTAAACCGGGCAGGCCGCGTAACAGAGCATGCAATTAATACACTGGGTGAACTGATGGAACGCCTCGAGTTCCGCCGGCGTTTGTAAATATTCACCTTCGCTGACAGGTTTCTCGTCCTTGCGTATGATCCAGGGTTTAACGCTCTTCAGTTTGTCCATAAAGTCGGTCATATCGATGACCAGATCGCGGATGATCGGAAAGTTGACGAGGGGCTCTACCCGAATCTCCTGGGGGTAATAGTCACGAAGGAACGCTGCGCAGGTGAGTTTTGGCGTGCCATTCACCATCATGCCGCAACTGCCGCATACTCCCATACGACAAGACCAGCGATAACTCAGAGTTCCGTCCATCTGATCCTTGATGTGATTTAACGCATCGAGAACGACCCAGTCCTCCCGGTAAGGGACGACGTAGGATTGTGTGGTCAGCGCCCGATCTTTATCGGGGCGGTAGCGAGTAACGTTCAATGTGATAGTTGGCTCTGCCATTGTCTCCTCTTGGAATTTAGCACTGAGCGATCAGCGCCGAGTTCAAAATGCGCGTCTGCTAAATTGGCGCGCACTCGGCGCTCAGCTCGCGTGGCTTAATACTTGCGCTCCTCCGGCTGCCAGCGGGTAATGGTCACTGGCAGGTATTCGATTCTCGGTCCATCGGGCGTTCGGCAGGCAAGAGTGTGTTTCAGAAAGTTTGCGTCGTCCCGTTTCGGAAAGTCCGTCCGAGTATGAGAGCCGCGCGACTCCTTGCGCTTGAGCGCGGAATTTGCGACGGTCTCAGCCACGTCGAGCATGTAGTCCAGCTCGAGCGCGTTCATAAGTTCGGTGTTAAACGTGCTGTCTCGATCTTCAATGATGATGTTCTTAAAACGCTCTCGCAGAGCTCTCAGCGTGTCGCAAGTCTTCTGCATGCTCTGTTCAACGCGATAGATTCCTGCGCCTTCTTCCATTGTTTTTTGCATCTCTTGGCGAATCGTCGCGATTTTTTCCTTGCCGCCGTCCTTCTTCAAGAAGTGGCGATCGAGACGCTTTTGTTCGTCGGCCGCGAGCGCCTCGATTTTTGCCGAGGCGGGTGCCGAAGCGGTGGAGGCATAGGTCGCTGCAGAGCGGCCTGCCCGATTGCCAAAGACCAATAGCTCGGTCAGGGAGTTAGAACCCAACCGGTTGCCGCCGTTAAGCGAAACGCAGGCGGTTTCTCCCGCGGCGTAGAGCCCGGCGAGATTTGTTTTGGCGTTTATGTCCGTCGAGATCCCGCCCATCATGTAGTGTACCACCGGTCGAACCGGAATGGGCTCATGAACCGGGTCGATGCCGACGTATTTGCTCGCTAGCTCTCGGACAAAGGGTAGTTTCTTGTCGATCACTTCCTCGCCCAAGTGGCGCAGATCGAGATGCACGTAGTGACCGTAAGGGCCGTCGAAGGTGCGGCCTTTGGCGAATTCCTGCATGTGACAACGCGATAGAATGTCACGCGGCCCCAGTTCCATCTTGCGGTGCGTGGGCGTATCGGTCGGCGGGCCGAGTCCGTAATCTTGGAGATAGCGGTAGCCGTCCTTGTTCTTTAGCCACCCGCCTTCACCGCGCGATGCTTCGGTAATCAAAATTCCCGTTCCCGGCAATCCCGTGGGATGGTACTGGACGAACTCCATGTCTTTGAGGGGGACTCCCGCTCGATAGGCTGCTGCCATGCCATCCCCGGTGTTGATCGCGGCGTTGGTGGTGAAAGGGAAGATGCGGCCTCCTCCTCCCGTACATAGGATAACGCTTTTGCCGGCAATGACTTCTACCTTGCCGGTATAAAGATTGATCGATGTGACACCGCACACTTTGCCGTCATCGACCAACAATGAAGTGAGAAAACACTCATCGTAGCGAACGATGCTTTCATACTTCAGAGAAGTCTGGAACAGGCTGTGGAGCAAGTGAAAGCCAGTTTTGTCCGCGGCAAAAAGCGTGCGATCGGCGCTCATGCCGCCGAAGGACCTGACGCTCACACGACCGTCAGGATCGCGGCTCCACGGGCAACCCCAGTGCTCCAGTTGGATAAGTTCTCCAGGAGCCTCTTGGACAAAAGCCTCGACAGCATCTTGGTCCGCCAGGAAGTCAGCACCAAAAATGGTGTCCTTCGCATGGAGATCGAGGCTATCGAAATCGCGCATAACTGCCGCGGTTCCTCCTTCCGCGGAAACCGTGTGACTTCTCATCGGATAAACCTTGGAGATTAATGCGATCGATAGCTTATTCGATATCTCTGCTGCGGCTATGGCGGCGCGCAGGCCGGCACCTCCGCCGCCAACGATTACGATGTCATGAGTAAACATTTCGAGTTGTCTTATATGCTGACTCGCTAGGTGTCAAGGCAGTGATACGATTAGAGAACAATTTTCCATCCGTACGGCCAAGAGAGGATCCTGGCTGCACGAACTACTCTGTAATCTTTCTTGGAGACGCAAAGGAAATAGTAAAGAATTGTCTACCTTGCCGGCGCGACACCGGCTTCTTTGGCCTGGTCCGCGGCGTCGAGCTTCATGTATTGCTCGACGATCTGCGGCACATCTTCTTTGGTCACCTTCATATACCACAGCCCTTCGGGCCAAACCATCATGTTGGGGCCGAATGCGCAGACGTCTAAACAACCCGATCTGACGACACGAATCTTGCCTTTTAGGTTGCGTTCTTTGCAGACCCTTCTAAGTTCTTCGACGACTTCTTCCGACCCGCTATAACCGCACGACGGGCTTTCACCGTTGCGGTTGTTGATGCACACGTGGATTTGACGGACATAAGGCTGTGGGCGCCGAATCACGGATTGTCCCTTCAGATGTTGGAATCAATGGGTTTATAGCAGAAAAAAAAATCGTTTGCACGCGGCGCGGCGGCTTGATTTCCCCATGCACGCTACCGTTGAAGTCGGCATTAGGTGCCCGCTGTAACAGCTCGCCGTTTTCATATTCCATCTATTGTCCTTGTCTCAGACTCGCCGAATCCATAGAATCCCACCGGGGCGATTGGATTCAAGCTGGAGTGTATTTAACCGGGCTTCTGGACGTTACTTTAGGGGGATACAGCTATTGCCGCGCGCGGTGCCAATCCGGCATGTAGCGTTGTGTCTGATGTGAATCGGCTTAGAGGAGCGTATGTCGCGGGATAAACCTGTATTGCGGGCTCTAAGACTCCTGTCGCTCATCGAAAAAAACGGCAGCGGGTTGCGCGTTACGGATATGGCCGAGCAGCTCGGCGCGAATGCGAGAGCGGTTGGCAGGGTCGAGTACGAGGTGGTTCACGTCCTGATCGATCGAGGTTTCGATCTTGATACGCTTTTTGGCTGGCGTGGCGCGTTGAAACGATCGTCGCGAAGCCGCTGCGTAGATATCCGGGAGAAAAATATTGAGCTACGCCACCACCCGGTTTGACGATCCGAATGGACGAGCCTTGATCATCGGGTTTGCCCTTGCGGCTCACGGAGGAAATCGAACCGGACGGATTTTTATGGGAGATCGGAGCGGCGATTGGCTTGTGGTCGTTGTTGGTGAAAATTGAATCGTTTACAAATGGGTGGATGTCTCGCTAAAAACAATAACGTGCATGAGAAGATTGCTGGTATTTTGTCGATGCAGGGGGCGAATGACTAACTTTGTTTACAGTGGGCAGGATTGAGTGACTAAACTAAACAGTCGGCACACACATCGAAGCTTATCGAAAGCCCGAGTCGAAGATTTATTGGAGTCTTGCTTGTTCTTCCACACCCTGCGGGACTAAATCGCGCTCTATCGATATTCTCGTTTCAGCCCTCTTGTTCGCATTCTCGGGCTGAATGCCGCCCAATAAATCCTGGGAAGCGGGGAGCAGCATTGTGAACGTTGTTCCGACGCCCTCCTTGCTCTCCACGGCGACGGTGCCATCGTGAGCCTCCACGATGGTTTTGACTATAAAAAGCCCGAGCCCGGTACCTTCGATGTTGGCAGCTCCTTTGAGACGTCCGTATTCGGAGAACAAGCTCGAGAGTTCTTCTTTCGGTATCCCCGCGCCGGTGTCCGTCACTTGTATTGAAATACTTTTCTTGACCATTCGAGTGCTCACAGTGATGCTGCCCCCGGCAGGGGTAAACTTTATGGCGTTGCTGACTAGATTCAACACCGCGCGTTGAAGTTGATGTTCGTCTCCTAGGACCGGTTTTAGTTCCTTATCGAGATCGAGAGACAGTTGAAGATTTTCTTCGCGGGCCGTCACCATTTGTTGGAGTACGATGTCTTCGGCGATGGCATTGATCTGAACCAAATTTTTCGCAGAATCTAACGTCAATGTTTCCAGCTTCGAAACAGCCAAAAAATCGGTGATCAGTTTTACGATACCATCGATATTTTTACGGATGCATGTGATAGAGGACAGCTTTCCCGTCGAATCCGGCTGGCTGCCGTAATCTGCAGCGAGCAGTTCCGCATGGCCGAGAATGACGTTGAGGGGCGTCTTGATGTCATGCGCGAGGGCAGAAACGAATTGACGCTTTAACCTCATCGTGGCTTCCATTTTCTCCACCCGTCTCTTTTCTCGCTTAACTTGACTCGCCAGATAACCATAAAAGATGGATATACCGAACATGAAGGGCACGCGAATCAAGAAGTTTGGCTTGATGGTCAACACATCTGCCGCATTTGGGGATACAAACACGAGAAACACAAGGCTCAGAAGCACGCATCCGACACCAATCTGAATTAGATTTTCCCCTATAGCCGCGATCAAGACGCAGAAAAAAAACAGCAGCAGTAGGTCCCACGGTGCTTCCTGCGTTAGGATAGCGGAAACAATCAGAATGGAGTCTAGAATGAGAAGGCCGGGCTCAATTAGGTGGTTTTTAAAGGTCTCTTCGGAAATGCGCTTCAGTAAGGAAGCTGATCCAAGGCATACCAAGATTAATAGTGCCGGGATTGGATCGGTCAGACTCCAATTATTTGCGGCGAATACCAGGTAAGAAGTGCCGATTGCAACCAGCCATTGGATGGCGATGATAGCGTTCCGGTCTTCTCGGATCGAGGTCCCGTCACGACCGCGTGAACTCCAGGGACCGAGCCATTGCGACATTACTTTGCCGTTTGAAAGTGAGATCGGCCACTGGAGCGAAGATTCACTGTTCACAAACTTCTCCTTCGATAATTTCTCGGATGATGATCGCGCCAGGCCGGCGCCCCAACCTACTTGTTTTCTAAAGTAAACGGTTGCAATCGATCCTCCGGATCTGATCTTTTGAGCATCTTCCGTGCCAACGCCTCGTACCATAAGTTGGTGTCGATTTTTTAAGGAGATAGCATTCAGCCGTTAATTGGCCGATGACATATTGGGACATTCTTGGCGGATTTTACCAAAAATGAACTTTTCCAAGGTAGTAGAAGCAAAGCCGCAGACTATGCACCTGATGCGAGAGAGTGTTAAAACCATAGTTCAGCCCGGCATCGTCGGGTCGCAGTATTCGCGAGTCTTGAGGGTTTAAGTCGTTAATTCTTTTCGTTCCCGCACCGTTGTGCTAGCAGAAGAAAAAAGATGGCCGCGATCAAACAACTCAACGAGTCGATCATTCGATGCAAAAGGTGCCCGCGGCTGGTGCGGTGGCGAGAAGCGGCAGCGAAAAATCCGCCGCGGCGTTATCTCGGACAAAGCTACTGGGCCAAACCGCTGCCGGGATTCGGCGACCCGAAGGCGCGTGTTCTCATCGTCGGCCTGGCTCCTGCGGCGCACGGCGGCAATCGCACCGGACGCATGTTTACGGGAGACCGCAGCGGCGATTGGCTTTACGGCGCGCTTCACGCCGCGGGTTTTGCCAATCAGGCCAATTCCGATCATCGCGACGACGGCCTGAAGCTCCGCGAGTGTTACATCACCGCGGCGGTGCACTGCGCGCCGCCGGGAAACAGGCCGGCGATTGGCGAATTCCAGCGCTGCCGGCCTTACTTGGTACAAGAGCTGAGACATTTTCGCCAAGTGAAAGTGGTGATCGCGCTCGGCAAGATTGCCTTCGATTCGTTTATCAAAGCCTATGAAGAAGCCGGTGGAACGATTACCAAACCGCGGCCAAAATTCGGCCATGGCGTCGCGGTGGACTTGCCAAATGGTCAGCGACTAATCTGCTCGTATCATCCGAGCCAGCAAAACACCTTCACCGGGAAACTCACGAGACCGATGTTTCAAAGTATCTTTGATCGAGCGCGCGCGATACTGAACGATTAGATACGCGCCATCAAATGGGAATCGGGGATCTTTTATGCGCTCGTCGCCGGGCTTTTTTGGGGCACGAGTCCGGTGCTGGTGAAACGCGGGTTGGCGGGTGCCGACGTGAGCGCGGCGACGCTCTACCAACAAGCAACGATTCTTCTAACGCTATTCGTCTCCGCGCTGCTCGAAGGGGATTTATTCGCCGGCAAGATCCCTTCGGTCGCCGTGCTTATTTTCGCCGGCACCGGTGTCGTCGGCGCCTATCTCGGCCGGACGCTCTTCGTCAGAAGCGTCGATCAGATCGGCGCCTCGCGGGCGCAGTCGCTCAATAACTCCGCGCCTCTGATCACGTTGGCGGGTGTGCTTTTGGCGGCGGCCGTGACGTCGGCGAAGGAGTCTGTCTTTTGCCGTCCTGATCGGCGTGATGTTTATCATCTCCGGCGTCTTTCTTCGTGCCGAGCCAAATTCGAACGGCTGCGCCGGACGGCAAATCCGCGACCACGGCGGGTCACTCTGGCTGCCAGCCATTAAGCGACAGCTTTGCGGTTTTCTCTACGCCATCGGTTCGATCTTTACTTTGAAAGCGCTGGTGCACGCGCCTGCTTCCATAGTTGCGCCGATCTGGAGCGCGCAGCCTATCGTCAGTTTCTTTTTAGCGAAGACCACGCTCAAGGGCATCGAAGACGTCAAGTTCAAGGACGGCGCGGCGGCGGCGCTGGTCGTCGTCGGCGTTTTGGTGTTACGGTGGGGATGAAAGAGTCGTTCAAGGGTTCAAGGTTCAAACGTTCAATAGGAGAATTGCGGAGATTACGATGAGCGTGAAAGAAGGCAGAGATCATTTCGAGATCGAAGCGGAATTAAGAAGGCGAGTTGAAGGCGATATTCACTTCGACCGATATTCGCGTTTGCTCTATTCTACGGACGCGTCGATCTATCAGATCGAGCCCATCGGCGTCGTCGTACCGCGCCACAAAGGCGACGTGCAAGCGGTGATCGAGATCGCCAATCGGTTGGGTGTATCGATTTTGCCGCGCGGCGGCGGGACATCCTTGGCCGGACAAACGGTGGGACACTCCATCGTGTTGGATTTTTCCAAATATATGAAAAACGTGCTGGAGGTGAACCGTGAAGAGCTCTGGTGCCGCGTTCAACCTGGCCTGGTGCAAGACGAACTGAATGCTCATGTCCGCGGTATGGGGCTGCAGTTCGGTCCCGACACTTCGACGTCCAATCGCGCGACGATCGGCGGTATGATCGGCAACAACTCCGCCGGCGCCCATTCGCTGACTTACGGCAAGACGCTGGATCACGTTCTCGAACTGACGGTGCTGCTCGCCGACGGCAGCGAGGTCGTGCTGAAAGACCTTTCGCCCGCGGCGCTGGAAGGTAAAAGCAAGGCCGATTCGATCGAGGCCAGCGCCTATCGCGAGGTGTCGCGCCTGGCGCAGCAGCATAAGAACGAAATCCTCGCGCGCTATCCGAAAATTATGCGGCGAGTGTCGGGTTATAATTTAGACGAGTTTATCAAGCCGCAGCCGTTCAATCTCGCGCGCATGCTGGTCGGCTCCGAGGGTACACTGGCGACGATCATCGAGGCCAAGATGCGACTCGTGCCCAAACCCAAGTGGACGGCGATGGACGTCATTCACTTCCACGACGACATCGCTGCGCTTGAGGCAGCCCAGACGATTTTGGAAACTGCGCCCTATGCTCTGGAGTCCACCGATAAGATGATTCTCGATTTGGCGCGGGGAAACATCGTACAATCCCAACGTCTGGGTTTCGTCCAGGGAAACCCGAGTTCCCTGCTGATGGTCGAGTACGCCGGTGAAAGCGAAAAAGAGGTGAGGGAGCAAGTCGACAAACTCGAGGAAGTGCGCAAGCGCAAGAAGATCGGCTACGCCGCTACGCTCGCGTTCAAGCCGGAAGAGGTGAAGGCGGTCTGGGGCGTGCGCAAAGCCGGACTCGGTTTGTTGCTCGGCACCACGGGCGACAAGAAGCCTATTGCCTTCGTCGAGGATGCGGCGGTGGAACCGTCCAAGCTGCCGGAGTTTATCAAACGTTTTCGCGAAATCGTCACGCGTCACGACACGGTGGCCGGTTACTACGGCCACTGCTCGGTCGGCTGCATGCATATCCGTCCGCTGATCAATCTCAAGGAAGAGAGCGAAAAGCAAAAAATGGTTTCCATCGCCAACGCGATTGCCGATCTGGTGCTGGAATTCAACGGCGCCATGTCGGGCGAGCACGGCGATGGCCTGGCGCGGAGCCATTTCAATGCCAAGCTGTTTGGCCCGGCGCTGTACGATGCGTTTCGCCAAGTGAAACGCGCCTTCGATCCAAAAAATCTCATGAACCCGGGCAAGATCGTCGACGCGCCGGCGATGACCGAGTCGCTGAAAATCAGCCCGCAATACAAAACCTGGGAGCCGCGCACGACGCTGGACTTCAGCGAACAGGGTGGTTTTGCGCGGGCGGTGGAAATGTGCAGTGGCATGGGCGAGTGTCGCAAAAAACTCGACGGCACCATGTGTCCATCCTACATGGGCACTCTCGACGAAGAGCACTCCACGCGGGGCCGCGCCAACGCGCTCCGAAACGCCATCGCCGGAAGAATGCCGCAGGAAGAATTCACGGGTAAACGGTTATTCGAAGTGATGGATCTTTGCCTCGAGTGCAAAGCCTGCAAGGCGGAGTGTCCGTCCAACGTCGACATGGCGAAGCTCAAGTACGAGTTTCTCGATCACTACCACCGCGCCAACGGTTTGCCGCTGCGCAACCGGCTGTTCGGCGGCATCGAGACTTTGAATCGCATCGGATCGAAATTGGCGCCGCTGTCGAATTGGCTCGCGAATTCGTCGGTGAATCGCTGGGTGATGGAAGTCGTCGCCGGCATTGACCGCAGACGGCCGTTGCCGCAATTCGCGGGGGAAACTTTCGAGGACTGGTTTCGCAATCGCAAAACGGAAGGCGACGGCTCGAAGGGTGACGTCGTGTTGTTTCACGATACCTTTAACAATTTTAATACCCCGAGTGTCGCCATTGCCGCGACGCGTTTTCTGGAAAAATCCGGCTATCGAGTTCTGTTGATCGATAAAAAGTGCTGCGGCCGGCCGATGATCTCCAAAGGCATGCTTGGCCAAGCCAAGGAAAACGCCGCGTGGAACGTCGACAAACTCGCGCCGTTCGCCGAGAAGGGGACGGCGATCGTCGGCCTGGAACCTTCGTGTTTGCTCACGCTGCGGGACGAATATCCGGAATTCATTCGAACCGAGGCGGCGAAGAAGGTTGCCGAGAACAGTTTTCTGCTCGAAGAGTTTGTCGCGCGCGAACAGAAGGCGGGACGACTGGTTCCCACTTCATCCGGCAACGGAAGAAAAGTTTTGCTGCATGGTCACTGCCACCAAAAAGCTCTGGTTGGGACGGCGCCGACCATCGCGATGCTCAAAGCAGCCGGATACGACGTCAGCGAAGTCGACTCCGGCTGCTGCGGCATGGCCGGCTCTTTTGGTTTTGAAAAAGAGCATTACGATCTCTCAACTAAAATCGGCAACCGGCGATTGGCGCCGGCGGTAAAAGCCGCTGGCGATAACGTCGAAATCGTCGCTCCCGGGATTTCCTGTCGGCAGCAGATCGATCACCTCGCAGGCAGAAAAGCGAAGCATCCGGCGGAGCTTTTGTGGGAAGGACTGAGTAACGAGGACTGAGTTTTGAATCACTGCGGGTCTCATTCCCGCAGCTAGCTGCGTAGAGTACTCTTCCATATCTCTTAACGTCCGTCATTCCCGAATGCACCTATCGATGGCTCGACTGGGCTCGCCACAGGCGAGACCGGAACTGGACCCCCGATTAAAACATTCGGGGGTGACGCCTTTGGGATAAATGCTCGTCTACTTCTGATACCCTGCACCTTGCTGCGGGGTAGTTCATTTTCTGCCGCCGAATTGGCGTCGTCCAGAGCATGGAGGCCGGCACGGCTCAGTACTTCCAGTCCGGCTCTTCGCTTTCGGGAAGTAAGTTGAAGACAGCTTCGGCGGAGCCGTATATCGGCGCGACGGCGGCGGGCGCCAATTCATTGAACCATTCCAGGTAGCGGGCAATCTGGCGCCGGGTCGAAAACACTTCGAAGGAGCGGGAACCGGTCAGCTCGCGCAATTCGCTCGCGTAGTCCTGGGCTTTGGCGGCAAAATTCTCGGCGGGATCGCGATCGCGCACGCTCTCTACGAGCGGCGCGAGGAGATAGAGCTCGATCAGATTGGCGATCGCCCATTTGCGCGCCGAATGGTCCTCGTTACGCAAATCGGTGAGCGACTGCGCTTCGGCCAGCGCCCAAAGGCGCCAGGGGGATTTTTCCGAATTCTCCGTCGCCTGCGCCTGGTTAAATGAATTCAAAATCAACGTCAGTGAAAGAAACTGGACGATCGCCCAGTGATTGGCGCGATGGCTGAGAAACGAGTTCCAGTAATGATCCCGCGCGCGCTCGAGCGCGTCCATCATGTCGCGGCGAGCCTGGTCAAGCTCATTCGGATCGATCGTGGTAATTTTAGTGATGGCATGATGGATTTCGGCCTCGCGCTTTTCGGTGCTCGCGAGCAGGCCGCGGATACGTGCCATATGAGCGGGATGCCGGATCAGCAACTTTTCCAGTCTGAATTTCGCCGTGGCGACTTGTTGTTTCGCGACCCGCAGCAGCGCTTCCTTTTCCTCTTCGGTCTCGGGCTTGGCTTGATTCGCCATGGAGCGCCGACTGGTGCGCGTAGAGAAGCGTCGGGTAACTTCATCGGCTTCGTGAAGGGCGACATCGATGCTATCCATCGCGCGCTGGATCTGCACCGAGGCGAGCTGCTCGTCGAAATCCGGCGGCAGCGACGCGTACGCCGTGACCGATGCCCAGTCATGGGTCGTGGGAAACTGAGTGTGCAGTTGTCGCCGCAAATCCATCAGCAGCTTGCGCGGGTCTTCACCCCAAAGCAGTCCATGATAGAGAATTTCCACCAGTCGCACCGACCCGCCATAGGACAAAGGAAATTGCGAAGCGATCACCATGGGGACGCCGGCTTCGTGCAGGGCGTGGGCGATACTGGCGCCGGCGCCGGCGATTGAACCGACGTTGCCGCTATTACAGCTCGCCAGTGTTACCACCGTCGGACGGGCCAGCTGTCCGTCGTGGGTTCTTTGCGCGACGCGCAACGCGGTCGCCAGGCGATCGCCGCTCACGATATCGGCGTCACCCATGACATCCGCGGCGGTATGGAGCGCGAGCCCGAAGCGCACGTCGTAGTCGTTACGGTGCTCATGACCGTGAGCGAGGATATGAATGTGGGTGTATTGGCCGGACGCGCAGGCTGCTTCGATGGATTCCGCGCTGGCATGGGTCAACACCGATAAGTGTTCCTCCACGCGCTGCTTGCGTTTGTCCGGACCTTCCGCTTCGGTGGCGCCAATCCACGGCTCGATGGCTTTGCGCAGGGCGAGCAGATGGGCGCCGGCGGGAACGGCGGGGTAACCCGGCGGCGCTGCGGTGACGAACAAGATTTTCGGCCGCTTCGGCCAGTCGACAAATTCTTCGGGCACACGGCGCGTCTCGCGGGTAATGCACAACGGCATTTGCGACTGCAGCAGCAGCGATTGCCCCGAGCCGGGAAAGCCGTGCGGCGCCAGCGCGAGCTCGAAGGGCAGCAGCGCAAGCTCGGCGGCCGACAGCACCAGACGCAGGTGCGTGACCGATTCCTTATCGGCGTCGATCTGCTGGCCGCTGAGGGCGGCGGTGAGCCCAGGGATCTTGGATAGCAGATCGCCCATCACCTGCGCCGTATCGCGCACCTGAAAAATACGCGGCTCCTCGCCGATATTGTAACTGAGCGCGCGATGGCGATAGAGAAATTGATTGTGCTCGAAGGGCACATGCACCGTTACCGCGGAGTGGTTCTCGCATAGGGCGAGATATTGCGTCAGCGGCGAGAGCAGCTGATTATGGGCCGGACCGTGGCGCAATAATTCGAGTGTGATCGTGCGCATAGTTATTTCTTGACGCGCAGGCTTTCCGGAACCGTCTCGGGTACTCCGCCGCCGGATTGCATGCGTCTCAGTTCGCCGCACGTGCGGCCCTGGTGATCGACAAAAATCGACACGATGGAGCAGCGCTTGGTGACTAGGCCGGGTTCGTCGTCCAGCGCGGCCATTTCGCCGCCTTTCAATATATTAAAGACTTTCTCGAACTTGACCGGATCGCCGCGCACCTCGGGCGTGATCCGGATGAGACGCGCCCAGGTACCGCTGTTGAAATAAAACCCTTGACCCTTCCGTCGCTGGAGCGCGCGCTCGAGATGGGTATGGCCGGCCACCAGGAAATCGACGTCCGCCCCGACCAAGTCATCGAGCCACCTGGAGGTGTCGTCGTCCGTAGCAATATCGAAGCTGCGATCGCGGTCGAGATTTTCCAGCGCTTCTCTGAGCACTTCGTGGGTGGGTTTGCCGGTAACCAGATTCCATGTGGCGCTCCAGAATCCCAGCTGCCTGCTTTGCTCGCCGCGCACCAGTTCCATCGGGTCGGTGCCGTGCCGCGCTTGCGCTTCGACGAAGGTCATGAGCTGTTCGGCCTGAACTTTGGACGCACCCTTTGCATTCATAGCGTTCAGGCGCGCGGTAAAAGTCGCGGCGGTATTATTATTCTGCGCGGATGAAATGTTCGGATTATTCCCCGCCGCGACCTGCGCATCGCCGAGAAAGCCCGTGGCCATGCGCGCGGCGTCCCAGGCGCGCCGTCCGGCGACGACTGCGGCGCCCTGCAATTTCGTGATCGCGGACGGATCGAGGGCGAGGAGCGTAGGCACCACGCCTTCGGCCTCGGGTTTCAGCAGATCGACGAACGGATAGCGTCGCTTCACCTCATTCATGACTTGAATCACCATCTGCGTGCCGGCGTTGGGTATCCATGGCTCCACGGAATTCTGAAAATAAACGTCGCGGCCGATGCGCCTGATCTGTTCAAAATCGACGACGTTCCAACTGTCCACCTCGTTGCCGTGCAGGCATAGCACTTTGGCGCCGCCGACCCGGCACAAAACCCCGGTGCCGTCCACGAGCACACGCAACCTGCCGCGCGCCGCCATGTCGCCGCCGCAAAGTGAGCGTATTAAATGTTCCCGTACCCATGGTAGCGCCAATTCGAGATCGTGGTTGCCAAGGTTGACGACCAAGGTGCGCTGTTTGGCGCGCAGGAATTTTTGCAACCCTTTAAAGATCGGCGCAAAGGTCTCATCAGCCATCACCCGAGTTAATTTGTCTTGGGCGTGCTCGGGATCGAAGTAGGCGGCCGGAGTTTCCGCGAGGAAATCGACAAAATCTCCGTTGATCACGAGAGCGATCTCTTTCTTGGTCTCCGCCGTCGCCAAGTGGTCGATGAACGCAACGAGCTCGGCCGTGGAGCCAAAGATCTGAAAGCGTTTTTCTCCGCCGAGGTGGAGATCGGAAATGACGTGAACTTCGTCGAATTGCAGCATGGAGATCAGGTACCTTCTAAAACATCGCGTTCTACTCGATCACGGCTCGCCCGAGGTTAACCGTGGAAAAAGTCTCCTGTCAATCACAACCGTTTCGCGAATATATTTATGTCTCTCTCGGAGATGATTCGAAGATTCCTTGCCTTCAGGCGAGGTGCAAGTGCGTCATGCCGGTAAAAACCGGCATCCAGGTTCATTTTCAGTTCAAGCTCAAAAGCCGCTTGGATTTCGCCGGAATGACGAAGACAGGAGCCGACTTCCAATCGACCACGCCGCAACCTCTCGGCTTGGAGCCAAGGGCCGTTCAGTTTCGCCACGACGATTTGCCGTCCGCATGTCATTAGAATCCGCCCCAGGGCTGAATGCCGGGATTGGACTCGGCCGAGATCGGCTTACCGGCATAGAGCGCCTTCGGGACATAGATTTGTTGGCCGGAGGATTCCTGCATGCGATCAAAAACGCTTTGATGGATTCTTTGTCCGGCGCGAATGGCACGCGGTTCGCGCTTGAGATTGAGCGACCCGGCGATGCCGCCGATCAGGCCGATACCGTCGTAGAATTCCTTGTAGGAGTCGCGCTGCAGGCCGCGCGGATCTTTGAGATCAAAGCCGGGGATGCCGCGCGAGTCGAGAGGTAAGCCGGCGTCGCGCGCAGACTGGAGCATCCAGAAAAGAGCGATATTCGAGAGATTGGCGTCGCAGTAGCCGCCGCCGACGTTGGTGTGGCAGCCGCTGAACCAGACTTCGTCGATCTGCGTATCGGCGCGCGCCGGAGGATCCCAATACGACGGTTCGAATCGTTCGCGCTCTTCATCGAGGGCGAAGGCGTGGGCGACGCGCTTAACGTTGCCGGGATGGATCCGATGAAAGTTGCCGAGTGTCCGGCCGAACGCGAGTGCGCCCACGGTGTCCCAGACGCCGATGAAATCAAGCATCGTGTCGACCGTTCCGTAGCGCGCTTTATCGACGAGATCACCGCCCATGTAGGCATCGTAGATCTCCAACAATTCCTCTTCCTTGAGCGCGCGCGGTTGCTTCGGTAGGCCCGCGACGTCAATCAATCCAGCGAGACTGCGGATCGCAAAGGCGCCCCGGCTGAAGCCAAAACCGTAAATGCGATCGCCTTGGCGATAGCGTTCCGCGAGGAAACGGTAGGCGTCGCGAATGCGCTCCGAGGTGCCGGTGCCCGTCGCACCTTCGAGAATGTGGGTTTTTACCGTGCCGCTCGTGCCGATACCGGCCAAATAAATCACTTCGCCTTCGACGCCCGTGAAAAGAATTTTCGGTTTTATCGGCGCGATCGAGCCGTAATAAAAATCCGCGGCCAGCGGGACGTTCGCCAGCGCCTGCCAAGTTCGTACGACGTTGGACGGTGTCGCTTCTTCGTTGTCGGTCACAGGATCTTTGTCTTTCTGACCCGGTTGATTCCAGGTTCCGTCTATGCAAATGATCCAAGTGTTGGCCATAAAAAGTTTCCCGAGGATTCAATGGCGCGAGGAAACGCTGACGCACGCGCTCAACCGCCGGACGAATTTTAACACAACATCGAAGATAGTTGGGAAAAAGCGGGATTTTTTTTGATTGTCTGCCGGAAGCCGGTGAGTTCTCCCAATGAACGGGGGTGCGCCGAGTAGTTGGACTGAATTACCCAGCCAGCAAGCTGACGGGTATCAGAGCATCGAGATGGGAATTTATCCCAAGGGCACGCCCGAATGTCTTAATGACTCTCTGGGGATGGAATCCCTTCGTCCCTTCGAGAAACCTCCCGGCGAACGCCGGCATCCAGCTTCGATTTGAGTTCGAGGTCCGATCTCATGGATTCCCGATAGGTACATTCGGGAATGACGGACGTTAAGAAGTCTGGACAACGCCTTACGCCGCAAGCGGCGGGGAATCAAAGTCGCAGTGAATCGAGACGAAGATCAGGACACGCTTCGGGCGGCAAAAGTATCGCATTGCTTTAAATCGCCGCTTTCGATACCGCGGCGAAACCAGCTGACGCGCTGCTCGGCGCTGCCGTGGGTGAAGCCTTCGGGAACCACGTAGCCCTGGGCGCGTTTTTGGATCGTGTCATCGCCGATCTGGGCGGCGGCGTTTAAGCCTTCTTCGACATCGCCCGGTTCGAGAATCTTGCGCTCGCGGTTGGCGAAGCTGGCCCAGATACCGGCGAGGCAGTCGGCCTGCAATTCGAGCTGTACTGAGACTGCGTTGGCTTCGCGCTCGCGCAGCCGGCTCTGCCGTTCCTGAACTTTGCCCATGATGCCGAGAAGATTTTGCACGTGATGTCCGACCTCATGGGCGATGACGTAAGCTTGGGCAAAATCGCCGGGCGCTTTAAAACGCTCGCGCAGTTCACGATAAAAAGCCAGGTCGATATAAACTTTCTGGTCGTTGCCACAGTAAAATGGCCCGGCTGCCGCCTGGGCGAAGCCGCAGGCCGATTGAACTTGGCCGGTGAAGAGCACGAGCTTCGGTTGCGTGTAACTACGTCCGGCGCGTTGGAAAATTTCGCCCCAAGTTCGCTCGGTGCTGCCGAGGACGCGGGCGACGAAGTCGCGCCCGTCGTCTCGGACGCCGCTTTGTGGTGATTGCGTCGCCGGCTCGTCAGAGACGCTGGTTTGCGGGTTGCTCTGCAGGATCGCGCCCGGATCGACACCGAAAAAGAGCGCGATAAGTATCACCGCGATGGTGCCGATGCCGCCGCCGGCGACGCCTTTCGATACGCGGAATCCGCGCCGATCCTCTACGTTCCGGCTTTCTTGTTCGTCATCGAGACGCATCGGTCACCTCCCATAGGGCGATGTTTCAACTGCTCCATGCGCACATTATCGAGGGCCACAAAAAAAACAACCCCGCCCGCGTTGCCGCGAACGGGGTGTTCCCGAGCCTTAACGACGCGATTACTTTTTGTCGATTTTCTTTTCATCGGCCTTGGACTTTTCGGCCGCTTTTTCTTTGGCTTTATCTGCCTTCATGACGTCCCCTTTGGGTGCCTCCGCCGTCTTCGCTCGCAGCGCCTTTCGATTTTTCCGATTCGGCGGTTTTGCCCTTCGCATCCGGCTTGTCGGTGCTCGTCTTGCCCGTGACCGTGATATCCGAGCGAATCTGTTTCATGAGGCCGGGTCCGATGCCGGGCACCTTTTCGAGATCGTCGATGGATTTGAAGTCTCCGTTCTTCTTACGGTAATCGATAATCTCCTGGGCGCGTTTGTCGCCGACGCCCTTCAAGCTCGTCAGCTCTTCTTTCGTCGCCGTATTGATGTTGACCGCCGCGGCGGCAAATCCGGAGAGCGCGAAACACATCACCAAAGCCAATGTTAACTTCTTCATGAAAGCCTCCTGGTCATTTGTTTGGCGCTTTTGCCGCCAATTTATTCGTTAGACGAAAAGCGCGCCCGCGCATTCAACTCAAGCGCTGCTTCTCGGTGAGACGAGCGGATGGCAATGGGTAATAGCGAAGACGGCGCGGCGATGTCAAGCGCAAATAAGCCCCGGCAAGATGACGTGCGACTTAATCGGCGACGATTTTTGGCAGGCCCGGCTCCCATCCCGGGTTCCCCTGAACGAACACCCAAAACGGTTTTTTGCGCTCGCGCCAACTGGCGGCTGCCGCGTTCAAGACTTCGACCGCCGTGTTAAAGCTGTCTTCGTCATTGCGCGCGAAGAGGTCACAACGAATTAGGATCAGTACCCAGCCGGCGCCGTCCAGCCAGGCAAGATCGCTCAAGCAATCGGCCAGCGCATCCCAGTTGCGGCCGAAGTAGTCGGGGAAATGGAGGATCGTGGCAAATCGATCGAGGAATTCATTTTTTCCACGCGCTTTGCGAACATCGACTTTGAAGGTATGGAGACCGGCCGCCTTCGCCGCGGCGATGATCTCGTCCGCCGGGACTTCCGTATGATAGACCCCGGCGCGTTCAACATCGGGTAGCAGCGATAATAGAGAATTCATAGACATCATTCCCTGATTCGACGGAAGGTTCTGTAGTGATTGTCTGTATAATAGTATTCACCGCTGCGCCCGGCGATGAGTCGCCGCGCGCCGCGGTCGCGCGCGCCCGGAGTCGGCACCGTGTACTCACGATAGTAGCCTCGCTCCCGACTCGGTAACCGCCGCTCGAAGTTGCCAAAGACGCCGCCGTCGCGCGGGTAGGGAAAGGGGCCGCCTTCTTTGATAAGGGCGAGGGTGGCGCGCGCTTCTTTCGGTAAGTCGGCAAGATGGACCTTTAGGATGGCCGGCCGCGTGGTTTCACGCGCCGATATTGGCGCCACTACCGCCGCGAAGCCCAGTGCTAGACACAGTAAAAAGTAAAACCGCACCGCAAGCCGACGTCCGGTGCTCAAACCGCGTCCGACCGATTCTACCGACTGGTTTTGAATTTCAAATAAGCCCACAGGACCACGAATGCGCCGACGATGGATCCGATCCAACCGGCGCCTTGTCCCGCCTCGTACCAGCCGATCGCTTGCCCGAGGTAGGTGGCCGCAAGCGAGCCGACGATGCCGAGAAGGGTGGTCATGATGAAGCCCAGGTTCTCCTTGCCGGGCATGACGAGCTTGGCGATGACTCCGACAATGAACCCCACGATGATCGTTCCGATAAGACCAAACATACCAACCTCCTCGGGCAGTCCGTTCCGTTCGCTGGCACGGCGCGCCGCCGCGTTTACGAGCCCGTTAATATTTCCCGACGCGAATTTTGCGTCGGCCATGTGTTGCGGCATGAACGTGACCGCTTCTGCCGCATATCCCACGAACTTCGATCTGACGGTTCATTTGATCAGACAGCACGGCGTAAGATACCCGGAGAGCGGCGGTGAAGTAAACCATGCTCCGGCCACCGCTGAGGTGGAATGCGCTGGAGCCGTAGCAAATCGGCGCGCACCGCTGGCGCATCGGTCATTGGACGATTAATATTACCCTAGGGTGTTATGGACACAGCGAAGCAAAAAGTGCAGGCGTGGGTTGAGAACCATCGCCAAGCAGTTCTCTATGACGACGAATCTTCGAGTCTGCTCGACGTGGCGTCGGGAAAGAGCGTGCCGATAGCTTGGCGCGACGTGAAGGCGATTGAAGAAAAAATTCATCCGGAAAGCAAAGACGTTTATCTGGTTCTGCTATTTGAAAACGACCACCAAATCGCGCTGGTCGACCCGGGTGGCGTCGCCTTTGCGCCTGCAACGGTGAATTCGGGCCCGGTGCAAAACCTCCCGCCGGTAGTTTGCCTGAGAGACTTTTTTACGCTCAAGCAGCGTGTCGATCATTATCTCTACGATCATCCCGACGAGCCGCCGCCGCGCGAGTGTTTGGATTTAGTCATGATCTGTATCGCCACTCTCGATGGCGCGCGTGCTGTCGGGTTCAACGTCGGGGATCTGGAGGGTGAGTTGGACAAGGCGCTGAACGAAGTCGAGCGCCGAACGAGATAGCGGTTTGGACAAGATTTACGGGAACTCGCCGCCGATGTCATCCTGAGGCGAAGCCGAAGGATTGGCTTTATCTGCGAGCCTTGTCGGACCGAATGGCAAAGCGGATTCTTCGTCGCAAAGCTCCTCAGAATGACAGCCGGAGTTTGGTGCCATTCACCGGGCGCATTGGAGCGATGGAGAGATGGAGTGTTGGCTTTCGAGCCATCGGATTGTCTCGTCTGATGTTTTTGATGTGGGAACATAACCGTGGGATTGATTAGCTCGTTACGTTGTCCGAAGTGTGGGCATGAGCCGGGTTCGCGAACGGTTTTTCAATGCCCGCGGTGCCGGAGAATTCTCGAAGTTAACGTCGAGTTGAGCCAGCTCACCCGCGCGGATTTCGCAGCGATGCGCCAAAGCAGCGACCGCTCGATCTGGCGCTGGTTTGAATTTTTTCCGGTTGAGCATCGATCGTCAGTCGTGTCGTTGGGTGAGGGAGACACGCCCTTGATTCACGCCGCGCGACTCGGCGAAAAAATTGGAATTCACAATCTGTACCTAAAAAACGACACGGTTTTGCCGACTGGTTCGCTCAAGGACCGCAGCAACAGCGTCGGCCTTTCCGTTGCGCGCGAGTTGGGATTCAAAACCGCGGCGGTGATGTCGACGGGAAACGCAGCCGCTTCCGTCGCCGCTTATTCCGCGGCGGCGGGTATTAAGAGCGTGGTGATGGTGCCGAAAGGAACGGCACCGGCGAAAATCATTCAAGCCCGCGCCTACGGCGCCACGGTAGTCGTGGTCGACGGCGACTTCGATTACGAAGTCGCCAAGCTCTACAAGGCCGCAACACAAGAATTCGGCTGGTACGATTGCTTGTCATCCAATCCCTATCGCGACGAAGGAAAAAAATCCTACGCCTACGAGATGGCCGACCAGCTCGACGGGCAAATTGCGGACTGGGTAATCCATCCAACCGCTGGCGGCACCGGCATTTACGCGATGTGGAAAGGTTGCCGTGAATTCTTATCGCTCGGCTGGACCGATCGCGCGCCGAAACTTGTCGCGGCGCAGAGCGAAGCGGCGGCGCCGATCATCGCCGCGTTCGAGAAGGGATTGGCCGACGTGGAGCCTGTGGTCGCCCGCGCGACGGTCGCCGAGAGTATTCAAGTCGGCAATCCGGTGTCGCTTGGCTGGCGCGCGCTCGCCGCGTTACGGGAATCGGGCGGCACGGCAGCCGCCGCGTCGGATACAGAGATCCTCGAAGCTCAAGCCTTTACCGGCAGACTTGCCGGCATTTTCGCCGAACCTGCCGCGGCGACTTCAGTCGCCGTCGCGAAGAAGCTGCGCGTCGCGGAGAGAATTGGTCCCGACGATGTCGTCGTCTGCAATCTCACAGGTCATGGTTTGAAACAGCCGGAGGCGATTCGATTCTCCGAGAAAGAGTTCCCATCGATAGCGCCGACTTTGGGAGCGTTACGCGACCGAATAAAGGCGGTCGGGGAACAATTCACACCTTAAATCCGTGCTCCCTGTACCATTTCTCCACGCCGGGGGTGGCGTCGGTGGTTTCGCCGAGCTGGCCGATGCCGGTGTAGGAATCTTCCGCGTAGATAGCCAATCCTTGCGCGGCAAGATGGCGGGTCCCTCGATTCATCACTTTTGCTTCCAGCTCAAACCGCAGTCCCACACGCGACAGGCCATGGTCGAGGATATCTATTGACAAAGCGATATATAGACTTAATATAGCCTATATGAAGACTCTGACAATTACGGATGCGAAGAAAAATCTAGGCCGCTGGCTGACCGCCGCCGGCCGCGGAGAGGACATCGGCATTATTTGCGGGGCGGACGTTATTGCGCTTCGCAAGGTCGATGTGGAGTCCACCGACTACGCGCAGCGCGAATATGGCGCGACCCGGGAGCAAGTAGCAGCGTTGGCAAGAGCCACGGATAGACGGTATCGAAAACTCAAGACTGGCAAGAAATCCGTCACGGCGTCACCGGAACAGCTCAGGAAGATGCTTGAGTAAACTTCTCTGCATCGATCCGACCGTTCTGCGCCGCTTGCGGGCGCTGCCCAAGAACGAACGGGTCGAATGTTTGCTCGCCTTGTGCGATCTGGCTGAATCCTTCGGCCAACCCCATGTCCACAGCGGTCTTGGAATTCGTAAGCTTGGCACAAGACTCTTTGAGTGCCGGGGAAACCGATCCTTGCGGTTTATTTTCCAGAATCGGCCGGCAGATCTCTATGTGTCATTTCTCGGCGACCACGACGAAATCAAGGCGTTGCTTCGGAGAGGTAGCTACGACTGAGTCTTGCTAATTCAAAGCAGTCCCACCTTTGCGTCAGTCGCGCCACGCGGGCCCGGTTCGTGAAGATTGCTTCACACGTTAAATCCATGCTCCCGGTACCACTTCTCTGCACCGGGGTGGAGCGGGACATCGCGCGGGGTGGCGTCGGTGTTTTCGCCGAGCTGGCCGATGCCGGTGTAGGAATCTTCCCAGCACATCTGGTCTTTGCGCGCGTTGATGGCGTCGCAGATTTTGTAGGCGTCGTCGTCGGGCAGCGCGGCGCGAGTGTAAATCGGCCAGCCGCTGTAGTCGATGCAGGTGTAGTCCTCGAGCGAGATCTTTAAAGCGGCCGGGTTTGATGGTGTATTTGCGCCAGCCTAGCTGATCGACCAGATATTTGAACGCATGATCGTCTAGCGTGACGGGTTTCATGCCCGAGGCCAACGCCGCGTCAAACCACAACGGCAAACCTTCGTCGAAGATCGCGTCGATCGGTTGTTCGCGGATCGCTTTCATGCGCCGCTCGTCGCCGGGCCCGCCATTGAGCTGTAAAACGCCGCCCCAGCATTCGATATCCTTTACCGTCATGCCATACGCGGCCAGGGTTTGGTCGACCAGCACCCGCGTCGAATGGGTGGCGTCTTCGCGAATCGACAGGCGCAACGGATATTTGTTCGCTTTGATCTCGGCCAGCGAGTTGAGCCCGGTGCGCGGATGAACACGTAGACGAAATGATCAAGCGACGGATAGACCGCGACGATCCGCACCGGCAACGGCTGGGGAAACAGGCCGGTGCCTCGATAGGCTTGGGTGAGCAGGCCCGAAGGGTTGATCATCGCCGCTTCCAACTCATTCGCGGCAAACCCGTGCGCCAAGATCGGCGAGCCGGTGGACATGCGCAGCCAGGGCTTGAACGTTTCATTGGATCCGCTGCCGACGGCGATGCACATATCGCGCGGGCCGTAGTAAGGAGTATTTGGATTGCCGGCGATGTGCAGACCAATTTCCCACAGCATCAAGGCGCGTTGAAAATTTGCGCCGCGCGGCAGTGGTTCCATGATTGACCTCCGGTAGATTAATATCAGGCGCTCCATATTGATGCGGCCGTCCTTGTGTCAATACTATTGTAATATAGGCGGGCAATTCTTCATGTCAAGCGGCATATGCCGCTCTTACCTCGTGAAGAGACCGTGTCGCGACCATCCGAGGCGATAGCCGAAGGATCTCGACTTTAAGTAGCTGAAAACAGATCTTCGTGCGTTCAGATGACACTTCATGGTGAATTTTTGTCACAACAAGTATCGTCGGCCGCCTTCGGGTCCTTCGCCTAGTTCGTGGTAAATTATCTGCCATGACTTTCGACGCAGGCGAAATTCGCCAATCTCAGCGAAAAGAGAACTATTCACGGCCATCATTCGCCCGAGGGTCAGGCGATCCGCACGTTGAGCCGGGCGCTGCACGGTTGGTCGACGGGGAAGCTCTCGGGCGCCGACGTCGTTGTGTTGTGTGATCAGGCGATGCAGGATTGGCTGAAGCCGGTTGAAACGCTCGCCTTGGTCGTTCCAAAAGTGTCGGCATCGTAGGGCAACCCGAAGACGAATTGGCTGGCGGCCGCGGAGCCGAACGATGTAGCTGTCCAGCGTGGCGACGCGCTGCGTACGAACAGCGTAAATTGCACGCCGGAGCGCGAAGCGAATTAAGGCGTCATCGCAGCGGCGGAAAAACATTGGTAGAGCGAAAGAGTTGGACGGGCGCGATTGCGTCGTGCGCACGGCTCATGACTAATCTTCCCGCGCGGCAAATCAACGACGCATGGACCCTCGCACCAACTGGCTGCTGCTCAGCAACGCGGCGCTCGGTAACTTTCTCGCCGGCACCTCGAGCCGCATCTTTTCCGTGTCGCTGCCGACGGTGGCCAACAGCTTGGAAACCACCATCGTCGGCATTTCGTGGGCGGTGATCGCTTATCAGATTTCGCAGATCAGTTTGTCTTTGATATTTGGCCGTATCGGCGATATCTACGGCCGCCACACGCTCTTCGGTCTGGGCTTGATCGGTGTCGTCGTTGGCTGCGCTTGCCTGCGGCTTGTCGCAGAACGTCGCCCAATTGATCTCTTTCGCCTGTATTCCAAGGCGTGGGCGCGTCGATGACGCAGTCCCAGGGGCGCGCGCTCGCGCTCGAAGCGTTGCCGAAGGAGTCGTCGGGACGCGCGCAAGGATTTATGACCACGGCGTTTCACACCGGCGTGCTGATCGGACCGAGCATCGGCGGCTTGATCATCGAATATATTCACTGGCGCGCGATATTTTTCTTTCTCATTCCGATCGCCATGTGCGCGATGGTGCTGACGCTGATCAACCGCAGCAAAGGCAATGTGCCGCAACGCAACCGCGTCGACAGGACCGACAGGGTCGTATCGATTATCTCGGCGCGCTGCTGTTGATCGGCGCGACCGTGGCATTGATCGCCTGCGTCGATCATCGGATCATGGAATCGCTCGGCGCCGTTTTGCGCTGGGCTGTCGATGGCGGCCTTCCTCGTCGTTTTGACCGGGTTTCTCTATCGAGAGCAAACCACCGCCAGCCCGATCCTCGATCTGTCGCTGTTTCGTATCCGCATGTTCACGCTGAGTAGTTTGGCGCTGCTGCTGGTCGGTGTCGCCCAGGTAATGATCGGTTTCCTTTTGCCGTTTTATCTACAAGACGTGCTCCATTTAAAGCCGTCGTTCATCGGCCTGCTGTTCGTCAGCGCGCCGATCTTTACCGTTACTCTTTCGCCGCTGGTCGGCTGGGCGGTGGATAAAGTGGGACCGCGGCTGCCGGCGACGGTCGGCATTATCGTTTCTCGCCGGCGCGGGTTTTTTCGGCTCGTACTTGCGCACCGACTCGCATTGGTTTGCGGCAGTGGGCGTGCTTGCGCTTATGGGGCTTGGCCACTGCATTATTTTTTACTTCCAATCATACGGCGATGATTACCTCTGTGCCGTCGCAGCACCGCGGCGTCGCCACCGGCGCGATTTACGTCATGTTCGGCTTGGGCACCACTTTCGGCGTTTCCCTCGGCACAATGCTTTTGACCGCTGGCGTTTCGCTACTACAGCGGCGATCCGCTGGCCACGCCGACGGCGGCGAATCCCGAGATATTCGTTCGCGCGATGAATTTTAGTTTTCTCGTCGGCGGATTTATGGCGCTGGTGGCGATGTGTTGCTCGGCGCTGCGCGGCGAAAGCGCGCGAGTTTCTTAATCGTCGATCGGATGGCTGTATATGCGCCGCCATTCTGGACACCACTTGCATGTTGAGGGAATTCCGTGTTTATCGTTTCTGCGAGCAGGGAATTATCAGGTTCCTGAAAAAAGTTCCGAAGCATTCTTTGCCACTTTTTCAGCATCCAGCTATTCTATTCAACGCTCAGCAAAATCCAGAAAGGATGAAATCATGATTCAGCTTTACACGTGGGGCACGCCCAACGGCAAAAAAGTTTCGATCATGCTCGAAGAGATCGGCATGCCCTACGAAGTTCATGCGATCAATATCGGCCAGGGGGACCAATTCAAGCCGGAATATCTGGCGATCAATCCGAACAACAAGATCCCTTCGATCATCGACACCGACGGTCCGGGCGGCAAGCCGTTCACGCTGTTCGAGTCCGGCGCGATCTTGATGTACCTGGCGGAAAAGTCCGGCAAGATGTGGCCGGCGGACACGCGCCAGCGCTACCTGGTGATTCAGTGGCTGATGTTTCAGATGGGCGGCGTCGGGCCGATGTTCGGCCAGGCGAACTATTTCTACCGACTCGAAGAAAAAGTTCCCTATGCGATCGAGCGCTATCATAAGGAATCACTCAGGCTGTATGGGGTACTGGACAAGGAATTGGCTCAGAGGGAATATCTGGCTGGCGAATATTCGATCGCCGATATCGCAACCTATACCTGGGTGTGGCGGCATGAAATGCATCACGTGAAATTGGAAGATTTTCCCAACGTGAAGCGCTGGTTCGATGTCATCTCGCAACGACCCGCGGTTCAGCGCGGGATGGAAATTCCGAAGCGATGAGCGGCCGGGTGGAACACTATTCTTTTGCTGGGTCGGTGTGTGACCTTGGCGCCGAGATGTAAATTTTAATATCGTCGTGAGTGCAACGAAGAATCGCGACTTCGCAACAGGACGATGATATACGTCGACTGAAAGGAGCCTCGCCATGACCGTCGCAGAAAAACCGCTCTACTATTTGTCGATTCATGAAGCGCAACAACTCATTAAGGACCGCAAACTTTCACCGGTCGACTTGACCCGCGCCGTTCTTGACCGCATTCAAGCCGTCGATGGCAAGCTGCACGCTTACATTAACTTGATGGCGGATGGCGCGATGCAGGAAGCGCGGGCCGCTGAGGTGGAGATTGCCAAAGGCAACTGGCGCGGGCCGATGCACGGCATCCCCATCGCGGTGAAAGATCAGCTGGACGTGGCCGGCGCGCCGGCGCGCATTCGCCAATTCACCCAAGGCGTAGGCGACGCGACGGCTGTGCGCAAACTGCGCGAGGCGGGCGCGATCATGATGGGCAAGCTGCATATGAGCAGCTTGCCAGATAGCGAACTGCCGTTGCCGCGCAATCCGTGGAACACGGAACATATCACCGGCGGATCGAGCACGGGCTCGGGCGCCGCCGTGGCCGGGGGGCTTTGTCTCGGCTCACTGGGCGAAGATACCGCGGGCTCGATTCGCAATCCGTCGGCCTTTTGCGGCCTCGCCGGCTTGAAAGCGACCTACGGGCGAGTAAGCCGGCACGGCTTGGCGCCGCTCAGTTGGTCGCTCGATCATTGCGGGCCGATGGCGCGGGTGGTCGAAGATCTCGCCTACATGCTCAACGCTATCGCCGGGCATGATCCCAAAGATCCGACGTCGAGCAGCATGCCGATGACCGATTATACCGACGCGCTGCGCGAAGACGTTAAAGGCATGTCGATCGGCGTGCCGCGCGCGTACATCGACGAATGCGCGCCGCGCACGGATCCGATCGTATTGAAACGCGTGGAAGAAGCCATTGGTGAGCTCAAATCGATGGGGGCGCGTATCGAAGAAGTCAAAATTCCCACGCTGCATCTGGCGACCATCGCTAACGCGGTGATCTACTACAATGAATTTTGGTCAGCCCATAAAAGCGACGCGGCGACGGTATTGAAAACCGGCGCGGCGCAGCGGCGCGCGCGGATCTATTTGGGCTTGCTCACGGGTTCGGCGGATTATATTCAGGCGCAGCGTATCCGCAGCCGCTGCCGCGCCGAGCTTGCCGAGGTTTTCGCCAAAGTAGATTGCCTTGGCGCTGCCGAATCAGGCCGGGCCCGCGCCGCGCGTCAAAGACGTCGGGCCCATCGATACTTTATTCAAGCATGTCGTGCCGGAGTATCACGGACCGTTCAATTTAACCGGCCTGCCGACGCTGTCGGTGCCGTGCGGTTTTTCGGATAATCAGTTGCCGATCGCACTGCAGCTGGTCGGCAAACCATTTGACGAGTCGACGGTGCTGCGCGCGGGTTATACCTACCAGCAGCATATGAAATGGTTCGAACGGAGACCGGCGATTTAGGGATGACGAACGTCGGTTCAAGGGTTCAAGGTTCAAAGTTCAAAGTTTTCCGGGCAGAAAGAGTTCAAGTCGTTCAAAACGTTCAAGGGAAGGAAAAAAACGATCATGGAGATACAACGAATCAACCCGCGCGAATGGAATTGCAGCGCTGCTGTTTTTGGTGATCTGGTTTTTCTTTCCGGCACGGTCGCCGATGACAAATCGCTGGACATGAAAGGGCAGACGGCCGAGGTGCTGAAAAAGATCGACGCCGTTCTCGCCAAGGCGGGCACAAACAAGTCGCGCATCTTGAGCGCGACCGTCTACATGGCCGACGCTGGGTTAAAAGACGAGATGAATGCAGCCTGGATGGCGTGGGTCGATCGGTCCAATCTGCCGACCCGTACGGCGGTGGGCGCCGTGCTCACTCCCGGGACCCCGTCGAGATCACGGTCTGCGCCGCCAAGTGAGCGGCGCGATCCCTTCCCTCGCGGAAACTCGCCAATCCTCGGACCGTACGCTTCGATCAGCGCTAAATCCCTCTAGCTCGGCGCCTTTAAACCCGACTAGAGCCGGGCTTGCTATTCACCATGTTTTTTACTATGAACTTGACCCCAATATCCGAGGCTGTTCACCTATGGCAAAACTGGAAAGGACTATTCGAGAGTCTAAAGGATAACCCGTAGAGGACTGGTAGCATATGCCCGAACAACTGCTGACGCTGGAACAAGTTGCCGAGTATCTCAATGTCGATAAATTCACCGTGTATCGCTTGTTGGCGGATAAAGAACTGCCGGCGTTCAAGGTGGGAAATCAGTGGCGCTTCAAAAGAAAGATGATTGAGAATTGGCTGATGAAGAACTCCAACGTCAGACGCAAAGATACCCAGTAAACCCGCGCACTCTTATCGTTCCAGCTGTCGAGCACGCGACAAGTTTTTATTCACTCCGCTTCTCTGCACAGCGATTCAATATTGTAACCGTCGGGATCGAGGACGAAGGCGCCATAATAATCGGTGCTATATTGCGGCCGTAATCCCGGTTCGCCGTTGCTTTGCCCGCCCGCCGCGATAGCGGTGCGATAAAAATCCTCGACCAGCGTCCGTTTGGTAACGAGAAAAGCGACATGCGTGCTCGCCAGGCTGGGCGTGCCCTGGTAAAGCCATAGGTCGGCGCGCGCCGGCTCGCCGAATCCCGCGCTCGGCGTCGGCCGCGTCGACGTCACGCCATACTCACGGAGCATTTCGTAGCCGATGGGTTTGAGCGCTGTGGTGTAAAACTTCTTGCTTCTCTCGATGTCGCTGACTTGCAGGCCGACGTGGGCGATCATGGAGTACCGCTTTTGTTTTTCCCATAATGAGACTGTGTCGCAGTGTGCACGATCATACGGATGTCATGCTGATTAATATGAAAGCGATGGAATCCACAGCGTCAGTGACTAGACTGGCGGGTGAAGGAGGAAATCGCAAATGGAATACATTGCATTGGATGTTCACAAGCACTACAGCTGGGCGCGAGTGGAAAACGACAAGGGCGATAAGCTCTATGAGTGCAAACTCGCGCACGTTGGTGGAACCATCGAGAACTTTACCAAGAAGTGGAATCCCGGAACTCCCGTGGCGGTGGAGACGGTTGGGAACTGGTACTGGGTAGTCGATGAGATCGAAGCTGGAAAAGGGAGTCCGCAACTGGTCAATGCACGCTTGGCCAAGCTGATGATCGGCAGCATCAACAAGAGCGATAAGTTGGATGCCAAAGGAATGAACCGTTTGCAGAGGGCAGGAACCCTGCCGACGGTCTGGATTCCCCCGCCGCGGTGCGCGACGCTCGGGAAATGCCGCGCACCCGCATGGTGTTGAGCGATCAACACACCCAACTCAAGAATCGGATTCACGCCACTATAAGTAAGTACGGCTTTAAGGTGGACGGAATCAGCGACGCCTTTGGCAAGCAGGGACGACAGATCCTCGAAGGACTGCTGGCTAAACTGCCCCCTCATACCGGCGAAGCGCTGAAGTTGATGCTTGACGAACTCGATCATGTACAAGCCAATCTCAAGGTCATCGAAGCAAAGATGCAAGCAGCGTTTGCTCCCTGCCCCCAGACGACCTACTTGAAGAGTGAGCCGGGGGTCGGTGAAATGCTGGCGGTGGTGATTTGGACTGGAATTGGCACCATCGAACGCTTTGGCCGAGCCGAACAGTTGGCGAGCTATGCGGGACTGGTACCGCGAGAGAACTCCAATGGCGGCAAGATCCGCTACGGGCGGGTGCGCAAAGATGTGAACCTGTATCTCAAGTGGGCCTTCGTCGAGGCGGCCAACAGCGCGGTGCTCAACCGCGAGCGCTGCCAGTACCGACATATCAGCCGGCTGTATGAAAACGTCAAAGCCAGGCGCGGTCATGGCAAAGCGATTGTGGCGGTCGCCCGACACTTGGCCGAGGCGGCTTTCTGGGATGCTTAAGAAGGGAGAGTCCTGATCGGGAACCGATGTCGTCCACGCGGGGGCTAAGCGCGTTTCGCTCATGAGCCAAACAAGGCTCGAATGCTGATTGCGACAGCCCTGTGGCATTTTCCTCTGCCGCTTAAGACGGCGAATAGATGAGTCCGATAACATCGGGTGCGCAGGACTACGGACGATATGAGTAAGTTTGTTCAAAACCTTTGACGGAATATCGATATGTGAATATCAGCCACCTTGACAAAGCTTTCATAGATGAGCAATGCGAAGCATCTCGCATTTTTCAGGTGTGTCAAAGTCGAGATTCTTCGCCTTCGGCTCAGAATGACATTAGAGCGCAGTCTCAAACGGTGGGCGAAGATGAATTCAGCGTTGAAACGGCGGAGCGGTGGGTGCACAAAGCCGCTGCTTTTGATTTCGTCCAAAACACGTCCAATGGTTCCTTCGCTCAGTAGGCGCTCGACTGGATTCTCTAAATGAACGTAGCGTCGAGGATTGTTTCCGGCTTCAACGTCGAGAGCTTGGGATTGGTTCGCGACAGGATAGAGTAAATCTTTTGCAAGCCTTCAGGTTTAGGCCTCAAGTCGTTGCTGTAGGCTGCGACCATCGCGTGGTAGCCGGTTTCTGCATCTTCCACGCGGTTAAGCCGGAGATGTTTAGCCATCGTTTTTAGGACAACCGGTTTGTTTTCCGGTTTTTGAAAGAACCGCAGCGCATCAATGGTTCCCTTGAGCAACGCTTCGTAGGTCTTTGCCTCCTGATGCGCCGCGGTTTTCCTGACCACCAAGGACGAGCCGACGTAGGGAATCGGCGCCCGGCTTAAATCGAGCAGAAGCGTGTAGCCTTTTTTCTTGAGCGGCGCGCTGAAGGTCGAGCCCATCCAGGACGCTTGAGCGCGGCCGGTTTCGAGAGCTTGGATGCGCGAGGGCTGATCACCAAGAACGATGAACCGGATGTTGTCGCGGTCCGAATCGAGGCCGAGGTAATCCAGAGCCAGCATATTGTTCGCCCAACCGCCGCCGCCGATACTTTGAATCGCGACCAATTTACCCTTAAGATCCTCGGGCTTTTTGAACTCCGGGCGCGCCATGAAGTCCCCTTCGGGGCGTTGGAACAACGCCCCGATGATCACGACATCCAACCCTCCGGCGGCGAGATTCAAAACGGCGTTGGAGCTGGTGAGAACCGCGTTCACATCACCGGAAACCAACGCAGACGCCGCGAGCGATCCAACCCGCATGTAGATGACCTCGACGTTAAGACCGTGCTTGCGGTAAAAGCCTTGCTCGACACCGACCCAGAGCACCGCCGGATTCTCGCCGCTGGTGCCGTTGGCGATGCGAAAGTTGGTGAGAGTTTGCGCTGCGGCTGAGCCAGTCAAAATAAAAATGACAAATGCCGTAACTGCCGGCTGAAATCTCTGGTGGAGCCGAGTTCTAATAAAATTGCCAACTGCTTTCATGCGGATCTCCTCGAATGATGTCCCGGTCAATTACGGGCCGGAGCCTAAATCATGACAGCGATGCCTGTCAAAGCGCCGATAATAACCGAGAGAGAAAAATTGCTCTTTATAGCTCCGACCACATCAGCCGGATGCCGACGAACACCAAAGCGAGCGCCAGGCCGCGTATAATCCATTTGCCGCCGACCCGATTGGACAGACGCGCGCCCATTTGGGCGCCGAACAAGACGCCGATGGCGAGGATCGCCGTGCGCCGAATGCCATGGGCGAACACGCCATTGGCGACGTGCACGAGAGTACCGGTCAAGGCCATCACGGCGAGCACGAAGTGGGAAGTGGCGGTGGCGATGTGGACGGGAAAGTTCAACAGTCGAGATAGTGCGGACATGAATAAACCCGCCGCCGACGCCCAGAGGCTCGATGCAAAGCCGACGAATATGCTGAGCACGATGCCGATCACCGGATTATACTCGTAGTGATAGCGCACGCCGTCCGCGTCGACGAAATCGCGAACTGTCCAGCGGCCGGCTTATTGGCAGAAGCGTGCGGACCCGATGGAGCTTGCGCGCGCGCGTGATCGTCTTTGGCCGAGACCCAAAGAAATGCACCTGTCACGATCATCAAGACGCCAAAGATGAGGTCAAAGGCGTAGCGTGGCACGTACGCGGTGGAAACCGCGCCGAGGACGCCCCGGGAATCGTCGCGATTGCGAAGATGATGCCCGACTTGTAATCGACCCGTTTCATCCGGCTGTAGGCCCACGAGCCGGAGAGCGCATTAAAAAAGACCACGGCGAGCGAGATGCTCGTGATCAGCTCGGTATTTTCATTCGGGTAGACGAGGAGAAGTATGGGAACCAGGATGAAGCCGCCGCCGGCGCCGATCAAAGTTCCGAAGGCGCCGATCAGTAGACCGAGAGGAAGCAGCCAAAGGGAGTGATAAGGCATGATGCAGCTACAGGCATAAAACTACCTCGGCTTGTGTAATAGGTCGTGTGTAGCCGATCGAAAACTAGCATGAAAATTTTTCTGAGAAAATAGCCGGCGCGCGGATTTTGCTTCAATGAGTCGGCAAACCGTAGAAGCGCTCAGCATTCCGATAGCGTACGGCGTCCTTATCATCCTGTGTGAGTCGTTTATTTTCCTCCAGCTCTTCGAGCTCCGCTTTGCACGTGTCGTTATTCACTTCGTGGGGAAAATCTGAGGAGAAGATAAACGGTTTGTTGCCGACGACACTGACGGCGAAGGGTAAATAAGCTCGTCGCCTTCGACACCGACGTAAATCCGATCTTCGTCGACATGGCGCTTGATGTAGTCGGTCACGGATTCCTTTTCACGGAGCTTCAAGAAGCGCCCGCGGGGGTCGTGCTGCACGTGGCTATTCCAGGCGCGCTCGAGACGCTCGATGCAGTTGACGAACCACCCGGCGCCGGCTTCCATGAAGCCGAAACGGACCTTCGGAATTTATCGAAGACACCGTTGAACAGAATGCCGGCGAAATTGACCATCTGGCCGAAGGGATGGCCGAGCGCATTCACCGGAGCATAGGGTGTCATGTCATCCAAACCCATGTGGTCTGCACGCCGCCGTGGATGCCGATGCAGCAGGCGAGACGGTTGGCTTCCTCGTAAATCGGCCAGTATTTTTCGTCGCCGAGATGATTCTGCGCGCCCATGACTCCCGTGCTCGGCAGCATGGCCCCGCAAAGCCCAGCTCTTTGACGATGCGGCGAAGCTCTTTCACCGCTTCCGCCGGATCTTGCAGCGGGATCAGGCCCAAAGCCTGAAAGCGTGAGCTCTTACTGAGATATTCGTCATGCATCCAGTCGTTATACGCGTGGGCCAGCTCGATCGCCCAGTCCAGGCTGACGATCCGCCCGAACGACAGTCCGTTGGTCGGATAGAGCACCGCGCTGGCAAGGCCGACGTCTTCCATGAAATCGATCCAGCCCTCGCGGCCGACTCTCGCAAAGGCGCCCGGCGGGAGAAAATGCGCATTGGCCGAGTGCAAATGATCGTTGGGCGGATAGGGGCTGCGGCTCGAGCCAATCGGTCGCGATACTGTTCCGGCATGCGCGCCGCGATCGCCGAGTGATCTTCCACCACGTGGCCGTCGCCGTCGATGATTTTATGGTTCTTGGTGTTCATGGGGTCTTTCCTTCTTCTTTCGAAGTGTCATTCTGATTAATATGAAAGCGATGAAATCCGCAGCGTCGGTAGATAGACTGACGGCTGGAGGAGGAAATCGAAATGGAATACGTCGCATTGGATGTTCATAAGCATTACACCTGGGCGCGGGTAGAAAATGACCAAGGCCAGAAGCTCTTTGAGTGTAAACTGGCGCATAGTCGAGGAACGATTAAGAACTTCACCAACAAGTGGAGTCCGGGAACCCCGATGGCGGTCGAGACCGTGGGCAACTGGTACTGGGTAGTCGATGAGATCGAGGCGGGGAAAGGATCGCCGCAACTGGTCAACGCACGACTGGCCAAGCTGATGATCGGCAGCGTGAACAAGAGCGACAAGCTCGATGCGAAGGGAATGAATCGTTTGCAGAGAGTCGGAACCCTGCCGACGGTGTGGATTGCGCCGTCTGCGGTTCGTGATGCCCGCGAGCTGCCGCGCACCCGCATGGTGCTCAGCAAGCAGAGAACCCAGTTCAAGAACCGTATTCACGCCACTCTGGAGAAGTACGGGCTCAAGGTCGACGGCGTCAGCGACGCCTTTGGCAAGCGGGGCCGACAGATCATCGAAGAGCTTTGCTCCAAGCTGCCACCGCACACCCAACAAGCGCTGCGATTGATGCTCGACGAGCTCGACCATGTGCAGGCCAATCTCAAGACCATTGAAGGCCAAATGCGCCAAGCCTTTGCTCCCTGTGCCGAGACGACTTATTTGCAGAGCGAGCCAGGAGTGGGTGAGATGTTGGCGGTGGTGATCTGGACTGAGATCGGTACGATCGAGCGCTTTGGCCGAGCCGAGCAGCTGACGAGTTACGCGGGGCTGGTACCCCGGGAGAACTCCAGTGGCGGCAAGGTGCGCTACGGGCGGGTGAGAAAGGATGTGAATCTTTATCTGAAGTGGGCCTTTACCGAAGCGGCCAATAGCGCGGTGCTCAACCGCGAGCGCTGCGAGTACCGACACGTTGCCCGGCTGTATGAAAATGTCAAAGCCAGACGGGGGCACGGCAAAGCGATTGTGGCCGTGGCCCGACACTTGGCGGAGGCGAGTTTCTGGATGTTGAAAAAAGGAGAAAGCTATCGCGAACCGATGTCGTCCACGCAGGGCTAAGCGCGCGCGGCTCATGGGTCCACTGAGACCCGAATTCTGATTGCGACAGCCCTGTGGCATTTTTCTCTGCCGCTTTAGACGGCGAATAGATGAGTCCGATAACATCGGGTACGCTTTGCCACGGACGATAAGTACTGGTGTATTCGAAACCATGAGAAGAAAAAACAATATGTGACTAACAGATACCTTGACAAAGCTTTCATAGAT
>CAWDPO010000021.1:0-14109 GCA_963804165.1 uncultured delta proteobacterium
AGGGGGACCTACTGATCGCCAGTAAATGGGTCGGTTTGATGTCCGCGGTTTTCCTTCTAACGGCAGCAGCCGTACCGATCGGGTCGTCGTGATTGAGGACTGGTTGGCCCATGCGGTGAGCCGAAGAGGGATTCCTGCGGGCTGGAAGGGCGAAGCCTTTGGACAGCGTGCCGAGTACGATTTCACGATCGAGCAAGGCGGCGGCAGGCGGGTTATCCACCTAGAGAGTCGAGACGAGCATTCGACCATCGCACGAGACATCACAGGCAAAGTGAACTTGAAAGAAACCCCGATTCTGGAATGGACCTGGAAGGCGACCATTCTCCCGACGGGCGGCGACCTGCGGCGGAAAGAAACCACGGATATGGCAGCCCAACTCTACGTCGTATGGCCGCGGGTTCCCGCACTCCTTCGCTCGCGGATTATTGGATATGTCTGGGACGCGACGACTCCGGTCACAACGATTGTGCAGAGCCAGAAGACCGGGACGGTCACGTTTGTGGTGATGCGGTCCGGGTCAGGGGATCTCGGTAAGTGGCTTACGGAACGTCGCAACGTCGTCGAAGATTATGCGAAGATCTACGGCGAATTCCCCGATAATCCCAGTGCCATTACGATTTCGATCGACTCGAATGACACCCACTCGACGGCCGAATCCTTTATGGGGCCGATCGTCTTTCGCGCACAGTGAGAAACGCTTTCATCGCATTGTCGATATAGCCGGAGATTTTATAGTTTGCCCCGATTCGTTCTGTCAGACGTGACCGCATTCGAATTATTGCCGAGTTTTCTTCTGGCAAAGTAATGGCAAAATCGGAAAATGCGTCTGTATTATTGTGTAGTTATGCGTGCTACGAGAATCCCCAATCCTCGTGTCGGGCGGGATAGGATTGCGCTGGCTGCGGAGGCGTTGAGCAAGCAAAAGGGGTGAGGCAATTGATTGTCCTTCAGATGGCGGATCAAATCGATCTCTCACCTAGAAATCCTTGTCCCGTTGCGTGGACTACCTCTCTGGATAATGGTCTCTGATCCCGTCGGCTAGCAATTCATCGGGGAGCGTCGTGAACTTCGCTGCCGCATCTTTGAGCGCGCGATGCTCGACGGCACGCGAAAGCATCTCGTTCTTGGTCGGCCCCTGCTTTTGTCCGAGGAAGGGTTTAACGATGAGGTAGACGACATCGCGAAGCGGCATGTGACGCATGAAGCGCCGCAGCAATCGAAACGTCTGCACCGGATAGTGCGTTAATTTGTAGCGGAATATTTTGCGGAATCCGGCGCTTCGTTCGGCGTTGATTACCGGACCCGGCAGGCAGGTCGGATCGATCTCCGAGCATTTAAAGTACTTGAACCAGTCCCTCGCATCGTCGACCAAGCCACGTCCCACGTACTCCTTCCACAGCGGCGTACCGCGGTAAACGCACAGCCGGTTAAATCCGAACGTGTCCAACCGGAGTTTGGCCGCAAAGTCGAACGTCGCGCGTATATCTTCGACGGTTTCGTCTGGATTGCCGACGACAAAAAAACCATGAACGATCTCGATTCCGGCTTGCTTGGCCTTGTTGACCGCTACCTTGACCTGCTCCAGCGTTTGATCTTTCCTTAATCGATCGAGTACTTTCTGGCTGCCGCTCTCGATCCCGAACATCAGCGTGCGACAATGGGCTTTCGCCATGGCTGGAAAAAGGTGCTGCGCGGTGGAATCCACGCGACCCTCGCAGCCCCATTGGATGTTGATTCCGTTGTCGTTGATGCCCTTGCAGATCGCCTCGATACGCTTCGGTTGGAGGAGAAAATGATCGTCGACAAAATAGACCGCGCCATAATCCAGCGACTGCAAGTGCTTGAACTCGTCGACAACGTGCTGGGGGCTGCGTGAGCGCCACTTGCCTTCATTGAAGATCGGGATATCGCAAAAAACGCACGGCCACGGACATCCACGCGAAGTCTGCATCGTGGTGAAGCGCTCCATCGACAGCACCGCAGGCACATCGAGGGGCATCGACTCGACAAAATCCAAAGGTAGGCTCTCTCGGTCCGGGAACGGCCATTGATCAAGGGCGCGATCCAGCGCACGATTCGGGTTGTGAACGGCGCGGCCATCTTTTTCCCAAGTGAGACCCGCGACGTCGTCAGGATCATCCAATCTTTCGAGCAAATCGAGGATCAGCTGTTCGCCGTCGCCGCGGCACACGAAATTCACCTCTGGACACTGCTGCTTGACGAGTTCGGCGTTCAACGTGGCAAACACGCCGCCAAAGGCCAGGCGGATACGGGAATCGGCGGCGCGAATTTGACGGGCGAGGATCTTGGCGTACGGGTAACTCGTCGTGCTCAAAAAACTCAACCCGACCAGGTCGGGTTGTTGTCTGCGAATCTCGTCAACAATGACCTCATTCGGTGTCTCCGGATTGGCCTGATCAAACATCACGCACTCGTGCCCGGCGCGTTTGACCACCGCGGAGAGCGACATGATCCCGATCGGCGGGAAACCCATCACCCGTATATTGCCGTTCTTTGCGCGGGTCGCCGCCGGTAGAGCATAGAACTGGGGGTCGCGTATATGGATAAGAAAAATCCGCATAATGTCACCGCTGTTATGCTGATCTTTATCGCGATAGCTAGACCACAGTCAAGGACCGTAACTCTATTTGCAGTCGTAAAGGGTGCCGCTTGCTGAGCGTACGGGCGCCCCAGTAAATCAAACGCGCACGCGCGGTCTGCGTTTTCCTGAATGGTTCAGTTTATTTTCCAGAAGCGGTGCCGGCACTCTTCGCACCTGAGGGAATGGTCACCACGGCTTGCGACGGCTGGGCTGGCAGGTGCTCCGCTTCGGCCCGCTCGACTGGCATTGTTGAAGCGGAATCGACTCGATATCGAAACCGGTCATGGCGGGGTGGCGAGGCTTCGCTTTGCCGAAGCCTTACCACCCGTGCCCGTGGGACGTGAACGCCGCAGCCGTGCCCGACTCCAGCAAACGTAAACCGTGATCGCTTCGCCCTTGCGTCGTTGATCGCGGCTACATGTCCGCTGGCCGGTGTTCATACCCCGCTCAGTCGTATCCCCAAACTTTGATGGTGGCCGTCGGTTTATTATCGAGGATCTTGTACTGGACCGCCACCGACGTGAGGGTCGCCTCGCGTCCTGGAGCGTCCTTCTCAGCCGTTTGTCCTCCCGACTTCACGACTCCGACCTTCGTGATGGTGTCGTCCTTACGACCCTTCCAGCGGAGGACGACCTTCGTGATCTCCACGTCACCGCCCTCGACCGAGATCTTCATCTTCTTGATGTCCTCCTTCCACATCTTCCCCGCTTCGGCCTTGATGTCCGTGCTTGGATCGGTGGCCTTGACCATCTTCTCGCTTAGCACGAACCACTCGTCAGCGCTGGCGCTGCCAAGGGCGACCAGCGAGAGGACCGATGCGAAGCCAACGGCCCTCCCTAGATATCCTATCTTCATCGTTTCTCCTGTCCTTTCTGATCCCCGTTAGCCGGAGATCGTTGCGCCTACCGCTTAATGCGAGTTGCACAGCCGTGGGACCTGTCTATAAATTTAAACAACCTTTTTCTTTTACTATCTCTAACGGACTCACTCTTTGCTGACTATCAGGGGTTTACTGATTTCTTGATACGATTTCCCTTAGTCTCGGCGAATCGGCAATGCCAAGAGTTGAAAGAGAAATCCGACCGTAAAGAGGCGACAGAATAATTTTGGCCGATTTCTCGGGGGTTTGTGCGCTCTTCGATTTGTTCCAACGGGCCGCAACTTATGTGGACAAAATCCTCAAAGGCGCCAAACCCGCCGATGTTCCCGTCGAGCAGCCGACGAAGTTAGAGTTCATCGTCAAACTCAGAGCGGCCAAGTAAATTGGCCTGACGATTCCGCCGAATGTGCTGGCGAGGGCGGACAGGGTGATCAAGTGAGCAAAAGAAAACAAAGCAGCGATGCTAGGATTGAGCTGTATTCTCCATCAACGCAATTTCGCGTCACATCATATTGAAGCGTCGTTCAGTTCAATCCTGCGCTGAAAATAGCCTTTCCCGCACGGTGAATTGGGATTATCGAATTTAACCGGATATTGGACAGTTTCTGACGGCCAGCCGAGGGAGTAACGCTGTGTCCAAAGTTCAGTGGAAGGCGACCGAACTAAAAAGTTTACCAGGGTTACCGCTGATGCCGCCAAAAACGTGGCAGCAATAGCGGCCCACGTGCAGCTCGAAGAATAAAATTCGGCTTCGGCTTGTCCTTTTGCTGCTCAAGACTCTCGAGCCACTGGTCTAACGCCTTGCCTTGAATATCGAAAATCATCCGGCGTCGACGCCGTTTGCTAAACGACCGAAGGTTTATCATCGGATCCTAATTTGACCACGATGTCGGGGATGGTGCAATGCATTTGTATGAAATGAAGATGGAGAGACCGCTCGGTGAATCTGGTTCTCTTTCTGCCGTAAATAACACTTTTCTCAGCTTCCGTATCCGTGATAAAAGCCACAAGAACGAGTTATGCAATGAAGAGAGCTGCGCCGCTATCCCATCCTGTTTGCAGTGATACTGTTTGCGGTTGCGGGATCGCCGAGGCGCAGCAGCCGAAAACATCTCGGATAGGCGTGTTGGTTGCCGGCTCGGTTTCGACCCACAAGAGCCGCGACGATGCTTTCCGTCAGGGTCTGCGTGAACTTGGGTACACTGAGGGAAAGAACATTGTCATTGAGTATCGATATGCAGAGGGCAATCTCAGTCGATACCCTGAGCTTGCTAATGAGATGGCCCGCCTGAAACCGGATGTTATCGTTGTAGCAAGCACCAGGTTCACGGCTGCCGCCAAACAGGCCACCAGCACGATTCCGATCGTCGTTGGAGGAGCTGGCGATATTCTTGGCGAAGGGCTGGTTGCCAGTCTCGCCCGGCCGGGTGGAAACATTACGGGTTCAACCAACATTTCCCCGGACTTGAGCGGAAAACGACTGGAATTGCTAAAGGAAGTCGTTCCGAAAGCCTCGCGAATAGCCGTCCTTTGGACTGTCGGTCCGGACGCCAAGGAAGTAAAAGAGACAGAAATTGCTGCCCAGGCGTTTGGCCTGAAGGTTCAGTCACTACAAGTACGAGACCCAAACGAGTTTCAGGCCGCCTATGCTGCGATGAGGAAAGAAAATGCCCATGCGCTCATCCTTATTCAGGGGAGCTTCACTTTGTTTCACCGAAAACAGCTCGTCGGGCTAGCGGCCGAGAATCGACTGCCCACGATGTGTGAATCGCCATCATGGACAGACGACGGTTGCCTCTTATCGTATGGGCCGGATTCGCTGTACTAATGGCGGCGCGCTGCGGTCTTCGTCGACAAGATTCTCAAGGGCACCAAGCCGGCTGATCTACCCGTTGAGCAGCCGATGAAGTTCGAGCTGGTGATCAATTTGAAAACGGCGAAGCAGATCGGCCTAACGATTCCGCCCAACGTACTGGCGAGAGCGGACAAAGTGATCAAGTAACGCCAGAATTGAATTGAATTCTCCTACTAACAAATTCTGTGAGATTTGATCGTTGCGTCGTTCAGTTCAATTCTGCCGGTGTTTGTTGGCTGTGGTCTGGAGGAAAATAGGCTGCGGATCGTTAGGGAGATAGGCCGCCGAGGTTGACAGCGTTTGCAGGCCACAAAGTTGTTGACAAGGGGGGGTATCTGAAGGATATTCCAAACCCCTATGTTTCCCAACCCACGCTGAAAGGAGCGTTTGAATGAAATCACTCACCTTGATTGCACTTGTTGGTTACGCGATCCTTGCAGGATCTGCCTCCAACGCGGCCCAGGCCACACGAACGGAAAGTTGCAAGGTCACCACCGAAAAGGAGATCGCATCGTTGTTTGACCGGTGGAATCAGTCGTTGCAGACTGGCGATCCGCATAAGGTCGTTGCCAACTATGCGGAACGCTCCATTCTGTTGCCTACCGTTTCGAACAAACCACGCTTGACCCCGGCGGAAAGAGAAGATTACTTTCATCATTTCCTAGCGGATCGCCCCTCCGGAAAGATTGATCTGCGCTTCGTAGAGATCGGCTGCAACACCGCCGTTGACGCTGGCCTCTACACATTTACGTTCGCCAAGACAGGCGCAGTAGTCAGTGGCCGCTATAGCTATACGTATCGCTGGGATGGTTCGAAGTGGCTCATTACCAGCCATCACTCCTCCGCGATGCCAGAGAAGAAGTAGTGACAGGGGTATAACCCTTCGTTGCAGCGGACTGCCGCTTATGTCGACAAGATTCTGAAGGGCGCCAAGCCCGCCGATCTGCCAGTCGAGCAACCGACCAGTTTGAGTTTGTGATCAATCTGAAAACGGCAAAGCAGATCGGTCTGACAATTCCGCCCCGCGTGCTCGAGCGGGCGAATCAGGTGATCAAGTAACCGAACAAAGCGACGCGGCGAGCTAGGATTGAATTGTATTCTCCAACGACTTAATCCTACAAGACGCGACTGTTGCGTTCCAGTTCAATCCTGCGGCGATAATAAGCTTGACTTTGATCGAACTGATAAAATAGCGTGGGCTAGCCAGAGTGTGTTGGGTTTTTCAGAATCATTCGACGAAGCCTAAAATCTCTTTACGTTGAAGAGGTGCGCGATGCTTTCGCACAATTACTCCTACCAGGAATGTCTCGACAATTCCAAGAAGGTAGCGTGGAAAGAGGACGATGTTTTTGCAGGGAAGAATTTCGATTTCTCGAAGCGTTTCCTGCCGAATCGATTGAGCGGTGTTGACAACATCACATGTCTGAACGACAACGAGAAGCGCCAGTTGAACCAGATCATGGGCAACGCCTACTGCCATATCTTCGCTTTCGTGGAGGAATTTATTATTCCCATGGTGACGCAAGCGGCGTTGAAGGACGCCTACGGGGAGAAAGTCAGGCTCCGTTCGCTGCTGCGGTTCGCAGAGGAGGAACTCAAGCATCAGGAGCTCTTTCGCCGCGCGGTGGTCTTGTTCGACCAAGGTTTCGGCGCGCAGTGCGGCTTAATCCCCGGTCGGGAGGATGTGGCGAAGGTCGTCCTGAGCAAGTCGGTGCTGGCCGCGCTGTACTTGACCACGGTAATCGAATGGTTTACCCAGCTCCATTACGTCGAACACGTGCGTGATGCCTCGGGTCTCGATGAGCTGTTCCGCGATCTTTTGAGATTTCATTGGATGGAAGAGGCACAACACGCCAAACTTGACACCATGCTAATCGACGAGATTGCGGAGACGGCGACCCTCGAGGAGCGAGAAACTGCTGTCGATGAGCTCCTCGAACTTGGGGGAGCTATCGACGGGTTACTGTTGCAGCAGATCCAGCTGAACATAGAGACTCTGCAGAACGTGACCGGCCGCAAGTTCACGGAAGCCGAGAAAGAGGAGATTTCGACAAAGACCCATCGCGCCTGGAGATGGACTTTCCTGGTATCGGGATTGGAGCATCCCAACTTTGTCAAACTCGTCAACGAGTTGACGACAGAAGGACCGGAAAAGATCAAGGGCGCCGCGAAAGCGCTTTCCGCCTAGCATGACCTGGCCACCAAAGCAAAAACTGGAAAAAAGAAACGCTGAGGCAAGACCTTCCGAGGGAAACAATTGATGTGCGGTCATCACGTTTCTCAATCACAGGCGATTGTGCTGCCGCTTCACCAACTCCTCGGGTTGAGACCGACGCTCGAAGCACCGCTCACCCGAACGTTACGATTGAACTGCATTCTCCATCAACGCAATCTCGCGTCACATCGGACTGAAGCGGCGTTCAGTTGAATATGCCCCGTGTCGCAGCGCACCGTCACGAGCGTAAAAGCGCCCTTCGCTTTCCCCCTCGTTTATCTGCGTCTTGAGCGGCTGGTGAATTAAAACCCCGCTCTTGGCTGGGAGTCAACTTTGAACAACATTGGATAGTGATGCAGTTTCAAGTTTGATTCTGCATCGACGGGCACGGCGTATCCCCATAGGAACAAAACACGCAGCAATCACCCGCCTTGGCTTTCATCAGTTCGTGGCACGATTTGCACTCGTAGAAAAACTGGCAATAATCCACCGGCATCGCTACTCGCTCTACATGGCCACAGTTCGGGCATTTCAAGTTGCTTTCGGTTTGCATGCTCTTTATCCGATTAAATTGACTATATCAGAGATTTCCCAAACCTTGTTAGTTACTCCCGCTTCCATTGCTGGATTTTATTTTTCCTGAAATTGAAACTGCATCACTACCCAACATTGCGTTGAAGCGTCGTTCAGTTCTATCTCGGGCCAAATCTGGTTTTGTCACTCGACGAATGTTTCAAGACAGGACAACATTTGGACACGGAGCCGGATCGGATTGACAGCATCGAAGGCGGGTACACTAGAAGAGCAGTCGGGATGATTCGCAAGACTACCTCACCCGATGACACTTGTTTCTGCGTTTCACTTTTCGGATTTACCGAAATTTTTAATCCAGGATGCACCCGTCTCTTCGAGTGCGGAGCGAATCGCATTGCCATGGGCCGGGAAAGTGCTCGCGGCTTCAGCCCTCGTCGAGGCTTGAGCACGACTGCGGGATATTAAAACCAATTCCACATCCGTGGTCTTTTTTGAAGTGACGCTCACCGTCGCAACTTCCGGCTCGAAGGCTACCCTGCTGACCTTTAGGATGTAACTGCCGGGCTCCAAGTCTTTTTTCACGTAGCGACCTTGGCGATCGGTCTGAGAAGTGCCAAGCAAAACCTTTTGTGAGGTCAAAAGCTCCACGTGCGCGCGCGGAACAGGTGCCCCACCTTGCTCGCGCACGACAGCTGCGATGTCGCCCGGAGCAGACGGGAAAAAATTGTAGGCTCCGACGACGGAAGCAACTGAGCCGCCAAGAATCCCTATCCAGGTATTGATTCTTTTCAGCCATAAATCGTGTCGGGTTTCTGCAGCGCCCATAAAGACCTCTATTGAAATTGACTGTCTCGATTGCCTTGGGACCCATGTCTTGCGCAAGCAACATGCCAGAATACGAGGCGTTGTTTTTTTGGGAAACGGGGGGTGGTGATAAGAAGATTCGAGACAAAAAAGTCAGCTTGGTGGGCGAGGAAAGCAACAAGCACTAGGAATTTTTTCCGAGATTCAAGTAAAATTGTTTCGGATTCGCGAATAACTTCCCGGCCTAATGTGATTCCGCTGTAGTCGCATGGAGCTTGCTCGATTTTTCCACAACCCGGAGAACGTTGAGATCTGATATCGAGGACACAGTCCGAGTCATCGTCGAGCGTGTTGGCTCTCGTGACATCGGCGAGTCCGCCCATCGAACTTCACGAAAGAGAATTCTAGAGCGGGTGGAACAAAACCACCTACCCTCCGTTCAGGGCATAAGCTTATGCAACGTTGTGATCAGAGGTTCCGGCGTTCTCTCAGGCAAATGCGAAACCGACTTTGCAGCCTCTACCGTTCCATCCTACTGCGGAGGCCCAACTCGGAAATCCTTGAGGAATTGTCGCCCAATTGCAACGCAGAGGTGTCCCAAGTGGGATTTTCCCGAAGCAACGAGATCAGAGACCAGAAAACAAAAACCAGCGCCAGGAGTGTGCTTGTATTCATATATTCTCTCCTGTACCCGCGATTGTTCCACAGGAAAAATTTGATCCTCCGGAACTCGGAAGGGTCTCGGGTTTCAAAGTATCGTCTGATCCAAATAATCAGGTATGCATAACAGTGTCTGTCCAATATTAGACAGTTCCGAAATAATTATAATCAAGCCCGCGGGTGTGCCCGATCGTAATTGGTGATCGTTGATTTGGTGCCTTCGGCCGTGATGAATTACTTGAAACTTATTCGTGTGCGTTGTCGCAAGGAGGCTGTTTGGAAAGTCGGGATTCACAACGGCACAAGCGAAAGCCTTTTGAGCAAAGAAAGCGAAGCGGCGATGCTAGGATTGAACTGAATTCTCCATCAACGCAATCTCGAGCGACATCGCATTGAAGCGTCGTTCAGGTCAATCTTAGGCTAAAAATCTGGTTCTTCCGCGCAACCCGTGCTGGAAATGCGCACCGATAGCAGCTGCTCGCAGCAACGTGACGCCAGAATTGCAATGTTGCGCTCCTGTTTCAGCGGTGACACGCTTATCGTTGAAGGCACCTAATTGATTAGGAGGGCATGACAGCATGAACTCCCAAACTACAGGATTGCTAGTGTCGAGCGTGGTGTTCGCTTCGCTGGCCATTGCGCAGCTGGCGCGGCTTGTAATACGGCCAGAAGTGCTTGTAGGTGGTTATCCGATGCCATTGTGGCCAAGCGTTTTGGCTGTTATCGTTTTCGGCGGTCTGAGTCTTTGGTTGTGGAGACTTGCTCGCACGCCTACCAGCGAAAACAGTGAGGCGAGGCGCATAAGCCGCTAACCATTGGATCTAACTCGGCGGGGAACTAAGAAAACCCGCTGTTGGTTTTGGATTAGGCTAGCATCGCGTTGAAGCGTCGTTAAGTTCAATCTCACGTCGATTACAGAATTTGACTGTAGGTTTGAGGACTATCCACGAACGCGTTATGCGAGTAAAAACGCTTTCAGGCCATTTGCGTCTTTAGGGATTCTGTAATGTTCACTGTTCGCTAACCTCAACGTCGTCGAGAGCCGTAAGAATACCGAGCTCCAAGGCCGTGATTGGAAGCGTCGGACAGCCCGAGGGCCGTTTGGCCTCTGTGCCTTCACAATTTCGCGTCACCCGCTGGTAGTAACCGACGAATCCGCGCTCCCCTTTGCTCAGGAACAGTTGAATCATCTGGTCGTTTAACCGTCCATTGGTCATCTCGCTGTAGAAGGCAGATAGCTCGCCGAAGTGTCCGGTTAAAGGTCTGCCGATCCGGTACGAGTAATTGCCGTGAAACGCAACGTAGCTACGGTCATTGGCCAACCGGCGATCCGCTCCACCAAGGAACGCATTGGCGCAGGCTGAGTTACAGTACCCCAAGGCAACGGTCGACAGCCCTCGGCGTCGAATCTCGTGAGCAAGGGCTAACCCGATCAAATGTACCCCGCCCGGGCTGTTGGTGAAGACGACAGTTCGTATGGCTGGGGTTAGGTGCGAAAGGAATTTGTCGTAATCCAACTCGTTAATGAAACCGCTGAGGATGAGCTGAGAGCCGCTGACGCTCATCTCCATTGCTGAAGTGGGGACGGCTCCCAGCAGAAGCAGCGAGACGTACAGCCAAACGGGTAACTGTTTAATTAACTTCATCGGTTCCATCAATTTCAGTTGATTCGACGTTTAGCGCCTCGGCTCGGTTCGTTGCAAGCGGCTCTCGGCTCGCTTTCAACTGCTCGATTGCGTGAAATGACACTATCTAACTAACAAAGCGGTGGAGGGGAACGCAGCAGTCCTGCCGCTGGATTCCCTTATCGCTTCGGATCCTCAGCGCTCCCTCAACGCCAACGCTAAGGCTGTAATTGAACTGATTTCTCCTACGACTAAATCCTATGAGATTTGACTGAAGCGTCGTTCAGTTCAATCTCAGGCTGAATCCCGTCTTGTGGCTCGAAGAATACCTGTCGCTTTCAGTCGTAAATCTCAGTTTCCCTCTAATGCCGCCCGCGTGATACATAGCAATTGGTGTGGCTTCATGTGACGTTCTTATCCTGGATCAGAAACGTTGTATATTGGACCTTCGTCCAATATACACGCAGAGCTTACGGCCACACTAACTCGCGCTGAAACTCGCTCGGTCCCTACGGCGCGAACGCGACGATTAACCGCAGCTGACTTCCATTCTTCAGAACACCAACTGAAGCCGTAACCCCAGGATGGTTCCCGTGCCTATGCTCTTTCTACTAAGGCGGGGCAGCAACCCCAAGGGACCTTGGCCGATGGTGACTTTGTCTTTCTGAGCCCCCCTGATAATCTGGATGTCCGGCGTCAGCAGCGCCCACGGCGTGATCGCAAAATTGTAAAAAGCCTCGAACCCGTACTCGTCGCGTAAAAGTTTCGTCGTTTGAAGCGGACCCTGAATGGTCGGGTTATGTATATTTATGAAGTAATAACCCAGGCCAAACTTGTCGTTGGGCCGGCTCTCGAACATGCCTTTGCCGCCGACGCCGAAGCTCGCGAAGAATTTCATAAAGTTCGGATTGCCGTCGGAAACGCCCAAACGCGTGAACACGCCGACGCCCCGGTCGACGCCTTTTTTTGGCTCATACAGATACTGGTCAAAATTGTAGTAAATGTTCCAAGAACCTTTCTTAGCCCTGAGCGCGCTGTTCTCGATGGTGTCCCTGTCCAACCTCTGATCGATCGAAGTAAATTTTTTGTTGGAAAAAGTCGTGCCGAAAAGCTGATGCCCTGTGAGTCCGAAAACGTCCGTTCTCACCCGACCCTCGGCGGCAACTACGACGGCGTTGCCGTTCAAATTCTCAAAGCCCGAGGTAGTGGGATCACCATTGGCCGACATCACAAAGAAACTCACGACAGCCTCGTTGGGATCTTTGGTGGGTACTACAAGCAGTCCGGTGCCCAAGGTCGAGTAAGGCACCGTGACAGCAGTAAGTGGATTAACGTTAAATGCCATGTTCATGAAATTGGTGTCGCCTTTACCGTGGGCAAACTCGTTCATGTCGCCGGAATTTGCGGTGATGGTGGCGAACTTACCTATAGTCAGCCCGAAGTAGGGAGAAAGATACTGCGTGAAATTCCATGCCGGCACGCCGAAAATATCACCAGGGGACAGTGGATAAAGCTGGTTGTGATTTACCGGCATGAGCGCGCCGGTTTTCGGGTTGACTGAGGACGCCCAATGACCCTCCATTTCAAAATTAAAAAAACCGCCGGGCCACAAACCGAGCTTGCCGCTGTCCAAATTGAGGATCAGGTCGCCGCGCCCGCCGTATTCCCATGCGCCGTTTTTGCCGCCGCCGACCACGCCTTGGCCGACCTGGGTGATGCTCATATCGAGAGTCACGCCCTTGGCGGCTAATTCGTTGCGCAACCCACCCCAGTCACCGGTCAGTGTCGAACGCGACCAGAAGTCTCCTGAGTATGGGTCTGTCGCCGAGGTATCCTGTGCCCAAAGTGCGCGCCCAGCAACATTCCAAACCAAAATATGATCGGTCCAACAATCTTGGACGTTTTCATCAAGGCTCACCCTAGGGCGTGGCGGAAAAAACAGGTGGACCTCATCGACTTTGCCACAACTTTGCCAGAACCATTTGCACGAATGTGTCTGCGCAAAATTTGGTAATAACTCATTGACGTCCGTACGCGCATGTCCAGTTTGCCTACGCCTTGTTTTTGTTTAATCCGGTCCGCGCCTTTTTGCTGTGGCCGTCCGGCGGTTTCCAGGCTCTTTTTTAATGCCGCGAAAATATCAACGACTTGGCTGCGCCGCGGCGCCGGCGTGACGGCTTTCGATTTCTGCCTTTGACCTTTTGCTCGACCATGGAGCGCGCTCGCTCGCGGTATTCATCGGCATAGCGCTAAGGCTCGAAGTCCGGCGAGAACATTTTCTCGATCAGGCTCATGCCAAGCTCTAGCTGCTCGGCAGGAACTTCACGCCTTCGCCTTTTGCGATCGCATCGAAGTCGCGGATCTCGTCTTTGAAAAACAGGAAGTGAAGAACGAGTGACCGCTCATTAGCGCGTGTTGTAGTAAAGGCCATCGGACTCGCTGAGTGACGGCAGCGGGCGCTCGATCCTTACACTGTAATTGCACTTCTGCTACTCTGCGAATCGGTTGTAGATGGTGGGTCGATGGAGCTTGGACATGACTCAATTCAAGACTGTTTGCCTTGGGTGTTCGTTAGCATTTGGGATTTTGTTAGGAGGTAGCAGCATTGGTGAAAGCCACACTGGACTTGTTGACGGCTACGGCTGTCATCGCGGTGCGGACAAGGTCAGCTATCATTGCCATCAGGGGCAGTTTGCCGGCCGGACATTCAAATCGAAGGACGATTTTCTACGCGAGTTGCGCGGCGGCAAGTCGCCGCAATTGCTCCCAAAGAGAGCCCGCCCAGCCGCAAAGAAAGCCCGAAAAATAGCCACGGCTAAGCAGTTTGTAGACTGCTTAGCGCTCAGGATCGGCTTCATGAAACTGCCGCGCCCGGCCTTGATTCTCAGCGTCGTCGTTGCGGCCGTGTTGATCGTTGTCGGTTTCGGCGCTCTG
>CAWDPO010000022.1:0-32590 GCA_963804165.1 uncultured delta proteobacterium
CTCCATCAACGCAATCTCGAGCGACATCGCATTGAAGCGTCGTTCAGGTCAATCTTAGGCTAAAAATCTGGTTCTTCCGCGCAACCCGTGCTGGAAATGCGCACCGATAGCAGCTGCTCGCAGCAACGTGACGCCAGAATTGCAATGTTGCGCTCCTGTTTCAGCGGTGACACGCTTATCGTTGAAGGCACCTAATTGATTAGGAGGGCATGACAGCATGAACTCCCAAACTACAGGATTGCTAGTGTCGAGCGTGGTGTTCGCTTCGCTGGCCATTGCGCAGCTGGCGCGGCTTGTAATACGGCCAGAAGTGCTTGTAGGTGGTTATCCGATGCCATTGTGGCCAAGCGTTTTGGCTGTTATCGTTTTCGGCGGTCTGAGTCTTTGGTTGTGGAGACTTGCTCGCACGCCTACCAGCGAAAACAGTGAGGCGAGGCGCATAAGCCGCTAACCATTGGATCTAACTCGGCGGGGAACTAAGAAAACCCGCTGTTGGTTTTGGATTAGGCTAGCATCGCGTTGAAGCGTCGTTAAGTTCAATCTCACGTCGATTACAGAATTTGACTGTAGGTTTGAGGACTATCCACGAACGCGTTATGCGAGTAAAAACGCTTTCAGGCCATTTGCGTCTTTAGGGATTCTGTAATGTTCACTGTTCGCTAACCTCAACGTCGTCGAGAGCCGTAAGAATACCGAGCTCCAAGGCCGTGATTGGAAGCGTCGGACAGCCCGAGGGCCGTTTGGCCTCTGTGCCTTCACAATTTCGCGTCACCCGCTGGTAGTAACCGACGAATCCGCGCTCCCCTTTGCTCAGGAACAGTTGAATCATCTGGTCGTTTAACCGTCCATTGGTCATCTCGCTGTAGAAGGCAGATAGCTCGCCGAAGTGTCCGGTTAAAGGTCTTCCGATCCGGTACGAGTAATTGCCGTGAAACGCAACGTAGCTACGGTCATTGGCCAACCGGCGATCCGCTCCACCAAGGAACGCATTGGCGCAGGCTGAGTTACAGTACCCCAAGGCAACGGTCGACAGCCCTCGGCGTCGAATCTCGTGAGCAAGGGCTAACCCGATCAAATGTACCCCGCCCGGGCTGTTGGTGAAGACGACAGTTCGTATGGCTGGGGTTAGGTGCGAAAGGAATTTGTCGTAATCCAACTCGTTAATGAAACCGCTGAGGATGAGCTGAGAGCCGCTGACGCTCATCTCCATTGCTGAAGTGGGGACGGCTCCCAGCAGAAGCAGCGAGACGAACAGCCAAACGGGTAACTGTTTAATTAACTTCATCGGTTCCATCAATTTCAGTTGATTCGACGTTTAGCGCCTCGGCTCGGTTCGTTGCAAGCGGCTCTCGGCTCGCTTTCAACTGCTCGATTGCGTGAAATGACACTATCTAACTAACAAAGCGGTGGAGGGGAACGCAGCAGTCCTGCCGCTGGATTCCCTTATCGCTTCGGATCCTCAGCGCTCCCTCAACGCCAACGCTAAGGCTGTAATTGAACTGATTTCTCCTACGACTAAATCCTATGAGATTTGACTGAAGCGTCGTTCAGTTCAATCTCAGGCTGAATCCCGTCTTGTGGCTCGAAGAATACCTGTCGCTTTCAGTCGTAAATCTCAGTTTCCCTCTAATGCCGCCCGCGTGATACATAGCAATTGGTGTGGCTTCATGTGACGTTCTTATCCTGGATCAGAAACGTTGTATATTGGACCTTCGTCCAATATACACGCAGAGCTTACGGCCACACTAACTCGCGCTGAAACTCGCTCGGTCCCTACGGCGCGAACGCGACGATTAACCGCAGCTGACTTCCATTCTTCAGAACACCAACTGAAGCCGTAACCCCAGGATGGTTCCCGTGCCTATGCTCTTTCTACTAAGGCGGGGCAGCAACCCCAAGGGACCTTGGCCGATGGTGACTTTGTCTTTCTGAGCCCCCCTGATAATCTGGATGTCCGGCGTCAGCAGCGCCCACGGCGTGATCGCAAAATTGTAAAAAGCCTCGAACCCGTACTCGTCGCGTAAAAGTTTCGTCGTTTGAAGCGGACCCTGAATGGTCGGGTTATGTATATTTATGAAGTAATAACCCAAGCCAAACTTGTCGTTGGGCCGGCTCTCGAACATGCCTTTGCCGCCGACGCCGAAGCTCGCGAAGAATTTCATAAAGTTCGGATTGCCGTCGGAAACGCCCAAACGCGTGAACACGCCGACGCCCCGGTCGACGCCTTTTTTTGGCTCATACAGATACTGGTCGAAGTTGTAGTAAATGTTCCAAGAACCTTTCTTAGCCCTGAGCGCGCTGTTCTCGATGGTGTCCCTGTCCAACCTCTGATCGATCGAAGTAAACTTTTTGTTGGAAAAAGTCGTGCCGAAAAGCTGATGCCCCGTGAGTCCGAAAAAGTCCGTTCTCACCCGACCCTCGGCGGCAACGACGATGGCGTTGCCGTTCAAATCCTCAAAGCCCGAGGTAGTGGCATCACCATTGGCCGACATCACAAAGAAACTGACGACAGCCTCGTTGGGATCTTTGGTGGGTACTACGAGCAGTCCGGTGCCCAAGGTCGAGTAAGGCACCGTGACAGCAGTAAGTGGATTAACGTTAAATGCCTCGTTCATGAAATTGGTGTCGCCTTTACCGTGGGCAAACTCGTTCATGTCGCCGGAATTTGCGGTGATGGTGGCGAACTTACCTATAGTCAGCCCGAAGTAGGGAGAAAGATACTGCGTGAAATTCCATGCCGGCACGCCGAAAATATCACCAGGGGACAGTGGATAAAGCTGGTTGTGATTGACCGGCATGAGCGCGCCGGTTTTCGGGTTGACTGAGGACGCCCAATTACCCTCCATTTCAAAATTAAAAAAACCGCCGGGCCACAAACCGAGCTTGCCGCTGTCCAAATTGAGGATCAGGTCGCCGCGCCCGCCGTATTCCCATGCGCCGTTTTTGCCGCCGCCGACCACACCTTGGCCGACCTGGGTGATGCTCATATCGAGAGTCACGCCCTTGGCGGCTAATTCGTTGCGCAACCCACCCCAGTCACCGGTCAGTGTCGAACGCGACCAGAAGTCTCCTGAGTATGGGTCTTTCGCCGAGGAATCCTGTGCCCCAACGTGCGCGCCCAGCAACATTCCAAACCAAAATATGATCGGTCCAACAATCTTGGACGTTTTCATCAAGGCTCACCCTAGGGCGTGGCGGAAAAAACAGGTGGACCTCATCGACTTTGCCACAACTTTGCCAGAACTATTTGCACGAATGTGTCTGCGCAAAATTTGGTAATAACTCATTGACGGCCGTACGCGCATGTCCAGTTTGCCTACGCCTTGTTTTTGTTTAATCCGGTCCGCGCCTTTTTGCTGTGGCCGTCCGGCGGTTTCCAGGCTCTTTTTTAATGCCGCGAAAATATCAACGACTTGGCTGCGCCGCGGCGCCGGCGTGACGGCTTTGATTTCTGGCCTTCGACCTTTTGCTCGACCATGGAGCGCGCTCGCTCGCGGTATTCATCGGCATAGCGCTCAGGCTCGAAGTCCGGCGAGAACATTTTCTCGATCAGGCTCATGCCAAGCTCTAGCTGCTCGGCGGGGAGCTTCACGCCTTCGCCTTTTGCGATCGCATCGAAGTCGCGGATCTCGTCTTTGAAAAACAGGAAGTGAAGAACGAGTGACCGCTCATTAGCGCGTGTTGTAGTAAAGGCCATCGGACGTCGCTGAGTGACGGCAGCGGGCGCTCGATCCTTACACTGTAATTGCACTTCTGCTACTCTGCGAATCGGTCGTAGATGGTGGGTCGATTGAGCTTGGACATGACTCAATTCAAGACTGTTTGCCTTGGGTGTTCGTTAGCATTTGGGATTTTGTTAGGAGGTAGCAGCATTGGTGAAAGCCACACTGGACTTGTTGACGGCTACGGCTGTCATCGCGGTGCGGACAAGGTCAGCTATCATTGCCATCAGGGGCAGTTTGCCGGCCGGACATTCAAATCGAAGGACGATTTTCTACGCGAGTTGCGCGGCGGCAAGTCGCCGCAATTAGCTCCCAAAGAGAACCCGCCCCAGCCGCAAAGAAAGCCCGAAAAATAGCCACGGCTAAGCAGTTTGCACCGACTTGCTCTAGCGCTCAGGATCCGCTTCATGAAACTGCCGCGCCCGGCCTTCATTCTCAGCGTCGTCGTTGCGGCCGTGTTGATCGTTGTCGGTTTCGGCGCTCTGCTTTTGCCGCGAATCGTCGACAGCCAGATCATCAGGAAAAATGTGAGCTCCGAATTGGCGAAACGATTCGCCGCCCTGACTTCAAATGTGCCGTTTCTGGCAATCGTCGAAGGTCGCAATTGGCTAAGGATCGGTGAGATTGGGTGGTGCGTGCGATTCTCGCTGTGATTCTCTACGGTCTGTTTCTTCACTTCCACAGAAATCTCTTTGGCGTCTCGCCGCTGCCGCTGTAGCAGAAACCTAAAGAAGTTGATCACTGGCGGTGAGCGAGTCTGATTCATGCGACCGTCGCCTGAGCGGGCGACGAAATCACTTTGCCACAGCTTTGCCAGAACTATTTGTTCTAATCTGGTCGAATCGGTAACACCGATACTGACACATAGTCCCGGTACAGCAAGAGGACTGAAAATCCTCGTGTCGGCAGTTCGATTCTGTCCCTGGCCATACTCTCTCCTCTTTAAAATTCAATCAGTTACCCCGGTCTCGTCGGCGGGAATGAATTTTCGCCGCCACTTTGCCATTACTTTGCCAGATTCAAGAAGCTCATACACTTGCTGTACATTTCGAGCGACATCTTTCTCTGATAATTGCGCGGTGCATTGGTTTTGACCACCTCACAATGAAAGCGTCGTTCATCAATCTCAGCGTCTAGGATTGGGTTGCCTTGATAGACCGCAGCCTGATATCTGGATATACCAAAAGAGGTTGTACGTTTGAAGTCGCCGAAGCATATGAAGTGATGATGGGGCGCTGGAGCCGGCAGTTGGCGCCTTTGTTTGTGAAGTTTGTCGGTGTGCGGGACGGTGAGAACGTGCTCGATGTGGGCTGCGGCACTGGATCTCTTTCGGCGACGTTGGCGGGAGTGACGAAAACGTCGGAGATCGTCGGCATCGATCCTTCCAAGGGTTTTATCGAATACGCCAGAACGCAAATTGCCGATCCTCGGGTAACCTTCGAGGTCGGCGATGCACAAAATCTGCCTTACCCAGACGCCTCGTTCGACCGATGTTTGGCTCTACTCGCGGTTGATTACATTCCGGATGCTCTGAAGGCAGCGATAGAAATGCGCCGCATTACCAAAATAGCGGGTGTCGTGGCAACCACGATGTGGGACCGTAGCCGCGCGAATGAGCTTTACGGCTGTTTTTGGGATGCTGCGGAAGCGATCGATCCGACAGCGCAACGGCCCTCTGCGAGGCGGGGATCGTACGGTTCTGCGGAAGCACTTTCAGATCTTTGGAAGGACGCCGCTCTCACCCACATCGAAGTTACAGACTTGACGATGCGGTGCCAGTTCTCTTCGTTTGATGAGCTGTGGCAACGTTATCTGACGGGCGAAGGCCCCCCAGGTCCGTAAATGGCGGGTCTTTCGACCCCGACGGACCATTTGCACTTAATGCGAAAGCGTGGGCAGTGCGTGGTGTCGTGCCTTAAAGACGAAGCGCGCCTAGCGTTGCGCGATCCGGCAGACAGCGCGAGACCAAATGGAGTCTAAAATTGCAAGCTAAGTCATCGCATCAGAGCTGATCAAAGCCCTGATGCGATGGAAGCGCGGGCGAAGACCTGAACGAGAGGAGCTAAGTCTCTAGCAAGCTAGGCCGCCCGCGCCGCCTGCTTTCATTCCCCGCACGAACACGGAAAAAAGCTCGCTCAGTATTTGGACAGTCCGGCGAGTAAGTTTCGCGCTCCGGCAGGGGGTTGTACCTTGCCCGAAAGGATTTCTTGCGCCGTGACCGGCCTTCCGTAGTATGCTTCATTGGCGTCATCTCGCACGCTGACGACTGTGCCTTCGAGCGAAACGCCGGCAAAAAATCCCTGGCTTAGGCTGTAACTATAGATCGCGCTTTGCAACGCCACGCTGGCCTCGGCCGTCCGTCCGACAGGACCCGCCGCCACGCTCAAGTTGCCGCCCAGTGTGACGTTGCCTTGTTTCGAGAAGGCCTCCACAGCAGCCGGAGTATTGAGAACCATCACGAACTCGGTAACTTCCACTCCGGCTTGAAAACCGAATCCGACCCCGCCGGTACCGATGGCTGAGGGACCGCTCCATCCTTTATTCAGCCGCGCGACAACAACCCCTTTGCCACCCCTGCCACTCGCAAGAAACCCAGCCTTTGTGACGGTAAGAATGGCTAGACCTCTGGCAGCTTTCATGACCGAGGGCGGAATTCCTTTCTCCGGAATCGCCTCGAATCGCTGGATGACCGCCGCTGCCTGATCGACATCGGCTTGCGTTTCATCGCGCGAAGATGTCGTGGAGCACGAAGTCAACAATGTGGTAACGATAAGAAAAATAATTGCTCTCATCCTGGCCCCTCCTTATATTATTTGCTTTATGTTTTTAATTCTTTTTTCAGGTCGCCTTTGGCGTCGTGCGCATTGCCCGATTGTAGAGAAGGCATCGGCATAGTGGGGCTTGAAACACCTTCCGCCGCGGCGCCGCACCAGCGTCAGTATCTACTCATTATCACCAATCTGATTGATGAGCAGATCAATCTCTCCTTGCGGGTCCTTTATTGCTGCGAACTCGTCAATCGTGAAAATCTGTTTTTTACCCCTGCCTCAATAATCAACTCGAATCCATCCTTGTCTGGAGATCCCGGCAGCTCAGGCGGTCGATCGGAATTTTCCGCTCGGCAGCCGTTTGCTTCAATTGCGTTACAAAACGGTCTCGTTGTTGAGCCATAGGTTAGTCCCTCCTATGATTCAACTTAACCGTTCTGAATGAGCCGTTCTAGGTCCGTCATTGTATTTGGGAATCCACAACTGGACACTTCGAATGGAAACATATCGCAAAGATAGCTTTGAGGAAATAGCGGAGCAGCGAAACGCGATCTATGTCCCCTGACGCATAATCACTTGATCACTTTGTCCGCCCGATAGAGTACCGACTGAGGAATCGTGAGGCCGATCTGTTTCGCAGTTTTGAGATTGATGACCAACTCGAACTTCGTTGTTGCTCGACGGGGAGATTGGCGGGCTTGGCGCCTTTGAGGATTTTGTCTACGTAAACCGCAGCGCGGCGATATATATCTGTATAGCTCGGCGCATAGGACATGAGGCCACCAACTTCCACATATTCCGTCTGCGTGTACATCGCCGGTAGCCGATTGTTTACCGCAAGGTCCACTATCCGTTGCCGGTGAGCATTTGTAAGGAGGCTTTGCAGCACGATGAGAGCGCCGGCTCGTTCCGTGGTTTGCTGCCCTGAACGCACCCTCGAAGTCGTTGGAACTCCGCACCTCCAGAGATTGAAGCTGAACACTTACTGCAGGGGCCACGACCTGAGTCTCTTTGAAAGTGACAGCGGAGCCTGGCGTGCTTGGATCCCAAAGTACAGCGACACGGGAGACTTTGGAGATAGTCTCTTTGAGCAGCTCTAACCTCTTCCCGCTCAACTCCGGAGCAAGGTTGGTGAGCCCCGTGATATTCCCGCCAGGCCGCGCCAGACTCGCGACAAAGCCCTGCGCGACGGGATCTTCAACAGTTGTCATGACAACGGGGATCGTTTTGGTTGCATTCTTCAGAGCGCTGATGGCTAAAGCGCCCGACACCAGAATGACGTCAACCCTAAGACGGACCAGCTCCCCTGAGAGGTCGGGAAGCCGATCACGCTTTCCCCCCCATAACGATAATCGATTGTAATGTTCCGAGCGTCCTCGTAGCCTAGATCGCGAAGACCTTGCTGGAATGCCTCAATGAATCTAGCGTACGCGGAAGCGGAGGAGCCTCCGAGGAAACCTATCCGGTAGACTTTCTTCGGCTGCTGCGCCTCGGCGAGATTAACATAAACGAGAATCAGAACCGGGAGCAGCCAATGCATTCTATTCATAGCCGTGCTCTTTCACCGCAATGGATATGCCACAAAGCCGGGCGTATGAAAATCAGTATTTTGTCGCGAGAGAAGCCGTTGAGCGTGACGATTCGACTACAGGAGCTGTATCGGATTTGATTTGTGGGGTGAGCGACAGCTCTCACCGATCACAACGCTTTTCGCCCAAACAGCCACGACCGGTAACAAATTGTCAGATAGGCGAACACCAAGCCGAAGGCGAGGCTCGCCACAAAGCCGAATGGGTGAATCCATCGCGCTACGATGAGCAGCGAAATTCTGAAGGTGGTCCGCGATGGCTGATCCCCGTCGTCGAGAAACCGACAATGCACGTCTGCTCTTCATTGACGCGAAATGTCAAATTATTGGCGTTTTGAGTAAAGTTTTTTCACCCGAAACTAGATTAGATTTACGCGTCGCATCGTCGTTCTATCGGTTACCCTAGAGCGGGCTTTTGTTAACCGTGAAGTCTTCGTGCGGAATCGCGCCGGGCGCTCGATGGGTAAGCTGTACCCTGGCGCGGTTGGCATAACGGCCTATGTGGCCCCGTGTAGTCGGCCGGCGGGAGGCAGCACCCGTACGGGGAGAAACGAAGATGACGGGGCCTTCTCTCTGGTCCTTTAGATAGTTCCGAGAGAGACGGCAGGGAACATTGCCAGTGTTCCGCATGGGGGCGTCCGTGAAGCGCCCCCGCCAAGTTTTTACTGTCTTTGGAAAAATTCCTGGCGGCCTGTTTTCTGTGTGTAGGCGGGATTTAGAATTTTGTACCAAAGCGTCCGCTGTGAATACTTGCCGTCCTTCCGCTTCACCACTAGCCCTTCAAGATCACCTTTCTTGATCATCTCGAAAAGCTTCATCGCCTGCCGATCAACGTAGCTGACGTATCCGACACAAGCGGACTTACGCGGGATCGCCGAGCGAAGAATCTTTTTACGCTCGATCGAGCAGCGATAGGTTGCGAAGATCGCGCCCGTTCAGCCAGAGGATGTCGAACGCATAGTAAACGGCTTGGCATTGCCGCTTCATAAGGTCGTAAAAAGCAGGTTTGCCGGTGCCATCAAGGGCAACTATTTTTTTTTAATCAGTCTGGTACGTCCGATAGTTGATTGGTTGGTATGGCCTATTTTTATAATAGCGCTCGCTGTTGTCCAGCGCCGAACAACCGGACAACAGCAAGGCATCGAGGATCAAGAAGCAGAGCAGAACACCCGCCCACGCAAGACCACCCAGGAACCGAACCCCCACTGGTGTTAAGAATCCCATTCAATCACCTCCTACTTGCGCCCATGCCGAGCAACGAACAAATCAAGATAATCTCAAACTCCGACAGGTGACGTGTGGGAGACATCCCAAGGGCAGCCGACCCTGACGCGAATAATCGTTTCGGCGCAACTCACCGTCACTACTTCGCGGCTGTTATTTGCATAGACTGATTCTGTCGCAGTTCCAGACCTTCCAGCCGCGATTCCAGTACAGCAATCTGCGCCTCCCCCTGTTTTATCTCCGCCGTGCGCTTCTCCAGCGCCTGCACCGCGATCATTAGAATCCCCGCCAGGTCACCAGAGTTAATCGTCGTCTCCGAGCCGATCTGTCCGACGCCGTCGTGGCCTGGCTGTCAGCCGACCCAGCTGCAGAAAGGCGAGCGTATGAAAATCAGTATTTTGAGCGTGACGATTCGACTACATGGAAGTGTCAGGTTTGATTCGAGCAAGAATTTCTCGCGAAGATTTCCGAACCTCTGGCAACGTGTTTCGCGCGGAATCCTGCCTCTCACGGTGACGGAGGCCGCAGCCAAGTCGTTGGGAATCAAACTTCAATCGCTGGAGGTGCGAAGCCTTGACGATTTTGAGAGCGCATTTGCGCGAGCGAAGAAAGAACGCTCTCAGGCGCTCATTACGACCCCAGGTCCACTTGTCGCTACTCAGCAACGCCAAGTGTTGGACTTCGCAGCAGAGAGTCGGTTGCCGGCGATGTACTCAAACAGTGAGTTTGTTGAGGCTGGCGGCTTGATGAGCTATGCGCCGAACTATATGGACTTGTTCCGGCGCACCGCTGACCTTGTAGACAAGATATTGAAAGGTACCAAGACCGCCGATCTTCGACCAACCGAAGAAGTTCGAATTCATCATCAATCTGAAAGCCGCCAAGCAGATCGGGCTCACGACAAAGTGATTCGGTGATAGTTTGTTGTCTCGCAGTAAGTGCTCTGCTCGTTGCGTGATTTTTACGAGATCAAAAGGATCTACAGCTCGCCGATCGCGTACGCTTGATCGAGCGCCAGGTTCGCTTCCTGTTCCGTAAGCGCGCGCCCTACTCATCATTTGGCCTAACGCTCCGCGGGGGGTTCGCTCCTGTGCTGTCTTTCTGGTGGTTTCACAACAATGGTCTTTCGCTGCTCCTCTGTTAATTGGTCCGCTCTGACGAACCCAAGTGCTTCGTACTGGCGAACACAACTGTTTACCTGATTGTTGACCATGACGGCCGACGTAATACCGCGCCCCATGCCGGAACACTCAACTGTAGTACCATTTTTGAGATTCACGAGTAGAACAAATGGCGAGGCACACCCAGCGAACAAAAAAGCTGTAGCAATTGCGAAAGAAAATCTATTCGGCCGAGTCACGTGTGCTTAACCAACCTGATTGATTGAATGATTGTATTGCTGCGCTAAAACAGCGTCAAGGAAAAGTTGGCTGCGTTACCGTGTTAGATGAAAGAACGTCCGATTCCTTAGCATCAGTTTGGAAATCGAATTTGTCGAGTGCGTTTAAGAGGCTTTTTATTGAACGGCTCTGTGCAAATCAGCCCTGAGCGGTCTTAAAAACAGACTAAAGGTAATACCATCAGATCTGGCTATCTTTGCAACGCACGGCGCGCATGGGCATCCATGGTCAGCACATATAATACTTGTGGCGAACCTGAGCGATGCATCTCAGGAGCCTTCTATTCAAAAAGCCTGCAGCATAAATCTTCGTAGCGTTACTTTGCCACAACTTTGCCAGAACTATATGTCTCTATGTGTTCGAATCGGTAAAATCGACCGGCTGACAGCGCCGGTAAACGCTTGGATAAATACCAATAGTGACCGATAGTGACACATAGTCCCCGTACAGCAAGAGGACTGAAAATCCTCGTGTCGGCCTTGACCTCGACGCTACTGGTTAATCTTATAAGTGTTTAATTTTATGGTTATTCGATTTACGAACCAGAACTTACACCGATGCCGGCGCGGGTGAAATGCGGGGCCTGCGTGGATGCTCTCTGATCCAAATTTCAGAAAAGAAAGCCGATGGTTTCGGATCTGTTGCTTTTGCTTGCCTCCCAGCTGCTCAAAGACTATCGATGTCGTCAGGCAACCGACCGCTTTCAACTAATGGCCGGATGCCTTAGCGTGCAGGGTTTGAATCAGTTCCTCCAACGAGGCCCTGTGAAGAATTCTCCCCCATTAATTCAAGTTGGGATCAGGGGTGTGCTTTCCGCCGAAATCGGCCCGCAACACCGCGACGAGCGGAAGGTGGTCCGATGCCCTGGCGGACCAGCGTGTCACGAGCACGTGAGCGGCGATCGGCGTCAGACCGGCGGCATAGATATAGTCGACCCGCATCCCTCGCAGCCGTGCGTGGAAGGTCGCAGCCCGACCGTTCCCCGCGACTTTGAACGCGTCGGTGAAGCGCCTCCGTAGAAGGCGTGAGACGCGGCTTCGCGACACCGTGTTGAAATCACCCATCAAGAGAGCCGGCTCGTGGCCTCCATCCGTCACGATGATCTCCCGGGTCAACCGCTTCACCTGGGCCATGCGCTCCTGGGGCACCAGCCCCAGGTGCGTCACGTAACAGCGAAGCGTGCCCTTCGGGGTGGTAAGGTGCGCCTCCAGGCAGGCCCGTCCGGGATGCGGCCGCACGGTGAGACTGTGGTTCATCACGAAGGTGGTCGCCCAGCGCGTGAGCAGCGCGTTGCCGTAACGGCCTTGACGACGCGTACCGCCGATGATCGCGTGCATACTGAGACGATCGGCGAGCCATTGGGCTTGATTGACGTACCCGCTTCGACGCAACGCAAAATCGACTTCCTGCAGCGCCACGAGGTCCACCTGCTCGGGCTCGATTACCCGAAGGATGGTGTGAAGGTCGTGGCCGTGCCGTCCAAAGCCACTGTGGATGTTGTAGGTCATGGCGCGGAGATTCACGGTCATCTACCGTGAGCAGAAAATGGGAACAGATTTATTCATTTCCGTTATCTCCGACTCACGTTCGTCGGTGCGCCTAACTGTAGTATACCGCCCAGCCGATATTAGTATCGGCAAAGACCGCGTGCAAGGCGAGGGGCGACTCTGCGATCCCCGCTGTGCTAGTTTTGTGCTCGTTCCATCAGCAACAGGAGCACTCACAGACAGAGAAAAGGGGAGAGAGGCGTTGGATTTTCTGTTGGTTTTTGCTGGTGGTTGTCCGTCTCGCTAGTCTTCACGAGACTCGAAATCAAGTGCACATCCGTGATTCTGATTTCCCTGGGCAGAGCATCATCAATTCTCGTGTCGGGTCGCTCCAGTCGCCTGTCCACGACGTCGTTTCTCATTGTCGGCCTTCACGCTGTTAAATCTGACACGTGGGTCACGCGCGTAATACTTTATGAAGAATTCAAGGAGATATGACACCTATGACCCGGGGTTGGAATGGCTACCTGGTGAGGGTTCTCAGAGAATTGGCTTCACTCACAGCTGAGTGCCGAGCCACTGATGCAACCTATCAAATTCCGATCCGAGCAAAGCATCAACGGGGTCAAAATAAAGCGGCTGGCATGCGGAGGAGGCGGAAAAGATAGTCCTCAGCGTCTGGTTCCGTATAATGATGGATTAGTTCCATGTATATTGCAGCGCAGTGTAATATTCGTCACTTACACGTGCTACGAGAATCTCCAATCCTCGTGTCGCTGCGGTTCGATTGTCCGACCCTTGGGGCATCCATTGTCTATGCTGTTAACAAGCTGCTCAAGCGAAGCGGACCGCGACTCTCGCGCCGATTGTGCCGCTGGCGCTAACCATGATGCCGCTGGAAGAACTGCTGAAAATGCTATTCGGCATGTTGTTCTAGGCCGGATCTTTATGCACGCCGATTCTCACACTACGGCAGCGGCGCCGGCTTCGGCAGCCCTTGCCTGAGGCGTTGCGAGAAGGAGGCGTCGTCTTTGTCGGCCGCTTGCGCGCGTTCGTTCACGCGCGAGAGCTTTTCCAAGTCGGCAAACGGTTTCGCTGTATCGATGCGGCCGAGTTCGTAGAGATAATCGGGTAGATAGCCGCTCAGCAAAATTTTCCACGACATCGGCGGCGACTCGGGATTCATCCGCGTGTGCATGAGAATGGTCGTCGTGCAGTTGGTAGTCAGTGTATTGTAAAAGCGCGGATGCACGCACATGTCGTTCATCGCCTGAAGGTAATCGAGAAAGCTCCGCCGGATGTTTATCTGCGGCGTGCGTGTGCGGTAAATGTAAACATCTTCCTGCGGCTGGCGATACGTCGTCCGTACCCGGATCACGTCACGCTCGTCGGCGACGACGTAGTAAAGCTCGTACCGGCGAAAAAAACCCGCGAGGGTCGAATAACTCTCGCCCTTTTCCTTACGCGTCTCGATAGACACCGCCAAGTAGTCCTGGTCTTGGAACCCGAAGCTGACCATGATGTGGGCGACTGCTTTGCCTGACCAGTAGACGGCGATGATATCGGCGGAATCGAGCTTGCGCAGGTCGTAGGTTCGATCCTCCCAGCGCGGCGTAAAATCGCTCTCGCTCCGGTAGTCGAAGTTCCTCACACCGTGGATCGTCACCAGATCACCGTTCACGGTTGCGTGCGGCGTAACCGACACGTCAGGCTGCCAGTCGCGATCGTTAGACGCGGGTATGCGGAGGAACAAGATCACCAATACTGTGAAGATAGCGAGCGCGGCAACGGCCGTGCCCGGGGACGGCAGCAGTGCAAAGGCTAAAATACTCGCCGTCCCGTAGCTCGCAGCGGCAAGAGCGCGCCATCGCGCCGGCAACAGCGGCGAGAAATACAATGCGCCAACTCCCCACAGCGCTATCGCCGTGATCGTGACCGAAAGTAAAATGTTAAGGAAAATTCTCACGCTCGCCTAACTACTCTCCTGCCGGATTCTCATCAAGATTGCACATGCTTCCAGTTAATCAGGCAATTCTTTAGTTCTTAGCGCGGCAGGTTGTGGTCAAGGATCGGTCATCGCTAGCGTGCTCACCATGAGTTCTTCAAGTGTAACGCGGTCGCTGTTGGATTGTTCGGCCATGATTGCTCCATTAGTCGTGGGATTTCCGCCAACCGTTACCACAGTTGCGGCGACCATGCGTGGACGGTCGGATCAGATCGGGCCACGGCAGGAACTCCTTTCTTTGGGTTAGGTTCGGGCTCCCGTCCTGCGGCCCCGGTAGGATAAGCTCAACCAGTTATTGGATAACCCACAACGCTTTCAAACAGTCTAACGAATCGAGGCCGGACCGACTCGCCGAGACTAAGGGAAATCGTATCAAGGATCAGTAAAGCCCCGATGTTCAGCAAAGAGTGAGTCCGTTAAACTTGGAACCATGAGTATAGAGATAGGTCAGAAAAAAAGGTTGTTTAAATTTCCCAGCGAAAGAAGACTGCACGATGTCCAAATGGAGATTCCCCCAGTTGCCACGATGTCAATCAATTTTTGTTCGCGTTCATCCCAATATACCTGGTCAGTATAGTGCCAATATACCTGCACAGAACAGGTTAATTCATTACCGATGAGCCGGACTACGAACCGCCTCTATTTCGTCGGAGGATTGAACTGAACGACGCTTCAATTCCATCTCACAGGATTTGTATGGAAGATAACGTTCAACTACAAGGCGAGCGTATCGGGTGAGCACTGCCGGCGTTCCAGAAGTCGTGGGATGGGAAGCCGCATCACCGCGCACATTAGGTTAAGAGTGATTCGCCGAAGTCGGCAAAGATGAGACTAATCGGAAAAGTTTGTCCACGTTGCGGAAAGCCTGGATCGGTGCTCTATATGACGAAAGAGCGAATTGTCTATCAGTGTCCAAGCGAACATCAGTACGAAACTAGGTTCAGCAAATTCAGTATCGCTACACCGCAACCTGCTTCTCAAGAAAACAAACCAGATCGTATCTTGACATAGGCGTCCTTCTCTTGCCTGGCCGTCGTCTTCCGTCAGATTGACAATCCTCGCGTCGGGTTGGATTTATCCGTCACTGTTAAAGAGCTTGTCACTTGGTTCGTCATCAACCATGAGTGCGAGTCTATCATTTGGAAACCGAATCAGAACTTGCTTGGTATTTGGCTTGCCTGGAATGTGGGGCTAATGAGCCATTAGGTGTCGTCAAAAAATCCCAACGACCTAAAGCTCTCTCCGAAAAATACTCAGCGCAGAACGTCACAACGTGATAGGGGAAGGACTGGCTTTGTACTGCCGATGAGAGTCCCGTAGCCATCGTTATATTTAGTGGTTCGCTCAGGCTTGTCCGATGACTATCCGAACGGCCAGCGTTCTGTGGCGAGCGAGATTATTATTCGCATCCTGGCTGCAATCGGATTCCCCGGGTCGCGACCTATAGAATGCGTGGTCACTCCGTCCGATAGGCCGCATTCCCATTTTCTTTCTTCTAAGAAGATACGGATGCCGATTTCAGGGATTTCCTGATAGGAATTTCTTGCCTCTAGTGTCAAAGCGGTCAGGGAGCGCCTCGGTGATTGAGAATTCAACAGTCCAAGGCGGGGAAGAGGCTATTGGACCAAAGTCCAATAGAAAAGCTTTCCGCGCCTTGTTAGTTTGCGCTGGAACGCCATCAATTGAATCGCTATTGATCGGATAATAAACCTAAACACTATATTAAGGAGACTATATGAAGCTATTCAGGATGATGCTTACGGGGATCATGCTTGTGGGTTTAACATCCGTCGCAATTGCGCAGCAGAAAGACAGCGATAACGGCGGAACGCCTGGTCGAGTTTCTGTGGACGTGATCAAATTGACCGGCACGGTTAAAGCGGTGGATCTTGAAAAGAAAACCGTCACCGTCGAAGGTTCGGGTGGTCGGGTGGAGACCATCGATGCGAAGGATGCGAGAAATCTGGACCAGGTGAAAGTGGGGGACAAGGTTACGGTTACGTATACGCAGGCGCTCGCGGTCTTCGTAAGAAAAGGCGATGAGCCTCCCAGCACATCGGAAAAACAAACGGTGCAACTAGCGCCAAAGGGTGAAAAACCGGGGGGCGTGGTGGCCCGGATGATACAACTGACGGGCACCGTACAATCGGTCGATGCCCGGAAGCGCATGGTTGACGTGAGGGTTCCCGCGGGAGACGTGAGAACCTTCAAGGTCGACCCTAGAGTGAAGAATCTCAGCCAAGTCAAAAAAGGCGATCAGGTCGTTTTGAGATACACTGAAAGCGTAGCGCTGAGCGTTGTGAAGCCCTGAGCGCGATATTCTTGCCTTCCCGAAATTCACAACGGTGGCCTTCCAGGGTTGGCGGTCAGTACGGTGACGGCGCGCTCCTCAAGCGGCGGCAAGAGATTCGCAAACTGCGCACCGCCGCCGCGTCAATCGGCCACCAAGGCCGGCCTCCAACCATATCGCTACGCGCTCTTCTTCATGACGGACGAGGTACTGTTGCATCTTCTTTTTGACCGAAGGTTTCTACATCGTTGATGAGGACAGCAATGGATCATTGGCTAAACAATGCGCCAGGACTGATATTTGTTAAAGAGCTTTCCACTTGGTTTATATTGAACCATAAGTGTGAGCCTGTTATTTGGATCGAAGGCGAGTCCGAACTTGCTTGGTATTTTGCTTGCGTCGAATGCGGAGCTAACGACCGAACACAATTACCTGTCGTCAAAAAATTCCAACGACCTGAAGCTCCCCCCAAATACTCAGAGCAGAACGCCGCAACGTGATAGGGCAACTAACAGACTGTGCATTCGACGCAGCGGTCATCAAATGATTCACCGAGGATATTAAAGTGTGCTTCGTCTAAGTTGAACTGGATCGAGCCGCCCCGCCGGAGACTGCGTGTGGCGATCGGCCCAATCCCGAGCGGATTTTACTGATACAACATCCAAGTAGTAGTGTGGCAACAGCCACAATAATTCCTAATGCGAAAATAGAATCGGAAATTTTGTTAGTGAGGGGTGCGGCCATGGCAATAGAATTTCGGTCCGATCTCAAAGGAATCTGGCATTGGTGCTCCGACTGCCGATATTGGCCAGCAAACTCGTTCGACATTCTAAACACCCAAAAACTTCCACCCGGTTTTAAGAGCTGCCCGGAATGCACGGTCCTAGCTCCCATCGATGGATTCATAGCGCTGTCCGAATCACCTTCACGATCCCTGCGTCCGAAAGCCCGGTGAGCACGAGAAAACTCGGTCATAGAAGATCAGACCGACGCCCTAAATCAGCAAACCAAACAATCCACTACAAAGTCCAATCCTTAAAGAACAAGTAACTAAAGCGCGTTCACTCGGTTTGTATCCAGCCATTCGTTTGGTCGGAACGGGGACAACCAACCCGACGAAGACCGAAACTGCTTCTCTATATCCGAGCCCACCCGGAGGTAATCGAGCCAGTTTTTTTCGTTACTTTGCTATTACTTTGGTTGGACATTTTTCCGACACGCTAGAGCAGCTGTTTGGGCTTGTTGAGTTACGGCTCGGTTGAGTCTCGGTTGCAGGCTCTGGCGTACTGGGAATGAATTCAGAGCGCAACTTCGGTGGGGCACGAGACGCCATGGAAGCGGATCAGATGTAACCGCCGACGGGGCGCCAGGGCAGCGAGCCGCTGCATGAATTCCAGCGGCTCCAGGTTCTCCAAATTCGTGCTCGCTGCAACTACGTAGGCTGGCATCAGCGTAGCCGGTCCGCGCTACCCTTACCAACAGCTCATTTGGCATCAATACGGCGGATTGACCACGACGTACTGCGATCCCTGGGGCTGATACCAGGTGCTTCCGCATTGTTGATAGACCATGCCACCATAGTTCACCGGCACGCAGCTTGGCGGCACGCTTCGCACCATCGAGCCGACGACGGCGGAAGTCACGGCGACGGCAGTGCCAACCGCCGCTGCAGCCGCGACCGGATGGTAGTCATTGTCCCAGCCGCCACAGCAACCGCCATGACCTTCGACATTGACGTTGACGTCGCGGTCGACGTTGACGTTATTGACGCTAGTGCTGCGGACATTGTTGGTACGGGTATCAGCCCTGCTGTTGTCGACCTGCGCACTCTGCCTGGTGGCGCCACCAGGGGGCCCCACCACCGCCGCCTGCGGCGCGAGCACCACCACCCCCACCGCCGCCACCCCGAGCGGCGGCGGCATCAGCGTAAGGGGCTATGGCGAAGCTGGCGAGAACGAGAGCGGCCAACGAGGCCGGAAGCAACTTACCGAATGATCTCTTCATGTTGGCGCTCCTCTACTTTGTTTTCACCGGAACAATCTCGATCCTGGACGCACCCTTGGGCGGCGTGAATTTGAAAACCGTGTCCTTGAAGATAGGTTTCAAATTCCAGTCGATCAGGGAAACCGACTGCGGGCGCGCTTCGTCGGTGCGACTGGTGATCACGACCTTGCGTGCCAGCGGCCTGCTCCCGGTGGTAATCCAGATCTGCCAGTCGGCCTTGGCCTGCCGGAAGGCGTAGTGGTCACAGAGATCGTCGCCGACGAAATCCTGGCCGGCATTCATTGCCGATTCGATCTTGTCGACTGGCGCGGCTGGGGTACCCCAGAGGAAGAGATCCGCCAACGGGAGTTCCACACCGTACCGTTCCTCCAGCCGCTCGATCAGTTTGCCGATCGTGTCGGTGAATTCGACCGTCGAGTAATACTTTTGCGCCGGCGTATAGAGTGTGACCGTCTTGCCGTCGTAGACGAGCTCGCGTTCGGAACGGGCGCTATGCATCAGGGCGCGGATCTTGTTCGGACGCTCGACGTCCATATCGGCCGTCGCCGTATGCTGCAGCTTTTGGCCATCGGCCAGAACGCGCTCACCGGTTAGTTCGGTCGACACCCGAAAGCGCTTCAGTGTCTGAACGAACGCACCCATGTCCTTGAGGGCCTGAATCGACGCCGGATCGACAGCACTCGCCGGCGCAGTCTGCGCATAGGTGCACGGTGTCGCAAGCGACATTGCCAGCACGCTGAGCACCAGAATTTTTCGTACCATGGTTATCTCCCGGGTTGAGAAAACTTTATGTATAGGAAATTTAAACCACCTTTTTTCTGGCCGGAGTAAATATAATCTGATCCGCCTTGAGATAGTTGATCAGCATTCCGACCGGAGCAATCGGCCCGACGCGGGCAGCGGAAAATGCTATGCGACGATACTAAAGATAAAATCGAAATGGTATCAGGGTAGCCCTGATTTTCTGTGTCGAATCTCCCGATGAAAGTTTAGGGTATGGGAAACGCAAGCTCGTCAAGAACTGACGGCTGACCGAAGCGTTCAACAACCAAACGGCCCAGCTTGGCGCCGACCACCAGAACCGCGAGTCTGAACAGCACGGGCGCCTATTGGGAAGCCCCGGTAGATTCACCGCTGGCCGCTGCTATGGCAAGAAGACCGGATCAGACCGGTGTACGCGATTCCATCACCATAAAGTGAAGACGGGTTGCAGCGTTGTTGTCGTGTGTGCTATTGCGCCGGCGTCAAAAAGCGCGTGTCGACTGCTCGGGCTTGAAATTGGCGACAAGCGGATCGGTTTCGGGCCATCTGGTCGAGCACGGTTTTGAGGGACTCCGGCGAGGGACGCGCTCAGGCAGGTGCTCCGCTTCGGCCCGCTCGGCTGGCATTGTTGAAGCGGAATCGACTCGATATCGAAGCCGGTCATAGCGGGGTGGCGAGGCTTCGGTCTGCCGAAGCCTCGCCACCCATGTCCGTCGGACGTGAACGCCGCAGCCGTGCTCGACTCCAGCAAACGTGAACCCTGATCGCCTCGCCTTCGGCGCGGTGATCGCGGCTACCTGTCCGCTGGCCGGTGGTTTACACCCCCGCTCAGTCGTATCCCCAAACTTTGAGGGTGGCCGTCGGTTTATTATTGAGGATCTTGTACTGGACCCCCACCGACTCGAGGCGCGCCTCGCGTAGTGGAGCATCCTTCGGAGCCGTTTGTCCTCCCGACTTCACCACTCCGACATTCGTGATGGTGTCGTCCTTACGATTGTTCCAGCGGAGGGTGACCTTCGTGATCTCCACGTCAGCGCCCTCGACCGAGATCTTCGTCCTCTTGATGTCATCCTTCCATTTCTTCCCCTCTTCGGCTTTGATCTCCGTGCTTGGATCGGTGGCCTTGATCACCTTCTCGCCGAGCACGACCCACTGGTCAGCAGCGCTGGCGCTGCCAAGGGCGACCAGCAAGACGACGGACGCGAGGCCAATGCCCCTCCCTAGGTATCCTACCTTCATCGTTCTCCTGTCCTTTCTGATCCCCATTCGCCGGAGATCGTTGCGCCTACCGCCTGATGCGAGTTGCACAGCGGTGGGAGTCTATAAATTTAAACAACCTTTTTCTTTTACCTATCTCTAACGGACTCACTCTTTGCTGACTATCAGGGGTTTACTGATTTCTTTTGCTCTCGAAAGACTAATGGACTTGCGCCGGCGCGACTATCGGGACTTCCCTAGTTCTGATTTCTAAATTCCTTATGAAGAGTCATTGCCCAATAACGCTCGGAAGAAGACGCTCGGCTGGCCCCGTTTCATTGAAAGAGCTGCTACGGCGGGAGCCGCAGGGAGGTTCGACCTGCGTGGAGGCGCTACCGCCGTATCAGCCAGCGCCGCCATTTCAGGCGGCCGCTATCTCAACAAATCCCAGCGCCATTTTTCTTCCTGTAACTGAACCGTCTTTAAATTCGCCTTAGCCGACTCGCTTGTGCCTGATCACGGCCTGCTTCGGCCCTGCCTCGCTGCTTCAATTAGGAGGAGTACGACCAACGCGTTGCGATCTCGACCGAAGCGCAAATCCTTCTTATCTTCCTCGCTAACGGATTGGAGCCACTCTAGTAATTTTGTCGTGTCGCTTGGCGGGTTTTGTACTAAACGAATGTTTTCAATAGGCGTTGTCTTATCCATAGAAGTCACCTTCACTGCAGACTTACCGTGAAGGATGTCGGACTGCGCCAGCAGGCCGCTGCCGGGCAACCAGGATGAAAAGGCGATGAGATGAAATCCTAGAAACAAAGCCCAACGCCTACGTCGCCCTAAGAATCTCCCAACTTTGCATTTGTCCATAGCCGTAGTCTCCGCGAGTTCCCCGTGAATGGAACGTGATAACTCCGACTCCTCCCACTCTCTCCCCCTTTAATCGCGTCATTGGGATGATCATCCAACCAAACAACTCTCGCACGGATGTTTCCTTTTCCGCCAAACACGTTGATGCCCGCAAAGGACTTATTGCGTGCCACACAGATTCATCGTCATCGACAATGGCAATAGCCGCTTTAGTTTTGCTCATTTTGATTTTGCTCTTTTTTGACTGACCTGGCGGTCCTTGTGCCATTTTCTTTTCGAATACCCAGCTTAAGCATGCGTGAGCGCACGGTGCTGGGATGAAGGCCTAGGATCAAGGCAGCGCCTTTTGGACCCTCGATGCGCCATTTTGTTTGCTCAAGGACCCGCATTATGTGCTCCCTCGCCAGCTCGTCCAGTTTAGTCGTTTGAAAAGTCTCCTCAGCTTTCGACGCAACGTTCTCCCTGGATGCGGTCAAAACGCCCTCCGGTTTCTTTGGCTCGACACTCAGTTTCCACTCCTCTGGAAGTTGCAACACCCGACCCGTCGTCATCACTGCCGCCCGCTGAATTATGTTCTGGAGCTCCCTTACGTTTCCGGGCCAGTCGTAGCGCTGTAACGCCGCGAGCGCTTGCGGGGATATCGCGTCGAACCGCTTATCCAATTTCAAGCCCACCTGCCGCAAAAATTCATTCGCCAATGCTTCTATATCTTCTCTCCGCTCCCTGAGGGGCGGTACACTGATCGGATACATGTTTAACCGGTAGTACAGATCCGAGCGGAAGCGACCCTTCTGCATCGCCGCCAAAAGGGTTCGGTTCGTAGCCGCGATTACGCGCGCGTTCACCTTGATCGTTTTGCCGCTCCCCAACCGCTCAAACTCCCCTTCTTGCAATACCCGCAGCAGCTTCGCCTGTAGATTCAAGGGCAGATCGCCAATCTCGTCCAAAAAAATCGTTCCCCCATGCGCCAACTCAAATCGTCCTATCTGCCGCGCCGTCGCTCCCGTGAACGCACCCCTCTCATGGCCGAATAGCTCGCTCTCAATCAGCATTGCAGGCAACGTAGCGCAGTTCACGTTGACCAGCGGTCGGTCTCTACGCGCGCTGCATGCGTGAATCGCGCGTGCCACCAGTTCTTTGCCGGTGCCGGTCTCGCCAAGAATGAGCACAGTCGTGTCAATAGAAGCCACCTGCTCGACGTAGAACCACACGCGTTTGAGCACATCGCTTTCACCGATCATGACGTTTTGCCCCGTACCGGCTCCGCCGCTTCCGGCGCGGTGCTGCTGCCCGTTATTCAGAGCATTGCCGATCTCTTCGCATTCCATTAGTGAACTCCTGTTGAACTACTCACGTGAATCTTCGTTGCTGACGCCAGACAATCATGGCGCGCGCTCATCGATCATTTGGATCGATCGCTAGCACCTACGGTTGGCGAGAGATGTTGTTCTCCCCGCAGCACGGCATGGATCGCCGGAACAAGATCATCGCCCGCCCTGAGCTTTAAACGTAACCCAAGGCACCGGTGGCCAATCTCTTTCTGCAGCAGCACTGGATAATTGTATACGGTCACAAACACGATTCTCGCGCAGGATCCTTCCGCAAAATCTGCCCTGCAGCCGCGATGCCGTTGAGGCCCGGCATGGCAATGTCGGTGACGATGACATCGGGAGCGAGCGTTTCGGCTGCAGCAACGAGCGCGTTGCCATCTCCGACAGTAGCGATCACCTCGAACTCCCGCTCCACCACCTCTCGGAGATATTCAATAACCTCCTGATGGTCATCGATAAGTGGCGGCTGAAGTAATGGCTGCTGCATAGCAGTTTTTCGCCGGTAACGAAGCTCGGAAACCCGCCACTGCTCACGCGTGCGCATGCCGGTAGCGGTTCGATCGTTCATTTTTTAGGCCCTTTTCCATGCCGGTACGCTGCTGAACGAAAGGAAGCCAAATCATCGTACCGAGAGACAGTTTATGCAGCTTACTATCTTGCATTCACCGGCAAGAATTCTGTCTAATATTGGACAATCTTGAAAAACCCGAGATCGTCCCGGCAGTGCGCGATGAGAGTCCAATGGGGTTGATATCGGTAACCCGTCCGTGTCCGCGTCCAGGAGGATTATGCTGTCCTTAGCCGTCTCGAAGAGGCCGCCGGATCATTCGCCCAGCCGACCGGGTAGTGGTTGAACGTCTTCCACGTTCCCATATAGTCGGCTCGCTTCAGCACTTTCGGATGGCTTCCTTGACGCCGTTGGAGAACGTCAATCGCGTTGAGGACAAAAAATCACGCTCCTGCGGTGCAGTGATGGACTCTAGCGAAGCGGGCGAAGCGTGTATATTGGACCTTAGTCCAATGGGGAGGGGAGGCGGCAGTGATTTGTGGATTCGGATCTAAATCAGGATTTGGCGGCTCATTGCGAGGCTACGAAAACGAAAATTGTTCCGTTGCTATTTCAGTGCGCCCTCGGTTTTCATGGCTGCGACGAGCTCTTTTGAACCTGATCCCCAGCGGGAAACAGATTGGACCGCCTGCGTGAAGGGAATGTCCAAGGGATGCACGCGTTCCGGGCTCAGAATGTACACGGCGCCCGCGAAAGGTGTGGGCACCGACGGCACGAAAATCGTAAAGCGCCCGTCCTCCAGTTCCTCAATGATAAACGCGGGAACGAGAGCGTCCTCGATCTCGACCAGTGCCGGCTTCCAGACGTTTTCTTCACCCTGCCCCGCCAGTCGTTGAGTCAGACTCCGCAAAAGTGCGTAGCCGGGCAGTCTTTCGAAAAGGGTTTTCTCGATGCGTTCCCTGATTGCCCGACCTGTGGGGGTGCGCACGGCAACACCGACAAGGAAACAAACAATCAAGACTAGGAGGAGCGAGAGAAAATGCTCAGCGGGGAACCAATCCGGGAGCAGCATGGCAAATGGCTTAACAAGAGCCACTACCGATTGCGTGGCCTTGAGCAGCAGCAAGACGGCGAGGTAAAACGGCACGAGGATGAGCAAGCCAGCGACCAACGCCCTCACAACGAATTCACCGAACTTTTTCATAGCCGGGCCTTTCTTGTATAGAGATCACCGATCGGAGAACAAAAAACAAGATGTGCGGCATCGATTGCGCTCATCGTTTCATTTCAGCTGGGCGACCGAAGTCTCGTATTCCCGCTCCTTGCGCCTTACTCGATACGATCGATCACGGCGGGCTCGTGCTCCAGCTCGACGGGTCCGTGCCCAGTAGATCACCTGGTTCACCTTGCCGGCGGTCTTGGTCAGCATCTCTTGGAGCATGAGATCTTAGTTGACCGCCGGCATGCCCCAGATCACCGCCTCGACAGCTCGACGTTGCAGCATGCGTTCAGCTAGTTCGGTTGAACTAAATGTCTGCGCAGATTTTGAAGCATCTTGTGCGCTCATGGTCTTTCCTTTCGCCTGAACAATAGATCTCTTAAAAATCTCGACTCGCCGGCTACGCCTCGAAAACTTGTACGCGCCGCTCAGAATCTCGGGCAGGATCAATAAAGTCGCGCGATGTAGTTCAGTCCGGTATGATCGGCGGCCTCTTCCACGTTGAACTTGGAACCTTGAACTTTTGAACCGCGCAAGCCTAACCTTGCGACTTCCCTTCCAGCATGCAGTCTCGCACAACGATTTTATCGTTCACTTCCACGAACACGCTATCGCCTTTGTTCCAGAGAGTTGTTTTGCCATCGCTGTATCGAGCGCCCGAACCGGAGATCACATGCGGCAGCCGCAAGTCGCGGTCTTCGAACCGCATATTCACAAAGTCGTCTTGCGGCTCGAATCGCGCGATCACGGCTCGCCCATCCGGACAGCGAAAGCTCAGCCACCTCTGCTCCGTTTCGGCTTTAGTTGTGGAGCAACTCAATGTCATTGCTAGAACCATCGCGGCCGAACTGGCTTTGCCGAGGACTTTTGCCATCCGAAGAAGGGGATTGATCATATCTTTTCTTCACCAAGAAGAAGTTACGCGACACCTTTCAGCAATCTTGACCTCGCGCGACACATTTCACCCGGTGAAGAGCCGTCAGTTCCGGCTGGTCCCGCCGTAGTCATCTGCTCCATCACGCGCTCCAAGCTGAAGCTCGCTGGCTTTTGCCGCGGCGGAAACTGTTCAGGCCTTCGGCATCAGCTTCTCGACCACCTGATCGATACTGAAGCTGGCGCCGCGGGCGCGCGGCGGGAATTCTTTGAAGCTCTCAAGCCACTTCGCCAGCAACGGCGGCGCCGCGTACTGCACGTCTCGTTGCGCGTAGGGATAGATGTTCATGCCCGCGAGCGCAGCGCGACGTCCGTCATCCGTCGCATTTTTAACCCCCAAGGTGTTTGAAATCTTCAATTCGAAAAAGCTGCGTACGTGGTTCGGTCGAAAACCGAACAGCGGCACACCCACTTATGAAAATACAAAATCACCCGATAGGGTATCCGGCATACCCTGATTCTTGGGTGCGAGTTCCCCTAGTGAAAAGAGGAGCACCGCCGCAGCTCACTTCGGCGTTCGCTGTGATACGCACCGGCTTGAGATAGATCCTTAAAATTACGGAAAATTTACTAGCGGCATCTAAAAGACAGCGCGGTGCGTCGCACTGGAGATGTGCGCAAACACAGCAGATGCCTCGGGCCTTAGCTCATTCCGTGGCTGACGATAGTGAAAGCTTACGATCAAACGGAAGAGCGCCAGGGGGCGATCGCTGACGCGATCACTCGCCCCGACGCTCGAAGCGGGAATTGCTTAGGGAAGCCTAATTAACTTTGATTTCGACCCTGCGATTCTTCGCTCGACCTTCTGCAGTCTTGTTATCAGCGATCGGTTTATTTTCGCCAAAACCTTGTCCAGAAACTCGGCCGCTGTCGACGCCCTTGCCAACAACATAATTTTTTACCGAATTCACACGCCGTTCAGACAGCGCCTGGTTGTAGGCTTCACTACCGACATTGTCGGTGTAACCAGCGAGGTTTGCGCTCTTGTCTTTGTTCTCGGTCATAAACACGACCAGCCGATCGAGAATCTGCGTCGTTGCGGGCTTGACCGTGCTCCGGTCAAAATCGAACAACACGTCATCCAGGATGATCGTCCGTTCAGCCTTCGGCGCCGGTGGGGGTGGCGGCGGCGGCGGTGGCGGCGGTGGAGCCGGCTTTGGCTTCGGTGCCGGCGGCGGTGGCGGAGGAGGCGGGGCGGTGGCGGCGGTGGTGGTGGCGGTGGCGGCTCCGGCGTCAGTAAATACGCTAGGCCACCGCAAAGCAAAGCGCCGTCCGAAAAAACCGAGCGGGAATCGCTTTACCCCCACGGGTATAGCGAGGTGGCCGTTATTGTGGTATGACCGATCCCGACAGCAATCCACCATGTAATGCCGCAGAACAGCCGCGAGCAGTGGCGGTTACTGTGTTTTGGCGCCTCGTCCAACACCGTTGGCGACCAATTGTCAGTAGTCGCGCAGACCAGCAAGGAATACGCCAAGGACTTATCTAACTCAGTAATTTTTGTTTGTTCACGAACTTCTCCTCCTTGCAACTCATAACAAAATTTCTACAACCCGGATGCTATATGCTTTCAAAAATTATTAACATCGGGAAAACGCCAATTTTATACTTCGAGTTTCCTTAGGAGAAAATCGACCCGCTACCGTTCCAACTCCAGATCTTTGACTTCGACACGTCCAAAGAGGTCGGGAAGCCCATCAGGTACGGGCTGGCGCAGCTCGAACTTAAGCTTGCCCTAGCTGGACCACCTACTCGGGCGGTATGCCGTAGATTCTACTCGGGACGCATAAAACCACGTCGCAGCCTGAGACGATGAAGTTTTAAACCCGTTGGCGGCGCAGATAGGCGAGTAGCTGAAGCTCCCTTGAAAGTGCTCGTATTTTTGATCGAAGAAGCTGCACGCATCCTGTGCACTCGAAACCGCAGGTTGCGGCTTGGATGCAAGTTTCTCTCCTCCGGTCAGACTCGTTTCGTCAATGCAAAGATGGAGTCCTGCCAGGGTGGCTCATCCAAGTAGAGTCCGCGTGCTTGTAAATCGTTGCCGTCCCGCTCGTAGATGGCGTCACCGAGTAAATCCTCCAACCGCCATTGACTATTTCCGATGTCCGCAAACGGCAGACGCACGTAACATTGGCTCCGGTTCGGCGCATAGTTCACCGTCACCAGCAAGCGCTCGTCGTCAGGACCTTGCCAGACAAAGACGACGAAACAGTCCGAGGTCCAGTTGCCCTCGCAGGCGGGCAAGCATTCGAGCAAGCGCCACCGCCCATCCCGGACCACCGGCTTGCGCAGTACAGTCAGCAGCCGGTCGTAAAACTGTGCCAGCCTCTGGTCGATCGGTTCGTCGGGGCCGCGAACCAGGTGCGGTGAAATCCTTTTTGTCCGTCCCTCGAATTGGCCCTGATGAAAGAACCGCAGCCCCGGTGACAGAAACGTAATGACTGCCGCAGCTTCATGAATTTCCGGCGCAAAAGTCGATGCCGCCCGCGGCTCGTCATGGTTCTCCAGAAAACGCGCTAGCTTGTTCTGGTAATCCAGCCCGGCATGGAAATGCTCGCGCACCGGCCGCGCGTGACCGTCGCGCAAGCGGTCGTACAGCCGCTTATCGTAGGCATAATCGAATCCTTGCTGCTGCATCGTCCATTCCATGTCCCAGTAGACCTCGGCCATAAAACAGAAGTGCGGAAATTTTTCGCGCACGCATTGCGTAGCCTTGGGCCAGAATAAATTAGCTGCAATGCCCCACGTCCGTTCAAAAACCTCCGGCAAGACGAGCATCGCCATGTCGCAACGCACGCCGTCGCATTGCCCGGCGATTCTCTCCAGCTCGCCGATCATCGCCTGCTGCAATTCCGGGTTGCCGTAGTTGAGCTGCAGCGTGTCGGGCCAGCCGTCAAAGTACGGGTCCCGACCATAGGCGAGCACCAGCGGCCCCTTTTTTGTTTGTACTCGGCAGTAGTTCCGCGGTGCGCGAGCCAGATCGCTCTCGCTGCCATGGACGAAGTAGTCCGGATGCTCGTCAATCCACGGGTGATCCGGCGCCATGTGGTTCGGCACGAAGTCGAGCATCAGCTTCAGTCCGCGTTTTTGCAGCCGCTCTCGCAAACGTGCTAGCGCGGCTGCGCCGCCCAGATCGCGATGCACGGTGTAGTTTTGGATGGCGAACCCCGAGCCGGCGATGTCTTCTTCCTTGAGATCCGGCAGCGTTTCGGCGAACTCGCGACGCCACTCGGGATTCGCGCGCGAAATCGCCTGCGCAGCCGGGCCGGTCTGCCACACGCTCAGGAACCAAACCCAGTCAAAACCCATCTCGGCCAGGCGATCCAGCTCTGCGTCCGGAATATCATCCAGCGTCGCGAGCCGGCCCAGAGCGTCGAGACAGCTCCGTCATCCAGACGCGGGTGTTGATTTGGTAAAGCGAAGGATAGCGAAGATCGGGCATATTCCCTAATTCCCCCTCGTCACTTGTCCCTGTCGCTTGTTCCTCACACTCGTCACTTCCTTACAGGAGGCAACAGAGAAAACAGAGTTCATCAATAATACGGGTAGTGACTCATTTTGGGGATAGTGTGACTACTGGACGAGATAAGAGCGGGCCACAATCGCTTTGCCGTGCCCCCGTCTGGCTTTGACATTTTCATACAGCCGGGCAACGTGTCGGTACTCGCAGCGCTCGCGGTTGAGCACAGGGAGCAAAGGCTTGGCGCATTTGGCCTTCAATGGTCTTGAGATTGGCCTGCACATGGTCGAGCTCGTCGAGCATCAATCGCAGCGCTTGTTGGGTGTGCGGTGGCAGCTTGGAGCAAAGCTCTTCGATGATCTGTCGGCCCCGCTTGCCAAAGGCGTCGCTGACGCCGTCGACCTTGAGCCCGTACTTCTCCAGAGTGGCGTGAATACGGTTCTTGAACTGGGTTCTCTGCTTGCTGAGCACCATGCGGGTGCGCGGCAGCTCGCGGGCATCACGAACCGCAGACGGCGCAATCCACACCGTCGGCAGGGTTCCGACTCTCTGCAAACGATTCATTCCCTTCGCATCGAGCTTGTCGCTCTTGTTCACGCTGCCGATCATCAGCTTGGCCAGTCGTGCGTTGACCAGTTGCGGCGATCCTTTCCCCGCCTCGATCTCATCGACTACCCAGTACCAGTTGCCCACGGTCTCAACCGCCACCGGGGTTCCCGGACTCCACTTGTTGGTGAAGTTCTTAATCGTTCCTCGACTATGCGCCAGTTTACACTCAAAGAGCTTCTGGCCTTGGTCATTTTCTACCCGCGCCCAGGTGTAATGCTTATGAACATCCAATGCGACGTATTCCATTTGCGATTTCCTCCTCCAGCCGTCAGTCTATCTACCGACGCTGCGGATTTCATCGCTTTCATATTAATCAAAATGACACTTGTGGAGTTGTCATCCTGAACGAAGTGAAGGATCTGATTTTGAAATTGAGTCACTACCATGCGCCTCCGTTAACTCTGTTAGCTCCTGTTGAATAGAATTACCTCGACCCCACAACTTGAAACCCGACACCTGACACCTTATTTCCCCGCCCGCCTTTTCTCCGCCCACCTGCTCCCTCACGAGCCGGGCAGAAACTTGCGCGATTTCCATCTCCAAGTCTTTGGTCTCGACACGCCCGAACAGGTCGAGAAGTCGAGCGACCAGGCCCGTCCACCCCGTCTGGTGGCTGGCGCCGAGACCCGCGCCGTTGTCACCGTGGAAGTATTCATGGAAGAGGATCAGATCGCGCCAGTGCGGATCGTCCTGGAACTTGGCGGTCCCTCCGTAAATCGGCCGCTGTCCGTTGGCGTCGCGCAGGAAACGTACTGGCCAGCCGGCGCGAGAGTTCCCGGGCCACTTCGAACAGCGTCATGTATCGCCCCGAGCCGGTCGGACACTGAACTTTGAATTCATCGCCGTAAAAGCTGTATAGGTTCAAGAGCGCCCGCACGATCAGGGCATTGACGGGCATCCAGACGGGGCCCCGCCAGTTGGAGTTGCCGCCGAACATTCCGGTATTCGATTCGCCGGGCAGGTACTGGACCTTGTATTCCTCACCACCGACGTGAAACACGAACGGATGATCGAGGTGATACCGCGACACAGAGCGAATACCGTGGGGTCCGAGAAACTCGTTCTCGTCGAGCATGTAGGCGAGCACTCGCTCCAGCTTCTGCTTGTTGAGGATCGACAACAGACGCCGTCCTTTATAGCCGACGAAACCCTGGTCGGTCGGGGCCACATGGGACACCACCTCGGGATGGCGTTTGCGGAACAGGGCGATCATCTCCATCAGCTTCGGATAGCGACTGGCCGCATCCCCCTCGAACACCGTGGTCGCACAGAGCGGCAGGAGCCCGACCAAGGACCGCACCTTCAAACGCATCGCCTGGCCGTCGGGCAGCCGCAGCAGATCATAAAAAAACCCGTCCTGTTCATCCCACATCTCGTCGTGATGCTCACCGATGCGGTCCATCGCGTAGGAGATCCAGGTGAAATGCTCGACGAACTTGTAGGCGATCTCTTCGTACATCGGGTCGTATTCGGTGAGAATCAGGGCCATCTCCAGCATGTTCTGGCAGTAAAACGCCATCCAGGCGGTCCCGTCCGCCTGCTCCAGCGAGCCGCCCGTGGGGAGCTGGGCGCTGCGGTCGAAGACGCCGATGTTGTCTAGACCCAGAAATCCGCCGGCGAACACGTTGCGCCCGGCGGGGTCTTTGCGGTTGACCCACCAGCTGAAGTTCAGCATCAAACCCTGAAACGAGCGCTCCAGGAACCGCAGGTCCGCCCGGCCGAGGGTCCGCTCCGTTCTTGTAGAGGAAGATGGTGGCCCAGGCATGTACCGGCGGATTCACATCGCCGAAGTTCCACTCGTAGGCGGGAATTTGCCCATTGGGGTGGGCATAGAGACCGCGCAGCATCAGCAAGAGCTGCTCCTTGGCGAAATCGAAATCCACCAGCGACAGGGAGATCGTGTGGAAGGCCAGGTCCCAGGCCGCATACCAGGGGTACTCCCACTTGTCCGGCATGGAGATCACGTCGGCGTTCAGCATGTGAAACCATTCCATATTGCGCACACCGTTGCGGGCGGATTCCATGAGCGGATGACTCTTGTGCTCCTGCAGCCATCGATCCAGATCGAAGTAGTAGTACTGCTTGCTCCAGAGCATGCCCGCCAGCGCCTGGCGGTGCACCCGCCGTTCATCTTCACTCAGCGCTCCGGCGTGATCCGTTCATAGAACTCATCAGCGTCGGCGATCCGGCTTTTGAATATCCGATCGAAACTCCCGAAGGCATCTTTTGCCTCGGCGGCCACCAAACGCAGCCGAACCGTCTTGCTGCCGCCGGCAGGCACCTCGAGGAAATAGTGGGCCGCCACCTTGGTCCCCGTCTTGGCGGGATTCACCGCGTCGCTCTGCCCGAGATGATGTACGGCGTGGAACGCATCCTTGACGTAGGGAGACGCGTTGGGCTGGTTCCACAGACGCTGTGCATTGCTTTCATTTTCGGTGAAGAGCAAATCCGGGGCACCATCGCAATGGAGCCAGTACTCGCCAAGCTCATGATGTGTGGCCTGAATTGCGCCTTGCCCCGCTTCACGCAGCGAAGGCTTCGGATGGGCCTCGCCCCAAGACCAGGTGTTGCGAAACCAGAGCGTCGGCAAGACCCGCAGCCGGGCCGCTTCCGGCCCGCGATTGTGCACGGTGATGCGGATGAGGACGTCTTCCGGGCTTTCCTTCGCGTACTCGACGAAAACGTCAAAGTAGCGGTCGTCGTCAAAGATGCCGGTATCGAGCAGCTCGTACTCGAACTCTTCCCGCGATCGTCTCCGGTTGGTTTCGATCAGGTCCCCATAGGGATACTCCCGCTGCGGGTACTTGTAGAGATACTTCATGTACGAATGGGTCGGGGTGCTGTCGAGGTAGAAGTAATACTCCTTGACATCCTCCCCATGGTTCGCCTCGCTGTTGGTGAGTCCGAACAAGCGCTCTTTCAGGATCGGGTCGCGCTCGTTCCACAGTGCCAGCGCAAAGCACAACCGTTGCTTGTCGTCGCAAATTCCCCCCATCCCGTCCTCCCCCCACCGGTAGGCGCGGGAGCGAGCCTGGTCATGGGTGAAATAATCCCAGGCGTCGCCATCTTCGCTGTAGTCTTCGCGCACCGTGCCCCACTGGCGTTCGCTGAGATAGGGTCCCCACTTCTTCCACGGGATGCCCGCCTCGCGCGCCTCGTTCAAGCGTTTTTGCTCGGTGACATCCACAACCTCAGTTGCCATTTCTTCTCTACCTA